>NZ_CP006704.1:4850162-6062703 GCF_000739375.1 Comamonas testosteroni TK102 | reverse complement strand
TGTCAAAAGTCTAATTGTGGATAGGAGGAACAGTTGCGGGGTTGGTATTGTAGCTTTTGCGGAAGTTATCCACAAAATATCAGAAGGCTGTCCCCGGCTCCAGTGCGTTATAGGCTGCACATCCTAATAGATTAGGCAGCCTGCGGCTTGTAAAGAATCTCCGACCTCTGCGCAGGCTTGTCGGTATCCTCATGAGTCCATAGCAAATTCAAGGGTCATTGCATCAAAGGCGCAACGCTGTGATAATCCCCGGTTTCCCTGAATGTGTTCAGGGTGATATGAGCCGGGCGCCTTTTTTGTGCGCGCGCGCCCAGCTGCTTTAGAACATGCACAACATGTTCCCGGGCGCTGTGGCGGGTGCTTTGTTCCGTTTGTTGCCTTCTGGTCCGATGACATGCTCGGCATGTGAAAAAATATCGGGCTTGGCGGTGACAGTGTGCGGCGCAAAACCGGAATGGTCGGGCGCAAACATGGCGCCTTGCCGACGCAAATACTGAACCTTCTCAAGGAACCAACATGAAACGTACTTACCAACCTTCCAAGATCCGCCGCGCCCGTACCCACGGTTTCCTGGTCCGCATGAAGACCAAGGGTGGCCGTGCCGTGATCAACGCACGTCGCGCCAAGGGCCGCAAGCGTCTGGCCGTCTAAGGCCGGCGTTGGCTAGCGGTCTGCTCCTTCGCTGCGCTGAAGGCCTCTGAACGGAGGCTCTCCTATGCAAAGGCTGAAAACGCGTCCGCAATTCCAGGCCACCATGTCCGCGGGCACCATTGCCCGTACCCCGCACTTCGCCCTGCACCGCATGGAGCTGGTGGCCGAGGTTGCAGACATGGTTGCCAACCCCAGGACAGGGCCCGGATCGATCGATCCGCAGGCCCTGTTTGGCATTGGTGCAGTGCGCAAGCAGGCCTGGCTGGGTGCCATGGTGCCCAAACGCTGGGCACGGCGCTCGGTCACGCGCCACACCATCAAGCGCCAGATCTATGCGGTGTCCTCGGAGTACGAGGACGCCCTGCTGTGTGCTTCCTATGTGGTGCGCCTGCGCTCGGGGTTTGACCGTAAGCAATTCGTCAGTGCAACCTCGGACCAGCTCAAGGCAGCGGTCCGCAAGGAACTGCAACAGCTTTTTGCGACCGGGGCGCGCCGCCTGACGCAGGCCCGTCAGGCCACCACGGCGGAGGTGGGGTTGAAGGAAAATTCGCCTCAAGCCCTTGATGGAAAAACGCAAGAAGCTACTGATTCAATAGCTAATCAGCCGGAGAACCAGCCATGATGCAGCGACTGCTCATGGCTGTGGTGCGTGGCTACAGGCTGCTGCTCAGTCCCTGGCTGGGGTCGGCCTGTCGCTTCGAGCCGACCTGCTCGGCCTATTCCCTTCAAGCGCTGGAGCAACACGGCGCTGCGGTAGGCTCTTATCTGACGGTGCGCCGGCTGGCGCGCTGTCATCCGTGGTGTGACGGAGGGCATGATCCCGTGCCACAGCAAAAGCCCAGGCTGTTTTCCTTTCTGGACAATGCCTCGGATTCTTCCGCGACCACCCAACCTTCCTCACCTAAGAAGTCTTCATGAACGATATTCGCCGCACCATACTGTGGGTGATATTTGGCTTTTCCATGGTTTTGCTCTGGGACAAGTGGCAAATCCATAACGGCAAAAAGCCCACCTTCTTCCCATCGCCGCAGACGGTCAGTGCACCTGCTGCGGCCGATGCCAAGCCTGCCGATGTCAGCGTTCCCCAGCCCGCCGCAGCCGCTTCTGCCGGCGATGTGCCCGGTGCTGCCAATGCCGCAGGCCAGCCCGCAGCGGCCGTGACGCCCCGTCAGGACGTGACTGTGGGCAGCGATGTCATGCGTCTGACCTTCGACAGCGAAGGCGGCACGCTCAAGCATTCCGAGCTGCTCAAGTACTCCGACACCGCGGATGACAAGAAGCTCATGCAGGTGTTCGAGGAAAACGCCAAGCGCGTCTACCTGGGACAGACCGGCCTGATCGGCGGCAACTTCCCCACGCACAAGACTCCCATGACCGTGATGCCCGGCGAGCGCGAGCTCAAGGACGGTCAGGACAGCGTGCAAGTGCGCTTCGAGTCCGCCGACCAGGGTGGCGTGAAGCTGGTCAAGACCTTCACGCTCAAGCGCGGCTCCTATGCCGTCGATGTGCAGCACGATGTGGTCAACACCGGCTCGACCGCCGTGAACCCCCAGCTGTACATGCAGCTGGTGCGCGACGGCAACAAGCCCGAGCATGAGTCCAGCTTCTATTCCACCTTCACCGGTCCCGCCGTCTATACCGACGCCAAGAAGTACCACAAGGTCGAGTTCAAGGACATCGAAAGCGGCAAGGCCGAGGTCGACAAGGCCTCTCCCAATGGCTTTGTGGCCATGGTGCAGCATTACTTCGCCAGCGCCTGGCTGCTGGCCGACGGCATCCAGCGCGACAACTTCGTGCGCAAGGTGGGCGACAACCTCTATGCCGTGGGCATGATCACGCCCGTGGGCACGGTGGAACCCGGCCAGACCAAGACCGTGAGCTCGCGCCTGTTCTCCGGCCCTCAGATCGAGCCCATGCTGGAAAAGCTCTCGCCCGGTCTGGAACTGGTCAAGGACTATGGCTGGCTGACGATTCTGGCCAAGCCGCTGTACTGGCTGCTGTCCGAGCTGCACAAGTTCATCGGCAACTGGGGCTGGTCCATCGTGGCCCTGGTGGTGCTGCTGAAGATCGCCTTCTACTGGCTCAACGCCAAGGCCTACTCCTCGATGGCCAAGATGAAGGCCATCAACCCCCGCATTCAGGAAATGCGCGAGCGTCTGAAGGACAAGCCCCAGCAGATGCAGCAGGAGATGATGCGCATCTACCGCGAGGAGAAGGTCAACCCCATGGGCGGCTGCCTGCCCATCATCATCCAGATCCCTGTCTTCATGGCTCTGTACTGGGTGCTGCAGTCCAGCGTGGAAATTCGCAACGCGCCCTGGATCGGCTGGATTCACGACCTTTCGGTGCCGGATCCCTTCTTCATCCTGCCGCTGCTGATGACTCTGTCCTCGCTGCTGCAGACCGCCCTGAACCCCGCTCCTCCTGACCCCATGCAGGCCAAGATGATGTGGATCATGCCGCTGATGTTCAGCGTGATGTTCTTCTTCTTCCCCTCGGGTCTGGTGCTGTACTGGCTGACGAACAACATTCTGTCGATCGCTCAGCAGTGGATCATCAACAAGCGCATGGGCGTGCCGCCCCAGTTCAACCTGCCCAAGTTCGGCAAGGCTGCCGAAGGCAAGTAAGCACGGCGCCAGCGCCAACAAGAACGCCACCTGAAAAGGTGGCGTTTTTTTATGCCCGCTCGAACAAGGCGGCGGCCTGCCTGCTGCCTTACTTGCCGATGCAGAAGCTGGAGAAGATCACTCCCAGCAGGTCGTCGGAGCTGAATTCGCCGGTGATCGAGTTCAGCGACAGCTGGGCCAGGCGCAGCTCCTCGGCCAGCAGATCCAGATGGGCGGATTGCGCCGCCAGCTGCGCGTCGGCCATCTCCAGGTGGACATCCACGGCCTGCAGGGCCTCCACATGGCGGGCACGGGCCAGGTACAGGCCCTCGGGCGCGGATTGCCAGCCCGCCACTTCCAGCAGCCGCTTGCGCAGCGCGTCCAGGCCGTCGCCGGTACGGGCGGACAAGGCGATCTGCTGTGCATTCAGCTGGGCGGTGTGACGGGCCTGTACATCGGCAGCCGCCATATCGGTCTTGTTCCAGACATGGATGACCGGCACCTGAGCGGGCAGCCTGCCCTGCAGGGTGCGGGCGATATCGGCATCGGCCGCCGCATAGTCGGCCTGTTCCACGCGGGTCAGATCGTGCAGAAAGAGCACGGCATCGGCTGCTGCAATCTCATCCCAGGCACGGGCAATGCCGATACGCTCCACCTCGTCATCGCTGTCACGCAGGCCTGCGGTGTCGATCACATGCAGGGGCACGCCCTCGATCTGGATCGTCTGCTGCACCTTGTCGCGCGTGGTTCCGGCAATCGGGGTGACGATGGCCAGCTCGGCCCCCGCCAGTGCGTTGAGCAGCGAGCTCTTGCCCGCATTGGGCTGACCGGCAATCACCACCTTGATGCCTTCCCGCAACAGCGCGCCCTGATGGGCGCGTGCCAGCACGGCAGTGACCTGGGCGCGCAGTCGCTCGAGTTGGCCAAAGGCATCGGCCTTCTGCAGAAAGTCGATTTCCTCCTCGGGAAAGTCCAGCGTGGCTTCCACCAGCATGCGCAGATGCACCAGGGCGTCGCGCAGCACATGGATTTCCTGCGAGAACGCGCCAGACAGCGAACGGCTGGCACTGCGCGCGGCGGCTTCGGTGCTGGCATCGATGAGGTCGGCAATCGCCTCGGCCTGGGCCAGGTCGATCTTGTCGTTGAGAAACGCGCGCTCGGTGAACTCGCCGGGCTGGGCCAGACGCAGCCCTGTCAGCACCGGCCTGCCGTCCTCGCTGCCACTCTGGGCCGCCTCCAGGCAGCGCGCCAGCAGCAGCTGCAGCACCACGGGGCCGCCGTGGGCCTGCAGCTCCAGCACGTCCTCGCCTGTGTAGCTGTGGGGGCCGGGAAAGTAGATGGCCAGGCCGTGGTCTATGGGCGAGCCGCCTGCATCCCTGAAGGGCAGATAAGTCGCTTCGCGCGGTTTCAGCTCCCTGCCGCAAAGCGTTCGCACCAGGGCTGCAAGACCTTTGCCGGAGACTCGCACAATGCCAACGGCTCCGCGCCCGGGGGCGGTGGCAATGGCGGCAATCGGGTCGTTGTGGCGGGGCAGCATGGGCAGAAGCTTTCAGAGAGGCAGGCAAACAAAGGTCAACAAGAATCATATCTCTGTGCTTCATGCATTATTTGCATAATGCTATGATTTCGTTTGCATTGTTATTGAACAGTCATGGCTGTTTGACCTTAAACGCCGAGCTGCAACCCCTCTTTTTTTGATAGCGCTCGGCCTACAATCCAAAATCCGATTTCATCGTCCGCAGGAACACAGGGGCCGGGTAATGTGCCCATAGAGAGTCCTTACTGCGGATGACTTACTTTGCGAGCTGGAGACCGCTGATGTCCGACACCAAGCCCATTACCTCGATTGATAAACGTGCGTTGCTGCGTCAGGCGGCACTGGAATATCACGAGTTCCCCAAGCCCGGCAAGGTGGCCATCGCGGCAACCAAGCCCATGGCCAATCAGCATGATCTGGCCCTGGCTTACTCGCCCGGCGTGGCTGCGCCCTGCGAGGAAATCGTCAAGGACCCGGCTGCGGCGTTCAAATACACCAGCCGCGGCAACCTGGTGGGCGTGATCTCCAACGGCACGGCGGTGCTGGGCCTGGGCGACATCGGCGCGCTGGCCTCCAAGCCCGTGATGGAGGGCAAGGGCGTGCTGTTCAAGAAGTTCGCCGGCGTCGATGTGTTCGATATCGAAATCGACGAGAAGGACCCGCAAAAGCTGGTCGACGTGATTGCTGCGCTGGAGCCCACCTTCGGCGCCATCAATCTCGAAGACATCAAGGCGCCCGAGTGCTTCTTCGTGGAGCGCGAGCTGCGCAAGCGCATGAACATTCCCGTCTTCCACGACGACCAGCACGGCACGGCCATCACCGTGGCAGCGGCCATGGTCAATGCGCTCAAGGTTGCCGGCAAGAAGATCGAAGAGGTCAAGCTGGTGGCGTCGGGTGCCGGCGCCGCGGCGCTGGCCTGCCTGAACCTGCTGCTGGAAGTGGGTCTGAAGCGCGAGAACGTGTTCGTGACCGATATCGCCGGCGTGGTCTACGAGGGCCGCACCGAGCTGATGGACCCGGACAAGGCGCTGTTTGCCCAGAAGACCGAGCTGCGCACGCTGGGCGAGGTGATCGAGGGCGCTGACGCCTTCCTGGGCCTGTCTGCCGGCAATGTGCTCAAGCAGGACATGGTCAGGAAGATGGCGGCCAGGCCCATCATCTTCGCGCTGGCCAACCCCAACCCGGAAATCATTCCCGAAGATGTGAAGGCGGTGCGCGACGACGCCATCATCGCCACGGGCCGCACGGACTACCCCAACCAGGTCAACAACGTCCTGTGCTTCCCCTATATCTTCCGTGGTGCGCTGGACTGCGGCGCGACCACCATCACCACCTCGATGGAGATCGCCTGCGTGCACGCGATTGCCGCGCTGGCCCAGGCCGAGCAGTCCGAGGAAGTGGCAGCCGCCTATGTGGGCGAGGTGCTGAGCTTCGGCCCCGAGTACCTGATTCCCAAGCCCTTCGATCCGCGCCTGATGCTGGTTGTGGCGCCTGCCGTGGCCCAGGCTGCGGCCGAAGCCGGCGTGGCCAAGCGCCCCATCCAGGACATGGATGCCTACCGCGAGCATCTGAAGACCTTCGTCTACGCCTCCGGCACCATGATGAAGCCCATCGTGCATGCCGCCAAGAAGGCCTCCAAGAAGCGCGTGGCCTATGCCGAGGGCGAGGAAGAGCGCATCCTGCGCGCGGCCCAGATCGTGGTGGACGAGCGCATTGCGCGCCCGACGCTGATCGGCCGCCCCGCCATCATTGCCCAGCGCATCGAGAAGTTCGGCCTGCGCATGAAGGAAGGCGCCGACTACGACGTGGTCAACGTCGAGCATGACGAGCGCTACCGCGACTTCTGGCAGAGCTATCACCGCATGACGGAGCGCAAGGGCATCACCGCGCCCATCGCCAAGATCGAAATGCGCCGCCGCCTGACGCTGATCGGCTCCATGCTGCTGCACAAGGGCGAGGTCGACGGCCTGATCTGCGGCACCTGGAACAACACCAATGTGCACCTGAACTACATCGATCAGGTCATCGGCAAGCGCAGCGGCGTGACCACCTATGCCTGCATGAACGGTCTGCTGCTGCCCGAGCGCCAGGTATTCCTGGTCGACACCCACGTCAACTACGACCCCACGGCCGAGCAGTTGGCCGAGATCACCATCATGGCCGCCGAGGAAATGATGCGCTTCGGCATCAAGCCCAAGGCTGCGCTGCTGAGCCACTCCAACTTCGGCTCCAGCAACCAGCCTAGCGCCGTCAAGATGCGCCAGACCCTGGAGCTGCTGCGCGAGCAGGCACCCTGGCTGGAAGTGGATGGCGAAATGCACGGCGATGTGGCTCTGGACGGCAAGGCCCGCGCCAAGCTCATGCCCAACAGCACGCTGCTGGGTGATGCCAACCTGCTGGTCTCGCCCAATATCGACGCCGCCAACATCAGCTACAACCTGCTCAAGCAGGCGGCCGGCGGCGGCATTGCCGTGGGCCCGGTGCTGCTGGGTGCGGCCAAGCCCGTGCATGTGCTGACGCCCAGCACCACGGTGCGCCGTATCGTGAACATGACGGCGTTGACCGTGGCCGACGCCAACGTCAGCCGTTAAGCGCGCGGCAAAAACAAGAGCCCGCCGTGCATGGAGCACGGCGGGCTTTTTTGTGCCTTGCGGCGGGGCTTACCAGGTACGGCTGACGCCTGCGTCCACCGTGCCGAAGATTTCCACGCCGCCGGAGCTGCTGGAACTGGAGGAGGCCGGCATGGTGCCGGAGCAGGCCGTCAGCACCAGCGTGGCGGCTGCTGCGGCCAGGGAGAGCCATTTGCGCATCTGCATTTCCTTGTCCGCATCCATTGCGGCTCGTAGCCCCATGGTAGCGGGCTGGAGATACCCCGCCGTAACAGCTTGTTTTGCCTGAAAATGGGTTTAGCCTAAACGGGGTAAGCGTTTAAAGCTATCAAAGTTGATCAGGTCTCCAGATACAGCTCGGCCAGCCGCTCGCGCGCGGTGCCATCCACACCCAGCACCTGGCTCAGATAGCGGTCCACGCTGCCATGCTGGGCGCGCACCACGTCGACCGAGGCCATCAGATAGGACGGCTGCACGCGCCACAGCGCATCCAGCGCCTCTTCGGACAGCTGGCCATACATCTGGGTCGGGCGTACGAAGTACTGATTGGTCAGCAGATAGTCCTCCATGATCTGCTCCTCGTCCACGCCGAGCGCCGTCAGCAGCAGGGCCGCAGCCCAGCCCGTGCGGTCCTTGCCGGCCGTGCAGTGAAAGACCAGCGGTGCATCGCTGAGCTGCAGCAGTGCGAGGAACTGCGCAAAGCGATTGCCGTACACGTTCACAAAGCTGCGGTAGGTGTCGTGCATCAGCTCCTCGGTATCGCGGCTGCTGAGGTGGCGACCCTGCTCCATCAGGGATTGGGCGCGCTGCACCACGGTGGGCTCGACCACCAGGGCATGGCGCTCGATCAGAGGCCAGGCATAGGAGAGATGCGCACTTTCGCCTTCGCCGCGAAAGTCTGCGCTGCGGTGTATGCCCAGCTTTTGCAGCTGGTCCAGGTCTTGCTGTGTCAGGTGCGCCAGATGCGCGGAGCGGTACAGCTTGCCCCATTGCAGGCGGCGGCCGTCCAGGCCCTGATATCCGCCCAGATCACGGAAGTTGGAGGCTCCCGAAAGGGAGACTTGGCGCGCGGGGCGCTCCGTCAGCAGGTCATGGTTCAGTTGCATACCAATGCTTATAGCGGATTGCAAAGACCCATCCATGTCATCCGTGTTACCCGGGCGCGGTGCCAGGATCGTCGGCCCGAACGGAAAGCGCCGCATGGCCAGGACTTGCAGCGCCGAATCTGCCCGAGAGCCATCTTGCGACAGTGCCTTCGCGCTCAATGGCTGCTTGCACTGCCCCGCAGCATATGCTTGAGCAGCTTGCCGGTAGCGGTGCGCGGCAGTGTGTCACGGAACTCGAAGAGGCGCGGAATCTTGTAGCGCGCCAGCTGCGGGGCCATGAACTCGCGCAGGGTCTCCTGGTCCAGCAACTTGCCGGTCTTCAGGGTCAGCACGGCCACCACGGTCTCGCCCCATTCGGGATGGGGCCGGCCGATGACAGCAACGTCCTGCACGTCGGGGTGGGTGCAGAGCACGTCTTCCACCTCCTTGGAATAGACGTTTTCGCCACCCGTAACAATCATGTCCTTGAGCCTGTCCACGATATAGAGATAGCCGTCCTCGTCCCTGCGCGCCAGATCGCCGCTGCGATACCAGCCCTGCTCGTCCAGCACGGCGGCCGTGGCCTCGGGGCTGTTCAGATAGCCCTGCATCATGGCGGCGGAGCGCAGGCAGATCTCGCCCACCTCGCCGGGGCCGCACGGGCTGCCATCCTGGCGGCGCAGTTCCAGTTCCACGCCGGGTATGGCACTGCGGCCGATGGAGCCTGGTTTGGTCAAGGCTTCTTCTGGATAGAGCATGCTGCCCAGCGGGCCGGATTCGGTCATGCCATAGACCTGCATGAAGCGGTCGCTGCGATAGGCCTGGGCCAGCTTGCGAACCATCTCCGCGCCCAGCGGGCCGCCGCCATAGGTCCATAGGCGAATGGCGCTGAAGTCGTAGCTGGCCACATCCGGCACCACGGCAAGCGGGGCCAGAAAGGCAATCGGCGCGCCGAAAGTGAAGCTGATGCGCTCGCGCTCCAGCGTCTGCAGAAACTCCCTGGGAGCGTATTCGCGCATCAGCACGGCGGTGCCGCCCATGAGCAAGGTGCCCAAAAACCAGTTGTTCAGCGGCGACGAGTGCCAGATCGGCATGGCGATCAGCGTGCGCTCCATGGGTGACAGCGAGGTGGCGGCGGCCGTGCACAGGGCTGCGTGAAAGACATTGGCATGGCTGTGCAGGCAGCCCTTGGGCTGGCCCGTGGTGCCAGAGGTATAGAGGATTTCGGCCAGCGCGTCCGGTGCCGGATGGCCATGCTGGTCGCCGCAGGGGGGGGCCTGCGCCAGCAACTCATCGAAGAAGCCCAGGCCTTCGGCGGCAGAAGCCGTGCTCAGCCACCGCAGTTCTGCCGCCGGCTGCAGTTCGGCCTGGACCGCTGCGATCAACGCTGCGCGCGTTCCATCCACGATGCACAGCCGTGAGCCGCAGTGGCGCAGTATGTAGGCGACTTCCGGGGCCTGCAGCTTGTGGTTGATGGGCACGACGGCGGCACCCAGCCGCCAGGCGCCGAATAGCGCGAACACAAAGCCCGGGGTGTTCAAGCACAGCAGGCCGACCCTGTCGCCCTGGCGCAGGCCTTGCGCCTGCAGCACGGTGGCGGCGCGGCGGCTGGCCTCGGCCAGTGCGGCATAGCTCCAGTCCTGGCCGTCAGCGCGCAGCGCCAGTTTTTCGGGGCGCGTACGTGCCTGCTGGTCGAGCAGGGAAATGAAATTCATCATGGCTGGCGTCCTCCTCAACCAGTCCAGGCATTGCGCAGCAGGGCGGCCGGGTCGCTGCTGCCGCAGGCAACACCGGCCACCGGGCCCCAGTCCGGGTCGAAGCGACTGCCGAGAAAGGCCGCAGCGCTGTCGCTGCTTGCATGCTGCAGCATCAGCGTGGCCTGCACCGTGATGGCCAGGCGCTGGGTGAAGCGGCGCGCTTCGCGCTCCAGATCCTGAGGCGCCAGCATGATGGCCTGGCGCAGCTTGTCCACCTGCGTGCGCAGCACGGCTTCCTCTGCACCCGCTTGCTGCAGATGGTCCAGCAGCAGATGGGCGTCGTCGGGGTTGCGGGCAATGGCGCGCAGCACATCCAGGCACATGACGTTGCCCGAACCTTCCCAGATGGAGTTGACGGGGGCCTCGCGGAACAAGCGCCCCATGGGGCCGGTCTCCACATAGCCGTTGCCGCCGAAGACTTCCATGGCTTCGCCGGTATAGCCCACGGCGCGCTTGCAGTTCCAGAACTTGGCTGCAGGCGTGACGATGCGGCGCCAGGCCTGATCCAGCGGGTCTTCGGAGCCAAAGCGTGCGGCCAGATCCATGGCCAGCCAGGTGGCGGCTTCGGATTCCAATGCCATATCGGCCAGCAGGCCGGTCATCACCGGCTGCTCGGCCAGTGGCAGGCCGAAGGCATGGCGGTTGCGCGTGTAGTGCAGGGCCTGCACCAGGGCCTGACGCATAAAGCCCGCACTGGTCAGCGCGCAGTCCAGACGGGTGTAGGTAGCCATTTCGATGATGGTGGATATACCCCGGCCTTCCTGGCCTATGAGTACGCCCCAGGCGTTGTCGAACTCCACTTCGCTGCTGCTGTTGGAGCGGTTGCCCACCTTGTCCTTGAGGCGCTGGATATGGATGGCGTTCTTGCGGCCGTCGGGTCGCCAGCGTGGCACGAAAAAGCAGGTGGGACCGCGCTCCTCGGTCTTGGCCAGCACCAGATGCCCATCGCACATGGGGGCCGAGAAGAACCATTTGTGGCCGGTGATCAGATATTCCTCGCCCCAGGGGCCGAGGCTGCCCGATGGGTTCAGGGCCACGGCACGCGTGGTGTTGCTGCGCACATCGCTGCCGCCCTGGCGCTCCGTCATGCCCATGCCCACGGTGATGGAACGCTTGCCCTCGGCGGGGATGTCACGCGCGTCGTAATCGGTGGACGCAAGCAGCGGCCCCAGCACCGCATGGAGCTGGGGGTTGAGACGCACCAGCGGAATGCTGGCCTTGGTCATGGTGGTCGGGCAGCCCGAGCCGGACTCGATCTGGCTGTGCATGAACAGCGATGCGCCATAGGCCGGCCAGGCCGTCTGCCGCGCGTCGGTGAAGGGCAGGTTGCAGATGCCGTTGCGCCGGGCAATCGTCATCATTTGATGCCATGCGGGGTGAAAGCGCACCTGGTCGATACGGTCGCCTGTCGGGGAATGCGTGTGCAACTCGGGCTCGAAATGGTTGGCGTCTTCGGCAGCGCGCAGCGTGGCTTCGGCGCCATATTCCGCACCCTGGCGTTGCAGCTCCGGCTCGCGCCATTGCGCGCCGCCGCGTGCCACGGCACGCTGCAGCACCGGGTCACTGGTGAAGACGTTGTAGTCCTTGAGCTCCGGGGCCTGGTTATGAGGATGAATGCCGGTCATGGTGTCTCTTCCTTTCTATGTGACCCTGCCTGCAGCAGGGCGCAGGGCTTTGTGATTTCTACGAGATGTCCGGCAGGCGGGAAGGGCCCGCCAGAAGGCGGAGTCAGGAGGGCCGCCTCATCTTGCAGCTGGTGTCCAGGGCGGCCGCCCGGGCAGAAACCGTGCTGACGGGTTTCCATCCCAGGCCTGTGCCTTCCTGGTCATGCACCACGGCCCTGCCGTCCACCTGTTCCCAGCTCAGTACATGGATGGGTTGCTGGGCCTGGTGATCGCTCTTGCGCATTTCCACGGGGCCGTTGATGCCGTCGAAGCGCATGCCCGACATCCTGGCCGCCACCGCGGCAGGTTCCACGGACTTGGCCTCGCGTATGCCCTGGGCCAGCATCAGCAGGGCGTTGTGGCCCAGGCCGTTGATGAAGTCCTCGTTGAACTGGCGCTTGAAGCCCGGCAGCAGCGAATCGCCGACCAGAGGCTGGGAGTTGGGGCTGAAGGCCGAAACCAGCTTGACCCGCCCCTGTCCTGCTGCCCCCATGGCGCTGGGCACGCCGAAGTTGTTGCCGTTGAGGGTGTAGAAGTCCGTGTCCAGACCCGCTTCGCGCGCGGCCCGCACGATCAGCGCCAGGTCGGCGCCGAAGTCCGCAGTGATGACGGCATCGGCTCCGGATTGCTTGATCTTGGCGATATAGGGCGAGTAATCCTTGACCTGCCCGAGAGGGTGGAAGTCATCGCCCACGATCTTCAGGTCGGGGCGCTTGGCCTCCAGCATGCTGCGTGCGGCACGCGAGACTTCCTGGCCGTAGGCATAGTTGGGGTTGAGCAGAAAGACCTGCTTGACCTGCTTTTGCCCGGCCAGGTAGGAGGTCAGCGCGGCCACCTTCATGTCCGAATTTGCATCGGTGCGGAAATGCCAGTAGCTGCACTTGGCGTTGGTCATCTGCGGCGCCTGGGCCGCATAGTTCAGATAGATGATTTCCTTGCCGGGGTTGCGGCTGTTGTGCTTTTCGATGGCCTCCTGCAGCGCCAGGCCCACGGCCGAGGAGCTGGCGCCCTGCACCACATAGTGGATGTTCTGTCCGATGATGGAGTTGAGCTGGCTCAGCGCCTCCTGTGCGGAAAGGCGGTTGTCAAAGGGCACGATCTCGAACCTTACGGCCCCCGCCCAGCCTTGCTCGTTGGCAAGCTTGGCGCTGTACTGGAAGCTCTTGAGCACATTCAGGCCCAGCCCCGCCATGGGGCCGCTCATGGCATCCAGCGAGGCAATCTTCACTACCGTGGCAGGCTGTGCGTGAGCCGCCGAAATGCAGACCAGTGCCACTGCCGCCAGGCAGATGGGAGTGAGAGGGGGCATGCTTGTCTCCGTCTTCGATGAGAATTTCCTATCCACCGGGTTACCGTGCACATCGGCATCGAGGTCTCTGTGGAAAATTCTAGAAACCCGTGCAAAAAAGGTGTTCGGATTTGGCCAGCAGGAAACCACACACCCCTTCCTCCGCGACAGCAGGGCGTCGCCGCCCTTTGCAGTCTCGTGCACGGCATACGTTTCAAGCCTTGCAGGACGCCTTTGTTCGGCTTTTGCTTGAGCGCAGCTACGCGCAAATCACCGTGCGCGAGATCGTCCTGGTGGCGGGCACCGGGCTGGGCAGTTTCTACGAATATTTTTCGGGCAAGGAAGACCTGGCCAAGGTGTGCCTGCATCTGCGCTCCAAGTCACTGCTGCTGGGCATTCGCGGCGTGACCAGCAGCCATGCGGGCCAGCCGCTGATGCAGATTGCCGAGGCAGTGGTCGAGTCACAGCTGCAGGCGCATCGTGAGCGGGCAGATGAATGGGGGGCCCACTATCTGCTGGAGCGTCACTACTCCACTTCGCAGGCCTACCGGAAGATGTTCGAGCGCTTTGTGGACGCCTGGGCCGCTGCCATAGAGCAGGCAGCCGACCTGCCCCCGGACTACCCGGTGCGCGATGCAGCACGGGTGAGCCAGTGCATTCTGTACGGTCTGCTCAACCACAGCTATCTGGCCACGGACAGCGTCCCGGATCTGGATCTGCTGCGCCAGCGCGCCAACACGGCCATATCCGGCTATCTGAACGCCTTGCGCTGCGCTGCCTGAAATGAAAAAGACCGCCAGCGGCAAGCCGTGGCGGTCTCTGTGGGTTGGCGGGGCAGGGCTGGCGATCAGCTCACATGCTTGCCCACAATGCCTGCCAGCTCGAACATGCTGATCTGCTCCTTGCCGAACACCGGCTTGAGCTTGGCGTCGGCGTTGATGGCGCGCTTGTCCTTGGCATCCTGCAGGCCGTTGGCCTTGATGTAGTCCCAGAGCTTCTTGATCACGTCGGGGCGCGAGGTGGGCTCGCTGCCGATCACGGCGGCCAGATCGGCGCTGGGCTTGAGCGTGGCGCTCACGGTGCGGGGCTTCTTCACCGCAGCGGTCTTGGTCGTCGCCCTGGTCGCTGTCTTGGCGGCGGTCTTCTTGGCAGCCGTGCCTGTCTTCTTGGCGGCAGCGGTCGTGGTCTTGGCCGCCGCTGCACCAGCCGTCTTGCGTGCCGGGTACTTGCTTTCGCGCTGCTCGAACTCGAAGTTCACCTTGCCTGCCGCACCATCCCAGACCAGGAAGGCCTTGAAGTTGCGGCGCGTGCGGTTGGAGACGAACTTCTCCAGCAGGTCGGTCTTGCCGGTCTGCAGCAGCTTGCTCATCTGCTCGCGTTCGATGGGCTGCTGCAGGATGATCTGGCCGCTCTTGAAGTCGCAGCTGGGCGTGGTCTGGGCCAGCGTGGGCACGGCCTTGGAGCAGACATAGTTGGCGCCATGCTCGAAGACAGGCGAGCCGCACTTGGGGCAGGGGCCCAGGCTTTGCTGGTGGGCAAAGTCCACGATCTCGCCCGTGTCCTCGGAATCCTTGTCGTCACCGAAGTCGAATTCCAGCTTGAAGTTGCTGTTTTCCTCGTCACGCACGATGGCGACTTCGGCCACAAACGGCCAGCCGGCCTTGGAGCGGAAGCCTTCCAGCGGGCCGATACGGCGCTCGCGCAGCAGCTGCTCGGCCTCGGCCGTCTCGAAGGTGCGGCCGGCAGGGGACTTGGTGAACGAGAAGCCGCAGCCTTCGCTGGCTCCATTGGCACCCGTGCAGGCGTAGCGGCGGTAGTTTTCCTTGACCACGCCGCCGCAGTTGGGGCAGGGCGTGGAAAGCGTCGCGTAGTCACCGGGAATGGTGTCGCGGTCGTATTCCTTGGCCTTCTTGACCAGCTTCTCGGTCATGGCCTGGATCTGCTGCATGAAGGCTTCGCGCGAGAGCTGGCCTTTTTCCATCTGCGACAGCTTGAATTCCCATTCGCCGGTCAGGTCGGCGCGGCACAGTTCCTCGACTTCCAGGCCGCGCAGCAGCGTCATCAGCTGGAAGGCCTTGGCTGTGGGGATCAGCTCGCGGCCTTCGCGCAGCATGTACTTTTCCGTCAGCAGGCCTTCGATGATGGCCGCGCGCGTGGCTGGCGTGCCCAGGCCTTTTTCCTGCATGGCTTCGCGCAGCTCGTCGTCGTCGATCTGCTTGCCGGCGCTTTCCATGGCACCCAGCAGCGTCGCTTCGGAGTAGCGTGCCGGCGGCTTGGTCTTGAGGCCCTTGACATCGGCGTGGTGGGTGCGCGGCTGCTCGCCGGGCTTCACGGCAACCAGGGGCTGGCCCTTGTCGCCTTCCTTGGCATCCTCCACCTCGTTGGCGGCTTCCTTGCCGTAGATGGCCAGCCAGCCCGGCTTGACCAGCACCTTGCCCTCGGTCTTGAAGCTGTGCTGCTCGACCTTGCTGATGCGCGTGGTGACCTGGTATTCGGCGCTGGGGAAGAACACGGCCATGAAGCGGCGCACGACCAGGTCGTACAGCTTCTGTTCGGCTTCCGACAGGCCGGAAGGAGCCTGGGTGGTCGGAATGATGGCAAAGTGATCCGACACCTTGCTGTTGTCGAACACGCGCTTGGTGGGGCGGATGTAGTTGTCGTTGATGGCCTGCTGGGCAAAAGGCGCCAGATGGCGCATGCCGCTGGTGGCCAGCATGTCGAAGGTCTGGCGCGCCACGGGCAGATAGTCTTCGGGCAGGGCGCGCGAGTCGGTACGCGGATAGGTCAGGGCCTTGTGGCGTTCGTACAGGCTTTGCGCCAGCGCCAGCGTGGTCTTGGCCGAGAAGCCGAACTTGCCGTTGGCTTCGCGCTGCAGGCTGGTCAGGTCGAACAGCAGGGGCGAGGCCTGCGTGGTGGGCTTGCTTTCCTCGGTGACGGTGGCCGGCTTGCCCTGGACGGCGGCGGCAATCGCTTCGGCCTCGGCCTTGTTCCACAGGCGGTCGGCCTTGGCCTCGGCATCGTCCGATTTCTTCCACTGCGGGTTGAACCACTTGCCCAGGTACTGGCCGGCCTGGGCGTCGAAAGTGCCGTGCACTTCCCAGTAGTCGCGGCTGACGAACTGGCGGATCTTTTCCTCGCGCTCCACCACCAGGGACAGGGTGGGCGTCTGCACGCGACCCACGGTGGTCAGGAAGAAACCGCCGTCGCGCGAGTTGAAGGCCGTCATGGCACGCGTGCCGTTGATGCCCACCAGCCAGTCGGCTTCGGAGCGGCTGCGCGCGGCGCTGGCCAGGCCTTGCATCTGGGCATCGCTGCGCAGATTGTTGAAGCCGTCACGAATCGCCTGCGGCGTCATGGATTGCAACCACAGTCGCTTGACCGGCTTGCCCAGACCGCCCTTGGCACCGCCCGCGTATTGCTCGATCAGGCGGAAGATCAGCTCACCCTCGCGGCCCGCGTCACAGGCGTTGATGAGTTCGGTCACATCCTTGCGCTTGGCCTGCTTGACCACGGCGTTCAGTCGGGTCTTGGTCTTGTCCACGGGCTTGAGGTCAAAGCGCGGGGGGATGACCGGCAGATTGGCAAAACTCCATTTCCCGCGCTTGACGTCGAATTCTTCGGGCGCCTGAATTTCCACCAGGTGGCCGACCGCACTGGTCACCACATAGCTGTCGGATTCGAAATAGTCATCGTGTTTTTCAAACTTGCCTGCCACCGGGGTCAGCGCACGGACGATGTCCTGTGCGACAGAAGGCTTTTCTGCAATCACCAGGGTTTTAGTCATTGTGTGTTCTCGTCGTCATTAACCACCTGAACCCGAATCGAAACTCAGGCCCATACAATTCGCTTCTCACGCGCGCGCATGCGCACATGTGTGCATATTCAAAGTATCAGAGAAAACATGCCCCGCACATCACTGGCCTCTTCCACAGGCCGCCGTATCCAGACCCGGCGCTCCGGCGTGCACGGCAAAGGCGTTTTCGCCGCGCAGGATATTGCGCAAGGCGAAGCCCTTATTGAGTACGTGGGTGAGGTGATCGACTGGCAGGAGGCGCAGGACCGTCATCCGCATGATCCCAGCCAGCCCAATCACACTTTTTATTTTCAGGTCGATGATGAGCGTGTGATCGACGCCACGCACAAGGGCAATTCCTCGCGCTGGATCAATCACAGCTGCGATCCCAACTGCTACACCGACGAGATCGACGGTCGCATCTACATCATTGCACTGCGCAATATTGCCGCAGGCGAGGAACTGAACTACGACTATGGCCTGATGGTGGAGGAGCGCTACACGGCCAAGCTCAAGGCCGAATATGCCTGCTACTGCGGTGCGGCGAACTGCCGTGGCACCATGCTGGCGCCGAAAAGGGGCTGGAAGCCGCCGATGCCTCACGGCACCCCCTGAGCGGCTTTGCCTAGGCGGCCCCGCCGCTTCCCCCTCTCTCGCGTTGCTTCGCAATGCGGGAGGGGGACGACGCCATCGCCGCGAGGCGGCTCTTGCTCGGCGTCTCTGAGTTGGAACATGCTTGTTCAAGGCGTGCTCGCTGCATAGAAATTTTGGATAAAGAAAATGACTCAGCCGATTCACTGGAATGCCGAAGCCCTGTGGGAAGCCATTGCACCGCAGTTGCCGGGCTTCACGGTCGAGGTGCTGCCGACCATTGGCTCGAGCAACACCGAGCTCATGCGCCGCGCGCGCGACGGGCTGACGGAGCCGGTGCTGCTGATTGCCGAGCAGCAGACGCAGGGCCGTGGCCGGCTGGGGCGCAACTGGGTCAGCGGCGTCGGGGATTCGCTGATGTTCTCGCTGGGCCTGCCGCTGGCGCCGCGCGACTGGTCGGGGCTGTCGCTGGCGGTGGGCGTGAGTGTGGCTGAGAGCCTGCAGCCCCATCTGCCGGTTGCCGGCAGCGCCACGCCGCGCATCGGCATCAAATGGCCCAACGATCTGTGGCTGGAAGGCGACCGCAAGCTGGCCGGCATTCTGATCGAGACCGCAAGCTTCGTCGGCACGCAGCAGCACGATATGACGGCGCCGCGCTACGTGGTGATAGGCATCGGCATCAATGTCCGTCCCCGCCCCGGTGACGGCATGCGCACGGCTCCGGCCTGCCTGCAGGAGCTGGATGCCGCGCTGGACGCGCCCACGGCCCTGGCCTGCATATTGCCCAATCTGGTGGCCGAGGTGCAGAGCTTTGCCCGACACGGTTTTGTGCCGCTGATGCAGCGCTTTGCCCAGCGCGATCTGCTGGCCGGGCGCGAAGTGAGTCTGAGCGACGGCACGAGCGGCATCGCCCAGGGTGTGGCGGCCGATGGCGGCTTTCTGGTGCGCACCGCTGCGGGGCTACAGGCCGTGACCAGCTCGGAAATCAGCGTGCGTCCGGCCAGCAGCCCGTTGCAGGCTTGAAATGAAGCACCTCCTGAGGCGCTTTGCGCCTTCCTCCTCTCTCTACGCGCTGCGCGCAAGTGGAGAAGGACGCAGCCCTCGCTGCGGGGCGGCCCTTGCTCGGCTGCCCGCGATTGGAATGCGCCGGGTTCACAGGCCATGCAGGGGCTGTAACCTGGCGGATAACATTGATATGGGAACGCCATGCTGAGAATCGTTTTTCTGCTCCTGGTGCTGGGCAACGCCGGCTACTACCTGTGGAGCCACGGCTATCTGGCCGGCATGGGGCTGGCGCCGGAGCTGCAGTCCGAGCCGCAGCGCCTGCAGGAGCAGATCAAGCCCGATGCGCTGGTATTGCAGCAGCCTGAAGCCGCGCCGGCTCCCGAACCCGCAAAAACCGAGCCGTCCGAGGCACCCGCGGTGGACGATGGTGCGCCCGCATCCAGGCCCGATGCGCAGGCGGACAGCAAGCCCGAGGCCAAGGCCGAGGACGCCAAGCCTGCAAAGGACGCCAAAACAGCGGTCAAGGAGCCCGAGACCTGCTATCAGGCCAGCGGCATCGAGGAGGCGCAGGCCGACAGCATTCGCCGTGCGCTGGCGGGCAAGTCCAAGAGCGACTGGGAGCTGGTGGCCAGCCACCAGGGCGGGCGCTGGATGGTCTATATGGGCAAGTTCCCCGATACCGAATTCCTGGACCGCAAGCGCGGCGAGCTGCGTCTGATGAATATCGACTTTGACCGAGCGGGTGGCAATCTGGAGCCGGGCTTGTCTCTGGGCCGTTTCTCTACCGAAGAAGCTGCGCAGCGCCAGCTGGCCACGTTTGCGCGCCAGGGCGTGCGTACCGCACGCGTGGTGCAGGAGCGCCCCGATGTGACTACCTATGCGCTGCGCCTGCCCAAGGCCACACCCACCTTCCGCAACGAAGTGGCCGCGCTGGCTGGCAAGAACCTGGTGCCCAAGGCATTGCAAGCCTGCGTCAAGTAATTTTTGTAGCTTCTATCGCAAGAAAGGCCTGCATTTGCAGGCCTTTTGTATTGGAAAACCAGTTACAGCAAGCGCAACCAGCTCCTGTTTTTAGTCCAGATGAATATTGGCCGCTGCGGCCAGCTTCTTCATCTTGGCCACTTCGCTGGAGATCTGCTTGGTGAAGTCAGCGCTCGATGTGCCCGAGGGATACAGGCCTTGAGCAGCCATGCGCTGCTTGACGGCGGGGTCCTTCAGCGCGGCAACGATGGCCTTTTGCACGCGTTCCACTTGCGCGGCAGGCGTGTTCTTGGGGGCCACCAGGCCGAACCAGGAAGGCTCGTTCAGGTCGGGGTGACCGGCCTGGGCATAGGTCTGCACATCGGGCAGCACGTCCAGGCGCTCGTGCCAGGACACGGCCAGGGCGCGCACCTTGCCCGACTTGATATGGGGCAGCGAAGAGTTCACCTGGTCGAAGTAGACCGGCACCTGGTTGCCCAGCACGTCGTTGATGGCCGGAGCCGAGCCGCGGTAGGGGATGTGGTGCATTTCGGTGCCCGTGCTCTTGAGGAACTGGGCGCCCCACATGTGACCGATGGTGCCGTTGCCGGGAGTGGCAAAGGACACCTTGCCGGGGTTGGCCTTGAGGTAGGCTACGAACTCGGCAAAAGTCTTCACGGGGATCAGCTTGGGGTTGATCACCAGCACGCCGGGAGCCTTCACGATCTCGGTCACGCCCACGAAGTCGTTGGTCGCGTCGTAGGGCAGCTTCTTGAACACGGCGGGGTTCACGCCATGGGTGGACAGCGTGGCGATACCGAAGGTCACGCCGTCGGTGGCGCGGGCCACTTCGGCCATGCCGATGGAGCCGCCGGCTCCGGCCTTGTTTTCAATCACTACGGCCTGGCCGCCCAGCAGCTTGATCAGCACGTCCTGCATGTTGCGGGGCACCATGTCGGTGGGGCCGCCGGCAGGGAAGGGCACGACGATGCGCAGAGGACGCGAGGTGTCCTGCGCCATGCTCATGCCGGAGAAGGAAGAAGCGGCTGCGGCAGCAGCGGCGGTGTAGATGAATTGACGACGTTGCATCAAAAAGCTCCCTGGATCCGTTGATTCCAAATTGCTGTCTTGCGGTGGCACAAAAAGCGACTCCTCAGACAACCCATGATCGAATTGATTCTAGGGTAAGCGAGAGGTTGTCAGATACGCAGTTTCCGTTATGCGAATCGGGGCAAAGGGGCGCAAAGCCAAGTCTGGCGCGGTTTTTCAGGCCGCAAGGGCACCAAGTTGGTGCGCATGCGGAACGATTTCACTGCTGTCCCGGCATGGCCTTGAAGCGCACGGTAAACAGCGCTCCCGGCGGCACATGGCCGGGCCTGGCGTCTTGCAGCAGCACTTGCGCGCCATGCTGGCGTGCGATTTCCATGACGATGGGCAGACCCAGGCCGGAGCCGTCGGCTTCGGAGCCCAGTGCGCGGTAAAAGGGCTGGAAGATCAGCTCGCGCTCGGCCAGCGGCACGCCGGGGCCGGAGTCCTCGACCTGCAGCAGCAGGATCTGGCCGAAATGATCGGCCTGCACGCGCACGGTGACCACGCCTGGCTGTTTGCTGGTCGATGGCGTGTAGTTGATGGCGTTGTCCACCAGATTGCGCACCAGCTCGGTCAGCAGCGTGGCATTGCCGTTGAGCCAGACGCCGGGCGTGCTGGCGCCGGCGCCCTCGTAGCCCAGGTCGATGTGCTTGTCCATGGCGCGCGGCAGGCAGTCCTGCACCACCTCAGTGACGATGCGCACGAGGTTGCAGCCCTGCATGGCGGGTACGGCGCTCTCGGCCCGCGCCAGCGCCAGCAACTGGTTGACGGTATGCGTGGCGCGCATGCTGGAGCGGCCGATCTGCGCCAGCGAGCGCTTCAGATCTTCGGTATTCGTGCCCTCGCGCTGGGCCAGGTCGGCCTGCATGCGCAGCCCCGCCAGCGGGGTCTTCAACTGGTGGGCGGCGTCGGCCAGAAAGCGCTTTTGCGTGGCGATGGAGTCATGCAGACGCTGCAGCAGATCGTTGACCGAGTCGACCAGCGGCACCACTTCCAGCGGCACATCCTTGTGGTTGATGGGCGAGAGATCTTCGGGCTTGCGCGCGCGGATGCGTTCCTCCAGCCGGTGCAGCGGCTTGATGCCGCGCGCCAGCGCCAGCCACACCAGCAGCGCGGCCAGCGGCAGGATGACGAACTGCGGCAGCATCACGCCCTTGATGATTTCCGTGGCCAGCACGCTGCGCTTTTCGCGCGTTTCGGCGACCTGCACCAGGGCGCTGGGCTCGCCGGGCAGCGGCATGCGCACCCAGATATAGGCCACGCGCAGGTCTATGCCCTTGTATTCCTCGTCGCGCAGCAGCACCGTGCCCGTGGGCGGGTCCTCATCGGTGGTAGGCGGGCGGGGCAGGTCGCGTTCGCCGGCCAGATATTCGCCCCTGGTGCCGCGGACCTGGAAGAACACCGTGTCCGACTCATCGGCGCGCAGGATCTCGCTGGCGGACTGCGGCAGATTGAACTGCACCTTGCCGCGCTGCACGATGACCAGCTGGGCCAGGGCCTGGGCGTTGTACTCCAGTGCGCGATCGAAGGGCTTGTTGGCCAGGCCCTGGGCCACCAGCCAGGTCAGCGCCAGGCTCACGGGCCAGAGCAGCAGCAGCGGCGTGAGCATCCAGTCGAGGATCTCGCCAAAGAGGGATCGCTGCTCACGCTGAAAGATCTTCATGGCTGGTGCGCTATCTCATCCAAGAGGCAGCCAGCGAGGGCCGCCCCGAAGCAAAGGCTGCCGTCCCCCTGGGGGGAAGCGGCGGGGCCGCCTAGGCAAAGCCGCTCAGGGGGGGGTTATTTTTTCCAGGCAGTAGCCGAGGCCACGCACGGTGGCGATGCGGATCGGCCCTTTCTCGATCTTCTTGCGCAGCCGGTGGATATAGACCTCGATGGCATTGTTGCTCACCTCCTCGCCCCATTCGCACAGGCGCTCCACCAGCTGGTCCTTGCTGACCAGGCGGCCTGCGCGTTGCAGCAGCACCTCGAGCAGACCCAGCTCGCGTGCCGACAGCTCCACCATCTTGCCGTCGATGGTGGCGACCCGGCCGGTCTGGTCATAGACCAGCGGGCCATGCTTGATGGTGGAGCTGGCACCGCCCATGCCGCGACGCGTGAGGGCGCGTACGCGCGCTTCCAGCTCGGACAGCGCAAACGGCTTGGCCATGTAGTCGTCGGCACCGTAGTCCAGGCCTTGCACCCGCTCCTCGATGGAATCGGCTGCCGTGAGAATCAGCACCGGCAGCGCGTCGCCGCGCCCGCGCAGGCGCTTGAGCACTTCCAGGCCGTGCACCTTGGGCAGGCCCAGATCGAGAATCAGCAAATCGAATTCGCTGCTGGTCAGCAAGGCGGTATCGGCCTCGCTGCCGTTGGCCACATGGCTGACGACGGCGCCCGAGCTGCGCAGTGTGCGCAGCAGGCCGTCTGCCAGCACCTGGTCGTCTTCGGCAATCAGTATGCGCATGGGAGTCTCCTGCTTGTTATGTGTGCCTGTTTGCACTTTTGCTGCCATTGTAGGGACGGGCCAAGGCCGTCCGGCGCAATTGTCGACAGGCGCTCGCAGGCGTCAGGCCTCAGTAGCCTTCGGCATAGGCTTCCAGGCCCAGCGCCACCACGGTGGCCACATCCTCGCCCACGGCCTCGCGGAACTCGGCCTCGGCCTGGCTCACGGCGTCGTGAAAAGCCCGCAGCCAGACCAGGCCCGCATCGGTGAAGCGCACGCGCCTGGCGCGCCCATCGTGCGGGTCGATCGCGCGCGTGACCAGGCCCCAGGCCTCGCACTGCGTCACCAGGTCGGCCATGGCCTGTTTGCTCATGCCTGCCTTGTCGGCCAGATCGGTGAGGCGGTCGCCGGCCAGGGACAGATGGCGCGTGATGTGGATGTGGGCTGCCCCCACCTTGTCGCGCGCCGCCAGGTTGGACAGGGCCAGCGGCACCTCCACATCGCGTGCCATGAGCTGCAGCACGCGTGCATCGAAGCGGCGCATGGCATGGCCGAGCAGGCGGCCCAGATGGGTCTGGCGCCAGGCATCTTCGGCGGGGGTGACAGGTGCAATTTCGGACATGGGTAAATAGTAAGGCAAACTGACTAAATATTTGGACGCACAGCCGATACAAGCTCATAAACTACTGTTCAAGCATCCAGCCTGAATGTAAAGACAGGGCTGGCCACAGACAGTCATTCACCTACTTCGGAGCCTGATATGAACGCCATCGCCAAGACCAACGACGCCAACAGCGAAAAAGCCAAAGCCCTGGCAGCCGCCCTGGCCCAGATCGAAAAGCAGTTCGGCAAGGGCACCATCATGAAGCTCGGCGAAGGTGAGGCCATTGAAGACATCCAGGTCGTCTCCACCGGCTCGCTGGGCCTGGATATCGCACTGGGCGTGGGTGGTCTGCCGCGTGGTCGCGTGATTGAAATCTACGGTCCAGAATCCTCGGGCAAGACCACGCTGACGCTGCAGGTCATTGCCGAGATGCAAAAGCAGGCCGGCACCTGTGCCTTCATCGATGCCGAACACGCACTCGACACCGGCTATGCCCAGAAGCTGGGCGTGAACCTCAACGATCTGTTGATCAGCCAGCCCGACACCGGTGAGCAGGCCCTGGAAATCTGCGACAGCCTGGTGCGCTCGGGTGCCGTGGATCTGATCGTCATCGACTCGGTGGCCGCATTGACGCCCAAGGCCGAAATCGAAGGCGAGATGGGCGACGCCCTGCCCGGCCTGCAGGCCCGTCTGATGAGCCAGGCCCTGCGCAAGCTGACGGCCACCATCAAGAAGACCAACTGCATGGTCATCTTCATCAACCAGATCCGCATGAAGATCGGCGTGATGTTCGGCTCGCCCGAGACCACCACCGGCGGCAATGCGCTGAAGTTCTATGCCTCCGTGCGTCTGGATATCCGCCGCACCGGCACCATCAAGAAGGGCGATGAGGCCATCGGCAACGAAACCAAGGTCAAGGTCGTGAAGAACAAGGTCTCGCCTCCCTTCAAGACGGCCGAGTTCGACATCTTGTTTGGCGAAGGCATCAGCCGCGAAGGCGAGATTCTGGACATGGGCGTGAACGCCAAGATCCTGGAAAAAAGCGGTGCCTGGTATGCCTACAACGGCGAAAAAATCGGCCAGGGCCGCGACAACTCGCGTGAGTTCCTGCGCGAGAACCCCGCGCTGGCCATCGAAATCGAGAACAAGGTGCGCGATAGCCTGGGCATCAAGCTGCTGCCCATGGACGGGGCTGCCGCTGCCGAAGCCAAGCCTGCCAAGGGCGGCAAGGGCAAGGTAGACAAGGACGGTGTGATCGAGGCCTGAGCCTCCTGAGCGACCAGGTCGCTTTCCCTTGCCGAATGCCTGGCATCGGCAGGGACTGAGATTCCCGCTGCAGGGCAGCGGGGCCCTGGCCCGGTGCTCGCTGCTATCGATGTGAAAGCCTGGCGGGGCCAAAAGTTAGCCATCTTTGCGCAGGCGGTCCCTGCGCATTTTTTATGGGAGAGATCCGAGCATGAGCTTTGCCAAGCTCTCACTCAAGGGCCGCGCCCTGAAGCTGCTGGCGCAGCGTGAGCATTCGCGGCTGGAGCTGCAGCGCAAGCTCGCTGCACATGTGGAGGAGGGCGATGATCTGAATGCCGTTCTCGACGAGCTGGAGCGGCGTGGCTTCATCAGCGTGGAGCGCGTGGTCGAGTCTGTCATGCGCAGCAAGGCCAGCCGTTATGGCGCAGCGCGTCTGGTGCATGACCTGCGCAGCAAGGGGCTGGATGAAGAGACCGTGCGCCAGGCGGGCGAGCAGCTGCGCTGCAGCGAGCTGCAGCGTGCGCGCGAGCTGTGGTGCAAGCGTTTTGGCAGCGTTCCCGTCGACATCAAGGAAAAGGCCAGGCAGCTGCGCTTTCTGGCTTCGCGCGGCTTTTCGGCAGATGTGGCTTCACGCGTGCTGCGCGATGCTCCATACTGCGCAGCACCCGACAGCGAGGACTGAGCTGCAGCCTGCTCCCTCCTGCTGGACGAGGAACCGCTTCTTACACCGGAGGGACCCACGTGCTGACTGCTTCGCAACCCCCTGACGCCCCATCCGCCCTGCGCGTGGGCCTGAGTGCCGGCAAATCGCTGCTGGGCGGCCTGATGCTCGGTGCCTTGCTGGCCCTGGTGCTGGGCTGCGGCGCGGCCGTGTTCTATTTTTCGCGCCTGATGGCCGATCCCGGCCAGGGCATTCATGCCTCGGCCCATACCGGCATCTACGGCGCCGTGATCAGCCTGCTGATGTCGCCGCCGCTGCTGGTGGCCGTGGTCCTGATCTTCATCATTCCCGCCTACCTCATGGTCGGTCTGCAGTTGGGCCGCGCCCGCGCGGCAGGCAAGCTGGTGGCGCGCTACGGCCAGGGCCTGGCCGAGCGTCTGGCGGCCATGCTGGCACAGCGCATCGAGGCCCTGCCCAGCGCTCACAAGGCCATGCACAAGGCGGCCGATCTGCTCACCGTGGGCGCGGCGATGGAGCATCTGCAGCCCTGGGTCGGCAACGGGCGTGCCGTGCAGTTCGTGGTGCGCAGCGTGCTCAATCGCTTGCCGCTGGCCGACCTGCTCGAGGAATGGGGCCACACGCGCGCCCAGTGGGGCAGCGAAGGCGGCAAGGACGATCCGGCGCTGCGCGCCTTTCTGGGCGCCCGCATCCAGGAGATGCTGCAGGGCCTGACCGAGCCGCCCTGGACGCTGCTGTGGATCTTGCTGGCCGGGCATGCTGCCGTACTCGGCTTCGGCATCTGGCTGACTGCCTGAGGGACCGGGTGGGCGCGGTGCTGGCCTAGTCCCGGCTGCTGCGTGTCGCCCACCAGCAGATCAGCGAGCCCAGCGTGACCAGGGCCACGCCCTGCCAGAAGCTCCAGCCCGGCAACACCTGCAGCAGGGCGCTGGCCATCAGCGCCGAGAGCACGGGCGTGAAGTAGGACGCCGCGGCCAGCAGGGCCAGCTTGCCATGTTGGATGCCATGCTCCCAGCAGCTGTAGCCCAGCGCCGTGAGTGCGCCGACCAGAACCACCTGGCCGGCGGTGAGCCAGGTCCAGTGCATGGGCTGTGGTGCGTCCAGCATCAGCCATTTGAGCCACAGCGCCAAGGCCGTCCAGGTCACGAACAGGCCCACGGCGTTGAAGCCCGCACCATGGCGGCGCGCCAGCAGCGAATAGGCCGGCCAGAGCAGGGCGGCGGCAAAACCCATGCCATAGGCCAGCGGGTTGCTCTGTACATGGCTCCACATGACCGGCAGGCTGAAGCTTGCGCCGCCCAGCACGCGCGCCAGGCCCCACAGGCAGATCAGCACCCCGGGCCACAGCCACCAGCGCGCCGCCTGCTGGCCGCACAGCACGGCCAGCACGATGGTGAGGCTGGGCCAGAGGTAGTTGATGAGCCCGATCTCCATGGCCTGGCTGCGGTCGTGAGCCAGGCCCACGGCCACGGACAGGCAGATCTCGTAGACCACGAACAGCAGGCCGCAGCCCCAGAGATAGGCCGGATGCATGCTGCGCCAGCGGACCAGCTCGCGCCAGCCTTTGCGCCCGCGTGCCACGGCAATGCAGAGGGCGGCCATGGTGTAGAGGCAGGCCGCGCCGCCGACCGCACCCAGCGGCTCGGCCACGGCGCGCATCAGGCCCACGGTGCAGCTCCAGCAGAGCACGGCCAGCAGGCCTATCAGGGTGGCGCGGTGCTGCAGGCTGGGATTCTGGGACATGGGACGGGCCGGATTATCAAAACAATAGCTACCTGCGCCTGTCAGATAAGGAATTTCAGGCAAAACACCTGAAATTCCATGCTGGGAAAGTGCCAGCTGCTATCCAAAACAAGAATGCCGCGCATTGTGCGCCGAGCTTACTGGATTGCCACCACACCGACCGCGGCGCGCTTGCGCACGAACTGGTAGGCCACGCCCAGCAGCACAAACCACAACGGGGTGACGATCAGTGCCTGGCGCGTATCGTCCTTGAGCGTGAGCAGCACCAGAATACCCGCGAAGAAGGCCAGGCAGGCCACACACATGGGGACGCCGCCGGGCATCCTGAAACGGGAGGCCAGGTGCAGCGCTGCACGCTGGCGGCGGTAGGCGATGTAGGACAGCAGAATCAGCGACCAGACAAACATGAACAGAATGGCCGATACCGTGGTCACCAGGGTGAAGGCTTCCATCAGGTCGGGAATCATCCACATCAGGAAAGCGCCTGCCAGCAGGCAGATGCACGAAAACATGAGGCCGCGCGAGGGCACGCTGCGCGATGACAGGGTGCCGAAGGACTTGGGGGCATCGCCCTTGAGCGACAGGCCGTAGAGCATGCGGCTGGTGGAGAACACTCCGCTGTTGGCCGAGGAGGCGGCCGAGGTCAGCACCACGAAGTTGATCACGCCGGCTGCGGCGGGCAGACCGGCCAGCACGAACAGTTCCACGAACGGGCTCTTGCCCGGCACCACGTCGCGCCAGGGCGTGACGGTCATGATGGCCACCAGCGCCAGCACGTAAAAGACGATGATGCGCACGGGAATCGAGTTGATGGCGCGCGGCAGCGTGCGCTCCGGATCCTTGGCCTCGGCGGCGGTGGTGCCTACCAGTTCGATGCCGACAAAGGCGAACACCGCAATCTGGAAGCCCGCGAAAAAGCCCATCAGACCGTTGGGGAACATGCCGCCGTCATTCCAGAGATTGGCCAGCGCAGCCTGGCGACCCGCAGGCGATACGAAGCCCGAGAACACCATCCACAGGCCCACGCCGATCAGCGTCACGATGGCCACGATCTTGATCATGGCGAACCAGAACTCGGTCTCGCCGAACAGCTTCACCGTCAGCAGGTTCAGGCCCAGCAGCAGCAGCACGCAGGCAATGGCAGGCAGCCACTGCGGGATGTCGGGGAACCAGAACTGTGCGTAGCCGGTGATGGCAATCACATCCGCGATGCCGGTGACGATCCAGCAGAACCAGTAGGTCCAGCCCGTGAAAAAGCCTGCCCAGGGGCCCAGCAGATCGGCAGAGAAATCGATGAAGGAGCGGTACTGAAGATTGGACAGCAGCAGCTCGCCCATGGCCCGCATCACGAAGAACAGCATGATGCCGATGGCCATGTACACGAAGACGATGGACGGCCCGGCCAGGCTGATGGTCTTGCCCGAGCCCATGAACAGGCCCGTACCTATGGCGCCGCCGATGGCGATCAGCTGTATGTGGCGATTGGTGAGATTGCGTTGCAGGTGGTCATGGCCATCCTGGCCCGGCGCGTCTGATGCCTTGCGAGTCATCTGAGGGAAACCTTTGCAAAAGCTGCCGTCGCCACGAACGGCAACGCCGCCGCTGCGGCGCCGGACCGCAATGGCTGGCAGGAAACCTGAAATCTTAGAGCGTGTTTACGATCTCTACGCAGCCGCGTTGGAGCGCAATCGGGATGAGTTCGAAGCGATGGCTCGCTGCTTGCACCGGGGTGCAAGCAAGAGTTAGCGCACAGAAATCGCCCGATTGCGCTCCAACCCTTCGGGACAGGGGCTTTGCGGGCGCCCGGTCAGGGGCGGTCTGCGACGTTGCCTCGCCGGCCGCGCGAATCCTCGCAATAGCGCGGCTATTGCTGCGGTGTCGCGCGCGGGGGGCCGCCCCCTTGCATCCCATCCCGTAAAGCCTCTGTCGCGGCGCGAGGAGATCGTAAACACGCTCTTAGAGTCGGCAAGGATAAACCAAGCCGGCCCATGGCATCCGGGGTACTGGCATCCGGGCTGGGGCAGCAGCACCTGGCGGTGTCAACCGCCCTGTGCCGGCCCTTTGTCTTCGTGTCCGGTCTGGCAAGCAGGGCCCGGCGTCCTGCCGCCGCAGGAGTTCGGCGGCGGGCCGGTGCCGGGCAGGCGTATTAGATATGCCCGCCGGGGCGGGCATCAGCCGATGTGGAGCGCATGCAGGCGCTGGTGCGCGCGGGGCAAGCGCCTGCAGCTATCGCAACCGTAGCGAGTCGGAGCGCCGACCGAGCCCACGCTTACAGGCCCAGCATGATCTGCAGGTTCTGCACGGCGGCGCCGCTGGCACCCTTGCCCAGATTGTCCAGGCGTGCGATCAGCACGGCCTGGCGATATTGCTCGTTGGCAAACACGCGCAGTTCCAGCTTGTTGGTATTGGCCAGGGTATCGGCGGCCAGCTTGTTGTCGTCCGTGGGCGGCAGCACGCTGACCCAGTTGGCGCTGGTGTTGGTCTGGGCGTAATGGCTGGCCAGAGCGTCGTGCAGGTCGGCGGCCTTGGGCGCGCCGGGCAGCAGATCGAGGTGCAACGGCAGCTGCACCAGCATCCCCTGGGCAAAGTTGCTCACGGCGGGGATGAACACGGGGCGGCGGGTCATGCCGGTGTAGTGCAGGATTTCGGGAATGTGCTTGTGCGACAGACCCAGTGCGTAGGCCTCGTAAGGTGCGGCATCGCCGCCTTCGTAGGTTTCGATCATGGTGCGGCCGCCGCCGGTGTAGCCGGACACGGAGGGCAGGCTCACGGGGTAGTCGGCGGGAATCAGGCCGGCAGCCACCAGCGGTGCCAGCAGGGCGATGGCGCCCGTGGCATAGCAGCCGGGGTTGGAGACGCGGGTGGCGTTCTTCACGGCGTCGAGCTGGCCGGCGCGCAGTTCGGGGAAGCCGTAGACCCAGCCTGCGGCCGTGCGATGGGCGGTGGAGGCGTCGATGATCTTGATGGCGCGGCCAGTCTCTGCGGTTATGGAGTCCACCATGGCAGCGGTTTCACGGGCGGCATCGTCGTGCAGGCAGAGGATGACCAGGTCCACGCCGGCAATCAGAGAGCGTTTGGCGGCCGGGTCCTTGCGCAGTGCGGGGTCGATGCTGACCAGCTCCACACCTGCAAAATCGACCAGACGATCACGGATCTGCAGACCTGTGGTTCCTGCTTCTCCGTCAATAAAGACTTTTGCCATTGCATTTTCTCCTGCACCGGCGCGCGCATTTCTTGGTTTATATGCCGCTGCCTGCGGCACCATTGCCGCTTTCCGAGCGGTGATTGTCCTTGAATCTCGTCAGGCATGCGCACTGCCTGTCTTTTAGGCAAGTCTTGCGCGAATGGCCCAGTAGACGTAGCAGCTATTCGCAGTTGTCAGCACATTGCCAGCCGCTGCTTCAATGCCCTTGACTCGTATATAAGACATAAGAAAGTTGCGGGAAGAAAAGATATCGTGTAGGAATAATTTCCCTAAGAAATTCAAGGCATTGCAGCTGTTTCCGGAACACGACAAAGTTGCGTGAAATTGTGGATTTTGCGCATGTTCAGGTGTCGTTTTGCGCGGTGCAGCATGGTACATTCCTGCTCGCCATGTCATATGAACCCGATGGCCAGGCTCCCCCGAGTCGGTGGCAAGCGGGTATTTCCCCTCAGTTCAGAGAGACAAAGTCATGAAGATTCATGAATACCAAGGCAAGGAAATCTTGCGCCAATTTGGTGTGCCCGTTCCCCGTGGCATTCCTGCGTTTACCGTGCAAGAGGCTGTTGAAGCAGCCCAGAAGCTGGGTGGACCCGTGTGGGTGGTGAAGGCCCAGATCCACGCTGGTGGCCGCGGCAAGGGCGGCGGCGTGAAGGTTGCCAAGTCCATCGAGGACGTGCAGAAGCTGTCCGAGCAGATCCTAGGCATGCAGCTGGTGACTCACCAGACCGGCCCCGAAGGTCAGAAGGTCCGTCGCCTGTACATCGAAGACGGCGCCGACATCAAGAACGAACTGTATGTGTCGCTGGTGACTGACCGTGCCACACAGAAGGTTGCCCTGATCGCTTCCAGCGAAGGCGGCATGGACATCGAGGAAGTGGCTCACTCCACTCCCGAAAAGATCATCACCGAGATGATCGACCCCCTGACCGGCATCACCGAAGCGCAATCGCGCAAGGTGGCAGCTGCCATCGGTCTGGAAGGCAAGTCCGTGGATCAGGCCGTGGATCTGTTCGCCAAGATCTACAAGTGCTACATGGACACCGACGCGTCGCTGGTGGAAATCAACCCCCTGAACTGCGACTCCAAGGGCGACCTGATGGCCCTGGACGCCAAGTTCAACTTCGACCCCAACGCGCTGTTCCGCCACCCCGAAATCGTGGCCTTCCGCGATCTGGACGAAGAAGACGCTGCCGAAATCGAAGCCTCCAAGTTCGATCTGGCCTACATCTCCCTGGACGGCAACATCGGCTGCCTGGTGAACGGCGCCGGTCTGGCCATGGCCACCATGGACACCATCAAGCTGTTCGGCGGCGAACCTGCCAACTTCCTGGACGTGGGCGGCGGCGCTACGGCCGAGAAGGTGACGGAAGCCTTCAAGATCATGCTCAAGAACCCTGAAGTCAAGGGTATTTTGGTCAATATCTTTGGTGGCATCATGAAGTGTGACACCATCGCCAACGGCGTGGTCACCGCCTGCAAGGCCGTGAACCTGAGCGTGCCTCTGGTCGTGCGCATGAAGGGCACCAACGAAGAGCTGGGCAAGCAGATCCTCAAGGATTCCGGTCTGCCCATCATCGCTGCTGACACCATGGCTGAAGCAGCGACCAAGATCGTTGCTGCCGTTAAGTAATACGCCCCGGAGATAGAAACATGTCGATCTTTATCAACAAAGACACCAAGGTCATCACCCAGGGCATTACTGGCAAGACCGGTCAGTTCCACACTGAAAAGTGCCAGGAATACGCGAACGGCAAGAACTGCTTCGTGGCAGGCGTGAACCCCAAGAAGGCTGGCGAAAAGATTTTCGACATCCCAATCTTTGGTTCCGTCAAGGACGCTGCCAAGGAAACCGGCGCTACCGTGTCCGTGATCTACGTGCCTCCCGCAGGCGCTGCTGCTGCCATCTGGGAAGCGGTTGAAGCCGATCTGGACCTGGCCATCTGCATCACCGAAGGCATCCCCGTTCGCGACATGCTGGAAGTGCGCAACAAGATGAAGGCCAAGGAAGCTGCCGGCGGCAAGAAGACTCTGCTGCTGGGCCCCAACTGCCCCGGTCTGATCACGCCTGACGAAATCAAGATCGGCATCATGCCCGGTCACATCCACAAGAAGGGCCGCGTGGGCGTGGTGTCCCGTTCCGGTACGCTGACTTACGAAGCCGTGGCTCAGCTGAGCGAACTGGGCATTGGCCAGTCCTCCGCTGTCGGTATCGGTGGCGACCCCATCAACGGTCTGAAGCACATCGACGTGATGCGCGCTTTCAACGACGATCCCGACACCGATGCCGTGATCATGATCGGTGAAATCGGCGGTCCCGACGAAGCCGAAGCTGCCCAGTGGTGCAAGGCCAACATGAAGAAGCCTATCGTGGGCTTTATCGCCGGCGTGACTGCGCCTCCCGGCAAGCGCATGGGCCACGCAGGTGCCCTGATCTCCGGCGGTGCCGACACGGCTGACGCCAAGCTGGCCATCATGGAAGAGTGCGGCTTCACCATCACCCGCAACCCTTCCGAAATGGGCCGCCTGCTGCAAGGCCTGCTGAAGAAGTAAGTCCTTGCAAAAGTTCCTGATGCGGCGTTGAATTTACGCAGTATTACGAACTGACAAGGATAGGCCTGGCGTCCTACACTGGCTCCACTCTTAAAAGAAAGCGCCGCGCAATGCGGCGCTTTCATATTCAAAACAGTGGAGTCATCATGGAAATGCTCAATAGCGCCGATTTCTGGATCGGCCTGGTGAAGATCATCTGGATCAACATCATTCTCTCCGGCGACAACGCCGTGGTCATCGCACTGGCCGCGCGCTCGCTTCCCCCTGAACAGCAGAAGAAAGCCATCATGTTCGGCTCCGGCGCCGCCGTGGTGCTGCGTATCGTGCTGACCGTGGTGGCAGCCAAGCTGCTGGAACTCTCCTTCCTGCAAGTCGTGGGCGGCTGCCTGCTGCTGTGGATCGGCTATCAGCTGCTGACCGGCGACGAAGACGGCGAAGGCGAGTCCAAGGGCCATGGCTCCATGATGACTGCCATCCGCACCATCCTGATCGCCGACCTGGTGATGAGCCTGGACAACGTGATTGCCGTGGCCGCCACTGCCCAGGGCAATATGGTGCTGCTGATCCTGGGCCTGGCCATTTCCATTCCCCTGGTGATTTTCGGCTCCACGCTGATGATCAAGCTCATGGAGCGTTTCCCCGTCATCGTCACGCTGGGCGCGGCGCTGATTGGCTGGGTGGGCGGCGAGACCATCGTCAACGACAACCTGCTGCATGGCTACACCATGGCTCACCCCTGGCTGCACTATGCTGCCGCTGCAGCGGGCGCCGTGCTGGTGGTCGGACTGGGCAAGTTCATGCAGGCACGCTCTGCCAGGAAGGAAGTCGCTGCGGCCTGATCGCCCCGACAAGCTCCCCCCAAAAAACGCACCGTGGAAGCACGGTGCGTTTTTTTATGGCCGCAGCGTGGGCGACAAACTGTGTGAACATGGCTTCCAACCTTCGTGTAACCCCAGGCTTGTTAGCCTTGTCGCCATGCAGATATCGGAACTTGCCAGCCTGTCGGGTGTGTCCGTGCACGCCATTCGTCACTATGAGAGTCTGGGCCTGATTGCCGCCGCCCGGCGCCCCTCCGGCTACCGCGAGTTCGATGACAGCGTGATCCGCGAGCTGCGATTCATCGCCATGTCGCGGCAATGTGGTTTCTCCCTGGCGCAGATCGCCGAAGTGCTGCCGGCCTATCGTCGCAAGACCCTGACGGCGGCCCAGATGATTGTCAGGCTGCAGGAGCGCATTGCCGAACTGGATGCGGAGATTGCCCAGCGGCGCGCACTGCGCAAGCACCTGGTTTCACATATCGCATGGTTTGGCGAGCGTGAGCCGCAGCCAGCCGTCAAGCCAGGATTTCCGCGTGTTCGTGCGCGCGGCAGTGACGAGGCCGGTTCATCCGGCAGGAGCAGGAGAGAGTGATGACACCGCAGAACGAGAATTTCGCCCGTGACGTACAGGCCCTGGTGCTTTCCATGCCGGTGGCGCAGATGCTGCAGCTGCGCTTCGAGCGCATAGGGCCAGGCGAGGTCGATCTCTGCCTGCCCTATCAGGAAAGCCTGAGCTTCAGGCCCGGCCAGTTGCAGGCCACGCCCGTCTTTGCCATCGCGGACTTTGCTGCCGTATCGGCCGCAGGGACGCTGCTGCCGCCGGGCTGGTTCAATGCCACCGTGGACTGCAGCATCAAATACCTGGCGGCGGCCGATGGCACGAGCCTGCTGGCCCGTGGCCGCGTCATCCAGGCCAGCAAGCTGCTGACAGTGGCCCGGGCGGATGTGTTTTCCTGCCGCGAAGGCCGGGAGCTGCTTTGCGCAACCATGCTGGCCACGGCGCGGAATCTGGCTCCCGCATCCCAGGACTGACTTTTGGGGGCAGCGCCCGAGGTTTTTTGCCCGGACGGCAGGTTTGCAGCGGTCCGAGCCCGCGCCGCCGGGGCAAACTACGCTCCATCATGAAAACCCAGTACTACACCGCTTCCAGCCTGGATGGCTTTCTCGCCACCGAAGACGACTCCCTGGACTGGCTGTTTCCCCTGGGCAGCCTGACGGAGTCCAGCTATCCGGGCTTTATTGCGCAGGTCGGTGCGCTGGCCATGGGCTCGGCCACCTATGAATGGATGCTCCGCAACGCCGATGCCGTGAAGCAGGAGACTGGCGCAGCCTGGCCTTATGCGCAGCCTGCCTGGGTGTTCTCCAGCCGCCAGCTGCCGTTGATAGAGGGTGCCGATGTGCGCTTTGTCAGCGGCGCTGTGCAGCCCGTGCTGGCAAGCATGAGGGCTGCAGCCGGCAACAGGAACATCTGGATTGTGGGCGGCGGTGATCTGGCCGGTCAGTTCCATGACGCGGGCCTGCTGGACGAGGTGATTGTGCAGATCGGTTCGGCCACTCTGGGCCGGGGCAAGCCTCTGCTGCCGCGCCGGCTGCTGAGTCCCGTGCTGCAGCTGCAGTCCGTGCAGCAGATTGGCACGGGCATGGCGGAGCTGCGCTACACCGTGTGCAAGACGCAGCTGCCTGGGAATTAACGACTGTTTTTGGCAGGCCAGAGCACCGAGGCAATCGCCACCACCATCAGGCAGACGGCAGTCCAGTCCTGCCAGTGCAAGACTTCGCCCAGCCACCAGGCGCCCACAAACACGCCAAGCACCGGAATCATCATCACGCTCAGCGTGGAGGCCACGGGCGGCAGGCTGCGGGCCAGATAGAACCACACGGCCTGGGCGAAGCCCAGCACCAGGATGCCATTGAAAGCGATAGCAGCCAGCGCAGTCTGGTCGGGCATCTGCCATTGTTTTCGCTCAAAAACAAAGGCCAGCACGGTCAGTACCACGGTGGTGATGGCCACCATCCACAGCGACAGCGTCATCAGCGGTACGGGCGCCTCGGTGCGGCGTAGCAACTGCGTTCCCCAGGCCCAGCCGGCGGCAGCAATCAGCATCAGCATCACGCCCAGGGGCTTGCTGCCCAGAGCGCCGACTTCATGCCACAGCAGCAGCAGTACGCCGGCGAAGGCTGCACCCACGCCCGCCCAGGCGCGCACGCCCAGCCTGTCCCTGAAGAACAGGCTGCCGAACACGGCCGAGAAGATGGGCATGGTGTAGCCCAGAATCGCCGCGCGTCCGCTGGACAGCGTGGGGATGGCGATGATGATCAGGCAGTGCCAGAGCACCATGTTGAACAGCGTGAGCTTGGCTAGCTGGCCCCAGTAGCTGCGCGGTATGGCCAGCGGCAAGCCCTTGCTGGCGACGAAGAGGGCCAGAATGGGCAGCCCTACCCACATGCTGACCATGCGGAAGCTCAGGGGCGGGAAATGCTGCACGCCGAGCTTCATCACCGGCCAGTTCAGACCCCAGACGATGGTGAGCAAGACGAGGAGGATGAGCTGTTTGGGCGTGAACGAAGGCATGGGGCTGGATTATCTCCCCCGGAATGATTTTCTCCCCCTGTGGCGCTTCGCGCCTTCCCCCTCTCTGTACGCGCAGCGCGCTAGGGGAGGAGGACACCGTCGGTGCGCGGCGGCGCTTCCTCGGTGTCACTGAGTTGGTGTGTGCGTCTGTTTTGCGGCTTGGCGCAAAACCTGTGGCAAGGCTTGGAAGGGGCGAACAATTAAAATCACGCTTTATGACTTTTATCGACATGCTGCGCGACGCGTCCACGCGCAATGACTCCATGCTGTGCGTGGGTCTGGACCCTGAACCCAGCCGCTTTCCTGGCGCCATGCAGGGCGATGCGTCCAAGATCTACGACTTCTGCGCAGCTATCGTCGATGCCACCCATGATCTGGTCAACAGCTTCAAGCCCCAGATCGCCTACTTCGCCGCCCACCGTGCCGAGGACCAGCTCGAAAAGCTGATGGCGCACATGCGCCGAGTGGCGCCCCATGTGCCCGTGATTCTGGACGCCAAGCGTGGCGATATCGGCTCCACCGCCGGGCAATACGCCAAGGAAGCCTTCGAGCGCTATGGCGCCGATGCCGTGACCCTCTCGCCCTTCATGGGCTTCGACTCCATCACGCCCTATCTCAAGTACGAGGGCAAGGGCGCTTTCCTGCTGTGCCGCACCTCCAATCCCGGCGGTGACGACCTGCAGGCCCAGACCCTGGCCGATGTGCCCGGCAACCCCCATATGTTCGAGCATGTGGCCAAGCTGGCCCAGGGCCCGTGGAACACCAATGGCCAGCTGGGACTGGTGGTGGGTGCAACCCGTCCCAGCGAGATCGAGCGCGTGCGTGCCGTGGCTCCCACACTGCCGCTGCTGATTCCCGGCGTGGGTGCACAGGGCGGCGATGCCGTGGCGACGGTCAAGGCCGCCCGCATTGGCGGCGGGCCCATCATCATCAATTCCTCGCGCGCCATTCTGTACGCGGGACAGGGCGATGACTTTGCCAAGGCCGCACGCGCGGCAGCCATCGCCACGCGCGCCACGCTGCAGGCAGCAGCGCAGAGTTGAGTCAGGGCGCTCTGGCCATGCAAAGCAAGTGGCTGGAAGACTTTCTGCTTCTGGCACAGGAGCGCAGCTTCACCCGCGCGGCGGAGCTGCGCCATGTCACCCATCCGGCTTTCGGCCGGCGCATCCGTGCGCTGGAGGAGTGGGCCGGAACCCCGCTGATCGAGGCGGGCGGCGGGCCGGTTCGTCTCACTGCGGCCGGCGAGGCCTTTCGCGACACTGCCGAGCAGATGGTGCGCACCCTGGCCCAGTCGCATGACGAGCTGCAGGCCGTGGCCGGCCGGCAGGCCCATGTAATCACGCTGGCCACGGGGCGCACGCTGGCGCGCACCATCGTGGCCGACTGGCTGGCGCGCTATGGCAGCGTGCTGCAGACGGCGGAGATGCGCATCGTCACCCGCACACTCGATGAAACCGTGCACATATTGCAGCGCGGCGAGGTCAGCTTTGCCCTGCTCTACCACCATGCCGCCATTGCCGTGCGGCTGGATGGCCGCCAGTTCAGCTATCTGACGGTGATGAGCGACAAGCTGGTGCCCGTGGCCCGGGCCGATGCCGAAGGCAAGCCCTTGTTCGCACTGGCACAGGCTCTGCTGCCCGGTGCCAGCCCCATGCCTTATCTGGCTTTTTCGCACAGCATGGCGTTGGGGCGGCTGGTCGAAGACCATCTTGCCAGCCATCCTCTGTGGCCGCGCCTGCGCCGCTGCATCGAATGCGATTCGGCGGATGCCAATTACGAGTACGTGCTCAAGGGTCTGGGCGTGGCCTGGATGCCCTGGTCCATGGTGCAGCGCGATTGCCAGGACGGCCGTCTGGCGCTGGCCGGCGACGGCAGTCTGGACGTGCATTTCGATGTGCGGCTTTATCGGCCCAAACGCCGGCTGAGCACCGCTGCGGAGCAGTTCTGGACCGATATCACCGGCCAGTAACTGAGCAGTCACTCCTTTTTTGCCTGCGGCCACAGCTTAAGCTGGAAAAACAACAGCGGGTATCGGCTTCTCGGCGGCGTTGCTCCTCTCGATTTGCTCTAAAACACCTTGATGTGCTGAAATGGCACGGAAATGTGCCAGATCGGCACTGAAGGGTTTTCTCTGTATTCGGACAATTGCCTCATACAGATTCGGAATAGTTTCATGCAGAACACAAACATCCTCCGCCGTACCGCCATCGCTGCGGGCCTGCTGCTGGGCGCTGCCGTGGCAGTCCCTGCCATCGCCGCCGACAACTATCCCAGCAAGGCCATCACCATGGTCGTGGGCTACCCGGCCGGCGGCAGCACCGACCTGGTGGGACGTCTGGTGGCCGACGGCCTGGCCAAGCAGCTGGGCCAGCCCGTGGTGGTGGAAAACCTGGGCGGCGCCGGTGGCGCCATCGGTGCGCAAAAAGTGGCCAAGGCCCCCGCCGACGGTTACACCATCATGGTGGGTGCCAACAATGAGCTGGCCATTGCCAGGCTCATCAACAAGGCCGTGAAGTACAACATTGGCGACTTCACTCCCATCGGTCTGGTGGGTTCCCAGCCCATGGTGCTGGTCGCATCGCACAAGGCCGGCGTGAAGAACGCGGCCGAGTTCGTGAGCCTGGTGTCCAAGAACCCCGACAAGTTCAGCTACGGCAGCTCCGGCGTGGGCACGGCGCTGCATCTGGCCGGCGAGCTGGTCAAGGAGCAGGGCAAGCTGCAGATGACCCATGTGCCCTACAAGGGCGTGGCTCCGCTGACCACCGACCTGGTGGGCAACAACATCGAGTTCGGCGTGTTCGTGCTGTCCTCGGGCCTGCCCCATATCAAGGCCGGCAAGGTTGTGGCCCTGGGTACGACCGAAGCCAAGCGCTCGGCTATCACCCCCGATATTCCTGCCCTGTCCGAGCTGCCCCAGTTCAAGAACGTGGACATCAACAGCTGGTTTGCGCTGATGGCCCCCAAGGGCCTGCCCGCCCCTATCGCCGCCAAGCTGAAGAAGGCGCTGGAAGAAACCATGGCATCGCCCGAGTTCCGCAAGAAGATGGAAGAGACCGGCAATGTGGTGGCCGATCCCAAGGTGGATGCCGGCAAGTACATCAACACCGAAATTGCCAAGTACGCAAAGATTGTTCAGTTCGCGCATATCGAGAACTGATCTTGCTTGGACTGATGGTGACCTGAGGTCGCCTAGGTTGGAAAACGGCTTGTGCCTCCGGGGCGCAGGCCGTTTTTGCGTTTGGGCTTTTGCGGTGTCGTGCCTGGTTTTTTGACAGGGGTCGGGTCTCGCCCCGGCGGGCGAGGTACTTTCTTTTGCTTCGCCATCGGATCGCCGACCGAAAGCAAATACCCAAAGAAAAGGCGACCCGAGTGTCTGCGTCCCTGCGCTTTGCTTCGGGCAAACCGCGTGCCGCAGGCGCAGCCAGGCAGGTGGGAGCGGACAGCCTGCAAGACTGGTTGCGAAATCAGGCTCAAGCGCTTATATGAATTGCGGTGGCAGCTATCAAATCTATCTCGGAGCTATCCTGTCTCCGGTATTGCCCCTCGTGCCCACATCCCGCAGGCGAAGCCGGAGGGATGTGGGCAGCAGGGGGCAGCTCTTTGCCCACTTTCTTGCACAAGAAAGTAGGTCGTCTGCCGGGGCGAAATCCCGGTCTCTGTCCTGAAATAAAGCAAGAATCAGGTTGTGGCGCAGACCCACAAAGCGCAACCAGCTCTCAATTCTGAGTCGCCAGCTGACAACGCGCAGGCGACACTGCCCCCACATTCACCTTCTGTGCGGCCAGCGCCGCATCCAGCGTTTCCCCGAGCAGCAGATTGCGCGCCAGCAGGCTGTAGCCGGCGGCGCTCTGGATGCCATAGCCGCCCTGGGCGGCGACCCAGAAAAAGCCCGGCACGGGCGTGGGCGAGGCATCCCAGCCGATCACCAGCTCGCCATCGGCGACAAAGCTGCGCAGGCCGGCCCAGGTATGCGAGGGGCGGCGGATTTGCAGCGTGGTGGCTTCCTCGATGTGATGGATGCCGGTGGCAATGTCCAGCTCTTCGGGCACGACATCGTGCGGTGCCACGGGATCTGCATTGGCGGGGGAGCCCAGCAGCTGGCCGGCGTCGGGCTTGATGTACCAGTTTTCATCGGCGCTGATGATGGCGGGCCAGAGCGTGGCGTCCAAGCCTTGGGGGACAGGGAAGGTGAAGGCGCTGCGGCGTTTTGGGGTGATGCCAATGGGAGCCGCTCCCACCATGGCGGCCACGACATCTACCCAGGCCCCGGCGGCGTTGACGATGACCTTGGCACGAAGGCTCCGGCCCTGGGGCAGGGCAATGTGCCAGAAGTCGTTGACCCGGGTGATGGCCTGGACCTCGGCGTTGCACCACAGGTCGCCGCCGCGCTGGCGCAGGCCGCGGATATAGCCCTGGTGCAGGCCGTGCACATCGATGTCACGCGCACCGGTATCGAGAAAGCCGTCCACCAGCACCTCGGTGTCGAGCACGGGAACCAGGGTCTTGAGCTGTGCGGCGCTCAGGCGCTGGGCATCGGGGGAGTGAACCTGGGCCTCGGCGTAGGCAGCATCCACCAGATCCCGCTGATCGGCCGTGCCCACATAGAGCACGCCGCGCGGCGTGAGGATGGGGGCTTCGGCAAAACCGGCCGGTGGCGCATCGTAGAAGGCGCGGCTGGCGCGGGTCAGGGCCTGAACCTGGGCGGGACCGTAATGCTCTTCAAACAGCGCGGCCGAGCGGCCGGTGGTGTGATAGCCGGGCTGGGATTCGCGCTCCAGCACCAGCACCGAGGGCGGGGTCTCGCCACCCGACTGCGCCAGCTGCCAGGCGGCGGAGGCTCCGGCCATGCCCGCGCCCACGATGACGAAATCCCAGATATCTTTCTGCATTGTTTCTCTCCCCGGTGCAACAAGCTATGGTTTGCATAGCTTGTTGCGCTTGATCAGTCTTGTTTTGAGGACGATTTGGCTTTGGACTTGGCAGGGGCCTTGTCCAGATAGGGCTTGAGGTAGCGGCCCGTCACGCTGGCCGGGTTGGCTGCGATGTCTTCGGGCGTGCCCTGGGCCACGACCTGGCCGCCGCCCGAGCCGCCCTCGGGGCCCATGTCGATCAGCCAGTCGGCGGTCTTGATGACGTCGAGGTTGTGCTCGATCACGACGATGGTGTTGCCCGCATCGCGCAGCTGGTGCAGCACTTTCAGGAGCAGGGCAATATCGGCGAAGTGCAGGCCGGTGGTGGGCTCGTCGAGTATGTAAAGCGTGCGGCCGGTGTCGCGCTTGGACAGCTCCTGCGCGAGCTTGACGCGCTGGGCCTCGCCGCCCGACAGCGTGGTCGCGCTCTGGCCCAGCCGGATATAGGACAGGCCCACGTCCAGCAGGGTCTGCAGCTTGCGCGCAATGCTGGGCACATCCTTGAAGAAGGCATGTGCGTCTTCGACCGTCATCTCCAGAATCTGCGAGATGTTCCGGCCCTTCCACTGCACCTCCAGCGTCTCGCGGTTGTAGCGCTGGCCGTGGCAGAGGTCGCAGGGCACGTAGACATCGGGCAGAAAGTGCATTTCCACCTTGACCACGCCATCGCCCTGGCAGGCTTCGCAGCGGCCGCCCGAGACATTGAACGAGAAGCGCCCGGGGCCGTAGCCGCGCTCCTTGGCGGTATTGGTTTCGGCCATCAGCTCGCGGATCGGCGTGAACAGGCCGGTATAGGTTGCCGGGTTGCTGCGCGGCGTGCGGCCGATGGGCGACTGGTCGACGTTGATGACCTTGTCGAAATAGTCGATGCCTGCGATGTCGTCATGCGCAGCCGGCTCGGTGCCTGCACGGTGTATCTGGCGCGCTGCTTCGGCATACAGCGTATCGTTGACCAGGGTGGATTTGCCCGAGCCCGAGACGCCGGTCACGCAGGTGAACAGGCCGACGGGGAAGTCCACGGTCACGTTCCTGAGGTTGTGACCGCGCGCGCCTTCCACAGTCAGTGCCTGCAGGTCGGTGCGCACCTTGCTCGCGGACTCCCGCTTTTTCGCGGCCGTGACCGGAAAGCGCGATGCGCTTTGGCTGGCTTCGGCTTCACTGTCCTTGCGCAGCACAGGCAGCCAGGCAGTGCGCAGCCTCGGCACGGGAATGCTTTGTACGCCGCTCAGATAGCGGCCAGTGGGCGAATCGGGGCAGGCCTTGATGTCCTCATAGCTGCCCTGGGCCATGATGCGGCCGCCATGCACGCCGGCGCCCGGACCCATGTCGATGATCTGGTCGGCAGCACGCATCATGTCTTCGTCATGTTCGACCACGATCACGCTGTTGCCGATATCACGCAGGTGCTCGAGTGTCGCAATCAGCTTGTCGTTGTCGCGCTGGTGCAGGCCGATGGAGGGTTCGTCCAGCACATACATCACGCCCGTCAGGCCGGAGCCGATCTGGGACGCCAGGCGAATGCGCTGGGCTTCGCCACCCGAGAGCGTGTCGGCGCTGCGGTCCAGGCTCAGGTACGAGAGACCCACATCGTTGAGGAAGAGCAGGCGCGAGGCGATCTCGCGCACGATCTTGTCCGCAATCTCGGCCTTGGCTCCGGCCATGCTCAGCTGCTTGAACCAGCCCAGTGCATCGGCCAGCGTGGCATGGCTGACTTCATAGATGGAGCGGGCCTGCTCGCCATCGCCCACGCGCACAAAGCGCGCTTCGCGGCGCAGGCGCGTGCCTTCACACTCGGGGCATTTGCGAACGCTGCGCAGCTTGGCCAGATCGTCGCGCACGACCTGGGATTCGGTCTCGCGAAAGCGGCGCTGAATATTGGGGATGATGCCTTCGAACGGATGCGACTTGATGAAGGCTTCGCCCTTGCGTTCGCCGCTCTCGAAAACATAGTTGAACTCCATGGACTCGTCGCCCGAGCCAAAGAGAATCACGTTGCGCACCTTCTCAGGCAGTTCCTCGAACGCCGTCTCGGTGCTCACGCCATAGTGTTTGGCCACGCTCTCCAGCATGGAGAAGTAGTAGCTGTTGCGCTTGTCCCAGCCCTTGATGGCACCGCTGGCCAGACTCAGCGACGGGAAGGGCACGACGCGGTCGGGGTCGAAGGCTTCGCTGTTGCCCAGGCCATCGCAGGCCTGGCAGGCACCCATGGGCGAGTTGAAGGAGAACAGGCGCGGCTCCAGCTCGGGCAGGGAGTAGTCGCAGAGGGGGCAGGCGAACTTGGCGCTGAACAGATGTTCCTTGCCACCGTCCATCTCCAGCGCGATGACACGGCCGCCGGCATCGGCACCGCCGGCGCGCAAGGCGGCCTCGAAGCTTTCGGCCAGGCGCTGCTTGATGTCTTCGCGCACCTTGACGCGGTCTATCACCACATCGATGTTGTGGCGTTCGTTCTTCTCCAGCTTGGGCAGGGACTGGGCGTCGTAGATCTGCCCGTCGACGCGAAAGCGCACATAGCCCTGGGCCTGGAGCTGCACGAAAAGCTCGGCGAACTCGCCCTTTTTCTCGCGTGCCAGAGGGCCGAGGATCATCAGCCTGGTGTCTTCGGGCAGCTGCAGCACGCTGTCCACCATCTGGCTGATGGTCTGGGCCTGCAGCGGCAGATTGTGGTCGGGGCAGAAGGGGGTGCCGGCACGGGCGTAGAGCAGGCGCAGGTAGTCGTTGATCTCGGTCACCGTGCCCACGGTGGAGCGCGGGTTGTGGCTGGTGGCCTTCTGCTCGATGGAAATGGCCGGTGACAGGCCCTCGATCAGATCGACATCGGGCTTGTCCAGGCGGCCCAGAAACTGGCGTGCATAGGCCGAGAGGCTCTCCACATAGCGACGCTGGCCTTCGGCGTACAAGGTGTCGAAGGCCAGACTGGACTTGCCCGAGCCCGACAGGCCGGTGATTACCACCAGCTGGTTGCGGGGAATGTCCAGGTCGATGTTCTTGAGATTGTGCGTGCGTGCGCCGCGAATGGCGATGCGTGTCTGAGCCAGAGAGCGGCCCAGATAGAGGCTGTCATCATGGACTTCAGAGGGCGAATCAGGCTTCAGGGACACGGGCGCTCCAGACGGGGAAAACTCTCCATGATAGTCAGACGGGAATGAGCGTGACTAGGGTCTGTTGATATTTGGTCGAAGATCGCGTTGCAGCGACAAGGGCTTGGATGCTAGGCGCCGGACCGCAGCAAGGCTGATGCCTTGCAAGGGCAGGCAACAACGCAGACAGGCTTTTGTCGCTGCAACCCGAAGGGAAGGTGTATGGCCGGCCGCCGCTCGTCGTTGCGTTCCTTGTGCGGGTAGGCCCCGCACTGCGTCACGCGTCTGGATTGGCAATCGGCCATATACCTTCGCGACTCCGAGCAAACCTCAATAGACCCTAATGGATTCAGGTTCACGGACAATCTACGGTTTTATTTCCTCTCTTTTGCCCGGCAGTGATTTAGTTAACCTGGGCATAAGAGTTTGACTCTTGGCAAAATCTGAGCGTGAAAAAAATCAATACCACCCCCAGCGCGGGCACGCAGGGCACGGACAAATCCCCTTCCACCATGACCTCCCAGGAACGCCGCTCCAGCGGCGCTCTGGCGCTGATCTTTGCGCTGCGCATGCTGGGCCTGTTCCTGGTGCTGCCCGTCTTCATGCTGGAGGCGCGCAAATACCCGGGTGGTGACGACCCGGCCATGATCGGCCTGGCCATGGGTCTGTATGGTCTGACCCAGGCCCTGTTCCAGCTGCCCATCGGTCTGGCCTCCGACCGTATCGGCCGCAAGCCTGTCATTGTCGCCGGCTTGCTGGTCTTTGCGGCGGGCAGCCTGATTGCGGCCATGGCCGATTCGCTGACCGGCCTGATGGCAGGGCGTGCCATTCAGGGCGCGGGCGCCGTGTCTGCCGCGGTCACGGCCTTGCTGGCAGACCTGACACGCGATGGCGTGCGTACCAAGGCCATGGCCCTGGTGGGCGGCAGCATCGGCCTGATGTTTGCGCTGGCGCTGGTGCTGGCACCGCTGCTCAACGCCTGGATTGGACTGTCCGGCATCTTCGGCCTGACCTGCGCGCTGGCGCTGGCCGGTATTGCCGTGGTCCTGTGGGTAGTGCCGCCCGAGCCCAGGCAGCATGCCGATGCGCCCAAGGGGCGGTTCAGCGAGCTGCTGGGCCAGTCCGATCTGCTGCGCCTGAACTTCGGCGTGTTCATTCTGCATACCGTGCAGATGTCCATGTGGGTTGCCGTGCCGGCCATGCTGGTACAGGCCGGTCTGGCCAAGGAGCAGCATTGGCACATCTATCTGCCGGCCGTGCTGCTGTCTTTTGTGGCCATGGGCCTGCTGTTTTCCATGGAGCGCAAGGGCAGGCTGCGCACCGCCTTGCTGGGGGCCATCGGCCTAGTGCTGGTCGTGCAGATCGGTCTGGGCATGCTGGCCGCCAGCGGCACCATTCCTACGGTCTGGTGCATGGCGCTGCTGATGTTTCTGTTCTTCTGCGGCTTCAACGCGCTTGAGGCTACCCAGCCAAGCCTGGTCTCGCGCATGGCTCCGGCGCCGCTGCGCGGTGCGGCCTTGGGTGCCTACAACACATTGCAGTCGTTGGGACTGTTTGCCGGCGGTGCTGTCGGCGGTGCTGTCGCCAAATTTGCGGGTGTGCCGGGCCTGTTCATCATGACGACGGTGCTGGTTGCCCTGTGGCTGGCCGTGACCTGGCCGCTGCGCCCGGTAGGCCGCCACTGACTTACAGCAACACCCCCTGAGGCGCTGTGCGCCTTCCCCCTCTCTGCTACGCGGAGGGGGACGCAGCCCTCGCAGCGGGGCTGCCCTTGCTCGGCTGCTCGCGTGCAGTGGCCCCTTTCCTGCTGGGGCACCATGTATCGCCGAGATGGGATATCGGGAAATCCCGTGCTCTTCATGGCTGGCTTGGGGCAGAATACGAGGCTCATTGGTTCGGGACCTCTCACAATTGCCCGGGCCACTTTTTGAAAAGGTATCTCTATGGCATCCGTCAACAAAGTCATCATCGTCGGCAATCTGGGTCGTGACCCCGAAATGCGTACCTTCCCCAGCGGCGATCAGGTGGCCAATGTGACCATCGCCACCACGGACCGCTGGCGCGACAAGAACACCGGTGAAAACCGCGAAGCCACCGAATGGCACCGCGTGGTCTTCAACGGCAAGCTGGCCGAAATCGTGGGGCAGTATCTGCGCAAGGGCAGCCAGGTCTATGTGGAAGGCAGCCTGCGCACCCGCAAATGGACCGATCAGGCCTCCGGCCAAGAGCGTTACGCTACCGAAATCCGCGCCGACACCATGCAGATGCTGGGTAGCCGCCAGGGCGGCGGTCAGCAGCAAGGCGGCTACGGTGGTGACGATGGCTATGGTGAAAGCAGCTGTCAGGCGCCCAGCCGTCCAGCTCCCGCGCCCATGCAGCAGCGCCCCGCACCGGCACCCATGCAGCAGCGTTCTGCTCCCGCTCCCATGGCTCCTCCTCCCCAGCGCGCTGCGTCGGGGTTTGACGACATGGACGACGACATTCCCTTCTAAAAAGCACCTTAGGTAGTTTTTGTTGATTCAAGGCCCACTCTCAGACGAGAGGTGGGCTTTTTTCATATCAACAATTAAATATCGTTGTTACGATGAAAGTGGTTAACTGCGAAATTGCAATATTTGTTGATAGATAGATGACGACTTACGTAGTGAAGAAGTTGAAGTTTCAGAACGGCGAGCGCTACTCCCTTCTGATGGGGCCAGATGGGCTTCCCGTTCAGGAGGTCGTGCTGTTTCTGAATCGCTACCGACGAAGGGGGCGGGCCGCAGCGACGATTCACCTTGTGTGTCATAACCTTGCGTTGCTGTATCGGCAGTGTGCGGCCTCGAACATCGACCTCCTAGGACGGCTTCAGCAAGGGCAGTTTCTGGATTCGGCAGAGCTTGGACGTATCGCAGAGGTCAGCCAGTACAAGTACAAGGACCTTGACTATGACGAGAATGCCGGTGACATCGACAAGCAGGTAGTCGATATCAGCCGCATTCGTCTACGTCGAAGCAAAAAGGTCAAACAGTTGGAGGCTGTAGGCAAGGCCAGCCAATCCAACCGAATCCGCTACATCGCGGCTTTCTTGGACTTTCTCGTCAAATACTGTGCTGCCTCGCTTCCCCAGAGCCAACGACGTGCTTTCGAAGCGGAATCTCTCAGTGCGATGGAGGCGTTCAAAGCACAAATCCCGAAAATGCCGAAGCGAAACCAGCTGGATGCTCGTGAGGGTCTGTCATTGGAAGACCAGAACCGGCTGATGAGCGTCGTGCATCCAGAATCGCCCCTGAATCCATGGAAGCGCCAGTTTGTGCGGCGTCGAAATTGGGTCATCGTGATGCTGCTTCTTGCCACCGGAATGCGAGGTGGTGAGCTTCTCGGACTTCAGATTCGCGATTTGATGGCGAACACTGCTCAGTTAAAGATATTGCGACGGGCCGACTCGCCAGACGACCCGCGTACGACGCAGGCGAACACAAAGACGGATGACCGTCTCCTTGAGTTGCGACCAGCAGTCATGAAGGCGGTCTGGGAGTACATAAACACGGACCGAGCGCGTATTAAGGCAACCAGGAAGTACGCACAGGTCTTCGTTGCGCAGAACGGTTTCCCTCTATCAGCTAGAGCGTTGAGCACTTTGTTTGAAGAACTCCGGGCAGCATGCCCTGGATTGCCAGTAACGCTCACAAGCCATGTGATGCGGCATACATGGAATGAGCGATTTTCAGAGCAAGCCGAGGAAATGGGCCTTAGCGAACAGGCTGAGAAGAGAGCTCGAAATGAGCAACAGGGCTGGTCTGCAGACTCGGAATCCGGAAAAACATACACACGTCGCTATGCGAGTAAGAAGGGGCGAGAGGTCGCCCTGAAACTTCAGGAGAAACTTGATGGAAATAGCGTCGTCTGAATTTCGTGCAGAGGGATTGCCCACAATCACATTACCCGAGCATGTTTTTACGCGTTCTCGAGCCTCTGTAAACCCTCAACTCGACGTATGGCAGTGGTCGGATGGTTTGGATATCGGACATTTATCCTTTGACAGGCTTCCAGCTGAGGCTAAACACTTGAAACTGCCGTTGAAGCAGGTGTTGGTGACGTACCTTCGAGGGCACTCGTCGCATCATATTGGTAACCTGTTTGATTCCTTTCTGCACATCTTCGCGAGGGTTCCTGCTCCTGCGGACGGAAAGATTACGGCGCAATACGTCTCGGACTATGCAGCTTCGTTGGAATTGAAGGAGAGAGGGCGAGTTGGGATGCTCAATGGTCTACTTCAAAAGTGGGTCAAGCTGCGATTGCCGGGCGTTACGCCGGAATGCGCTTCGTACTTAAGGGAGCAGCGGAAACCTGGAAATCCTAAGGGTGAGGCTGTTCGGACCTTAGACCCGGTGAAGGGGCCACTCTGCGAGGAGGAATACAACGCCCTGTACTCTGCAGTAAACGCGGCATATGGTTCGGGAGAGTTCCCTCTTTGGGCCCTGCTTTTAACTCGGCTGTTTCTGGCTTGTGGAGGACGAGTATCTCAGTATGCGTCAATGAAGGTATGTGATTTCGACATAGATACCCGCGTTCTGAGGCTACCTCAAGCGAAAACAGGATACGAGCACACTCGCATAAGCTTCCTTGATTTTGACATTTCGCCTCAGACTGCAGCTTTGATGGCTGAGTATATTGAGGAGCTGAGCCAATACGACGATGACTGGAGAGAAGGGCCGCTTTTTCCTGTCGAAGTTGTGATGCTCAGAGGGCCACGCGTTCGTAAGCACGCAAAGGGCGACCTGTTCTTTCGCCATTGCTTACCGTCAATTCTCGGGGAACGTATTACTAATTTGCTGGAGGACATCGCTCCTCCCACTTCCCGCCTCGACAACGCTCCTCTCCCAATAAATACGCAACGATTCAGGTACACGTTTGGAACGCGGATGGCTGAGGAGGGGGCAAGCGAGATGCTTATTGCCAATCGATTTGGTCATGTTGACCTTCAGCAGGTGAAGGTTTACGTTGCGGCCTCTGCCAAGATTGTCAAGAACTACGACGCAGCGCTCAGCAAGCTTCTAGCTCCGCTTGCGATGGCTTTCAAGGGACGAATTGTTGAGAGCGAAGATAGCAGCACGCTGGGTGGTGCACCAGGTAGTCGGATACGAGACTTTAGAGTCTCTAGTGAGGGTCTTGGCAGTTGCGCCGGTCAGGGCAAGCAATGCGGATTTAACAAGCCTGTGGCGTGCTATTCGTGTTTCAGGTTTGAGCCATGGCTCGATGCTCCCCACGAAAAGGTCCTGCTTCGGCTTGAGGCTGACCGGACGCGCTGGAGCGACGACGAGCGCATGGCAGCTGTCAACGATGAGCCAATTCGAGCTGTAAGGGAGGTTATTGCCCTATGTGCGGAGATTTGGAGCAAACGCGACAACGCAGAAACTAAAGTTAAAACGGCATGAGCGCTTCCGTACTTCATTTCACGCCCCGCGACGAGTTGGAGCCGCTGGCCAACATTGATGCGTTCATTGAGTTGTGCAGGGCCTCCGCCGTACTCGATGCAAACAAGCAATTTGATGAGAACCGGTGGGTTACAGAGCGTTTGAAAGGGAAAAATGGCGAGAACAGCGTAATCTTTAGTACGCTGGAGGCCTCGGCCTTAAAGGTGAGCGAGCCCTGTTTTCCCGCTCAGTTCCTGAATTTCGCCAAGGCATTGACGGTGTATTTGCAGGATAAACGCCCTGTCGTAAGTCAAAGCGTACGGATTGCTGCATTGAGGTGCATCGAAGCAGCGCTAAGGGAGCAAGGTAAGGATTCGCGTCCAACGGCGGTCAACACTGATGTTCTGGATGGGGCGGTGGAGTTAGCGCACCAGCAGATGTCGGCCGCAGTTGCGTATCGAGTTGCAGGGCAAATTGAGTACATCGCAGAGTTAATGGCTGCGAAGCAGTTCGTCAGTTTCAGTCTGCCCTGGACGCACGGCGTCAAAAAGCCTCGGGAAGTGGGCTCGCGAATTTCAAAAGAGGCGCTGGCGGCTCGTCAAGAGAAGCTGCCCTCTCCGGCTGCCCTCCGTGCGATTGCAGGTATCTTCATCTCGGCAGTCGAGCCCGCAGACGTTCTTGTGTCAAGCAACTTAGCCTTGCTGACATGCGCCCCAGAACGTATCAATGAGGTCATTCGGCTTCGTCGAAATTGCATTGTCAATGGCGACAACGAATTCAAAGGGGTGCTAGGCCTGCGGTGGTCTGGTTCAAAAGGGTTTGAGAACTCGACGAAGTGGCTACCTACCGAGATGGCCGATGTTGCGCGGAAAGCTGTTAGCAATCTTCTGAAGGTCACTGCACCAGCGCAGCAACTTGCCAAGTGGTACATGGACAATCCGCAGAAGCTCTTCTTGCATGAGGGCGCCAAGCACCTTCGTGGAGCAGAACTTCTCACTGCGGCCGAAGTGGCACTTATCCTCTGGAACGGCGAGTCAGCCCGGATGTCTGCCAATACCTGGTTGAGTGGAAAGGAAATCGAGGGGACGCCGCTGGAAAGAAATCGCTTGGGATATCGGTTTGCGGATGTTGAGAGGGCAGTCATCGAAATGCTGCCCTCGACGTTCCCTTATATGCCGGGGGCCCCCGACTTGTTGTGCTGCGATTCGGTTGGCGTTATGCGCACCAATGAACTACATGCGACACGTTCGGTGTACATGTGCATGTTCACTACGGTGGACTACAACACCATCACGAACCCACTTCGGGCTCGGAAGGAAAGAGAGTCGATATTTGAGCGGTTCGGGTTCACGGAAGATGACGGCAGTCCGATTGAGTTCCAAAGTCACAGCCTTCGACACTATCTGAACACGCTTGCTCAAGCAGGAGGCCTCAGCGATACGGAAATCGCAATCTGGTCTGGTCGTAGGGATGTAGGCCAAAACAAGTTCTACGACCACATGTCATCGGAGGAGGTTCAGGCGCCCGTGTCACAGGCTCTTGCGGCCGGGTTTACGTCTGAGCTTGAGCCTATTGCCGCTGCCCAGCGCTCCTTGTATGAGCGCAGCGCATTTCGGAAACTCGGTCTAACTGCCGCACATACAACCGAATTTGGCTGGTGCATGCACAACTTCGCAAGTGAGCCATGCTCCATGTATAGGGATTGCATGAACTGCGAGGAGCAAGAGTGTGTGAAGGGGGACTCTCACAAGGAGGCCAATCTGAGACTGCTCAAAGGCGAGACCGAGTACCTACTCAAGCAAGCGAAAGCAGCCCTTGGCGACGAAGAGTATGGAGCTGACAGCTGGGTGAAGCACCAGATGATGACCTTGTCACGGGTTAACGCAATGCTAGAGATTTTTGAAAATCCTGAAGTTCCCGTCGGAGCCCGAATCCGACTCGACGTTCACAATGCTCCACTCATAACCAACAACAATGAGAAGCCTATTCGATTCATCCGCATGGACAAGACAAAGGCACTGACAGCATGAGGAAAGAACGCGCACCGGACATCACCCCTGAACGCCTTGACCAGGCGGTGGACCTCATTGATGTTTGGAGAGGCAAACTCACTTGGGAGCTTCTGCTCGACAAACTGGAGCAAGAAGTAGGAGTACGTTATTCCCGCTTCACCCTCGCGGCATATCCACAGGTCGCAAATGCGTTCTCGTTTCGAAAGGATGCCTTGCGCGGGAACTTGCCTCGCTCAAAAAGTGAGCCTCGCGATGAAAAAATCCGAGAAGCACATGCGAAAGTCGAGCGCGCAAAGGCCAAGGCAGACAGGTTGGAAGCAGAGAATAAATTGCTCCTAGAACAATTCGTTGTCTGGGCGACCAATGCTGAGCGTTGTGGCGTGACCATAGCGCAATTGAACAAACCATTGCCTAAGCCTCCGAGAGACCAGTCCAAGGGTGCCTAGTGTTAAAGGGCCTGCCTCTGGAATGAGCCCTTCAGGTGCTGAGGCTAATCACTACCTGCAGTCAGTCAATCACGATGACGGCCTGACTTGAACCCACCAGCCTCCGCGAATCTTGGTGAGATTCAACGCGCTGGAATTGCGGGGGATTGCCAGTCCATGAAGAGAGATTTCTTCTAAAAGTTCGGCATAAGGCTTTCAGCAAGTATGGCCGCATGGTGCCGTAGGGTGAGCGGTCTCAAGTAAGGGCTTTTATGCAAGTATGCAGAACCGTAGTAGAAATACAGGTTGCTGTTACAGTGGGTACCAAAGCAACAGTCTGTAACTAACGTGGGCTCAGTGAGAAATTCGGTTCAAGAAATTGAGGACATCGAATCTAACGATGCGCTTCATGACTTCGGCGGTTCGCATGCCAACAAAGGTCATGACTTCGCAGCCTATTGGGTCATCGGCAGGCTCATAGAGCTTGAACTGGCCAAACATCCTGACTATGTGTTCGTTTGTGAGTACGTTCAGGATGTCGCAGAGTTCGACTCACAGGTCAATCCTCAGACCGTCAAGCTATACCAGTTGAAAAAGAAGGAAGACGGTTACTGGACCGTAAGCGACCTCACTGGCCAGACCGCAAAAAATAAAACTTCTGTCGCTGATAGTCCGGTACGAAAGCTAATCCGCCATGTCCGAGCATTCACCACTGTGAGAGCCACAGGCGCGCTCGTATCGAACTCAAAATTCAAGGTGAGGCTCAAGGGTGATGACAGCTCGGTAGAGGTTGTAACAGTCGCGCTCAATCTGCTTGATGACGAGCATACGGCGGGACTTAGGACAGCTGTAGCGCTTGAGGAGACGAGTGCTGAACGGACAGTAGTTGCAGACGATGTGGACTTGAGCTTGGTTGAGCTCTGTCGTGCGACCCTGGCACTGGATGACCTCCAGACGCATATGACCGGTCTCATGTTCAACTTCCTCAACCAAATCGCTACTGAACACACAGGTCAGGCGTCATCGCTAGTTGAGACTCTCTACGCTCGCATCAAAGAGAGGTCGCGGCGCACGGAGAAGGCTCCAAATTGGCCTCAATTGCTTCAGCGTCGAGGATTTAGCAAGAAGAGCTTCAATGATGCGGTTGAAGGGTTGAAGCAAATCCCAGATGCCGCTCTGTTCAGGAGTCGTTTGCTCTCCAAGCTGGCCGGCTCGCGAAACGAACGATGGGCTGCTCGTGTCACCGCAAAGCTCTCGCAGTGCTCGATAGAGAAAATTTTGGGCGGGACAGCTAATCGTTGGCATTCAGACCAAGCAGCCATTGATGCATTGTGCGAAGAGGCGGACAACAAAAACCATAGCGACGAAGAGTTGTTTGTAAGCTTATCCAACTACCTGCAGATAAGTCTGCCAGTGCTGAGTGAGTACGAAATTTATGCATTGGCAATATATGAAATGTCCCAATGGAACCTACGCCAAACCCTCGTCTAGTGCTGCGCGCGTTGCGAAAGAAGAAAGATGTCAAGCTTGCAATTCAAGAGAATAAGAATCTGTTCGGAAGCAGAGCAGGCGGCAATGGAGTTGACGTTCGACCCGAAAAGGACCCTACTTTGGGGGCCGAACGGCGCAGGAAAATCGGCGGTAATTAAGTCGGTTTTCCGAGCTATTGGGGCGGAGCCGCACGGCGAACTTCCTGGTTGGGATTACCGGGCTATTCTCGCGTTGAATTTTTCATTCCGAGGGCGTGAATTTACCTCCGTTAGATTTCAGGACCTGCGTGGTTTGTTTGAAGGGTCTGAGCTTCTTGGAGCGACTACCTCGGATGAAGAGTGGAATGAGATATTTTCCGAAGCGGTCGACTTTCAGCTAAGACTTTTGAGTCGAGATGGCCAATTGCAGCGGGCATCACCTGAACATTTCTTTTTGCCATTTTTCGTGAACCAAGATGGGTCGTTTGGTTCACACTGGGATACCTTTAACGGAATTAGGAAATTTCAGCAGTCGGCCTTACAAACATTAGAGTATTTCGCCCGAGTCCGGCCACCTAAATATTTCGGAATTAAAGCAGAAGAACAGGGTGTCAAGGTAAAAATCGCGGAGCGCCGGGCGGAAATTACTACGCTTCAGCGTACGCGGCTAAGGCTCAAGAAGACTCAACGAGCTTTGCCTGTCAGATTGAATCAGCGAGAATTTCAAGAAGAAATTCAGGAGTTGACCAGGCGGCTGTTGACCTTGTCTAAGGCGCAAGAGGATTTACGAAAGCACATCATTGAAGACCAAGACCTGGAGGTCTCACTGACGGAGCAGATTTCAATGTCCGAACACGCCCTCAAGGTGCATGAGGCTGACTTCCAATTTGCTGCTCGCGAGTCTATCGATAAAAGCGAATTCATATGCCCAACGTGTAATGCTAAACATCCCGAGAGCTTTCATATGTTCTTGGGGCTTGCAGAAGATGCACGTGAATTGAATTTGCTGAGGGAGCGCTTGGTACATATGGCCGCGAGTGCAAAAGAGCGGCTTAAACGGAATCGAAGCAAAGCAATAGCGTTGAAGCGAGATTTCAGTGAGTTAAACGCTCTTCTTGCTACGAAAAAGGGGAAATTCACCTTTGATGATTTTTTGAAGAGCCGAAGTGTTTTAGTGGCTGATGACCAATTGGCCTCCGAGGAGCGCTTGGTTCGCAAGGAGATTGAAGCTCACGAGCGGCAGTTGGGTGAAATAAAGATAAGTCTGGCGGATTTGGAGAAACATCACGACGCAAAGGCTCCGCTTAAGCTGTTTCGTACAAAGTTTGCTAAAGCATTGGTCAGACTCGAAGCTCCTAATCCCACGGGGGTTAGCAAATGGCCGCTTGCCAAGCGGCCGGATGCTTCTGGGAGTCGCCATGCCAGGTCAATTTTTGCTTACTATTCTGCCCTCTGGCACACGATGGTTACAGATGGCCGCCTGCCTGCCCCAATCTTTGTTGACTCACCAAATCAGGGTGGCCAGGACAAGGAGAATTTGCAGAAGTTGATTGCCTCTGTGGTCAGAGCTGCGCCTGCGGGTTCGCAAGTGGTTTTGTGCCATGAGATGTATGTGGAAGCTTTCAGCGACGGCAAGACAATTGAATTTAAGAAAGGCTCGAAGCTCCTTGATGGCGCAACGTTCAAAAGGTTGAGTCGCGAAATGTTTCAATACTTGGCAGTTGCTCGAACATATCTCGCTCAGGTCAAGGACGTGGACGGCGGTTCGGAGGCCGAGTCTCAGCCGGGTCCGGACGTTGCCCGACAGCGCGTGAGCATTTCTGGTCAACGCCCCAACTCTGAAGCAAAGCAGCGCGACCTCTTCGAACCGTGACGGTTCTTATCCTGCAGCTTAGGCACCTTGTCTCTCAGAACGGCGGAACTGGCTTAAGCGTGTATGACATCAGGGCTTTGTTCGAATATTCGCTTCTTGCGTATTCCGGTCGCACTGACCGCGTGTGCCGGCTGTGACTGACCAGGCTGCTGGTCGTGACCGACTGAGTTTGGCCAATAGTAGTCGGTGGCAAGTGGTGGCTTCAGGGTAAGCCGCTGAGATACTTAGCATGGATGAATTCGAAGTCGACGCGCACTGCTTTGTTGAATAGGAGATAGCACGCTTTCTTCGGCTTTCATATGACAAGCAACATGGCGGTCATAGGCTCAGAGCGCCGAACCAATTGACAACAAGGAGATAGAAATGGCGAAGCGAGGGATGAGGCGGGGCCAACTAGGTTGGCCTGACGAGTGGGCATTTTGGCACCATGTCGAGAATTACAAGAAGACCAACAAGCTTAGGTCCTTGGAGCGAGCCGCCCTTGCGCGGTTGCATTGCCACAACACCCTCGACTACCTTGCCTACCGCGTTGCGACGGCCTACGCCGACGCAGGTATCCCAGTGCGTGCTGCGGTCGAATCGGTGTGGATTGACGGAACGCCCCAAGCAAGCGGCACGACGGTGTCTGGGAAGACCGTGAACTGCGAGTTGGCCGACCTTCTGTATCTTGTGGACGAACGTGACCTTGCGAACAAACTTGTCACACGGCGAGGCCTACTCCTGCAAGGCAAGTTGGCTAACCAGCAGGACGTCCTGCTAGGCGGCCCAAGCACAACGAAGGAACGCAACCTACTTGAGTGCCCCGACACGCGCGCAGCACTGGAGCTCTATCGCGACACCAAGCGCACGAACCGTATCGGGAGCTATCAATTCAAACCAGGTGCATCTTCTAACTACGCAGGAATGGAGGACTGCGCCCGCTATCTGATGATGCCAAAGAGCCTCTCTCAATGGCGCAAACTTTGTCTTTTTTCCCCTCTTTCGGTCGGTTGGCCGCGCCGGCGCACGGAGGTGAAGCTAGGTTCGGTAAGGCGTTTGTCACAGGTTATCGAAGACATGGGCCTTGCGGCAACACAAGGCAAGCCTGTGATTGCCCCGTCTGCCTGCGAATGGTCAAGGATGGTTTACGACTTGCTCGGAAAGTATGAGAAACCTCCCTCACTGCTAGGTGGCCCGCCACTTCCGGTGCCACATGCATACGCTGGGCACCGAATCCACAGGTCTCACATCCATCACTACTCTTCATTTTTGAGCTTGATGGATGCTGACATGCCACCCATCTCCCCTTTCACCACCGTACTGTACGAAGACGAACCTCCCGGAATCAGCTTCGTTCGGCTGACTGTGTACAGGGAAGTCGACCATATCCGCGGTTGATTCTTCACCAGAGTCGTCAGTTCCAGAAGCGAGCTTTTTGACCATGCCTGTTTCACCTTATCTAGGCATCTCACCATCAGCATCACCTGCGCTGGCGGCTCTCTTTGGCTTGATTCAATGACCGCTCTCAGGCTGACTTCCCCAACAGCGAGAGCGTCTGCTTCGGGTCGATTGCTGCCGGTGGTCAGTACAAGCAGACCGGTCATCTCTTCGCGGAATGCTGGTCATTGAGTAGCAGCGCCTGCACTTCTGGCCGAACTCAGTAGTTTACGACCAGCAGCCTGGCCAGCCACAATCGGCACAGGTGGTCAGTTCGACCGAAATACGCAGTGCACGGCTCACCGTCTGTTTTAACGTTCTATTGCGATATGTCGCGCGGCCGAAGCGCCCGGGCGACCAAAAGTACTAGTTGGACTCGTCAAACAGCTCGCGCACAGGGATACCGAGGCCTGCTGCGAGGGCCTCCAGCGTTTCAAGGGTGACGTTGCGTGTTTGTCGCTCAATGTGGCTGACTACAGTTCTGCTCAACCCAGCCATGTAGCTGAGGTCCTCTTGAGACATCTTTCGCTCAGCGCGTAGACGCACCAGATTCTTCGCGAGTAGCTCCTTTGTCGGGACTGCCGTTTTCTGCTTTGGGAGCTTCGGGATATACATGCCGACATCATGTTAGAAGACCTATTTCAAGTCGACTGTCCATTAGCGCACTTCTATTTGAATAACGGATAAGTAGACAACGCTCTAATAAAGAACATTCAATCTAGAGTTGACGAAATCGAGTACGACATACATGGCACAATTGAAGCTTAGATAGATGGAATTTCATGTTTCTTTGCTTACCCGAAAACCAGGTCCCCTATCCGCATCAGAAGGTTCTTTTTCCTAAAGGTGGTGGGTACTGGGGAAGCGTTATCAAAGACGGTGCTGCGCCTATGTTCATTGCAACTGTCCAGCCCGAAGGTGAGCCGGCTTCAGAGAGAGTGACGGCTATGTTTGCCGACGTAGAAGCGCTCCGCAAGCTTCGAGATACACAGGAGCCTTGTCGCGTCGTTGCGCTTCATTGCGTTACCTATGCCAAACAGCAGACTAACTTGGCCACGCAGTCCATAGAGGAGGTATGGGTTCGCTCCGGACGCTACGGCGAAAAGTTGGTCCTAAAGATGTCAGGAGCTGTAGACACGTATCTCGATGGTCACACCATGAAGCCCGTCTTGAAGACCGAGGGGGAAGACTGGGTGCCATTGCTTGAAATTACCGCTTCTTCTGCGAAGCGGGGCTCACGAAATTAGTCTATTTCGAGTCAACTGGTGCCGAGTTGCTTGCCAACGACGTGTCATACACAAGTGGTTGTCCTTTTGAGTGGTCGAGATGAATTCATCAAAGTACGGACCTAACAAGCTTGCGCCATCGCTTGCGAAGCGATGCAGTCGTGTCATTTTTTTAGACTTTGATGGAGTCTTGCATCCCCCTCGAGCTATTACAGGAGCGAAGCCTCCACTGGAGCCGCATGAAATTCAGGCAGGATGGCCGGCTACCTTCCAGCACCTTGGCATCCTCGCGGGCCTGCTGCAGAAGCATGCGGATATCGCGGTGGTTGTCAGCAGTTCCTGGCGCATCTTCTTGAATGACGCCCAGCTGGGAGAGCTCCTCGCCCCCATTGCCCGATGGTACGGAGGTTCCGTCGGCAACCCACATATAGGACGAGACGTCGCCATTCGTGCCTGGCTGGAGCACAACGCCATCACTGACTATGCTGTGCTCGACGACAAACCCAAGTTCTTCCCGGGGCCGCCAGAGTCTTGGCCCACGTTGATACTCTGTGAGAGCGAGACTGGGATATCGGACGTGAGCGTCCAGCAGAAGCTTCGTGACTGGATGAGCCGGCGCACTGCCTGTGTGACTGCGGGCGAAGGCCAATCCCTCGGCAATGAGCAGAAGCGAGCCGAGCCCGTATGAGTCCCATCCTCTTCCTGGACTTCGATGACGTCATTTGCCTTAACAACCCATTCGGCGGCTATGACGCATTAACCGTTTTGGCACAAGCAGCTCGAGAAGGCCTACCCCTTCGTGCTGGGGATGAACTGTGGACCAAGCTATTCGATACTCCTGCTGTGTCGCACCTTAGGCTGGTGCATGAAGAGTTCTCTCCGCGGTATGTGCTCTCCACAAGTTGGCGCTGGTTTTTTGACAAAGACCTCTTGGAGAAGACGCTCGAGCTGGGCGGTCTTGGCTTTGTCGTACAGGGCATGCACCAAGATTGGACGACGCCTCAAGTCTCGAGGCGGGCGCATCGGGCTGTTGAAATCAACAATTGGCTTGAGCAGCATCCAGACAATGCTCACTCGTGGGCAGTGCTCGATGATGGGCTCTCCGGCACCGGGTTTGATACTTGGACGCGCGAGCGGCGTCAATTCGTCGTCCTTTGCCAGGAAGGCGTTGGCTTCCAGAAAGACGAGCTTCTAAGCCTTAGGCGTGCCTTTGCGCTGCGAGGTTTAAGTTCTAAACGGTGAAATCCGCTGCATTTCAGATGGCGCACCTCTATGCCTGCTGACGTACCAGCAAGCCAGGCAAACATGTCAAAGACCATTCTGTACCTAGACTATGACGGAGTCCTGCACCCGGAGCCGGTCTACCGGCACCCAAGGGGCGGGATGTACTTTGGTCTTGAGCATGCTGGCCACAGCTTGTTTGAGTACGCAGAGGTCCTTGTTGAAGCTCTGGCACCGTACCCTGATGTCGCCATCGTCCTGTCCACTTCCTGGGTGCGAGTGTTGAGCTATTCCCAGGCCAGGGCCTATCTTCCAGAAGCTTTGCGCTCGAGGGTGATTGGAGCAACGTTCCACAGTGCAATGAACAAGTTCGAGTTTGATGCGATGACCCGAGGTGCCCAAGTATTGGCCGACGCCACACGCCGCTCGGCAACCAACTGGGTCGCATTGGATGACGACGATGAAGGGTGGCTTGGCGCAGCCTCAAACCATCTGGTGCTATCGAACGGGAGCCAAGGGCTCTCAAATCCGAAGACTGTCACTGAGCTCTCAGTGAGGCTTGGAGAGCAGTCCAGGAGGCTAAGGAGTTCGCGGCCCCATCATGCGAAATCTAGCTTGTCGTGAATTCGTGGCCGGACTGGGCAGCGCGCGGCCATTAGTGCATCCAATATTGCTCCCTTGCACTCTGAAATTCTCATAAGTGAATTGTGCTCAAAGGCAGTGCTAGGGAGCCCCTGCTTGGGTGGGATTAAGTATGAAGCTATGGTCAATTGAGTGGGTTTCGCTACATCCCACTAGTGCCATATCAATGTCGATTTCCCGTTTCAGTACCTCAAGAGCATGGCTAGCCCCAGTTGAGCCATGACTTGCCAATCCGTACATAACAGGTCGGCCGATGAATGCACATTTGGCACCGAGCGCTAAGGCTTTTAGAACATCCACTCCTCGTCGCACACCGCCATCGACCATCACCGTGAGGTTTGGAGCTGCACTCACTATCTGAGCCAATACTTCCATTGGAGTAACGCAACCACCGAGTTGACGCCCTCCATGGTTCGAAACAATCAGGCCGTCAACGCCGATGGACTCAGCTCGCAGCGCATCTTCCGTACGCAAGATACCTTTCAGTACAAGGTTTCCTTTCCAGTATTCGCGTATTTGCTTGATATGGTCCCAAGTGAATTCAGCACGACTCGCTCGATGGTCAACACTGGTAGAAAACACCGGCCCACTGCGGCCAGCTCCTATGTTTTCAAAATGAGGAACGCCTTGCTTTAGCAGACTCCTTCCGAGCGAGCCGAGCAGCCACCTTGGATGCATTAGTGCATCTATGGCTAGCTTCGGGCTAACCTTCAAGGGGACACTGAATCCCGCTCTGCGCTCAGCCTCTCGAATAGCTGCCACTGGAACATCAACCGTTATGACCAAGGTTTTCACTCCAGATGTACTCAACCTGTCGAGCAATGGAGCTGTTAGCTCCCAGCGGGAGGACAGGTAGGCTTGGAACCAAGTAGCGTCATTTACCTTTAGAACGGCCTCGAGAGGTGTTGTCGAGGCTCCACTAAGAACATAGGGCAAGTTATGCCGTGCTGCCGCCTTAGCAAGCGCCCGGTCACCATCGAAATGACAAAGAGAGGCTATCCCCATCGGAGCCACTCCTATCGGGGCATCGAATGGACGTCCAAATAGGGTCACTTGCTTGTTTCGCTCTGATACGTTCGTTAGAACCTTCGGCACCAACTTGTAGGAGTCAAAGGCATGCCGACTCGCTGAAACCACGGTCCCGTCGCCGGCTCCTGCAGCGATGTAGGTAAAGAGGCTCTTCGGAAGGCGTTTCCGAGCCAACCTCTCGAGGTCTGACAGCGCATAAATATTTCGAAGCTGCTGCATCAAGGCACCACTATTTCTAGCAGCATTGGACCGTCACCATCGATAGCTGCCTTTAGTTCTCGCTCAAGTTCTCCAGTGGTCTCAATGCGAATTGAAGGGCATCCATAGCTTTTCGCCAGGCTCACAAAATCCAAGCCTGGTAACTCTGTCCCTACAAGCTTGGAATCTGCAGGGAACTTCAGTACTCCTGCAAATCGTTTGAGCGCGGCATAGCGCCCATTGTTGATGATGAGGAACTTGACGTTCAGATGATGTTGCACGGCGGTCCAGATGGCCTGAGGGCTATACATTGCTGAGCCATCTCCGACGATGTTTATCACTCTGGTGGCAGGCGAGCCCATCGCTATCCCCGTAGCCGCAGGCATGCTGAATCCAAGCCCGCCGCTGGCCATGGTGAAGAAGCTCCTAGGCTTAAGCATAGGAAGATGCTCATGGATGACCACGCGTGTTGTTGGAGCTTCCTCTACAAAGATGTCATTGGGTAGCCGAACCTTGGCGAGACTCTTCATCACTAAAGCCGCGGACATGGTGGCGTCATCCACAGCGCTTGGGTCTGCCCTCTTTCGAACGGCAATTGCTGACGTTTTTTCGAGTTGCTCAAGCAGACTAACTAAACCACCCTTGATACCGCAAATCAAAGCATCCCCGACCGGCGCCCAGGTGGCAATCTCTGCATCATCAGTGAGCATCGAAAGCTGAGATGTAGGCGGAATGTGAGGGCCGTCACCATCGACGTGATACGTGAAGGCGGGAGCACCCACAATCAATATTTGGTCGTAACCTTCCAGGCGCTGGCAAATCTGGTCTCTCACCCCAGGTAGAAAGCCTTGAAAGTTCGGATGGTCTTCTGGGAAGCTACACCTGCAAGACAAAGGTGCGACAAAAACTGCTGCGCCCAATCGTTCTGCAACAGCCACTGCCTGTTCCCAGGCGTCATCCCGGTCAATAGCGGCGCCGACAATAAGGGCAGGTCGATGAGCTTCTCGAAGACGAGCAGCAAGCGCTTGAACGGCACTCAAATCAGGCTTGACCGCAGAGCAAAGCTCACGCAGATGAACGTGACTAGCGAGCTCATCCCAGTCGTCGGCTGGCACAGACACTAGAACGGGCCCTCGGGGAATCTGCATTGCTGTGTAGTAAGCCCGGGCGATGGCCGCAGGCACGTCTTGGGCACGGGCTGGCTCTATCGACCATTTGACGTAGGGCTTCGGAAGTTCACTTGCTTGCTTTGAGTTTAGATAGGCATCGAACTGTTGTATGCCTCTGGACTGCTGGCCAGCAACAATCACCATAGGAGTCTGGTTCTTGAACGCTGTATAAATATTGCCCATGGCATTGCCAATTCCGGCAGCTGAGTGCAGATTTACAAAAGCAGCTCGCCCTGTAATTTGGGCATAGCCATCAGCCATGCCAACCACAGTTGCCTCTTGCAAGCCAAGTACGTACTCGAAATCATCAGGGAAATGTTTGAGCATCGGTAGCTCAGTTGACCCCGGATTGCCAAACCATTTGTTGGCACCGCACTGGCGCATGAAGTCGTAGACGGCGTCACGAACTGTTATCAATTCCATTTCTTGCTCTTCCTGATTTTGTTTGTCGGTCGGTCTGGTCGTGACTCACTCATCGACCTTCGCCCCAGTGGCTTTGACTAGGTCGCTCCATCGCTTCTCTTCCGTGCTTACGAACTCGCTAAACCGTTCTCCAGACACGTAAGGAGGGGGCAACATTCCGGCTTGACTCCATGCAGTAGTCAACTCAGGGGAGGCAAGAGCCGTGCTTATCGCCGTTGCAACTTGGGAAGTAGTTGCTTGACTAACACCTGTCCTGAGGAAGGCCCCATACCAAGTAGTCATCTGCATCTTGGGGAAGCCAGATTCGGTAAATGACGGGACATGTTTGAGCGCAGGGTTGCGCTTTACGGATGTCACTGCGAGAGCGCGTAGCTTCCCCGATGCAACATGTGCGAGAGTGGCTGGTAAGGTCTCAAAGAGAAGGTCAATCTGACCGCTAATGAGGTCAACGATTGCAGGCCCGCTGCCCTTGTAAGGAATTGACTTGAGGGCTAGGCCCGACTGTTGCTGAAAGAGAATCCCAGCAAGGTTTTGAAGATTCCCGATGCTCCCAACCCCATAGTTCAACTCCCGGCCTTCGCGCTTGCCCCAGTCAAGCAGGTCTTTGACGGACTTCACAGGCAACTTGGAATTAACTACAAGAACGTTGGGAACCTCTCCAATCATGGACGCAGGTTCGAAATGCTCTTTGGTCATAGCATATGGCACGGAATTCACGAGGGCTGCACGCGTTATCTCGTGAACTTGGCCCATGAAAATTAATGTCCCATCAGACGGACCTGTAGCAACATACTGACGCGCTGGTGCGCCAGCTCCGCCTGCGCGGTTTTCTACGATGACTCGCTGTCCGGTGAGCTTGCCCACTTCGGTCGCAAGCAGTCTGGTCAACTGGTCAAGTGTTCCGCCTGGTGCAGCAGGAACGACGAATCTAGCAAGAGACTCGGTCCATTTTTTTGCCTGAGCAGTTGCAGGACTGACGAATGGCACACTCACCAAGGCACTCACAAAACATCTTCTTCTCACAATGTCTCCTTGTTGTTGGGTGTGGGAAAGGCTCGTCAAATTGCAAACTGCTCGAGTGCGCTACGCCGGAGGCTGAACCCCAGACCTGGTTTATCGGTTAGCGCGATTTCTCCGTCTTGGGGTACCGGGTAGCCCTCATAGATTTCCTTCATCAGGGCAACCACGGGAAGGTGCCATTCGACCTTTGTGCCGTTGGAAACCCCTGCTTGCAGATGCATGTTGTGCAATGGAAATGCACCACCGTTTGTGATGTTCACGTTGAACGCGGACGCCAAAGCAGCAATGCGAGCGCATTGTGTAAACCCTCCGCTGATGACCACATTGGGCTGTAGATAGTCAACGCTTCCGTTTACTAGCCAGTCTTTGAATCGGTGTGCGAGGCCTTCGTTTTGGCCGCAAGTAATGGGGATTCCGCTTGTTCTGCGTAGGTGAGCAAGTGCACTTGCGTCGTTCTGCGTTACTGGCTCTTCGAAGAAGCCAATACCGCAGTCTGCAACCATGGATGCAAGTCTTCCTGCGTGATATGCATCGAGGCTGCAGTTCGCATCGATGTAGAGGGTTGTTTCGGCCGAGACCGCCTCTCGGACTGCGCGAACGCGTTCCGCATCTGCGCGGATTACTTGCCCAAGTTCACGGCTCTTGGATGTATCTCTTCGTTGAAGTGCCCGATGTCCAACCACCATCTTCAGATGTCGCAATCCCTGAGCGGTTATGGACTTCGCGGCTGCGACTAATTCGTCCTTGGATAGGAAATCAAATCCAAATGTCGAGTACACGGGTACTCGCTTACGTGCTCCTCCGAGCAACTTCCAAATTGGCTGCTGCAGAGCATGTCCTTTGATGTCCCAGAGAGCAATGTCCAACGCAGCAATCGCATGCTGTGCGTAACCTGTTTGTCCTCGGGAAGACAGCATCCAGTACATCTGTTCCCAACGAGCTTCATGCAGCATGGGGTCGGTGCCAATGAGTGCTGGTGCAAGCACATCATTCACCACGGTCTGTACTACTGCTTCTTGTGTTATCCCAGTGAGACCGTGACCAACGTAGCCCTCGTCAGTCTCAACAACAACAACGCAGCAGCCTAGCTGTTCGCGATGTTCACCTACGCCTGGAACTTGGACCGCAGTCGGTACAACGAGGGCATGTGCCCGTATAGAAGTGATGCGCATGAATGCCTCTGCAAACGTCGATAGCTAATCGTAGGTTCGGGCACGTCATGCGTAAAATGATATGTACTGATAGTTGGCATTCTCTAGGAGCATGATGGTTAGAGCTACACAACGGCTTTCCAATCGCGTTGACTTCAATCTCCTGGAGTTATTCGATGCCGTGTATCGATTGCGGAGCCTGACTGCGGCAGGGTTAGAGCTTGGCCTTAGTCAACCTGCGATGAGTCGTTGTCTAGCTAGGCTTAGAGATGCATACGGAGACCAGCTTTTCGTCAGAAGCTCCGAGGGGTTGCTGCCAACTCCTGCTGCTGATGCGCTTTTTGAGTGCGCAGGCGTTGTTCTTGAAGTCGTACGACGCTCTTTAGAGGCGTCTGGATTCGAGCCGCGAACGTCGAATCGGACCTTTCATCTTGCGATGTCGGATACGGCCGAGCAGGTCTTCTTGCCGCGTCTCGCCGCACACATTGCGCGCGTCGCGCCGAGTGTGGATATTGAGTCAAGACAGTTGTCGACGCCTCAGCTCGCAAAGGCGATGGCCATGGGGAGCGTTGATTTGGCGCTTGGATACTTCAACTTCGAGAACGACGGTCTGTATCAGCAAAAGCTCTTCGATGCGCAATATGCCTGCATAGCCAGACGTGACCACCCCAAAATCCCAGCAAAGCTGACGTTGTCTCAATTCAAAAGTCTTGGGCATGTTGTCACTGGCTTTGACAACACTGCTCACGCGTCAGCTGTAGATGCATTCTTGCGGGCACCGAACGTTAATGCGCGCATTGCAATGAAGGTTGGGCACTTCCTATCTATTGGCCCCATCGTGGCGGAAAGCGACCTCATTGCAACGATACCTCGTAGCTTGGCTCTGAACTTTGAGCGCTCGCACAATGTCACCACACATAGTCCTCCTCTACGACTTCCTAGCTATGCGGTAAGCCAGTACTGGCATGCTCGCTTCAACAAGGAAGCCGGTCTTCTGTGGCTGCGCTCAGTCATAAAAGAGCTCTTTAGCTAAATCCATTTGGTGCATCACGCTGTTGTCTGCCTTTGAGCGGGCAGGCGTTGTCGTGCCCGCTCAAAGGCTCGTGACCAAAGCTAAGCCTCATCCAACTGGCTCATGCGAAGTACGTTGGCGCAGACGGTTGGGTCATCTGTCGGCCAAGTTACGTCTGAGCGAAGGTGGATGACTTATCTCTAAGGAATACCCTTAGTTAAATTCTTTTGTGTCCGTGTGATGATACGCCTGTCCTTAGTACGGACATGCAAGAGCAAGCTTGTGCTACATCAACCATGCATGACTTGTTTCATCCCATAGCCCCGCGAAAAGAGAAACATGATTCGACGCAACCTTGTCAGCATCTTGGCCATCGGCCTTTTGGCTTCACTGAGCACGTATGCGCAAGATACGTTGCCCTCTAGGGTGCGAATCGTCTCGGCGTTCTCTGTGGGTTCTGGACCGGATGCAATGTTGCGAATCATTGCTGAGTCGCTCGCAAGCTCTTGGAAGATTCCTGTAGTCGTCGAGAACAAGCCTGGAGGAAGTGGCTTTATTGCGATTGCAGAAGCAAAGCGTTCGGTGCCAGATGGCACAACTTTGTTGCACCTTGAAGGGATGAATGTCACGGCACTACCGCATCTCTACAAGAAGCTACCGTACTCCGTGAAGCGTGACTTGGCTCCCATCACTCCACTTCATGAAAGCTATTTCTTTGTAGCTGTCCCTGCCAACTCGCCATACAAAACGGTCAATCAACTTTTGGCTGCAGCGAAGGCTTCACCCAACAAGCTGACCTATGGCTCATGGCAAATTGGGAGCATTGCGCACCTAGGAGGCGAAATGCTCTCTGATGCGGCCGCAGTCCGCATGACGCATGTGCCATACAAGGAAAACTCGACCCTTTACACCAGCCTCGCCCGAGGAGACATTGATTGGGCGTTTGCTTCGATTCCAAGCGCCGGGAATCTCGAAAAGGCGGGGAAGCTTCGGTTTATTGCCATAGCTGCACCTCAGCGTGAACCAGCACATCCAGACGTTCCCACGGTGTTGGAAAGTGGCGGGCCAGCTAACTTTGCCGCGTCATCTTGGGTAGGCCTTTTCGCTCCGGCTGGTACTCCACCTTCCGTCATCGAGCGGATGAATGCAGACATTAACAAAGTACTCCGAAGCAGCAGCGTAACTGCTCGGATGAAAGAGATTGGGTACACCGCAACTGGAAGTTCCGTAGCGGCTATGAACTCACTGATAGACAAGCAAGGAACCGAGCTTGGTCAGGCCGTCAGAAAAATAAACCTGACCCTGGATTAAACGGAGAGGTTGACGCCCCCTTTCCAAATTGCTGGGCATCCGAACCTGGCATCCCTCATATAAGGAGACTCCCCGATGAAACCAATACAAAGACGCACCGCACTTGCGATGCTCGGTGCGGCAGCCGCATCTGCGACTCCCTTCGCGCGAAGTGCAGAGCAATGGTCGCCCACTAAACTCGTTCGAATCATTGTCCCAATCGTCGGCAGCACCAACGACACGCTTGCTCGTTTGGTCGCAAACAAATTGCAGGATGCCCTTGGGCAAGCCGTCATTGTTGAGAACAAAGGCGGTGCGGGCGGAAATATCGGGGCAGCTGAGGTTGCAAAGGCCGCACCAGATGGGCATACCCTACTAACAGGATTCAATGGCCCTATCGCTATTAACAAGACTCTCTTCAAGTCGCTTCCATATGACCCTGAGAAGGACTTGACTCCTATCACTCTGGCAGTCTCTTCACCTCAGTTTCTGGCGGTGCATCCCAGCGTAAAGGCCAACAACGTCAAGGAGTTCATTGAGCTATCGAAGAAGAAGCCAATGAGCTATGGTTCAGTGTCCGTGGGGAGTGCATCTCACTTGACCATGGAAATGCTCAAGTCAGCAACTGGTGCCGACATCACTCACGTCCCATACAAGGGGGCAACTCAGGCCGTTGTGGATTTAGTTGGTGGCATTGTTGATGCAGCTTTCCTCGTGCCAGGGAATATCTCGCAGTTCGTCCAAGAAGGGCGTCTCAAGGTAATTGCAACGACGGGAACGAAGCGCTTTCCATCGATGCCACAGGTTCCCACGATGATTGAACAAGGTTTTCCAAACTTTGTTGCTACATCATGGATTGGCTTCCTTGCTCCTGGGAAGACTCCACCGGAAATCATCAAGCGCTACAACCAGGAAATCGTAAAGATTCTTCGGATGCCTGACGTCAAGGCGCAACTGGAAAAAATGGAATTTGAGGTTGTTGCCGGTTCACCCGAGCAGTTCCGTGACTGGATTAAGGCAGAAATCCCGCGTTGGGGTGCCGTTATCAAGTCGACTGGTGCGAGAGCCGACTAATGCTTTAACGAGGGCGCCGCATTGTGGCGCCTTCGCTCATATAGGGCACTACTGTTGTCCAAGAGCCTGAGATAGCTTCTCCGCTTCAACTTTGAGCAACTGCGCAACCTGCTCGACCTTTTTGTCTCCCATGCGCACGCTTGGGCCAAACACTGCCAGCGAGCCCATCACTTTCCCTCCACCGACAAAAAATGGAGCAGCAACAGCTACAGCGCCTTCAATGAGCTCGTCCCTGCTGACCGCGAAGCCGGCATTGCGCACGTCTTCAAGGCGCTTCATGAACGTGGGCACGTCAGCCTTCTTGACTTTGTCTTTCGACAGATATGTCTCTGGATTCGGGACATGCGCGAGGATGACTCGGCCGCTGGCACCTAGCGTCACGTCTTCGCGATAGCCCACACCTCTTTTAAAGCTCAAGGGCTGAGCACTGGGCAGCTCTGCGACACAGATTCTGCTGGAGCCTTGGTGAACAAGTAGCGACACCGTCTCGCCAGTTTCATCCCACAGGCGGCGCATAGCTGGCTGAGCTACCGCCGACACGTCCAGGCTTGAGCTCCAGACATGTGAAAGGTGAGCAACGGACGGACCGAGTTCAAAGCGCTGAGGGTCACCGGAGGAAACGATGAACCCGTTGTGTTCGAGTGCTTTAAGTAGTCGGTACAGCGTCGGACGACTCAAGTCGACGCGCTTGAGCAATTCCGCTGCAGTGAGCCTTTGGTCGCTGACCGTGAAGGCCAGAAGTATCTCCAGGGCTCGGTCAACAGCGCGAACACTGTCGCCAATCTTTTCAGTCTCAGACATAGAGCAGGATTTCAAAAATTTTTCTCTATGTTACCGCCCAAAGACCCGCAACAACCTTGCCACTCCAGATTGACAAGCTAATTATTGTTCGTACAATGGACTCCATTATCAACAGATGGACAGTTTGAAGTCCGAACGGAGACCCAGATGAACAAGGAAATGTCTGAAACACTGACGCGTGTCGGCCCAGGAACCCAGATGGGTAACCTGCTTCGTCGGTACTGGGTGCCGGCCTTGAAATCGGATGAAATCGCTGAAGCCGATGGCCCTCAAGTGCGTGTTGGTCTCCTAGGTGAAAAGCTGCTGGCGTTTCGCAACTCCGAAGGTCGCGCATGTCTCATCAGCGAGTTTTGCTCTCATCGTGGCGTCTCGCTTTACTTTGGCCGTAATGAAGAGAACGGTATCCGCTGTGCATATCACGGTGTGAAGTTCGACGGTGATGGGAAGTGCGTGGATGTTCCGTCTTCGCCCCAAGCATGTTCACGTATGCATATCAAAGGCTATCCCTGCGTTGAACGCGGCGGGATAGTTTGGGCCTACATGGGCCCTGCAGAGCATCAGCCTGCGCCTCCAGAGCTCGAATGGTGCATGCTTCCTCCAGAGCACGTTTTCGTGTCCAAGCGACTGCAGTACAGCAACTACCTGCAAGCAATGGAAGGCGGCATTGACACCGCTCACGTCTCCTACGTGCATAGCTTCGAAGTCGACCACGACCCAATGCACCAAGGCGTAAAGGCTCTTGACTACATCAAGGCCGATGGCAACGTTAAGTTTGAAATTGAGCAAACACCTTTTGGCCTGAGTCTGTTTGGCCGTCGCAATGGGGAACCAGACTCCTACTACTGGCGTATCACCCAGTACCTCTTCCCTTGGTTCACGCTCATCGCTCCATTCGGCGAACATGCTCTGGGTGGCCACGTATGGGTTCCCATTGATGACCACAACTGCTGGGCCTGGAGCATCAACTGGCAGCCCGACCGTCCTCTCTCTGCGGAAGAACTCGAGGCCATGGAGGCTGGCAAAGGTATTCACGTGGAATACGAAGCACCAGGCAGTTTTATTCCCATGCAGAGCCGTGACAACGATTACGGCATGGACCGACTCGCTCAAAAGGAAAAGCGAGCCTACAGCGGTATCTTCGGCTTCTCTGCGCAGGACTATTCCTTGCAAGAAAGCATGGGCTCCATTCAAGACCATGAAGCTGAACGACTCCTCCCAACAGACCGAGCTATTGTGATGGCGCGTCGGATGCTGCATGAAGCAGCGCTCGGTCTTGAGGAGGGAAAAACACCTCCTGCGCTTGACTCCGCTGAGCAACATGTCCGTCCTGCAGGCGTCCTTCTGAATCGAGACATCGACCCATTGGAGTGGGCAAAAGAGAACCTGGCAGACAGCACAAAGAAGCCTGTTTTCAGCCTGTGACCAAGGAGCGAAAAAATGCGTGAAGCCCGTCTGAATAACAAAGTAGCCCTCATTACCGGTGCCGGTTCGGGCATCGGCGCAGCAGCAACAGCCCTTTTTAGCCAGGAGGGGGCCTCTGTGCTGATGGTCGATGCCAATGGAGAAGCACTTGAGCGTACCCGTGAGCGAATCCTCGAAGTCATGCCAGAAGCACGCCTTCAATGTTTCGTTGCGGACGTGTCCGACCGCAACGCGGCCATTGAGGCAGTTTCTCAGGCCACCAGCAAGTGGAACAAGCTAGACATCCTCGTGAACAACGCTGCCATGCGGAACTACTCTGCCGCGACGGAAGCGACGCCCGAGGAGTGGCAAGCAATGGTGAACGTCAATTTAGTGGGGATGTCTAACTACTGCCATGCAGCCATTGGAGAGCTTCGTAAATCCGGTGGTGCGGTGGTCAATGTCTCATCTTGCTACGCGGTCACAGGGCGTAAAGGCATGGCGTTATATGACGCTACTAAGGCTGCTCAACTCTCGTTCACGCGTTCGCTGGCATTTGAAGAATCTGCCAACGGTGTTCGTGTCAATGCAGTGTGCCCAGGTTCGACCTTGACGGATTTCCACGTAGGGCGCGCCGGAGCAGCTGGTAAGAGTGTCGAGCAACTCAAGACAGAGCGCAAAGACACGTCGCTCATTGGACGTTGGGCAGACCCAACCGAAATCGCTTGGCCAATCCTGTGGATGGCGTCCTCTGAAGCCTCGTTCATCACTGGAACCACGCTTCTGGTCGACGGCGGCCTTCACATCATGTAAGAAAGCCACCCGCCTATGGCGGGTGGTGCCTCGAGGATTTTCTATGGCTTCAAAGCCCGTACAGGCACAGATTGTCGGCGTTCGTCTTGAGGCGCCAGACACTATTAGCCTTGAACTGCGCCCGGGCAAGGACACCCAGGGTTTCTCTGCGGTGGAGGCCGGCGCACATTTGGACCTCCACCTAGGCAACGGACTCATACGAAGCTACTCCCTTATCAACCCCGGTGATACCGAACGATATGTAGTCGCCGTCAAGAAGGATGCAAGTAGCCGCGGTGGCTCAGTTTTTGTTCACGACAATCTTCGGGTGGGACAGTACATCGAAATCGGCGTGCCAAGGAATCACTTTGCGCTGGATGAAAGTGCTGAGCACACGGTGCTGGTCGCTGGCGGGATAGGTATCACGCCTATTTACGCAATGCTTCAAAGACTCCAAGCCTTGGGCAAGTCTGCGCACATTATTTATTGTGCTCGCAGCAAAGCGGAGGCTGCATTTTTTGAGCAAGTCGAGAAGCTGGTTGCCACGTGTCCCAGCAGATTGACCGCGACCTATCACTTCAGCGATGAGCAACAAGCGACACCCAATCTTGCCTCATTGCTCAGTGCGCATCATCCGGGCGCGCACTACTACTGCTGTGGCCCAACCTCAATGCTTGATGCCTTTGAGCGGACATGTGAAGAACTTGGCTATGTCAATGTGCACCTTGAACGTTTTGGCGGAGCTACGGTAAAGCCCAGTACAGGTGAGCAATCTGGCTATACGGCTATCCTTAAAAAGTCAGGCATTCAACTCGAGGTTCAGCCAGGCAAAAGTCTGCTGGACACGATATTGGAAGCCGGCGTGAACGCAGAGTACAGTTGCAAGGAAGGCGTCTGTGGAGCTTGCGAAGCACGTGTAATCTCTGGTGAGGTTGACCATCACGACTTCGTGCTGAGCAAGCAAGAGCAAGCCACCAATCGCTCCATAATGATTTGTGTTTCTGGGTGCAAGTCAGACTGCCTAGTGCTAGACCTCTAGGACTCAAGGCAAATAAAAAGTGGGGCTTCGGCCCCACTTTTTATTGAACTCTTGACCTCAATGCAATGTTGAGGTCCTGATGTCTAGCCCTCGTAAGGCACAACACCAACACTTTGATAGATGTGCTTGATTTCTGTGAAATCGAATAACGCATCTACTCCGTGAAGTCTCCCAAGCCCGCTTCGGCGATAGCCACCTGTCTCGGCCTCCGCAAACAGCTTGTTGTGGTCATTTATCCATACCGTGCCATTCCGAAGGGCCCTGGCCATTCGCCAGGCGCGTGCACCGTTGTCAGTCCACACGCTCGCAGACAGCCCGAACTCTGTATGGTTCGCACGCTTTACTGCCTCGGCTTCTGAGTCGAAGGACTCAATGACAACAAATGGGCCAAAAATCTCTTCCTGAACAAAGAACGACGAGGTGTCTCGATGAGCCACCAGCGTTGGCGAAACAAAGCAGCCTTTCGAGAAGTCACCTTGGAGTCGTGTGCCTTTTAAGACTACTTCATCAGCTTCATCCATGGCTCGCTCGATGCTCGCCTGAACGGTTGACGTGGTAATTGGGTCAATCAGCGGCCCCATGCCAATTCCCGCGTGCAGGCCTGACCCGATGGATACGGCTTGCAGAGCATCTTTCATCAAGTGCTTCACTGCTTCGAACTGCGAAGAGTGCACAAGAATTCTCCGAGCAGCGGTACATTGCTGCCCAGAAATCACAGTGGCAGCCGCAGCAATCTGGGGAACAACCTTCTGAATGTCCGCATCTTCAAAAACGATGCAGCAAGATTTTCCACCCAACTCAAGCGACAGCTTTTTCATAGTCGGCGCTGCAGCGGCCATGATTCGTTGGCCCGTCAGGTTAGAGCCAGTGAAACTAACGACATCGATTTCGGGTGCTGTAGTCAGAAGTTGCGCGCCACCATGCCCCAGCTCTGTCAAAAAGTTCACCACGCCAGGAGGCAACCCCTCGATTCGGAAGAGCTCCTGCAGGACCGCTGCGCTAGTTAAAACTGTTTGAGGAGCCGGTTTGACGATAGCCGTGCACCCAGCCGCAAGTGCTGGCGCGAGCGAACGAATGAGAAGTACCACTGGTGCATTCCAAGGAACGATGATGGCTGCCACACCAGCGGGCTCTTTAATCATCGTTGAAAAGACGCCAGGCTCTACTTCGAGTGCATGACCTGGGATATGACGTGCGAGGCCTGCGTAGTAGCGAATCTCAGAGATTGCGCCGGCAAGTTCCCCGCGAGATTGAGCGAGAACCTTACCGTTCTCACGCGTGAGAAGATGAGCGATTTCTTCTGCTCTACCTTCGAGGTTCGCGGCCCAAGCGTTCAGAACCTGTTGGCGCAGCCGCGGGTTTTGAGACCACGTCGGATTCTGAAACGCTCTATGCGCTACGGCAATCGCAGCACCGAAGTCTTCTACGGTTGCATCGACAAACTTTCCTAGGGACTCACCAGTTGCAGGGTCGTAGCTATCAGCCAGTTGCCGATTTCCAGAATTCGTCCATTGGCCATTGATATACAGCGATGTGTTCATTTGTACTTCCCTCGTCAGTGTGTGACCGAACCGCCATCAACGACGACTACTTGTCCTGTGACGAAGTCGCTATCAGAACTAGCTAAGTAAACCAAAGTGCCTGTTAAGTCGTCAGGAGTCTGCTCTCTGGGTATCGCACGCGACGACACAATCCCCGCTGCGGTGCTGCCTTGCCAGTCTGGGTTGCTTGCGACATTTGCACTTAGCGTTAGACCTGGAGCCAAGGTGTTAACGCAAATGTTGTCCTTGCCAAGCTCACGTGCCAGGCAGCGTGACATGGCGACTATGGCTCCCTTGGATGTCACATAGTGAAGGAACATAGGTGTTCCTTTGAAAACTGTGCCGGAAGCAACGTTGATAATTTTTCCGTAGCTTTGCTTACGCATCTTAGGTGCTACAGCCTTCGCGCATTCAAAGGCGCCTCTGACGTTGACGGCCATAACTTTGTCCCATTCACCAGAGCTGATTTCTTCAAATGGTTTGAGCGTGAGGTTTCCAAAGATGGCAGCGTTGTTCACAAGCACGTCAATGCGCCCGAACTCAGCAACTACATGCTCCACCATTGCGGTTACGGACTGAGCATCGGTCACATCTACATGGACGCCGATTGCCCTTGCTTCAGGTCTGCTCGCTTTCAATTGCTGAACTATCGCGCTGGTGTCAAGAATATCTGCGCAAACAACGTGAGCTCCTTGCTGTGACAGCGCCAAGGCGTATGCTGCCCCAATGCCTTGCGCTGCGCCTGTGACAATGACAACACGGTCTGACAAGCGGTCGCGCTCGTTTTTGGGAACTTCAGTCATGGGTCTCCTAAGGTTGAATTCTGAGGGTTGCGATTGCATTTGTGTGTCCGATGGATGGACACTTGTCTCATTTTAGTTTGAGGGAATTTATGCAATTTGCGGGTAAACCCGCGCAATCTCGCTAAAAATCTCAACTACTTAGAACTAGTGCATCAATTCGGCAAAGCTCAGCGAGGAGATGGTGCGTGAGCACCTGACGGAAGTGTTCAGCCTGCTATGTGTTTATTGCAGGTAGAACTGAGAGTTCAGTGTGATTGAACCGACCACAGCCAATGAAGCTGATAAGGCTTTCCGTTGCCATCAAGACCGTTCTTCCTAACTGACGGAGATGGCTGGTCGTCCGAATGCAGGCTCTCTGTTGCGGGGAAAGTCACGGTCTGGCGTCCGGGTAACCCAACCGCAACAATCCCCTCCTCACTGCCATAGCCAGGCGGAGATATCAGTCAGCAACTAGCCGGTGCTTTCACTGCTGAAAGCTCTGCGCAGATTTGCGATACACAAATTCAAATAGCTCGACCGCGGCCCTTACGTCCCGCTTTTGATAGATACCACTGAGCGCAAGCTCATAGTCGGCTCTCCCCACACCCTGAAACGATAAGGGAGCGCAGTTCTTATGCAGCAACGGGACGTTAGCAGCTAGGCGAGCAGTCGCGCCATTGCCGAAATTGAAGGGCTGCAGGTACGACAAATTCACCCACGTAAAGAACGCCGCCTCGATAGGGTTGTGTATCTGTTGAGCCTTCCTGCCGATGGACTCAAGCAACGATTGCAGAATGGCAGGGTCGTGGCTGGGAGCATAGTCGCAGCCATAGATAGGCCGGGCGCGGATGCTGCCAATGAGCTTGGCATCCACCAAGTCCCTCATCAGCAAGGCTTGCACATCGATGATGGTCGCCGCTGACAGGTCTTGCTCTGCCGCGATAGCCCTGACGTAGTCGAGAGCGTCCTGGTGATTGAGAAGTACCAAAGCGTCCCTGCTGAGACCGTCTGCGTGAGGTTGCCCGTTTAGGAGCAGCTTGGCGTCATCAAGTCTCATGGAGATGCCATCAAGACAAGCAGATGACCATGCAAGTTCCTTAAGAGGTTGCTCTGCTGGCTCGGCATGGACAGAGCTTGCTTGTCCGCAATAGCCTGCATGGAACAAATGTAGGGCTAGCTGTGGCGGTAGAAGGCTGCACAGATTCGGGGTGTAGGCAGTCAAGAAACTGAGGTCGTACTGAACTTGTGGACGCGTAGCTGGCGGTGTGCTTAATGACTGAAGCAACGCCGTTGCTGCTGTCGACCATCGCCGGCGGGCCTTTGGAGGCTCGTTGGGGTCGACTCCTTCGACGTAACGCGTCGAACGCCCCTTGCCCTGAATTTGCAGTAGCCCAGCGTCCGCCAAGCTTTTCAAATCGCGATTGAGAGAGGCTCGAGAACTCGCGATGGAGTCCATCAATGTGCTTGGCCGGACAGGGCTGGGAGCAGCCTTAACCGCATTCAATATTGCTTCCTTGCGCTCTGAAATGCTCATGAGTCAATTGTGCGGCAAGGTAGTGCTGGACCGCCCGTTTCTTCGTGCTGATTGCTTGCTAGCTCTGGCAGCTCGATGTGCCCAGTTGTCAAGGAGCGAAAGCTGCAGATGTACCGATGTATGAGTACAAATTAGCTACTTTTGTACTGATACATCGGTTTGTTCAGGGGCATCAGAGCCTTAGATACTCTCCCGCCTGCCACCCGAGTAGCACTCGATAAATTGAGAGCGGACCTCACCTTGGCGTGGCTAATGCGAGATTTGTCGCTAAGAGGTTGGGTCAAACGTATAACGCTTCAACCAACGCGTCCTAGCCGAGCTAGCCTCTCGCTCATCCAGTCATTGCCTCGTGCTGGCGCGGTTCTATCGTGAAATCGCTGCAACCATATGGGAAGTAGTTGGACGGAACGACATTCTTGTAAGGCAACTTATTCAGCTTGGTTGTACCCAAGAACGCTTCGTCGGGCTCAACCAAATAAATCGCTTTGGAGAACCCGCTGTCATCAAATCCACGACGGAAGTGCACTCTGGACTTGATGACGATGACATCAAAGGCATCCAGATTGAGCGCCATAGCCTCGAGAGACTGAGTTTCGATGATTTGCATCAGATACTCGCTCACGATGAGCACATTGCCATCACCAAAGGCCACTGATATCCAATCGGAGCGACTACCTGTTCCATCTCTGGCGTTGCCAGTGCCAAGTACTTGACCACGTATGCGACCTGTGCTGTGCAAGGTGTGAACGTGTCGATGATGACTAAGTGCCGAACCCCTGCTCGCCGAATGTCACAGATACCCTATGCCCAGGCCTTCGCCAATATGCACGACCGTGACCATGGTCTGGGCGTACACCGTAAGGTGGGTGAGGAGCTCAATGTACTGCGTGCGGGAGGGCTGGCTGAACTTTCTCGGCGAGGTGACGCCTCCACAAGCAACCGCAAAACGCTGGCTTGTGGTGCTTACCTTCCAGGTCTATCCCAGTCCATGAACCCCAAATTGTGAAGCTTTTTGATAACGCTAGGCTTTGTATCTAATGGGATGGCGACGACGAGCAAGTCTCGAGCGCGTGTGGCTGCAACAAAACCTATGCGACCATCTTCCTTGGAAGTCCCTTTAAGCAGTGCTGTCAGGTGCTTCTTGCTGGTGAGGTACATAACTGCAGGGATTCCCTCACCCTTAGCTGAGTGAACTGTGCCCAAGCGCAGGCCGTTCCAATCGTTTTGACCCAGGTCTCCTCCGAGTAAGGGTCCTGTTTCGGGAAGACGCCTGGCAGTCACCCGAGCAGTCCATGTTGCGGCTCGAGTGAACTTGGTTTTTTCCTCAACGATGTCCAGCCAAGATGCAAGGTTTGTCCTTAACTTTGTGAGCCACTCTCCTCGCGCCTCAAGTGTGGAGGGAGGAATTCCGGACGCATTGTCTCGAATCAGGTCCCAGAGCAATCGTCGCAGTTGAGCTATGTCGCTTCCCCGCTCAGGTGACTTTACCTGTTGAGCGAAAGTATTTGGCACGTCGACTAAATGAATTGCCGCTTGAACGCAGTGATGGAAGGTCTTTGCAATGTCACCGTTCCTGTCTCGCTCCAGCGCGGCGGACGCCAGGTGTTTGACCGCTGATGTACCCAGATTGACACTGGCTGAGGTTAGCTCGCTTAGCATGTCGGAGCTGCGACACAGTACTGCGGCATCGGCTAATGCGTAGCCTTTGGCCTGTAGAGCACTTGACCATGTAGACATCAGCTCCCGAGCTTTGTCCTCCTCGTATCGCCAATAGAAAGCTCCAGAGTGGAGTTTTGAGGTTGTTCGATGAGGTGTCGTCTTCGTTCGAGCTAAGGCATTGGCAACATTGACGATTGCCGGTAGTGACCTGCGATTTTGTGTGAGTTCAAACTTTACAACTTCATCTCTTTCGCTGAAGGCACGGAGGTAATCGCCTGTCGCAAAGTTGAAGCTGTAGATGCTTTGATGAAAGTCGCCAATCAACGAAACATCGCTTCCAGCTTTGATAAGCAGGTCAAGGATTTCCCCCTCGAAGGTTCCTACGTCTTGGGCTTCGTCGACAAGAATTTGGGGAAATCGAAGTGCCAACGCCTTTGCAATATGAGGTTCGCGCGCCAGAAGCCATCTCGCCCAGGCTCTCCCGTGCGTATGCGTATACCCACCTGTAGCAGCGAACTCGTTTAGCTTTTTCAACGCCAGCTTCGACATTGCTGGGGTGAGCGCTATTGGGTCCGACTTACCAACCTTCCGATAGAAGCGCGTCTCTCCGCTGACTCTGTTCAGAATTATGTCTGCTACTCCGGTTGTCTCTTTGCCTTCACCAATCTTGTAGGCACTAAGAAACGGTTCGTCGCCTAAACAAAGGAACGGCATGCGTCGCGATTTCATTACGCGGGCACAGTGTGGCTTGAGAATGTAGTTGGTAATAAACGAGTCGACCGTCTGTATGGCAACCTTGCTGTCGGTGACAGTCGTCCCTTGAAGCTTCTGATACTCGGCGCGAAAGGTTTCTACGGCTACATTTGAGAACGAGAGAAGGGCCGCTCGGCCCTTCGTGTCGTTGAGACGCTTACGGAGTTCAGCCAGCCGTCGTACTGCCGTTGCCGTCTTTCCACTCCCCGGGCATGCCACGATAGCCATGGACACTAAGTCCGCTTCAATGATGGCCGTCTGTTCAGCGGTGGGCTCAAAGGACATCGTCGTCATTGTTCTTTGGCGTAGCGGTAGTCACGAACATCAGCGCCTTTTTCAGATAGCGTGGGAGTACGACGTTCTCCTCTGAGTTAGCGATTTCGAATGCAAGGAGTTGCGCGAAGCTCCCTTTTTTAACGCTGCGACTTACGAACATGCCGCTGAAGACTTCTTTGGCAAGCTCATGAGGCTTGCCACCAAAGATGATGCCTAACTCGATATCCGCACATATTTTCGGATGCATCTGCTTCAATGTAGACAGCATTTGGTCACGAGAGCTTCGGTTTAGCGCCAAGTCGTATTCGAGAGTCTTGTGTGCAAAGAAGAGCTTGACGAAATCGTCCTCCAGCTTCTGTAGCTTTTCAGCATTTTCCGATAGCTGTAGCGCTTGAGCCTTTCTCGGAAATACGTCCGCTGGTGGGTCTGCATCTGTGATAACTGCCACGGGAATCTGCATAGCATTCTTGCCAAACAGCGGCAAGAAGCAGTCAAAGTTCAAACCATCGGTGCTGATGATGCTGACCGAGTGCTTGCGCAAATCAATGCTTGCCTTGCCTGCCAATGCGTCAAGTAAGAACAGTTCTGCCGTGCCCTCTACAAGAATGAGCCTTCGCGCAAAGAATAGCTCTGCCCGCGTGACATTGAGATAGCGTTGTAGCTTCTCCTTTTGTCCTGTTTCAAACTTGACGTCGCGAGGCGCAAAGACGGCAGGCCCGGTTGGACTGTCATAAATGCAGCAAATGGAATCTAAGTCTGCCAAGGCCGCGAAGTTCGGAGAATGGCTAGTGACGAACACTTGTACTGGACGTTGCCCCTGTTCGGGCTTCTCAACAGTCTTAAGGTAGTCGAGCAGCACGGCCTGGAGCTGCGGATGTAAATGAGCTTCGGGCTCTTCCACGATGAGGCCGCAGTAGGAAACAGCATTGTTAAGGGCCAGCTCGCTTAGTACAACAGCCATGAATATCAGGTTGTTGAAGCCAAGTCCGTTTTGCTCAACTTCCATGCCGCCAACAGACATCCCGATACGTGATGCGAAGCGGGCGAAGTCGCTTGGGCTGAGCTCAAGGTCCAGAAGCTGCGCCAGTTCTTTTCCAAGCATTGCTGCGTGCCGCTCTCCAATGACTGTGTTGGTCGTAGACAGTGGAGGAAGTGGTTTTAGGTCCTGGTCGATTTGCTTGAGATGCAGCTCCAACGCATCGCGTTCGGGTTGTTTGGACAGGCGGTGCAGTAGCTTCGCTAATTGGCTATACCGACCGGGTTTAAGTCCAGAGGCCGGGTCACGAAGAGGCTGAAGATAAACCGCCCGGAGCTCTTCAAGCATCTCAGTCGTTAGGGGGTTCTCTTCATGCTCTCCGACCCACCGACGGAGCTTTAGACGGCTCTCAGAATCTGCCTTGGAGTACTGAACTGTGAACCAAGCTTCGTATCGCTCTCCGGAGTTGTCTCCTGCGGCAATCGGCCTTAAGGCCGTGATGAAATCGGCATGTTCTTGCTCTGAAAGGCCACGGAATATGAAGTTGAACTTGGCCTCCGTGCTGCGGCTTCCTGCCTCCGGTTGGTGAAGGTCCAGCTCAGTCAGTCGAAGGCTTCCTTCGTCACTGGCTGAAAGCAGCACGCGCAGTGCATCAACAACTGCAGTTTTGCCACCGTTGTTTGGCCCGATGAGCACGTTCAAACCCTTCTTGAACTGAAGCTTGAGGTCATGAAAGCGTCTGAAGCCTTGAATTCGGAGTTCGTGCAGGTACATCGGTTGGCGGTGATTGCAATCGGAGATGAGTGGGCCTCGTGATAGCGACGGCCCACCCCAAACGTCTTAAGTCGATTCAATAATACAGTCGGTAACTTTTTTGCTTTGCCTGATTGAAGGCAATGTCACTCAGATGAAAATTGAGTGCTTAGCTAACTAGTCTTCGCAAGTCCCGTAACGTCACTGACCATTGCATCTCGGAGGTCTCTTCGACGCGGTGCTGCCATTTCTAGCGACTATCTCCTCGAATGATGTAGATGAGCTGAGTCTTCGCTTCTAAGCTATCACTGTACCCACTTCAACTAAAGCTGAATTGTTCAGTCGCGCCATTCCACAAGGCATTCGCGCGAAGACGGTCATTAATCCTAGAATCCACGCTGTCATCACGGAAACAATTAGTAAGGGACGGGCAATGACTGCAGCGGTACTCAGGACATTTCTTCGATTGAGCCTTCTAGACTTAGGCGCGGAAGATGAGCGTTTGGCAAAGCTTTCGGCAGCTGCTACACAGCTTTCCAATGATTTTTCCGAAAAGCCAGCATCGGCAATTGCTGCCCTTCTAAGCGTCATCAAATTTGAAGAAAACTCTGATAGTGGCGCGTTTGCCAACGCGGCAGCAGCAATTGAGCAAGAGTGGAATACCTACCAAGGTGCCTTTAGAGATGGGACTGCGACCACTCTATACCGTGCGGTGACCTTACAAGCCTTGGTGAATGCCGTCGAGACTCAGCCCGCCATCGGGACGGCTATCTGGTTACTGATGCAGAACTTTGAACCATGGCTGCGTCCCGGTAAGTATGAGCCTGTTATCAAGATGCTACGTGACGCGTCGAAACAAGCATTCGAGACCGAATCAGCAGTGGAAATGGCTGAAAGCTCAAGTACAAATGCCGCCCTTGCTGCTGCAGCCAAGGCTATTAAGGTTGAACGAGCATCACTGAAAAAGCGACTTGAGTCTGCTTCGGGACCTTCAAACCGTAATGGAGAGGCAAATGACAAGCCAAATGGAAGTTGGCCAAGTGACGGTCCTCCATGGAGCTACGATTTCGCGGACCAGATGACGGCGATTTTGGGGGAGTACATCGATTTTGCTATCGCCAAGGCCGCAGAGCTGGATGCAAAAAATCATGCAGTAGTTGTGAATAGACTTAGCTCAGTTGCTAATGCAGACCAAAACCTCAAGCGCTCGACCAACCTTCTATGGTGGCGCCAAGCACTTTATTCCGAGGCTGCCCAAAAGCCCTATCGTGACTTGTCTCCATTGGACGCCACGATATACGCAGTGGTTGACTTGTCTAGATTGATTCCGCCTGCATATGAACCAGCGGTTCATTCATTGCTTGCTGAGGCGGTCTTGAGTGTTGTATCGAGCCAAGAAGAGCGAGACCTTCAAGATGTTCTCCAGGTGAATGAACACGCAATGCAATGTCTTCTCGAACTGACTAACGAAGCGCCCCACATCGGGCTAGTCATGGCAGCTTTGCAAAAACGCAGCGAGACTGATTGCATCTGTCAGCCTTCGCTTCCTCTACATAAATGGGCCGTCTTGCTGCTCCGCGAGTTGCTGGCTTTACAAGCTACCGATTACTCGGGTGCGGCATGAGTAGTCGATGCTCAGCCGAGGGCTGTAACGCTCCGGAAATGTCCTGTTCGCAGGGTGAAATGAATCACAGAGACTGCCCGCATTGGGTCGCGGCGGACAAGTCGGTCACAGTGGGGGAAGAGGACTCTCCCGTCGCGTTGAGCGGAGAGTTTAGGTTCCCATGGACAGGCAACGCCATGGGCGCTACAGACCTCCCATATTTGGCCGGAACGGGAAGTTCCAAGCTCTTACTGGTGGCAGGGGCCGCTGAGGCGGGCAAGACGTCTTTACTGGCCGCTTTCTATCTGCTGATTGCCCGCGGCATACGTCCTCAGCACGTGGAATTTGCGGGTTCTTTAACGCTTGAGGGGTGGGAGAACATCTCTAGCCATCTTCGATGGTCGGCCAAGCATGGCCCCTCATTTCCACCTCACACCTCAAGCGGTACAGGACGTCGGCCGGGGATGCTTCATCTGGCACTTCAGGCAAGTGGCGAACTCTGTGATTTGGTGGCAGCAGATGCACCAGGAGAGTGGTTTACGGAGTGGACATTGAACAAGATGAGCACGCAGGCCGAAGGTGCTCGCTGGCTCGCTGACTGTTCGGATGTCTTTCTCGTTATTGCCGACTCTCAGGCTTTAGCAGGTCCTCAGCGAGGTCAAGCACGTAGAGCAACTATCGATTTATTGAGGCGTGTGGGTGGAGAGCAGCGCGGGCGACCTGTGGCACTTGTATGGACGAAGTGCGATATCCCTGTCCCAGAAGAAATTGTGGCTGCGGTGCGTGAAGCAGCGAAGCGTTGCCTTGTGAATCATGCTGAATTTCCCGTGAGCATGCATCCAACTAGCGACGGCGACACGCTGAATCAAGGTCAAGGAATTCTGGATTTGCTGCAATGGGTCTTGGACGCAAAAGCAAGTTTTCTTAAACCTCAGAATGAGCCATTGCCTGGACCAGTCTTACTTCAACGGTTTGGAGAGCTCTCATGAGCTATGACGGAAACAGTATTCAGGTGGCGCTTTTCGGCGAGTCGGATGTCGGTAAGAGTCACTACGGTGCCCAACTTCTGTCGCGCATTGAAGTGGAAGCCTGCGAACTCAAGCTGCGCACAACCCCCGATGACATTTCTCCCTTTGAGGAAGTGAGGAAGCGGCTCAACGCAGGTCTGTTGGCTGACCATACTCCGTCGGGTGTCTACCGAGAAAGCTTATGGGAAGTTGAGGATGGGAAAGGCAATGAGTTTGAACTCATATGGCCAGACTACGCTGGAGAGCAAATACGGCAACTCATCGACACCCGGCGCATGGGCCGAGAGTGGGTAGAGCGAACCCAGGCCGCACATGGATGGATTTTGATGGTTCGTCCGAAGTTATCGCGCCAGGACGATGACATCTTCTCCAGGCCTTTAGCGGACTTACGGCGCGCGGATGAAGACGGGGTTGACAATAAGCCTCACCGAACGATTCAGTCCAGGTTGGTGGAGCTCTTGCAATTGCTGCTCCATGCCCGAGGGGGGCGGGATAGAGGGCCCGTTCCACGTATGACCGTATTGCTCTCGTGCTGGGATGAACTCAAGCTTCCCGCTGGCACCAAGCCAGCTGATGTGCTCGAAAAAACTCTGCCACTTTTGGCTTCGTTCATTCGTAGTCGGTGGAGTGATAGATGTGAAGTTTTTGGCCTCTCAGCACTTGAAACAGAGCTAGATAAAGAGAAGGCCAATGAGGACTTCGTCAACAAAGGACCGGAACAATTTGGGTATGTTGTGGGCCGTGATGGACAGCAACTGGCCGACCTCACTCTACCTATCATCCACTTGGCCGCAGTGTCCCGCCAGTAATGCAAGCGCTTATCCAACAAGCAGTCTTCGGCCCACTTAAGGGGCATGCATTTTTGCAGGGAAGCAATAGCTCTTTTGAGTCAGAGTTCCGTGACATTGCATGGCGCACTGACTTGCCTCAAACAGTTCCTTCTGGGGTTACATGGGCCCCATTCCTTCGACTAATCAGTCATCAGAAATGGCTCATACTCATCTTTACTCGGCCGGCTCCAGGAGCTGCCCGAGGCGGCATGGTTTTGTCCCGTGCCGCTTTCATCCCCCTGAATTTGGTTGAAGCACTTGAGGACCTCTCTCCTTTGGCTAGCGCACTGCAAGAGCCGTGGACCCAGGGCGATAGCCTCGAACCTATAGTTATTGAAAGTAACGAAATTGGCGGGCTTCGCAATGCTCCTCCAAAGTTAACCGAACAGATAGCTGCGTCTCTAAGTCGTAGTTCTCAAAGGCCTGTTGTGGTGGTTGGGCAGGAAGGTTTTGACGCTGCAATGCTGGAGCTTTGGGCGCGTGTTCCACCGGAGTTTCGCAAGAGCCTTACCTTCGGAATGAGCTTTGGTCCAGACGACGTCCATGAACTAGCTGTGGTGTGCACTCCAAAAGAGCTCGGCGCACGATGGGACCCTGGCTGCTACGTTGACCAGTCTGGTCGAGACGACTTGGTTTGCTCGCATACGGCTACATTGCTGAACCTTCCTAAGAAGGCTTCATTTCGAGATTTCGCCAAGAGGATGCAGCTTAGTCTTGATTCGCCAATGGGAATCTCGATTGCAATTCAAGCTTTAGAGCTATGGCAAACGGGAAGTAAGCCATCCGAATACATTCAGTTGCTGCGTATTCTTGCTGAAAGGGCCGGAAGCAGCGCTGAACGCACTGCCGTTGTGGCTGAGTTCCTTAAGCGGCTGGGTGATGCTGAATCAAGTTGGACTGAGCAAGATGTTCTGCTTTTGCGTAACCTCGAACTCACGGCGTCACCTGGCGCTACGTTCATTGCACACTGCTTGACCCACTGGGTCAGTAAGCAAAGACCGAGCGCGTTTTCACAAGGACTGGCAAGCATTCTTAGCTCATGGGCGACCGAGAAGGCAAAACCCGCGTGGTTAACTTCCGTTGGACAAGGATTCGAAGCTAACCTTGCAGCAAAGGAGGCCGAAGACTCCTCCTTCGAGGTACTCTGGGCTGGCTTAACCACTTGTCCAAATCACATTACGAGAGTCCTGTCTCTGGTGGATAAAACGGCTGCAATGGAAAAGCGACTGCTCTCCACCATGGCTGATAAGTTTCCAGAACCCCTCGCAAACACACTCGCTTCCGAGATGGCATCCAGAGGCTGGTGGACCCTGGCAGGTGCGCTATTAGCGCGCTCGCGTACGGCAAGTCAGTCCTTAAAAAGTGCACTTGAGCTTGCCCCAAGCAACACCACAGCAAAGCACAAGCTGCTCGAAAGCTCGCTTGGCATGTGCACTGATACCGAGGCGGTGCTTCTCTCTGTAGGCAGCCGCGATGCAACCGCCATTGATGTTGTGTCTGATGCATGCATACGTCAGCCAGCTGTCTTTAAGCATTTCGATTGGACAGACTCAGCATGGTTTCGGGTGCTTAAGAATGCGCTCACCAAATCTGCCAGCATCGTGGATGCTCTGCCAAATCCAACCATTGGCGTCGGTCTGACGATTACACATCGGATAGCAGATGACATGGTCTGGTGGGCTATTTCAATGTGCTCGCTGGCTAACCTTATAGATGTTGAGCGGCGCAGTGACGCATGGACGCTCATCCCGCAACGCTACGCAGGCGCGGTCAAATCGGCAACCGCTGATGGTTGGCTTAGCCAATATGAGAATGGCACTTTTTCATTGAGCCTTCTTGAACCTGAACTGGCAGAAGTAGTCGTCCAGAAAGTCCATGCTCATGGGTTTCTTGTGGATGTCCTAAGGCGTGCTCCCTCCGCTTTGCCGCGATATCTCACGGATTTCATTTTTGAATCAGATGCCAAGGCAGCTCAGTTCCTCGCGCTTGTTCGAGACAGTGGCCTTCGTCTCGACGAGACTGCTGCCTATACCTTTGGCCGTATTGCACTCAACAATCGCTGGCGCACAACAGCGCATGTCGCAAAGGACTCTTTCAACTCTCGAAGCGACTTTCATCCGTTTCTAAAAGAGTGCCTAGCGTTGTTTGATTACTTTGACCAATTGTTTGTTGCATACCGGTTGAACATACAGCTGCGCCTTTCAACTGATGAAGCCTGGCAAGCATTCGAAGCGGAGGCTGTCGTGAGGTATCCAGAAGGACCATGGGAGCGAGAACTTTGGAGCCGTAGTGGAGGTCGACCGGAAGACTTAATTCGAGAGCAATCTGGTAAGGCAAGTTGGCATCGTTGTTTGCGTGAACTGCGCGTAGGAATGAGACCTGGCGTCTCAGCACTACTCAACGAGATGCTCGAAGATTTCAGCAATAGCGACGCCTTACGCCAACTTCAACGAGAAAAATTCTGGATATGAGTACCTTGAAGAACAGCTTCGACTCCGGCAGGGCTCTCTTGATTGGAATTGGCCAAGGCTACCCTGGCAGTCTGCAGCTTCCTGCTGTGGTTCGTGCTGATGCAGAGGGTCTCGCCGCCGTGCTTACAAGGCCAGACCTCTGTGGCTATCCCGAGGACAACGTTCTGCTTTTGCTGGATGAACATGCGACCCGCGACGCTATTTTTGACGGTTTGCGCAAGCTCTCGGAATCGGCAACTTCAAACGATACGGTGATAGTCTTCTTCTCCGGTCACGGGGGGCTTTTACCAGATGGCGAAGGCTCGAAGACCTTTCTTTGCCCGGTTGATTACGACCGTGAAGACCCCGATGGAACAGGTATCGAGGCAGGTCAGCTCAGCGCACTTATTAATGCAATTCCTGCTGCGCGGGTAGTTGTCATCCTTGATGCATGTCATTCCGATGGTGCCGTGCAGCTAAAGGCCTATGGCGATGGGATGAAGCTTCCGTTTGGTTTTCGGGCTCCTGCCCTTGAGAAGCTCGCATCTGGTGCCGGACGCGTTGTCATCTCGTCATGCAAAGAAGATGAGACATCAATTACATACTCTGCCAAAGGCCATAGTCTTTTCACATTTTTTCTACTCGAGGGCCTCAGTGGTAGCGCACCAGGTGACGAGAGGAAGGATGGCCTCGTCAGAGTTTTCGACTTGTTCGAGTACGTTTCTTCCCAAGTTCCTGCTAATCCCGTTCACGGGCATGTGCAGCATCCCGTGATAAAGATGCATGCTGAAACCAATTTCCCTCTAGCCTTGCGCAAGGGCGGATGGTTCAAGGCCGCAGATACAAACAGTACAAATCCACATTCGGCGAGCCACTTGACGCAGAGTAGACCTAGCGTTGACCAATCTAAGCTCGAAAGGCTTCTCGTTGACCTTTTTCCCTCAGGACCGCAACACGACGAGGTTTGGTCACGGGCTGGAGGAGATATCGCTGCCCTGGGTAGGGCGACCAACGGACGTGCCGGCTGGCATGCCGCCCTCAGGCTGCTTTCGCGCGGTGGTGGTGGAGTCGACATCTCCTACGAGTCATTGATTCAAGTCGCTCTTGATGAGTACCCACGCAATCCTGAACTTCTCAACATAGCCAGGATTTCGAGGCCTCACCTTGGGTGAGTGCGTAGCCCTGAGGCGGGTCATGTGGGGGATGGCCACTTAGCCATCGTGCCGATGAACCTGCCCTCACGACCTAAGCCCAGCAATGTATTGACCCCGGCGAACTGCGCAACTTGGTGCTTAAGCAGGGGGGGTTGAACGTCCTGCTTTTGCCACTATCAACAAATTTGCATCATTTGAGGTTTTTGAGCTGAGCGAGGTCGCATGCGTAGTTGCTATGAACAAAATTTAGATAGTAGAATGACAGAACGTTGAGATTCATTGGCCTCCTATAACTATCAACACAATTAGGTGCTTTTTACCGTTCTAATTCACGGACTGGCGGAAGTTGCCGCTTTCCAGGAATCTGCAAAAGCCCGTGCTTCCATCAGCGCGGGCTTTTTCTTTGCGGTGACTGAGAGGCTGCAGGAACAATTCCATGGATGTTGCAGGCGAATGGCAGCAGAGTTGAAAATTTCAATCGGATCCCTGGCTTCATCGAATTAGTGAAATAAGATGCTGCATCCAGGCGCGTTTCATCCGGTTACGATTAATGTCCGGGCGCTGAATCACACACTCAAGTGTGAGGGATCTCTGCCAGTGCAGCCAAGCGGGACTTGGCGTTTCCTCAGGAGCTTCGAGCATGCCGACTTTGGTCATCTCAATCGACGGCGCAGTCATCAAGGAAGTGCAGCTCACCAAGGAGCGCACGACCGTGGGTCGTCGTCCTTATAACGACATCGTGATCGAGAATCTGGCGGTCAGCGGCGAGCATGCCGTGCTCACCATCACTGGCGGCAAGGTCAGCATCGAGGACTTGCGCAGCACCAACGGCACTTATGTCAATGGCCGTGCCATCCAGAAGCAGTATCTGCTCAACGGCGACCTGCTGGACATTGGGCGTTACAAGATCCGCTTTCTCGACACCGTGATCCCCGATACCCATATTGCGTCTGCCCAGGGCGGAAAAAAGACAGCGCTGGCGCATATTTCGGAAGAGGCAGACAGCAGCCATGCCAAACTGGCCAGCCCTTCCGGGTTTGGCGAAATCTCCAGCTTCAGTTCCACCATTCAGGGCTCGCTTGCCGCACTGCCGGAGCGTCACGCCGTGATTCGCATGCTCACCGGCAGCCTGGCAGGCAAGGAAATAGCGCTTTTCAAGGTCGTCACCACCCTGGGCAAGCCCGGGGTAGCCATTGCTTCCATCACCCAGAAGCCCCATGGCTTTGTGCTTACCCAACTGGAAGGTGCGAGCGAAGACCTCAAGCTCAATGGCCAGGTAGTCGGACCGCTCTCCGTGCCCCTGCTCAATGGCGACACTGTGGACCTGGCAGGCAGCACCATGCGCTTTGTCGTGGAGTGAGAAGCCGGCTTGACTTGCACCAAGAGCCTGACAAATTTGTCATTGCTTGTGACGGGAACGCCAAAATTGTTACTCAAACTCGCGTTCGTGTTGCCAAACGTGTCGTCTGTTGCAGGCTCTGCCTCTGTCAAATTGTTGGCATGCAGCTTGCTTGATACCTTGGGTCTCATCCAACTAGGGAGTTTGAAGTGAAGCGTTCCATTCAAAAGGGTTTTACCCTGATCGAACTGATGATCGTTGTGGCGATCATCGGTATTCTGGCTGCCGTGGCTCTGCCTGCTTACAAGGATTACACAGTAAAGGCTCGCATGGCCGAAGTGGTGCTGGCTGCCTCTCAGTGCCGTACCTCGATTAGCGAGCAGGTGCAATCGATGAATACAACTTCTACAGGTTCAGCCAATGGATGGGGCTGTGAGGCCAACCCTACTGGTGCAGGTTCCAATCCTTCTAAGATGGTGAAATCTGTGGCAACAACTGCCAATGGAGTTATTACTGTCACTCCTGATACGGCTGCACTGGGTGTTTCGCTCGGCTCCAGCGATACGGTCAAGCTGGAACCATTCATGGATACAGCTAACACAACGGCACTGAAGGTTGATGCAGCTTCGAATCACCAAGGCTCGCAAATTGTGAGCTGGAAGTGCAGTGGCGGTTCCACGACTATTAGCAAATACCTGCCCGGATCCTGCAAGTAATATCTATTCAGTCAGAGAAGCCTCCGCCAGGGGGCTTTTTTTATGTCTTATTTCAAGAAATATAGTCAATTAACTGCTGGTGTTTTTTTAGTGCTGATGTGGGTAATTCCGGACCACATATCACCCTGGAACACTTTTTTGCAGGAAGCATTTGCTTGCGCTGGATTTGTATTGCTATGGGGGGGGGTCACACTTATACCGATACGTATCTATATTTGCTTGTCTCTGTTAGCCGTTATCTCTATAGTTCAGTATTTCCTTGGATTGATTGGTCTCGGAGATCTTGTATTTTTGATATTATTGTCAGCATACTGCTGCATGTCTTCTTCTCTCGGAATTTTATCTTTAATAGAGCAGAGAGACTGTGTGAATTATGAAAATATTTCAAAGATAGATATCGTATTCTTGACGATTCTCCTCGGCGCTTTGATAAACAGTGTTGTGGGCCTTGCTCAATGGCAAGGCGTAGAGTAAGGGATGTTTATGTACCCCAGCAAGGGCCGAGTTTATGGCAATATTGCACAGCCTAATCAGTTGGCTACATTATTGCTAATGGCGCTTGTATCATTGCTTTATTTCGATATAAACAAGAAGATACGGGGTTTATGGTTGTATAGTGCTTCTGTAATTCTTGTTTTTACATTAGTCGCAACCCAGTCTAGAACCGGTGCATTATCAATTACGATTATGGCGGTTGTGGTATTTTTTATTAAGGATTTCAGGAAATCCCTACATTGGGTCTCAATCTCCTTATTGCTCTATTGGGCAATTTTCATTAAATGGGCGGATATATCCAATTTCTTCGGTGGAAGTGCTGCGCGAGAATTTTCAGGATTAAGTACAACGCGTTATAAGCTATGGGAGCAAATGTATGCGGCGATCTCTGAAAAACCATTCATTGGTTGGGGATGGTTGAATCTCGGGGCAGCCCAGCAAAATTTTACCGTGAACATTGGCGGTGCGGAGAACATGGATCATGCCCACAATTTGTTTTTGGATCTGATGATCTGGTTTGGAGTTCCGGTTGGTGGAGTAATTGCAATAGCGCTGATATTTTGGATGGTAAGATCCTTGCACGGCAATATAATTGCTAAAGGCAATGAAAAATCTGTAATTACTTCTCAATGTGCAATTCTATTGATTTTACCAATTGCGGTACATAGTATGCTAGAGTATCCATTTGCATATATGTATTTTATGTTGCCGTGTGTATTTTTTATGGGGGTAGTCGAAGGAAATACAAAATTTTTAAAACTTATTTCGTCGAATTTTAAAAAATTAATTTGGATATTTATTTTTCTCTCATTAGTGCTGTCTGTTGTTGTTGGCAGGGAATATTTGAAAATTGAAAATGATTTTCGGGCTTCCTTGTTAGAGGAACAGTTCTATACAAAAGACGATGAATTGCACCAGTACGCTTCTTCGTCTTTAATTTTGAGCCAGTACCAAGGGCTTGTGAAGGTATTAAGAACTACTCCATCCTCTGATATAGACGAGGAAAATGTGGAGTCCGCTAGGATAATCTCTAAACGCTTTCCATGGCTCATAACAATGCGCCAGTATTACTTATTTTTATTGAAAATGGGTAAATGTGATGAAGCAAAGAATCAAGAATTGATCATAGAGTCTTTCTTTGGCCGTTTTGGTATACTTAAGGCCGAAGAATATTCAATTAAATATAATCTGACGGGTATATGTAATTGACGGTTGCTTTTAAACCATGTGATCCGACTTCCCCCCCCCGCTTCTCCAGCACCCTGACCTCGCCCATCACCATCCCCTTATCCACCGCCTTGCACATATCGTAGATCGTCAGCAGGCCGACCTGTACGGCGGTCAGGGCTTCCATTTCCACACCGGTCTGGCCTTTTAGCTCGACGGTGGCGGTGCAGAGAATGGAGCTGGATTCGGGCTCCAGCTCAAACTCGACGGCCACGCGGGTCAGGGCCAGGGGGTGGCAGAGCGGAATGAGGTCGCTGGTTTTTTTGGCGGCCATGATGGCGGCGATGCGGGCCACGCCCAGCACGTCGCCTTTTTTGGCCGTGCCGGCCTGCACAATGGCCAGGGTTTCCGGCTTCATGGTGATGCGGCCTTCGGCCACGGCGATGCGATGGGTGCTGGGTTTGGCGCCGACGTCCACCATATGGGCTTGGCCCTGGGCGTCGAAGTGGGTAAGAGAGGACATGGCGGTTCTTTCCGGCGGCAGACGGCTTGGGTTCTGCCGCCCAATCACGGTTGAGCGGGGACGGACTGGCGGCTTTACCTGGGCATCCCAGGCGGGCATGTCGCCGTCTCCATCAATCAAGGCATCATAGTGGGGTGTTGAACGGTCGGCATATGGAAGATCCATAAGCCGGCAATGCTGTGATTGCCATGCCATTTTTGATGCCAAAACTGCGTAAAGTTCATATTTTAAAAGCCCTGACAGCTTCTGTTTTGATAGCTATTCAAGCAGTCTCACCTTTGGCACCCGGTGCCCTGGCGGCGGGTTTGCCGACTCTGGGTGACGGTGCCTCGTCGCTGACCACGGGCGAGGAGCGGCGCCTGGGTGACTCCATCGCCCGCGAGCTGTACCGCGACCCGGACTATCTGGATGACCCGGTGCTGCAGGAGTATGTGGAAGGCATCTGGCTGCATCTGCAGGATGCGGCGCGCAAGAATGGCGAGCTGTCGCCCGAGCTGGAGGAGCGCTTTGCCTGGACGCTGCTGCTGGGCAAGGATCGCCAGGTCAATGCGTTTGCGTTGCCCGGCGGCTATATGGGCGTTTATCTGGGACTGATCGGCGTGGTCAGCAGCGGCGATGAGCTGGCCTCGGTCATTGCCCATGAAACCAGCCACATCACCCAGCGCCACATTGCCCGCATGATGGCGCAGCAGGGCAAGCAGACGCCGCTGATGCTGGCTTCCATGCTGCTGGGCGCCCTGGCGGCCACGCGCAGCCCCGATGCGGCCATGGCCATCATGATGGGCGGTCCGGCGGCCGTGATGCAGAACCAGCTGAATTTCTCGCGCGCCATGGAGAGCGAGGCGGACCGCATGGGCTATAGCCTGATGTCTCCTGCCGGTTTTGCTCCCCAGGGTTTTGTGAGCATGTTCGGCAAGCTGCAGCAGGCCAGCCGGCTCAACGACAACGGCAGCTGGCCCTATCTGCGCAGCCACCCCTTGACTACCCAGCGTATCGCGGACATGGATTCGCGCATTCCGCCCGGCAAGCGCGCGGCCGACCCCGTGCCTACGCTGGAGCATGTGATGATGTCGGCCCGCGCCCGTGTGATTTCCAACCCCGGTGTCGAGGTGCGCCGCCAGTGGGCCACGTTGCCGCGTTCCGGCAGTTTTTCCAGTCTGAGCCAGTTCGAGCAGGTCGCTCAGCTCTATGCGGCCACGCTCAGCGCCATGTATCTGCGCGACTGGCCGCTGGCGCGCGAGATGGTGCAGCGGCTGCTCACGGCGACGGCCGGCAATGCACCCGCGAATATCCAGGCCCGATGGCTGAATGCCGAGCTCGAGTTCAAGGCCGACAATTCACAGGCGGCCCTGGTTGCCTTGCCCTTGCAGTCGGTGCTGGCTCCCCAGGCTGCCCCCAAGGCGACGGCCAGTGGCAATCTGGCCGGGCCACGTGAGGCCGGGCCGCGCGAGGCCGGGCCCAGTCTGGCCACGATTGACGTGGTGGAGCGGGTTGCGCCGCGCAGGCCGGAGCTGCTGCTCAAGACGGAGATCCTGCTCAGGCTCAACCAGGCAGGCTCCATGGCCAGTCCCTTGCAGACCTGGGTGACGGACCATCCCCGCGATGGTTCGGCCTGGCAGACGCTGGCGCGCGTATGGCGCAGCCAGGGCCAGGAAATGCGCGCCCTGCGGGCCGAGGCCGAGGCCCAGGTGGCCCACTATGACTATGCGGCAGCGGTGGATCGCTTCAAGGCGGCCCAGGATCTGGCCCGCAAGGCCGGGGCCAGGGCGGATTACTTCGAGGCCTCCATCATCGACACGCGTCTGCGTGCCGTCGAAGAGCTACTCCGGGAACAGCTGCGCGACAAGGCGGTCAATAAGTAGGCCCAGCACCGAATAAATCAGCGCGCCCAGCATAGCGGCCCAGAAGCCGGCAACGTGGAAGCCGCCCAGCAGGCCCGAGGCCATCCAGAACATCAGGCCGTTGACCACCAGCAGGAACAGACCCACGGTGACGATGGTCACGGGCAGGGTCAGCACTACGAGTATGGGCCGGATGATGGTGTTGAGCAGACCGATGACGAGGGCCGCAATCATGGCTGAGCCAAAGCTTTGCACCTGGACGCCGCTGTAGACATAGGCGACCCCGAGCAGAGCCGCCGCGCAAAGAAGCCATTTGACGAGGATTTTCATGCCGCCCAGCATAGCAGTAGGTGCTGCCTGCGCGCTGGCGCGCTGCCGGCCCATGAAAAAAGCCTTGTGCAGCGGCCACCGCACAAGGCTTTCAAGGTTTGGAAGCTGCTCTTAAATCGAGAGCGAGTCGTCGATTACAAAGCCCATCATGGCGGCAATCGCGGCCATGGTGCCAGGCAGATTCCAGCGGCCGCCGTTGGCATTGGTCTTGGCATTGACGGGGGCGGCTTGTACAGCCTCCTGCTTGGGGCGGCGGGCGTCGATGATCTGTGCTGCGCCATGTTCCTGCTGCAGCTCCGTAACCAGCTCGGTCAGCGGGCCCTTGGCCAAGACGGGCGTGACCTTGCCGCCGCTCGTCGCCATGACGGGCATCAAGGCCGTAAACAGCTTGTCGGCCCATTTGCCGCGCCAGTTCTCGCGAGCGCGATGGCTGACCCATTTGCTCACACGGTGGGTCATGCGCGGAGCACAGGCCACCAGCAACCAGTGGGAGGAAGCCGCCTGGCTTGATCCCGCCAGTGCCTCGAGCATAGGCTGGGCGTATGTGGCGTCATCCACGTAAACAATGATGGGGTTCAAAGTGCGTCCTAACGGGAACGAAGGTTGAAGAATGCGGCACCTCTGTAGGAATGTGCCGACTTGTTTCTATTGTGAGTCGTGAAGGCTGCGGTCAGTTCCCGCATTCCTTCACGAATTGCTGGGTTTTCCAGACTTAGTGGGCTGCAACCGCGGGACGGCGGCTGGCAATGAACTTGCCCAGGGCCAGCACCAGCAGCGCGCCGCCGATATGGGCTGCCCAGTACAGGGTCTTGGAGATCTCGGCCAGACCCTGTGCATCGGTGGTGCCCAGCTTGGGCATCCACAGCCACTTCTCGGTGTTCACGAACACGGGGTCGGTCACGAACATGCCGCCCGCGATCCAGCCCAGCAGCATGCCGCCGGCCACGATGATCATGGGGAAGCGCTCCATCAGCTTGATGACCAGCTGCGAGCCCCAGACGATGATGGGCACGGAAATCAGCAGACCCAGCACGATCAGCAGCATCTGGTGGTCGCCCGAGCTCTGGGCGGCGCCGGCGATGGCGATCACGTTGTCCACGGACATCACCAGGTCGGCGACGATGATGGTCTTGATGGCGGCAAACAGCTTGTCGCTGCCTTCGATGTTGTCGTGACCTTCGTCATCGGGAGCAATCAGCTTGATACCGATCCAGATCAGCAGGACGGCACCCACGACCTTCAGGAAGGGCAGCTGCAGCAGCACCATGGCAAAGGCGATCAGGATGATGCGCAGGATGATGGCGCCGGCCGTGCCGTAGATGATGCCCTTGCGGCGTTGCTCGGGGGGCAGCTTGCGGCAGGCCAGTGCGATCACGACCGCATTGTCGCCGCCCAGCAGGATGTCGATGATGATGATTTGGCCCAGCGCAATCCAGAAGGGCGTGTGGGTCAGAAAGTCCAGATCCATGTGATTTTCCTCGTTGTGGAATGCCGCTGGTGCAGTCTGCATAGGTTTGGCACTTGACGCCAGCGGGTGAAGACCAAGGTGACGTAAGTCGAAGCGCAAACCCGCGCGAGGAATCGTGCAGGGGAAGTCACTTTGATTGACCGTCATCGGCCTATCAAAGGTCTTGCTCGATTGCAGTCAGTCTGCAAACCGCATGGCCGGAAGCTTGCGCTTCGTATTGACGACCATCCGCTCATGACGCACAACATGCGTCCGATAAGCTACTCCCCTTCGAAGCTGTGCATTTCAACACAGCAGGCATGGGATTTCAAGCTTCAAAACCCATCTAGTTCACAGGTTTTATATTGAGCAGCAGTCTTGCGACGCTTTTGCACAAAGCGCGGGTAGCTACCAAAAACGCAGCAACCTTGCTGGCGCAGGCCTCATGGCAGCGGCTTATGATGCCTGCTCCATGACTGCCATCCACATCACCGACATCGAAGCGGCCATCAATTACTGGCGAGGCCGTGCCCCATCGCCCGACGGCGTGCTGCTGGCACCCGGGGTCAAGGCTCTGGCCGAGGTGTATGCGCTGATGATCTATGAATGCGAGCCCGACGTGGCCGTGGAGGGCTTTCCGTCACATGCCATGGCGGCCTGGCTGGCCTGGTTCGACACCATGCCCGATACACCCTGCATTGCCATCTGCTCCACCAGCCAGGGCGATGAGAAATGCAAGGGCTGCGGCCGCAGCTTTGACGAGGTGCAGTACTGGACGGCCATGGAGCCCGCCGAGAAGCGGGCCGTATGGCGCCGCATCACGGTCGAGGGCGATTCCTGGCGCTTCAACCGCTATGCGGAGCGCGCGGCGGAGCGGCGCGGCCAGAGTTTCTGAAGCTTATTTCCAGCGCGTGGGCTCGACAAACACCGTGCCCAGATTGCTGGACAGCGTGAGCTGGCCTTCCTGAATCGTGGCCTGCAGCTGCATGCTGCGCTCGGCCAGAGAGCCCAGCTGCTGGGCCACTTCCGAGTCGATGTAATGCACTTCCAGCTTGCTCTGGCGGGCCAGCTTGCCTTCCAGACCCTTCCACCAGACATGGGCGGCGTGGTTGAAGGGGTAGACCAGCATATGGTCCGACTTGTTGCAGGCCTTGGTGATGGGCTTTTCGTCGGGCTGGCCGACTTCGATCCACAGACGCTTCTGGCCGGTGTAATCGGTGATGTGCACGTCCGGATCATCAGGGTCGGACAAGCCAATGCCAAAGCCCAGAGTGCCGTCACCGTTGCACAGGTCTTGCAGCTTCCAGGCGTTCAGCGCCAGGGCCACCAGGCGCACCATCATGCGGTCATCTGTTTCGCTGGGATGGCGCGCCAACGTCAGATTGTGGTCGGCGTAGTAGTTGTGGTCGATGTCGGCAATCGACAGATTGGCTTTGAAGATGGTGGACTTGATGGCCATGGCGGTGCTGCCCGCAGGCAGTCCTTTTGAAAACTATCAAAAACAAGAGCTGCCAGCGCCAATAAACATTGGCTTTGGCAGCTCTTTGATGCTGAAAAGCTTGAATATCAAGCGCTAGCAGCTATCTTTTTTTGGACCAAACTTGCGAATCAAACGCGCTTGGCCAGCTCGGCAGCCTTGCCGATATAGGAGGCAGGCGTCATGGCCAGCAGACGGTCCTTGTCGGCCAGGGGGATTTCCAGACCGTTGATCAGGCGGTGCAGATCTTCGGCCAGCACGGTCTTGCCGCGCGTGACTTCCTTGAGCTTTTCGTAGGCGCCCTGCACGCCATAGCGGCGCATCACGGTCTGGATGGGCTCGGCCAGCACTTCCCAGGCGTTGTTCAGGTCTTCCTGAAGGCGCTCTTCGTTGAGCTCCAGCTTGTTCAGGCCGGTCATCAGCGAAGCGTAGGCCAGCGTGGTGTAGCCAAAGGCGACACCGATGTTGCGCAGCACGGTGGAGTCGGTCAGGTCACGCTGCCAGCGGCTGATGGGCAGCTTTTCGGCCAGATGCTTGAGCATGGCGTTGGCCATGCCCAGATTGCCTTCGCAGTTCTCGAAGTCAATGGGGTTGACCTTGTGGGGCATCGTGGACGAGCCGATCTCGCCGGCCTTCAGGCGCTGCTTGAAGAAGCCCAGGGACACATAGCCCCAGATGTCGCGCGACAGGTCGATCAGGATGGTGTTGGTGCGAGCCATCGCATCGAACAGCTCGGCCATGTAGTCATGGGGCTCGATCTGGATGGAGTAGGGCTGGAAGCTGATGCCCAGACCCTTGGGCTCGGCGGACTCCACCACGTTCTGGCTGAAGGCTTCCCAGTCGAACTCGGGCCAGGCCGACAGGTGGGCGTTGTAGTTGCCCACGGCGCCGTTCATCTTGCCCAGGATCTTGACGCCGGCGATGTTGGCAGCGGCCTTTTGCAGGCGCACGACCACGTTGGCCAGCTCCTTGCCCACGGTGGTGGGAGAGGCGGTCTGGCCGTGGGTGCGGCTGAGCATGGGCACTTCGGCGTAGAGGTGGGCCATCTCGCGCAGCTTGGCGATGATGCCGTCGATGGCGGGCATCAGCACGGTGTCGCGGCCGACGCGGATCTGCAGGGCGTGGCTGGTGTTGTTGATGTCTTCGCTGGTGCAGGCAAAGTGCACGAACTCGGCCGCCTTCTGCAGCTCGGCGCGACCGTCGAACTTGGACTTGATCCAGTACTCCACGGCCTTCACGTCATGGTTGGTGGTCTTCTCGATGGCCTTGATGGCGTCTGCATCGGCTTCGGAGAAGTTGGCGACCAGCGCGTGCAGATAGTCGCGCGACTCGGCCGACAGCGCCGGGAACTCGGCAAAGCCGGCATCGGACAGGGCGATGAACCAGGTCACCTCGACCTGAACACGGCGGTGCATATAGCCGTATTCGCTCATGATGGGGCGCAGTGCGGACAGCTTGGCGGCGTAGCGGCCGTCCAAGGGAGAGATGGCGGTGAGGGAGGACAGGTTCATGGTGGCGCAATTGTAGGTGCGCTGCATCAGTCGCACGCAGCGCTGGGTTGCTCGGCGGCCGTGGCTGGCGCGCATGCAGACCCGTTGCGGCGGCCGCCGGGCCGCCATGGCAGCGCATAGAATCATTGCACCGGCCCGTCGCCGGTGACCCGTGTCATGGAACCGCTGCTATGAAACTAATAGGCTCCACCACCAGCCCCTTTGTGCGCAAAGTCCGCGTCGTGCTGGCCGAAAAGAAGCTGGACTATCAATTTGTCGAAGAAAACCCCTGGGAGGAAGCGCTTTCACCGGGTACGGGCAATCCTCTGGGCAAGGTGCCGCGTCTGGTGATGGATGGCACGGAGGCAATGTTCGATTCGCGCGTCATCGTCGAATATCTGGACACACTTTCGCCGGTCGGCAAGCTGATTCCGGGCACGGGCCGCGAGCGCGCCGAGGTCAAGACCTGGGAGGCCCTGGCCGACGGCATGCTGGATGCTGCCGTTCTGGTGCGGCTGGAGGCCACCTGGCCAGGCCGCAGCGCAGAGCAGCGTAGCCAGGCCTGGATGGATCGCCAGATGGGCAAGGTCCGGGCCGTGCTCAAGGTCATGTCGCAGGGATTGGGCGAGAAGCCGTTCTGCTGTGGCGGCACGCATCTGACGCTGGCCGATATCAGCGTCGGCTGCGCCCTGGCCTGGCTGGATTTCCGCTTTCCCGAGCTGGACTGGCGCGCCGAGCATCCGAATCTGGCCGCCTTGCTGACCAAGCTGGCGGCGCGCCCCAGCTTTGTGAATACCGTGCCCCACTGAGTGGCGGCATGTCAGTGACCCGTCCTGGATCAGTTTGACACCTCGGACGGTAATTCAAGCCGGCGGATGCCGCCCAAGGACGCCCGATGCACCGCATCGGGGGTTTGCATTTTCAACGATTGATGGCGGCGCTCGCTGTTGTAGATCCTCACCGACTTACCCTCCATGCGCCGGGCCTGCTCCAAGTCGGCGGGCCGCTGCAGCAGCAACTCGCCTTTGAGGATGCCGTTGACCCGCTCGGCCAGCGCATTCTGCTAGCCGTCCTAGCCATCGGTCATTGAGCAGTCCAGGCCGTGGCGCTGGTGGACGCTCTGGTAGTAGCTCGAGCAGTACTGGATGCCCCGGTCCGAATGGTGCACCAGGCGCTGGTGGCTCTGGCGGGCACGCAAGGCCATCTTCGGGGCCAGGGCCCTCGGCTCGGTTTGCAGGTTGTCATGTACATGCCAGCCCACTATCTTGCGCGAGTGGGCGTCGGTGACCAGGCTCAGGTAGACGAACTTGTCGGCCGTGGGCAGATAGGTGAGGTCGGCCACCCAGACCTGCTCGCTGGCCCTGTCGCACACCGGCTGATCGCCCGCCTTGAGCAGATCGGGATAACGACGAAACCGGTGATGGCTGTCTGTGGTCTTGTGATACGCCCGCCGTACGGGCACCGGCACCCGGGCGTTGCGCAGCACATCGAACAGCGCATCGCGCCCCAGACGGATATCCGCCTGCCCCAGCGGCTGGCGCAGCAGATGGTGCAACTTGCGCGTACCCAGCCTGGGCTGGCGAACCCGCCGATCGTGCACCAGCTGCACCACCGCATCGGCCCGGCTCTCACGCTGGGCGTGGCGCCGTTGGCCCTGGAGGTACGCCTGTCGGCTCAGCCCTTGGACGAGCCGCTGCGCGAGGACTTGCCCGAAGGCGTTCTTACGACGCGCACTCCATAGTCCTTCTTGAGAACATCCAGCATCGCTTCGAACAGCTGGGCCTTCCCGTTGGCCTCTCTGAGCTGCACTTGCAAGGCTTTGATCTGCTGCTCGGGCGTCAGTGCTGGGGGGCATGTCAGGGCATGGCTGCATGGGATGCACCACGCCCCCAACCTTGGCGACCGTGCTTGCGCAGCCACACCAGCACCGTCGATCGACCCTGGATCCCGTAGCGCGCCTGCGCTTGCCTGTACGTCAACTCGCCTTTTTTCACCTGCTCGACCACTGCCAGCTTAAAGGCCAGCGTGTAATCCCTGTGGGTTCGCTTGGAGCCTGATTCCATGAGACCTGCCTTTTCCTTCAAGAAAAGGTGTCAACCTCTGGCAGGACGGGTCACAGCCAAGAAAAAGGCCACTCGAAAGTGGCCTTTTTCTTGGGGCATAAAAAAGTTGCGAAGCATCCCGAAACGAATTAAGAGAGGGAGGGAGGAGAAGCGCTCCGGGGATTTTTCAATGGGCGTACCCACAGGCTTCGCAACTGGAAATTGGTGAATGCAGACCTGTCAGTTCATTGCACTTGACTATCAGATAAGACACTGTTGCAGAAGTTCCAGCCCTAGTGGGTTTCATTTTTGTAACAGTTTGGCAATGCCTGTAGGCAAATCTTGATGGATGCTGCCAGTGCCATGAAAAGCGGGCGCTCACCAATCTTCAATCCCGTGACATGATTGCCTGTCCTAGGTTGCGGTACCGGGCACGAACACCGCAGTCCAGAGCTTGAGTACCGCTTCGCGCTGGACTTGGGCCTGCTCCGGCTCCAGTTGCCCGGAGCGCTCGTCCAGTCTCGCCACGTGTTGCAGGCGACGCAGCTCGCGGTAGGCCTTGGCGGCTTCATAGCCCACGCCTTTGGGCAGCAGGCCCGCGTCTTCGGCGCGCTGCAGCAAGGCAATATTGCCCACGTTGGCGATCAGCTCGCGGTGTGCACCGGATTCGGCCAGCACCAGGTACTGCACGGCAAATTCCACATCCACCATGCCGCCGGGGCTGTGCTTGACGTCGAACAGGCCGCCGCGCACCGGATGGGCGCCGCGTACCCGCTCACGCATGGTTTCAATCTCGTTGCGCAACGCAGCGGCATCGCGCGGTGCGGTGATGACGGCTTCGCGCACCGCATCAAAGCGCTGATGCAGGTGCAGGTCGGTCGCGGGCATGCCTGCCGGCGAGGGAAAATCGCGGCTGCCCAGCACAAAGCGGGCACGCGTCATGGCCTGGTGCTCCCAGGTCCAGGCGGTATTGCTGCCGCGTTGCTGCTGGTAGTTGGCATAGGACTCGAAGCTGGTCACCAGCAGGCCCGAGTTGCCGTTGGGTCGCAGCGCGGTGTCGATCTCGAACAGATCGCCTTCGCCGGTCTTGACGGTCAGCCAGTTGATGAGCTTGCGCACATAGGCCGCGTAGATCTCGGGAGCGCGGTCATCGTCGTCGTCGAAGACGAAGACGATGTCCAGATCGCTGCCGTAGCCCAGCTCCTTGCCGCCCAGCTTGCCGTAGCCCACGATGCCGAAGCGCGGCGTATCGCGATGGCGGCTCTTGAGCCGGCTCCAGCACCATTGGGCCGTGATGCGCAGCACGCTGTCGGCCAGCGCGCTCAGGTCGTCGGCCACCTGCTCTACGCTGATGCGGCCTTCGATATCGCGCGCCAGGGTGCGGAAGACCTCGGCATGGTGGGCGCGGCGCAGCAGATTGAGCAGGGTTTCGTCGTCGTCTTCGCCCGTGGATTGCAGGGCGGCCAGACGCATGGCCAGCTCATGCTCGAAGTCTGCTGCGACAAAGCGTTCCTTGAGAATGGCATCGCTGGCCAGCTCGTCGATCACGCCGGGGTGTTGCTGCAGATAGCGCGCAGGCCAGCGCGCCGCTCCGAGCAGATGCAGCAGTCTTTCATGAACCGCCGGCCGTTCCAGCAGCAGCGCGAGGTAGCTTTCGCGGCGCAGCAGAGGCTCCAGCCATTGCAGAAAACGCTTGGCTGCTTCCTCGCCGGACTGGCCGCTTTCCACCCATTGCGCGGTGCGTTCCACCAGCCTGAACAAGCGCGCACGGGCCTCGTCACGCAGGCCGTTGATGCGGGTGTTGCTGCGCCAGTCCGCGACCTGGCCGGCCAGTGACGGCGGCAGGGCCTCGATCAGCTCCTCGATGTCGCGTGGCGTGGGCGGACCACCTGCCGCCGCCTTGGCGGCATTGCAATGGCCGTTGCTGCACTGCTGGGAGTCTCCGCCCAGCAAGGTGTCGAACTCCTGCGCCACCAGTTCGCGGTGCTCGTCCAGCTGGTGCAGAAAGCCGCAGGCATCGGCATAGCCCAGGGTACGGGCAATCCACAGCAGATCATCGTCGCGCGTGGGCAGCACATGGGTCTGCTGGTCGTCCAGGTACTGGATGCGGTGCTCCACCTGGCGCAAGAAGATGTAGGCGCGGCTCAGGGCGTCGGCAATCTCGGCGCTCATCAAATTGGCCTGCACCAGGCGCTGCAGGGCTTCTAGCGTAGGGCGGCGCCGCAGCTCGGGGAACTGGCCGCCGCGCACCACCTGCAGCAGCTGCACGATGAATTCGATCTCGCGGATGCCGCCGCGCGAGAGCTTGACGTCGTTGGCGCGTTCGGGGTGGCCCGCGCTGCGCTTGGACGCATGGTCGCGGATCTGACGGTGCAGGCTGCGCAGTGAGTCGAACACCGCATAGTCCAGATAGCGGCGGAACACAAAAGGCAGCACCACGCTGCGCAGAGCCTGGACGTTGGGGGTCTGGATATCGGCCAGCGGCGCCACGATGCGGCTCTTGAGCCAGGCAAAGCGCTCCCACTCGCGGCCATGAATCTGCAGATATTCCTCCAGCGAGGACAGCGAAACGGCGGGGGCGCCTGAATTACCGTTGGGCCGCAGGGCCAGGTCGACGCGAAAGACAAAGCCGTGTTCGGTGGTGTCGCCGATCAGGCTGAAGATGCCTTTGACGGCACGGCCGAAGTATTCGTGGTTGGAGATCACGCCGCGCCCGTCGGCCTTGCCCTGGGTGTCGCCGTCATGTTCGTAGACGTAGATCAGGTCGATGTCGCTGGAGACATTGAGCTCGCGGGCGCCAAGCTTGCCCATGCCTATGACCCAGAACTGGACTTCCTGGCCGGCAGGGCCTTGAGGCGCACCATGCCGGCTGTCGAGTTCGGCGCGCACCTGGGTGCAGGCACGGTCCAGGGCCAGCTCGGCCAGCTCGGTGACGGCCTTGGTCACCACGGCGAGAGGTGCCTGCTGTTCGCAGTCCAGAACGATGATGCGCTCCATCACCAGCTGGCGCAGCACGCGCAGTGCCGCAGAGAGGTCCAGGCCACGCGACTGCAGCGTGCCCAGGGCCTGCTCCATCAGGGCCCGGTCGGGGGCTCCCGGCGGCAAGGCGTCAAACCAGTTCTCGTAACGGCGGTGAAGGCGCTGCACAAAGCGCGAGTACTGGGCCGGGGAAGGAACATTGAGGGCGTTTTCTGCCATTGCTTGCTCTGGGGACTGCATGCGGACCGTAAAAAATGGTGTCAGGCAGGCAGGTAATCAGCTCGGCAACGTGTGGTTACCGAAACGCGCACGGGGGCGCCGGTCATAATTCCTGCCATTGCTAGGCCACCGATGATCGAACCGAAACCACTTCCAACTCGCCAAATTCATAGGCTGGCCAGCTTGGCACGGTGGTCTCTGGGACTGGTCCTGAGCCTGTGGCTGCTGCTGGCCACCGTGTGGGGGGTGCTCCATTTCTGGATTGTGCCGCGAATCGAACAGTGGCGCCCTGAGCTGGAATCCCTGGCCTCACGCAGCCTGGGTGTACCGGTTTCCATAGGCCGGCTGCATGCGTACCGATCGGGTCTGGTACCAACTTTCGAGCTGGGCGACGTAGTCCTGCATGACCCTGCGAACAAGAGTGAGGCCTTGCTGCTGCCCAAGGTGGTGGTGGCGGTCTCTGCCCATTCGCTGATGACCCTGGGCGTGGAGCAGATATACCTTGAAGGGCCGGATCTGACGGTTCGACGCGATACAGACGGCCAGATCTTTGTGGCCGGCATTGCCGTGTCATCCGACCCGGGGCAGGGGGGCGACTCCGACTGGATCTTCTCCCAGCCCGAAATCGCCATCCGAGGCGGCAAGCTGCAGTGGGTGGACGAGCTGCGCAATGCCGCGCCTTTGCAACTGCAGGATGTGGATCTGGTGCTGCGCAACAAGCGCTGGCATCACTCCCTGCGGCTGGATGCCACGCCGCCGCAGGGCTGGGGCCAGCGCTTCACGGTCATGGGCAACTTCAAGGAGCCGTTGCTGTCGGTCCATGAAGGGCGTCTGGAGCGCTGGAGCGGACAGGCCTATCTGGACTTCACGCATATCGACCTGTCGCATCTGGGCCAGTATCTGGGCCCGCAGGACTGGAAGCTGCAACAGGGCAAGGGCTCGGTCAGGGCCTGGCTGGATGTGGAGCACGGCCAGCCCGTGGGCGCGGTGGCCGATGTCGCGGTACAGGCGCTGCAGCTGCAATGGCGGGACCGACCCGAGCCCCTGGCTCTGCAGGCCTTGAGAGGGCGTTTGCGGGCCAAGAATCAGAACGGCTACCAGTTTTCCGTCCAGGGACTGCAGTTCACGGCCGACGACGGGCTGAACTGGCCAAGAGGAGACTTCAGCCTGCGCTATGTGCCGACCGGCGCTTCCGAGCAAGGTAGCCAGGGCGAACATGGTGATGTTCAGGCCGATGGCATCGACCTGGCCATTGCGGCGCAGATGCTGCAGCGCCTGCCCCTGCCGCCAACCGCTCAGAGCCAGCTCAGGGCGCTGGCGCCGGCAGGACAGCTGAGCGATCTCAAGCTGTCCTGGCGCGGACCTCTGCAGCAGCTGGCGCAGTACAAGGCCTCGGGGCGGTTCGAGCAGCTGGGCTTGCGTTCCCAGGCCTCGGAGGAGGGCCCCCACAGCATAGGCATTCCCGGCGTACGGGGCTTGAGCGGCAAGTTCACCCTGGACCAGGACAGCGGCGAGGCCACGCTGACCAAGACGCCGGGAGTCAATCAGGCCATGCTGAGCTTCCCCGGGGTGTTTGAAGACCCTGATATCCCTTTCGATCAGCTCGACAGCCTGGTGCGCTGGCAGCTGCTGGACAAGGGCCAGACCATCAAGGTGCAGGTGCCCCGGCTGCGCTTTGCCAATGAAGACACGGCCGGCCAGGCCCAGGCCAGCTGGCAGTCCGGGGCCGGGACCAAGGACCAGCCGCGTTTTCCGGGGCTGCTGGATCTGCAGGGCCAGCTCAGCCGTGCCAAGGGTGAGCGCATTTATCGCTATCTGCCCCAGGACCTGGGCAGCGATGCGCTGCGCTATGTGCGCGAGGCCATCACCACGGGCCAGGCCAGTGCGGTGAACTTCCGTGTCAAGGGCGAACTCGAGCATGTGCCGTTTGAAAAGCCGGGCAAGGGCGAGTTCCACATCAGCGCCCAGGTGCAGGACGTGAACTACCAGTTCGTGCCCGGCTATCTGCTCAGTCCTGGCGAAAAGCCCTGGCCGCCGCTGACCAGGCTTTCGGGCGAGCTGGTGTTCGACCGCAACTCCATGCAGGTGCGCAAGGCCAAGGGCTTTCTGGGTCATACCGCCATCGTTGTCGATGAAGCGCAGGCCGGCGTGGCCGACTGGAACCAGACCGAGGTGGAGGTCAACGCCAAGGCCCATGGTGCCCTGGGCGATATGCTGAACCTGGTGCAAGGCTCCGCACTGTCTGCGCTGACCGCTCATGTGCTGGATAGCAGCCGGGCCACGGGCAATGCCAAGCTCAGCCTCAAGCTGCATCTGCCCACCCTGCACATGGAGCGCAGCAAGGTACAGGGAGAAGTGGCGCTGTCGGGCAATACGCTGCAGCTGATGCCCGAGGTGCCCGCGCTCAGCCAGTTGCGCGGCAATGTTCAGTTCTCGGAAACCGGCTTTCAGCTCTCGGGCGTGCAGGCCAGAGCGCTGGGCGGTGACGTGCGCATCGAGGGCGGCATGAAGCCCGGTGCCGATGCCGCCACGGCTCCGGTCCAGCTGCGCGTGGACGGCATGGCCACGGCCCAGGGCCTGCGTGACGCCAAGGAGATGAGCGAGCTGGCGGCTCTGGGCAAGCATCTGCAGGGCCAGGCACGCTATGGCCTGCAGATCAAGGTGTTGCACAGCGTGCCGGAAATCAGCCTGCAGTCCGAGCTGCAGGGCATGGCGGTCATGCTGCCGGCGCCCTTGGGCAAGGCGGCCGACAGCTTCCTGGCCTTGCGCGTCAACCGCACTGTGCCCGCTGTGGCCAAGCCGCTGACCGACCAGCTCAGCGTGCAATGGGGCAATCAGGCCGCAGCCCTGCTGGAGCGCGATATCAGCGGGGCACAGGCCCGCATCACGCGCGGCAGCCTGGAGCTGGTGGAGTCGGGCAAGGCGGAAGCCGCATTGCCGCCTGCGGGTCTGCAGGCCAGGGTGCAGCTGCCGGTGCTGGATCTGGATGCCTGGGGGAGGCTGTGGCCCGAGGGCGAAGCGAGCGCTGCCGATGGCCCCGTTGCCGAGGAAGAGAGCTGGCGTCAGTTTGTGCCTCAGCAACTGGCGCTCAAGGCACGCGAGGTCAAGCTCCATGGCCGCTCGCTGCACGATGTATCCCTGCAGCTCAGCCATGCCAACAAGATCTGGAGCAACCAGATCCAGGCGCGCGAGCTGGCCGGGCGCATTGAATATCGCGAGGCCAGTGCGCAGGAGCCTGGCGGCCTGGTCATCGCCAAGCTCTCGCGTCTGAGCATTCCCGACGGCCCGGACGAGGGCGTGGAGGCGGCGGCCGCCCAGAGCAGCGATTTGCGCGAGCTGCCGGCACTGCAGGTCAGTGTGGACGACTTTCAGTTGGGCAAGCGTTCGCTGGGCAAGCTGGATGTGGTGGCGCGCAACCACGGGCTGTCCCTCGGCGTGGGCAAGCGCGAATGGCAGCTGTCGCGCTTCAATATCAGCACACCCGAGGCGACCTTGACGGCGCAGGGCTCCTGGGCGCTGCGCTCCGGCGACCAGAAGCACCCGGGCCAGACCCAGCTGCAGTTCCAGCTCCATCTGCGCGATGTGGGCAAGCTGCTCAATCGCTTCGACATGCCCGGCGTGGTCGCCAATGGCCAGGGCGAGCTGCAGGGGGAGATCGGCTGGACCGGATCGCCCGTGACGCCGGGGTTCAAGACCATGTCCGGCGCCGTGCACCTGGAGGTGCAAAAAGGCCAGTTTCTCAAGGCCGAGCCGGGCCTGGCCAAGCTGCTGGGCGTGCTCAGCCTGCAGTCCCTGCCCAGGCGATTGACGCTGGATTTCCGCGACGTGTTCCGCAACGGCTTCTCGTTCGACTTCATGCGAGGCGATGTCACCATAGAGCGCGGCATTGCCAAGACGAATAACATGCAGATGAAGGGCGTGAACGCAGCCGTGCTGATGGAGGGCTCTGCCGATATCGACAAGGAAACCCAGGACCTGCATGTGGTGGTGGTGCCGGAGATCAACGCCCTGTCCGCCTCCCTGGTCGCCACGGCCATCAACCCCGTGGTGGGGCTGAGCAGCTTTCTGGCCCAGATGATTCTGCGTGGCCCGCTGATTGCGGCCACGACCAAGGAGTTCCATATCCACGGCAGCTGGGAAGATCCGCAAGTGACCGAGCTGCCCAGACGCAGCGTGCCCAAGACCGGTGCCGACGATGCCGGCAAGCAGCCCGCTGGCGCTACAGGCTCACAGGAGAAGCCATGAAGATTGCCGCTCTACAAATGGTCTCGGGTCAGGATGTCGCCGCCAATCTGGCGCAGGCGCGCAGCCTGATGCAGCAGGCCGCCGCCCTGGGTGCGGAGCTGGTGGTGCTGCCCGAGTATTTCTGCGCCATGGGCGCCAGGGACACCGACAAGCTGGCCTACCGCGAGGCCTTCGGCCAGGGGCCGATCCAGGACTTCATGGCCGGAGCCGCCAGGCAGCTCCAGCTGTGGGTGGTGGCGGGCACGCTGCCGCTGCAGGCGGCTGACGACAGCCATGTGCTCAATACCAGTCTGGTCTATTCCCCCGACGGCGAGTGCGTGGCCCGCTACGACAAGATCCACCTCTTTCAGTTCGACAATGGGCGCGAGAGCTATACCGAGGCCGCCGTGGTGCAGGCGGGCAGCCAGCCCGTGGTCTGCGACATACAGGCCAGAGACGGCACCCGTTGGCGCATGGGCCTGAGCATCTGCTACGACCTTCGCTTTCCCGAGCTGTACCGCGCGCTCAGTGCCCAGGGCGCTGACCTGCTGCTGGTGCCCAGTGCCTTCACCTACACCACGGGCCAGGCGCACTGGGAGGTGCTGCTGCGGGCGCGGGCGATAGAGAACCTGGCCTATGTGCTGGCGCCCGGCCAGGGCGGCGTGCATGAAAACGGCCGCCGTACCTGGGGCCACAGCCTGCTGATCGACCCCTGGGGCGAGGTGCAGGGCCTGCAGGCCAGCGGCACCGGCGTGGTGGCGGGCGAGCTCAACCGTGACCGCTTGCTGCAAGTGCGCCAGCAATTGCCGGCCTTGACCCATCGTGTGCTGTGACTGAACCGCTGAATACTGCTCTTGACGAACTGCCCGAGGACCATCCTGCCCATTGGCCCTGGCGACGCTGGCGCATGGCCTGGAAGCGCTGGTCCCTATGGACCTTGCTGGTGGCACTGGTGGTCAGCATGCTGGTCACCATGGTCTGGCTGGCCGGACGCTATGAAGCATCCCAGGTGCAGGAAAAGCTGGAGCGCGATACCGCCAATGCCGTCGGCGATATCCGTGCGGCGCTGGGCCGCAATCTGCAGGATCTGCTGGCGCTGAGCGCCTACAGCGGCAAGCACTCGGCATGGCGCGAGCACGCGACCGAGCTGCTGCAGCAGCGCCGTGACCTGATGCGTATCGAGTGGCGGGGCGAAAACATGCGCCTCATCGAGCATGCCGAGACGCCTTATCGCACCCTGCTGGTCGAAGACGAAAGCCATTTGCCCGAGCTGCATTCGGGCAAGTCCCTGCCGCGCACCCAGGAGGTGTCGTTCACCGAGCCGGACGGCACGCGTCTGGCCATGGTGGGGGCGGCCTGGCGCGGCTCGCGCATGTTCACGGCCCAGCAGCTGCTGGACCTGCCCGGCAACACCCTGGTGCTGCGCATGGACAGCTGGCATCACGCGCCCAGCGTCTTTCCCAATGTGATGACGGCGCTGGTGACCGGCATGTCGATCGCGCTCGTGACGGTGTTGGTTGTGCTGGTGCGCGACAACCGCCGTCGCCTGCGCGCGGAACGCGATCTGGGCGATGCGCTGGCCTTTCGCAAGGCCATGGAAGATTCCCTGGTCACGGGGATGCGTGCCCGCGATCTCCAGGGGCGCATCACCTATGTGAACCCGGCCTTTTGCAATATGGTGGGCTTCAGCGCGCAGGAGCTGCTGGGCCTCAATGTGGCGCCTTACTGGCCGCCCGAGCTGGCCCAGGAATATGTGAGCCGGCGCGATCAGCGCCTTGCCGGCCTGCTGCCCACGCCGCGCCAGGGCCACGAGAGCGTGTTCATGCGCAAGGACGGCTCGCGCTTTCCGGTGCTGATTTTCGAGGCGCCTCTGATCACCGCCCAGGGCCAGCACACGGGCTGGATGAGCGCCTTCATCGACATCAGCGAGCAGCGCCGCATGGAGGAGATGTCGCGCGCCTCGCTGGAGCGTCTGCAGGCCACGGCGCGCCTGGCGACGGTGGGCGAGATGGCCTCCATGCTCAGCCATGAGCTGACGCAGCCGCTGGCCGCCATCTCCAGCTATGCCACGGGCTCGCTCAATCTGCTGGCACATGAACCTGATACCGAGGACCTGCAGCTGCAGGATTTGCGCATGGCCCTGGAGCGCATCAGCTTTCAGGCCGATCGTGCGGGCAAGGTCATCAAGAGCGTGCGCGACTTCGTGCGCCGGCGCGACAAATCCAGGGAGGTCGTGCAGCCCGCGGAGCTGATCGATGCCGTCATGCCCCTGGTCTATCTGCAGGCACACAAGCTCAATGCCTCGGTGCAGCTGGATCTGGAGGCCGATCTGCCGGCGGTGCTCTGCGATGTCACCATGGTCGAGCAGGTGCTGCTCAATCTGGCGCGCAACGGCATGCAGGCCATGGACCAGCCTGCGTTCAAGGACAGGGTGCTGACCCTGACGGTCAGGCGCAGTTCTGACGGTCTTGGCGCGCGTTGGGTAGAATTTTCCATCATGGACTGCGGCGCCGGCATTTCTGCGGAAGTCGCCGAGCAGCTGTTCACCCCCTTCTTCACCACGCGCACCGAGGGCATGGGCCTGGGCCTGAGCCTGTGCCGCACGGTGGTGGAGCAACATGGTGGTCATCTTGATTACCGCCCGCACCTCCCGCAGGGCACGGAGTTCGTCTTCACGCTGCCGGCCCACTGGGAACCCAGAGAGAACTAGGCTTCATGGAACCTGTAACCGACGCTACCGTCTACGTGGTGGACGACGATGCCGATGTCCGAGAGGTATTGGCATGGCTGCTGCGTTCGCGCAGATTGCTGAGCGAGTGCTATCGCAACGCCGAAGAATTCGAGCAGGCGGTGCTGCAGACCAGCCCCGTGACGCGCCGCCCCTGCTGCCTGCTGCTCGATATGCGCATGACGGGCATGAGCGGCCTGTCGCTGTTCAATCGCATGCTGGAGCGCGGCCAGATCGAGGCCATGCCCGTGATCTTTCTGACCGGCCATGCCGATGTCCCCACGGCCGTGGATACGGTCAAGCGCGGTGCCTTCGATTTCTGCGAAAAGCCGTTTTCCGACAATGCGCTGGTGGACCGCGTGGAGCAGGCGCTGGCGCTGTCTGCCGAGCATCTGGCCGCCTTGCAGGCGCGCGAGGAGGTGCGCGGCCGCTTGGGCGAGCTGACCGATCGTGAAAAGGACGTGATGAAGCTGGTCGTCGAGGGCGTACCGAACAAGCTCATCGCCGATCAGCTCGACATCAGCGTGCGCACCGTGGAAGTGCACCGGGCGCGGGTCTTCGACAAGATGCAGGTCAAGTCGGCCGTGGAGCTGGCCAATCTGCTGCGCAACGCCTGAGCCGCAGCCTGCGCACTGCGCAAGCGCCATGAAGAAAGCCCCGCTTTGCGGGGCTTTTTGCTGGCTGGTGCCTGTCTTACTGAGGAGCGCGCTCACCGACGAAGATTTCCACGCGGCGATTGCGCGCACGGCCTTCGTTGGTGGCATTGGAAGCCACGGGCTGGTGCGAGCCCATGCCCTGCACCTGGATGCGGGCACCGTTGACGCCACGTGAAGTCAGATAGTTGCGGGTGCTCTCGGCACGCTGCAGCGACAGCGGATTGTTGATGGCATCGGAGCCGGTGCTGTCGGTGTGACCGATGATGCGCACTTCTGCGTTGGGATTGTTGCGCAGACCTTCGGCAAAGCGGTCGAGGATGGGGGCGAAGTTGCTCTTGATGTCGGCGCGGCCGGTATCAAAGGAGATGTCGCTGGGGATGTCCAGCTTGAGCTGGTTGTCCGCAGTCTGTGTCACGCCTACGCCTGTGCCCTGGGTCGCGGCTTCCATTTCGCGCTTTTGCTTTTCGAGGTTCTGCGACCAGATATAGGAGCCCAGTGCACCGACACCGGCACCGATCAGTGCTCCCTTGCCGGCATGGCCACCGGCGATGGCTCCGATGGCAGCGCCGCCCAGTGCGCCCACGCCTGCGCCAGTGGCGGTGCGGCGTGTGGTGTCCGACATGCCACCGGTATTGGCACAGCCGGTGATCAACAGAGCAGAGGCCAGAGCGGCCGTCACAGCCAATTGCTTGCGCATAGAAAACTCCTTAGTTTGATGAACGACCCGGAGGGTCCTGCAAACCAGCTTCGCGTTAAAGCTGCAAGGCCTTGAGCGTACTGCCAAGAGAAACCGAAAAAAGTAGGACGCGTGCCAGCGCGCGGTTTCTGATGCAAAAGATTGTCACAATCAGGCCGCGCACCCATGGCGCAAGCGCCATCGGCTAAGCTCGATCGGGGCCCTCCCGCCCGGAGTCTGCAGGCGCTTGCGGAGACGCAGGCGGCTCGGCCGGGGCCGGCAACTCACCCTTTTTCCGACCCGAGAACATGGTCCACCACACAATAGCGACCAGAATGGCCAATGCCAGCAGTGCTTCAAGCAAAATCAGACCCATGAATTTCCATCTCCTGCGCCGTTTTTCACTGGCGCTGATTGTAGGAACCCTGGTGGCCTGCACCACCACCAAGCAGCAAAACGATCCGGCACCGGTGCCCGAGATGGCGCCGCATGGCGGGCCAGCCTCCACGGCCAAGCCGCCGTTCACCGCCAATGTACCGACAAAAAGCCGCTGGGTGGCGGTGGACTGGGGCGAGCTGCCCGGCGTGCCCCAGGATTCCCTGAACGAGGCCTGGAATGCCTGGATCAAGAACTGCGAGCGTCCCAGCACCGTGTTTGCCAATCTGTGCGGCGAGGTGCGCCGCCTGAGCATTGCCTCGGAAGACGAGCAGCGCAGCTGGATGATGAACACGCTGCAGCCCTATCGCATCGAAGCGACCACGGGCAGCCCCGACGGCATGCTGACCGCCTATTACGAGCCCTTGTACGAGGCGCGCCGGGTGCAGGGCAACGGCTTCAATGTGCCCATCTATCAGGTCCCGCAGGGCTTTGGCAAGCGCAAGCCCTGGTTCACGCGCCAGCAGATCGACACCAACCCCGAGGCCCAGGCCGCCCTGGCCGGCCGCGCCATTGCCTGGCTGCGCGACCCGGTGGACATGCTGGTGCTGCATATCCAGGGCTCGGGCCGGCTGATGCTGACCGAGGCAGACGGTCGCCAGCGCATGATCCGCGTGGCCTATGCCGGCACCAACGATCAGCCCTACAAGAGCGTGGGCCGCTGGCTGCTCGACCAGAACCTGGTGCGCGATGCCACCTGGCCCGGCATCAGCGCCTGGATTGCCGCCAATCCCTCGCGTGTCAACGAGATGCTCTGGAGCAATCCGCGCTATGTGTTCTTCCGCGAGGAGGCGCTCAACGACTTCGATGCCCAGTTCGGCCCCAAGGGCGCGCAGGGCGTGGCGCTGACGCCGGGCCGCTCCATTGCCGTGGACCGCAACAGCATCCCCTATGGCACGCCGGTCTGGCTGTCCACGCCCGGCCCTACGGTCTCGCTCAACCGCCTGGTGTTCGCGCAGGATACGGGCAGCGCGATTCTGGGCGCCGTGCGCGCCGACTATTTCATGGGCTGGGGGGCCGAGGCCGGTGATGTGGCGGGTCGCATCAAGCAGCCGCTCAAGCTCTGGGCCTTCTGGCCCAAGGCCTTGGCCGGATCGGCGCCGCATCTGCGCTGATACAGAAACAGGAGCTGCAAGCGCTTATCAGTCAATGAATTTCGGTAAATAACTATCTGAAATTATTTAACTGAAAGCGCTGGCAAGCTCTCTTTTAAAGAGCGTCGGTGAAGTAGCGCTGCACCACGGGCGGCTCCTTGCCCTTGTGAAAGCTCAGCTTGCGGTCGCGCAGCGCCACATCGGCGGTCGTCACGCGCTCGAAGCGGCGCAGATGCTCAGTCCAGGATTCGTCGGTGATCTGCTCCACGAAGCGCTCTGGCTGGCTCATGCTGTGCAGCAGGCTCCAGGACAGCGCGCCCTGGCGCAGGCGGCTGCGCCGGCTCAGCTGCATCAGATCGCGGAAGGCGCCGGCCCTGGCCGGATCGATCAGGTACTCGATAGTCACCACCACGCGGCCGGCTTCGGGCGTCAGCGCGGCCGTCGGCGGCGTGAAGGCGCGCGAAGGGCTGAGGTCTTCCTCGATGTCGCGATCCGGGTTCAGGCGCTGCACGATCAGCAGGGCCGTCAGCCCGCTGACGGCGGCCACCGCCATGCTGATCTGCACCGAGCCCAGGCTGGCGATCTTGCCCCAGATGGCGGCGCCGATGGCCGTGCTGCCCATGATGGACATCTGGTAGATGGACATGCCGCGTGCCCGCACCCAGTTGGGCAGGGCCATCTGCGCGGCCACGCCCAGCGTGTTGGCCGTGGCCAGCAGGGCCAGGCCCGAGAGCATCATGCCCGGCACGGCCACGGCGATATGGGGCGCGAAGGCCACGGTCAGCGTGGCCAGGCTTTGCGCGGCGACGCCGGCCAGCACCGTGCGCTCGCCCGACAGCATCTGGCGTATGCGCGGCAGCAGCATGGCACCCAGGATGGCACCCGCGCCCATGGATGCCAGCAGCAGCGTGAAGGTGCCGGCACTGCCGCTGCTGGCCGTGCCGTGGTCCAGGCGCTGGGCCGTCAGCGGCAGCAGCGCCATGATGGCGGCGGCCTGCAGAAAGTAGCAGACGGTGCGCAGCAGCACGGCATGCATGCGCGGCGACTCCTGGATGAACTGCAGGCCCACGCGCATGGCCGAGCCCAGGCGCTCGCGGCCCAGCGGGTTGGCGGGCTGCTGGCGCTTCCAGCGCAGCAGCACAAAGCCCGAGACGATGGACAGCACGGCATTGAGCACAAACACCCAGGCACTGCCCAGGCTGGCAATCAGGGCGCCCGCCACCAGTGGGCCGATGATGCGCGAGGCATTCATGGCCACGCCGTTGAGCGCCATCGCAAAAGGCAGATGGTGCTTGGGCACCAGCTCCGGGATCAGCGCCGAGAACACCGGCCAGCGCATGGCCAGGCCGATGCCGTTGGCAAACACCAGGGCCAGCAGCAGATAGGGCGTCAGCTGGCCGGAGAGCACGGCCAGGCACAGCAGCAGCGCCACGGCCGCCACCCAGAACTGGGTGACGATGAAGTAGCGGCGCCGGTCCAGGATGTCGGCCAGCGCCCCGCTGGGCAGGGCCAGAAAGAACACCGGCAGGGTGGAGGCCGACTGCACCAGCGCCACCAGCACCGGCGAGGTGGTCAGCGATGTCATCAGCCAGGCGGCCGCCACATCGTTCATCCACATGCAGATATTGGCCGTCATCCAGATCATCCACAGCATGCGGAAGGTGGGCGTGGCCAGCGGTGTCCAGACGCCAGGTGCCGCAGCCGGCGGCGCGCCGCCGTCATGCATGGCCGAGGGATCTTCCAGCAGCTTGCCTGCAGGGACCTGGCCGGAGTCTGAATTTATTGGATTTTGGGAAGCGCGTGCTGCGGAATCATCGTGGGCCATGGTGCACGATTCTGTAGCAGGAAAGTTGTGCTGACAAATACGTAGTTCCTCACAACGCCAGACTGCGGCGGCCACCTGTCGCAGCGGTGACGATTGCTATTGATCAGTGAGCCTGGAGCGCATGACAGTCAATGATTTCAATACAAATATGGCAGGTATTGCCTATGGATAAAGCGGTACGCGCTTCACTTTTGAAGTGCGCAGGACGGGCTCAGGCATGCGTCAGCGTGCTGGGCAGCGGCAGCGCGCTGCTGGACTTGACCTCGCCCAGCGAAAAAATCGTGTGCACGTCTTTGACGTTGGGCAGGCGCAGCAGCACATTGCGCACAAAGCCGGAAAAGCTCTCCAGGTCCCTGGCCACGACCTGCAGCTCGAAGGTGCCCGCGCCGCTGATGTAGTGGCAGGAGGTGACCTCGGGCAGCAGGCGAATGGCTTCCTCCATGCGCAGCGTGATGTCGGCAGTGTTCTGTGCGGCATCCACGCGCACAAAGGCCAGCACGCCCAGGCCCAGCTTGTGGCGGTCCAGCGTGGCGTGATAGCCGGTGATATAGCCCGACTCCTCCAGCGCGCGCACGCGCCGCCAGCAGGGCGCGGCGGACAGGCCCACGCGCTGGGCCAGCTCGGCATTGGTGAGGCGGCCATCCATCTGCAGCTCATTCAGGATGGCCCAGTCGAAGCGATCAAGTTGATTCATGATTCGCAATTTACAGCAAGATTCTTTCAAAAACTAGGTTAATCCCGGCAATAAAAAGAAAGCTCTATTCGGGGCATTTTCCGTAAACTTTGCTCAAACAACTTGCGTTCCGTGCCTCTGGCGCAGGAATGCCCAAAGCAATATGCTGCTCTGGTAGCCAACAGCTGCCACGGGTGGTCACCCACATGGAGACAAGCCATGAATGCCCCTTTGCCCGATGAAGTCCGTCGTGCCCTGGAGTCTGTGACTCTGGACGACAAATATTCCCTGGCCCGCGGCCGCGCCTTTATGAGCGGCGTGCAGGCCCTGGTCCGCCTGCCCATGCTGCAGCGGCTGCGCGATGCGCAGGCCGGGCTCAATACCGCAGGCTTCATCAGCGGCTATCGCGGCTCGCCCCTGGGCACCTACGACCAGTCGCTGTGGGCGGCCAAAAAGCATATGGAGGCGAATCACATCGTCTTTCAGCCCGGCGTGAACGAAGAGCTGGGCGCCACGGCCGTCTGGGGCACGCAGCAGCTCGATCTCTACCCCGAAACCAAGAAGTTCGACGGTGTCTTCGGCATCTGGTATGGCAAGGGGCCGGGCGTGGACCGCTGCTCCGACGTGTTCAAGCACGCCAATATGGCGGGCACGGCCAGGCATGGCGGCGTGATTGCGATCGCGGGTGACGATCACATCAGCAAGTCCTCCACGGCCGCGCACCAGAGCGACCACATCTTCAAGGCCTGCGGCACGCCGGTGTTCTTCCCCAGCAACGTGCAGGACATCCTGGACATGGGCCTGCATGCCTTTGCCATGAGCCGCTTCTCGGGGCTGTGGTCGGGCATGAAGACGATCCAGGAGGTGGTGGAGTCCTCCTCATCGGTCCTGGTGGACCCGGATCGCGTCAACATCATCCTGCCCGAAGACTTTCAGATGCCGGACGGCGGCCTGCATATCCGCTGGCCCGATCCGCCGCTGGAGCAGGAAGCGCGGCTGATGAACTACAAGTGGTATGCGGCCCTGGCCTATGTGCGCGCCAACAAGCTCAACCACAACGTGATCGAGGGGCCCAACGACCGCTTCGGCATCATCGCCAGCGGCAAGGCCTATAACGACACGCGCCAGGCCATGGCCGATCTGGGGCTGGACGAGGACACCTGCCACCAACTGGGCATCAGGCTGCACAAGGTCAACGTGGTCTGGCCGCTGGAGGCCACCATCACGCGCGATTTCGCACGCGGCCTGCAGGAGATTCTGGTGGTCGAGGAAAAGCGCCAGGTCATCGAATACCAGATCAAGGAAGAGCTCTACAACTGGCGCGACGACGTGCGCCCCAATGTGGTGGGCAAGTTCAGCGACGAGCATGGTGGCGAATGGTCGCTGCCCAACCCCAGCACCGACTGGCTGCTGCGCCCCACGGCCGATCTGACCCCCGCCATCATTGCGCGCGCCATTGCCCAGCGCCTGAATAAGCTGGGCGTGCCCGAGCATGTGCAAACGCGCATGCAGCAGCGTCTGGCCGTGCTCGACGCCCGCGAAGCGGCGATCAAGGCGGCCAAGGAAGTCTCCACGGGCGACCGCACGCCCTGGTTCTGCAGCGGCTGCCCGCACAACACCTCGACACGCGTGCCCGAAGGCTCGCGCGCCGTGGCCGGCATCGGCTGCCACTACATGACCACCTGGATGCCAGACCGCCGCACCAGCACCTTCACGCAAATGGGCGGCGAGGGCGTGACCTGGGTGGGCCAGGCGCCTTTCACCACAGAGGCCCATGTCTTCGCCAATCTGGGCGACGGCACCTATTTCCACAGCGGGCTGCTGGCCATCCGCCAGAGCATCGCGGCCGGCACCAACATCACCTACAAGGTGCTCTACAACGACGCCGTGGCCATGACGGGCGGCCAGCGCGTGGGCGAGCGGCCTGAAGGCCATTCGGTGCTGCAGATCATGAACAGCCTGCTCTCCGAAGGCGTGCGCAAACTGGTCATCGTCACCGACGAGCCCGAGAAATACGATGGCGTGAAGCTGGGCGAGGGCGTGACCGTGCACCACCGCGACGAGCTGGATGCGATCCAGCGCCAGTTCCGCGAGCTCAAGGGCTGCACGATCATCATCTACGACCAGACCTGCGCCACGGAAAAGCGCCGCCGCCGCAAACGCGGCGTGCTGAGCACGCCCGACAAGACCGTGGTCATCAACGAGCTGGTCTGCGAGGGCTGTGGCGATTGCTCGGTGCAGTCCAACTGTCTGTCGGTGGAGCCCGTGGAGACCGAGTTCGGCCGCAAGCGCCGCATCAACCAGAACAGCTGCAACAAGGACTATTCCTGCGTCAAGGGCTTCTGCCCCAGCTTCGTCACCGTCGAGGGCGGTCAGCTCAAGAAGCCCAAGCAGGACAAGAAGGGCAGCCTGGAAGCCCTGCCCAGTATTCCCGAGCCCGTGCTGCCCGTGGCCGAGCAGGCCTGGGGCATCGTGGTGGCCGGTGTCGGCGGCACGGGCGTGATCACCATCGGCTCGCTGCTGGGCATGGCCGCGCACCTGGAGGGCAAGGGCGTGGTCACCCAGGATGCGGCCGGTCTGGCGCAAAAAGGCGGCTCCACCTGGAGCCATATCCAGATCGCCAACCGCGCCGATGCCATCTACACCACCAAGGTGGACATGGCCAAGGCCGATCTGGTCATCGGCTGCGACCCCATCGTGGCGGCCACGCCCACCACCTTGTCGGTGATGCAGCCGGGGCGCACCTATGTGGCGCTCAACAGCCATGCCGCGCCCACGGCCAGCTTTGTGGGCAACCCCGACTGGCAGTCGCCTGCCGCACGCTGCGCCACGGCACTGGCCGAGGCCGTGGGGCATGGCGCCCTGGGCAGTTTCGACGCCGAGAAGGCCTCCACGGCCCTGCTGGGCGACAGCATCTACGCCAATCCCATGATGCTGGGCTACGCCTGGCAAAAGGGCAAGGTGCCGCTGAGCCATGCCTCGCTGATGCGCGCCATGGAGCTCAACGGCGTGCAGGTGGCGCGCAATCAGGAGGCCTTTGAATGGGGCCGCCGCTGCGCCCACGATCTGGAGGCCGTGCGCGCTCTGTATCAGGCATCGCAGGTGATCCAGTTCGTCAAGAAGCCGTCGCTCGAGGAAATGCTGGACAAGCGTGTGGAGTTTCTCACGGCCTACCAGAACGCGGCCTATGCCCAGCAGTACCGCGACTTCGTGGCCAAGGTGCGCGCGGCGGAAGAGCCGCTGGCCCAGGGCACGCGCCTGTCCCAGGCTGTGGCGCGCTATCTGTTCAAGCTGATGGCGTACAAGGACGAGTACGAGGTGGCGCGTCTGCACACGCAGGCGGCGTTCACCCAGAAGATCAGCGACATGTTCGAGGGCGACTACAAGCTCGTGCATCACCTCGCGCCCCCCGGCTTTGCCAGGAAGGACGAGCAGGGCCATCTGCTGAAAAAGTCCTATGGCCCCTGGATGCGCAAGGCCATGGGCTGGCTGGCCGGCATGAAGGGATTGCGCGGCACGGTGCTCGATCCCTTCGGCCGCACCGAGGAGCGCCGTACCGAGCGCGCCCTGATCGTCGAATACCGCCAGTGCATCGACACCCTGCTGACGGGCCTGACGGCCGACAAGCTGGCGCTGGCCGTGGAGATCGCCTCCATCCCCGAGGACATTCGCGGCTACGGCCATGTGAAGGAGCACCATCTGGCGGCGGCACGCATCAAGTGGCAGGCGCTGATGACGCGCTGGAACGGCGTTGCGGCGCCCGCGGCTGCAGCAGTCCTGCGGATGGCAGTGAACTAATTGCGCCAAAGCGCATCAGAACAAGGCCGGGGCAACCCGGCCTTTGTATTCATGGCCACAGGCGTGGTGCTGGCGGTGGTTTATCGAAAATTGATAGCTGCCAGCGCTTGTATTGACTGATATTTAAATATAAAACAGTCAGAAAACAATGCAATTGATGCGCTGATAGCTATGATTTTTGTGGGCTTTGTTGATGTGGGAAGGGAGGCCTCCATCGCATCAGGGAATGCCTGTGCTGCGCGGCTGCCCATGCAAATCTTGGGCGCAAGCCAGCCGAATACAATGTCCCGCTGACCTGGCTAGACGCGCAACCGTGCGCCTGCCGGGACCTGTTCCTGACAAATTCACTCTTTCGGAGTCTTTTTCGTGTTCATTTCTTCTGCTTTCGCCCAGACCGCTCCTGCTGCCGCTGCTGAAGGTGGCTTCATGGGTTCGCTCACCGGCATGCTGCCTCTGGTGCTGATGTTCGTGGTGCTGTACTTCGTGATGATTCGTCCCCAGATGAAGCGCCAGAAGGAACACCGTTCCATGATCGACGCGCTGGCCAAGGGTGACGAAGTGGCTACCGCCGGCGGCATCATCGGCACCGTGACCCGCATGGCCGAGCAATTCATCTACATCGAAGTGGCTTCCGGCGTGGAAGTCCAGATCCAGCGCTCGGCTGTGGTGCAAGTGCTGCCCAAGGGCACGGCCAAGTAAGCCTGTCCGCTGTGGATTTTGAGGGGTACGGCGCTCGAACAGAGTGTGCGTACCCGTTGTGCGTTGCTGTAAAAAAAAGAGCGCGATCATGAACCGATACCCGGTCTGGAAGTACGCGATCATCGTGATCGCGCTGCTGGTGGGGGTGCTCTACACCCTGCCCAATTTCTTTGGTGAAGCGCCTGCGGTGCAGGTGTCCTCGGCCAAGTCCACTGTGAAGGTGGACAACGCCGTGCTGCAAAAGGTGGAATCCGCCTTGAGCGCGGCCAGCGTCAAAGCCACTTCGCTGTCGCTGGAGGGCACTTCGGTGCGCGCCCGCTTCGATACGCCCGATGAGCAGCTCAAGGCCAAGGACGTCATCCAGAAGGCCCTGGTTGCCGACCCCTCCGATCCCGCCTACATCGTGGCGCTGAACCTGGTGTCGCGCTCGCCCGACTGGCTGACGGCCATCGGTGCCAAGCCCATGTATCTGGGTCTGGACCTGCGCGGCGGCGTGCACTTCATGCTGCAGGTGGACATGGCCGCGGCCCTGACCAAGAAGGCAGAGAGCTATGCGGGCGATCTGCGCTCCACCATGCGCGACAAGAACATCCGCCACGGCGGTGTCAGCCGCGATGGCAACAATGTCACCATCCGCGTGCGCGACGAAGCCACGCTGACGGCGGCGCGCAATCTGATCGCGGACCAGTTTCCCGATCTGACGGCCACTTCCTCGCCTGATGGCACCGGCTTCAAGCTGGTGGCATCGATCAAGCCCGAGGCCCTGCGCAAGGTGCAGGAGCAGGCGCTCAAGCAGAACATCGTCACGCTGCACAACCGTATCAACGAGCTGGGCGTGGCCGAGCCCGTGATCCAGCAGCAGGGCCTGGACCGCATCGTGGTGCAGCTGCCCGGCGTGCAGGACACAGCCAAGGCCAAGGACATTCTGGGCCGTACCGCCACGCTGGAAGTGCGCATGGTGGACGAGTCCGCCGAAGCGCGTGCTGCCGAGATGGGTTCCGGCCCCGTGCCCTTCGGCTCCGAGAAGTATCTGGACCGCAACGGCCAGAGCATCATCGTGCAAAAGCAGGTGACGCTGACCGGCGAGAATCTGACGGACGCCCAGCCCGGCTTTGACAGCCAGACCCAGGAGCCCACCGTCAACCTGACACTGGACGCCAAGGGCGCGCGTATCTTCAAGGACGTGACGCGCGAGAACGTGGGCAAGCGCATGGCCATCATCCTGTTCGAAAAGGGCAAGGGCGAGGTGGTGACGGCTCCCGTGATCCGTGGCGAGATCGGCGGCGGCCGCGTGCAGATCTCCGGACGCATGACCACGGCGGAAGCCAACGACACCTCGCTGCTGCTGCGCGCCGGTTCGCTGGCCGCACCCATGGAGATCATCGAGGAATACACCATCGGCCCGAGCCTGGGTGCTGACAACATCAACCGCGGTATCCACTCCGTGGTCTGGGGCATGGTGGCGATTGCAGCCTTCATGTGCATGTACTACATGCTGTTCGGCGTGTTCTCCACGATTGCCCTGTCGGTGAACGTGCTGCTGCTGTTGGCCATCTTGTCCATGCTGCAAGCCACGCTGACCCTGCCCGGCATTGCTGCCATGGCGCTGGCGCTGGGCGTTGCCATCGACTCCAACGTGCTGATCAACGAACGCATCCGCGAAGAGCTGCGTGCCGGTGCCTCGCCCCAGGCGGCCATCCATGCCGGCTACGAGAATGCCTGGCACACGATTCTGGACTCCAACGTGACCACGCTGATCGCCGGCCTGGCCCTGCTGGCCTTCGGTTCGGGCGTGGTGCGCGGTTTTGCCGTGGTGCACTGCATCGGCATTCTGACCAGCATGTTCTCGGCCGTGTTCTTCTCTCGCGGCCTGGTCAACCTCTGGTATGGCGGCAAGAAGAAGCTCAAGAGCGTCTCCATCGGTCAGGTCTGGAGGCCTGAGGGTGAGGGTCTTCGTTCCGTGGCCGGTCGCGGCAGCAACAACTAAGGAGGAAGATCATGGAGTTCTTCCGCATCAAAAAAGACATTCCGTTCATGAGATACGCGTTGGTCTTCAACGCGATCTCCTTCATCACCTTTGCGCTGGCCGTCTTCTTCCTGTTCTCGCGCGGCCTGCATCTGTCGGTGGAGTTCACGGGCGGTACGGTCATGGAAGTGGCCTACACCCAGCCGGCCGATATCGGCAAGGTGCGTGAAACCGTTTCCAAGCTCGGCTATGCCGATGTGATCGTGCAGAATTTCGGCACATCCAAGGATGTGATGATCCGTCTGCCCGTGCAAAAGGGCGTGACGACTGCCCAGCAAAGCGAGCAGGTGATCACTGCGCTGAAGGCCGAGGATGCAGAGGTCACGCTGCGCCGTACCGAGTTTGTCGGCCCCCAGGTGGGTGATGAGCTGATGCACAACGGCCTGATGGCGCTGGGCATGGTGGTGCTGGGCATCATCATCTATCTGGCCTTCCGCTTCGAGTGGAAGTTCGGTGTGGCGGCCATCATTGCCAACTTGCACGATGTGATCATCATCCTGGGCTTCTTCGCCTTCTTCCAGTGGGAGTTCTCGCTCTCCGTGCTGGCGGGCGTGCTGGCCGTGCTGGGATACTCGGTCAATGAGTCCGTGGTGATCTTCGACCGTATTCGCGAAGCCTTCCGCAAGTTCCGCAAGCTCAGCACGCACGAGGTGATCGATCACGCCATCACGTCGACCATGAGCCGAACCATCATCACCCACGCTTCGACCGAAGCCATGGTGCTGTCCATGTTCTTCTTCGGCGGCCCCAGCCTGCACTACTTTGCGCTGGCTCTGACGATCGGCATCTTGTTCGGTATCTATTCCTCGGTGTTCGTGGCGGCTGCCATTGCCATGTGGCTGGGCGTCAAGCGCGAGGATCTGGTCAAGGCTCCGACCAAGCCCGGTTCGCAAGACCCCAACGATCCCAACGCGGGAGCCGTGGTCTGACGCTTTGACCATTACGGCGGGCGCATAACCGCTCCCGCCGACTTACACTTACGGAATGGCTCCATCGCAGTCTTCCTCCACCGCGCCTGCGGCCCCGCAACAGCTGGGCTGGCAGGCGCGTTTGCGTTGGGTCCATGGCATTTGCCAGGGCCTGCCCAAGGTCGCCCAGCAGCTGGATGAATTTCTTGCCAACCAGACCGGCGTCGTCTCCACGGCCAGGGAGATGCAGGAGTGGCGCGAAGCCTGGGTCGGCTTTCAGCAGCACAAGGACGCCTGGGTACAGGCTTGTTCGCAGGCGCTGCAGCAGGCTGCGCGCAAGCCGCCTTCCCAAGCAGGGGAGAGCAGTGCTTCGGGATCGGCTCCGCTGAACTTCGAGCTGCTCAGCGACGATGTCGTCGAAAACAAGATTCTGGCCTCCCGCATGGCCCTGGCCATGGGAGAGACGCTGCAGCCAGGTTTCGAGGCCATGCGCCTGCGCATGCAGGCACTGGAAGGGCATGAGCTGCCTTCCCGGGACATGTTCCGGGCCGAGACCATTTGCCTGCATCTGGTCGAGCAATGGCTGAGCTGCGGCATGGAGCGCAAGCATTTGCTGCGGGCCGTGGAGCCTTTGCAGAATGCGCTGGCGCCGTTGATGGAGTCCGAATACGGCATTTTGCACAAGCTGCTGGATGCCAAAGGCGTCAGCAAGGCCCAGGATGCCCCGCTGCGGGTGAAGCGCACGGAGGGCGGCCCGTCTACCGGCGCCATGCCTCTGGGCGGCGCCAGCGGCTTTGGCCATGCTGCCGAGACCGGCTGGAGCAGCTCTGCCATGCAGCAGTTCATGCCCGCAGGCATGGCGGCAGGCTTCGGCGCCGAGCCGGGTTTTGCCCTGCCGCCAGGCGCCAGCGCCGGTCTCGGCATGCTGGCGCGGGCGCGCCATCGCGCGCTGGATGCCATGAATCAGCTGCGCCAGGTGCTGAGCCAGCCGGCGGTCGGCATTCCAGGCCTGATGCCCGGCGCCCCGCTGGTTCCCATGCCTCCGGCCTCTGCCGCCTTGGCCCAGGCGCTGCAGGAGCAGCAACAGCTGATGGCGGCCGAGCTCCAGGCCCGGTATCCGGCTGCGGCCGGTTCGGCCATGGCCATGCCTGTCCTGGACTACAGCCCGGCAGCGATCGGCCAGTTGGTCAATCAGGTGCGCGAGCGCTCGGCCGACTGGAAGCAAAAGGCCCAGACCACGGGGGAGAAGGCGACCATCGAGGTGGTGGCGCTGATGTTCCAGAGCATTCTTTCGGAAGACCGGCTGCCGCCGTCCATTCGTGTCTGGTTCGCGCGCCTGCAGGTGCCGGTGCTGCGCGTGGCCCTGGCCGAGCCACAGTTCTTCAGCGACCTGAATCACCCGGCGCGCAAGTTGATCGACCGCATGGGCTCCTGCGTCATGGGCTTCGATGCCAGCAGCATCAACGGCAATGCGCTGGAGACAGAGATTCGCCGCGTGGTACAGGTGATAGAGCAGTACCCTGAAACCGGGCAGAAGGTCTTCGCCCTGGTGCTGCGCGAGTTCGAGGCCTTTCTCACCAAGCACTTTGCCCAGAACCGGTCCACGGCCAAGATCACCAGCGTGGCCCAGCAGGTGGAGCAGAAGGAAACGCTGGCCATCCAGTACACCATCGAGCTGCGCAATATGCTCACCGATATGCCGGTGCGCGAAGAGGTGCGCGACTTTCTCTTCAAGTCCTGGGCCGATGTGCTGGCCATGGCCACCGTGCGCTATGGCGCCAAGGATGCGCGGGCCATGCGCTTCAAGCAGGCGGCCAGCGAGCTGGTCTGGTCGGCCAGTGCCAAGCCGTCGCGTCAGGAGCGTGCGCGCGTCATCCAGGGCCTGCCGACCTTGCTGCAGACCTTGCGCGAAGGGCTGGAGCTGGTGAGCGTGACGGGCGATGCGCAGTCGACCGCGATCAAGGTATTGACCGATACGCTGGCGCAGGCCTTCATGTCCAAGACTGCGGCCATTCCGGCCGAGCGTATCGAGGCCATGGCCAAGCGTCTGTCGGAGCTGGAAAAATACATCAGCGAGGATGGGACGCTCGACGATATGCCGCTGTCCAGCGAGAGCATAGAACTGATGCTGGGGGTGGATGCGGGCGACCTGAACGTCATTCCCAACACGGACAGCCCGGTGGAGCCGGCGATGCTGGAGTGGGCCCGATCGCTGGAAAGCGGCCGCTGGTTCACGCTGGACCACAACGGCAGCCGCGTACAGGTGCAATATGTCTGGCACAGCCGTCGCCGGCATTTGCACCTGTTCGCCTCGCTGGATGGCCATTGCTATCTGCTGCAGGCGCAGCGCATGGCCACCTATCTGCAGGCCGGCCTGCTGGCCGTGCATGACGCCGAGGCACTGACGGTGCGCGCCACACGCGATGCGCTGCAGAAGATTCAGGCGAATCCGGAAAGGCTGGCCTGACCCACAGGCGCGAGGCATCCTCCCGGTGTCTCTTTGCGCAGGGGCGCGAGTTCCGGGGCGTTTCAGCCTTGTGTGAGTCGCTGGTACAGGCCGCCCGGCAGGCGCGCGACCAGGCCGTCGAACTCCAGCTCCATCAGCTGCGCCTGAAGATGGGCGGCATCCCAGCCCGTGCGATCGCTCAAGGACTCCAGCGTCATGGGATCATGGCCCAGCGCCTGCAGCAGCGGGTGCTCGGATATGGATGTCTTATTTCCGGTGGCTTCCTGCGCCTGTTCAGCTTGGATTGGAGCGGGTTCCAGCCCCTGAAGCTCTTCGAGCACGTTGTCGGCAGTTTCCACCAGCTTGGCTCCCTGGCGTATCAGCGCATGGCAGCCCTTGGACTGCGGTGCGTGGATGGAGCCTGGAATGGCAAAGACTTCACGCCCCTGTTCGCTGGCCAGTCGGGCCGTGATCAGCGAGCCCGACTGCAGGGCGGCCTCCACCACCAGCGTGCCTTGCGACAGGCCCGAAATGATGCGGTTGCGCTGCGGAAAATGCTGGGCAAGGGGACCGCTGCCCAGCGGGTATTCGCTGATGACCAAGCCGTGTAGCGCAATTTGCTGCGCCAGTCTGGCGTGAGCGCGCGGATAGACCTGATCCAGCCCGGTGCCGACCACGGCAATCGTGCAGGGGTGTGTGCCTGAACGGGCTTGAAGCGCTCCCTCATGGGCGGCTGCATCGATGCCGCGTGCCAGACCCGAGACAATGCACAGGCCTTGTTCGGCCAGTGCCTGCGCCATGCTGCGTGCATTGATGAGGCCCTGGGCCGAGGGATTGCGGCTGCCCACCATGGCCAGGGTGCAAGGATAGGGAAACCAGGGCCGGGCAGATACCAGCAAGGTCGCCGATCCCTGGACAAACAGCAGCAGGGGCGGATCTTCGGTCTGCAGCAGGCAGTCAGGATATTGGGGGTGGCCCAGATGGATCACGGTGTGCAGCAGCCCCGGCGCGGGGGAGGCCAGCCAGCTGGCCAGTGCGCTGCAATGCTGTTCCCAGTCGGCGGGAGGTTCGGATCCGGCCTTGATCTGGGCCTGGCTGGCACATTCCGCCCAGATGGACGGCGGCAGCCGCCAGACCGCCTCGGCACTGCCGGCCCTGGTCAGCAGCCGGCGTGCCGTGGTGCGCCCCAGGCCGGGCGTCAAGAGCAGGCGCAGCCAGGCCAGGGTCTCGGCATCGGGCCAGGCATGGTGCGCATCTTGGGAGGCGGTGGGCACCATGCTTTGGCTCCATGTCAGGGCAGAGGCGACTGCAGGCCGTCGCCCACATTCACTCCGCGTTGGGCCGTGGTGATGAGCGCGTAGGAAACCCGGTCAAACACCTTGAAGACCATGGCATAGCCATTGGCCTCGTCGGGCAGCTTCACGCGGTCACGACTGGGGCTGGTCTTGTCCACGATGACATTGCCCTTGCTGACGAGTTCCAGCACCGCGCCGATGTCCATGCCGTCCCGGGCCCCCTTGTTGATGGCAATGACCTGATTCTGGGCCGCGTTATAGCCTACCGAGTCGCCGTAGATGGAGACCACGGCGGCGTCCACCGCCTGGCGCGGTGCATGGGGCACATAGCTCAGGTATTGCTGCTCGGGCGAGGGCAGCAGACGGTCGCCGGCGCGGATTTCGTTCTTGGAGCGGATGATGTCCACCGTGCCGGGCGCCGTCTGTGCGGGCTGGCCTGGCTCGGATGCCAGCAAGGTCTCGCCACGCGCCACGGTGGCACTGCCCAGGTACTTGGCTTCGTAGCCCAGGATTTCCCCGGTGACGGGGTCCTTGAGAGGCGTGGCATCGCGGAAGATGCGGTAGCTCGCGGGCTGTCCCTTGCCGGTGGTGATCAGCGCACCGCCGGAGTTGCGCACATAGGCGCGATCGCCATTGGCCATGAGCACGCGCTTGTCCTGGGTGGCGATGATGCGCGGCGCCTGTGCCAGTGCCTGGCTGTCCACGACCAGTGGCTCGGCCAGGAAGGGCTCGATCAGGTGCGGCGGCAGCGTGGGCAGGGCCAGATCGTTCAGTGAGGATTCACGTGTCTGGGGTGACACGCGCACCACTTCGGGATCGCCGTTGGGGGCCGTGGTCGACAGACGGGCATAGCCGTTGCTGCGCACCAGATACAGCACCTGGCCGGGGTAGATCAGATGCGGGTTGGCGATGCTGGAGAGGTTCATACCCCAGAGGTCGGGCCAGCGCCAGGGCTGGCGCAGATACAGGCCCGAAATGCCCCACAGCGTGTCGCCGCGCTTGACGGTGTATTGCGCGGGAGCGTTGGGCGCCAGTTCGTGTTCGGGGATGCCTTGCTGAGCGACTTGCTGTGCGGTGGAGCGCTGGGTGGCGGTCACAGGATAGCTCTGGGCGTGGACCGAAGTCAGGGCTGCAAGCAATGTGGCACCGATGCTCAGGGCGCGTGCAGTGGCAAATGCGGTCATGAAATTCCTTCTGGCGGGATTCGATTGCTGCAGCGTCCCTCGCGTCGCCGCACTGTGGCCGATCTTGGCATAGCCAGCCTACAAGTCTTACAAATGTGTCGAAATTCTCGATGCAAGGCCTCGATAGATCAATGTTTATTGAGGGCGTGACAAGCGTTTGGCGTCAAATGTTGGGACAATAACGACAGATTTACCGACACACCATGGCCATTCTTCCCATCCTCTGCTATCCCGATCCCCGTCTTCACAAGGTTGCCAAGCCCGTGGCGCAGGTGGATGAGCGCATCCAGACCCTGGTGAAAGACATGCTCGAGACCATGTACGACGCCCAGGGCATCGGCCTGGCCGCGACGCAGATCGATGTGCATGAGCGGGTCATCGTGATCGACGTGTCCGAGGAGCGCAACGAGCCCATGGCGCTGATCAATCCCGAGATCCTCTGGGCCAGCGACGAAACGCAGCTGGGTGAAGAAGGCTGCCTGTCCGTGCCCGGCATCTACGACGGGGTGGAGCGCTCCATTGCCGTCAAGGTCAAGGCCCTCGACGAGAATGGCAACAGCCGCGAGATCGACGCAGAAGGCATGCTGGCCATCTGCATCCAGCACGAGATGGATCACCTGCTGGGCAAGGTGTTTGTCGAATACCTCTCGCCGCTGAAACGCAACCGCATCAAGACCAAGCTGGTCAAGGCCCAGAAGCAGGCCCTGCGGGCCTGATCGGAGCTTCCATGCCCCTGCCCCGCCTGCAAACACTGTTGACTGCAAGTCTGCTGGCAGTGGGGCTGGCGGGCTGCATGGTGCCCCAGTGGCAAAAGCCCGGCATGCCGCAGGCCGAGGTGGAAAAAGGCATGGGCAAGCCCACTTTGGTCGTGGCCTTGCCCGACGGCGGCCAGCGTCTGGTCTACAGCCAGCAGCCGGCCGGCCAGCAGGTCTATCACATGGATTTCGATGCCCAGCGCAAGCTGGTGCGCGTGGAGCAGGTGCTGGATACGGCGCACTTTTTTGCGCTGCGCAATGGCGTGGATACCCGCGACGATGTCTATCGCATGTTCGGCCCGCCCGCCATAGTCGAGGGGGTCTACAGCTTCAAAGGTGACATCTGGACCTACCGTTTTCTGGACAATACCTTTGGTCGGCGTGCCCATGTGCACATAGACCCGCAAGGTGTGGTGCAGAAGGTCATGTTCACCGATGAGAGCATGTACCTCCGAGAGCCGCACCGTTGAAGACCTGGCAGCCGACGGCTGCCTTTTTAATTTGTGAGTTCCATGAAAGTCATTTTTGCGGGTACGCCCGAATTTGCGCGCGTGGCCCTGGAGAGTCTGCTGGCCGCAGGTTTTGAAGTTCCGCTGGTGCTGACCCAGCCGGACCGTCCCGCCGGGCGCGGCATGAAGCTGCAAGCCTCTCCCGTCAAGCAGTGCGCTTTGGAGCATGGCATTGCCGTGGCTCAGCCGTTGAGTCTGCGTCTGGACGGCAAATATCCCGAAGACGCCGCTGCCGCCAAGGCCGCGATCGAGGCCGCTCAGGCCGATGTGATGGTGGTGGCGGCCTATGGACTGATTCTGCCGCAATGGGTGCTCGATACACCGCGCCTGGGCTGCCTGAACATCCATGCCAGCCTGCTGCCGCGCTGGCGCGGTGCAGCGCCGATTCATCGTGCCATCGAGGCCGGGGATGCCGAGACCGGCGTCACCATCATGCAGATGGATGCCGGTCTGGATACCGGCGATATGTGCGTGATCGAGCGTCTGCCGATTGCTGCGCATGACACCACGGCCAGCCTGCACGACAAGCTGGCCACGCTGGGTGGTCGCCTGATCGTGGAAGCACTGGAAATGGCGGCCTGCGGCGGCCTGCCGCGCACGCCCCAGCCTGCCGCTGGCGTGACCTATGCCCACAAGATCGAGAAGTCGGAGAGCCTGATCGACTGGCGCGAAAGCGCCGAAGTCATCGCACGCCGCCTGCGTGCCTTCAACCCCTTCCCAGGCGGCGCCACCAGCCTGGGCAGCGAAGCCATCAAGGTCTGGGAGGCCGGGGCCGAGGAAGGCTCCGGTGCCCCCGGCATGGTGCTGTCGGCCGACGCTCAGGGGGTGCGCGTGGCTTGCGGCAGCGGCGTGCTCAATATGACGCTGTTGCAGCGCGCGGGTGGCAAGCGCCTGGCCGCCAGCGATTTTCTGCGCGGTTTCGCGCTCCCGGCTGGGGCGCTACTGGGAGAGGGCGCTGGCGAGGTATGACGGATATGGCGATCACGCTGGGTCAGCGTGCGAAATCGATAGTCAGGGATCCGTTTTTCTGGGTCGGTTCCAAAGAAATGGGGGGCACAGCCCTGGGTATCGCCGCCTGGGGGCTGGTGACCGGTGTGGCCATGGTCAAGAGCGGTCTTTCCGTGCCTCTGGCGCTGTTCATGGGCCTGAGCGTCTATGCGGGCAGCGCCCAGCTGGCCGTGCTGCCGCTGATGGCCGTGGGGGCGCCGCTGTGGGTGGTCTGGTTCACCGCCATCTGCGTGAACCTGCGTTTCGTGATCCTGTCCAGCATGTGGCGCAGCTATTTCGCCCATCTGAGCCTGCGTCACCGCCTGGCGGTCGCCTATTTCAGCGGCGATGTGATTTTCGTGAACTTCATGCGTCGCTACCCCGAGGCCAGGCCGCAGCCCGAGCAGCTGCCCTATTTCTGGGGCGCAGCACTGACCAACTGGCTGGCCTGGCAGATCCCGTCCACGCTGGGCATTTTTCTGGCCGACCAGATTCCCCTGTCCTGGGGTCTGGGCTTTGCCGGCGTGCTGGCACTGCTGGGCGTGCTGCTGTCCATGCTCAAGGATCGCGCGACCTGGGTGGCGTCCATCGTGGCCTGCACGGCTGCCGTGGCGGCTTTTGCGCTGCCGCTCAAGCTCAACATCCTGGTGGCGATCGCCGCCGCCGTGGCTGCAGGCCTCATGGCCGAGCAGCTGCAAAAGCAGGCCAGCCAGCTGTCGGCGGCAAAGGATGAGGAGGAACGGTCATGATGAGCAGTTTCTGGGTCATCGTCGCCTGTATCGGGCTGGCCCTCATCACGCTGGTCACGCGTGCCTTCTTCATGATTCCCGAGCGTGAGCTGCCGCTACCCAACTGGCTCAAGCGCGGGCTCAAATACGCCCCGTTGGCGGCCTTGGCCGCAGTGATTGCGCCCGAGATCGTGATGAGCAATGGTCAGCTGATAGGCAGCCTGGCCGATGCGCGACTGCCTGCGCTGGCCGCTTCTGTGGTGTATTTTTTTTACAAGCGCAGTATTCTCGGAACCATCGCACTGGGCATGGCGATCTACCTGCCGCTGCATATCGGCATGGGCTGGTAGCCCCAGGGCCAGAGAAAACAGGAGCTGAGTGCTCCTGTTTTCATATGAGCTTCCGCTGAAAAGGTCTGAAACCCAGTTACAGCGCGCGCAAGATGCTCCTGTTTTTGAGTCGAGTAAGCAGGTAAAAACGATGGCTGCAAAGGGTGAACGACCTAAAATGCAGACAGATTTTTTGTTTTCCAACCTTTGTATGGGCGACTTTCGGAGTCGCTTTTTTGCTGCATGAACATCATCCGCTTCTCCGATCTGTGCGCTCAGGGCAAGGCCCAGGGTCAACGTGTTTTCATCCGTGCCGACCTGAACGTGCCGCTGAACGACGCAGGTGAAATCACCGAAGACACGCGTGTGCGCGCTTCCGTGCCGGCCATCGAGATGGCGCTGAAGGCTGGCGCTGCGGTGATGGTCACCAGCCACCTGGGCCGCCCCACCGAAGGTGAATTCAAACCCCAGGATTCGCTGGCTCCCGTGGCCAAGCGTCTGTCCGAGCTGCTGGGCCGCGATGTGCCCCTGGTGGCCGACTGGGTGGACGGCGTGCAGATTGCCCCCGGCCAGGTCGTGCTGCTGGAGAACTGCCGTGTCAACGTGGGCGAGAAGAAGAACAAGCCCGAGCTGGCCCAGAAGCTGGCCAAGCTCTGCGACATCTTTGTGAACGATGCCTTCGGCACCGCGCACCGCGCCGAAGGCACGACCTACGGCATCGCCGAATACGCCCCCATCGCCTGCGCGGGCCCGCTGCTGTCGGCCGAGATCGACGCGCTGAACAAGGCCCTGGCCGCGCCTGCACGCCCCCTGGCCGCCATCGTCGCCGGCTCCAAGGTGTCCACCAAGCTGACCATTCTCAAGAGCCTGGCCGACAAGGTGGACCAGCTCATCGTGGGCGGCGGCATTGCCAACACCTTCATGCTGGCTGCCGGCCTGAAGATCGGCAAGTCGCTGGCCGAGCCCGATCTGGTGGCAGATGCCAAGGCCGTGATCGACGCCATGGCTGCCCGTGGCGCCAATGTGCCCGTGCCCACTGACGTGGTGACTGCCAAGACCTTTGCTGCCGACGCCGTGGCCACCGTCAAGAAAGCCTCCGAAGTGGCGGACGACGACATGATTCTGGACATCGGTCCGGAAACCGCAGCCCTGCTGGCCGAGCAGCTCAAAAAGGCCGGCACCATTGTCTGGAACGGCCCCGTGGGCGTGTTCGAGTTCGATCAGTTTGCCAATGGCACCAAGGTCATCGCCCAGGCGATTGCCGAGTCCCCTGCCTTCAGCATTGCCGGCGGTGGCGACACCCTGGCCGCCATTGCCAAGTACGGCATCGAAAAGGACGTGGGCTACATCTCCACCGGCGGCGGTGCCTTCCTGGAAGTGCTGGAAGGCAAGAAGCTGCCCGCCTTCGAAATCCTGGAAAAGCGCGCCAACGGCTGATTTGATTGAAATAGGTCGCTAACCTATATGGCTAGAGGCATATTAGCTATCAAAAAAGGATCGACTAGTCGATCCTTTTTTGCTGGAGCAGATCGGAATGCAGACATCTGGAGTGTGCAAAAGTAACTCAGCGGCGCAAGTGATTGGCGGGACTGTCGGAGTCGCTTAGCATTCAGCCTGCGTTGATGGTGAACCATGGCGCGCTATGAATTTCTTTTGCCCTGAGCGGCCGGGATGTGAATCCGGAGTTGTCCACCCGGATGGCATGCGGCGTTCGCGTACTACTCACTGCTTATGTTCGCTTCCACACCTCAGGATTTGTCGGCGCTGGTCCAGGCAATGACAACCTCGGTTGCCACCGATACCGCCCAAAACATGCTCAGTGCCACGCAATGGGAGTTGTTGGCGCCGTATCTGCAGCCGATCAACCTGGCGGCCAGCGAAGTGTTGTTTGCCGAAGGGGCACTGGACCGCAATCTGTACATGGTGGAGTACGGCTCGCTGAGCGTGCATTACCAGGATTCGAAGGAAAGAATCCGCCTGGCCTTGGTGGGGCCGGGGGCGATTGTGGGGGAGGGCGCCTTCTTCGCCCATAGGCCACGCAAGGCCACGGTCCAGGCCGCAGCGCCCAGCCGTCTATGGTGTCTGACTGCGCTGCGTTATTCGGAAATTGCAAATCGCCAGCCTGCGCTGGCCCTGGCGCTGCTGACCATGGCAGGTCAGGTACTGGCGCGCCGTGCAGGGGACAGTCGCCGCCGGGTGGCGAGCACCTGAGCGAAGATTTTTTTGTATCTGGCACGGGCTGGGCGCTTGATCCACGTCGGACAAAGGCTAATATTTCAGCCAATGTCACGAGCTGCTTCAGACCAGGAGGCAGAATGTGTCCTATTGTAAATACAGCCTGATCGAGTGTGCTCATGTCCCTGTTTCGATGGTTTTCTCGCGCGCCTCGCCAAGACGATGGCACGCCAGCATCGCGCCACGAGGATGATCCGGGGGCGCGTCAGTCGCAGCACCGGGAGCGCTCGGCCAGACGCGAGCAGCTGTACGTCATCGTGCGCGAAGCCATGGTCAGGGTCGGCATTCTCTCTGCCGGCTACAAGTTCAAGGTGCTCTCGCTGGACAACGTCGGCCAGCGCTTTGTCGTGATGGTGGATCTGGCACCCGCGTATGCGGCCGATGCCTCTCAGCAAAGACGTATCGAGGCCTTGATTGCAGAGCTCGCCAGAACCCGCATGGATGCCGGGGTTCACGCCGTGTACTGGCGCGTGAATGGGCAGCTGCAGGCTGCCGCCACCCCGGACTTTGCGCAGACGCAGTTTGACGGCTTTGCTCCAGCAATGACCGCGCCGCGCCAGGCGCCGCTTGCCGCTGCGGTACAACCGGGCCGCTCCTTCGAGCCCATCGACGCGCAGGAGATGGATGCTTTCAAGCAGGCAGTGGCCATGGCCGCTGCCTCCTCTGCGGCAGGCTCGCGCCACTCCCGCCAGGCACCCTTGCTGGGTCCTGGCTCAGGCCACGAGGAAGGTGGTGAATTTGCCGTCTCCGGCTTGGGCTCTCTGGGGGCGACGCAGTATGGGGAGCTGCGCTGATCAGGGCGGTGAACCGCTCGGTCAGTGTCCGGCGAAGTCCACCAGCGTGAACAGCGGCAGGCCGCTGTCCTTGAGATGCTTGGAGCCGCCCAGTTCCGGCAGGTCCACGATCGCCGCGCCTTCCACCACCGTCGCCCCCAGCTTTTCCAGCAGCTTCTTGCCGGCCATCATGGTGCCGCCGGTGGCGATCAGATCGTCAATCAGCAGCACACGGTCTCCCGATTTGACGGCATCCGTATGCAGTTCCACGGTGGCGCTACCGTATTCGAGCTCATAGGTTTCTTCGACCGTGGTGAAGGGCAGCTTGCCTTTTTTGCGGATGGGTACAAAGCCGATATTGAGCTCGTGTGCGATCACGGCACCCAGAATGAATCCGCGGGCATCCAGGCCTGCGACCACATCGGGACGAAGCTTGGGATCCATGTAACGGTGCACAAAGGCGTCGGTCATGACGCGAAAGACCTTGGGGTCCTGCAGCAGGGGCGTGATGTCGCGGAACTGCACGCCCGGTGCAGGCCAGTCCGGCACGGTGCGGATATGGTCGCGCAGATAGTCGTTGACGCTGGTGGAGGTTTGCATGGCTGGCCAGAGTTCTTTGAATGCTCGCCAGTGTATGGGCTCAGGCCTGAAATGCGGGCAAAAGGGATGTTGCCCGCTGCCCGGCAGGCAGGGGCTGGCTAAAATCCGGGCATGAATTCTGATGCTGCCAATTCGCGTCTGATCGACGCACCGCGAGCCTTGAACCTGGCCCGCGCGGCCCTGGATATCGAGGCCGCCGCCCTGCGTTCCATGTCCGAACGCCTCAATGGCGCGTTCACGGCCGTGGTGCAGCGCATTTTGCAGCTGCCGGGCCGGGTGGTGGTCATGGGCATGGGCAAAAGCGGGCATGTGGGCCGCAAGGTGGCCGCGACTCTGGCGTCCACCGGGACTCCCGCCTTTTTCGTGCATCCTGCTGAGGCCAGTCACGGCGACCTGGGCATGCTGACGCAGGATGATCTGGTGCTGGCCTTGTCCAATAGCGGTGAGACCGACGAGCTGACCGGCGTGTTGCCCGCCATCAAGCGCATGGGCGTGCCGCTGGTGGCCGTGACCGGCGGGCTGAGCTCGACACTGGCCAAGCATGCAGACTGGGTGCTGGATACACGCGTCGACAAGGAAGCCTGTCCTCTGAATCTGGCGCCCACTGCGAGTACGACCGCCCAGCTGGCCATGGGGGATGCGCTGGCAGTGGCCTTGCTCGACGCCCGTGGCTTTGGCGCCGAGGATTTTGCGCGCTCGCATCCCGGAGGAGCGCTGGGTCGGCGCCTGCTGACCCATGTGCGCGACGTGATGCGCCGTGGTGCCGATGTGCCCCAGGTGGTCCAGGATGTGAGCAGTGTGGAGCTGATGCGCGAGATGAGCGCCAAGGGCCTTGGCTGCTCCGCCGTGGTCAACGCCGGCGGTGAGCTGGTGGGCATTTTCACCGACGGAGACTTGCGCCGCTGCGTGGAAGCCGGCGTGGATCTGCGCAGCCGTGTGGCCAGCGATGTCATGCACCCCAGGCCTCTGACGATCAAGCCTGACTTGCTGGCGGTGGCCGCGGCCCGCATGATGGAAGAGCATGGCATTACCGCTGTGCTGGTGACCGATGACAGCCAGCACCTGCAGGGTGTGGTGCATATCCGCGACCTGATGCGCGCCAAGGTGATCTGATGAACCGACCTGCTCTGACACCCAGCCAGCAATGGGATCCACAGTTGTTGCTCAAGGCCCAGGGAATTCGCGTGGTCTTCTTCGATGTGGACGGCGTTCTGACCGATGGCGGTCTTTACTTCTCGGGCGAGGGTGAAGTCCTCAAGCGCTTCCACACGCTGGATGGCCATGGCCTGAAAATGCTGCAAAAGGCCGGCATCACGCCGGCCGTGGTGACAGGACGCGACTCCGCTCCGCTGCGTTTGCGCCTGAAGCAGCTGGGCATTGAGCATGCGCGCTTTGGCACCGAGGACAAGGTGCCTGCTGCCGAGTCCATCCTGGCGGAACTGGGGCTGCACTGGGAGCAGGCGGGCGCCATGGGGGACGACTGGCCCGACCTGCCCGTCATGCGTCGCAGCCACTTTGCCTGCGCCCCGGCCAATGCGCATGACGAGGCTCTGCATGTGGCGGACTGGGTCAGTGCCAGGCATGGCGGGGAGGGCGCGGTGCGGCAGTTCTGCGATCTGCTGCTGGCCGCCAATGGCGCTTATGCCGCGCTGCTTGCGGGGTATGGCACATGAGCGGGCAATGGCGCCGTGTCGGCGATAAGGCCTCGATGTACCTGCCCGTGCTCATCATGGGCCTGCTGGCATTGGGAACCTGGTGGCTGGTGCGCAATGCCCCCAAGCCGCTTTCCAGTGGCACGGAGAGAGCCGTACGGCACGATCCGGACTATTTCCTCAAGGACTTTGTCATCAAGAACTTCGAGGCGTCGGGGCGTCTCAAAAGCCGTCTGAATGGCACGACGGGTGAACATTTCCCCGATACCGATACGCTGGAAATCCAGGATGCGCGCATGCTGAGCTTTACACCGGACGGGCGCAAGACTATTGGCAGTTCCAACCGCGCCCTGAGCAATGGCGACGGCTCGGAAATCCAGATGTTCGGGCAGGCCGTCATCACGCGCGAGCCCGTGCCTGCCACTGCGACCCAGAAGGCCTTGCCGGGCATGAAGCTGGAGAGCGAGTTTCTGCAGCTCTGGCCCAACGAAGAGCGCGCCAGCACCAACAAGCCGGTAGTCATGACCCGTGGCAGCGACAAATTTACCGGTGACAGCATGCAGTACGGGCATCTTGATCAGATTCTGCAGATGCAGGGGCGGGTCAAGGGCATCATCCAGCCCAGCCAGAAGCCATAAGTCATGTCAGGACATGGAGCCGGACTCGTCTACATCACCGGTGCTTCCAGCGGCATAGGCCAGGCCCTGGCCTGGCACTACTACCAGCTGGGCTGGTCGATCGCCCTGGTGGCAAGGCGCACCGCAGTCATGGAGCAATGGGCGCAATCCAGGCACCTGGACGCATCCCGCTACGTCGTCTATGGCGCGGATGTCACGGACATCGACAGCATCTGCGGTGCCGCGAAGGCCTGCCTGGAGCGCCAGGGCCTGCCCGATGTCGTGATCGCCAACGCGGGCATCAGCTGGGGAGTGGACACTTCCTTGCGCGAGGATCTCGAGGTCATGCAGCAAGTGCTGGCCAGCAACGCCATGGGGCTGGCTGCAAGCTTTCAGCCATTTATTGAGCCCATGGTGAAGCGCGGCAGCGGTCGTCTGGTGGGTATTTGCAGTGTGGCCGGTATTCGCGGATTACCGGGCCATGCCGCATATTCGGCGAGTAAGGCGGCTGCTATTGCCTATTGCGAAAGTCTGCGCGTGGAATTGCAGAAAACCGGCGTCGCGGTGACCAGCTTATTGCCGGGCTACGTTGACACCCCGTTGACTCGGCATAACCCGTATTCCATGCCTTTTCTGCTGACGCCTGAAGAATTCGCAAGGCGTGCCGTTCGCGTCATCGACCGCAAAGCCCGATATGCAATTATTCCTTGGCAGATGCGAGTTGTCGGCGGCGTAATGCGGGTATTGCCCGCTTATCTATGGGATAGATTGACCCTGGGGAAAACCAGAAAGCCCAGGCATCTCCAAAAGGATTGAATGGGAGAGGGCAGAGGCATTGAGAAAATGACTATGCATTTGAATGCCCTGGCAAATAAATAAAGGCACGATGACGTGCCTTTATTTACAGAGGTGAACGAGGCTTATTCGCCGTGGTTATTGCCACCACCGTAGCCGCCGCGACCACCGTGACGCGGACCAGAGCCATAGGGGCTGCGGAAGCCGCCCTCACCGCGGCCGCCACCGTCGCCGCGGCCATAGCCACCGCCTTCATTACGGCCGCCACCATAACCGCCATCGCGATTACCGCCGCCAAAGCCACCTTCACTGCGGAAACCTCCGCCATAACCACCGGTGCGAGGAGGACGGGGTTCCATGGGGCGCGCTTCATTCACGACGAGGCTGCGGCCACCCAGGGGTTGGCCATTCATGCCTTGAATGGCAGCCTGTGCTTCCGCTTCACTGGCCATTTCCACAAAACCAAAGCCTTTGGAGCGGCCGGTGTCTCTTTCCATCATGACGCGTGCACTTGCGACAGCTCCAAACTGGCCGAACGCCTGCTCCAGATCGTTGTCGCGCACACCATAGGGAAGGTTGCCGACATACAGCTTATTGCCCATTAATAACTCCTAGCTCCTCAATGCTTCAATGGCGCGATCGAATCCAGGATGGCCGTCGCATATTCATGGGAAAACATGCCAAAAATCCTGGAAACCTATTCGCTTGTGAACGGGAAATTCCCGAGAAAGGAATTATGACGGAGAACAAGGAAAAAAATAAATGCTCGAAAACCGCGTTGCTAACGTTTAGCAACAAAAAAAGGATCCGAAGATCCTTTTTTTGTTATTGGCAATAACTGATTAGTAGCTATTGCGACGGCCATAGCCGCCGCCATCGCCACGGCCGCCGCCGAAGCCGCCGCCGTCACCACGGCCACCGCCGAAGCCGCCGCCGCCTTCACGGCCACCACCGAAGCCACCGCCAAAGCCGCCGGAGCGGGGAGGACGGGGTTCCATGGGACGTGCTTCGTTCACGACCAGATCACGGCCGCCACGGTTTTGGCCATGCAGGCCCTGTATAGCAGCTTGTGCCTCGGCATCGCTGCCCATTTCCACAAAGCCGAAGCCCTTGGAGCGGCCGGTGTCGCGCTCCATCATCACCTTGGCGCTGTTCACAGTGCCGAATTCGCTGAAGCTGTCTTGCAGATCTTGGTCGCGGAAAGTGTAAGGCAGATTGCCTACGTAAAGCTTGTTGCCCATGCTGGACTCCTGAAAAAACTTGAAAACGCGATGGAGCCCTAGGGAGTCAGCCTTGGATGACAACATTAGAGACGCTAACGCACTTGCTCCGATCCGGAAATTGCTTTCCAGACGAAGACTCATACATTATGAGTCACAAGAGAAGCCGTTGTATTACGAAAAGATCAAATTTCGTGTTGGTAACAACATTGTCTCGATGGGAGTTACCCTGAAATACAAAATTTTGAATATTCAAATAAGCAGTTGTCTTACAGGGTTAAACAGATAGAATGATGGCTTACTTTCTTTGGGGAGTAGGCCGTTCGGCAGCCAGCTGCCGGATGCATGCGTCAACAGACTTGGGTCCTCGTGGCCTATGGCGCATGCGGCACAGCGTGCAATGCGTGGTGCGACCGGTCGAGACCATTGATTACGTACCGAGAGAACCTATGAAGAGATAGGCCGGAGTCGGTGCGTGGTCAATGCGTTGTGCCAACTCCGGCCGTCTTTCCCCATCATGGAAGCTTTCCTCATATCCACCTCCATCGTCGCCCTGGCCGAGATGGGGGATAAAACCCAACTCCTCTCATTGGTGCTGGCGGCCAAGTTCCGCAAGCCCCTGCCCATTGTTGCGGGCATTTTTGTGGCGACCCTGGTCAACCATGCCCTGGCCGGCGCCGTGGGCAACTGGATCACCACGGTGCTCGGCCCCGATGTGCTGCGCTGGATCCTGGGGATTTCATTCATCCTCATGGCAGGCTGGATGCTGATTCCCGACAAGCTCGACGATGACGATACCGGCAGTGGTGCAGGGCGCTGGGGTGTTTTTGGCACCACGCTGCTGCTGTTCTTCCTGGCCGAGATGGGTGACAAGACCCAACTGGCCACGGTGGGCCTGGCCGCCAAGTACCCGCTGGCCTACTACTGGGTGGTGGCTGGCACCACGCTGGGCATGATGCTGGCCAATGCGCCGGTGGTGTGGTTTGGCGAGAAGATCACCAAGAAGCTGCCCATCAAGACGATTCACCGGGTGTGCGCGGTGATCTTCCTGGTACTGGGTATTGCCGCGCTCCTGACCAAGGTATGACGCTACAGGAAATGTAGCTTTCTGCGCTTGCCCGATAGTGGATGCGGTGTTGTGACATCCGCAGCCCTCGGGCAGGCGCAGCGAATGCAGTACACTGCACTTTTCACGCGCCGATTTGCCAAAGCTTGCGGGCGCTTTATAAATCCAGCTAAAGACCCGTCCGCGAAGTGACAGTACACCGACCCGGCCTCGTTTTTAGCGATGCCGGGTTTTTTCATATGTCCTTCATCGCGACACCTCAGTTCATGCATTTTGATGAACCCCTGCCCTTGCAAAGCGGTGGTTCCATCGCCGATTACGACCTTGCCTTCGAGACCTACGGCCAGCTCAATGCCGACAAGAGCAATGCCATCGTGGTCTGTCATGCGCTCAATGCCTCTCACCATGTAGCCGGCAGCTATGAGGGCCAGCCCAAGAGCGAAGGCTGGTGGGACAACATGATCGGCCCGGGCAAGCCTGTCGATACCGATAAATTCTTTGTCATCGGCATCAACAATCTGGGCTCCTGCTTCGGCTCTACCGGCCCCATGCACACCAACCCGGCCACGGGCAAGCCTTATGGCGCGGATTTCCCCGTGGTGACGGTGGAAGACTGGGTGGATGCGCAGGCGCGTCTGCTGGACCGGCTGGGGATTCAGACGCTGGCCGCCGTGCTGGGCGGCAGCCTGGGCGGCATGCAGGCCCTGTCCTGGTCGCTGCGCTATCCCGAGCGCATGCGCCATGCCGTGGTGGTGGCCAGCGCGCCCAATCTGAACGCCGAGAACATTGCCTTCAACGAGGTGGCGCGCCGCGCCATCGTCACCGACCCGGATTTCAACGGCGGCCATTTCTACGAGCATGGCGTGGTGCCCGCGCGCGGCCTGCGCATCGCGCGCATGGTCGGCCACATCACGTATCTGAGCGATGACGTGATGAACCAGAAGTTCGGTCGCAGTCTCAGGGCCCCCACGCTCCCCGCTGCACGTGGTTCGCTGCCCCCTGAGGGGACTGATCCGACTCGGGGCGGCCCAGCGTCGGATCGGCGCGATTACCTGTACAGCACCCAGGATGTGGAGTTCCAGATCGAGAGCTATCTGCGCTACCAGGGCGAGAAGTTCAGCGGCTACTTCGATGCCAACACCTATCTGCTCATCACGCGTGCCCTGGACTATTTCGATCCGGCGCGCTCCCATGACGGCGATCTGACTCGGGCACTGGCCGTGGCCAAGGCCCGCTTCCTGCTGGTGAGCTTCACGACGGACTGGCGCTTTGCGCCGGCGCGCAGCCGCGAGATCGTCAAGTCGCTGCTGGAGAACAACCGCGACGTCAGCTATGCCGAGATCGACGCACCCCATGGTCATGATGCGTTTTTGCTCGACGACCCGCGCTATATGAGCGTGATGCGCTCCTATTTCGAGGGCATTGCCAAAGAACTGAAGACCACCGAACGCGCAGGAGGCGCCGCATGACCGAGTTGACCACCATGAGAGCCATTGCCGAGCTGGTGCCGCAGGGCGCACGCGTGCTGGACCTGGGTTGTGGCGACGGCGCGTTGCTGGAGCACCTGGTGCGCGAGCGCGGCTGCACGGGCTATGGCGTGGAGCTGGACGACGCCAATGTGCTGGCCTGTACGCGCCGCGGCGTGAACGTGCTGCAGCTCAATCTGGAGGACGGCCTGGCCATCTTCGGCGACAACAGCTTTGATATGGTGCTGCAGATCGACACGCTGCAGCATCTGCGCAATGCCGAGGTGATGCTGCGGGAGACGGCCCGCATCGGCAAGCAGGGCGTGGTCGCCTTCCCCAATTTCGCACATTGGCAAAACCGTCTGTCCGTGCTGCGCGGGCGTATGCCGGTCACGCGCCGTCTGCCCTATCAGTGGTATGACACGCCGAATATCCGTGTGGGCACCTACAAGGACTTTGAAGTGCTGGCCACCAAGAACCGCTTGCGCATTCGCGACTCCTTCGGTCTGCAGAACGGCCAGGTGGTGCGCAGCCTGCCCAATCTGCTCGCAACGACGGCGGTGTTTCACTTCGAACATGCATGATTTGCTATTGAAAAAGTAGCTTATAGCGCTTTATATGCAATGAATTCAATATCGATTGATATTGAATTTGTTGGCTGATAAGCGCGATGAGCTATTAAATAGGAAGTGATGACCCAACGGGAGTGAGTCGGCGCGGCGGCCTTGGCTGTCGACCAGGCACATGCGCTGGCCAGTGCGCTGATCATCGTCAGCGTGAACGACCCAGAAACGGCAGAGTGCCTGCCGACCAGGCTGGCAGCCCAATGGGGGAGGTGGGCGCCGGCACTGCCATGCCAATGCCTGCGGTGCAGCCACCGGCAATGGCGCACAATCATGCACATGGCGCGGGCCTGCCATGGCTCGTCGCCCCGTCACAGAAGGAGCCGACCATGAACGCACGTACTCCCGCCCATCTGCTGCAGCCCCAGGATGCGCTGCAGCACATCACCCAGCAGTGGGACCAGAGCATCGTCCCGGAGCTGACGAACTACATCACCATCCCCGCCAAGTCGCCCATGTTTGCGCCCGATTGGGAGCAGCAAGGCCATATCGCCACGGTGCTGCGCAACGCTGCGGCCTGGGTGGAAGCGCAGAAAGTGGCCGGGCTGAAGCTGGAAGTGATTCAGCAGCCGGGTCGCACGCCGCTCATCTTCTTCGAGGTGGAAGGCACGGCCGAGAAGGCCTCGACCAGCCCCACGGTGCTGATGTACGGTCACCTCGACAAGCAGCCCGAGTTCGAAGGCTGGCGCAACGATCTGGGTCCCTGGACGCCCAAGTACGAGGACGGCAAGCTCTATGGCCGTGGTGGAGCCGATGACGGCTATGCGGTCTATGCCAGCGTGGCGGCGATTCAGGAGCTCAAGCGCCAGAACGTGCCCCATCCGCGCATCGTGGCCATCATCGAGACCTGCGAGGAAAGCGGCTCGGCCGATCTGCTGCCCTATGTGGATGCCTTGCGCCCGCGCCTGGGCGATGTAGGCCTGGTGATCTGTCTCGACAGCGGTGCCGGCAACTACGACCAGTTGTGGCTGACCACCAGCCTGCGCGGCATGGCCAGCGGCACGCTCAAGGTGCAGATCCTCACCGAGGGCGTGCACTCGGGCGATGCCTCGGGCGTGGTGCCCTCGTCCTTTCGCATCATGCGCCAGGTGCTGGATCGTCTCGAGGACAGCAGGAACGGCCGCGTGCTGCCGCAGAGCTTTCACTGCGAGGTGCCGGCCGAGCGCATGGCGCAGATCCGCGCCACGGCGGAGATCCTCGGCGAAGATGCCTATGCGCGCTTTCCCTGGGCGCATTACGACTGCGGCGGCTCGGCCCGTGTGTCCCTGCCCACGACCACCGATCCGGTCCAGGCCCTGGTGCGCCGCACCTGGGAGCCCACGCTGAGCGTGACCGGTGTGGAGGGCATGCCCCATCTGCAAAATGCCGGCAATGTGCTGCGTCCCTACACGGCCTTCAAGCTCAGCCTGCGCCTGCCGCCGCTGGTCGATGCCGCAGCCTGCGTGCGGGAGATGAAGGCCCTGCTGGAGGACAATGCGCCCTATGAGGCCCGGGTGACCTGGGAAGGCCTGTCCAGCTCCAGTGGCTGGAATGCGCCGGGCATGGACGGCTGGTTCGAGAAGGCGCTCAATGCCGCCAGCCGGGCGCACTTCGGCGCCGGTTGCGGCTATATCGGCCAGGGCGGCACGATTCCGCTGATGAATATGCTGAGCAAGGGCTTTCCCAAGGCGCAGATGATGGTCTGTGGCGTGCTGGGCCCCAAGAGCAATGCCCACGGCCCCAACGAGTTCCTCCATGTGCCCTATGCCAAGAAGCTCACGGCTTCGGTGGCGGAGGTGATTGCCGCCATGGCCCGTCATCAGACCGAGGCAGCGCAGGCCTGATGCAGGTATCGAGAGCACAGCCGCTGGCGATGGTCACCAAAGCTTCCGGCGCTCTCTTCCTTGATAACACCATGACCGGTCGCCGTGGCCGGACCGGGGACTGCCACGGTTGACGTGCGCAGGCGGCGGCTGCATCCTGCAAGCTCTTGCCAGCCTGATGAGATCGTGCATGACGCCCACCGATTCCAGTACCCATCCGCCCCGGCTGCTGCATATGGCCGCATCGGACGCCACCCAGCTTGCGCTGCGCGACTGGCCGCTGGCGCCGGGCGTCAAGCCCCGTGCCCAGGTGCTGCTGGTGCATGGCCTGGGCGAGCATAGCGGGCGCTATGCCGCACTGGCGCAGCGGCTCAACGCGCTCGGCTTTGCGGTGCGGGCCTATGACCAGTACGGCCACGGCCTGTCGGGCGGGCCGCAGGGCGGCCTGACCAGCGATATGCGCCTGCTCGACGATCTGGCGGTGGTGCTGGACGCTACCCGTGCAGCCATGCCCAAGCATCAGCCCCTGGTGCTGCTGGGGCACAGTCTGGGTGGACTGGTGGCGGCGGATTTTGTCGCGTCCGGCCTGCGTCATGTGGACGGACTGGTGCTGTCCTCTCCGGCGCTGGCCCTGCATCTGTCGGGAATGCAGAAGGCGCTGGTGGCGAGCCTGCCCAGGCTGCTGCCCAATTTGCGCGTGGCCAATGGGGTGCAGTCCGCGCATCTCTCGCATGATCCCGAAGTTGCGCTGGCCTATGACGCCGATGCACTGCAGCACCGGCGCATCAGCGCCCGGCTGGCGCGCTATATGGCCGAGGCCGGTCGTCATGTGCTGTCCAAGGCGACAGCCTGGTGCGTTCCCACGCTGCTGCTGTGGGCGGGCGAGGACAAGCTGGTCAACCCGGCCGGCAGCGCGGCCTTTGCCGCCCAGGCTCCGGGAGATCTGGTGCAGGCCCAGTGCTTTGAGGCGGCCTATCACGAGATCTTCAACGAGAGCCCCGAGCTGGCAGCCCCCGTGTTTGCGCGGTTGGAGCAGTGGCTGGAACAGCAGTTTCCAGCCCCCTGATTACCACTGCTGCGGCGGCTGCTTGCGGCCTTTTTCCACTGGGTTGGCACGCAGTTTTTCCGCCGGGTAGGGGCGCAGAAACTCCTTGGCCTTGTTGACCTTGGCATTGAGCCAGGCATCGTATGCGCCTTCGTTGAGGATGGCCGGCATGGCCTTGTCGTTGCCGGGCTGGCCGTAGCGGTTCATCAGCGCATGGGCATTGGCATTGATGGTGATGAGGGCATAGCTGACGATGACCTCGCCGTCCTCGCCCACCCAGCGTGCCCAGACACCGGCGGCGCCCATGGGCTGGTTGTCCACACGGGTGATGCGTGTGGGCAGGGGCTTGCCGGGGCGCAGGTCGTCGACCTGAAAGGACTGCAGCGGCACGATGCAGCGCTGGCCTGCCAGCCAGGCATCGCGGAACGCCGTTCCCGTGGTCAGATTGTCTATCTTTGCATTCACCAGCTTGAGCGCGCGCAGGCGGCCGTCAGACGCCGACTTCACCCAGTGCGGCACCAGACCGAAGCTGGCGGGCACCAGCACCCGCTCCACAGGCAGTGCAGGCGCTCCTTCTTCGGGTGCTGTAAACGTTCGGCCCAGCAGTGCTGCAGAGGATTCTGCGGCTGCATTGACGATGATGAGACCCATGCGCCTTGGGGTCAGCACGGCCTCGGGCAGAGACTCGGGGGCCTCCACGCGAAAATTCTGCGTATAAAACTCGGGCTTGGCCAGAGAGAGGTGACAGCTGCTCATTGATTTACTCCAGGGCCAGCAGGGACAGGGTGGCAACAGATGCCGTTTCGGCGCGCAGCACGCGGGAGCCGAGGCTGGCAGGTTTCCAGCCCTGCTCCAGCGCCCAGTCTTCTTCTTGTGCGGTCAGTCCGCCTTCAGGGCCGTGCAGCACCCAGACGGCATGCGCATTGCCCGCAGCGATGCGCAGCGGCTGATTGCCCTCGCGCAGCGACAGCACCAGACGCGCCGCATCGGCCGCAGGCGCCTGCTTGCTGCGCAGCCAGTCGGCCAGCGACAGTGGGGCATGAATCACGGGTACCTGGTTGCGGCCGCATTGCTCGCAGGCCGAGACGGCAATCGACTGCCAGCGCTCGATCTTCTTGTCGGCGCGGTCGCCCTTGAGCTTGAGCACGCTGCGCGCCGCCATCACGGGCTGGATGCTGGCAACGCCCAGCTCGGTGGCTTTTTCCACCAGCCAGTCCATGCGCTCGTTGGCGGGCATCCCCACCACCAGATGCACGGCACGTGCGGCTTCGCGCTCGGCGGGGCTGTGGCTGTCCACGCGCACGCCTACATCGCTGCGGCCCATGCGGGTGATGGTGGCCAGGAACTCGCCGCCGGTAAAACCGTTGCCGGTCTGGCCCTCAAACAGGGTGATGATGTCGCCGGGCTGGTGGCGCAGCACCTGCACATGGCGGGCGGCACCTGCAGGCAGGTCCAGCTCGTCGCCAAGATGCAAAGGGATAGGGCAGTGATAGCGCGGCATAGGGAAAAATTCGGGGTTCGTGATTCATGGTGCCACGCAGAGTCCGTGGCTCGCAAAACTGGCGCTGAATCACCTCAGGGACGCCAGGCAAGGGCCGCCCCGCAGCGAGGGCGTCGTCCCCCTCCCGCATTGCGAAGCAAGGCGAGAGAGGGGGAAGCCGCAAAGCGGCTCAGGGGGTGTTTCACATCCGCCCGTAGGCGTAACCGACCTGCGTCTGGATGCCCTCGATCTCGTCGATCAATTTGAGGAACGGGCCCAGCGCGCGGTAGCGGTTGCAGGTGGAGCGTATGTAGTGGATGAAACGAGGTGCATCGGCCAGATACTTGGGCTTGCCGTCGCGCAGCGTCAGGCGCGCAAAGATACCCGCAACCTTGAGGTGGCGCTGCAGACCCATCCATTCAACCCCACGGTAGAACTCGCCGAAGTCGTCGCCCCAGCCGCTGGCGCTGTTGGCGCCCACCAGACCGGCCTTGCGGGCCTTTTCCCAGTAACGGATGGTGATGTCGATGATGAAGTCCTCTTCCCAGCTGATGAAGGCATCGCGCAGCAGGCTGGCGATGTCATAGGTGATGGGGCCATAGACGGCATCCTGAAAATCCAGCACGCCCAGGGGGGCTCCACTGGCCACAGGCTGCATCAGGTTGCGCATCATGAAGTCACGGTGCACATAGACGCAGGGAGCCTGCAGATTGTGGGCGACGATCTGATCGAAGGTCTTGCCGAGCAGGGCCTGCTGCTTGTCGTCCAGCGTGAACTGACGGTGCTTGGCGATATACCAGTCGGGAAACAGCTGCAGCTCGCGGCGCAGCAGGGTTTCGTCATAGAGCGGCAAGGCTCCGGTATTGCCGGCCTTGGAGGCCAGCTGCCAGTCCAGCAGCACCTCGACGGCGGAGCGGTACCAGGCTTCGGCATCCTGGGGTTTTTCGGGGTTCAGAGCCTCGATGACGGTCTGGCCGCCCAGGTCGCTCAGCAGCATGAAGCCATGGCCGGCGTCCCAGTCCAGAATCTGCGGCACGCACAGGCCGGCCTGGTTCATCAGGCCCTGAACCTTGGCAAAAGGCGCGCAATCTTCCTTGTCGGGCGGCGCGTCCATGACGATCAGGCTGCTGCCATCGCTGCGATCCAGGCGCAGATAGCGGCGAAAGCTGGCATCGGCCGAAGCGGGGCGCAGGGTTGCGGGAAGCAGCTGGTGCTTTTCAGCCAGCGGTGCCAGCCAGGCGTCGAATGCGGCGTGGCGGGCAGAATCTGCCCAGGCAACGCCAACTGTGGGGGTGATAGGAGCGGTCATGGATAATCGGATTTTACAAACCGATGCCGCCGCATCTGTGGACAGTGGTGCTAGGCTCTCGGTTTTCTGTTGACGTGTGCCCGGGCACGCGCGCTTTTGACGTTCAAGATCATCGTGCAATCCCCATCCCATCCGCGAGATTTCCTACCTGTCCGCTCTGCCCGTCCGATGCGGGCGGGAACCGCCCGGCCGGTGATTCGTCCTCTGGCATGGGCTGTGGCACTGGCATGGGCGGGCGCTGGCATGCAGGCCCATGCCCAGTCTGCCGAAACGAGCGGATCGTCCTCTTCCCGCGTCGCGGGCGAGCTGCCCGCCCTGGAACTCAAGTCCAGCAGCGCGCTGCAGGAAAGCTACCCGCAGGAGGTGCGCGACCAGCAGCCCATCTATATCAAGGGTGACAGCCTCTCCGGCCAGCCCGATATCAAGGCCTCGGTCCATGGCGAGGCCGAGCTGCGCCGTGGCGACACCATGATCCGTGCGGACAAGCTGGACTACGCGGTTCCGGATGACAGGATCAACGCCGTGGGCTCGGTTCATATCAACCAGGCCGGCAATGTCTACGAGGGCACGGCGCTGGACCTGCAGATGGATGCCTTCAAGGGCCAGTTCGACAATGCCAACTATCGCTTTCTGGCCACCGGCGGCCATGGCGAGTCGTCGCGCGTGGATTTCATCGACAAAAACCGTTCGGTGGTCCATGACGCCACCTACACCACCTGCCAGCGCGATGACGAGGCCAGCTGGGAGCCGGCCTGGGTGCTGGAAGCCAAGACCATTCATCTGGACATGGCCGAAGAGGTGGGCGTGGCCGAGGGCGCGTCCCTGAAGTTCAAGGGCGTGACCGTCCTGCCCGTGCCGCGCATGAGCTTTCCGCTCTCGGACAAGCGCAAATCGGGCCTGCTGCCGCCCATGATAGGCATGGACAAGCTCGGCGGTATCGAGTATTCGCAGCCTTATTACTGGAATATCGCCCCCAACCGCGATATGACCATCACGCCCACGCTGATGACCAAGCGCGGCGTGAACCTGACGGGACAGTTCCGCTATCTGGAGCCCAGCTACTCGGGCGAGACCTATGCCAGCTACATGCCGGGCGACAATCTGCGCAGCCGGGATCGCTGGGGCTATTCCTGGCAGCACCGTACGAACTTCGACACGCCGATTGGCGGTTTGGGGCTGAACCTCAATCTGAACCGCGTCAGCGACGGTGACTACTGGCGTGACTTCCGTCTGTCTCCCGTGACGCTGCGCCAGCGCCTGCTGCCCAGCACGGCCAATCTGAGCTGGGCCAAGGGCGATGGGGTGCTGAGCCTCAATGTGCTGCGCTATCAGGTGCAGCAGGATGTAACCTCGCCGATTGCGCCGCCCTACAGCATGGTGCCGCAGCTGCAGTACCGCTATACGCCGCTGGATCTGCCGCATGGGCTGGACTTCTCCGTGGTGGCAGACACCACGCGTTTCGAGCTGATTCGCCCCATCACGGGTCAGGTGGGCAACAACGGCCAGCGCAGCTATGTGCAGGCGCAGCTGAGCCGGCCATTCCTGTCGCCCGGTGCCTTCATCACGCCCAAGCTGATGCTGCATACGGCCATGTATCAGACCGATCAGCTGATGAGCAACGGCAGCAAGAGCGCCAACCGCACTCGGCCCACCTTCAGCCTGGACAGCGGCCTGATCTTCGAGCGCGACACCTCGTGGTTCGGCAAGAACCTGCTGCAGACCTTCGAGCCCCGGGCCTTCTATACCTATACACCCTATCGCGACCAGAGCATGCTGCCGCTCTATGACACGGGGCGCAGCGACTTCAACTTCGCGAGTATTTTTTCCGAGAACGACTATGTAGGTCAGGACCGCATTGCCGACAACCATCTGGTGACCCTGGGCGCGACTTCGCGCTTCATCGACCCCGAAAGCGGTGCCGAGAAGCTCAAGTTCGCCGTGGCCCAGCGCGTGCGCCTGTCCGACCAGCGCGTGCTGCTGCCCGGAGAGGTGGCCGCCACCAGCAAGCTTTCCGACATCTTGCTGGGCGCGGCCTTCAACTGGACCGACAAGTGGTCTCTGGAAGGCACGACCCAGTACAACAAGGACTTGAACCGCACGGTCCGTACCACGGCCACCGCGCGTTACAGCCCGGGCAACTATCGTACCTTCAACATCGGCTACCGCACGCAGCTGGATACGGTTACCAAGAAGCCGTCCAGCGAGCTGGTGGATGTGGGCTGGCAATGGCCCATCAACGACCTTTGGGGTGACAAGGGCAAGGATCTGGGCGCCGGTCGCGGCCAGGGCGGCGGCCGCTGGTATGCCGTGGGCCGCCTCAACTACTCCATCAAGGACAACAAGCTGGTGGATACCGTGGTCGGCTTCGAATACGACGGTTGCTGCTGGATTGGCCGAGTGGTGCTGGAGCGTCTGCAAAGCTCGGTCATCCAGTCCAATCTGCGTCTGCTGTTCCAGATGGAGTTCGTGGGCTTCTCGCGCCTGAGCTTTGGTGCCGACCCCACCTCCAGTCTCAAGCAGAATGTGCCGCGCTACCAATATTTGCGTGAGGCGGTGACTCCGCCCAGCCGCTTTACCAATTACGATTAATCAAGGCTTTTTTCATGCGTTTTTTCTCCAAGACATCCAATGCATGTGCTGTTGCCGTGGCACTGGCTGTAATGGCCGCCGGTGTGCAGGCCCAGGGTCTGAAGAGCCCCGGCAGCAAGGCCAAGGCCGGCAATGACTCCTCCGTCTCGCGCGCACTGGAAGCCACGGCACAGCCCTCGGGACGCCAGGCTCCGGCAGCCGCGCAGGGGGTTCGCTCGGCCGACTACATCGTGGCCGTGGTCAATTCCGAGCCCATCACCAACAACGAGGTGCGTGCGCGCATGGCGCGCGTGGCGCAGAACGTGACCGAGCAGGGCGGCCAGCTTCCGTCCCAGAGCGAGCTGGCCCGACAGGTGCTGGAGCGCCTGATTGTCGAGCGAGTGCAGTTGCAGGAAGCCAGGGACACGGGCATCAATGTCGACAACCTGGCCGTGGACCAGGCCGTGGCCAATGTGGCTCGCCAGAACAGTACCGACAGGGCCGGCCTGGTGTCGCGCCTGAAGGCAGAAGGCATTTCCGAAGCGCAGTTCCGTGCGGAAATCCGTAGCCAGATGCTGATGCAGCGCGTGCGCGAGCGTGACGTGGACGGCCGCGTCAAGGTCACGGAAGCCGACATCGACCGCTATCTCAAGGAGCAAAAGCGCCCCGGCGAGGCAGCTGCGGGTGCCGCGGCCAATCTCGGCCATATCCTGATCACCGTGCCTGAAAACGCCAGCCCGGCCGTGGTGGAGGAGCGCGAGGCCAGGGCCAAGCAGGCCGCAGAAGCGGCGCGCAAGAACCCCGACTTCATCGCTGCCGTGCGCGAGTTCTCGGATGTGCCCAATGGCCAGGGCGGCGGCGCGATGGGCATGCGCGCCATGAGCGACTACCCCGAACTGTTCGTCCAGCAGGTGGGCAATGCCGCGGTCGGCGCCATCGTCGGCCCGTTCCGTTCGGGGGCCGGTTTCCACGTGCTCAAGGTGCTGGAGAAGTCCCAGTCCGGTGCGCCCGTGTACATCACGCAGAATCACGCCCGCCATATCCTGCTGACCGTGGGCGAGGGCATGACCGAAGCGCAGGCGGCCAAGCGCCTGGAGGACTACAAGCGCCGCGTGGAAGCCGGTCAGGCCACCTTCCAGCAACTGGCGCAGGAGTTCTCCAAGGACGGCAGCGCCCGCAATGGCGGTGATCTGGGCTGGTCCTCGCCCGGCCAGTTCGTGCCCGAGTTCGAGCGCGTGCTCGACAGCCTCCAGCCCGGCCAGATCAGCAACCCCGTGGTGTCGCGTTTCGGCGTGCACCTGATTCAGCTGATCGAGCGCCGCCAGGAAAAGCTCACCGAACGCGAACAGCGCGAAATGGTGCGCAATGTGGTGCGCGAGCGCAAGGCCGAGCAGGACTACGAAACCTGGCTCAAGGAGCTGCGTGGCAAGGCCTTTGTGGAATACCGCGAACCACCCCAATAAGCCCACTCAATCCGCTTGAGTGCCCGGTAATGTCATCATTGCGCACCGGGCATCGGAGCTCCCCCCCATTCCAAGCGGTGCCCTGGCACCGCTTTCGCATTCATGAAACATATTCCCCGCAAGCGCTTTGGCCAGAACTTCCTGACCGACGGCGCCATCATCGACAACATCGTCCAGGCCATCGACCCCAAGGCGGGCGAACCCATGGTCGAGATCGGCCCCGGCCTGATGGCACTGTCCCAGCCCCTGGTTGAGCGCCTGGGCAAGCTCACCGTGATCGAGCTGGACCGCGACCTGGCGGCCCGTCTGCGGCTGCGCGACGATCTCGATGTGGTCGAGTCCGATGTGCTCAAGGTGGACTTCCGTGCATTGGCTGCACGTCTGGGCGTGGCCAAGCTGCGCGTTGTCGGCAACCTTCCCTACAACATCTCCAGCCCCATTCTTTTTCATCTGCTGGAGCAGGTGGATGTGGTGCAGGACCAGCACTTCATGCTGCAAAAGGAAGTCATCGACCGCATGGTGGCCGACGCCGGTACCTCGGCCTACGGCCGCCTGTCGGTGATGCTGCAGTGGCGCTACGCCATGGAGGATGTGCTGTTCGTGCCGCCGGGCAGCTTCAATCCGCCTCCCAAGGTGGACAGTGCCGTGGTGCGCATGATTCCGCGCGAGCAGCCTGCGGATCTTGATCCCAAGCTGCTGGAAGAGATGGTGCAGGTCGCTTTCAGCCAGCGCCGCAAGATCTTGCGCAACACGCTGGGCAAGTGGCTGGAAGCCAAGGGCTTTACCGGCGAGTTCGATCTGCAGCGCCGCGCGGAGGAAGTGCCGGTCGGCGAATTCGAAGCCCTGGCGGCACAGCTTTCCTGAAAATAGGTAAAAAAAGCTTCAATCGCTTTTGGGATAAGCGATTGAAGCTATTGATTTAATAGTTCAATCGGTGGCCTGCAGCGCATCGCCGAGTGCGTTGATCAGCCGCTCGATCTCGGCCTGCTCGCTGATGAACGGCGGTGCCAGCTGAATCGTGTCGCCGCCGTAGCGCACATAGAAGCCGGCCTCCCAGCATTTCATGGCGATCTCGTAAGGGCGTCTGGCGGGCTCGCCGGGCAGGGGGGCGATCGTGATGCCCGCCGCCAGGCCGATATTGCGGATGTCCAGCACATGCCTGGCGCCCTTGAGGCTGTGCACGGCCTGCTCGAAGAAGGGGGCCAGCGAGCGCACGCGGCCTGGGCCGTCTTCCCGCTCCAGCAGATCCAGTGCCGCAATGCCTGCCGCGCAGGCCACGGGATGGGCCGAATAGGTATAGCCGTGGGCAAATTCCAGCATGTACTGCGGCCCTCCGGCCGCCATGAACTGCTCATAGATGGCGGGCGAGACCACGCAGGCTCCCAGCGGCTGGGCGCCGTTGCTGACCTGCTTGGCGATATTCATGATGTCCGGCGTCACGCCAAAGGCCTCGGCCGCCGTCATTGCTCCGAGGCGGCCAAAGCCCGTGATGACCTCGTCGAAGATCAGCAGGATGTCGTGCTGGGTGCAGATCTCGCGCAAACGCTGGAGATAGCCGGCGGGCGGAATCACCACCCCGCCCGAGCCCGACATGGGCTCCACGATCACGGCGGCGATATTGCTGGCGTCATGCAGGGCGATCAGATCGAGCAGCCGGTCTGCCAGGGCGCGTCCGTCGGTCTGGGGCTGGCCCTTGAAGAACGAACCCGGTGGCGGCTGGGTGTGCGGCAGATGGTCGGCTTCGATCCCTTGGCCGAACATCTTGCGGTTGCCCCCCATGCCGCCGACCGAGATGCCGCCGAAGTTCGCGCCGTGATAGCCCTTCTCGCGTCCGATCAGTCGGGTCTTGCTGCCCAGGCCCCTGGCGCGCCAGTAGGCGCGCGCCATCTTCAGCGAGGTGTCGGCGGCTTCCGAGCCCGAGCCAGTGAAGAACACATGCCCAAGCCCCTGGGGCATCAGTGCCACGATGCGGTTGGCCAGCGCGAACGAAGCCGGGTGGCCGAACTGGAAGGCGGGAGCGTAATCGAGCTGCAGCGCGGCCTGTCCAATGGCCTCGGCGATCTCGCGGCGGCCATGGCCCAGACCCGAGCACCACAGCCCCGAGAGGCCATCGAAAATGCGCCGGCCGTCGGCATCGCTGTAGTAGGCGCCCTGTGCGCCGGTGATGATGCGGGGCCTGGCCTTGAAGTTGCGGTTGCCGGTGAACGGCATCCAGTGGGCGCTCAGCCATTGTTCGTCGTGGCGGGAGAGGTCTGCGGATGTCTGGCGGTCTGCAAGCTGCATGGGAACTCCTTGGATTCCCGGCCATTGTTGGCCTTGGGCCCGGTTTGGCAAATAGCCGCAAACCCATGGATGCGAGTCCGAATTGGCATGTTTCGCATGACTTATCCACAGGATTTTCCGATCCTGGAGATCCAGGCTCGGATGATTTTCTGGCGTGAGTGATCAGAAATTCACAAAGAGCCTGGGATATTCAATGTCCATCCATGGTTTATCAAAAGGCTTGTGCACATGATTTCTACAGGCCGCGAAGATGGCCGTTGCAGTCGCCCAGCGTGGCCAGGGAGCGCAGCAGCCATTGCGCAAAAGTGGTGGGGTGGTCGGCGTTCATAGGCGGCTCTCAGGCGCTCAGCGCCTGTCCGGCAAGCGCTTGCTGCTCGCGTTTCTTCAAGCGACGCTCCCAGATTTTTTCATGGAAGAAGAAGGCAAAGGCCTGGACCGTGGGCTCCAGCAGGCTCAGCGTCAGCGAGGCAATCAGATTGCCGGTCACGGCATAGGCAACGCAGGCTGCCACGGTGATGTGGATCACGTAATAGCTGGCCGTCTTGGTCAGCGTGAGCTGGTTCTGGCGCAATGTCTTGATCAAGCGTGTCATCTGTTTCTCCCTGAACGATGAATGAATGGTAGGGAGGATGGCGCCGAGTTTCCAATTGAGAATCATTACCATTGCGATAGCGCCTACAGACTGCTGTGGGATGAACGGCTTGCTAAGCTATGTGCCGGATTTTGATTGAAATTGGCCGTCAGCCATTGACTGGCAATCGTTGACAGCTATTGATTTGAGAGTTTTTGATGTCCGGATCGATGCCAATCCTGCTGCGCGCGCTGGGCGCGGACGATGTGGATGCCGTGATGCGCATACAGGAGCATTGCTATGGCGCGGACTTTGCCGAGCCGCGCGAGGTGTTTGTGCGCCGTTTGCGCACGGCCGGGCATTGTTCCTGGGCGGCAGAGCAGGAGGGCGAGCTGGTGGCCTATCTGGCAGCGTACTGGTCGCGCCCCGGAGCCATCACGCCGCTCAACGGCGACTTTGCCGAATATGACGACGCCAGCGTGCTCTATCTGCACGATATGGCCGTGTCCGAGGCTGCAGCCGGCCAGGGCCTGGCGCGGCGCATGGTGCAGGCCCTGAAGGTGCAGGCCAGAGCGCGCGGCGTGCAGCGCACGGCACTGGTTTCGGTGCAGGGATCACGGCTTTACTGGGAGCGTCAAGGCTATGAGGTCGAATCCGTGACAAATGCTGCGCAGCAGCAACATTTGGCCAGTTACGGCGAAGGAGCGCTCTATATGGTGGGATTTATCTGACACATCGTCGGTTCGGGGCAAGGATAATGCCGGCCATGCCCAATCGCTGGAAACCCAATGTGACTGTCTCGGCCATCATCGAACGCGATGGCCGTTTTTTGCTGGTGGAAGAACAAACGGCGGATGGACTGCGTCTGAACACGCCGGCCGGTCATCTCGACCCTTCCGAAAGCCCTGTCGATGCCTGTGTGCGCGAAGTCATGGAAGAGACAGCCTACAGTTTCACGCCCACGGCCCTGGTCGGCATCTACATGAACCGCTTTGTGCGCACGCGCACGGGCTCGGACATCACCTATCTGCGCTTTGCCTTCACGGGCGATCTGGGCATGCACCATGCCCAGCGCCATCTGGACGACGGCATCGTGCGCAGCGTCTGGCTCTCGCTCGACGAACTGCGGGCCACCGAGCATCTGCACCGCAGCCTCATCGTGCTGGAATCGGTGGGCGATTATCTGGCCGGCCAGCGCTATGACATAGGCCTGATCCATGCCGATGCCAGCATCTACAAGGTGCCGCAGCTCACGCGCCCGGTGCCCGCAGAGGCCGGTGCCACGCTGGACGATGTGCTGGTGCAGATTCACTGATATTCGCGTGCGGCAGTTGTGACAGGCGTGAAGGCCGGGGCTGTGCACAATGCCCTGTATGTCTGTAGCCAGCCTGATCCGACTCATGACACTGGCCGCCCTCTGGGGCGGCAGTTTTTTATTCATGCGCGTGGCCGTGCCCCATCTGGGGGCCGTGCCCACGGCCGTCGGGCGCGGCCTGTTTTCGGCGCTGGGCCTTGGCGCGGCGCTGTTTGCCATGGGCTACCGGCCCAGGATCGGGCGTCATCTGTGGCCCTTGCTGGGGCTGGGCGTCATCAATTCCGGCATCCCCTTTCTCATGTACGCGCTGGCGGCCCAGGTGCTGCCATCGGGCTATAGCGCCATCTTCAATGCCACCACGCCGCTGGTGGCCACCGTGGTGGGGGCGCTGGTGTTTGCCGAGGCGATCACGCCCGCGCGTGTGGCTGCTGTGCTGCTGGGGATTGGCGGCGTGGCGGTGCTGGCCCAGGCCGGGCCACTGGATCTCAGCACAGCCGTGCTGGGTGGTATGGCGGCCTGTTTTGTGGCCACGGTCTGCTATGCGTTTTCCAGCTATCTGACGCTCAGGCTGGCGGGGGCCAATGCGTCCGTGGACACGCGTGCTGCCGTTTTCATCAGCCAGCTGGGCGCGCTGATGGTGCTGACGCCGGCGCTGCTCATCGACATGGCGCTGGAGCCCGGCATGCTGGCCAGGCTGGAGGCCGCTCCGCTGCTGGCATGGGGCAATGTGGCGCTGCTGGGCTTGCTGAGCACGGCTCTGGCCTATGTGCTTTATTTCCGGCTGATTGCCGATGAAGGCCCGCAAAAGGCGCTGACCGTGACCTTTATCGTGCCCGTGTTTGCCGTGCTCTGGGGCTGGGCCTTGCTCGATGAATCCTTGACCGTCGCTCATGCCATGGGTGGCGGGCTGATTGCGCTGTCGCTCTGGCTGGTGCTGCGCCCCAAGGCGGATTGAGTCGGCGCGAGCGGCCGCCGTATCACCAGGCGGCGGGCAGGCGCAACTGCAAAAGCTCCAGAAAGGACTGCGCCGCATGCGGCAGCGTGCGGCCGGCCAGGGTCTGCACCTCGATATCGCGCAGATCCATGCCGCGATCGCTGAGCGGTACGGCCACGAGCGCTCCTGTGGCCACCATGTCGCGGGCGGCGATTTCGCTGGCCACGGCAACCGCCGCACCCTGGGCCGCAAAGTTCAGCAGCGTCTTGCCATGATTGCTCTCCAGGGCCGGCGCCAGCATCAGTCCCTGGCGGCTGCAGGCGGCATCCAGCAACTGGCGCACGGCAGTGCTGGGTGGCGTCAGTGCCAGCGGGTAGCGCACCAGCCTGGCCAGTGACACACTGCGCCCATGTGCCAGTTCATGGCTGGATGCCACCAGCGCCAGCACGGGCGCGGCCACGCGGCAGGCGACGGCGATGCCGGGCTCGGGGGCCCGGCTGAAACACAGGCCTATGTCGGCCATGCCGGTGCGCACGGCACCGGAAACCTCGTGCGTGGGAAGCACCGTCACTTCGAAGACGATGCCGCTGTGCTCGCGCTGGAAGGCCGCGCACAGGCGCGGCAGGAATTCGCTGGCGAAGGCGTCGGAGCTGGCGATGCGCACTTTGCCGCTGCGCAGGCCCTGCAAGGCCTTGATCTCGTCCAGTGCGCGCTCCGCGTCCAGTCCCGCACGGCGCGCATGATCGGCCAGGATCTCGCCGGCAGCGTTGAGCACCATGCCGCGCGGATGGCGCTCGAACAGCGGCGTGCCCAGGCGTGCCTCCAATGCCGCAATCTGGCGGCTGATGGCCGAGGCCGCCACATGCAGCCTTGCCGAAGCCTCGGTCAGCGAGCCGCATTGCGCGACTTCGTGGAAGTAGCGCAGCGCGGTGTCCTGGAGCAGCAAGTGGCGGGACTCGGGCATGGCAGTCGGTGAAAGCAAACCGCCATTGTGCTCGGTTTGCTGTTTTGGCAATGATGGCTTGCAAATTTGCCGATAGCGGCAAATGCCTCGGCTTTCTAAGATGTACCGTTGGATGGTTGCCGGGCAGCGGCGCCCCTTTTCGAACAAGCTGCCATTTCACCGGGAGTTGCCATGCGGGCACGGTTTACTGTTTCAACGACGCGCCGCCAGTGGCTCCATGCCGCAGCGGCGCTGGCCGGTGGCCTGCTGGCCTTGCCGGCCCTGGCCCAGGGCGAGGCCGCCTGGCCCAGCCGACCGGTGCGCGTGATCGTGCCGTTTCCGGCCAGCGGCGCGACCGATCTGGTGGCACGCGTGATCGCGCAGCGTGTGTCGCAGGAGCTGGGCCAGCAACTGGTCATCGACAACCGGCCCGGCGCCGGCGGGACCATAGGCACGGCCGAGGCCGCCAAGGCGGCGGCCGACGGCTACACGCTGCTGTTCACCACCAGCAGCACGCATGCGATTTCGCCGCATCTGATGCCCAGGCTGGCCTACAAGGCGGACAAGGACTTCAGTCCCATCGCGCATACGGCGGACGCGGCCAGCGTGCTGCTGGTCACGCCCTCGCTGCCGGTCAAGAGCGTGCAGGAGCTGATTGCCTATGCCAGGGCCAATCCCGGCAAGCTCAACTACGCCACCAGCGGCAATGGCACCATCGTGCACCTGAACACCGCAGCCTTTGCTGCGCAGGCCGGAATACAGATCGCCCATGTGCCCTACAAGGGCACGGCGCAATCGATCACCGATCTGGTGGCAGGCCAGGTGCATCTGCTGTTCGACTCCATTCCCACGGGCATGCCCCATGTGGCCAGCGGCCGCCTGCGTGCCCTGGCCGTGACCGGTGACAGGCGCAGCACACTGGCTCCGAATCTGCCCACGGTGGCCGAATCGGGCCTGCCAGGCTATTCCTCGGTCACCTGGTTCGGTGTCTACGGCCCGGCCGGCATGAAGCCCGAGCTGGTCGGCAGGATCAACCAGGCCTTCAACCGCGCCATCCAGAATCCCGAGGTGATCGCCAGTCTGGCCAAGCAGGGCGTGGAGCCCGCCAGGCCGCAGACGCCAGGACAGTTCGCCGCCATGGTGCAGGCCGACAGCGCGCGCTGGGCCAAGGTCATCAGGGACAACCACATTACTTTGGAATGACATATGCAACCCCCTGTGCGCCGGGGGGACGGCATCCTCGGCTAGGCGCCTCCGCCGTGAGGCGGCCCTTGCTCGACGCCTCTGGCTTGGGGCGCGTCAGCTTGAAGCGTTAAGCGCGGCGCCCATGAATCACTGATCGGACTTAGATATGACCAACCTCGTCAAGGACTGGACGCTTCCCTATGCCTCGCACCGCTCGCCGGTGCTGGGGCGCAATGTGGTCAGCACCTCGCAGCCGCTGGCAGCGCAGGCCGGCCTCTCCATGCTGCAGGCCGGCGGCAACGCCGTGGATGCGGCGCTGGCTGCGGCGATGACGCTGACCGTGGTCGAGCCCACGGGCTGCGGCATCGGCAGTGACGGCTTTGCCATCGTCTGGGACGGCAAGGAGCTGCACGGCCTCAACGCCTCGGGCCGTTCGCCTGCGGGCTGGACGCCCGACTACTTTGCCCAGCTCGGCGGCATACCCGAGAAGGGCTGGAATGCCGTGACCGTGCCCGGTGCCGTATCGGCCTGGGTGGCGCTGTCCAAGCGTTTCGGCAAGCTGCCCTTCGCCCAGGTGGCCCGGCCCGCCATCGACTATGCGCGCAACGGTTTCGCAGTCTCGCCCACCATTGCCACGTTGTGGGAGCTGGGCGGCAAGAAACTGGGCGACCAGCCCGGCTTTGCCGAGTGCTTTCTGCCTGGCGGCCGCGCTCCCCGGGCCGGTGAGGTGTTCAGGAGCGAAGCCCATGCGCGCACGCTGGAGGAGATCGCCGAGACCATGGGCGAGTCCTTCTACCGCGGTGCGCTGGCCAGAAAGATGCTCGAGCATTCGCGGGCCTGCGGCGGCGTGATGAGCGAGGAAGACCTGGCCGCGCACCAGGCCGACTGGGTGGGAACGGTGTCGCAGAAGTTCGGCGATTCGGTGATCCACGAGATTCCGCCCAACGGCCAGGGCATTGCGGCGCTGATGGCGCTGGGCATGCTCGACGAGCTGGGTGCGGGTGGCGATCCGATCGGATCGCAGCCGCTGGACGGCGTGGACAGCGTGCATCTGCAGATCGAGGCCATGAAGCTGGCCTTTGCCGACCTACACCAGTACAACGCCGACCTGGACCATATGCGCGTTACCCCAGCACAACTGCTGGACCGCGAGTACCTGCGCGAACGCGCCAGTCTCATAGACCCGACGCGCGCCGGTGCCCCGGGCTGCGGCGCGCCCCGTCCCGGCGGCACGGTCTACCTGGCGGCGGCCGATGCCAGCGGCATGATGGTCTCCTTCATCCAGTCCAACTACATGGGCTTCGGCTCGGGCGTGGTCGTGCCGGGCACGGGCATCAGCCTGCAGAATCGCGGCCACGGCTTTACCACCGAGGCCGGTCATGCCAATCAGGTCGGCCCGCGCAAGCGCCCCTCGCACACCATCATTCCGGCCTTTGCCATGCATGCCGACGGCACGCCGCAAATGGCGTTCGGCGTCATGGGCGGCCCGATGCAGAGCCAGGGCCATCTGCAGATGGCGCTGCGCGTGCTGCGCTACGGCCAGAACCCGCAGGCTGCGGCCGATGCACCGCGCTGGCGCGTGACCGGCGGCAAGGGCGTGGCCGTGGAGCCGTCCTTCGATGCCGCCGTGGTTGAGCAGCTGCGCGCACGCGGCCATGAGGTCAGCGTCGAGGCCGGCCATGGCGTGTTCGCCTTTGGCGGCGCCCAGCTGGTGCTGCGCGACGGCGAACACTACATCGCGGGCTCCGATCCGCGCAAGGACGGGTGCGCGGTGGCTTATTGAGGTCCCCCTGAGCGGCTGTGCAGCTTCCCCCAAGGGGTGACGTGCAACGGGACAACGGCCTCGCTGCGGGGCGGCCCTTGCTTGCCGTCCCTGACTCGGAGTGCGCCAGTTTTTGGCAGCGTTGTCACAAAAGATGTGCGTTCTGCGTCTAGGGCTTGGTGCCTGTCACACTGGGTGGCTGGCCCCTGGCCTATTTGCAGGAGACATCACGTGAGCCCCACTTCCCACGCTGCGCCGTCCGCCGATGCGGGACTGCAGGATTTCGAGCGCCATCGCCCGCGCCTGTTCGGGCTGGCCTATCGCATGCTGGGCCAGCGGGCCGAGGCCGAGGATCTGGTACAGGATGTCTGGCTGCGCTGGCAGGACAGCGAGCGCGCCGCCATTGCCCAGCCCGAGGCCTGGCTGGTGACCACGGCCACGCGGCTGGCCATAGACCGGCTGCGGCGTCTGCGCGTGGAGCGCGAGCACTATGCGGGTTTCTGGCTGCCCGAGCCGCTGGTCCAGCCCTGGACCGAGGCCGCACCCTCGGCCGAGGAGCTGCTGGAGCAGGCCCATGATGTCTCCACGGCGCTGCTGTTCGTGCTGGAGCAGCTGACGCCCGAGGAGCGCGCGGCCTTTTTGCTGCGTGAGGTCTTCGATGCCGACTATGCCGAAGTGGCCCAGGCGCTGGGCCGCAGCGAGGCTGCCTGCCGCCAGCTGGTGCATCGCGCGCGAGCCCATGTGAAGGCCGGACGGCCGCGCTTCGAGGCGCCCGCACAGGCCCATGCCGAGCTGCTGCGCCGCTTTGCCCAGGCTGCGCGGGGCGGCGATCTGGCGCAGATCCAGGCGCTCTTCGCTCCCGATGCCGCGCTGATCAGCGACGGCGGCGGCAAGGTGGCATCCTTTGGCCGCGTGCTGGAGACCGGGCGCCGCCTGGCGCTGCTGTACTTCGCCACGGCCCGGCGTCTGCGCCGCGACGGGCAGGAGCAGACCCTGCATCTGGCGCGGGTCAACGGCCTGCCGGGTCTGGTGCGCTGTGTGGACGGCCAGGTGGAGTCGGTGCAGACGCTGCTGGTCGAGGACGGACTGATCCGGCGCATCTACACGCTGCGCAATCCGGACAAGCTGACCCGCGTGCTGGTGCCGGCTGCCTGATTGCCTGCGGCCTGATGGGCGATGTCCGTCGGAGAAAGCTAAAAAACAATAGCTGCTACCGCAAGTCAATAAACAGTTTCAGATAGTTTTATTGCTGAGTTTGTTTATTGGTGAGCGATGGCAGCTATGTTTATTGATGGTCCGGCGATGGATCACGATGCCTGTCACAAACCGCACCGCTGCCGCGTCTAAGAGGTATGGGCCGGCCGCAGGGGCGGGCCTGCAATGTCCCTCAAGGAGTATTCACATGGCCGACATCGCCAACCCTATCGCCATCCCCACGCCGCGCCTGGACTTCCGTGCGCTGGCCCCCGAGCTCTACAAGGCGCAGGCCGGCCTCAACGCCCAGATCGCGCGCTCCAGCCTCGGTGTGCAGCTGCTGGAGCTGGTCTATCTGCGCGTCTCGCAGATCAACGGCTGTGCTTTCTGCGTGGACATGCATGTGCGCGAGCTGCTGTCGCGCGGCGAGGACCTGCAGCGCATCAACAGCGTGGTGGTCTGGCGCGAGGTGGATTGGTTCGAGATGCGCGAGCGCGCCGCGCTGAACTGGGCCGAGCGCTGCACCCAGCTGAGCCAGGCCCATCCCGGGCAGCAGGACTTCGAGGCCCTGCGCCCCTACTTCAGCGAGCGCGAAATCGTGGAGCTCAGCTACGCCATCGGCTGCATCAATGTCTGGAACCGTCTGTGCGTGGGCTTTGCGGCTCCCGTGGAGAAAAAGCCCATCACCCCCTGAGCCGCTGCGCGGCTTCCCCCGTGGCACGGCGCCCGTTGCACGGCGCCCTCTCTCGCTTCGCGGGAGGGGACGACGGCTTCGCTGCGGGGCGGTGCGACCGGCGAGGTGCGGCCGGCGAGGCCCTGGCTCGCCGTCCCTGACCTGGATCGCTGAAGATCCTCGCGTTGCGCTATCGGCGCGCGTGGCTTTGATCCTCAGTTCTGGGTGATCTTGCGTTCCTTGACCACCTTGCCCCATTGCTCGTATTCCTTCTTCATGAAGGCCGCGAACTCGGCCCGCGTCGTGGGCTGGGGCGTCAGGCCGTGGACCTTGAGCGCCTCGGCCACGCCGGGGTCCTTGAGCACCTTGACGATCTCCTGGTTCCAGCGCTCCAGCACGGGCGTGGGGGTCTTGCCGGGGGCGACGAAGGCATACCAGTTCAGCGCCTCGAAGCCCGGATAGCCGGCTTCGGCCACGGTGGGAATATTGGGCATGTAGGCGGGGCGCGTCAGGCCCGTGGTGGCCAGCGGAATCAGCTTGCCGGTCTCGACATGCGGCAGGGCCGTCGGGGGCGCGGCAAAGTAGGAGGTGACGCGTTCGCCCAGTAGGTCCTGCAGGGCCGGTGCGCCGCCCTTGTAGGGCACGTGAACCATCTCCACGCCGGCGCGCTGGTTGAACAGCTCGCCCGCCAGGTGCGAGGCCGAGCCCGCGCCGGTCGATACATAGTCCACGCTGCCGGGGCTCTTCTTGGCCTTGGCCACGAACTCGGCCAGGTTCTTCACGCCGGCGCCCTTGTGGACCACCAGCACATTGGGGAAGTTCACGCCGCCCGAGATGGGCGCCAGATCGCTGAAGGGGTTGTAGCCCACCTTCATGATGTGGGGCGCAATCGTCAGCGGGCCGATGGAGCCGAACAGCAGCACCGAGCCGTCGGCAGGTGCCTTGGCCACGAACTGGTGGGCGATATTGCCGCCCGCGCCGCCCTTGTTGTCCACCACCACGGTCTGGCCGATGTTCTCGCCGAGCTTCTTGGCAATCATGCGCGCCGCCGCATCGGCGGCGCCGCCTGCAGCAAAGCCCACGACCAGCGTCACGGGCTTGTTGGGCAGCCAGTCAGGGGCGGCCTGCGCCGCCGAGCCCAGGCTCAGCAGGCAGGCGGCCACGGCCGTGGCGCGCAGGAAATGGCGTTTGTTCATCATGGGATGTCTCCTTGGTCGGAAAGGAATGCCGGTATTCCGGCTGATTTTTTTGAAAGCAGGCACGGCGGGCGTGCCTGTCATGGGACTTCGCTCAATCAGCGCCCAGGCCGATGGGGCTGGGCTCGCGCTTTTCGGTGTTGTGGCGCAGCAGCGCAGCCGTGCGGAACACGCCGTGGGCAAACTTGCCGTAGGGCAGGGTGGCAAACAGCGCGATCACGGCGCCCAGATGCAGGCACAGCAGCAGTGCCAGCGCCGGCGTGGCGCGGCCCAGCCATAGCGCCAGGCCGCTGGCGGCCACCAGGAACAGCAGGGCGATGAAGCCGAGGTCCATGGGCTTTTGCTTGACATCGCCATGCAGCGGATGGCGGGCGCGGTTCAGCATCCAGAGGCCGGCCGTGCCGGTCATCAGGCTCACGCCTCCCAGGGCGCCCAGAATCTTGGGCAGGCTGGGCAGCTCGTAGGGCGCAGGCAGATCGAAGACATAGTGATAGACCGTGGCCAGGCCCGTGGCCGCAAAGCACAGCATGAAGCCGTAGAAGGTCAGGTGGTGGAAGCGGCGGCGCTTGAGCGTGTACTCGTCGTCCTCGTTGTGGCAGCCGTCGCCATGGCCGCCGTCCAGGTATTTCAGGCGCAGCACGTCCTGCGTGGCTTCGGCAGCGGCCGGGACGCTGACATCCACATGGCTGGTGGCGGGCTTCACATCCTTCCAGAAGCGGCGCACGCCCATGGACAGCGCAAACACCACGAACAGGAACACCGGCGCAAAGATGCCGACCAGCAGGTTGTGCGGGAACAGGTTGTAGAAGTTGTTGTCCAGATTGCCGTTCCACAGCTGGCCAATGCCGCCTTGCGCGGCGACGGCCAGCGCCAGGAACAGGAAGAGACCGGCGACCAGTGCCAGGGACAGGGTCAGGCCGTTCTTCTGGTACAGCTTGCCCATGGCGGGCGGCCAGGCATAGTCGGCATAGGTCTGGCCGCGCACTTCGGCCATGGCCTTGGGAATGTTGATGCCGAATTCGTGCGGCGGTGCGTATTGGCAGGCGTGCAGGCAGGCGCCGCAGTTGTGGCAGAGATTGGCCAGGTAATGCACGTCGGCCTTGCCGAACTCCAGACGGCGCGTCATGGCCGGGAACACGGCGCAGAAACCTTCGCAATAGCGGCAGGCATTGCAGATCTGCATCACACGCGCCACTTCGCTTTCGGCAGCGGTTTCCGTTGGGGCAGGGAGGATAGGGATGACCTTGCCGGTGGCCAGGGTCCGGGCTTCCTTGCCCAGTTCTTGCAGGGATTTCAGGGTTTGCATGTCAGTATCAATGACGTTGGGCGTGATTCGCATCACTTGAAACTGGCGTGGTCCAAGTCAGAGACGCCGAGCAAGGGCCGCCCCGCAGCGAGGGCGTTGTCCCCCTCCCAAAGAGAGAGGGGGAAGCGGCGAAGCCGCTCAGGGGGTGTTTCATTTCAGTCTTTCACTGCGCCACGGATAGCGGCTTTGCCAGCGGCAGCCAGCGCGGCATTGCGTCCGGCAATGCGGCCAAAGGCCGTGCCGATCGACATGCCCACACCGGCGGTGTAGCCCTTGCCCAGCACATTGCCGGCCATCATTTCGCCGGCCACGAACAGGTTCTGGCTGGGCTGGTCCTTGAAGCGCACGGCGGATGTGTCGTCCACCTTCAGGCCCAGATAGGTGAAGGTCACGCCGGGGCGCAGCGCATAGCCGTAGTAGGGGCCGGTATCGAGCGGGCGAGCCCAGTGTGTCTTGGCCGGAGCCAGGCCTTCGGTGTGGCAGTCGTCCAGCGCGGTATGGTCGAAATGGCCGACCTTGCAGCTGCTGTTGTAGGCATCGAGCGTGGCCATGAAGGTGTCCATGTCCAGACCCAACTTCTGTGCCAGCTCGGGCAGGGAGTCGGCCTTCACGCCGGGGAACACCGGCGGCATGAAGCGGCCTATGGCCTTGCTGTCGATGATGGAGTAGGCGATCTGGCCGGGCTGCTGGGCCACCAGACGGCCCCAGATCGCGTAGCGCTTGGGCCAGAAGTCCTCGCCCTCGTCATAAAAGCGCTGGGCATCGCGGTTCACCACCACGCCCAGCGAGACGCAGTCGATACGTGTGCAGATGCCGCCGTCGTACAGCGGAGCGCGGGCATCGATGGCCACCATGTGCGCCTGCGTGGGATCGCCCAGGCCGTCGGCGTGCTGCTCTTGCAGCATGTGCTTGAGCAGCACGCCCTGGTTGAAGGCCGTGCCGCGGATGATGAAGTTGTCTGCCGGCCATTCGCCGCGCTCGTTCTGGCCCCAGGCCTCGCGCAGCCATTCGCGGTTGGACTCGAAGCCGCCCGCCGCCAGCACGCAGCTTTTGGCCGTGATGCGCTGGCTCCCATCCTTGGTCTTGACCCAGGCAGCCTGGAACCGGCCGTTCTCGATTTCGAGCTTGTCCACGGGCGACTCGTAGCGGATTTCCACGCCCAGCTTTTCAGCGCTGCGGAAATAGGCGTTCACCAGCGCCTTGCCGCCGCCCATGAAGAAGGCATTGGTGCGCGCCACATGCAGCGCGCCCGACAGCGGCGGCTGGAAGTGCACCCCATGCCTGCGCATCCAGTTGCGGCAGGTCGAGGAGGCCCGGATCACCATGCGCGCCAGATGCTCGTTGGTGATGCCGCCCGTGACCTTGAGCAAGTCCTGCCAGTACTCTTCTTCGGGATAGGCCTCGACCAGCACGTCCTGGGGAGCGTCGTGCATGCAGCGCAGATTGCGGGTGTGGCCGGAGTTGCCGCCGCGCCAGGCGCGCGGAGCGGATTCAAGCAGCAGCACGCGGCTGCCGGCTTCGCGCGCCATCAGCGCGGCGCAGAGGGCGGCATTGCCACCACCGATGACGAGTACATCGGTGTCAAAGGCTTCAGTTTTCATGATGGGCTGCCACGGGGCGATGCCTGCAGCGGTTCAACGTGGGTGGATGTCCTCTGTCATTTCCGCTGCCGGAGCGCGGTTGACAGGGTCAGATTGGAGTTGAACGCCACTGTAGTGAGCACCGCCTCACCCGTGCAGCGGGCCGAGGGGATGGGGGTATCACCAATCGTGATGGAGTGGTTGTGCCGCAGACGAGAGCCGGCGCGATGCGGCCATGCGCCACAGGCTGCAGCCCCGGCGGCAGGCACCAGGGCCGCTGCGCTGCGGCCCCGGTGTGGCCTGGACGGCCAGCCTCAATGCACGGTGACGAGCGCGTTGAAGAGCAGCACCATGACCAGGCCCACCACGGCCACGATGGACTGCACGACCGAGATGGTCTTGGTGGCTTCGCCCATGGTCATGCCGAAGGACTCCTTGACCATCCAGAAGCCGGCGTGGTTGGCATAGTTGAAGAACAGCGAGCCGCAGCCGATGGACAGGGCCAACAGGGGCAGGTTCAGGCTGGGGTCGGCCCCCGCCAGCGGCGCGAGCAGGCCGGCAGCGCCCACGATGCCCACGGTGGCGCTGCCGGTGGAGACGGACAGCAGCATGGCGATCAGCCAGCCCAGGATCAGCGGCGGGAAGGCGAACTGCTGGGTCAGATGGACGATGGCATCACCGACCTTGGCGCTGGTCAGCATCTGCTGGAAGGCGCCGCCGCCGGCAATGATCATGATGATGGAGGCAATCGGCTTGAGGCTCTTGCCCAGCGCGTCGCGCAGCTTTTCGGTGTCGCCGCCACGGACCATGACGAGGGCCACGATGGCGAACAGCACGCCCAGCAGCATGGCGATCAGGGGATTGCCCAGAAAGCTGGCCACATGCATGGCTGCCGCGTCCTTGGGCAGCAGCATTTCGGCGACGGCATGGATCAGCATCAGAATGGCGGGCAGCAGGGCCGCCAGCACGCCCAGGGCGATGCTGGGCTGCGGGCCGGCAGCGGCTTTCTCGGTGATGGTGAACTGGTCGAGCAAGGCCTGGTCGGGCTTGGTGCTCATGCGCGGGGCGATGAAGGCGCCATAGAGCGGGCCGCCGAGAACCATGGCCGGTATGGCGGCCAGAAAGCCGTACAGCATGGTCGGGCCGACCGTGGTCTTGAGGGTGGCGATGGCGGTCAGGGGGCCTGGGTGGGGCGGAACCATGCCGTGCATGGCCGCCAGTGCCGAGATCACGGGCACGCCGACGTAGACATAGGCCGAGCCCTTGAAGCGTGCCTGGCCCTCCAGCTTGCGCGCCACGCTGAAGATCAGCGGCAGCATGACCACCAGGCCGACTTCGAAGAACATCGGGATGCCGACGATGAAGGCCACCAGGGTCATGGCCCAGGGGATCATGCGATCGGAGGAGTGCCTGAGAATGGCTTCGGCGATCTGCTCGGTGATGCCGGCATCGGCCAGGATCTTGCCCAGCATGGCGCCCAGCGCGATCACGACGCCTACGGCGCCCAGCGTTTTGCCCGCGCCGTTGGTCAGTTGCTTGACGATGGTTTCCGGATCCATGCCGGTGGCAAAGCCGACGCCGACCGAGACGATGAGCAGGGCCAGCAGCGGATGCAGCTTGATGCGCGAAACAATCAAGGCGACCAGCACCAACACGCTGACCAGTGCGGTCAGCAGCAGCTGAATATCTAGAGATGTCATAAATGAACCTTGGTTTTGGCTGGCTGTCCTGAAGCGCACTTCACATCCAGCACGAGGCAAGGCTCATATTAAAAAAGCGCACTCGCACCCGCTGTAGGCTGGCGCCGTCGGCGTGGTGCAAGTTGGATGTCGAGATGCGGCCCAGGGGGCGCAACAGCAATGTTGTAATGAAGATCTAGGTTTGCCATGAGGTATGAGCTTCACATGGCAACAAAGTTGCTGTGGAAATTACGTAAGGCCTGAGCCTTGATGTCCCGGCATCGCCTATGGCCGGCCAGCTTCGCATTCATCCCCTGTCCGGAAGATGAGGACTCAGTCCGTCAGCGATGCTCCCCGCCAGACTCCGGAATGCACCAGCTGCCGCGCGCAGTCCATCAGCACCACGCGTGCGGCCAGGGCAGCGGGCGAGAGCTCGTCGTCCGACAGGCTGCACAGCGCGGCCTTGCGCCGCACCGAGTCATCGGCGATCTGTGACCACTGGAAACGCTCGGCCGCATCGCGGTACATGCCCATGGCCGACCAGGGCTGGACCGTGGCCCCCATGCCGGCTGCGACCGCTTCCATCAGCAGGGACAGCGAGTCGATTTCCATGGCCATCTGCGACTGGAAACCGGCACTGGTGAACGAGGCCATGATGGAGCTGCGCAGGCCGTGGCTGCCCGAGGGCAGGATCAGCGGCACTTGCTGCAGCAGCTCCAGGCTGATGGGTGCGGCATGCTGGATTTGCGGCGCCACAGGCTGCTGGCGAGACTGGATCAGAAACAGCTGCTCCTCGAGCAGCGGCATCACGCTCCAGCGCCGTGCATTCTGTGTATCAAAGAGAATGGCAAGGTCCAGCTGTCGGGCGTTGAGAAGACTGGTCAGATGTCCTGACAGCGCAGACACGATGTGCAGACGCACTTCGGGGTAGCGCTCGCGCATGGCGCGCATCAGCGGCAGGCCCAGCACATTCGCAATCGTGGGCGACAGGCCCATGCTGACGGCGCCCGACAGCCGCGCCTGCTGGGCCGCGTGAATGGCCTGCTGGGCATGGCGCAGGGTGAGCTGGGCCTGGTGGAAAAAGGCCTGGCCGGCTTCGGTAGGGATGACGCCGCGCGGTGTGCGCTGCAGCAGCCGGGTCGAGAGTTCGGACTCCAGGCGGCTGATCTGCTGGCTCAGAGCCGACTGCACCATGTCCAGATCCAGCGCTGCCCGGCTCATGGAGCCCAGTTCAACAATTCGTACAAAGTAGCGCAGCTGGCGCAGTTCCATGGCAAATCCTCACGCCCGCAGCAGTTGACGGGCGCTGGGATAATCGCATACCTATGAGCAACAAGCAGCGTGTCGTGGTGGGTTTGTCGGGCGGTGTGGATTCCGCCGTCACCGCCTATCTTCTCAAACAGCAGGGCCACGAGGTCGTCGGCATCTTCATGAAGAACTGGGAGGATGACGACGACAGCGAATACTGCTCGTCGAATATCGATTTCGTCGATGCGGCGGCCGTGGCCGACGTGATCGGCATCGAGATCGAGCACGTGAACTTCGCCGCCGACTACAAGGATCGGGTGTTTGCCGAGTTCCTGCGCGAGTACCAGGCCGGTCGCACGCCCAATCCGGACGTGTTGTGCAATGCGGAGATCAAGTTCAAGGCCTTCCTCGACCATGCCATGCGTCTGGGCGCCGAGAAGATAGCCACCGGCCACTACGCACGTGTGCGCCAGAATCCGTCCACCCAGCTGTTCGAGCTGCTCAAGGGCCTGGATAGCAGCAAGGATCAGAGCTATTTTCTGCATCGGCTGAACCAGGCCCAGTTGTCCAAGGCCATGTTTCCCGTGGGCGAGCTGCACAAGACCGAGGTGCGCCGCATTGCCGAGGAGATCGGCCTGCCCAATGCCAGGAAGAAGGACTCGACGGGCATCTGCTTCATCGGCGAGCGCCCGTTCCGCGACTTCCTGAACCGCTACATCAGCAAGGAGCCGGGACCGATCCTGGACGACCGCAACCGCAAGCTGGGCAAGCATGTGGGCCTGTCCTTCTACACGCTGGGGCAGCGTTCGGGTCTGGGCATTGGCGGCGTCAAGGAAAAGGGTGCAGCCCGTGGTGCGGGCGACCATGCGCCCTGGTTTGTGGCGCGCAAGGAAATGGACAAGAACATTCTGCGCGTGGTGCAGGGCCATGACCATCCGCTGCTGCTGTCGCATGCGCTGCTGGCCGATCAGGTCAGCTGGGTGGCCGGCCATGCCCCGGCACAGGGCAAGGCCTACGGCTCCAAGACCCGCTACCGCCAGCCGGATTCCCCGGCGCTGATTTCCCAGGCTTCCGAGGCGGGCTTCCGCCTGGACTTTCCCGAAGCGCAATGGGCTGTCACCCCTGGTCAGTCCGCCGTGCTCTATGACGGCGATGTCTGCCTGGGAGGCGGCATCATTGCGCAGGTCGATCCCGCAGCCGCTCGGTAACGCTAGTAATCGCGGTTCTGGTCAAACCATTGCCCGGCCTGCTCATGCGTCAGCTTCAGGGCCAGCGCCGCAGGCAGTTGTGCCAGCTGCTGCACGGCCAGTCCCAGGTCTTCACGTTCGCTGGTCTCAATGCCTTTGACCGTGTTGAAGCGGGCGGTAAAGGTCGTCAGTGCAGCTTGTACATGGGCAAGGCTGCTGGCCGCGCCGATCTCCTGTTCGGCCAGGTCGTAAGCTGCATGCGCGATCCTGGCGCGGGCTGCGGCCCAGCCTGCAAATGGCCGCCCATATTCCTTGGTCCACCATTCGGGCTTGCGTAGCTGGCTGACGGATGTGTAGTCGGCCCAGGGTCGTGACTTGGTGCGCTCCTTGAGCTGCTGGCGCAGGCGTTTTCCGGCAGCTTCTTCAACGTTGTAGGCGATGAAGGAGTCCAGTTGCGGCCAGACTTGCAGCGCTGGAAGCTCCGACAGATGGCGCATAAAACGCAGTGCTAGCGTCCTGAGCTGCGTGCATGAAGAAAGCTGGGCCAGGTCGCTGTGATTCCCCCACAGGGAAAGCGAATCCAGCTTCGAAAATTGCAGCAGATTCTGCAGCGAAACAGCTTGCTTACCCGCACCGTTGCGCAGCTCCAGCGTACCGACCTGTTTCAGGCTGCCCATGTCGGGCAGCTGGAAGGCTTTGTCGGCCGGGTTCTTGCTGGTGGCCGGGCTCAAACTCAGGCTTTCAGGCAGGCCTGCTGTGACGGTGATTTGCTCCAGATTGCCCTGCAGATGAAGGTGCATGCCCTGCTGCGGCAGCTTCAGGTGGATATGGCCTTGATGGCCGGCCTGCAGATGAATGCTCAGCTCGCGAATCTGTGACTGACTGGCGTCGATATGCACGTCTTGCTGCAGCTGCGGGTACCAGCTGAAGTTTTCGATAGGGCGCAACTGCGCCCATGTGAAAAAACCGTGGTCATTGCCCGTGTAGTAGAAGCTGCGCGGCCAGGGCGAGCCGGCAGGCGTGGCAAACGGGTCAAAGCAGTGCCAGAGCACGCAGGCGTCGACCGGCAGCCGCAGGTCGGCGGTTTTCAGCAGCTTCTCGGGACCCAGGCTCAGACTGCCTTGACCGGGGCTGGTTTTGAGTCTGTGCGGTGCACCTGACGTCAGTTGAAGGGTGAAGATGCCGTCTTCATGCGGTGTTCCGTCGATAAGCAGGGGCATGCAGAAAGCTTAGCGCAGTTACAGCACGCTCTGCGCCGTCGGCATGGCACTCTGTACCTCGGTGTGGCGTTGCACCTTGCCGAGCAGCGGCAGGCTGGCGCGCAGCTCGGTGCGACCGGGGCGGGACTGTATGACCAGAGTGCCCTGCAGGCGCTCCAAACGCGCCAGCATGCTGCGCATGCCCACGCCCATGCTGTTGATCTGGGTGCTGTCGAGGTCAAAGCCTGTGCCGTTGTCCTCGATCTGCAACTGCAACTCCCTGGAATCAGGAATCTCCAGCCGAACTTCTACCTGGCTGGCGCGGCTGTGCTTGACGACATTGGTCAAAGCCTCTTCCAGCACACGGGTCAGCGTCAGACACTGGATGGGGCTGGGCGCGTGAGCCCAGTAGGTGGGCAGGCTCCATTTGACCTGAATGTCCAGCTCCTCGAACAGCCTTGCAAAGCGGTGGCGCAGCGGTGCAAGCCATTGCACGGGTGTCTCGGGAACCTGGATGGCGGCGCTGGTGCCGGTATCAATCATCTGGCGCAGGTCGTCACGCATGAGCTTGAGCATGGACAGCACCTGGGCATTGGGCAAAGGAGTGCTGCTTTGCTCGACCAGCGCAATGGAGCGCACCAGAGAGCCTCCCAGCCCATCGTGCAGATCCTGGGAAATGCGCAGCCGCTCCTGCAGGCGCGAGTGGCTCAGAGCCAGGTGGTGCTCTCTCTCCAGAGTCTGGCTCAGGTCATCGCAGGCCTGGGTGACCGTGAGGCTGAGCTCGTGATTGAAGCGCTCGATGTGGCGCATGTTCTTGACGATCTGTCGCCCCAGCAACCAGGCGATCACCAGCATGCTCATCAAGGTGGTGTAGGGAATCAGCGTCAGATTGTGATCCAGGGCCTTGGTCAGCAGCAGCAGGTCGTGCACGCCGATGGCCAGGTAGAGCACGAAGCAGAGACTGAAAATGATGTGGGCCGGCGTGCGCGTCTGCAGCGCACGCAGCGGAAACAGCAGGCAGACCAGAGCGCAAAGACAGAACATCAGCAGCCAGATGGCCTGGCTCAGCGCCATCTGTGCCTCGGGCACGGTCAGGGCGAACACGGCGCACAGGCTGCACAGTCCGGTCAGCGTGCGCTCCAGTTTTTTCAGGCTTAAATCGGCAAAACGCAGCGCAAAAATGCAGAACGTGTAGGTAAAGGCGATGAAAATCAGCAAATTGCCTCGGGCGAAGGCCTGCGTGCTGGCAAAGGGCCAGGGATCCGTCATGACGATGAAGCACAGCATCAGTGCCCAGCACAGCAGATTGAGTGCGTACCAGCCATAGAGTTTCTGGTAGCGATGGTGTAGCCAGGCAAATGCAAACAGCAGGCACAGCACCAGGCTGACCGTGATGCAGACCACATAGATGGTGCGCAGGCTCCAGGTGGCCTGTGCCGTCCATTGCTCCAGCTCGGCGGGGTCTCCCAGGCGCAGCCGTCCCAGGCCCGGCGTCTGGCTGCTGATTCCATGGATGCGCACCCAGATGCTATTGCCTTGCTCCTTGAGCAGTGCCTTGGGCAGCAGCCAGTAGCGCGGCATGTTCCAGCTGCGGCTCAGGGGCTCCACCAGCGACTGGTCGCGCCAGATCAGTTCCGAATTCACGAACACCTCACCTGCCATCACCATATTGATGACGGCCAGAGCCACAGGTTGGTCGTGCCCGCAGCGGCTTTCCCAGTCGATGCGGTACCAGGCGGCGCCGTCATACCCGGGCCAGCGCTGACTCCAATCGTCCAGCGGCGGCACATCCACCCACTGCAGCAGGGCTGCATCGGGCGGAGGGCCTTCGGGAAAAGCCTTGGCCGATTGGCGGGCCACGATGCGGGGCTCGCAGCGCAGGTCTTGAGGCTTGGCCTCCTGTGCCCAGGCCATGCTGCAGCTCCATCCCAGGATGAGCGCAAATATCAGGCGGAGCATGAGAGCCGTCCGCTCGGGCATTCAGATCAGCAAACCGCGCGCACGGGCCTCGCTGACCGCCTTGGTGCGGGAAGGCACGGCCAGCTTGCGGTAGATGTTTTTCACATGGCATTCCACCGTGTACCGCGAGAGAAAGAGCGACTCTGCGATCTCCCTGTTGGTCATGCCATCGGCCACCAACTTGAGGATCTGGAGTTCGCGGGTGCTGAGTACGGCCTCGGGCGGCATCGCCTTGTGCGCTTCCGTGGGCTGGGCCGGCTGCAGCTCGGCAATGATGCGCCGTGCAATGAACGGGTCGATGGGGGCGCCGCCGCGCAGCACGCTGCGGATGGACAGCGTGACTTCCAGGTCGTCGCGCTCCTTGAGCACATAGCCGTTGGCCCCGGCGCGCAGCGCCGAAAGAATGGCGTCCTCGGTGCTCCAGGCCGAGATGACCAGAATGCCCATGCCGGGGTCTGCGGCACGCAGCTGGCTGATCAGGTCGATGCCGCTGCCGTCGGGAAGCCCCAGGTCCACCAGCGCCATGGCCACCGGATGCTCCGCCAGCTGCGCTCGTGCCTGTTTCAGGGTTGCGCAAAAAATGAGAGCATCATCCGCATACCCGAGGCCGCGCAAAATGCTTTCCAGCCTGTTGCGGATCAGCGGCTCATCCTCCACCACGAGCAAGGGGCTGGGGAGGATGGACTCGGTGGGTAGGGAGAATGTCTCTGCCATATTGTGTGGGGTACCGCTGATATTGTGGCGTACTGTCACCGAGATCCAGTGGTTTGCCTATCACTGAAAACTGGTAATTTGAAGCGCTTGCAGTGGCTTGCCAGGTCCGCAATTCCCATGACGCCAGAAGCAATACGCCGGCAGCGGCCGCCAGAGCCAGTTGGCTAAACTTTCCTGCATGGATAGCTCCCGGCTGTGCAGCGCGGGGCGTTCGTCCGTTCAAGTGGCAACGGACAAAGAACTCAGGAAACTCTCCCCATGGATGTCATGCTCGGTGCCGATTTCTGGATCGGCTTGTTCAAGATTGTCTGGATCAACATCATTCTCTCGGGCGACAACGCGGTGGTCATCGCCCTGGCCGCACGCGGACTGCCGCCCGAGCAGCAGAAAAAAGCGGTCATGCTCGGCTCCGGCGCTGCCGTGGTGCTGCGGATTGCCCTGACGGTAGTCGCGGCCAAGCTGATGCAGCTGCCGTTTGTGGAAGTCATCGGCGGCCTGCTGCTGTTGTGGATCGGTGTGGGCCTGCTCAAGGGCGAAGATGAAGCGGAGGATTCCGGCAGCGTGGCCAGGCAGGGCATGATGGCTGCTGTTCGCACCATCTTGCTCGCCGATCTGGTCATGAGCCTGGACAATGTGATTGCCGTGGCGGCGGCGGCGGGCGGCGACATGCTGCTGCTGGTCCTGGGCCTGGCCATCAGCATTCCGCTGGTCATCTTCGGCTCTACGCTGATGATCAAGCTGATGGAGCGCTTCCCGGTAATCGTCACTCTGGGCGCTGCACTGATTGGCTGGGTGGCCGGCGAAACCATCACCAGCGACCATCTGCTCGAAGGCTTTGTAGAGGTCAATCCCTGGGCGCATTACGCGGCGGCGGCCTGTGGCGCCGTGCTGGTGATTGCGATGGGCAAGTGGATGCAGCAGAAGGCTGCAGCCCAGGGCAGAACGGCCTGAGCCTCCGGCGATGAAAGCAAAAACGCCCGTATTCAAGACGGGCGCTTTGTGCAGGGGTCAAGCCGCTAGGGCTTACAGGAAGGAGTAGAAGCAGCGGAAGGAGATCTTGCGCTCTGCCCAGAAGTCTGCGGTGTCGCGGAACACGTCCAGCAGCTGCTCGCGCACTTCCTTGTCGAACTTGGGAGTGGTCGGGATCTGGTCGAGCACCACCACAAAACCGGGCTGGGGGCCCGATTTGTTGATCGGCTCGGTCATGCAGTCATACAGCGCATCCCAGTTCTTGCCAAAGTGCGCCGGCAGGTAGAACTGGGTGGACAGCAGCTCGAACACATCGGCCTTGGTCTGGGCATGGGCCAGATTGGCATACAGGAAATGGGAGCCCAGCGCCTCTGCTGCGGCCTGAAGATCAGGTATGCGGAAGGCACGAATGGATTGCACGATGTTCGGGCGAACATTGCGCAACGGTGTTTCCGAGGGCTTACGAAGTGGCGTGTCCATCTCCGTGATTCTTTCTAAAAACATCAAAACTGGTGGCAGAGGCGGTACTGACAGCGCTGTAGGCTATCTGCGCAAACCGCCGCTGCGGAATTTAAGAGGTCAAGAGCCGCTGTATGGCGGGCCTGCAGAGCGTCTTTGAATGTCATTGAACGATCTGCTGAAAGCTGTTGTAGTGGTCGCCCGTGTAGAAGCAGGCATCGGGCACCTGGGGCTGCAAGCCGCCGCAGACGATGCGCCGCGCACCCCGGTTTCTCGCGCCCGGCGTGCGCACCGTGTATTCACGGTAGTAGCCTCTGGCCTGGCGCGGAAGTATGCGCTCACGGTTGCCGAATACCGAGCCGTCCTTGTCGTTCGAGAACGGCCCGCCTTGCAGGATGCGACCATAGGTGGTGCGGCCTTCGCGGGGCAGGTCGGCCAGGCTTACGGTCTCAAAACCGGAAACGGGGACACCGACTTCGGGCGCTTTGCGCGCCAAAGCCGCAGGGGATGCCAGCGCAAAAGCGGCACCCAGCATCAACGCTAAACCCGTCTGATATACCTTGGCTGCAGCGGCCTTGAGCATTCACTAAACCTTTCAGAATCTCAGGTAATGCCTGAAATTTCGACCCGTAAGTGTGACGGATAGGCCTTGAAAATGCAAGTTGCGCCTATTTTTTGTGCAGTTGCCGGGGCCGCTGCCTGGGCTGTTCTGGCTCCCGCGTCCCGGCTGTTTCGGCAACAAAAAGGCCCTGCCGGCATGGCCGGGCAGGGCCTTGGCGCAGCAGCCCAAGCTGCTTATTCACCGTGGGCGGCGATTTCGGCTTCCACCTCGTGGTGCTTGGCTGCGATCGTGGCCGAAGGCGCTTTGTCCAGCAGGCTGACTACTACGATAGCAATAGCAGACAACGCAAACCCGGGAACGATTTCATAGAGCTTGAACCACTGGCAATGCTGCCAGACCAGCACCGTGACCGCCCCCACGACCATGCCGGCCAGGGCGCCGTTGCGTGTCATGCGGGCCCAGAGCAGCGAGATCAGCACCAGCGGGCCGAAGGCTGCGCCGAAGCCGGCCCAGGCATTGCTGACCATGCCCAGCACCTTGGCCTTGGGGTCCTGCGCGATGAGGATGGCAATCACGGCAATCGCGAACACCATGGCGCGGCCAAACCAGACCAGCTGCTTCTGGCTGGCGTTCCTGTGCAGAAAGGTCTTGTAGATATCCTGGGTGAGGGCGCTGGAGCAGACCAGCAACTGGCAGGACAGGGTGCTCATCACGGCGGCCAGCACGGCGGCCAGCAGCACGCCGCTGATCCAGGGGTTGAACAGCAGCTTGGCGACTTCCAGGAACACCAGCTCGTGGTTGCCATTGACGTTCACCGCGATATCGGGGCGGCTGGCAAAGAACGCAATGCCGAAGAAGCCCACGGCCACGGCGCCGCCCAGGCACAGCACCATCCAGGTCATGCCGATGCGGCGTGCGTTGGGAATGGTCTTGATTGACTCGGCTGCCATGAAGCGCACCAGAATGTGGGGCTGGCCGAAGTAGCCCAGACCCCAGGCCAGCAAGGAGATGATGGCAATCGTCCCCTGGCCCTTGAACATGTCGAAGGCGCCGCTGCGGGCGGTTTCTATGATGGCCGCGCTGGCACCCACGCCGCCGTCGGCATAGATCACCATCAGCGGCGCGAGGATCAGTGCGGTGATCATCAGCGAAGCCTGGATCGTGTCGGTCCAGCTCACAGCCAGAAAGCCGCCGATGAACACATAGGCCATGGTGGCCACGGCACCCACCCACAGGGCGGTCTGGTAGTCCATGCCGAACATGGATTCGAACAAGCGGGCGCCGGCGACCACGCCGGAGGCGCAGTAGACGGTGAAGAACACCAGAATCACCAGCGCAGTGACGATGCGCAGCAGGCTGCTGCCGTCCTCGAAGCGATTGGTGAAGTAGTCGGGCAGGGTCAGCGCATTGCCCACCTTCTCTGTGTAGACGCGCAGGCGCGCCGCGACAAAGCGCCAGTTGAGCCAGGCACCGATGCACAGGCCGATGGCAATCCACGAGGCCGACAGGCCGGTGGCAAACACCGCCCCGGGCAGGCCCATGAGCAGCCAGCCGCTCATGTCCGATGCCCCGGCCGACAGGGCCGTGACCACCGAGCCCAGACTGCGTCCGCCCAGAATGTAGTCGGACAGGTTGGACGTGGCTTTGTATCCCGCCCAGCCTATGAGCAGCATGCCCAGCAGGTAGATGGCAAAGGTGACGATGGTTGGCGTATTGGCGGTCATGTCGGCTTCGGGTCGGCGCAGCGCTTTCGGCATGTGGGTTTCATGCCCGGCGAAAACAAATCCGCCAGCGGCCTCCTGGTGGGAGACCTGCTGGCGGGTATTAGTCTGCAATTGGACCAGTTATTCGACAGCCCAGTGGGGCATGTGGCTGAAAACCGCGCTACTGGTTGTCCTGCGGTGCATTCAGTGGCGCCGCTGGCGGCAGCGGTGTGCCTATATCGCTCCAGCTTGAAGGCGCGGGGGTTCTGGCCGGTGCCGGCATCATCTCGCCGGGCGCCAGCCCGGGGCTGCTGTCCAGATCGGGCGGCTGGGCGTTGCTGTCGGCAGGCGCCGGCTGGACGGCGGTCGAGGGCGGCGCTGCGGGCGTGCTCTCGATGATGTCGACCTCGCTGCCATTGCTCCTGTTGGGTGCTGGATGTGCGGGAGTCGTCGGCGCTGAATGGCCCTCGTCTGCCGGCCCGCTCCATTGCTGCAGCTTGTCGCGCAGACGGCCCACCAGATCGCTCCACCAGTGGCTGGTGTTGGGCTCGGTGAATCTGGCCTTGGCATTGAGCAACGGGCTGCGCAGGGCGCGCGACATGAAGTCGCCCACCATGGGCAGCGCGCTGCGCGAACCCTGGCCCCACTGGTCGCTCTTGAGCGTGATGCGCGCATCGTTGAAGCCGGCCCAGGCGCCGGCCACGATCTGCGGGTGCATGAGGATGAACCAGCCGTCCGCATTGCCCTGGGTGGTGCCAGTCTTGCCGGCCACATCGGCGCGAATGCCGTATTGCTTGCGGATCGCGCGGCCCGTGCCCTTGTCGATCACGGCGCGCATCATCTCCAGCAGACCGTAGTTCTCTTCCTCGTCCCAGACCTGATCGGGCTTGGGCGGGGTGAATTCGGCCAGCAGCTCGCCGTCGGCATTCTCGATACGGGTGACCAGCTGGGGCGGAATGTAGTGGCCGGAGTTGGCAATGCTGCCGTAGGCATTGACCATTTCCAGCAGCGTGACGGGGCTGGAGCCCAGCGCCAGCGAAGGCACGGGCTCCAGCGGGCTCTGGCGCACGCCCAGAGCGCGTGCCAGCTTGATGACGCGGTCCATGCCCACTTCCTGACCCAGCTCGGCCGTGATGGTGTTCTTGGAATAGGCCAGCGCATCGCTGAGCTTCATGGGCACGCCCGTGGGCTCGACGGCATCGCTGGGACGCCAGACCTCGCCGCCGGGCAACTGGATTTCCACGGCTTCGTCCTTGCGCGTGTCGTCAGGCCTGGCGCCGCGCTGCAGGGCTGCGCCATAGACAAAGGGCTTGAAGGTGGAGCCGGGCTGGCGACGCGCCTGGGCCACATGGTCGAAAGCATCCTGGGCATAGTCGCGGCTGCCCACCCAGGCCAGCACGGCCGAGGTGCGCGGGTCAATGGCCAGAAAGCCGGCCTGCACGCGGGTCTTGTCCTCGCGCAGCTGTCTCATGAAGGCCTTGTCGGCCAGCAGCTTCTTGAGCGCCTCTTCTTCGCTGATATCGGAAGGCCTGCCGCTTCTGGCGAGCTTGCGGAAGGCCTCCGTCTCGCGCACCAGCTGCAGCACCAGCGCATTGTCGGCACTCCAGCCGTCCCGGTGGCTCCAGTTGTTGTTGGCAATGCCCTGCAGCGTTTGCATCTGGCGGTTCACGGCCTGCTGCGCCCAGTTCTGCAGGCGCGAATCCAGGGTGGTGCGCACTACCAGACCGTCGGTATAGATGTTGTAGTCGTGCTTGTCCGCCCAGGCGATCAGCCATTTGCGCAGCTGCTGGGAAAAATGCGGCGCCATGCCCGTGGGCTCCTCCTGGCGCTCGAAGTCCAGACGCATGGGGCGCTTCTTGAGGCGTTCGAACTCATCGTCCTTGAGCTCGCCGCGCTTGACCATCTGGCTCAGCACGGTGTTGCGCCGGGCAATCGCGCGGTCGGGATTGATCACCGGGTTGTAATAGGCATTGCCCTTGAGCATGCCCACCAGCGTGGCGCTTTCCAGCACCGTGAGCTTGGCCGCAGGTTTGTCGAAATAGGTGCGCGCCGCCATCTCTATCCCATAGGCGTTGTAGAGAAAGGGCACGGTGTTCAGATAGGTCTCGAGAATCTCGTCCTTGGTGTAGAGCGCTTCGATCTTGAAGGCCGTGATCGCCTCCTTGAGCTTGCGGTTCACATTGCGGGCGCGGCCGATTTCCGTGGGGTAGAGATTGCGCGCCAGCTGCTGGGTGATGGTGGAGCCGCCCTGGGGGTTGCCGCCCAGTGTATGGATGACCGACCCCACGGTGCGCGTGAAGTCCATGCCGTGGTGTTCGTAGAAGCGGTGGTCCTCGGTGGCCACGAGGGCCTTGACCACGGCAGGCGAAATTTGCTCCAGTGGCACCCACTGGCGGTTGCTGCGCTTGAACTCGCCGAGCAGCTTGCCGTCGGCGCTCAGGATCTGCGCGGGCTGCTCTAGCTTGGCCTTGCGGATGTCGCTGATGCTGGGCGTGAACGGAATCAGCAGCAGCGCATAGACGACAAACAGCACCGGCAAGGCTGCGGCAAACCACAGCCATTCACGCTGCGTCGGCCAGCGACGCCACCAGGGCAGGGCCGCAATGCGCTGGCCGGCAGTGCTGGCGCGAGCGCGCATCCACAGAGCTGTGGCCCGAGCTACCCATTTTTCTTTCAATTCGTTCAAGGACAAACGCACGTGGCAAGGCAGCCCGCCAAGGGCCGCAAGAAGGCAAGACTGCGAAGAATGCCCAAAAAACAGGCGCTCTGCTTGCGGGGATCGGTTTTTCTATGGTCGCAGCCCCGGTATTGTCTCCGTGGCGCGGCTATGCAGGGTTGTTTCTAGCTGCAAGACAAGTTGCCGACTGCCTTAAGCTTGCGGCTTCGCATTGGCGGGAGAGCAGCATGGCAAACAGCGTTTATGACTTTGAAGCCACCGACATCCACGGGCGCAGTGTCCCTCTGTCGCAGTACCAGGGCAAGGTGTTGCTGATCGTGAATACCGCCAGCGCCTGCGGCTTCACGCCCCAGTACAAGGGGCTACAGGCCCTGCACGAGCAATATGCGGACCGGGGCCTGGTGGTGCTGGGCTTTCCCTGCAACCAGTTCGGTGCCCAGGAGAAAGGCTCGGATGACGAGATCGCGAGCTTTTGCGAGCTGAACTTCGGCGTCAGCTTCCCGCTCATGCACAAGATCGAGGTCAATGGCGACGGTGCGCATCCGCTGTACCGCTGGCTGACCTCCGAAGCGCCGGGCGTGCTGGGCACCAAGTCCATCAAATGGAATTTCACCAAATTCCTGGTGGGCCGCGACGGACAGGTAATACGCCGCTATGCACCCCAGGACAAGCCCGAGAAGCTGGCGGACGATATCCAGGCGGCTCTGGGTTGATGCTGCAGCTATCGTTTCGATAGCTGAAAGCGCTTTCCCAGTAAATGCTGGAGGCGGTTTTGATGCTCAGTCTTCCGGCAAGGTCCTGAAGGATTGGGCCAGATGGTCAAGCAGCGTGCGCACGGCAGGCAGCTGCCCGCGGCGCGAGGCATAGACGGCGTGGATGATCTCAGGCCGCGGCTGCCAGCCCGGCAACACCTGCACCAGTGTGCCGCTGCGCAGTTCCTCGCGCACAAACATATTGGGCAGCTGCACCACGCCGGCACCCAGCACGGCCGCGTCGCGCAGGGCCAGCATGGACTGCGTCACCAGCCTTGGCTGGTGCCTGACCTCGGCGCGCACGGCGTCGGGGCCGTGCAGCACCCAGCGGTGGGTTTCCTGCACGCCACCCGTATCCAGGCTGGGCCAGGCCGACAGATCCATGGGCCCGCCGGGCGGGCCCAGGCGCTGCAGCAGCTCGGGTGCGGCCACCAGGCATTGCCGGCGCTCGGCCAGCGTGCGCAGCACCAGATCGCTGTCCTGCAGCGGCGGCGGGCGCACGCGCAGGGCCAGATCCAGCCCCTCGCCGACCACGTCCACGCGCCGGTTGGTCTCGTCCACCTGCAGCTCCACGCGCGGGTACTGGCGCATGAATTCGCCCAGCATGTGGCCCACGCGTGAGGCCAGCAGCGCCACGGGGCAGCTCATGCGCACCTTGCCGCAGGGCTCGGAATGCACCAACGCCACCGACTCTTCGGCGGCCTCGGCCTCGGTCAGCATGGCGCGGCAGTGCTGGTAGTAGCGCTTGCCCACCTCGGTCACGGCAAAGCTGCGCGTGGAACGCAGCAGCAACTGCGCGCCCAGGCGGTCCTCGAGCAGGGCCACGCGGCGGCTGAGCTTGGACTTGGGTAGTCCCAGTGCGCGGCCTGCGGGCGCGAATCCGCCGTGCTCCACCACCTGGGCGAAGTAGTAAAGCTCGTTGAGATCGGGCAGCTTCATCGTTTTAAAAATAGAACTCTGAGGCTAAATATTGTGGACTACTCAAGTCATCGTTCCAAATTCATACTTATCCCATGTTCAACACCTGCAGTGACCACCGGGACTGCAGGCCTGCCGCAAGGAGAAATTTCATGCTCAAGAAAATTCTGGGTGTCTACGAAGCCCCCCGTCCCCACTGGGTGGGCAATGGCTTTCCCGTGCGTTCGCTGTTCAGCTATGGCGACCACGGCAAGGCACTGAGCCCATTCTTGCTGCTCGATCACGCCGGTCCCCAGAGCTTCACGCCCACCACGGCGCGGCGCGGCGTGGGCACGCATCCGCACCGCGGCTTCGAGACCGTGACCATCGTCTACGAGGGTGAAGTGGCCCACCGCGACTCCACGGGTGCCGGCGGCACCATCGGCCCCGGCGACGTGCAGTGGATGACGGCGGCCTCGGGCATCCTGCACGAGGAATACCACTCCGAAGCCTTTGCCAAGAGCGGCGGCCCCCTGGAGATGGTGCAGCTGTGGGTCAATCTGCCGGCCAGGGACAAGATGTCCGCTCCCGGCTACCAGACCCTGCTGAACGCCGACATTCCGCAGGTCGCGCTGCCCGATGGCGCGGGTCATCTGCGTGTCATTGCCGGTGACTACCTGGGCAGCAAAGGGCCCGCCTATCGTGGCCCGGCAAGAACCTTCACGCCCATCGATGTCTGGGATGTGAGGCTGAATGCCGGAGCCTCCACCGAGCTGCAGGCCCGGGCCGGCCACACGCTGGCGCTGGTGGTGTTGCACGGCACGCTGCTGGTCAACGGCCAGGAGATTGCGCGCGCCGGACAGCTGGTGCACATGGATCGCGCTGCGGACAGCGTGCATCTGGAAGCCAATAGCGACGTCACGCTGCTGTGGCTGTCCGGCGAGCCGATTGACGAGCCCGTGGTCGGTTACGGCCCCTTCGTCATGAACAGCGACGGGGAAATCCAGCAGGCGCTGGAGGACTTCCGCAGCGGCCAGTTCGGCCGTATTCCGGCGGCCGAGCGCCCTGGCGCAGCCGCCTGAGCAGGTTGCCTGGTATCGCGTTTTCCCACCGGCGGGCAAGCCCGCCGGCTTTCACCCCCTCCACTCTTGAAGGAGATTCCCATGAGCCCAAAGCCTTACGTTCGCCTCGACAAAGACAATGCCGCCGTGCTGCTGGTGGATCACCAGACCGGCCTGCTGTCCCTGGTGCGCGATATCGACCCCGACAAGTTCAAGAACAATGTGCTGGCCCTGGCCGACATGGCCGAGTACTTCAAGCTGCCCACGATTCTGACCACCAGCTTCGAGACCGGCCCCAACGGCCCGCTGGTGCCAGAACTCAAGGAAAAATTCCCCACCGCCCCCTATATCGCCCGCCCCGGCCAGATCAATGCCTGGGACAACGAGGACTTCGTCAAGGCCGTCAAGGCCACGGGCAAGAAGCAGCTCATCGTGGCTGGCGTGGTGACCGAGGTCTGCGTGGCTTTCCCCGTGCTCTCGGCGCTGGCGGAAGGCTTCGAGGTATTCGTCATCGCCGATGCCTCGGGCACCTTCAACAGCATGACCCAGCAGGCCGCCTGGAGCCGCATGGAGCAGGCCGGCGCCCAGCTCATGACCTGGTTCGGCGCGGCCTGCGAGCTGCACCGCGACTGGCGCAACAACATCGAGGGGCTGGGGACTCTGTTCTCCAACCATATCCCCGACTATCGCAATCTGATCAACAGCTACACCACGCTGACCGCCGGCAAGTAAGCGCGGCGGTTTCAGACCCAAGCCCGCGGGCTTTTGCAGCCTGTGGGCTTTCTGCTGTCGACTTATTGAAATTGATAGCTTTAGACGCTTGATGGAAAAGCGTTCAAGCCTGTTTTTGCTTCAATTCAGGCAGGCAGCTTGCGCCGTTTTGATCCGCGTCATGCATCGGCTCGGACTGAGCAAAGTTCTGGCTGTAGGCGATGCCCCAGTTGCGCATGGCGATCAGCACCGGCTGCAGGCTGCGGCCCAGCTCGGTCAGCGCATAGTCCACGCGCGGCGGCACCTCGGCATACACCGTGCGCTCGACGATGCCGGCTTCTTCAAGCTCGCGCAGCTGCAGTGTCAGCATGCGCTGGGTAATGCCGGGGATGGCACGGCTCAGCTCGCCAAAGCGCTTTTTGCCATGCAGCAGCTGGAACAGGATGATGGGCTTCCAGGTGCCGCCCATGACCGACAGCGTCACCTCCACGGCGCAGCCGCTCTTGCTGTTCAATCGTTTCATGGGCACCTCGCTGCAGTTCTGGACGCCAAGATCGTAGCGCCGGTCGGCATTCATGCATTGCTTACATTTTTAATACTACCCAACAAATATGTTGGTACTGGTGGTGGCTGCGCATTGACGGCACCATGCGCAGCATCTGTTTCACCTCTTGAGGAGCACTCCATGAAAGTCATGCAACTGGCCGCGCCCGGCGGTTTCGAAAACCTGAAGCTTGTCGAGCTGCCCGCACCTGCGGCGCCTGCTGCGGGCGAGATCCAGGTGCGTATTCACGCCAGCTCGCTCAACTACCACGACCTGGGCGTGGTGCGCCGTCCCGGCGCGGCGGCCGACGGCCGCATTCCCATGGCCGACGGCGCAGGCCTGGTCACGGCAGTGGGCGCAGGCGTGAAGGAATTTGCCGCGGGCGATGCCGTGGTCTCGACCTTCTTTCCGCAATGGCTGTCGGGCCGCCATGTGCCGTCCGACTTCCAGCTCGTGCCCGGCGACGGCGTGGACGGCTTTGCACGCGAGTTCGTGAACCTGCCCGCCACCAGCTTTACCCATGCCCCCAAGGGCTGGAGCCATGCCGAGGCCGCCACGCTGACCACGGCCGGCCTCACGGCCTGGCGCGCGCTGGTAGTGGACGGCCATCTCAAGGCCGGCGACACCGTGCTGGTGCTGGGCACGGGCGGCGTCTCCATCTTTGCGCTGCAGATGGCCAGGAGCATGGGCGCCACCGTCATCGCCACCACCTCCAGCGCGGCCAAGGCCGAGCAGCTCAAGGCATTGGGGGCCGATCTGGTGATCAACTACAAGGACCAGCCCGAATGGGGCGACGCCGTGCTGGCCGCCACCGGCGGTCGCGGTGCCGACATCGTGGTCGAGGTCGGCGGCCCTGGCACTCTGCCCCAGTCGATTCGCGCCTGCGCCGTGGGCGGCCATATCGCGCTGATCGGCGTGCTCACCGGTTTTGCGGGCGCCGTGCCCACGGTGGAGATGATGCGCAAGCAGCAAACCCTCAAGGGCCTGATTGTCGGCAGCCGCGAGCAGCAGCAGGACATGGTGCGCGCGCTGGAGAACTTCGGCTGGAAGCCCGTGATCGACAGCCGTTATCCGCTGGAGCAGATGGTGGCGGCCTTCGAGCATCAGGCTGCAGGCAGGCATTTCGGCAAGATCTGCCTCGAATATTGATGGCTGATGGCGCTTTGTGCGCCTGGGTTTGAGGCTGATGGGGCATGTGGTTCCTGCGGGGCCACATGCCTTTCTTTTTTGATAGCTGTTAGCGCTTGGTCTGCCTTGGGGAAAGGCTGATTTGGCTTGAATTTTTTCTTTTAACGACCCGCCCTCTGAACTCAAATTTGGCAAAGCACTAAACCCGATAGCTGCCAGCGCTTATTACACAGGCCCCACAGCTCCAAAAGCTCAGTCCTCAGCCCCCAACACCACCCTCGCCGTCAAAGCCGTCCGCCCCGGCGACGACTCAATTCCCAGCAGTCCGCCGACCCGTGCAATGCGCACTGCCATGGAGCGCATGCCCACGCCCAGACCCGATGCCTCCACGGCCTGCACATCAAAGCCGACGCCGTCGTCCTCGATCTCCAGCAGCAGCTCCTGCGCCTGGGGTTGCCGCAGCGACAGTCGCACATGGCGCGCCTGGCTGTGCTTGATGACGTTGGTCAGCGCCTCTTCGATGAGCCGGGTCAGCGCCAGATATTGCAGCGCGTTGGGCGGCTGGCTCCAGCTTTGCGGAAACTGCCAGTCGCAGCGTATGCCCAGGGCCTCGAAAAGATCGTTGAAGCGGCGGCGCAAGGGTGCCAGCCATTCCTGCGGAGTGGCGGGCACGCGCACCTGGGCCGAGGCATTGTTGTCTATGCTCTGGCGCAGGTCGTTGCGGATGAGCTTGAGCATGGACAGCACCTGGGGCCGGGTCAGGGCTTCGCTGCCCTGCTCGACCGAGGCAATCATGTGGACCAGCTCGCCGCCCAGGCCGTCGTGCAGATCGTGGGTCAGGCGCAGGCGCTCCTGCAGGCGTGCGTTGGAGAGCTTCTGGGCTTCCAGCTCGGCGCGCAGCTGCTCGGATTTCTTCTGCTCGGTGATGTCGAAGGTGAAGCCGATCAGGGCCGTGGTCTGGCCTTGCTCGTCGCAGAGCACATGCACGACTTCCCTGACCCAGACAAAGCGGTTGTCGCTGGTCAGCGCGCGGTACTCGGCCTCGTGGTCCACGCCGGCCAGGCACAGCTCCACGCAGCGCGAGACGGTTTGCTCGCGCTCGTCGGGGTGAATGCGTTCGGCCCAGTCGTTCACGGTCTCCCAGCTCTCGGGGCTCCAGCCCAGCAGATCGGCGATCTGCGGCCCGATATAGCTGTATTTCTGGCTGGCCCAGTCGATCTTGAAGGGGATCGCCAGGGTGGACTCCAGTAGCGTCTGGTAGAGGCGGTTGCCGGTGTCGGGTTCGAGTGTGCGCAGGCGGGGTCGGACTTCAAGCATGGAGCGCTCCTGTCATGTCCAGAAGGGGATGGGTGGTGGGCAGCTCGTTCCAGAACCAGTAGAAATAGCCGCCTTCGGTCTGCAGCAGGGTCTGGGTTCTGACGCTGGAGCGCGCTATCCCGCGCCAGCAGGCCAGGGCCGAGTTGCGGTTGCCGTGCAGATCCAGGCAGGTCTGGCCGGGCAGGCTCGGCCGGGGCGGCACATACAAGGCCTTGCCGCGCGGCAGCCAGAGGTCGGCGAGACAGATTTTCTGCTGCTGTGGCCAGTACTTTCCCACCGAAATCACCAGCGGCAGATGCGGATCGATGGAGGTGAAGACATGCGGGAAATCGTGATGCTCGAGATCGGTGCAGACCTTGCCCAGCAGGCGATAGCCCGTACCCTCATAGGGCGAGCGGTGCCCGGCAAACATGCCGTATTCATAGTCGACCAGCGAAAGATGCGGCTGCGGGCTGGTGATGCGTATGCCCTGTCCCGATTCGATCAGCGTCATGCCGAAAGCCGCTGCTGTTTCAGGGGTTGCGGCCAGGGCCTGGTACTCGATCCGTTCGGCCTGGAACACCAGCTGGGTCTGGCTGCCGTATTCGGGCTGCGGATGCGTGGTGGTTGCCGAAAGGACGCGGTATGCGTTGCCGATGGCGACCTCGGGATTGCTGATGGCCGGCTCCAGCACCGTCAAGCCTGCGGGCGGCTCTGCGCAGTAGTGCGGGTAGCCGTGGAGATTGCAGAAGAACGGTGTCTGCGACAGATCGACCACAGTCGGCGCATCCTCCTTGATGAACAGCACGGGATCGAAAAACTCTTGCGCCATGGCCTGTCACTTCGCGGTGATTGATAGCAGAGATCGCTGCCCTGTGCGGCGGTACGGCACCTGCAGTCATGGGTTGATTGATATGTCAGTCAGTGATGCAGTCTAAATCAAGGCGGTTACAAATACCCGGGTGCGCAGGCGCTGCGGGTCAGGGCGCCTGAGGGTGTCAGTGGCCGTCACGGCAAAGTGCCCATGATTTTGATAGCTGCCAGCGCTTGATGCATAAGCGCTGCTGCCATGAAAGTTTCTACTTCACCAGCACCGATTCGCCGATCGCAAAGAACTGCCCCCCGGCCACATAGTGCAGGGTGCGCAGCTCGGCGGGGGCGGAGCCGAACTCCCAGTGTCCGTTGCGGAACACGCGCTCGTCGGCCCAGGCGCCCACGACTTCGGCGATGAACAGGTCATAGCTCTGCTGGTTGTGCGGCTCGTGAATCAGCTTGCAGACCAGCCAGGCGGCGCAGCCAGCCACCAGCGGTACATCGAAGCCCGGTGCGTCGAAAAGCTGCACGCCATGTTTGACGAGCTTGCGCGGTTCCGTGACGGCGCTGTCCGTGCCTATGCCCACCGTCAGCGCGGCCTGGGGCACGGTGGGCAGTTGCACGGCAAAGAGGCCGCTGCCCTCGACCAGCGCACGCGTGCGCGTGGCCTTGTCGAGCACGACGCTGATCTTGGGCGGCGCGAAATCGAGCGCGCAGGCCCAGGCCGCGCTCATGGCATTGCGCTCGCCCGCGTGCTGGGCCGAGACGATGACCGTGGGGCCGTGATTGAGCAGGCGGTAGGACTTGTCCAGGGGAACCGGGGTGAAATGGTCTGGCAGCATGGTGGGCTGAAAATGGGTGACAGAAGAGGGCGGCAAGCTCCCGTTACGATGGCTTGCCGATTTCCCATCTTCGCCCGAAACAGGGCCTTTCCAGGAGACAACCATGTTTAGCCACATCATGCTGGGTGTAAATGATCTGGAGTCCAGCAAGCGCTTTTACGACGCGCTGCTGGGCCAGCTGGGCATTGCGCCCGGCGTTGCCAACAAGAACCGCTTCTTCTACCGCAGCCCCACGGGCGTGTTTGCCATCTCTACGCCCATCAACGGCGAAACGGCCAGCTCGGGCAATGGCGCGACCACGGGCTTTCTGGCCCAGTCCACCGATCAGGTGAACGCGGCCCATGCGGCGGGCCTGGCAGCGGGCGGTGTATCTATCGAGGACGCGCCGGGCTGGCGTGGCGATTCCATGTATCTGGCCTATCTGCGCGACCCCGACGGCAACAAGATCTGTCTGGCCTATCGCCCCGCGAAGGCATGATCGAGGCTGATTGAACCAGGGCCGCGCAAGCGGCCTTTTTTTGTCTTCAGCGGTGGGGATCAAAAACAGTAGCTGTCTGCGCTTGTCTGGCAAGGTCTTGAGCTTCGAGCGGCAACAGCGAACGCGGTCATGCCCGACCTGCAAGCGGTGATGCTGTGCCCGCCTCAGGTGCAAAACCGGGGCAGGCGGCACAATGGCTGCTTTGCAGCGCGGGCGGATGTCCGGGGCCTGCACCACATTCAGTAGTTTTTTCATGACCAACACCACCACTCCTGCCGAAGACCATCTGTGCGACGCCTGTGCCGGCATTCAGCGCAACTGGCGCAAAGCCCCCGGCCATGCCGAACTGATGCAGCGCGGCAACCGCAAGGAGGAGCGCGGCTCGACCACGGCGACGGTGACCCGCTATGTCTGCGAGCGCTGCGGCACGGTATGGGACTACGAGAACAACAAGCAGGACCAGCGCAAGGGCTGGTCCGTGGTCGGCAGAATCTAACTCCCTGAGGCGTTGCGCGCCTTCCCCCGGTAGGGGACGACGGCCTCGCTGCGGGGCCGCTCAGGCCCTTGCTGGCTGTCTCTTTCCTGAGTCAGCGTCGGTTTTTTGAAGTTTCGGCGTCTTCGGGCGCCGTTTGTTTTTTGAAGGAAGCTGCGTGCAATCAGCAAGCAACGAGTGGTTTGACGAGGCGTATTACCAGCGCTTTTACTTTGACAAAAAGACCAGCGTGATCGATCCCGAGCACGCGCGGCGGCTGGGTGCGTTTGTCTGCTCGTATCTTGCGTATCTGCGCGTGCCCGTGCAGCGGGTGCTTGATGTGGGCTGCGGCATAGGCCTGTGGCGCGAGGCGGTGCAAAAGCACTTTCCGGGCGTGCAGTATCAGGGCGTGGAGTTCAGTCCCTATCTCTGCGAGCGCTATGGCTGGGAGCAGGGCTCGGTGGTGGATTGGCAGCCCAAAGATGGTCAGCCTTTCGATCTGGTGATCTGCCAGGGCGTGCTGCCCTATCTGAGCCCGGCCGACCTGAAAAAGGCGCTGGCCAATCTGGGCCGGCTGTCGCGTGGCGGTCTCTACATCGAGGCCGTGGCACGTGAGGACTACGAGCGCGACATCATCGACGAGGAGCTGACCGACCCGCGCCTGTATCGTCACCGCGCCGAGTTGTACCGCCGCGGCCTGCAGCCTCACTTCAAGGAGCTGGGCGGCGGTGTCTGGCTCAGCCGAAGCGGCGATATGCCGCTGTTCGAGCTGGAGTGCGTGGGAGGCTGAAACCTCTGGTTCTTGGTGATTTCGGGGCCTGCACCTATATTGCGGGGCTTGCGAACTCACAAGGATATGGAGATGCCTCATCGCTGGATCAAACGCTGCGGAGTCTGGACGGGCGCCATGGCGGCAGCGGCATTGCTGCTGGCCTGCTCGGATTCCAAGACCGAGGGCGCCGCGCCCCCGGCACAGGCCCCCGCAACTGCGCCAGCCCCTGCGCCCGCAGCGCCTGCCGCAGAAGCCAGGCGCGTGATCGACCAGCTGTTCAGCACCGAAACCATAGGCATGAATCTGGCCTATGCGCAAAAGATTGCCGGCCCGGCCATGCGCTCGGAGTTCCACCGCCACCAGTTCCGCACCGATGGCTGCGATATCACCCTGGTCAGCGACGAGGCCGACAAGGTGATCGAGTCGGTCGAGATCGATATCGCACCCAGCTGCAATCTCTCGCTCAAGAGCGTGCTGAATGTGTCCGAGGGCCAGCCCGATATCAAGCTCGGCGACCTGACTTTTGGCGGCTTCGAGCCCTTGCTGGACAGCCGTTATTACGCCGACTGCCTGACGCTGTGCGGCAATGCCGCCGACCCCGTGGTGTATCTGGAGGCCAAGGGCTCGCGCCTGACCCACTTCATCAATTACTCGGTGCAGGCCCCCATGGTTGACGGCAAGGTGCTGGATGCGACGGCCGCCTGGCGCGACGCCATGGTCAAGGCAGAGTCCGACGACTATGTGCTGGACACGCGTTTCAACTGCGAGCCGGATCGCTTCAGGAATGTGATTTCCGCAGGACTCAGGAATGCCAGGCCCACGGTGTTCAGTTTTGGCCGTGGTCCGACCTTCGAACAGGGTGGCTGCGAGTAAGCGGCACTCCTGCAGCATCAGCACTGGGTTTGGCAAAGGCGGGACAATCCGGGCATCTGCCCGAACCCGCTGGTGTCCGTCTTGCCTGCTTCCACGCCTTTGTCCCCTGCCGCTCTGACTCCGCAGAAAACCGTTGCCTCCACGCTGCCCCCGCATGCCGTCTCGCGCTTGCGCCAGGCACGGCTGGCGCGCAGCACGCGTCCGTTTCTGGCGCGTGGCGGCCCCAAGGGCGAGCGCTGCGAGGGCTGCCGCTTGCGCCCTTCCCACTGCATGTGCGCGCTGCGCCCCGAGCTGGCCACGCGCGCGGCCTTCTGCCTGCTGATGCATGATGCCGAGCCGCTCAAGCCCAGCAACACGGGCTGGCTGATTGCCGATGTGGTGAAGGACACCCATGCCTTCGGCTGGTCGCGCACCGAGCAGGATCCGCAGCTGGAGGTCTTGCTGGCCGATCCGCAATGGCAGCCCTATGTGGTGTTTCCCGGCGAATATGCGGAGCCTGCCGAGCGTGTGCTGGAGACGCTGGACGGCGGCGACAGCCGTGCGCTGCAGCCCGGCAGACGCCCGCTGTTCATCCTGCTGGACGCGACCTGGTCGGAGGCGCGCAAGATGTTCCGCAAAAGCCCGTATCTCGATGGCTTTCCCGTGCTCAGCCTGAACCCGGACCTGATCTCCCGCTACCAGCTGCGCAGATCCAAGCGCGACGACCATTTCTGCACCAGCGAGGTGGCGGCCCTGTGTCTGGAGCTGGTGGGCGATGCCGGCGATGTGCAGGCCGGCCAGGTGCTGGAGAGCTATCTGGGCGTGTTCACCGAGCGCTATCTGCGGGCCAAGCACCAGCAGCCGGTCGATGAAGCCAGCAGCGTCCATCAGCGCCTGCGTGAACTGACGGGGGCGGCCCCCGCCAAACGCGACGTGTGAGGCGACGCGCAGGCATAAGCATTCCACTCAAAGCGATAAGCGAGCAACGACAATCGGGCCAGGGCCTCATGAGGGCATGGGGGGTGTGCCGGATCGGGTGGGTGATGAGCGCCGATGACCAGGGGTCTCGGCGCTTTTGTTTTTCGGGAGTGGATGATGGGCAAGTCGTTGAAATGGGCCGGGCTGGCAGCAGCGCTGGTATGTGCGGGTTCTGCCATGGCTGCGGGCAAGACCGAGGCGGCGAGCTCCACTATCGGTGCCAATATCGACACGGCGGTGGAACTGTCCGCATCGCCCACGCTGCAGCGCTGGCAGGCAGGCGGCACCGTGGTGCTGGGGGTACGGGAGGCTGCGGTTCCCATGTCCTACGCGATCGGCGCCAACGAGAAGTTCGTCGGCTATCACATGGACCTCTGCGAGCGGGTGGTGCATGCGATCGCGCCCAGGGCCCAGCTCAGATACATGGTGCTGACGCCGCAGAACACCATGCCGCTGATCAACAACGGCACGGCCGATTTCAACTGCGCCAGCATGACCAACAACCTCACGCGCCAGAAGCAGGTTGCGTTCGGCCTGACCACCTATGTCAGCGAGGTGCGCATGGCCGTGCGTGCCGATTCCGGCATCACCTCGTTCAAGCAGCTGCAGGGGCGCAATGTGGGTGCTATCACCGGCACGACGGCAGTGCAGATTCTGCGCAAGTACGCCAGCGACAACGAGTTGAACTTCAAGACGCTGATGAGCAAGGACCAGTTCGAGAGCTTTCTGATGCTGGAGTCGGGTCGCGTCGATGCCTTTGTGCTGGACGACAACATGCTGGCCGGCGTGATCGGGCAGAGCAAGAATCCCAAGGGCTACAAGATTGTGGGCGAGGTGATCGGTGCCGAGCCGATTGCCATCCAGTTCAGCAAGAACGACCCGCAGATCAAGAAGGCCGTGGACGGCGCCATTTTGCAGATGATCCGCTCGGGCGAGCTCCACAAGCTCTACAACAAATGGTTCATGCAGCCCATTGCACCCAAGAGCGTGAACCTGAACCTGCCCATGGGCGAGGTGCTCAAGAAGCAGCTGGCCGCACCCAACGATACGCCGCTGGAGCAGTTCGTATTGCCCCAATAAAGCGGCAGGCCCATATCAGCCGATAGACTGCAAGGCAAACCTCAAGGGAAATGATTGCCGTGCTGGAGTACCTGGTCTATCCGCTGATTGCGCTGCTGTTCGTGGCGGTCTTCACGCGCGAGGTGATTGCGCCCGCCTCGCGCAATCTCTGCGACCGGCGCTGGCTGATCTACAGCAGCGCCCTGGGCGCGCTGACGCTGGTCTGCACGCTGGCGCTGGGCTGGTTGCTGGAAGACCGGATTCGCCAGCATGCGCTGCTGGATGTGGGCGCACGCTGGAACCCGCTGCTGGTGGGCTTGCTGAGCTTTTTCATCACCAGCTTTGTCTTTTACTGGTGGCACCGCGCCACCCACGCCTCCGACCTGCTGTGGCGGGTGTTCCACCAGTTGCATCACAGCGCGCGGCGCATCGAGGTGCTGACCTCGTTCTATGCCCATCCGCTGGACTCCTGCGCCGCCATGCTGCTGAGCGTGATCTCCAGCTACTGGGTGCTGGGCGCCAGCCCGGCGGCGGCGGCCGTGGCCCTGGGGCTGACGGCGGCCTTCGATCTGTTCACCCATGCCGACATACGCACGCCGCGCTGGCTCGGCTATGTGCTGCAGCGCCCGGAAATGCATACCGTGCACCATCAGCATGGCCACCATGCGCAGAACTACGGCCTGCCGCTATGGGACATGCTGTTCGGCACCTGGACCAACCCCGCCGAGCGTGCGCAGCAACTGGGCTTTGATGACGACAAGTCCGAACGCGTGGCCGAGATGCTGCTGTGGCGCGATGTGCACCAGAGTGCGCCCGCTTGCGGGCGCCGCAAGTCATCCTGAAGCTTCGAAATTGATAGCTGATGGTGCTGGTGGGTGGGGCACAGCCTGCTGTTTTTGTTCTTAATTGTTAACACGGATTGCCAAGACCCTGCCAGAGCTCGGCAAGCTCCGTCCCCTGCTTGGGCGGGTGGCAAAAATCTGTTCAAATTGCCCCGGTCTGTTCACCTGCCAACAGACGCCAAGCCGTCTGGCTGCGGGCATTCATAACATTCTGTGGCCTCACCACCGGTGAGCTGCAACAGACAAATCGCCTGCCAGGTTCCGGCACCCCCGAGCGTGTTTCCATGCGCTCTGCGACCCCCGGGTCGCTGCAAAGAGCTGTTACTGCCTCTTTGCTCAAATTCTGAATACTGCTTCAGCCATGTCTCATGCGTGGCTGTGATCGTTTGTCTGCAAGCCCGGCCCGTGCCTGGGCGAAAGGAAAGGTGTCCGGTTTTGGTGGAGTCGGCGTTCAAGCTGCGCTACAACCCAGCGCTCGATGGATTGAGAGGCATAGCCATTGTGCTGGTGCTGCTCTCGCACGCACATGCCCCGATGTTCGACGGCGCCTTCTTCGGCGTCGATCTGTTCTTCGTGCTCAGCGGCTTTCTGATCACCTCGCTGCTGCTGATGGAATATCAGCAGCATGGCAAGCTCGATTACTGGCGCTTTTACCGTCGCCGCTTCTTCCGGCTCATGCCTGCGCTGGCGCTGTTTCTGCTCGCGTACTGCGTGTTCGCGCCGTTCATCTGGCCAGACCTCACGGATATCTATTCGGACGCCCTGGTCTCCATCCTCTACCTGGCTGACTACGGCATTGCCTTCTTCGACAGTCCGGACACGCTGCTGCATATGTGGTCGCTGTCGGTGGAGGAGCATTTCTATCTGATCTGGCCGCCGCTGCTGGTCCTGCTGCTACGCAAGGCCACGCCGGGCCGGGTCTGGGCGCCGCTTGCGGCGCTGTGGCTGTTGAGCACGCTGTGGCGTATCTTCTGGGTGGTGCAGGGCCAGCAGTTCTACGAGATCTTCTTCCGATTCGATACGCGGGCCTCGGGTTTGCTGGCCGGTGCCCTGCTGGCGGCGCTGATGATGGAGCGCCCCCAATGGATAGAGCGTCTGCAGTCGTTGCGCGCCTACACCATGTGGTTTGTGCTGGCCGTGCCCTTGATCATGGAGCTGGAATGGGACAACCAGCACGCCATGGTCTGGGGTGTCACGGTGGTGGAGTGCGCCGCCCTGGTCGTGCTGCTGGCCGTGCAAAAGCCCACGGGTCTGGTCTATGAAATGCTGACGGCGCCAATGCTCATCAAGCTGGGCCAGCTGTCCTACGGCATCTACCTCTGGCATTACCCGGTGGTACGCTATCTGCGTGCCGATTACTCCTGGCCCGTGACTGTGGTCGCGGGCCTGCTGATCTCGACTGCGCTGTCGGCCCTGTCGTTCTACACGGTGGAGCGCTGGGCCATGCGCCACCGCGACCTGGGTGCGGGCAAAAAGCCCATGCGCCAGCACAAGCCGCGCCAGGAGCCCGCGCTGCGCGAGGCTACGCGCGGCTCGTGATCGCCCTAGAAGCCTGAGCCGGGCTGAGCCAGGTACTCGGCCTCTTCGGCGGTGCTGGCGCGGCCCAGAATGTGGTTGCGGTGCGGGAAGCGGCCAAAGCGCTCTATCACCACCTGATGGCGATGGGCGTAGTCCAGCGTTCCGGCCAGATATTCGCGCAGTTCGGCGTCCGTGGCGCTCTGCTGCAATGCGTCGAAGGCGGCCACGCTGCGTTGCTGCATGGCCGGGTCCTCGGCATGTTCCAGTGGCAGGTACATGAAGACGCGGACCACCTCGGGCAGCAGCCGGACGCTGCCGGAGTCCATTGCTTGCAGCGCCAGTGCCAGGGCCTGTGCGTCGCCGGCAAAGCTCTTGGGGGTGTTGCGGTGGATATTGCGCGTGAACTGGTCCAGCAGGATCACCAATGCCAGCTGCTGCCATGGACCCTGGCTTGCCCAGTGCTGCAGGGCACCGCCCAGCGCGGCCTCTACCGCAGTGCCAAAGCGCTGGCGCAGCTCCTCGTCGAAGGCCGCCGATTTGGTGAACCACTGCGCCTTGTGCTTGAGGGCATCGGCATTGCCGGGCCTGGGGCTGCCGAACCACTGGGCCAGGATCTGGTCGGGCAGGCTGGTGTCCTGGGCGGCGGCAGTCAGTGCCTCATGGCTGAGGGAAGAGGGATATGCAGTCATGCAAATCATTGTGCATGCACTGCTGCCGTATGCCGACGGTCAACCCCTGGTGGCCTCGGACGTTAGATAACAGTCTTTTACCTGCAGATTGCATCAGATAGGGAACTGCCAACATCCATCGAGACTCTGTGGAATAGCAGGCTCGGAGACAATGGAGTACTCAAAAACCATAGCTGATAGCGTTGGTTTATCAAGCGTTTGCACGGGTTTTGAATCAGGTTTTACGGAGTTCGGTGGTCGTGATGAATCGGCGCTCATGGTTGGCGGTGACAGTATTGGGATTGGGAATGGCTGCCACGGGCTGCTCGGGCAAGTCAGTGCCCAGCAGCGTGAGCGTGAGCCAGCAGAAGCTGCAGGAGATGCTGGCCAGGCGTTTCCCCAGGCAGTTCCCGGTGGCGGGTTTGCTGCAGCTGGATCTGAAGGCACCGCAGCTGAGCATGGTGCCCGAGCGCAATATGCTCAACGCCGTGATTCCGGCCGAGCTCAGCGGCAAGGTGCTCAAGGAGCAGTACAGCGGCCTGCTCAATGTCGATTTCGCGCTGCGCTATGAACCCACCGACCGCACCTTGCGTGCCTACCAGATCAAGGTCAACCAGCTCAGCATGGACGGGCTGTCGCCCGCACTCAGCGATATGCTGGGTACTTATGCCACGGCCCTGGCCGAGCAGGCCATGGGCCAGTTGGTGCTCTATCAGCTGCAGGACCAGGATCTGGCCCTGGTCGATGCGCTGGCGATGGAGCCTGGCGCCATTACCGTCACCGCCCAGGGGCTGACCGTGGCCCTGGTGCAGAAAGCCGGACCGGGCAGCAAGCGCTGAGCTGCCTGGCGCCAAAAAAAAGCCCGCAGGCTGTGCCTGACGGGCTTTTTTTGCGGGTCCGCGCTGCTCAGCGCGGCTGGGCGACGGGCTCCAGGCCTGTTTCCCGGATAGTCTTGGCGGCGGCTGGCGAGGTGTAGAACTTGAGCAGCTGCTCCAGCCCCTGGGGGTTGGTGGAAGTGCCGGCCGTGCCGGCCGAGAAGATGGTGTAGTGCTGCACCGAATCGGGCAGGGTGCCGACATAGCTGATGCCCTCGATGGGCAGCAGTTCGCTGACCTGCTGCAGGCCGATTTCGGCCTCGCCCCGCGCCACGATGGTGCCCACACGCTCGGTCACGATCTTCCTGCTCTTGGGCATGACCTGGTCGTGAATGCCCAGCTTCTTGAGCATCTGGGTTTCGTAGTAGGTACCGCTGGCGCTGGCCGAGTAGGCAATGCTCCTGGCATTGAGCAGCACCTGACGCAGCTTGTCCTCGCTGCTGATGTCGGGGATGGGGGCACCCTTCTTCACGGCCACGCCCACGGCAGAGCGCACCAGGTCGATCTGGGTGCCGTTGCGCACCAGGCCCTTGGCGGCCAGATCGTCGAGCGCGCCACGCGCCAGAATCACCACGTCGGCCTTTTCACCCTTGCTCAGGCGGTTGGGAATGGAGGTGGGCGAGGCACCCATGGACGAGCCATAGGCCGACTCCACTGCCAGGCCGGTCTGGGCCGTGAACTGCGGTGCCAGCAGCTTGTGTGCTGCAGTGAAGCCGCCCGAAGTCATGAGGCGCACGGGCTCCTTGGGCGTGCTGCCCGGTTGCTGGGCACAGCCTGCAGCCAGGGCCACAGCGCTGATCAGAAGGGCTCGGCGAACGGTGAAAAGGGGAAACGGCTTCATCAATGTCTCTCTGTATTGGGCGGGTCTGGATAGGCCTTGAACCCTTATTGAATCGACGCAGACAGCTACGGTTGTCATCGCTTCTGCGGCTGAGCGGATTGTGAAAAGTTGCGGCCTTTGCGTCCAATACCGTTTGCGTCTGGACTTGATACGAAAATCGTCCTATGGATTTGCGCCGTCTGACCTGTTTTCTGGCTGTGGCCGAGGAGCTGAATTTCAGCCGTGCGGCCCAGCGTTTGCATATGAGCCAGCCCCCGCTGAGCCAGCAGATCCGTCTGCTGGAGCAGGAGATGGGGGCGCAATTGTTCGAACGCTCGCGCCGCGCCGTGGCGCTGACGCCGGCAGGCCTGCTGCTGCAGGACAAGGCGCGGCAGATCGTGGAACTGCATCAGCAGGCGGGCGAGCTGGTGCGCATGGCAGCCCATGGCCTGGCGGGGCGGTTGCGCATCGCCTTCACGGCATCGGTGCCGCTGTTTGACGAGTTCTCGGCCATGCTGCGCGACTTTCGCAGCCGCCACCCGCAGGTGGAGCTGGATCTGCAGCATATGACCACAGGCGAGCAGATCGCGGCATTGACGGCCGGTCAGATCGACATCGGCTTTATGCGGCCTTCGCCGACCTTCCGCATCCCCGTGCCGATACGCGAGCAGACGCTGTGGCGCGACGAGCTGAGGCTGGCCCTGCCCGTGGCGCATGCGGCCTCGGCGGCGAACGAGCCACTGGCACTGAGCAGCCTGGCCGATCAGCCTTTTGTGCTGCATCCGGCCGTGCTGGGTGGCGGTCTGCACGAACATATTCTGGCGCTGTGCAGCGAGGCCGGCTTTGTGCCGCGCATCGCCCAGCCAGCGCGTGAGACCTCGACCATGCTGGCACTGGTGGCCGCCGGCCTGGGGCTGTCCATCGTGCCCAGCGTCTATGAGCGCATCTGCCCGCCCGGCGTGGTGCTGCAGCCGCTGGCCGACGCCGCGCGCCATTCGCGCATTGCACTGGTCAGCATGCAGCAGGCGCCATCACCCTGCGTGCAGATGTTCTGGCAGTTGCTGCGCTAGGGCGGCCTTCGCCGGCATCAGTCCGCGCGAATATCGGCGGCTCGGATGACGTCGCCGAGTTCCCGGGTTTCGGCCTGGATGAAGCTGCCGAACTGAACCGGGGTTCCTCCCAGGGGCGTGGCACCCATGTCAGCCAGCGTCTGGGTGACCGCAGGCGTGGTCAGCGCCTTGTTGAGTGCAGCGTTCAGCGTCTGGATCACGGCCTCGGGCGTTCCCTTGGGGGCTACCAGGCCCCACCATACGGTGGCCTGTACATCCACACCCAGGGAACGCGCGGTAGGCACCTGGGGCAGCAGGCGCGAGCCATTCTTGTTGAGCACCGCCAGTGCGCGCAGGTTGCCGCTGTTCACATGACCCGCGACTTCCAGCGGATTGATCGCCATGAAGTCCAGACGTCCGCCCAGCAGATCCGTCACGGCGGTGGAGCCACCCTTGTAGGGAATATGGACGCCCTTGAACTGCCCGGCTGTTTCCAGCAAGGCACTCGCCATATGGCCCGAACTGCCCACGCCTGCCGTGCCATAGGACAGGGCGCCGGGCTTGGCCTTGCCCGCTGCAATCAGTTCGGCCAGGCTTTTGTACGGTGACTTGGCGTTGACCACGACCACCAGCGGGGCCTCGCCGATGCGCCCCACCGGAACCAGGTCGGTCGCGGGGTCGAAGCTGAGCTTGGAGTACAGCGCCTTGTTGGTGGTCAGCGTGTTCGAGGCCGTCAGCAGCGTATAGCCATTGGGCGCGGAGCGTGCCACTGTCGCCATGCCGATATTCGTGCCGCCTCCGGGCTTGTTTTCCACCACGATGGACTGACCCAGAAACTCCGCCATGGGCGTGGTGACCAGCCTGGTCACGATGTCCACGCCTCCGGCCGGCGAATACGGCACGACGACCGTCACGGCGCGCTCCGGAAAGCCTGCGGCAGCGGTCGCACCACTGGCCAGCATCAGCCCTGCAGCCAGCGCGGTAGCGCCCAGGCCCAGCACTTGCCGCCGGCTCAGCAAAGCGCAAGCAGGCGTCTTTGCGCCGGTGAAAAAAGAATCGGGCCTGCCTGGAAGCTGATGCATGTCATATCTCCGTGTTCAGTTCTTGTAAACACTCAATATCACCCGCTGAAGCGCCGTCTTCGATGAGGGAATCTGCGTACCCGCATCTGGCCTCCCAGCCATCGACAGCGCTGCCTGCAAGGCCGCATGACAACCGTTAGGATGCTCGGGAGCTCTGTGTCGTGGCTTGCCAGGCCACGCCGACAGCCCCTTGCGGGGCCGCAGAGATTGCCAACACGCTCCGAAGGAAACCCATGACGCAACCCCAAGTCCTCGCCGATTTTTCCGTGACCCGCAAATGGCCCGCGCAGCACCCCGAGCGCATCCAGCTGTACTCGCTGCCCACCCCCAACGGCGTGAAGGTATCGATTGCGCTGGAGGAAATGCAGCTGCCCTACGAGGCGCATCTGGTCAGCTTCCAGACCAATGACCAGCTCACACCAGAGTTTGTCGGCACTTTCCCCAACAACAAGATTCCCGCCATCATCGACCCGCAGGGCCCGGGCGCAAAGCCGCTGGCGCTGTTCGAGTCGGCGGCCATCCTGATCTATCTGGCCGACAAGAGCGGCAGCCCGCTTCTGCCCGCAGACCCTGCAGCGCGCTACGAGACGCTGCAGTGGCTGATGTTCCAGATGGGCGGCGTGGGGCCCATGTTCGGTCAGGTCGGCTTCTTCCACAAGTTCGCGGGCAAGGACTTCGAGGACAAGCGCCCGCGTGACCGCTATATCAACGAATCCAAACGTCTGCTGGGCGTGCTGGAACAGCGCATGCAGGGCCGCGAGTGGATCATGGGTGAGCAGATTACGATTGCCGACATCGCCATCTGGCCCTGGGTGCGCAATATGGTCGACGAGAACGGCTACAACGCCGCCGAGCTGGTGGGCTGGAGCGAGTTTCCCGAGCTGCAGCGCGTGCTCAAGGCTTTCGTGGCCCGCCCGGCGACGCAAAAAGGGCTGAACGTTCCGCAGCGCGGCTGAGCGCCGGCACGGGCAGACAGGCTGGCCGTTGTTGCAAAAGCGGCAAGTACTGTCCCAGCGGTGATGTCTTTCAAGCCCGTGGGCCGGCCTTATCTTCGAGACTTCAGGCACTGCAGCTGGCAGCGGCCTCTCAAGAGGAGAATTCCATGACCACGAATCGCCCCCCCATTCTGGAAAGCGCCCCGCTGGGGCCGCGCTGGCCCTGCCTGGATCCGTTTCTGTTCTGTGCTCACCACGATGACAGCTATCCGGCCAGCAACGGCAAGATGGGCGTGCAGGCCGTGGAGTTCGAGGGCCGCGAGATGGGCAGCGACTTCAGCGCGCGGAATGGCTTTTCGATGTACCACGGCGAGCCGATTCCGGGCTTCCCGGGCCACCCGCATCGCGGCTTCGAGACCGTGACCCTGGTGCGCAAGGGCCGCATCGACCATGCGGACTCGCTGGGTGCGGCAGCGCGCTTCGGCGGCGGCGATGTGCAGTGGCTCACGGCCGGCAAGGGCATCCAGCACTCGGAGATGTTTCCGCTGCTGAGCAGCGACCAGCCCAATCCGCTGGAGCTTTTCCAGATCTGGCTGAACCTGCCTGCGAGGAACAAGATGGTGGAGCCCCACTTCACCATGTTCTGGAACGAGCAGATTCCGCGCCTGAGCTTCAGCGATGCGGCGGGCCGCAAAACCACCGTCACCGTGGTGGCGGGAGCCCTGGACGGTGCGGACCCGGCCTTGCCGCCACCGCCCGAGTCCTGGGCCTCCCAGGCCAACAGCGACGTGGCCATCTGGACGCTGGAGCTCGAGCCCGGCGCCCGCTGGACCATGCCCAGGGCCACAGGCCCTGAAACCCATCGCATGCTCTACTTCTTTGTGGGCAAGAGCATGACTGTGGGTGGCGAAGCCGTGAACGGACATCTGGCCATGCATGTCGATGCGCAGAGCGATCTGGAGCTGGTCAACACCGGCGATATCAGCGCAGAGCTGCTGCTGCTGCAGGGCAAGCCGATTGGCGAGAAGGTGGCGCAGTACGGCCCCTTTGTGATGAACACGCAGGAGGAGATCATGCAGGCCATGCAGGACTATCGCCGAACCCAGTTCGGCGGCTGGCCCTGGAAGGACAACGACCCGGTACATGGCGCCGAGAACCGCCGCTTTGCACGCTACCCGGGCTCGGACATCGACGAGCAGCCGCCACTGGCCCGATAAGACCAGGCTCAGGGGGCGAAGCTCGCGGCCTCCGGCATGCGCCCCAGTTCCCCGAGCACCTTGAGCGTGACCGCCATGCCCGTGTTGCCCGCAGGCACGCCGGCATAGACGGCGGTCTGCAACAGCACCTCGCGGATGGTGTCCAGGTCCAGCGGCGCGGCCTCGCTGTCGGCCGGGTCGGCCTGCAGTCCCGTGCGTATGTGCAGCTCGAACTCCTCCCAGCGCCCCATGGCCGCCGTGATGGCCAGCACCATGATGCGGCGCGTTCGGCGCTCCAGGCCCGGGCGGCTCCAGATGCCGTCCCAGGCATAGGCGGTGATCATGCGCTGGAACTCCACATTGAGCACATTCGCGCTCTCCACGGACCGGTCCACCCAGGCATTGCCCAGCACGCGGCGGCGATTGGCCAGGCCGCGCTGCAGGCTGTCGGCGGCTTCAGAGGCAGGGTTGGTCTTGTTCTGCATGGGCAGGGCTTTCTTCCATTGGGGTTGGCGAACGGCTGGCCAGAAGGGCCAGGCATTCGCGCTGCGAAGCCTGTACGGCCTGCTGCGGGTCGCAGGCCTGGGACAACGCGCGGCGCAGCGCTGGCAGTTGTTCGGGGGGGAGTTCGGGTGCGGTGCGGCTGGCAGCCCATTGCATGAGCAGCTCCTGCAGCTCGCGCTGCTGCTCCAGCGCCAGGGGGGCGAGCTGCTCCACGGCGGCCAGGGCTTCATGTTTGCCGGTGAAGGGCGCCAGGGCATGCACGCAGGCTTCCGAAAATACCAGGCCCCGCAGACCGGCCACATGCGCCAGCATGCGCTGCGGGTGGACCTGCAGCGTCTGCGCGGCCTGGCGCAGTGCAGCGGCCGCGCCATGAGCGTGGCGCCACAGCTCGGGCCAGTGGGCGACTTCCGCCTGCCATTCACCCAGCGCGCGCTCATGGGCCTGGGCCATGCAGCCCAGCAGCAGGGCGGCCAGCGGCGGTACGGCCTGGGTCTGGGCCACGGCCTGCATGCAGTGCACGGGATTGCGCTTGTGCGGCATGGCGCTGGAAGTGCTGCCGCGCGCTGCCTCGCTGATCTCTGCGACCTCATACTGCGACATCAGCGACCAGTCGCGCGCGAGCTTGGACAGGCTGCCGCAGCACACGGCCACTTCCATGGCCAGGCGCATCCAGCTGTCGCGCTGCGTATGCCAGCTGTGGCCGCAGGCCTCCAGGCCCAGGTGCTGCGCCAGCGCCTGCTCCACCGCCAGCCTGTGCGTGCCCAGGGTCGCGCCATTGCCCACGGCGCCGCCCAGCTGCACGCACAAGGCCCGGGGCGCCAGCTGCGAGAGCTGGTCGATGCTGCGTTGCAGGGCAGCGGCCGACTGTGCGCATTTGAGGCCGAAGCTCGTGATCTGCGCGGGCTGCAGCAGGCTGCGCGCCAGCATGGGCGTGGCAGCATGCCGAGCGGCCAGATTCAGCAATGCGTCGACCAGGGCCTGCAACTCGGCCAGCAGGGCCTGCAGCGCCTGCTGCGTGAGCAGGGCGCTGGCCGTGTCCACGGCATCCTGCGTGGTCGCGCCCCAGTGCAGCCAGGGCAGGCCCTGGGGGCCATGCGCCTGCAGCCACTGTTGCAGCGGCTTGACCAGGGCCAGGCCCAGCGCACCGCTGGCGCGTGCCTGTTCTGCAATGCGGTCGCGGTCCAGGGGGGCCTGCTCGCAGGCGCTGGCAATGGCCTGGGCCGCAGGCTCCGGAATCAGTCCGCAATCGGCTTGTGCCCGGGCCAGGCCGGACTCGAAGCGAAGCAGTGCCTGCAGCCACTGCGCATCGGAAAACCAGGCGCCACCGCCGGCCGGGCCCAGATAGTCGTTCACCAGAGTCATGATGTTCGCGCCGGCCTCAGGCCGTGGCTCCCGATGCCTTGATCACCGCCGCCCACTTGCTGCTTTCCTCGCGGATGCGGGCTGCGTACTGCCTGCTGTCGCCCAGCAGCGGCACGGCCCCTTCCACCTCCAGGCGGGACTGGAAGCTGCTGGAGGCCGCCACCTTGAGGATGTCGCGTCCCAGCGTGGCGACGGTCTCCTGCGTCGTGCCCTTGGGGGCCAGCACGCCATAGGTCAGCGAGCTCTCGAAATCCGCCAGGGCCGGCACGCCGGACTCGGCCACCGTGGGTACGTCGGGCAGCTGGGGCTGGCGCTTGGCCCCGGTCACTGCCAGGGCGCGCAGCTTGCCGGCCTTGACCAGGGCCATGGCTGCCGGGATCACGCCGAAGCTGAAGTCCACATTGCCGCCGACCAGATCGGTCAGCGATGGTGCGGTGCCCTTGTACGGCACGTGGATGGCCTTGGCGCCCAGGGCATGGGCGAACATCTCGCCCGTGAGGTGGCCGCCCGTGCCCGAGCCGCTGGACGCGTAGTTGAGCTCGCCGCTGCGGCGGCGCAGCAGCTCGGCCAGTTGGGCCACGTTCCGGGCGGGCGACGCGGCCGGCACCACCAGCAGCAAGGCCGAGGAGGCGAACATGGCCACCGGCTGCAGATCGGTGGAGGCATTGAACTTGAGGCCCGGGTAGAGCGAGGGATTGATGGACACCGTTCCCGTATGGCCGAGCAGGAAGATACTGCCGTCGGCGGGAGCGCGAACCACCATCTCCGTGCCCAGATTGCCGCCCGCGCCGGCCTTGTTCTCCACGATCATGCCGTAGCCCAGGGAGTCGTTGAGGCCGTACGCCATCTGCCGCGCCAGCACATCGTTGCCGCCGCCGGGCGCAAAAGGCACGACGATGCGCGTGCTGCGACGCTGGGCGAAGGCGGGCAGGGCGGCAGCGCCCAGGCCGGCCGCTGCGGTGGACAGCCACCGGCGGCGGCTGAGGAAATCGGACTCACGCATTTTCTGTCTCCTTGTCAGTTCGTTGTCCGCAGTGTGGTCCAGGCACGCTCTCGAAAACAGGGCTTGCGGCTGGCATTTGTTTGAAGAAAATGTGTGAGATGGATGTCAAGTACATACACAATTTCTTGCGCGTCGTGCAGACCGGCTCCATGTCCGAAGCCGCGCGCCAGCTCGACCTCAGTCCCTCGGCCATCGCCCAGCAGATGCGCGTGCTTGAAGCTGCGCTGGGTGCCCCCTTGCTGGTGCGCCATGGCCGCAGCGTGCGTGCCACTGCAGCCGGCGAGCGCCTGTTCGAGCGCGGGCAGCGGCTGCTGCAGGACTTCGACGGCCTGCGCGAATGGGTGCTGGGCGACGCCGACGGCGGCGAGCTGCGCCTGGGCACGGTGAACACGGCCCTGCACGGTTTTCTGCCTGCCGTCCTGCAGGCCTTCGTGGCCCGCCATGAGCAGGTGCGCATCAGCGTGCGTGCCGGGCTCACGCCCGAGCTGTACACCGCCCTGGTGCAGTCCGAGCTCGACGTACTGATCTGCCTCAAGCCCTCCTTCGACCTGCCCAAGACCGTCTGCTGGGCCGAACTGCGCGAGGAACCCCTGGTCGTGCTGTGCCGCCGCGAGGACGCGCGTCAGGACCCGCTGGAGTTGCTGCGCAGCCGTCCCCTGGTGCGCTATGACCGTGCGCTGGCCGGCGGGCGCCTGGCCGACCGCTACCTCAAGGCCCAGGGCATAGTCCCTGTGGAGCGCATGGAGCTCAACTCGGTACTGGCCGTGGCCATGATGGTCGACCAGGGCCTGGGCGTAGGCCTGGTGCCCGACATTGGCAGCGTGCTTGCCCAGGGGCGCGAGGTGTGCGCGCTGGCGCTGCCAGGAGCGGGCAACGGGTCTGGCGGCACCGGCGACCGCGCCCCGGACGCACGCAAGGTCGGCCTGCTGTGGCTCAATACCTCGGCGCGCGCGCGCTGGGCGCGCAGCCTGCTCGACTGCGCGCGGCAATGCCTGGCGTGACGCCCGCTCAGCCGAACTCCCCTGCGAGAAAGTCCACCACGGCGCGCACGCGCGGCGCCAGGGATCTGCCGCGTGGATACAGCAGGTAGAAGCGGTCGTCCTCGCTGCGTTCCTGGAACTGCGGCAGCAGCGGCACCAGGGTTCCGCGCTCCAGGTCGGCGGCGATATGGAAGTGCGCCAGCCGCACCACGCCGTGGCCCAGCAACGCCAGGCTGCGCAACAGCTCACCCTGGTTGGCGCCGATGTGGCTGGGAATGTCTATGGTCTTGAGTCCGCCTTCCTCATGGAAGGTCCAGCGGTTCCACTGCGTGCGTATGGTGAAGTTCAGGCAGCGGTGCTGCAGCAGATCCTCGGGCTGCTCGGGGTGGCCGAAACGCTGGAGGTACTGCGGCGACGCGGCTATCACCCAGGGCCTGAGCATCAGCGGGCGGCCGATCAGCGTCTGCTCCGTAGGCCTGCCGCTGTGGATGGCGACGTCTATGCCCTGACGCACGAAGTCGCCGCGCTCCGTGCCGAGGACGAAGTCCAGGTGCAGGCGTGGGTGCCGGTCCAGCAGCAGGTGCAGGCGCGGTGCCACCAGGTATTTGGCCGTGGTCAGCGCCGTATGGATGCGCACCGTGCCCGAGATTTCGGCATCGGTCACGCGCACACAGGCCTCTGCCTGCTCCATGGCCTGCACCACGCGCTGGCTGGCGATGCGAAAGCGCTCGCCTTCCTGGGTCAGGCGTATGGCTGCGGCAATCCGTTCGAACAGTCGCACGCCAAGGCGTGCCTCCAGGCGCGCGATGAGCTTGCTCACCGCCGAAGGCGACAGCCCAAGCCTTCTGCCGGCACCGGAAAAACTACCTTCCTCGATCACGCGCAGGAATACCGTCATCTCGCCGAACTGGTCCATCTAAGGTCTTCGCCCCCTGTGAAATTGATTCACATGCGCTGTGCGCGCGCATGCGTTGTCTCTTCAAAAACGACTGTACAGAATGGCTCCAGCCCCCGGGTCTGGGGGAACAACGGAGACAAGCGCAATGAATGACAGCAAGATCCTGCGCATAGGCGCGGGAGCCGCCTGGTGGGGCGACCGGATCGAGCCCGCCGCCCTCAATGCCGAGCGTGGCCGGCTCGACTACCTGTGCTTCGAGACCATGGCCGAGGCCACGGTCTGCGCCGCACAGGTCAGGATCCGACGGGACCCCTCCTTCCCGGGCTACGACACCTATCTCGACGACCGCATGCGCGCCGTGCTGCCTGCCTGCATGCGCCAGGGCACGCGCATCATCTCCAACCAGGGGTGGATCAATCCGCAGGGTGCGGCCCGGCGCATCGTCGAGCTGTTGCGCGAGCTGGACATCACCGGCGTCAAGGTGGCGGCCGTGGGCGGCAGTCTGATCACTGACCGCGTGCTGTCGCTGGCCCCCACCATCCTGGAGACCGGTGCCCCCACGCAGAGCATTGCCCACTCGCTGATCTCGGCCGAAGCCTATCTCGGTGCCGCTCCCATCGTTGACGCTCTGGCGGAAGGTGCGCAGATCGTGGTCACGGGCCGCGTCGCCGACCCTTCGCTGTTCCTGGCTCCCATGGTGCATGAGTTCGGCTGGGACCTGCTGGACCACGAGCGCGTGGGAGCCGGCAGCGCGATAGGCCATCTGATGGAGTGCGGGGCCCAGGTCACCGGGGGATATTTTGCAGACCCGGGCCTCAAGGACGTGCCCGAGCCCTGGAACCTGGCCTTTCCCATCGCCGAGGTCGATGCCGAAGGCGGCGTGACCCTGTCCAAGGTGGAAGGCACGGGCGGCATGATCAGCCTGCAGACCGTCAAGGAGCAGATGCTCTACGAGGTGCACGACCCGGCGAACTACATCACGCCCGATGTGGTGGTCGACTTCACGCAGGCCCACATCGAGCAGCTGGCGCCGGACCGCGTGCGCGTGACGGGTCTTACGGGCAAGCCGCGCACACCCACGCTCAAGGTTTCCATGGGGTGCACCGAGGGCTTCATCGGCGAGGACATGTTCTTCTATGCCGGCCCCGGCGCGCTGCGCCGTGCCCAGCTGGCCCGGCGCATCCTGGAGGAGCGATTGCGCATCGTGAAGCTCGATGCCGAGGAAGTGCGCATCGACTTCCTGGGTCTGAACGCCGTGCATGGCGCTGCCACGCCAGTGGATGTGCCCGAGCCCTATGAAGTGGCCGTGCGCGTGGCGGCACGCACCCGGTCGCGCGAGGAGGCCGTCAAGGTGGGGCGCGAAGTGGACGGCATGGCGGTCTCGGGGATTGCCCACACCGGCAAGCGCGTGCCGCACCAGGAGCGCACGCGCGAGGTGATAGGCGTGTGGTCCGCTCTGGTGCCGCGCGAGCAGGTGACGGCGCATATCGACTACTTCACGAGCTGAGCAGGGGAGCAAAGCATGCAGGACATGAACCAGGACATCCGGGTGCCGCTGGAGCAGGTGGCGCATACGCGCTCGGGCGACAAGGGCAATACTTCTAACATCGCCGTGTTTGCCTACGAGCCCGAGCTCTATGCGCTGCTCAAGCAGCAGCTGAGCGCCGAACGCTTCAAGGCCTTTCATGGCCCGGCCATCACCGGCGAGGTGCTGCGCTACGAGGCCGATAACCTGCACGCGCTGAACTTCGTGGCGCACGGTGCACTGGGCGGCGGCGTCTCGCGCAGCCTGTCGGTGGACAACTACGGCAAGGCGTTGTCGGCAGCCATCCTGGGCTTCGAGCTGCTCGTGCCCGCTGCGCTGGTGCCGCTGCTGCGCCGCCGTGCGCCGGGCTGAGCCGGCACCGACATCCAGTACGGGCATCCGCCGCATATTCCATAAAACACCACCAGGAGACACCGCAATGACCTCGCATCTGTTTCGCGCCCTGGCTGCCGCGCTGGCCATGGCGGCCTGCACGGCCGTGGCCTTCGCGCAGGCCCCGGCCTACCCCGCCAAGCCCGTGCGCATCATCGTGCCCTATCCGGCAGGAGGCACCACGGACATCATCGCGCGGCTGGCGGCGGCCCAGCTGTCCGAGCGGCTGCGCCAGCCCTTCGTCGTCGAAAACCGGGCCGGCGCCAGTGGTGCCATAGGCTCGGTGGCCGTGGCCCAGGCCGCCGCTGACGGCTACACGCTGGTCATGGGAACGGCCAGCTCGCACGGCATCAATTCGGCGCTGCAGAAGAACCTGCCCTATGACGCCGTCAAGGACTTCGCGCCCGTCACCGTGGTGGCGAGCACGCCGAACATCATCGTGGTCCATCCCAGCGTCCCCGCGCGCACCCTGGGCGAGTTGCTGGCGCTGGCCAAGGCCAGGCCCGGGCAGATCAACTTCGGCTCGACCAGCCCTGGCGGCTCTCCGCACATGAGCGCCGAGCTGCTCAAGATGATGGCCGGCGTGGACATGACCCATGTGCCTTACAAGGGCGCATCGCCCATGCTCACCGATCTCATGGGCGGGCAGATACAGGCCGGCTTCGACAACCTGCCGTCCACCATCGCCTTCGTGCGCAGCGGCAAGCTGCGGGCGCTGGCCGTGACCACGCCGCAGCGCTGGCCCGGGGCGGCAGACATTCCCACCGTCGCCGAAAGCGTGCCCGGCTACGAGGTCTCGGGCTGGTTCGGCCTGCTGGCGCCGGCGGGAACGCCCAAGGCGGTGCTCGACACGCTGCAGACCGCAGTCGCCCAGGCCGTGCGCGACCCCGAGGTGACACGGCAGCTACGCAGCCTGGGCGCCGAGCCCGTGGCCAGCAGGCCCGAGGTCTTTGCGCAGCAGATCCGTGCCGACGTGGACAAATGGCGCGGCGTGGTTAAGGCCACGGGCGTGACGCTGGAATAGCCCGAGTCGCCGACAATGGCAGCTTTGCGCGGTGCCTGACTCGGGTTCAGGCACCGCCCCACTCGAAATCCATCGTCATGAACATCACCAAAGACACTGCCGTCACCATCAACTACAAGATTCACGAGCTGCTCGCGGGCGGCGTGGCCGTCAAACTGCTGGACAAGGGCGATGTGGCCTATCTGCACGGCGGCTATGACAACATCTTCGCCAAGGTCGAAGCCGCTCTGGACGGCAAGCAAAAAGGCGATGCCGTGACCGTGGACCTGGCCGTGGCAGACGCCTTCGGCGAGCGCGACGAAAGCCTCAAGCGCACCATTCCCAAGGGTGAATTCCCTGCGGGCGTGAAGGTGGGCGGCCAGCTGCGCGGCACAAATGACCAGGGCCTGCCCCAGATCTACAACGTGGTGAAGATCAAGGGCCCCGTGGTGCTGCTGGACGGCAACCACCCTCTGGCCGGCTTCGCGCTGCGCTTCAGCGCGGTGGTCAACGAGGTGCGTGAGGCCTCCGAAGAAGAAATTGCCCACAAGCACGTGCACGGCGGCCACGGTCATCACCACTAAAAAACATAGCTGCAAGCGTATGCAAATAAAGGATTTCAGCATTATTTCTAGCTGAAATCCTTTGCCTGAAAGCGCAAGCAGCTATCAAAACAAAAGGCCCCCGGATTTTTGTCCGGGGGCCTTTTGTTTGCTTGGGGCTGATCGCTCAGGCGGTCAGGCGATCCAGCGCTTCGCGGTACTTGGCCGCCGTCCTGTCGATCACTTCCTTGGGCAGGCGGGGCGCGGGAGCCTTCTTGTCCCAGGCCTTGCCGTTGACCTGCGCCTGCTCCAGCCAGTCGCGCACGAACTGCTTGTCGTAGCTGGGAGGGTTCTCGCCCTTGGCCAGCGCGTCCTCGTAGCCTTCCACGGGCCAGTAGCGCGAGCTGTCGGGGGTCAGCACCTCGTCCATCAGCACCAGGGTGCCGTCTTCGGTCAGGCCGAACTCGAACTTGGTGTCGGCAATGATCATGCCCTTGGTCAGCGCGATCTCGGCCGCTTCCTTGTAGATGCGGATGGCGGTGTCGCGGATCTGGGCAGCGAGTTGCTCGCCCACCATTTCCACGGTGCGCTCGTAGGTGATGTTTTCGTCGTGGTCACCCATTTCGGCCTTGGCCGCGGGGGTGTAGATGGGCTCGGGCAGCTTGGCGGCATTGGTCAGGCCGGCAGGCAGCTTCACGCCGCAGACCGATTGCGATTCCTGGTATTCCTTCCAGCCGCTGCCGGCCAGATAGCCGCGCACCACGGCTTCGATCAGCACGGGCTTCAGGCGCTTGACCAGCATGGAGCGGCCTTCGACCTGCTTGACTTCCTCGGGCTTGACCACGGATTCGGGCGCTTCGCCGGTCAGGTGGTTGGGACAGATATGGCCCAGTTTGTCGAACCAGAACAGCGCCATCTGCGTCAGCAGCACGCCCTTGCCGGGAATGGGCTCGCCCATGATCACGTCAAAGGCGGACAGGCGGTCCGAGGCCACCATCAGGATGCGGTCATCGCCCACGGCGTAGTTGTCGCGGACCTTGCCGCGCGCGAGCAGGGGCAGCGAGGCAATGTTGGAGGTATGCAGGGCGGAGGGCTGGGTGGTCATGGTCGAGATAGGGGCTGTCAGGCAATTCAGGCGTGCAGTCGGTCAGCAGGCGCCTGAAAGCCCAAGGGGCTGCCAGCGTCGCAGGCCCGAGAGGCGGCTGCGTAAAAACGCGATTTTAATGGCGCAGGCAGGGGTTTGGACGGTCACGGTCTTTGCCAGCGCGCGCCTGCCGCGATCGAGGCCCTGGGGCATGCAGGCGTATCCTTTGCATGCGGGCCAAAGCCACTCATTGTGGCGTCAAAACCGGCTGTCATCAAACCGTCAAACAAGGCCCCTGGCGAGCCTGCGCTATCCCGGTCATTTCGTTGCCTTTGGCGTGGGGCGGGCGCATAGTGGATTCACAGCAAAGACGAATGCGCATTCCGAACTGCCAGGCTGCGGCACAGCCATCAGGTGCTGTGAAACCGCAGTGATTTCACCGAGAGCTAAGGAGTGTTTTGTTATGAATTTGACGATTAGCGGGCATCACCTGGAGGTCACTCCCTCGCTGCGCAGCTATGTCATGGCCAAGCTGGAACGCATTCTCAGGCACTTCGATCAGGTCGTGGACGTGAAGGTGCTGCTCACAGTCCACAAGCAAAAGGAAAAAGACAAACGACAGCGCGCCGGTTGCACCGTACGCGTGAAAGGGCAAGACTTGTTCGTGGAGACGCAGCATTTCGACCTCTATGCCGCCGTGGACGCCCTGGCCGACAAACTCGACCGTGTGGTGATGCGCTACAAGACTCGTCAACAAGGCCCGCGTGCCACAGCCAAGCGACTGGATTCCGGCGGCTTGCAGCTGGTGCAGGTGTCAGGTTGATGAAAGCGAGGCGCAAGCCCAGCGTTTGCGCCGGTTTGTTGCAGGGCTGTCGCCTTGTTACAACGCTAAAAGTGCCGCCCTACGGGGCGGTTTTTGATGGTGATCAGGGTTTCCCCACGGTTTTCAGCGCTGCGGTGCATAATTGTTGATCACACCATGAATCGCCTAGCTTCTATCCTTCCCGCCGCTCAAGTGCTTGTGAGCGTTGATGTCACCAGCAAGAAACGCGCTTTCGAGGAAGCGGGTTTGCTCTTTGAGAGCTTGCATGGTCTGTCTCGTGCCCTGATCACCGATAGCCTGTTCGCACGCGAACGCCTGGGCTCTACCGGTCTGGGGCATGGAGTTGCCATTCCCCATGGCCGCATCAAGGGCCTGACGGCTCCCATGGCGGCAGTGTTCCAGCTGGCCAGCCCGATCGGCTTCGATGCGCCCGACGAGCAGCCGGTCGGCCTGCTGATTTTCCTGCTGGTGCCCGAAGCGGCGACGCAAAAGCATCTGGAAATCCTGTCCGAGATCGCCGAGCTGCTCAGCGACAGCCAGTTGCGCGAGCGCCTGAAGTCCTCCACCGATGCGCAGCAGCTGCACGGCATGATCGACAGCTGGCAGTCCTCCATCACCTCCCAGGCCTGAGTTCTGGCTTCTTTTTGACTGACAGGGCCTTGCCATGAGACCCAGCGCCATCAGTGCCGACGTATTGTTCGAGGCATTTCGCAACTCCAGCCTGCGCTGGCAGTGGATAGCGGGGCTGGGTGCTTCCGAGCGCCGCTTCGACGAAATGGCCGTGCGCTCGGCCCGCTCGGGCGCCGATCTGGTGGGCTACCTCAACTACATCCACCCCTACCGGTTGCAGGTGCTGGGCGAGCGTGAAATCGCCTACCTGACCAATGCCACCTCACAGGACTGCCTGCGCCGCATCGCCCGCATCGTCACGCTGGAGCCGCCGGTGCTGGTGCTGGCCGATGGCCAGGACGCGCCCGACGAACTGATCTCCATGTGCGAGCGCGCGCACATCCCGCTGTTCTCCACCAAGGAGCAGTCGGCCTTCGTCATCGACGTGCTGCGTGCCTATCTGTCCAAGCATTTCGCCGATCGCATCACCATGCACGGCGTGTTCATGGATATCCTGGGCATGGGCGTGCTGATCACGGGCGAATCGGGCCTGGGCAAGAGCGAGCTGGGGCTGGAGCTGGTCACACGCGGCAATGGCCTGGTGGCCGACGATGCGGTGGATCTGTACCGCATCAACCAGACCACGGTCGAAGGCAAATGCCCCGAGCTGCTGCAGAACCTGCTCGAGGTGCGCGGCATCGGCCTGCTCGATATTCGCGCCATCTTTGGCGAGACGGCGGTGCGCCGCAAGATGCGCCTCAAGCTCATCGTGCATCTGGTGCGCAAGGAAACCATGGAGCGCGAATACGAGCGCCTGCCCGCCGAGCCGCTGACCCAGGACGTGCTGGGCGTGCCCGTGCGCAAGGTGGTGATTCAGGTGGTGGCAGGCCGAAACATCGCCGTGCTGGTGGAAGCTGCGGTGCGCAATGCCATCCTGCAGCTGCGCGGCATCGACACCTACCAGGAGTTCGTGATGCGCCACCGCCGCGCCATGGAGAGCGGCGAGTCGTTCTAGACCAGCTGCAGCCTGCCGGGCTGCGAGGCCGGAAAGATCTGCTGCAGCTGCGATGCGTTCAGGCCGTACATGCGCGCGAACAGGCCGCCCAGCAGGGAGCGGTATTCGTTGAGTACGGGGTAGTCGCGGTTCTGGAACAACGCTTTTTCGGTCACTTCGATCTGCTCGCCCAGCACCTTGCCGCCGGCCTGGGCAGACAGGCCGCCGCCGAGAAACCAGTAAGCCGTGCCATGGCCGTGGTCTGTGCCCTTGTTGCCGTTTTCGCGGAAAGTGCGGCCGAACTCGCTGATCACCGCCACCACCGTATGGCGCCAAGCCTCGGCTCCCATGGATCCGGCGAACGTCGCCAGGCCCTGGCTCAGATCGCTGAGCCGGTTGGCCAGATTGCCACTGGCGGCTCCCTGGTTGACATGGGTGTCCCAGCCTCCGATATCGACAAAGCCCAGGTCGAACTGCTCGCGCATCAGGTGGGCCATGCGCTGGGCTACCAGGCTGAAACCCTTGGCGCTGATGGCATTGCGCCCGGCCTGGTCCATTTCCTCCTGCACGCTGCGCTGCACGGCACGCTGTACCGCAAAGCCTTCGCGCACCGGGACTTCCAAGGCCGAGCCCTGGTACATGGAGGCAATGATCTGGCTGCGCTGCTCGTCCACGGCCGTCTTGCGTACGGAGGCCAGCGCCATGTTTGCCACCTGGGCGCTGCCGCGCAGACATAGCGGCAACTGGGCAGTAAACGCCATGGGGCTGAGACTGGTCCGGCGCTGGCTGTCGGCTTGCAGCACCCGGGTCAGCCGGTTCAAAAAGCCGCTCTGAAAGCTCTTGCCACCCTCTTGTGGCTGTCCCAGCTCGATCGAGTCCTGGGTTTCGAAATGGCTGCGGGAGAGGTCGTTGCTGCCCGCAAATGGCACAAAGCAGGCCTGGCCCTGCTCATACAAAGGCAGCAGAGTGCTTTGCAATGCAGGATGCAGCCCCCATTGAGGGTTCAGGGCCAGTGCGCCGTCGGCCGATCCCGGGCGCGCTATGGCGATGCCGGGCCTGGCCTGATAGTAGAAGTCGCTATGAGTAGGCACCAGCAGGCTGTTGCAGTCGTAGGCGCCGCGCAGGAAGATCAGCAGAAAGCGCGGCGAGCTGCTCTGCAAGGGTGTGGCCAGGCCTTGGCCCAGATGACAGACCAGCGGCAGGGCCGCGCCGAGGCTGAGAAATTGACGTCTATGCATGGCTGCCATCCTTAGCGGTACATCATTTCGGGGGCGGAGAGGAAAAAGCTGTTCCAGTCCGCCGGGTTCCTGGCCTGGGCCAGCGCGGTGCGTGTGGCTGCACCAAGCGCCTGCACGCGAGCCTGGACACTGCTGCGTTTGCCGAGTTCGGGATAAGGTGGCTTTTCCAGGGGCTGCTGGGGGCCGCTGCGAAACAGCAGGGCACCCCGGCTGCCGATCTGTCTGGCCACATCGAAGCGGGCATTCATCTGGCCGGAGCTGGACCAACCCGACTGGGCCAGGGGGTAGCCATCCGGCGTTTCGTGGCCGTACAGCGGCTGTCCCAGCTGGTTCAGCCAGTTCTGTACCGGGGACACATCGCTGGCCACGCGCTGGTCATAGGCCAGGCGTGTGGCACCCAGCACATAGTGGACCGGGTCCTTGAAGCGTTGGCCGAATTGCTGAGCCTGCGGGTCGCTCAGCAGGGTCGCCAGCGTGACGGCAATATCACCATGGCTGCGCTCGAAGGCCAGTGCCGCGTGGTCGACCACGGCCGGGGCCGGGTTGTCTCCCAGAAAATAGACCGACAGCTTGCGCGCTATGAACTTTGCGGTGACTGGCGAAGCCGCTATGCGGTCTATCGCCTCGTTGACCTGGGCCAGGCCGCTTTTTTCCAGCGGCCTGCCTAGTAAGACCTGGGGTGTGTAGTCGTGGCGGTTGGGGTTGAATTCGAAGAAGCCATGGCGCACATAGTCCCCCTGGCGTTCGGGGCGCAGCTTGGGCGGCGGAGCATCGGCCTCCCTGGTGCTGAAGCCCACACCGGTCAGCACATGGGCCATGGCTTGCACATCGGCCTGGGTGTAGCCGCTGCCCACGCCCATGGTGTGCAGCTCCAGCAGTTCACGCGCGTAGTTCTCGTTGATGCGGCCGGCGGCATTGCTGGCGTTGTCCAGATACAGCAGCATGGCCGGATGACGCATGCTGGCGGCCAGCAGCTCGCGGAACTTGCCCAGCGCATGGGGGCGAATGGCCTGTTCCTCATAGTCTCCAATCCATAGACGAGCTTCTTTTTTGCGCCTGCTCACATTGAAATGGTTCATCCAGAACCAGGTCATTTGCTCCTGCAACTGGTTGGGCGAGTAGAGCGCGCGCCAGATCTGGCGTTTCTGGGCTTCGCCGCCCAGCTGATTGAGCTGGCGTTGCAGTTTGCTGCGCAGTTTGGCGGCTTCCTCGGAATCCTGGCTGTTGCGGATAGCTAAAGTGTGCTTGGCAACCTCACGCTGGATTTGCGCCATGGACTTCTGAGTGATGCTCAAGGCATCGATGTGCTGCTGCACCTCGGCCGGCATGGGCGCTGAGGAGGGGCTGAACTGAGCGGCCAGCCAGCGCTTGAGGCCTTGCTGCTGCAACTGGGCGGCATCATGGTCGGTTGCCCCCCAGGTGACCCGGTCCAGCCATTGCTGGCTTTGCAGCGCGCTGGTCTTGTCGGGCAAGGAGCTGCTGCTGAGCACCTGCAATACCTCCGGACTGGCGCGGCCTGATGACGGCGACAGCGGGGCGCACGCGGCCAGGGCGACGGCAGCCAGACAGAGCAGGGTCCTGGTAGGTGAAAAGTGCAGCAGCCGCATGGATCAGGTCTCCTCGAACGCGGGAATGACTGCAGCATAAGCAGTCCGGCCCGATATTGGTTTGAGGCCTGGTGGAGCTATGTAAAGAAGTTCTCTCCAAATGTAAAAAGGGCAAGACATCTGCATGTCTTGCCCCGGGATTCACGCTCGCGTCCCTACTTGGCGGCGCGTGTGGCGCACTCGGCGCACTGGCCATAGAGTGCCATGGAGTGATCCTGAATCACCCAGCCCTTTTCCTTGGCGATCAGGTTCTGGCGCTTCTCGATCTCGGCGTCATAGAACTCCTCGACCTTGCCGCAGCTGGTGCAGACGAAGTGGTCGTGGTGCTGGCCTTCGTTGAGCTCATAGACGGCCTTGCCGCTTTCGAAGTTGCTGCGGATCAGGATGCCGGCCTGCTCGAACTGGGTCAGCACGCGGTAAACGGTGGCCAGGCCAATATCCGAGCGCTCGTCCAGCAGCACGCGGAACACGTCTTCGGCCGTCATGTGGCGCTGGGCGCCCTTCTGGAAGATTTCCAGGATCTTCAGACGCGGCAAAGTGGCTTTGAGGCCCGTGCTTTTGAGTTCATCAATATTTTTCATGTCGGTATCTCTTGGTGGACTACGGGCACATGGAAGGCTGGAATCACTGGTTGGAAGAAGCTTTACACGGGGATAAAGGGAATCTCCAAGTGCCTCCGGGGCCTGCCGCTACAATGAACCCGATCATATCCCTATGCCATTACCCATGCATGTTCAAGCCCGTAGCCGCGCAGGTCTGGCCCTGACGTTGGCAATCGCAGCGGCACTGGCCGGCTGCAACAGTATCGACGGTGCCGCGCACCGTGTCGCCAATGCCGTCACTCCCTACAAGGTCGATGTCGTGCAGGGCAACTTCGTGTCCAAGGAGCAGGTCGAGGCCTTGCAGCCCGGCATGAGCCGTCAGCAGATTCGCGACATTCTGGGCACACCCCTCGTGACCAGCGTCTTCCACGGCGATCGCTGGGAATACGTGTTCACCATCAATCGCCCAGGCGTGGAGTCGCAGATCCGCAAGCTCACCGTCTTCTTCAATGGCGATGTCTTTGCCCGCGCCGAAGGTGACGAGATGCCTTCCGAGTCCGACTTCGTGGCCAGCCTCAAGGGCATGAAGGGCACGCCCAAGGTTCCGCAGCTGGAAGCCAGCGAAGCCCAGCTGGCCAAATATCCTGCCCGCACCAACAGCGAAGCCGAGCAGGCTGCGGCCAATCTGCCGCCTGCTGCCGCCAGCTATCCACCGCTGGAATCGCGTTAAGCACAAAACAGGCTGTTCCCCGCTTGTACAAAGCGGTGGATGCTCTCTTTTTATGACGGCCCGGATGCACTCCTGCCGTCTGTTCATTTGACCGAGTGATAGCGCCATGACCGCATCCACCACCCATTCCTCCACTCCCCAGCGCGTTGCCGTGGCGGGAGCCTCCGGCCGCATGGGCCATATGCTGATCGAAGCGATTCTGAACAGCAGCGACTGCGTGCTGGCTGCGGCGCTGGACCGTGCGGACAGCCCTGCCATCGGGACCGATCCCTCGGCCTTTCTGGGCAGACCCAGCGGCCTGAAGATCGAAAGCGATGTGCGCGAGGCCCTGTCCAAGGCCGACTGCCTGATCGACTTCACGCGCCCCGAAGGCACGCTGGAGCATCTGGCCGTGGCGGCCGATCTGGGCGTGGGTGTGGTCATCGGCACCACCGGCTTCTCGGAAGAGCAAAAGGCGCAGATCGCCGAGTTTGCCCAGAAGACCTCCATCGTTTTTGCCCCCAATATGAGCGTGGGCGTGAACGTGACCTTCAAGCTGCTGGAGATGGCCGCCAAGGCCTTGCAGCAAGGCGGCTACGACATCGAAATCGTCGAAGCGCACCACAAGCACAAGGTCGATGCACCTTCTGGAACGGCCCTGAAGATGGGCGAAGTGATTGCCGAAGCCCAGGGCACCAAGCTGGCCGACCGCGCCGTGTATGAGCGCTTCGGCCACACCGGCGAACGCAAGGCCGACAGCATTGGCTTTGCCACCGTGCGCGGCGGCGATATCGTGGGCGATCACACCGTGCTGTTTGCCGGTACCGGCGAGCGCATCGAGATTTCGCACAAGTCCAGCAGCCGTGCCGGCTATGCCAATGGCAGCCTGCGTGCCGTGGCCTACCTGGCCGACAAGAAGACCGGCCAGTACGATATGTACGATGTGCTGAAGCTGCGCTGATCGCGCAATTTGCAAAGGGGCCGTGACGGCCCCTTGCTGTTTCTGGGAGCGAGGTGAGAGATGTCTGCAGGAATGTGGCAATGGCTGGCAGAGGGCGATGCGGTCACATGGGCCACGGCGGCCCTGATGCTGCTGATGTCCGTGCTCAGCTGGGTGGTCATTCTCTACAAGCTCTGGTTCATGGCGGCAGCCCGCCGCAGCGTGCCGCAGGCCGTGGCCGCGTTCTGGCAGATGCCTGATCTGACCCAGGCACTGGCGCAGGTCAGGGCGCGCGACAGGCAAGGTCTGGTGCAGCCCATGGCTGTGGCCGTGGAGCAGGGCAGCGGTGCCGATCAAGGCTCTCTGGAGCAGCGCGCTGCACCGGACCAGCGCCTGATGCGCAGGCTGCGCGAGGCCCTGGGCCAGGCATCGACCCAGTTGCAATGGGGGCAGACCTTGCTGGCCACCATCGGCGCGACAGCGCCGTTTGTGGGCCTGCTGGGCACGGTATGGGGCATTCATCATGCGCTGGGCACGCTGGCGGGCAGTGGTCAGGTCGACATCGCCCAGCTCGCCGGGCCCGTGGGTGAAGCCCTGGTCATGACGGCTGCCGGCCTGGCCGTCGCCTTGCCGGCCGTGCTGGCCTATAACCTGCTGGGCCGCTCGGCCAGCCAGCTGGAGGCTGTCCTGGAAGGGTTTGCCCATGACCTGCATGCCCAGTTCGGGGCGCAGGCTTCCTGAGGGGCAGCGCCATGGCATTCGGTCGCATGAGCCACCGTGAGGGGGCACAAACCCCGATCAACACTATCAACGTCACGCCACTGGTCGATGTGATGCTGGTGCTGGTGGTGATCTTCATTCTGGCCGCCCCCATGCTGGCCGCCAGCTTGCGCGTGCAACTGCCCAAGGCGCAGGCAGCAGTGAAGCCGCCCGCGGTGAGCAAGAGCGATGCCTTGATGGTCGAGGTCAGCCCTGCCGGCGAAATCTGGATTCGGGGAGTCGTGGCGGATGATGTTGCAGTGCAGCAGCAACTCGAGGAGCTGGGACGCCGCAATCCTCAGGCCGAGGTGCAGCTGCGCGCAGACACCAGCGTGCCCTATGGTCGCGTGGTGCAGGTAATGGGATGGGCCCACGTGGCAGGTCTGACGCGGATCGGCTTTGTGACCGAACCTGAATCGAAGGCTGGCAGTAACTGACGACCCAAGGCGTAAAAACGCCTACTTTTTGCAAGTCACGGACCAGGATTTCTTGCTCTGGCGCAAGGGCAAAGCTCGCCGAACATACCCTTGTTGCTATCTCTTTCAAATCGCTGCGAAGCTGCCTCCACAATGGTCAAAGCCCCTGTCCATGGCTGGCGTAAAAAGCCCTGATGGGCAGAACAAGGTTCTGGCGTTACGATGTTTTCGCCTGCCTTTAGGGCACCCCTACAGATTTCGCCGCAGCGGTTGCGGCATTTGGTGACTAGGAGGATTTGCATGCAAGTACAGGTTCATGCCGACGATTCCATCCAGGGTGGAGAGTCTCTGGCTCAATGGGCGCAGGAGGAGATCAATGCCAAGCTGGCCCGCCTGAAGGAGTATGTGGTGCGTGTGGAGGTCTTTCTCACGGGCGTTGATGCCCTGAAGACCACGGGCGGCCCAGGCAAACGCTGTGTTCTCGAGACCCGGGCCACAGGACGTCCTCCCATCGCAGTGAACGCGGAAGCCGAAAAGGTCAAGGAAGCCTTCAGCGCCGCGATTGAAAAGCTCAAACGTGCGGTGGAAACCGATCTGGGCAAGCTCAAGGACAAGAATCTGCGGGAAAGCGTGCGCGGCGTGGATGATCCCAGTGACGAGAATGCCGCCGTGGCTTGAATGAGGTGTTTGGGGCTTGGCGCACCTTGAATGCAGGCGCCCCAGGCGCGTGACACCCGTCAATCAAAAAGGGCATGTTCATCATGAACATGCCCTTTTTGCTGCTCGGCCGCCTGCTTAGGCGGCAGTCAAGGCGCCAGCCCGGGTCAGCTTGTCGGCGACCAGCAGCTTGTTCATGTCGAGCTGGCTCATGATGCCCAGCTCCTCCGCCACCACGGCAATCTGTTTGCCGTTGGCGATGGCGGTCTTGGCAATTCTGGCAGCCTTTTCATAGCCGATCAGCGGGTTCAGCGCCGTCACCAGCGTCACCGACTCGGCAATGCGGGCATCCAGCAGGGCCTCGTTGGCCACAATGCCTTCCACACAGTTGGTCTGCAGCGTCTTGCAGGCGCTGCTCAGGTGGTTCAGGCTCTTGTGCAGGGCCCAGGCCATCAGCGGCTCGAAAGCGTTGAGCTGCAACTGACCGGCCTCCACGGCCATGGTGATGGCGGCATCGTTGCCAATCACCTCAAAGCAGACCTGGTTCATCACCTCGGGGATTACGGGGTTCACCTTGCCGGGCATGATGGACGAGCCGGCCTGGCGTGCCGGCAGCTTGATGTCTGCCACACCCGCTTGAGGGCCGGAAGAGAGCAGACGCAGGTCGTTGCTGATCTTGGACAGCTTGACGGCAATACGCTTCAAGATGCCGGAAATGTCGGCAAAGGCGCCGGTGTCGCCGGTGGCGGCGATCAGATCTGCCGCCTTGACCACGGGCACGCCCGAGATTTCAGCGAGAGCCTTGATCACGGCGTCGGTGTAGCCCACGGGGGCATTGATGCCGGTGCCGATGGCAGTGCCCCCCATGTTCACCTCGGTCATCAGATAGGCGGATTCGCGCAAACGCTTCTCATCGTCGGCGATCATGGCCGCAAAAGCCGAGAATTCCTGCCCCAGAGTCATGGGGACGGCGTCTTGTAATTGTGTGCGGCCGATTTTCAGGATGTGGGCGAATTCGCCGGCTTTGGCTTCGAAAGCAGAGCGCAACCCGGCCAGGGCGATCAGCAGCTTCTGGATGCCAGCGTAGGTGGCAAGCTTGACGGCTGTGGGGTAGGAGTCGTTGGTGGACTGCGACGCATTGACATGATCGTTGGGGTGGATCGCGTCGTAGCTGCCTTTGGGCAATCCCAGGTGCTCGAGTGCACGGTTGGCGATCACCTCATTGGCGTTCATATTCGTGGAGGTGCCGGCGCCGCCCTGGATCACATCGACCACAAACTGCTCGTGCAGCTGGCCGGAAATCAGATCATCACAGGCTTGGGAGATGGCGGTGGCTTGTTTGAGATTGATGGCGCCAAACTGCAGATTGGCCTGGGCCGCAGCCTTTTTGACAAAGGCAAATGCGCGGATCAGCTCGGGCATGTGCGCGACCGAGTGACCGGTGATGGGGAAGTTCTCCACTGCGCGTGCGGAATGAACGCCCCAGTACGCGTCGGGAGGGATGGTTTTGATGCCAATGAAGTCATGTTCTTGACGCATCGATCTGCTTTCTTTGCAAAGTTGAATTGGCCACCGCCCCACGGACAGGACGTGGCAACGCCCTGGATGAAAAAGCGGCGGTCGCAATCTCGTGGCCAGGGCGTTGGATGGATTATGAAAGCTAGGTGTGCATGAGTCCAAACGTTTCATGCATAACATCGGGGCTGTGATCTCTTGCAGAAGATTTGATGCGCCTAAATGCTTTCAAAAGCCATCAAAATTCGCAAAGGTGCTTCTATTCACCTGCCCAAGAAATTCAATTCGCACCAATTTGGTGCGAATTGAATCGGGGGTCAGAGACCTATCTGGAAGCGCGCAGGCTGACGCCAGCCAGCGACGGAGAGTGCAGGGACTTCAGTGCCGAGGCCACGGGCCTGCCGAAACGGCGTGGCTGGCCGTTGACGAGTTCTGCATCGGTGGCGGCCTCGGCCTCCCACTGCTTCTGGGCCTGTTGCATCTCTTCGGTGGTGCGTGCCACAAAGTTCCACCAGAGCAAGATGGCCTCATCCATGGGTTCGCCGCCGATGATGATGAGGCGGCTGCCGGGCGTGCACTCCAGCTGCACCTTCCGGGTGCCGACGGGCAGATAGATCAGCTCTTGCGAGGGCAGCACCTGGCCTTCCACCTTGACCTCGCCTGACAGGCTCATCACCGCATGTTCAAAGTCGGCGCGCAGGGGCATGGTCGCGAGCGACTGGCTGGCCGTGCCGCAGGCCAGCAGGTCCACGCCCATCAGCGGGGAATGGACTTCTGCGGGCGCCGTCAGGCCAAGAGCTTCGCCGGCCAGCACGGTCACGGCAAAGTCGCCGATCTCGGTCCTGGGCAGGTCGGGGTAATGCTGGAAGCGGGGCGCTATATCGCGATGGCTGTCGGGCAGGGCAATCCACAACTGGGCCGCATGCACGCCCAGTGTCTGGGCCTCTTCGGAATGGGCAATGCCGTGGCCGGCCGTCATCAGATTGACCTGGCCGGGGCGGATGATCTGCTCGCTGCCCAGGCTGTCGCGGTGCAACACCTCGCCCTCGATCATCCAGGTGAAAGTCTGCAGGCCGATATGGGGATGGGGGCCGACCTGCATGCCGGGAGGAGGTGGGAGGGCCGGGCCGGCGTGGTCGAGGAAGCACCAGGCCCCTACCTTGCGCAATGCCGTCTGCGGAATGGCACGGTGGATGGGGATGCCGCCGACATCGGCTATGCGCGTGGGCAGACGTTGTAAGTTCTTTGATTCACTCATGACAAATCCTGACGGCGAGGAGTTTCGAGTGTCAGGGATATGCAGTATTCGCGCAATCCGACGGCAGAATGCAGCAGCGCCTTGCACGCAGTTACATCACTGTGAGGATTCAGCCAATCGGCTGACAAGGACTCCGCCCGGAGTCGGCTAACTTAAAGGCGTAGGCCGCTAGCAGTGGCTTTCACGCGGCGCTTTCGTGCGCAGCGACCTAACAACTGCAGGAGGAATCAACATGAACGAACACAGCACTCAAGGCAACCAGATCTCGGCAGTCGAGATCCAGCTGTATCCCGAACACTTTGCCGCCCGTGTCACCGGCAAGGTGGAGCACCGTGTCGGAGATGGCCCGTCCGAGCAGATTCCCATGGGCATAGAGATGAAGGTCGATACCGCCATCGCCAGCTACGTGCTGTCCTGGGTCGACCCTGAGGACCAGCAGCCCGAAACCGCATCGCTGGCCAAACGCGAGTTCGAGCACTATGTGGAAGTGGGCGCGCTGGAAGTATCGGTGTAATCAAGTTACACGCGCCAGCGACCAAGGCCCTGCAGGTGACTGCAGGGCTTTTTTCATGCCTGCGCGGCTTCGGTCAAGGCGGTGGGAATGGAAACCTTGCCTTCCAGCAGCTTGTGCACGGGGCAGGCATTGGCAATCTGCAGCAGGCGCTGACGCTGCTCATCGTCCAGCTCGCCATGCAGGGTGATGCTGCGCGTGATCTGGTTGGCATCCGCAGGCTTGCCGTCGGGGTTGAGTTGCAGGTCCACATCGACATGGCTCAGCGGCCACTGCTTGCGACCCGCGTACATATGCAGGGTGATGGCCGTGCAAGCTCCCAGGGCCGAGAGCATCAGCTGCATGGGGTTGGGGGCGGAATCGGTGCCGCCATCATTCACGGGTTCATCGGCATGCCAGACATGGCCTTGGGCATCTGTCAGGGTGATGCGGTACGGGGTGGGGCTGCTTTGTGCGTGTGCGCTGTGAATCATTCGCTGCTTCTCCATAAAACCTGGACCACTTTAAGCGCTGCCTGCAATCCTTGCAGTCGTATCCGTTATCGGTTCAAGGCGGTTTGGCAGGCCGGCTTGGCTGCAAAAGCATTTACGGGGTTTCTGGCAAGAGAAAAAACAATATGCCGGTGGTCTATCGGTATTTGAATTCAGGGCGAGTTTCTACCGCAGAATTCCGCAATGACCCGATTTCAAAGAAAAATCGGGCAATACCAGAGCGGATTCGGTCATTGCAAGCAGGCTTGCAAATGATTCATCAAACCGAGAGTGGGAGAACAGGCATTGAATTCGATACGTGGTGTTCACCAAAAAGGTGATTCTTCCGAGTGGAAAATCCCTCCGTTCTGGCAAAAGCTCAATAGCTTCTTCTTGTTTCCCCTGCAGACCGAGCCTTTGCTCTATGCATTGCTGCTGTCGGCATGCAGTTACGGGCTGATGTTCGGGTGGGTGGGGGTTCTGTTCGTGGGCCTGGGCTTGATGCTGGCCGTCAGCCGCTATGCATTCAAGGTTTCGGCGCTCGCCTCGCGTGGAATTACCCATAGTTCCGATTTCCGGTCCAGTCAGGTCGATGAAGACTGGAAATGGCTACCCTGGAAGTTTTTCGGGGTACTCGTCGTTTTCGGAATCTTTGTGGGCTTTATGGCAACCCGCAGCCTGACCTTGGGAGTGATTGCCAATCTGCTGGTGGCCTTCCTGATTCCTGCGACCTGGATGGTGCTGATCAATACCAACAGCCTGAGCTCGGCCGTTAATCCGTTCGAGCTGCTGGCGACGATTTTTGGTATCGGCAAGTCCTATCTGCTGCTGTGCTTTTTTCTGTTTCTGCTGCAGCAGGGCTCGCCCATGGTCCTGGCGATGCTGCTCAAGGTTGCGGCGCCCGGATTGGTGCTGCCCCTGGTGAGCTTCGTGATGATTTATTTCAGCTGGGTGATGGCGGCCATGATCGGCTATGTCATGTACCAGCACCATGCGGCTCTGGATATCGATCCCGTACAAGCGCCCGAGGGGCCTGCGACCGTGCAGATCGACCCTGCGGCCCTGGAGGCCAAGCGTCGCGATGCGCTGGTGGCCAGACTGGTGCAGGACAACAAGATGGACGAGGCTGTGAACCAGTCCCGCGAATGGCAGCGGGAGGACTATGAGAGCCTGCCCGATTGCCGCCGTTACTTCCGGGTGCTCAAGCTGACCGAACGCGCGGACGCACTGGCGGAGCTGGGCCAGCGTTTCATTCCCATGCTGCTCGCCCAGCAGCGCGCCAGCGAGGCCCTGGAGGCCTGGGTGAGCTGCGTCAAGCGCAAGCCGGACTTCAAGCCCGACGCGGCCCAGCCCAGTTACGAGCTGGCACAGCAGGCCTGGAAGGCCGGCAAGCCCAGGTATGTGTTGATACTGGCCAAGGATTTTGAAAAGCGCTTTGCCGGCAGTACTTGGATCCCGCCCATGCTGGAGCTGCTGGTGCGCGCTTACAAGCAGGGCTTGGAGCAGCCCATGCAGGGGGTGTCGGTGTACATGCGCATGAAGCAGCACTTTCCCGAGCACGCGAGCACCCAGGAAGCGCAGTGGGTGTTGCGTGATGAGCTGCAGGAGCTGGAGGCCAAGACCTGAGCGCGGCAAGGCGTTGGCTAGCGCTGCTGTGCCAGCCAGCGGGTGAGAGCTTCCTCGGGTGCCGATTGCTGCAGCACGGGCAGCCAGACCTTGGCATCCTGAATGCGTCCGGCCTGGGCCATGCCGTTGACCAGCAGCAGCAAGCTTGCCGGCCATTGGGGATGGTCTGCCAGCTTGTGCAGGGAGCGGCATAGTTTTTCTGCCTCGGGCAGGGCTCCCAGGCGTACGAAACTGCGCACCAGGCCATGCATGGTGTCCGCGCTCATGCGCATGCCGGGCTGGGCGCGCTGCTGATAGCTGCGATAGCTGGCCAGCTGCAGCTGGCGTTCGGCGTCCGTGGTGGCCGGCAGCTTGAAGATGCGTCGCGCCGCAGCATGAAAGTCCTCGCTGGCGGGCTGATGGCGCGAGCTTTCAAACCAGGCCCGCAGAATGGCCGGGTCCGAGGGGCCAGACGTGCCGCTTCGCGCCAGGCCGGAGCGGCACGGCCAAATTCCAGCGCATCGGTATGCCGCTGGGCTCGGGCCACGGCCTCGGCCAGCGGCCGGGCGGCGGCCTGGGCCTGCTCTTCTTCGTTGACCGGCGCAGCAACGGTCTGCAGTCGCATATAGATCCACATCAGCAGGCTGCCCGCCAGCAGACCGCCAAAGTGGGCCATATAGGCAACCTGCTTGCCACCCAGCAGATGCTGCAGCAACTCCACGCCCATCCAGACCGGCAGCATGATCAGGGCCGGCCAGCTCGCGTAGTTGAAGTAGAACAGCAGCATATAGAAGAAGCGGATGCGCCGCATGCGGTACATCACCGCATACATGGCCATGAGGGCCGAAATCGCACCCGATGCCCCCAGGCCGTAACCGCCCATGCCGGCATAGAACATCAGCGCGAACAGCGAGGCGCCGATGCCGCCGATCACGTAGAAGGCCAGATAGGTGAAGGCCCCCAAAGCCAGCTCCAGGGTGAAGCCGAACAGGAACAGAAACACCATATTGCCCAGCAGATGACTGGTGCTGCCATGCAGAAAGATGGAGGTGAAGGCCTGCAGGGGCTGCCAGCCGGCGCCATTCGCATAGCTGATGGACCAGCGCTCGGTAAAGCTGCCGCGCGGCTCGTGGGGCGCGAAGGCGGCACGTGCCGCCTGCCACTGTGCATGGCGCGGGTGGCTGGCGGTAATCACCTGGCCGTCCAGCAGGCGCTGGCGGAATTTCTTCTCCTGCCACAGCAGCGCATAGAGCTGGGCATAGGCCTTGTGCTGATAGAGCTTTCGCACGGTCTGCAGCGTGTGCTGGTCGAAGCGCTTGCTGCCCTGGGCGGCTTGTTCCTCCAGATAGGTCAGGAACGGTGGCAGCTCCAGCGTCGGCAAAGCGGTCTGGGCATATTGCTGGGCCGCTTTTTCGACGGCATGTTCCTCGGGTGCCTGCCAGCCCCAGAAGATCACGCAGTTGATGATGATGAGCAGCACCGTCATCCAGGGCGGCGAGCGCCAGGAAGGCTTGTTCTCAAGAGGAATCGCAATAAACATGGCGGCCTTGTCCGAGGAAGTGGCAGTGCTTCACGCTCTTGGGCGCCGGTGGCAGCTGCGTGTTACAAATGTATCCGAGACATGCTCCGGCCGGCTCCGGTCTTGCGGGATGAAAAAAAGCCAGCATGGCGTCCCATGCTGGCTTTTTGATAGCTGTCAGCGCTTATCTGATAAGCGATTGAGCTTGTTTCGGTAGCTAATCCTTGAGGATTACTTGGCCACCACGCGCACCATTTCCAGGCACTTGTTGGAATAGCCCCACTCGTTGTCGTACCAGGACACGACCTTCACAAAGGTCTTGTCCAGGGCGATACCGGCTTCGGCATCGAACACGGAGGTGCAGGTCTCGCCGCGGAAGTCGGTGGCAACGACCTTGTCTTCGGTGTAACCCAGCACGCCCTTCAGGGCGCCTTGGGATTGGGCCTTCATTTCGGCGCAGATTTCTTCGTAGGTGGCTTCGCTGTTCAGCTCCACGGTCAGGTCAACCACGGACACGTCGGAAGTGGGCACGCGGAAGGACATGCCGGTCAGCTTCTTGTTCAGCTCGGGGATCACAACGCCCACGGCCTTGGCTGCGCCAGTGCTGGAGGGAATGATGTTTTCCAGAATGCCGCGGCCGCCGCGCCAGTCCTTGTTGGAAGGGCCGTCCACGGTCTTTTGCGTGGCGGTTGCTGCGTGCACGGTGGTCATCAGGCCGCGCTTGATGCCCCACTTGTCGTTCAGCACCTTGGCCACGGGAGCCAGGCAGTTGGTGGTGCACGAAGCATTGGAGATGATGGCTTCGCCCTTGTAGGTGCCGTGGTTCACGCCGAACACGAACATGGGCGTGTCGTCCTTGGAGGGAGCGGACAGGATGACCTTCTTGGCGCCTGCGTCGATGTGCTTCTGGGCGGTTTCCTTGGTCAGGAACAGGCCGGTGGACTCGATCACGATGTCGGCGCCGACTTCGTTCCACTTCAGGTTGGCGGGATCGCGCTCTTGCGTCAGGCGAATCTTCTTGCCGTTGACGACCAGGGTGTTGCCTTCGACAGAAACTTCACCGTCGAAACGACCGTGCACGCTGTCGTACTTCAGCATGTAAGCCAGGTAGTCGGGCTCCAGCAGGTCGTTGATGCCGACGATTTCGATGTCGGAGAAGTTTTGCACTGCGGAACGCAGCACGTTGCGGCCAATGCGGCCGAAGCCGTTGATACCAACCTTGATCGTCATAGTTGCCTCGTAGATAGTGAGTAGTGAAAAACCGGAGCGGATTGTGCCCGGACTCGGCACCCTGAGGCCTGGTCCGGAGGGCTGAGGACTGCGGGTGAGCAAACTTCAGCCGGAAAAAAGGGGCACGAGGCCCCTTTTGCGCTTACTTGCCAGCGTTCTGCAGGGCGACCTGCACGGTGTCGGCCACATTCTCGGCGGTGAAGCCGAAGTGCTTGAACAGCACGCCTGCAGGAGCGGACTCACCGTAGCTGTCGATGCCGACCACGGCGGCGCAGCCGTACTTCCACCAGAAGTCGGTCACGCCCATTTCCACGGCGATGCGGGGCAGGCCGGCGGGCAGCACGGCCTTCTTGTACTTCACATCCTGCTTGTCGAAGGTCGTGGTGCTGGGCATGGAGACCACGCGCACGGCGATCTTGCGTTCGGCCAGCTGCTTCTGGGCAGCCAGAGCCAGTTGCACTTCGGAGCCGGTGGCGATGATCACGGCCTGGGCCTTCTTGCCCTTCAGGCCCACATCCTTGGGCTCGGAGAGCACATAGGCGCCGCAGGCGATGTCGTCCAGCGCGTCTTCGCTCTTGGGCGAGTAAGCCAGGTTCTGGCGGCTCAGCAGCATGGCTGTGGGCTTGTTCTTCTGGCTCAGGGCCACGGTCCAGGCCACGGCGGTCTCGGTGGTGTCGGCGGGGCGCCACACGTCCAGACCGGGGATCAGGCGCAGGGAGGCTGCGTGCTCGATGGACTGGTGGGTGGGGCCGTCTTCGCCCAGGCCGATGGAGTCGTGCGTGAAGACGTGGATCACGCGCTGCTTCATCAGGGCCGCCATGCGGATGGCGTTGCGGCTGTAGTCGGAGAAGGTCAGGAAGGTGCCGCCGTAGGGGATGAAGCCGCCGTGCAGCGCCACACCGTTCATGATGGCTGCCATGCCGAACTCGCGCACACCGTAGTTGATGTGGCGGCCGATCTGGCCTTCTTCGGTCTTGACCACGGCACCCTTGTCATCCACGCGGAAAGAGGGAGTGGACTTGGTGTTGGTCAGGTTGGAGCCGGTCAGGTCGGCAGAGCCGCCCAGCAGCTCGGGCAGAGCGGCTGTCAGGCCTTCCAGGGCCAGCTGGCTGGCCTTGCGGCTGGCCACGGTGGCGCCGGCGTCATGGGCGTCGGATGCGATCTTGGCGGCGATTTCACCGAAGTTGGCGGGCAGGTCACCAGCCATGCGGCGCGTGAACTCGGCGGCTTGCTCGGGGAAGGCGGCCGTGTAGGCGGCGAACTTTTCGTTCCAGGCGGCTTCGGCCCTGGCGCCCAGATCCTTGGCGTTCCAGTCGGTGTAGACGTCGGCAGGGATCTCGAAGGGGCCGTAAGTCCAGCCCAGAGCCGCGCGGGTCAGTGCAATTTCCTCGGCGCCCAGAGGTTCGCCGTGGGCCTTGGCCGTGTCCTGACGGTTGGGCGAGCCCTTGCCGATATGGGTCTTGCAGCAGATCAGCGTGGGCTTGTCGGCGCTCTTCTTGGCAGCGGCGATGGCCTTGTCCAGGGCGTCCACATTGTGGCCGTCCACGGCGCGGATCACGTTCCAGCCGTAGGCTTCGAAGCGCTCGGGCGTGTTGTCGATGAACCAGGGGGTCACCTTGCCGTCGATGGAAATGCCGTTGTCGTCATACAGGGCGATCAGCTTGTTCAGCTTCCAGGCACCGGCCAGGGCGGCGGCTTCATGCGAGATGCCTTCCATCAGGCAGCCATCGCCCAGGAACACATAGGTGTGGTGGTCGACGATCTCGTGCTTGTCCTTGTTGAACTCGGCAGCCAGCAGCTTTTCAGCCAGTGCAAAGCCCACGGCATTGGTGATGCCCTGGCCCAGAGGGCCGGTGGTGGTTTCCACGCCGGGGGTGATGCCCACTTCGGGGTGGCCGGCAGTCTTGCTGTGCAGCTGACGGAAGTTCTTCAGCTCTTCGATGGGCAGGTCGTAGCCGCTCAGGTGCAGCAGCGCATAGATCAGCATGGAGCCGTGACCGTTCGACAGAATGAAGCGGTCGCGATTGGCCCAGTGAGGGTTCACGGGGTTGTGCTGGAGGTGGCGGCTCCACAGCGCTACGGCCATGTCGGCCATGCCCATGGGGGCACCGGGGTGGCCGGAATTGGCTTGTTGAACGGCATCCATTGCGAGTGCACGGATTGCATTCGCCATATTTTGAGTGTTGGCCATCAGGGCGCTCCGAAAAGGAGGGGTAATTCTGCTAAGCCCGTCATTTTAATGGAGGCCCAATTTTCGCAGGCGGGATGCGGGTCAATGCTCTACAGTGCAACCCCAGAAACAGGTGTCTTGCACACCCCAAACCATGTTGAAAAGCTGATTGCAATGACTGTAGAAAACGCTGCTTCCTTCCTGGTGCAACCCCCTGCAATGCTGCTGGCCGCAGGCCGGGGCGAGCGCATGAGGCCGCTGACCGATGTCACGCCCAAGCCGCTGCTCAAGGTGCAGGGCGTGCCGCTGCTGCAGTTGCACCTGCAGGCGCTGCTGGCTGCCGGCGTGTCGCAAGCCGTCATCAATACCGGCTGGCTCGGGGCGCAGATTCCCGCGTATTTCGGCGATGAATTCGTGCCGCAGCCGGATGGAGGCGCAAGCGCGAAGCTATCGCTTGCCTATTCGGAGGAACCCGAGAAAGCCTTTGAAACCGCGGGCGGTATCAGCCGCGCCTTGCCGCAGCTGGACCGGGTTTTCTGGCTGGCCGCAGGTGATGTCTATGCGCCGGATTTCAGCTTTGCGTTGCAGGATGCCCAGGCGTTTGCCCAAAGCGATGAACTCGCTCACCTGTGGCTGGTGCCCAATCCTGCGCACAATCCGCGTGGCGACTTCGGCCTGAGCGAGGACGGCAAGGCACTGGATTTGCCTGCCGATGACGAGCGACCGCGCTACACCTACAGCACGATTGCGCTGTTGAAAGCCGAGCTGTTTGCATCACCGTGGTTCGATGTGCAGCCCGGAAACCCAGAAGGCCTGCGTGCCCCACTGGCCCCGCTGCTGCGCCGCGCCATGCAGCAAGGCCGGGTGGGTGCATCGCTCTACACCGGCCGCTGGGTCGATGTCGGAACGCCCGAGCGACTGGCCCAGCTCAATCAGCGCTAAGCTGGGGCGCCGTCGCACGGGCTTGGCACTGATGCCTGCGTCAACTGCGCTGCAGCGCCAGATTATTTGTCATCGCAAGTTCATCGCCAGCGTCTGCTAAGCTCCTTCGCTCTTCAGACAGGCACTACCGGATGCATCTTTGCGCATTCTCCTGGGGCCGTCATCGGATGAGTGCATGCAAATCGTTTTCTTCATGGCTCTGGTGGGGCTGGCCGCGTTCTGTCAGAACCTCACGGGCTTCGCGTTCGGGCTGATCTTTGTGGGCGTCGCAGGCGCCACGGGCCTGATGAATATTGCCGATGCGGCCAATGTGGCCTGTCTGCTGTCCATCATCAACGGCGTCAGCTATATGCGCGCCTACCGCTTCGAGCCTGACTGGGCCATGCTCAAGCCCATGCTCATCAGCAGCGTGCTGGGCGTGGTCGGCGGGGTGCTGCTGCTGCACTGGCTCAGCGGCAATACGCTCAATGGCCTGCGCATGCTGCTGGGACTGGTGATCGTGCTTTGCGCCATGCTGCTGCTGATGCAGAAGAAGGCGCTGGACCGGCCTTCGGGCCCTGCTTCCCTCTGGGTGGCCGGCGTGTCGTCGGGTCTGCTCGGTGGTTTGTTTGCCACGCCCGGCCCGCCCATGGTCTATCACCTCTACCGCCAGCCGCTGGATCGCCTGCTGGTGCGCCACTGCCTGTTTGCCATGTTTGTCTCCTGCTCCTTGCTGCGCGCTGCCATGGTGGCGGTGGAGGGCCAGCTGAACTGGGCCGTCATGGGCTGGACGGCGCTGGCTTTTCCTGTCGTCACGGGCGTGACCTGGTGGAGTGTCAGACATCCGCCTGCCTGGCCCAGAAGACTGGTGGAATGGCTGGTCTGCGGTCTGCTGATCCTGTCGGGCGCAAGCCTGCTCTGGTCGGGTTGGCGCGCGAGCCAGCCCGAGGCCCTGGTGCCCGACGATGCGACGGCGCTGCTGATGACCCCGCTTTGGGGCGGTGCGGAAAGAGGGCTGTGTCGAAATAGCTGACATCTGCAGATGTAAGCTGATGTACAGATGTCCGGCCAGCATTACGATATGCCCATGACTTCTGTATATGCCCAACGCCGCGCACGCTTGGCCGCCCAGTTGGGCGACGGCGGTGTCGCCATCATTCCCACGGCTCCCGAGCTGCATCGCAACCGCGATACCGAGTATCTGTACCGCCACGACAGCTATTTCTACTACCTCACGGGCTTTTCCGAGCCCAATGCCTGCCTGGTGCTGACCAGCGATGGCAAGAGCGTGCTGTTCTGCCAGCCCAAGGATCTGGAGCGCGAGGTCTGGACCGGCTATCGCCTCGGCCCCGAGGCGGCCAAGGCCAAGCTGGGCGTGGCTCAGGCCTTCTCCAGCGACGAGATCGATTCCCGCCTGCCGCGCCTGCTGGAAAACCGCGAGCGTGTCTGGTTCCCCTTCGCCACGCACAAGGGCCTGGCCGAACAGGTCGAAGGCTGGCTGGGTCAGGTGCGCGCCCGCTCGCGCTTTGGCGTGATCTGCCCCACGCAGCAGGGCGATGCCTGTGCGCTGCTGGACGAGATGCGTCTGGTCAAGGACGCGCACGAGCAGGACATCATGCGCCGTGCCGCGCAGATCAGTGCCCAGGCCCATGTGCGCGCCATGCAGCGCTCGGCCCGCATGCTGCGCAATGGCGAGGAGGTGCGCGAATACCATCTGGACGCCGAGCTGCTGCACGAGTTCCGCCAGCATGGCTCGCAGTACGTGGCCTATGGCTCCATCGTGGCTGCCGGCGCCAATGCCTGCGTGCTGCACTATCAGGCCGACAAGGCGCCGGTACGCGCGGGCGAGCTGGTGCTCATCGACGCAGGCTGCGAGCTGGATGGCTACGCCAGCGACATCACGCGCACTTTCCCGGCCGACGGCAAGTTCAGCGGGGCGCAGCGCGCGCTGTACGAGCTGGTGCTGGCCAGCCAGGAGGCTGCGGTTGCCGTCACCAGGGCCGGCAAGCGTTTCAACGACCCGCATGACGCCACCGTGGCCGTGCTGGCCCAGGGCATGCTGGACCTCGGGCTGCTGGACCGTACCAAGTACGGCACGGCCGAGGATGTGATCGAGTCGCGCGCCTACTTCCAGTTCTATATGCACCGCACCGGCCACTGGCTGGGCATGGATGTGCATGACTGTGGCAGCTATGTGGAGCCCAGCGAGCTGGGCGTGGTCAGTGAGCGCAAGGACCCGATCTCGGGCGAAACCATTGCCAATCGCCCCAGCCGCATCCTGCGCCCCGGCATGGTCACGACGATAGAGCCGGGCATCTATGTGCGACCGGCACCCGGCGTGCCCGAGAGGTTCCACAACATCGGTATCCGCATCGAGGACGATGCCATCGTCACCGAGACCGGCTGCGAGCTCATCACCCGCGGCGTGCCCGTCAAGCCCGACGAGATCGAAGCTCTGATGCGTGATTGAGCGACGGGCGCCAGAGTTCAGCATGCCGCAGACCTTCAATCACCTGTCCCATGGCGCTGCAGTCAGGCCTCTGCCCGCCGCGCGCATGGGCTTGCTGCTGTGGCTGCTGGGTCTGCCCGGGGTGGTGGCGCTGGCCTGGACGGTGCCGCCGGCCTGGCTGGGCTTTCTGACCGGAGACGGTCTGGAGGTCGCGGGCAGCTGGGCCGTGACGGCAGGGCTGAGCGCCCTGCTGGCGCTGAGCGTGTGCCTCGGGGTCCGGCTGGGCCCGAAGCTGGGCCTGAGTGCGCCCTTGATCCATGCCCTGGCAGAGGGGCGCGTGCCCTGGCGCGGCATTCGTGTGCTGAGCCTGCCCGGCGTGGCAGGCGGCGTGATCGGCGCGGCCTGGCTGGTGACGCTGGCCGTGGTCTGGCCCGAAAGCATGCCTTTCGTGGACCCGGTCTACGGCCTGCCGCTATGGCCCAAGCTGCTCTATGGTGCGATCACCGAAGAGCTGCTGCTGAGGCTGGGCATGCTGACGGGCGTGATGTGGCTGCTGTGGCTGCTCTTCGGCAGCTCCAGGCAGCGCCCGGACTGGCGGCTGGGCTGGTCGGCCATCGCGCTGGCTGCCCTGCTGTCGGGCTGCATTCCGGTGTTTCTGAACTGGGGCGTGGTCGGCGAGCTGCCGGCGCCTGCCGTGCTGCAGCTGCTGATGTGCGAAAGTGTCTATGGGCTGCTGGCCGGCATCATGTTCTGGCGCTACGGGCTTGAGGCCGCCATGCTCACGCATGTGGTGACCTATCTGCTCTCGCACGGCCTGATCTGAGGGCAGCACGCCAGCACATTTGAACCTGCCGGGCAAAACTGTTTCGACGCGCTCATTGATGCGCTGCACAAGGCCTGTCGGTTCCGGCGCAAGTTTCCCTCTTATGCTTCCGAATCAGTAGCTGCAAGCACTTGAAATATCGACATTTCCTGCATTATTTAATCTGATTTCGAGAATGGACAGGCGCAAGCAGCTACTGTTTTTTCTGTTCTGCGGCTCGCTGTCCTGGTGCTGCAGCACTGTGCAAGATGCAGTCATGTAACCGCATTCGTGCCAGAATTGAAACCCGATTACATTCCATCGCGAGAGAGACATTTCATGCAAGTGAGTCGTGCTACCAAGATCGTCGCCACACTGGGCCCCGCTTCCAGCGATCCGCAACTGCTTGAACAAATGGTGCGCGAAGGCGTGAACGTCGTGCGCCTGAACTTCAGCCATGGCAAGGCGCAAGACCATATCGACCGTGCCACCATGGTGCGCGAGGCCGCCCAGCGCGCGGGCCGCGAAGTGGCCATCATGGCCGACCTGCAGGGACCCAAGATCCGCGTCGGCAAGTTTGCCGAGGGCAAGGTCATGCTCGAGCCCGGCGAGCGTTTCGTGCTGGATGCGTCGCGCACCGAACTGGGCGACATCAACGGCGTGGGCCTGGATTACAAGGAGCTGCCCCGTGATGTGAAGGCCGGCGACGTGCTGCTGCTCAACGACGGCCTGATCGTGCTGACCGTGGACGCCGTGCGCGGTGAAGAGGTGCACACCATCGTCAAGCTGGGCGGCGAGCTGTCCAACAACAAGGGCATCAACAAGCAAGGCGGCGGCCTGACGGCTCCCGCGCTGACCGCCAAGGACATGGAAGACATCAAGACCGCGATGTCCTTCCAGGCCGACTATGTGGCCGTGAGCTTCCCCAAGAACGCCACCGACATGGAAATGGCGCGCCAGCTGTGCAATGTGGCCGCTGCCCAGTACGGCCACAAGCCCGGCCTGATCGCCAAGATCGAGCGCGCCGAAGCCATTCCGCGCCTGGAAGAGATTCTCAAGGTCTCCGACGGCATCATGGTCGCCCGTGGCGATCTGGCCGTGGAAGTGGGCAATGCCGCCGTGCCCGCGCTGCAAAAGAAGATGATCCGCATGGCGCGCGACATGGACAAGGTGGTGATCACTGCGACCCAGATGATGGAGTCCATGATCACCAACCCCGTGCCCACCCGTGCCGAAGTGAGCGACGTGGCCAATGCCGTGCTGGACGGCACCGATGCCGTGATGCTCAGCGCCGAAACCGCTGCCGGCAAGTACCCGCTGGAGACCGTGCGTGAAATGGCGGCCATCTGCGCCGCTGCGGAAGCGGCCGAAGACCGCGTCAAGGACGCCGACTTCAGCAACAGCCAGTTCAAGCGTACCGACCAGGCCATCGCCATCGGCGCGCTGTTCACCGCGCATCACCTGGGTGCCAAGGCCATCGTGGCGCTGACGGACTCCGGCTCGACCGCGCTGTGGATGAGCCGTCATCGCATCCATATCCCCATCTACGCGCTGACGCCCAAGCTGGCCACGCAGCGCAAGATGGCGCTGTACCGCAACGTGCGTCCTCTGCTGATGGACACCAGCGCCGAGCGCGACATGGCGCTGGACCAGGCCAAGGGTCACTTGCTGGCCCGCGGCATCGTGCAGTCCGGCGATGTCTACGCCATCACCTGCGGCGAGCCCATGGGCCAGCCAGGCGGTACCAATATGCTCAAGATCTGCAGGGTGGAGTGAGCCCCCTGAGCGGCTATGCCGCTTCCCCCCGAGGGGGACGGCATCTTCGCTGCGAGGCGGCTCTTGCTCGATGCCTCTGACTTGAAGCATGCCTCATCAAAAAAGCTGCCAGTGCTTATGAATAAAGCGCTGGCAGCTTTTGTTTTTGTAGCGTGCATCAGGCGATCCGGGGCTGCAGGCGGCGCTTGAGCTGTTTGCGACGCCGGGCTTGCTGGATCTGCAGGGCGCTGCGCCAGACCAGCACGGCGCTGGCGGTACCGACCAGCATGCCGGCCAGAATATCTGAGGGGAAATGCACGCCCAGCACCACGCGGCTGAGTGCCACGCTGGTGGCGAGAAACCATGCGACGACAACCAGCCAGCGCTGGTGTCTGCCCACGCCCAGATGGATGCCCTGCGCCAGGGCAAAGGCGCCGGCGGCATGCATGCTGGGAAAGCTGGCGCTGGCCCCATGCGCTATCCACTGCATGCCCAGGCTCAGCTGCGCCGGCCTGGGCATGGGCAGGCCCCAGCGAATCAGACGGCAGGCCACCCAGGCGCAGGCCATGGACAGCAGGGCCAACTGCAGGCTGCGCCGCCAGCCTTTGCCAAGCGCCAGCATGGCGGCGATCACGGGCAGGGCACAGAGTCCGGGCAGCCAGGTGGAGGCAAAGCGCGAGGCCTGGATCCACCACAGCGGGCTCTGGGTGTTGGCATTCAGAAATTGAAAGACAGGGGCATCGAAGAACAGCATGAATGACCTTTGCGTGTGCGCAGCGCCTAGTCCGAGGCAAGCAGCTCGTCAGGAGACAGGGCTGCATCCGCAGGTGGCTGGTGCGCCAGGCGACGGGTGGTGAACAGATCGCACAAGCCGCTGGCCGCCCAGCACAGCCAGGCGGTCCACAGGGTGTGGCTCATGAAGTGGGCGCCGCGCATCTGCTGCGCCAGGCCCAGGGCAAAACCGGCTACCAGAGCTGCGGCCAGCCACAGGCGTGCTGCGCGCGGCAGATCGTGGCGCAGCGCAAAGTAGCCGCTGATGAAGGCAAAGCCCGCCGAGGCATGGCCGGCCGGAAAGCAGTGGCCGCTGCCGCCATCCGTGACGCCCCAGGCCCAGTGCGAGACATAGTGGCCCACGCCGCCGAAGTCGGCGATGTCCCAGGGGCAGCTCGTGGCGCTGATGCGCTTCATGACGGCCATGATGACCAGCGACAGCAGTGCACCGACGACCAGCTGTATGCGCCGTGCATAGGGAAGCTGGCGCATCCAGCCGGCGGGCCACCAGATCATCAGGCTCAGTCCCATCACGATGATCCAGGCCAGCTTGCGCGCGCCTTCATGGGCAATATTGACCATGAACCAGTCGTTTTGCAGCGCAAAGCCCTGGCTGCTGCCAAACCAGTGCGCCATGGCCATGTCCATGCCGCTCATGTCCCAGGCCAGTACGCAGGCCAGGGCGACGACGGTCCAGCTCAGCAGGGCCGGGGCGGAGGCTTGGCGAAGAAAAGGGAGAGGGAGCGAGGGGGCGGACGACTTCATGGCCGCCACGATAGAAAGCGCTTCTTAACACGCGCTTAAGAACGTGCTCACGATCTCCTCGCGCCGCGACAGAGGCTTTGCGGGATGGTATGCAAGGGGGCGGGCCCCCGCGCGCGATACCGCAGCCATAGCCGTGCTATTGCGAGGATTCGCGCGGCCGGCGAGGCAACGCCGCAGACCTCCCGTGACCGGGCGTGCGCAAAGCCCCTGTCCCGCAGGGTTGGCGCGAAATCGGGCGATGTGCTGCGCGCTGCCTCCTGCTTGCACCCCGGTGCAAGCGGCGAGCCATCGCTTCGAACTCATCCCGATTGCGCTCCAACGCGGCTGCGTAGAGATCGCAGACATGTTCTGAGGTCTTGCTCAGCCCTGGGCCGTCCATGCGCTGCGCAGACGTTTGAGATGCGGCACGACGCGCAGATGGCGGCGGCGGCGCAGCCGCGAGGCGATATTCCAGACGATGACGGCGCCGCTGATGCCTACCAGCGCGCCGGCCAGCAGGTCGGAGGCAAAGTGCACGCCCAGATGGACGCGGCTCCAGGCAATGCCGATGGCCGCCAGCCAGGCCAGCCAGACCAGCGGCTTGCGATGGCGGGTCGTACCCAGGCTGATGGCCATGGCCAGGGCAAAGGCACCGCTGGCATGCAGGCTGGGAAAGCCCGCACGTCCGCCATGCTGAATCCATAGCGTGCCCAGATTGAGCTGGAACGGGCGCGGCGCCGGAAAGCCCCAGCGTATGAGTCTGGCGATCAGCCAGGCCGTCGCCATGGACAGCAGCAGCATCAGCATGGTGCGGCGTGTTGCCGGTGAGCCGAACACCAGGGCCAGCAGGACCAGAACGCCGCTCAGATTGGGCAACCAGGCCGAGAGCGCACGTGCCAGCTGGATGCTGAACCAGTGCGTCTGGGCATCGGCATTGAACAGCGCAAACAGAAACGGATCGAAGAAGAACATGAAGGCGCTGCGGCGGATTGCGGCAATGAAAGGTGGCCGATGTTAAGGCGAAATCCGGGCTTGCGGATGTCAAGTCCATGCGGGAGCAGGGGAAGCGGGCTCCGGCGTTGACCGGCCAGTTGAGCGGATTCGGCATTGGCCCGCACAATGCGGTCATGCGAATTCTGGTGGTCGAAGACAACGAAGGCATTGCAGCAGGGCTGCGAGCCAATCTCATGCAGCGCAGCTATGCGGTGGATGTGTGCGCCAGCGTGGCCGAGGCTTGGCATGCCCTGAGCACCGAGCGCTTCGATGCCGTGCTGCTGGACCTGGGGCTGTCCGATGGCGATGGCAGCGAGGTGGTGCGTCGCCTGCGCCTGCAGACCGGCCGGCCCGGTGTGCCGCAGCTGCCCGATCCGGCAACCCCGGTGCTGATTCTCACGGCACGCGATCAGGTACAGGATAGGGTGGCAGGGCTCAATCTGGGTGCCGATGATTACTTGGTCAAGCCCTTTGACATGGACGAGCTGGAGGCCCGTTTGCGCGCCATGATGCGCCGCGCCGCCGGTCAGGCATCGCCGGTGATCCGCCATGCGGATCTGGAGGTGGACCCGGCAGCGCGCACCATCAGGCAGGCAGGGCAGAAGGTGGAGGTTTCACCGCGCGAGTTCGCCGTGCTCTGGGCCTTGCTGCTGGCACGCGGGCGCGTGCTGTCGCGCCCGCAGATCGAAGAGCACCTCTACAGCTGGGGCGATACGGTGGAGAGCAATGCCGTGGAGGTCTATGTCCACCATCTGCGCAAGAAGCTGGGCCAGAAGATCATTGTGACCATGCGCGGCGTGGGCTACTTCATGCCGCAGGAGCAGGAATGACGACCCTTGCACCGACCGGCAAGCGCCGCAGCTCGCTGCAGCTGAATTTGCTGGCCTGGATGCTGGGGGGACTGGTGCTGGTCTGGTGCAGCTTCGTCATCTGGGGCTATCAGACCGGAGTCCACGAGGCCGACGAGCTGACCGACGGGCATCTGGCTGGAGTGGCCGCGCTGACCTTGAACTGGCATGTGCAGGACGATGTGCCGGCCGGGGAGGCCACGGCGGTCCAGCCGCCTGCAGGCCTGCACGCCCACGACTATCAGGAGTCGCTGAGCGTGGTGCTCTGGAATGCGCAAGGTCTGCTGATCTCGCGCACCGGTCAGGCGCCCTTGCCGGACTTCGACATCGAACAGGGCTTTGCCACGATTGGCGTGCATGAACGCCAGGCCTGGCGCAGCTACACGCAGTGGAGCCATGACAGGACAGCCAAGGTCACGGTGATGATTGACCTGGCCGAACGCGACAGTCTGGCAGACGATATCGCCATGCAGATGATAGAGCCGGGCTTCTGGCTGCTGCCCGTGATCGTGATTGCGCTGGGCGTGGCCATGCGCCGCGGCATGCGCCCGCTCAATCAGCTCACGCAGCGCGTGGAGGCGCTGGATCTGAGCCGTGACCAGCGGCTCTCCGATGCCCATGTGCCGCGCGAGCTCGCGCCCATGGTCAGCTCCATCAACACCTTGCTCGACCGCCAGCAGGAGGCGCTGGAGCGCGAGCGCAATCTGGCCAACGAAGTGGCCCATGAGCTGCGCACGCCGCTGGCCTCCATCGCTCTTCAGGCCCAGGCGCTGAAGTCGCCGGCGCAGACCGACAGCGCAACCCTGCAGGCCGCGCTGCAGCGCATAGGCCGGGACGCCCTGCATGCCGGCCATGTGCTCGATCAGCTGCTGACCCTGGCCAGGGCCGGGCGCGGCATGCTGGATGCGCCTTTGCAGACCGTGAACTGGGCCGATGTGGCGCGCAATGTGGCGGCGGCGCAGGCTCAGCATGCCTGGCAGCGCGAGGACATGATTTCCGTGGACGCCCCGCAGGAGCTGCCTGTGCGCGGCAATGCGCTGCTGCTCGATTCGGCGCTGCGCAATCTGGTCGAGAACGCCGTGCGCCATACGCCGGCGGGCACGCAGATCGAGGTGCAGGCCGGCCTCGATTCGACCCGGGCGCTGGCCTGGGTGCAGGTCTGCGACGATGGACGGCGCGATGCGGCGCCGGCCCATGTGCCGCCCGCGGACAGTCTGCACCTGGGCCATGAAATCGTCAGCCGCGTCATGCAGGCCCATGGCGGCAGCTTCACGGTGGCCGAGGCACCACAAGGCTTCACCACCTGCTATCGCATGGAAATACCGCTAGCCGGTTAAAATAACCGGTTACTAAGCGGTTACCGAAGCGTGGCCGCTGGTCTTTCCCCGGGCCACAGCTGTCGTGCGGCGCACTGCAGTGATTCATCGCCGGGGGCGTTGCCTCTCAAAACTTTGAACGGAACCCACCATGCCTTTGATCTCGATGCGCGAAATGCTGGACCATGCTGCTGAAAACGGCTATGGCATCCCCGCCTTCAACGTGAACAACCTGGAACAGGTCCAGGCCGTGATGTCGGCGGCTGACGAAGTCGGCGCGCCCGTGATCCTGCAGGCCAGCGCTGGCGCCCGCAAGTACGCCGGTGAGCCCTTCATCAAGCACCTGATCCAGGCGGCCGCCGAGATGTATCCCCACATCCCCCTGGTGATGCACCAGGACCACGGCACCACGCCTGAAGTCTGCCAGGGCGCGCTGAACCTGGGCTTCGGCTCGGTGATGATGGACGGCTCGCTGATGAGCGACGGCAAGACGCCTTCGTCCTTTGACTACAACGTGGACGTGACCCAGAAGGTGGTGGCCATGGCCCACCAGATCGGCGCGACCGTGGAAGGCGAGCTGGGCTGCCTGGGCAACCTGGAAACCGGCGAAGCCGGCGAAGAAGACGGCATCGGCGCCGAAGGCAAGCTGGACCACAGCCAGATGCTGACCGACCCCGAAGAAGCTGCCGTGTTCGTCAAGGCCACCCAGCTGGACGCACTGGCGATCGCCATCGGCACCAGCCACGGCGCCTACAAGTTCAGCCGCAAGCCCACAGGCGACATCCTGGCCATCTCCCGCGTCAAGGAAATCCACGCCCGCATCCCCAACACCCACCTGGTGATGCATGGCTCCTCCTCCGTGCCTCAGGAACTGCTGGCCATCATCAACCAGTACGGCGGCAAGATGAAGGAAACCTACGGCGTGCCCGTGGAAGAAATCCAGGAAGCCATCAAGTACGGCGTGCGCAAGATCAATATCGACACCGACATCCGTCTGGCGATGACCGGCGCGGTGCGCAAGTTCCTGGCCGAGAACCCCGACAAGTTCGACGCCCGCGAATGGCTCAAGCCTGCCCGCGAAGCGGCCAAGCAAGTCTGCAAGGCCCGCTACATCGAGTTCGGCTGCGAAGGCCAGGGCGCCAAGATCAAGGGCTACAGCCTGGAGCAAATGGCCAAGAGGTACGCCGCCGGCGATCTGGCCCAGTTGGTCAAGTAAACTCAAGTTTGATAGCTTTCAGCGCTTTACCAGTAAGCGCTGAAAGCTGAAAACACTCAAAGCCCGCAGTCTTTTGCCTGCGGGCTTTTTTCATGGGGTTTGACTTCTGTTACCAAGGTGTCCCCGCTTGTTTCCTAGGGTTACTACAGTATCGAACGACCGTGCTTTTTATCACAATGGCCGGATCAGACGATAAGACACGGAGACAGAAGAATGAGTGACCGTCCTTGGCTGAATGCATATCCAGAGGGAGTTCCTGCGGACATTGACGCGTCCCAGTATCCATCGCTGGTGGCCTTGATGGAGGAGGCATTTGCCAAGCATGCCGACAAGGTGGCCTATTCCTTCATGGGCAAGGAGCTGACCTTCGCCCAGGTCGATGCCCAGAGCAAGGTCTTTGCCGCCTATCTGCAAAGCCTGGGGCTGCAGCGCGGCGACCGCGTGTCGCTGATGATGCCCAACATTCCCCAGTACCCGGTGGCGGTGGCCGGGGTGCTGCGTGCCGGCTATGTGCTGGTCAACGTCAACCCGCTCTACACGGCACGCGAGCTCGAGCATCAGCTCAAGGACTCGGGCGCCAAGGCCATCGTCATCATCGAGAACTTCGCCAAGACGCTGCAGGACGGCATGCATGGCAGCGCCGTGCAGCATATCGTGCTCTGCGCCATGGGCGACGAACTGGGCCTTTTGAAGGGCATGCTGGTCAATTACGTGGTGCGCTCCGTCAAGAAGCTGGTGCCTGCCTTCAGCCTGCCCGGTGCCGTGCGCTTCAACGATGCGCTGGCCAAGGGGCGTGGCGCCAGCCTGAAGGCGCCGGTGCTCAAGGCCGACGACATGGCGCTGCTGCAGTACACGGGCGGCACCACGGGCGTGAGCAAGGGTGCCGTGCTGCTGCACAGGAACATCATTGCCAATGTGCTGCAGTCCGAAGCCTGGAACGAGCCCGCCATGAAGAAGGTGCCGGCAGGCGAGCAGCCCACCAGCATCTGCGCGCTGCCGCTCTATCACATCTTCGCGTTCACGGTGAACATGATGCTGGCCATGCGTACCGGCGGCAAGACCGTGCTGATCCCCAATCCGCGCGATCTCAAGGCCACGCTCAAGGAGCTGTCCAGGCACCGTTTCCACAGCTTTCCGGCCGTGAACACCTTGTTCAACGGGCTGGCCAACCACCCCGACTTCGATACCGTGGACTGGAGCCATCTCAAGGTGTCGGTGGGCGGCGGCATGGCCGTGCAGAGCGCCGTGGCCGAGTTGTGGCTCAAGAAGACCGGCTGCCCCATCTGCGAGGGCTACGGCCTCTCGGAAACCAGTCCCTCGGTGACCTGCAACCCGGTCACCGCCACGGCTTACTCGGGCACCATAGGCGTGCCCCTGCCCAGCACCTATGTGAAGCTGGTCGACAACGATGGCCGGGATGTGAACGAACTCGGCCAGCCCGGCGAAGTCGCCGTGCTGGGCCCGCAGGTCATGGCCGGCTACTGGCAGCGTCCCGACGAAACCGCCAAGGTCATGACAGCGGACGGCTACTTCCTGACCGGTGACATCGGCACCATGGACGAGCGCGGCTTTGTGAAGATCGTGGATCGTAAAAAGGACATGGTCATCGTCAGCGGCTTCAACGTCTATCCCAACGAGGTGGAGGACGTGGTCTCCAACTGTCCCGGCGTGCTCGAGTGCGCGGTGGTCGGTGTGCCCGACGAGAAGTCCGGCGAGGCCATCAAGCTCATCGTCGTCAAAAAGGATCCGGCATTGACCGAGCAGGCCATCCGCGATTACTGCCAAGCCAATCTGACCGGCTACAAGCGTCCGCGCCACATCGTCTTCCGCGCCGATCTGCCCAAGACACCCGTGGGCAAGATCCTGCGCAGGGAGCTGCGCGACGCCTGAGAGTTTTCATCTTGTCCTTCAAGGCGAGTTCACAGGAGCGCTTGGCGCTCCTTTTTTGCGTCTGAAATCTGGCGTTTGCCTCGATGAAAAGGCGACAAGACCTCGCTGGCAAAGAAATGTGCTTGTTGCGATCAGGCAAGTCTTCTTATAATTGTTTCGCCAAATGAACCTGGTTTTATTAGTAAAACAAAAAGCAGATCGCTTTTTGTGTTCACCAACGGTTTCAGGAGAGACATATGAGCGATATCGCACAGGACAACAATGCCCGCACTTGGGATCGCCCCGAGGGCTCCAGCTTTGAAGACTGGATGAACACACGCATTGCGCGTTTTGCCACGCGCAAGTACGACTTCGATGCCCTGAAGTTCCAGGCCGATTTCGACCCCAAGTACCGCCGCGGCCAGATGCGCTACATCGGCACCGGCGGCACGGGTGTGGCCTCCGACAGCAACACCATTCCGTCGGAGAACTTCACCTTCTCCACCATGGTGATTCCTGCCGGCCATGAAGGCCCTTCGCATCTGCACACCGATGTCGAAGAGGTGTTCTTCGTGATGCGCGGCAAGCTCAAGCTGGTGCTGGAAAAGGATGGCGAGCGTTTCGAGACCATCCTGACCGATCGCGATGTGGTGTCGGTGCCGCCCGGCGTCTACCGCGAAGAGATCAACGTCGGTGACGAAGATGCGCTGATGTGCGTGATGCTGGGCGCCAAGAAACCCGTCACGCCGACCTATCCGCCCGAGCATCCTCTGGCCAAGATCAAGCGCTGAGCTTCGTCATGCACGAGGATTTGCTGTCGCCGAAGCTGCAGCTGCTGCAGACCGGATTTCCCGAGCGACTGGTAAAGCTCCCGCAGAACGCTCAGGTTGCCTGGCGCGAGGCGGGCGATGCCAGCTCCGATTTTGCGGTGGTGCTGCTGCATGGCATCAGCTCCGGGGCTGCCTCCTGGCTGGATGTGGCGCTGCAGCTGGGTGACAAGGCGCGCGTTCTGGCCTGGGATGCACCCGGCTATGGCGTGTCGACGCCGCTGGCGCCAGCCGCGCCTGCCGATGCCGACTATGCGCAGGCGCTGGCCCAGTCACTGCTGGTGCTGGGCGTGCGGCGCTGTCTGCTGGTCGGCCATTCCCTGGGCGCCCTGATGGCTGCCAGGCTGGCGGTCACGGCGGCCCCCGGACTGGTCGAGCAACTGGTGTTCATCAGCCCGGCCGGCGGTTACGGCGCAGCGGCCAAGGCCGAGCAGCAAGCCAAGGTGCGCGCAGGACGTCTGGCTGCGCTGGCCGAGAAAGGTGTCGCCGGCCTGGCGGCCGTCATCGACCAGCGTCTGGTGTCTTCCGAAGCCCCTGAAGCCGTGCGTGCATGGGTGCGCTGGAATACGGCGCGCATGCAGCCGCAGGGCTATGCGCAGGCGGTCGAGCTGCTCTGCGGCAGTGATCTGGCGCAGGCACAGGGCAGGCTGGGCATGCCGGTTCAGGTCTGGGTCGGCGAGCACGATGTGGTGACTCCGCCTGCAGCTTGCAAAGCCTGGTCCGAGTTGCTGGGCGCGCACTACGGTACGCTTGCGGCTGCCGGTCATGCTTCACCCGTGGAACAACCTGTGGAGGTTGCGCATAGGCTGGCATCTTTGTTGAACCAAAGTTATTTGCCCAACACCAGCTGATTGCCATGAGCGAAACCCCAGAGATTTCAACCAACGACCAAGACCGTTACACCGTGCCCGCCCTCGAGCGAGGACTGCGCCTGCTGGCCTGCTTTGGCCCGGAGCAACCTGTCTGGAGCGCGCCCGAGCTGGCGCGCAACCTCGAGCTGCCGCGTTCCACGGTGTTTCGGATGTTGACCACGCTTGAAAACTCGGGGTATCTGCAGCGCAGCGGTACCGAATACCGACTCGGTCTGGCCGTGCTGCGTCTGGGCTACGACTACCTGTCCACCCAGCCGCTGGCGCAACTGGCCGAGCCTGCTCTGCAGGCCTTGTGTGATGAGCTGGGCATGACCAGCAATCTTGCATTGCGTGACGGCGCCTCCGTGGTCTATGTGGCACGCGTCACTCCGGCCGGAGCGTTCCAGGGCGCTGTGCGCGTGGGCTCGCGCTTGCCTGCACATGCGACGGTGCTGGGGCGAGCCCTGCTGCATGACATGGATGCCGCGCAACTGCGCTCGGTGTTTGGCGGCGAGGAATTGCCCCAGTTCTCCGAGAGCACGCCGCGCAACATCGACGAGCTGCTGGACCTGCTGGCCCAGGACCGTGAGCGTGGCTACGCCATGGGCGAGGGCTTTTACGAGCCAGGTGTTTCCAGTATTGCAGCGCCGGTGCGCGCCGCAGACGGGCGGGTGGTTGCGGGACTGGCCATGGCCATTCCGTTTACCGAGCTGGTGCCCGAGAAAACCCAGCTCTGGGTGCAGAAGGTGCAAGAGGCGGCAGAAGCCCTGTCCGCTCATTTGCGCCAGCAGCACCCGGACCATTTGCGCTGACCCCGATCACGCCGGGCCAGCGCATTTTTCAGGAGGCTAGAGATGAAAAATATTGCTTTGATTGGCTGCGGCGCCATCGGCTCCAGTGTGCTGGAGCTTTTGAGCGGAGATACCCGCCTGCAGGTGGGCTGGATACTGGTTCCCGAGATCACGCCAGCAGTGCGCGAGACGGTTGCCCGCCTGGCACCACAGGCGCAGCTGCTGCAGGCCCTGCCCGGCGATGCGGTGCCGGATCTGCTGGTGGAATGTGCGGGTCACGCCGCCATTGAAGAGCATGTGCTGCCGGCCCTGACGCGCGGCATTCCGGCGGTCATCGCATCCATAGGCGCCTTGAGTGCCCCGGGCATGGCCGAGCGCGTACAGGCCGCGGCCGAGGCCGGCAAGACTCAGGCCCAGCTGTTGTCGGGCGCCATCGGCGGCATAGATGCCCTGGCGGCGGCGCGTGTCGGCGGACTGGAGACGGTGGTCTACACGGGGCGCAAGCCGCCCAAGGCCTGGAGCGGCACTCCGGCCGAGCAGGTCTGTGATCTGGACGGCCTGACCGAGGCCTTCTGCATTTTCGAGGGCTCGGCGCGTGAGGCCGCACAGCTCTATCCCAAGAATGCCAATGTGGCGGCCACCTTGTCGCTGGCCGGACTGGGGCTGGACAAGACCATGGTGCGTCTGTTTGCCGATCCTGGCGTCCACGAGAACGTGCACCAGGTCGAGGCGCGGGGTGCTTTCGGCGCCATGGAACTGACCATGCGCGGCAAGCCGCTGGCGGCCAACCCCAAGACATCGGCGCTGACGGTGTACAGCGTTGTGCGCTCGGTGCTCAACAACGTGGCGCCGCTGGCCATCTGATCCGGAGCCAGGCCTGTGGCTTCATGCGCGCCATGGGCTTGGCACCTCTCTTGCTTGTTGCTGAAACCTGCAAGCAGATCTCCCCACTTCAGCATGGTGTCAGGCCTGTGCGAATATTTCCTTGCGCGTCGTCAAACAGGGCGTGCATCGAACCTCGGCAGGCTTGACATCTCCACCTTCTGGAACCCTCATGCAACGCTCCGCATTTCTCAAATCCTGCCTGGCTCTGGCCAGCGTCCTGGCCCTGCCCGTCGCTCAAGCGGCGACCGCCACCGAGCAGCTTTCCGCCGGGCAGTTCACCGTCATTGCGCCTTTCCCTGCCGGCGGCCCTGTGGACATCCTGGCGCGCATTCTGGCAACCGGTCTGACCGAGCATTACAAGCAGGCCGCCATCGTCGACAACCGTCCCGGAGCCAGCGGCAATATCGGCATCGACATGGTCAAGCGTGCCAAGCCCGACGGCCATACGCTGCTGGTCGTGCCTCAGGGCAATCTGACCATCAACCCGACGCTGATGCCCAAGCTGCCCTACAGCGTGTTCGGCGACTTCGTGCCCGTGGCTTCCATGGGGCGCACGGCCAATGTCATTGCGGTCAATCCGCAGGTGCCGGCCAAGTCGGTTCAGGAACTGGTGGCGCTGTCCAAGGCCAAGCCCAACTCCATCAGCTACGCTTCGCCCGGCGTGGGCTCCAGCCTGCATCTGGCCGGCGAGCTGTTCAAGGACAAGTCGGGCGCGGACATCATGCATGTGGCCTACAAGGGCTCGACCCAGGGTGTGACCGATGTGCTGGGCGGCACCATTCCCATGATCGTGGCCAATCTGCCCACCGTGCTGCCCCATGTGCAGTCGGGCAAGCTGCGCGCGCTGGCCGTGACCGACGGCGCGCGCTCGGGCTTTTTGCCCAATGTGCCGACCCTGGCCGAAGCCGGCGTGCCAGGGATTGCCATTTCCTCCTGGTATGGCGTGCTGGCTCCGAAGAACACGCCTGCTGAGGTGGTCAAGCAGCTGGGCGAGGATATCGACAAGATTCTGAAGACCCCGGCGGCGCTCAATCAGCTCAAGGCACAGGGGATGACGCCCTGGGTGGTCAAGGGCGAGGCCTTCGGCGAGCTGATCCGCAAGGAAACCGGGCTCTGGGCGCCCATCATCAAAAGTCATGACATCGAGGCGCAATAAGCCCTCGTGCTCTAATCGCGCCTCTTGCGCATCCCACCAAAGCGGCCCGGTGCCGCTTTTGTGCTTTCTTTTGAGCTTTCACCAGGGCCGCCTGGCCCCTGTTCCGGAGTACCCCCATCCATGACGCTCGCCATTCTCAGCGCTCTTGCCGAAGAGCAACACGGCCTGGTCGACGCCATGCAGGGCATGCAATGCCTGCGCCATGCCGGACGCGACTTCTGGCTGGGCCGGCTGCACGGGCATCAGGTGGTGTGTGCGCTGTCGGGCATAGGCAAGGTGGCCGCCGCCACCACCACTGCGGCGCTGATCGAGCGCTTTGGCGTGCGCGGCATTCTGTTCACCGGCGTGGCGGGAGGCATCGGCACGGATGTGAATGTGGGCGATGTGGTGATCGCGCGGACTTTCCTGCAGCATGACATGGATGCCTCGCCGATCTTTCCGCGCTGGCAGTTGCCCGGTTACGGCTGCAGCACCCTGGCCTGCGACGAGCCGGCGACGGACCGACTGATGCAGGCTGCCGACTCGGCGCTGCGCTCGGGCATCGTGGCTTCGTATGCTTCGGCTCGTGTGCATCAGGGCCTGATTGCCAGCGGCGATCAGTTTGTCAGCTCGCGCCAGGCCAGCGCGCAGCTCAGGGCCGATCTGGAGGCTGCCGGCCACGCCGTGCTGGCGGTGGAGATGGAGGGGGCTGCCGTGGCCCAGACCTGCCGGGATTACGACACGCCTTTTGCCGCGATGCGCACCATCTCGGATCGGGCGGACGACAGCGCCCATGTGGACTTCTCGGATTTCGTGCGCACTGTGGCAAGCCGCTACGCGCAACGCGTGGTGCTGGATTTTCTGCGCCTGACGCCTGCGAAGGATCAGAGGGTTTGCTAGCTATTTAGTAGCTTGTATCGCTTTATACACAGTATTTTCATGCTGTTCTGATTCTGTGTTTCTTTATTGACAGGCACTAGAAGCTATCAGTATTGATGAAACCGATCCGGCCTGCACGCAGCTGCAGGCCGGATACCTTTTGTTGCCTCGTTTTCCTTTCAACCGCGCTTGTCGCGGTTTTTTTACGCCCGTGTGTCGCTGTGGGGTGGAACTACGGGTTTCTCCGGGTATTGACTCAAAAGAAGGCTCACTAAACTGCAGGCTTGTTTCAAGAAAAAAGTGTCATTTCATATTTGAAACAAACAAGGTTTAAGATGACCCTCAACACCATGCCTTCCACCGGTCAGCTCGCTGGGCGCCGGATCCTTGTGACCGGCGCTGCGCGCGGCCTGGGTTTTGCTTTTGCGCAGACGCTGTGCCAGCAGGGGGCGCAGCTTGTGATGGCCGATCTGCGCGCCGAATTGCTGAACGAAGCCGTTGCCAAGCTGCGCGCCATGGGCTTCGAGGCTCACGGCGTCGCCTTTGATGCCAGCAACCCGGCTTCCATAGAACAGTGCGCACAGCAGGCCGTGCAGACCCTCGGCGGTCTGGATGGCCTGGTCAACAACGCGGCCGTGACGGACTCTGGCGGCAAGGGCATGGACGACATTGCCCTGGACAAATGGGACCAGGTGATGAACGTCAATGTGCGCGGCGTCTGGCTGATGACCCGTGCCTGCCGCGCGGCTCTCAAGGACAGCGGTCGCGGTGCCATCGTCAATCTGGCTTCCGACACTGCCATGTGGGGCGCACCCAACCTGATGGCCTATGTGGCCAGCAAGGGCGCCGTGATGGCCATGACGCGTTCCATGGCTCGCGAGCTGGGCGCGGATGCCATCACCATCAATGCCGTGGCTCCCGGCCTGGTGCTGGTCGAGGCCACCGAGTACGTGCCCGAGCACCGCCATCGCCTCTATATCGACCAGCGCGCGCTGCAGCGCGAGCAGGGGCCCGAGGATGTCTCGGGTGCCGTGTCCTATCTGCTGTCCGACGGTGCGCGCTTTGTGACGGGCCAGGTGCTGCCCGTCAACGGCGGCTTCGTCATGAACTGACATGAATTGCCCCCTGAGTCGCTGCGCGCCTTCCCCCCAGAGGGACGACAGCCTCGCTGCGGGGCGGCCCTTGCTTGCTGTCTCTGGCGACGGAAACGGTGCATGCAGCGGGGGCGCTTCAAGCTCGGGTGCAACAAGCTGGAATGAACCGAAAGTTGGATATGTCTGCTTCCACTATTCCTGAAGATGTTGGTGGCGCGCCGGACGGCGGCTCCGAAAAGTACATGGTGCCTGCGCTGGAGCGCGGTCTGCGCCTGCTGCAGGAGTTCGGCCGCGACAACGCCGCGCTGGGCGCGCCCGAGCTGGCGCGTCGCCTGCAGCTGCCGCGTGCCACGGTGTTCCGCATGCTCAACACGCTGGAGTGCATGGGCTTTCTGCAGCGCGCCGAGGGCGGCAACGACTACCGGCTGGGCCTGTCCGTGCTGCGTCTGGGCTTCGAGTTCCTGTCCTCCATGGACCTGACCGAGCTGGGCCAGCCCGTGATCGCGCGGCTGTGCGAGGAAATCCGCTTCCCCTGCAACATCGTGGTGCGCGACGGCCGCTCCATCGTCTATGTGGCCAAGGTCACGCCGCCGACGCCGCTGACCAGCTCGGTACGCGTGGGCACGCGGCTGCCTGCCCATGCCACGCTGCTGGGTCGCATCCTGCTGGCCGACCTCTCGCTGCCCGAGCTGCGTGCCATCTATCCCGAAGAGCACCTGGAAGGCCATTCGCCCAATACGCCCAGGACCGTGATCGAGCTCTTCGATCTGGTTCAGTCCGATCGCGAGCGCGGCCATGTGGCCGGTGCCGGTTTCTACGAAAGCTCGATCTCCACCATCGCCGCGCCCGTGCGCGACCACAGCGGCCGCGTCATCGCGGCCCTGGGCGTGACCCTGGCCTCGGCGCAGATCGATCCCGAGCGCCAGACGGAACTGGTGCCGTGCGTCTGCGCGGCGGCCGACGAACTGTCGGAGCTGCTCAACTACCGGCCGCAGTCCAGCGCGCAGGTTCTGTCCATCACTTCAAGGCGCGCAGGAGGCGGCCATGCATGATTTCAAACTCGACGCCACGGCCGTCGTCACCGGCGGCTCTTCGGGCATAGGCCTGGCCACCGTGGAGCTGCTGCTGGCCCAGGGAGCCCGCGTGGCCCTGTGCGGCCGCAACCCCGAGCGTCTGGAGCAGGCCGTCAAGCAGCTGCTGGAGCGCCATCCCGAGGCCCGCGAGCGCCTGTTCGCCCAGGCCTGCGACGTGCTCAATGCCGAGCAGGTGCAGCAGTTCGCGCGCGCCAGCGAAGCGGCGCTGGGCCCGGCTTCCATTCTTATCAACAACGCTGGTCAGGGCCGTGTCTCGACCTTCGAGAACACCAGCGACGAAGCCTGGACCGAGGAGCTGCACCTGAAGTTCTTCTCGGTGCTGCATCCCACGCGCGCCTTTCTGCCCCAGCTCGAGCGCGGCACGGAGTCGGCGATTGTCTGCGTGAACTCGCTGCTGGCCTCCCAGCCCGAGCCCCACATGGTCGCGACCTCGGCGGCGCGCGCCGGCCTCAAGAACCTGGTGCGCTCCATGGCCACCGAGTTCGCGCCCAAGGGCGTGCGCGTCAACGGCATCCTGGTGGGCCTGATCGAGTCCGGCCAGTGGCGCCGCCGCTTCGATGCCCGAGAGGACCGCAGCCAGACCTGGGAGCAGTGGAGCGCCGAGCTGGCCCGCAAGAAGTCCATTCCGCTGGGCCGCCTGGGCTCGCCCGCCGAAGCCGCACGCGCCATCTTCTACCTTGCCACGCCCCTGTCTTCATACACGACCGGCAGCCATATCGATGTTTCCGGAGGCCTTTCGAGATATGCGTAGCACCCCCTGCGCTGCTTGCACCGCCTCCCCCTCTCTCGCTTCGCGGCTGGGGGCGGGCGGTGTCGCCTGGGCCCTTGCTTGGCGTCCCGCGCCGGCTTCGACCACCAACGAAATTCAGACCAGAACATGACATCCACCGCAAACCAAATCACCGTCGGCGCCGTCGTTGCCGAATTCCTCGAGCATTGCGACGTGAAGGCCGCCTTCGGGGTGATCTCCATCCACAACATGCCCATCCTCGACGCGATGTTTGCTCGCGGCAAGCTGCGCTTCGTGATGGCGCGCGGCGAGGCCGGCGCGGGCAATATGGCCGACGCCTGCGCGCGCTCTACATCCAGCCTGGGCGTGTGCATCACCAGCACCGGCCCGGCTTCGGGCAATATCGCCGGCAGTCTGGTGGAAGCCTATACGGCCGGCACGCCGCTCTTGCACATCACAGGCCAGATCGAGACCCAGTATCTGGATAAGAAGCTGTCCTATATCCATGAGGCGCCGGATCAGCTGACCATGCTGAAGTCCGTCTCCAAGGCCGCCTTCCGCGTGCTGAGCGCCGAGACCTGCCTGTCCACGCTCAAGGCTGCGGTGCAGACCGCGATGACCGCCCCCACGGGCCCGGTCAGCGTGGAGATCCCGATCGACATCCAGCAGGCGCTGATCGACATGCCGGCCGACCTGTCGCCGCTGCCGGTGGCGGTGCTGGCTCCCAGCGAAGCCGCGCTCGACGCGCTGGCCGAGCAGCTGGCCAAGGCCAGGCGCCCGCTGCTGTGGCTGGGCGGTGGTGCCCGCCATGCCGGCGCTGCCGTGCAGCGTCTGAAGGCCCTGGGCTTCGGCATCGTGAGCACCGGCCAGGGCCGCGGCATCGTGCCCGAGGACGATCCAGCCTCCCTGGGCGCCTACAACATCCAGAAGCCCGTCGAGGCCTTCTACCAGCGCTGCGACGCCATGCTGGCCGTGGGCACGCGCCTGCGCAGCAACGAGACGCTGAAGTACGAACTCAAGCTGCCGCGTCCGCTGCTGCGCATCGATGTGGACGCTGCCCAGCAGGGCCGCTGCTATATGGATGACGGCTTTGTCTGCGGCGACTCGGCCCTGGCCCTGAACGGCCTGGCCGACCGCCTTGAAGCACGCGGTTACAAGGCTGATCCCGAGCTGCTGGCCGACCTGCGCCAGGTGCACGACGAAGTCGTGGCCACCATGCGCGACGGCCTGGGCCCGTACAGCGCCCTGGTGCAGCAGCTGCAGCAGGCCGTGGGCCGCAACTTCAACTGGGTGCGTGACGTGACTGTCTCCAACAGCACCTGGGGCAACCGCGAGCTGCGCTTCTTCGAGTCCAACGCGGGCGTGCACGCCACGGGCGGCGGCATCGGCATGGGCATGCCCATGGCCATCGGTGCGGCCATCGGCGCGGCCGAAAGCGGCTCGGGCCGCAAGACCCTGGGCCTGGCCGGCGACGGCGGCTTCATCCTGAACCTGGGCGAGCTCGCCACCCTGGTGCAGGAGGAGTGCGACACCATGATCGTGTTGATGAACGACCAGCGCTATGGCGTGATCCAGAACATCCAGGATGCGTCCTACGGCGGCCGCCGCTGCTATGTGGAGCTGCACACCCCCGACTACGCCCAGCTGTGCGCGTCCATCAAGCTGCCCCATGCCCGCATCAGCGATCTGGAGGAGCTGCCTGCGGTGCTGGAAGGCGCCTGGGGCAAGAAGGGACCCTTCCTGCTCGAGATCGACATGCGCGCCATCGGCAGCTTCAAGACCACGTTCTCGGGCCCGCCGGTGAACAAGCTCGATCAGATCCCGGCCACCACCAAGGGCCAGTGAGCCAGCACGACCAGCAAGAACGAAAGAGCTTCACGATGTCGAACCTAGAACTGCTCCCCATCAATATCGGCGGCGAATGGCGTCTTGGCGGCGGCGACGAGTCCGCCACGCTCTACCCCGCGACCGGCGAGGTGGTGGGCCGCCTGCGCGCGCCCAGCCTGGCCGATGTGCAAGAGGCCATAGAGAAGGCCGACCATGCCTTCCGCACCAGCGGCTGGGCCCAGAAAAAGCCCCATGAGCGCGCCGCCGTGCTGCACCGCGTGGCCCAGCTGATCCGCGAGCGCGCCGAGCCTCTGGCCCAGCTGCAGCGCCTGGACAACGGCAAGCCCATCAGCGAGACGCGCGCCCTGGTGGCCAGCGCTGCCGGCACCTTCCAGTTCTTCGCGGCGGCCTGCGAGACCATGGAAGAGACCATCACGCCCTCGCGTGGCGACTTCATGACCATGAGCGTCTATGAGCCCATGGGCGTGGTCGCGGCCATCACGCCGTGGAACTCGCCCATCGCCAGCGAGGCGCAAAAGCTCGCACCGGCGCTGGCCGCCGGCAATGCCGTGGTCGTCAAGCCTGCCGAAGCCACGCCGCTCCTGGCACTGGAACTGGCCCGCATCTGCGAAGAGGCAGGCGTGCCCAAGGGCATCGTCAGCGTGCTGCCCGGCCGCGGCTCGGTGATCGGCGACGCCATCACCAAGCACCCGCTGGTCAAGCGCGTGTCCTTCACGGGCGGCACTTCCACCGGCAAGCACATCGCCCGCATCGCGGCCGACAAGATGATGCCCGTCTCGCTGGAGCTGGGCGGCAAGTCGGCCACCATGGTGCTGGAGGATGCCGACCTCGATCACGCCGTCAACGGCGTGCTCTACGGCATCTTCAGCTCCTCGGGCGAATCCTGCATCGCCGGTTCGCGCCTGTTCGTGGCGAGGAAGCTCTACGGTGACTTCATGGAACGCCTCACAGCGAAGGCCGCCGCCTTGCGCGTGGGCGATCCGGCCGACGAATGCACCCAGATGGGCCCGCTGATCACCGCCAAGCACCGCGAATCCATCGAGAGCTATGTGCAGCTGGGCCTGTCTGAAGGCGGCCGGCTGCGCACCGGCGGCCATCGCCCCGAGGGTGCGCTGTACGAGCGTGGCTACTACTACCGCCCAACCATCCTCGAAGGCGTGACCAACAACGACCAGATCTGCCAGCAGGAGATCTTCGGCCCCGTGCTCGTGGCCATGCCCTTCGATGACGAAGAGGCATTGCTGGAGCAGGCCAACGACAGCGTCTACGCGCTGGCCGCCGGCATCTGGACGCGCGATTACAAGGCCGCATGGCGCATAGGCCGCGCCGTGCAGGCCGGCACTGTCTGGATCAACACCTACAAGCAGTTCTCCATCTCCACGCCCTTCGGCGGCTGGCGCGACAGCGGCCTGGGCCGCGAAAAAGGCCGTCTGGGCATACAGCAGTACATGGAGCAGAAAAGCCTGTACTGGGGTCTGAACGAGAGCCCCATCGCTTGGGCGAATTGAAGGAGCACGACATGAGCGTACTGGGCATTGACGAAATCAGCTACGGCGCCGACGACCTGGCGGCCTGCCGCCAGTTCTTCCTCGACTGGGGCCTGAGCCTGGCCGAGGAGCAGGCCGACCGGCTGGTGTTCGAGACACTCAACGGCTGCCGCGTGATCGTGGCCGCCACCAACCACCCCGATCTGCCGCCCGCCATCGAGCCCGGCCCCACGCTGCGCGAAGTGGTCTGGGGCGTGGAAAGTGCAGCCGATCTCGCGCTCTATGAAGCCCGTATTGCACAGCTGCCGGGCTTTGTGAAGCAGGGCGGCCCGAACGGCGGACCTATTGGCTGCACCGACCCCAATGGCCTGGCCGTGCGCCTGCAGCTCACGCAAAAGCGCGAAGTGCAGATGCAAAGCGCCGAGTACAACACCTGGGACCGCAAGGGCCGCATCAACCAGGCCAGCCCGGCCTATGAGCGCGCCCAGCCCATCGAGGTCGGCCATGTGGTGTTCTTCGTCAAGGACGTGCAGGCCTGCGAGCGCTTCTATGTGGAGAACTTCGGCTTTGCGGCCTCGGACCGCTATCCCGAGCGCGGCGCTTTTCTGCGCACCGCGCCCGACGGCGGCCACCACGACATCTTTTTGCTGCAGCGCCCCGACAAGCATGCCGGCCTGAACCATGTGGCCTTCACCGTGCGCGACATCCACGAGGTCTTCGGCGGCGGCATGCATATCTCGCGCTGCGGCTGGGACACCCAGCTCGGCCCGGGTCGCCACCCCGTGTCCTCGGCCTATTTCTGGTACTTCAAGAACCCGGCCGGCGCGCTGGTCGAGTACTACGCCGACGAGGACCAGCTGACTGCCGACTGGCAGCCACGCGAGTTCGAGCCCGGCCCGACGGTGTTCGCCGAGTGGGCCATCGACGGCGGCCTGGACGGCAACACCCGGCGCCAGAAGGGCGTGGGCCCTGCCGACGGCAAGTTCCTGACCGACAAGAAGCATTAAGAGGCATTGGCAGCGTCGGCTGGCCGGTATCCCTCCCACCACGATTCCACAACCCCACGGGCTATTTCATGAAAAACATTCGTCGCCAGGTAGTTATCGCTGCTGCATTGCTGGCTGCAGCCCAGATGTCCGGTTCCGCGCTGGCGCAAGCCTATCCGAGCAAGCCCATCACCATCGTCGTGGCCTATCCGGCCGGCGGCGATACCGATGCCATGGCGCGCCTGTATGCCGAGAAGCTGGGCCAGCGACTGGGCCAGCCCGTGGTGGTGGACAACCGGCCCGGTGCCAGCGGCACCATCGGCACCGTGCATGTGGCCAAGGCCGCACCCGACGGCTACACCTTGCTGCTGGCGCCCAATACCTTTGCCATCGCCCAGTTCGTGCTCAAGACCAATGCGGGTTCGAGCTACGACGTGCTCGGCGGCTTCACGCCCATCGTGCAGACCAGCGTGCAGCCCATGTTCGTGGCCGCCAGCCAGGGCTCGGGCATCAAGGACATCAAGACCCTGGCGAGCCAGGGCAAGCGCGATGGCCTGACCTATGCCAGCCCCGGCAGCGGCTCGCCCATGCACATCCTGGGCGAGATGTTCAACAAGGCGGCGGGCACCAAGCTGTCCCACATTCCCTACAAGGGCGTGGCGCCCGCAGTCAACGATCTGATCGGTGGCCATGTGCCCACGACCTTCATGACCTGGGGCCCCATCGCACCTTATGCGGGCGGCAAGGTCAACGTGCTGGCCGTGGCCGATGCCCAGCGCAGCCCGCTGGCCCCGAATGTGCCCACGCTGGCCGAGCAGGGCGTCAAGGATGTGGAAGTGTCGGCCTGGCAAGGCCTGTTCGGCCCCAAGGGCATGAAGCCCGAGACCGTCAAGCTGCTGAACACCCACCTCAATGAAATTCTGAAGATGCCCGATGTGGTCAGCAAGATGGCGGCCTTCGGCGCCCTGCCTGCGGGCGGCGAGCCGGCACGTCTGGAAAAGACCAATGCTGCCGACTACAACCGCTTCGGCAAGCTCATCAAGGACCTGGATATCCGGGCCGACTAAATGACCAACCCCCTGAGTCGCTTCGCGCCTTCCCGTTGCACGGCGCCCCCAAGGGGGATGACACCCTCGGTGTGGGGCGGCGCGGCCGGCCCAGGCCCTTCCTCGGTGTCCCTGAGGTCGGGCCGCGCCAGTTTCACGCGATACGGGTGGCACGCAGCGCTTCGGGCAATGAAACCGAACCACGATTCAAGACAGTTTTCGAAGGAGAGAACCATGGCCGCTGATCGATATCTCGAGCCGCATCAGGCGCGCGAGCGCGCCTCCACCCTGTTTGAGGACCTGCTGGGCGACTCCATTGAGCGCGCCTTCGGCGAGGGCGTGCAGACGCTGCCCGAGCTGGTGGCCTACATCAACCGCAGCGGCCCCGCCGGCGAGAACGGCGAGCCCTGGACCGAAGACAGCTTTCAGGCGCTGATGGCCCGTCTGGGCTATTGAGACAGCACAGGACAGGAGTACCCCATGAACGTACAAACCATCACCATCGATCCGGTGGACCGTCTGCTCAATACGGGTCTGAAGAACCTCTGGTATGCAGTCTGCCCTTCGGATTTCGTCAAGACCGAGCCCGTCTCGCTGCGCCGCTTCGGCCGCAAGATCGCGCTGTGGCGCGATGCTGCCGGTCAGGTCCATGCGCTGGAAGACCATTGCCCGCATCGCGGTGCGCCGCTGTCCCAGGGTGTGATCCTGGGCGACCGCCTGGCCTGCCCCTACCACGGCGTGGAAGTGCGCTGCGACGGCACGGTGACCAAGGTGCCCGGCAGCCCCGGCTGCAAGCTCGAAGGCTCGCGCGCTGCGCTGGCCTTCCATGTGCGCGAGATGCATGGCGCGATCTTCCTCTACAACAGCGACAAGCATGTGGACGAGGCTCCCGATTTCAGCCTGCCCGAGGAGCTGAGCTCGCCCGAGTACTCGAACTTCCTGTGCTATGCCGAGTGGCGCAGCGACTACCGCTACGCGCTGGACAACGTCATGGACCCCATGCACGGCACCTTCCTGCACAAGCAGTCGCACTCCATGGCCGAGGGCGACAGCAAGGCCAGCTTCCAGGTGCGTGACACCGATCACGGTTTTGTGTTCGAGAAGGTCGGCCAGCGCGGCGTGAACTTCGACTGGACCGAATACGGCGAAACCGGCGCGCAGTGGATGCGCCTGGAGATTCCCTATCCCAAGACCGGCGGCCCCGGCGGCAACTTCGCCATCGTGGCCTGCGTCACGCCCATCAGCGCCGATCTGTGCGCCGTGTTCTTCTGGCGCGCGCGCAAGGTGCAGGGCTGGATGCGCGACACCTGGCGCTTCCTCTACCGCAACCGCCTCGAGGCACGCCACTGGGCCGTGCTGGAGCAGGACCGCATCATGATGGAGCAGATGGAAGCCGACGCCAACGAGCGCGAGAACCTCTACCAGCATGACATCGGCCTGGTGCGCCTGCGCCGCCATCTGCGTCGCCAGGCCCAGGAACAGATCGACGAAGGCATCGCATCATGAGCAACAGCTTGCAGGCCTTTGTGCACACGCTGCGCTTCGAGGCCCAGGACACCATCAGCGTGGAACTGCGCCCGGTCGATGGCGGCGAGTTCCCGGCCTTCACGGCCGGCTCGCATATCGACCTGCACCTGCCCAACGGGCTGGTGCGCAGCTATTCCCTGTCCAACGACAGCAGCGAGCGCCACCGCTACGTGGTCGGCGTGCTGCGCGACCGCGCCAGCCGCGGCGGCTCGCGCTGCGTGCACGAGTCGCTGCGCGTGGGCATGCCCATCACCATCTCCGAGCCGCGCAACCACTTCGCGCTTGACGAGGCGGCGACGCATTCGGTGCTGGTGGCCGGCGGCATCGGCATCACGCCCATGCTGTGCATGGCACGCCGCTTGAAGAGCCTGGGGCATTCGTTCGAGATGCTGTACTTTGCGCGCGAGCGCAAGAGCGCGGCCTTTCTGGCCGAACTGCAGGCCCTGGGCATGCCGCTGCATCTGCACTTCGATGCGGAAGCGGGCGGCCCGCCCGACCTGCGGGCATTGCTGGCGCAGCGCGCACCCGATGCGGGCCTGCACCACTATTCCTGCGGCCCGACGCCCATGCTCGACGCTTTCGAGAAGTTCTGCGCCGAGCTCGGCCATGTCAACGCCCACATCGAGCGCTTCACACCGGTGGAAGTCAAGGCGTCGTCCGATGCGCGCAGCAACTACACGGTGGAGCTCAAGCGCAGCGGCCGCTTCATCGAGATCACGCCCGACAAGTCCCTGCTGGACACGCTGCTGGACGCCGGTGTCGATGTGGACCACAGCTGCTGCGAAGGGGTCTGCGGCTCCTGCGAGACCCGCGTGCTGGAAGGTGTGCCCGACCACCGCGACTCGGTGCTCAGCCCCAAGGAGCGCGCCGGCAACAAGGTCATGATGGTCTGCGTCTCCGGCTGCAAGAGCGAGCGCCTGGTCCTGGATATATGACACCCCCTGAGTCGCTGCGCGCCTTCCCCCGCTCTGTATCCGCTTTGCGGGAGAGGGGGACGACACCCTCGGTGCGGGGCTGCGCGGCCGGCCCGGGCCCTTCCTCGGCATCCCTTGGTTGGACCATGCCGAATTGACGAGTGAGGCCCTGGGCCAGCAACTGAAGACAACCCACCACCCCTAGAGGAGAGCAACCATGAAATCCATCCATACGCCGGCTCTCGGCGTGGCGCTAGCCTGCCTGGCGTCTTTGCCCGGCGCGGCTTTTGCGCAATCCAAGGTCGAGCTTTTCGGCGTCGTCGACGTCGGCGTTGCCCATCTGGGCGGCTCGGGAGCCTCCAAGACCGGCCTTTCCACAGGCGGCGCCAACATCAGCCGCCTGGGCTTTCGCGGCACCGAGGATCTGGGCGGCGGCCTGAAGGCGGGCTTCTGGCTCGAGGCCGGCCTGGACGTGGACAGCGGCGCGGGCAAGGCCACGGGCGGCGGCCTGAACTTCAACCGCCGCTCCACCGTCAGCCTGATGGGCAACTGGGGCGAGGTGCGCCTGGGGCGCGACGATTCGGCGACCTTTCTGAACACGCTGATCTTCGATCCCTTCCTGACCAACGGCGTGGGCGGCACCGGTGCCTTCACCATGCTGGGCGTTCCGGGCGTTCCCTCGACCGGCGGTGCGCCCATACAGATCAGCAATGCGGTGAGCTATTTCCTGCCCCAGAACCTGGGCGGCTTCTACGGCCAGGTCCAGCTGGCATTCGGCGAGCAGCCCAGCGGCGCACCCAACAAGCGCGAGGGCGACTATCGCGGCCTGCGCCTGGGTTATCGCCAGGGGGCGTTCAACGGCGCGCTGGCCACGGGCCGGCTCTACGGCAACACCAGCGACACCAATCTGACGGCGAACAATGTCGGCCTGTCCTACGACTTCGGAGTGGCCAAGCCCATGCTGCTGTGGGCCTCGGAAAAGCGCGGCGGCACCAAGATCACGGCCGTGCAGCTGGGCGTGACTGCTCCCCTGGGCAATGGCGAGGCCCGTGCCTCCTTCGGCCACTACAACCTGTCCGGCAGCAATGCGGACTGGAACAAGATCAGCGTGGGCTATGGCTACAACCTCTCCAAGCGCACCCAGGTCTACGGCACTTATGCCTTCCTGAAGAACAAGGGCTCGGCGGCGAAGTCCATCGGCGTGCAGGGGCTGAGCGCTCCCGGCACCACGCCGGGCGGCAACGCGAGCGGCCTGGAACTGGGCATCCGCCACTTCTTCTGATCCTGCCCCGTCGGGCCGGCATGGGCCGGCCCCGGGGTTTCGGCGGCAGCACGGCTGCCGTACCGCGCGCCCGCCAGGACGTGCGCCCTGGCGGGGCCGGCGGGTGCCGGTCCCGGCTTTTTTCTCTCTCAACGCTAGCCGGACTCCTGTCATGAAAGACTCACGCTCGTTGCGCTGGTGGGGCGTGGTCACGCTGTTCGTGATCGTCGCCATTTCCTACGTGGACCGGATCAATATCTCGGTCCTCATCACCGATCAGGACTTTCTGTCGCACATCGGCCTCACCCCTGACGACCGAACGCGTCAGGGTCTGCTGGCCACGGCCTTCATGGTCGGTTACGGTGTTTCGTCCTTTGTGCTCACGCCGTTCTGCGCGGCGCTGTTCGGCGTGCGCCGCAGCCTCTTCGCGGGGCTGCTGCTGTGGGGTGTGGTGACCTTTCTGTCGCCGGCCATGAACAGCTACGGGCTGCTGCTGGCATCGCGCATTCTGCTGGGCGTGTCCGAGGGGCCGCTGTTCTCGCTGGCTGGCAGCTACATCAAGGCGCATTTCGAGAGCCGCGAGAACGGCAAACCCAACTCCCTGGTCAATATGGGCACCGGACTGGGCCTGGCGGTGGGCTATCCCTTCGTCGGCTACCTGGTCGTGGGCCACAACTGGGAGACCTCGTTCCATGTGCTGGGCCTGATCAACGTGCTGCTGGGCGTTCCGCTGGTCTGGGCCTTTGTGCGCATGCCCAAGGTGGAGACCGGCATGCCCAAGCCCCAGTCGCTGGGCGAGGCCGTGGGCCAGGTCGGCCAGATCGTGCGCGGCGCCATGCACACGCGCTATCTGTGGCTGATCACCATTCTCACGGCGGCCTTTCTGTCCTATCTCTGGGGCAGCAGCAACTGGCTGTCCGCCTATCTCAAGGAGTCGCGCGGCTTTTCCATGCGCGAGATGGGCTGGCTGGCTTCGCTGCCGCAATACGCGAGCGTGGCGGCGGTCTTCGTGGGTGGCATGATCATCGACCGCATCGCGCGCAGGCAGGTGCCGCTGATCTTTGTCTTCGGCAGCATGGGCGTGGCGATTGCCGTGTGGCTGGCCATCCATATGGAAGACCGCTATGCGGCGGCCTATTGCCTGATTGCCGCCAACTTCTGCTGGGGGCTGATGAGCCCGGCCATTCCGAGCACCGTGCAGCATTGCGCGCGGCCCGAGCATGTGGCCAGCGCCTATGGCGTGGTCAACGGTGCGGGCAGTCTGGTCGCGGGCTTCATGCCGGCCATCATGGGTGCGGTGATCGGCGCGCTGTCGGCACGCGGCGGCGTGGCTGCTGGATTCTTCGCAGGCTTTTCAGCGCTGATTGGCACGCAGGTGATCGTGATGCTCTGCGGCATCGTGCTCTGGGTGCGCGAGCGCGGTGCCGAAGCGCAGTCATCGTGATGCGCAAGCAAAAAAAGGAGCGTCTGGCGCTCATTTTGTAAGGGTTTCAGCATCTTTTGAGTCTGAGATGACCATCAGTCAAGCGTAAACAGCTCCTCTTTTTATGGATAACGCCTTGGCTCTGGTGCAGCGTATGTGAGCAGACACCGGGCAAGGGCTGCCCCAGCAAGGGCTGCCCCAGCAAGGCTGCCCCCAGCAAAGGTGTCGCCCCCCTCGGTGGGAAGGCGCGCAGCGCCACAGGGGGTCTATTTCAGCCAGCCGCGCTTGCGGAAATACAGCATGGGGCCGACGGCGCTCAGAATCATCAGCAGCACCACATAGCCGTAGCCGAACTCCCAGTCCAGCTCGGGCATGAACTTGAAGTTCATGCCGTAGACACTGGCGATCAGCGTGGGCGGCAGCAGGGCCACGCTGGCCACCGAGAAGATCTTGATGATCTTGTTCTGGTTGATGTTGATGAAGCCGACCGTGGCGTCCATCAGGAAGTTGATCTTGTCGAACAGAAAGGCCGTGTGGCTGTCCAGCGACTCGATGTCGCGCAGGATCTGGCGCGCTTCCTCGAACTGTTCGGCGTTGAGCATCTTGGAGCGCATCAGAAAGCTCACGGCGCGGCGCGTATCCATGACGTTGCGGCGGATGCGGCCGTTCAAGTCTTCCTGGCGGGCGATCGCGCCCAGCACTTCCTTGGCCATCTCGTCGGTCACATCGCCTGACAGTACCATCTTGCTGGCTTTTTCCAGGTCGTCGTAGATGCGCTCCAGCGTATCGGCCGAGTATTCGGCGTCCGCGTCAAACAGCTTGAGCAGCACGTCCTCGGCCGCGTCGATCAGACCCGGTGCGCGGCGCGCGCGCATGCGCAGCAGGCGAAACACCGGCACATCCTCGTCGTGGATGGAGAACAGCACGCCGTGGCTGCGCAGCGCGGCGTTGTGCTGGTTGAGGATGAAGGCCACACGCACCGAGCGGGGGTCTTCGTCATCGTCGATCAGAAAGTCGCTGCGGATATGCAGCTCGCCGTTGTCTTCTTCGTAGAAGCGCGCCGACTCCTCGATGTCCTCGTCCATCGCGTCTTCGGGGATGGACAGCTCGTAGTGCTGCTTGATCCAGCGCTTTTCTTCGAGGGTGGGCGACTCCAGGTCGACCCAGATGGGGCGAAAGCGTTCGAGGTCTGCCAGGGACTCGATTTCTTCCTGAGCGAGTCGACCATTGGCCAGCGTAAAGATGTTGAGCATCAGCTCACTCCCGGTTGTTCTTGAGGTTCTGCAGGGATCAGGGCGCTTTCAACCCCCGCAGTCTTCACCGGGAGCTGAAAGCTACCAACTAGGGTAGGTTTCCACGGATGTCTTTCAATAATTCGAAGCCAGTGATTATGCTACGTTGCACTGCAGCATGTCGCGTGCGTCATAGTTGGGGGAGTGGGTAAGCGGGGCTTGTCGCCCGCCTGTCACAGCCCCTTGGTAAACGCGTCGGCCTGCACCAGGTCGGCCCAGGCTCCGGCCTTGGCCTGCGGCGCACGCAGCAGATAGTTGGGGTCGTAGGTCACCACCGTGGGCACGCCTGCAATGTGGTGCGGCTCGGCCCGCAGCCGGCCCAGCGCATCATGGCGGCCCAGCACCGCGCGTGCACTGGCCAGGCCCAGGACCAGCACGCAGTCGGGGCGCAGCTCGCGCAGCAGCGTCTCCAGTGCAGGTTGCAGTGCCTCGGCATGGCTGAGATCGGCATCGGGCGGCGCGCGGTGCAGGGCGGCGCTGAAGACGCGCGGCTTTTCCTGCAGTCCGAGGGCGCGCAGCATATTGTCCAGCAGCCTGGCGGCATCGCCCTGCAGCGCCGTCTGGGCGCAGTCGGCCGCAGGCCTTTGCGCGGGGCTCAGCAGGGGCGGGTTGGCGGCAGGCTCCAGCAGGATCAGCCAGCCGCCTTGCTCGGTGCTTTGCACATGCTGAGGCGCATGGGGGTAGACCAGCTGGGCCGGGCTGATGGTCCAGCCCAGGCCAGGCTCGCCGGCCGGGCCTGCGGCGGGTTGCTGCACGAACTGGCGCGGTTCGTGCGCCCGGTGGCCGGACAGATGCTGGGGCGGTGGACTGACGGGTCTGGCGGTCTGGGCGGGCGGCTGAACCGGTGCCGGCGCTGCCTCGGCTGCGGGCGCGGCGGCCTGCGCCACGGGCGGGCTTACGGGGTCCGGCGGCGCCACGCGCATTGCCGGTGCCGCGACGGGCAGGGGCTCGGCGACCGGTAACGGTGCGGCGGCGACTGCAGTGACAGCAGACACTGCCGCGGGTTCCACGGGCTCGGGCAACCAGACGGTGATGCCCATGGCTTCCAGCATGGCCCGCTGGCGGGCGTCCAGGTTCAGGGCCATAGTTTCAGACTCATGAGCACCGCATGTTCGCGCGGGCCGTTGGGGTTGGGGTAGTAGTTCTTGCGCAGACCGACTTCGGCAAAGCCGTGCCTGAGATAGACCTCGCGGGCGCGGGCATTGCTTTCGCGCACTTCCAGCCAGATCCATTGGGCATTCTGCTGTCGCGACCAAAGCGCCAGCGCGTCGAGCAGCACGCGCGCCCAGCCCTGGCGCTGGCAGGCCGGATTGACGGTGATATTGAGCAAATGTACCTCGTCCAGCGCCTGCATGGCGACAAAGTAGCCCAGCAACTGGTGATCGGCATCGACCAGCAGCTGTATCTGGTAGCCGGCCACCATGGCATCCTGGAAGTTGCCGCGCGTCCATGGGTGGACATAGGCCTGCTCCTCGATCGGCAGCAGGGTGTCCAGCCAGAGCGCGGACAGCGGCTCGAAATGCACCAGGGATGCCGCATCCTGGGTGCTGGCGTCAGTGGCGAGTGTGGAGCTGCTGGGCAAGGTCATGAGGTGCTTATCGGGAGGCGGCGTCGGAGGCAGCAGCAGCGGCGGCCTTCTCGGCTTCGCGCTCGGCCGTGGTTTTTGCCACTTTATCGCGGATATAGCGCGGCAGCGCCTCTTCGGCCGGCACCGCGCAGCCTTTTGCCAACAGTGCCGGAGCCAGGCGCAGCATGGCCGTGGCCGTGGGCATGGCGTGCACATGGCGGGCGGCGGGCGCCAGCAGCTCGGGGTAGACGGGCTGGGCATTGCCCGTCACGGCATGGCCGGCTGCAGCCTGCAGAGCTTCGGGGGCGCACAGGCCGAAGTCCTCGGGCTCGATCCACTGGCCGTCCACATAGCGGAACGCGGCGTGATAGACCTCGTGCATGCGCGCATCGAGCACGGCCTCTACCTCGGTGCAGCCATGCAGATGACGGGCCTCTTCGGCCACGGTGAGCAGCGAGTCCACGGGCAGCACGGGAACCTTGGCGGCAAACGCCAGACCCTGGGTGATGGCGCAGGCCGTACGCAGGCCCGTGAAGGAGCCGGGACCGCGCCCGAAGGCAATGGCGTCCAGTTGCGCAAAGCTCAGCCCGGCCTCCTTCATGAGCTGGCGGATGGCCGGCAGCAACTGGGCCGACGACTGTTGCGCGCCCGGACCGCTGTGCTGCCAGATGGCATCGCCACGCTGGACGGCAACAAACAAGGTATCGGTACTGGTGTCGATGGCGAGAAGATTCATGTTCGGCGGGGCGTCAGCCGCAGGCGGGCTGGAGCGCAATAAGGGCTGCACTGGGCTGCACTGGGCTGCGGGAGAGGGCAGCGTAGCCCTGCATTATCGGACGCCCGCCGCCAGCTTGCCGCGGGCGCTGCCAATGCCCGGCATGGGCGAAGCCCGGCGTAGACTCTGGCCCCATGCTGCAGACCCCCTTCTTTCTTCGCAAGACCCTGAGCGCGCTGGGCGCATCGTTGCTGGCGCTGCTGGCCCAGCCCGCGCTGGCGCAGTCCCTGCCTGCCGACACCCGCATTCCCGCTGTCGTGGACGCGGCGCTGCAACGCGCCAAGATTCCGCGCGATGCCGTATCGCTGCTGGTGATGAATGTGGATGGCAGATCGCCACCGAACCTGGCCTGGCGCACGCACCAGGCCATGAATCCGGCCTCGGTCATGAAGCTGGTCACCACCTATGCGGCGCTCGACCAGCTCGGCCCGGCCTATGTCTGGCGCACGCCCGTCTATCTGGGCGGCCCGGTGGTCGATGGTGCCCTGCGCGGCAACCTCTACATCCAGGGCCAGGGCGACCCCAAGCTGGTGCTGGAGCGCCTGTGGCTGATGCTGCGCCGCCTGCAAGGCATGGGCATCAAGGTCATCGTGGGCGATATCGTGCTGGACCGCAGCGCCTTTCAGCTGCCCGCGCATGATGCGGCGGTCTTCGACAACGAGCCCTGGCGGCCCTACAACGCCTCGCCCGATGCGCTGCTGATCAACTACAAGGCCGTGGCGCTGAATATTGCTCCCGATGCAGGAGCTGGTGTCGCTCGTATTCAGTACGATCCACCAATGTTTGGCATGGAAAACCAGCAAACAGTTGCGCTGGCTGCTCCTGCTTCTGATTGCGGCGACTGGCGCAGCAAAATGCAGCTGGACATGAACAATCCGCAGCGCATCGCCTTCAATGGCAGCTATCCGGCAAGCTGCGGCGACAAGAGCTGGTCCATCGCACCGGCGCAGCCCGAGCGCTTTGCGGCCAAGGCCATAGAAGGCATGTGGCGCGAGCTGGGCGGCAAGCTCACCGGCGCCGTGCGCGACGGCAGCGTGCCCCAGGGCCTGCAGCCGGCGTTCCAGCTGGAGTCTCCGGCACTGTCCGAAGTGGTGCGCGACATCAACAAATACAGCAACAACATCATGGCCCAGCATGTGCTGCTCACCCTGGGCATGCAGCGCACCGGCGTGGCCAGCTTCGACTCTGCCAGGCAGTCGCTGGCCCAGTGGTGGGCCGCGCGCTGGGGCAATGCCGAGCAGCCCGTGGTGGACAACGGTGCAGGCCTGAGCCGCAATGCCAGCATCACGGCCAGCGGACTGGGGCAGATGCTGCAGAACGCCTGGGTCTCGCCCGTGATGCCCGAGTTCGTCTCCTCCATGCCCATCGTCGGCGTGGACGGTACGCTGCGCCGCAGCAAGAGCCGCTTTGCGGGCGCGGCCCACCTCAAGACCGGCAGCCTGCGCGACTCGGCGGCACTGGCCGGCTATGTCGACGGTGCCAGCGGCCAGCGCTATGTGCTGGTAGCCATGGCCAACCATGCCAATGCGGCCGCGGCGCGTACGGCCTGGGATGCACTGGTGGACTGGACGGCGGCACAGTAGCCGCCCGGGGGCGGCCGCTCTATCCCTGCCCAATTGCCCCCCTTTGCCAGCCTCGACAAACCGGACCCAGGTCCGGTTTTTTTGTTGCGTGACAGCCTGATGACCAGTTTCTTGGGCGTTGGATTTTTGTCCGACCATCGGTAATTGCCCGATAACAACGCCTGGATGAGTGTCGCTAGGATGACGCTGAGGAAAAAAGCACGACCGTGCGATTCACAACACCTCAGGAGAACATCATCTTGGCAAGCAAACTCAAACTCTTGGCGGCGGCAATGGCAACGGTGGGCCTGCTGGCGGCCTGCGGCGGCGGAGGCGGAGCCGATACCACCCCCAAGGCCAAGGTCACTTCGGTCAAGGTCATGGGCGACAGCCTCTCGGACAGCGGCACCTTCGGCTACAAGTTCACCGTGCAGGGCAACGATCCGACGACCGGCAAGCCCTATCTGGTCTGGCCTGAGCGCATTGCCGATCTCTACAGCACCTCGCTGTGCGCGCATTACAAGCCCACCAGCCAGACCACGTTTGTGACAGCCAATGCCGGCTGCACCAACTACGCCATCGGCGGCGCGCAGATCAACTATGTCGATGCCTCCGGCCAGGTGGTGAACTCGCCCATCTCCGTGCTGCAGCAGATCAAGGATGCGGGCGCGGCCGGTGTGTCCTCCAACGACCTGATCCTCATCGATGGCGGCGCCAATGACGCAGCCGCGCTGATCACGGCCGTGCTGACCTATCAGTCGGCGGCTGCAACCTATGCCGTGACGGGTTCGCCTGCCGATGGCGCCAAGGCGCTGGCGGCGCAGAAGTACCTGCAGGCCTTCCTGGCTTCCAAGATCGATACGGCAACGCTGACGGCCCTGCTGTCCCAGGGCTCGGACGGCATCGTCAAGGCCGGCGGCCTGTACATGCAGACGCTGGCCCAGAACCTGGCGACCAGCATGCAGACGGATCTGCTGGCCAAGGGCGCCACGCGCATCGCCGTGCTGAACATCCCGGCCATCCAGATGACCCCCAAGTTCACCACCGTGCTGGCCCAGATCGCCCAGGCCCAGGGCACGGCCGCCTCCAAGCAGGCCGAAGCCCTGCTGGACGGCTGGGTGAGTGCGTTCAACGCCACCCTGAAGACCGCCGCAGGCAATGACAGCCGCATTGCCGTGGTGGATTTCTATACCGAGTTCAAGAGCCAGATCTCCAACCCTGCGGCCTACAACTTCACCAATGCCACGGTGGCAGTCTGCTCCAAGATCGGTACCGACGAGCTGTCCACCTGCAGTGCCGACAAGCTGGCCGCCAACATTCCTCAGGGCGAAACCAGCCCCGACTGGTGGAAGAGCTATGTCTTCGCCAACAGCTTCCACCCCACCCCTTACGGCTACCAGCAGATGGGTCAGCTGGTGTCGCGTTCGCTGGCACAGGCCGGCTGGCTCTAAGCCCATCCGCAGCAAGAATCAGGAGAGACAACAATGAAGAAACCTATGCGGATTTCTGCCGCCGTTCTGGCCCTGACGGCCTGCGGCCTGGCCGGCGCCCAATCTGCGGGCACCTGGTCGGCACGTGTGGGCATCACCCATCTATCGCCCGATGTGAGCAGCGGCAATCTGTCGGCCCCATCCTTTCCCAACACCAAGGTCGACGCAGGCAGCAACACCCAGCTGGGTGGCGGCATCACCTATATGGTGACCGACAATCTGGCGCTGGACGTGCCTCTGGCGACGCCCTTCAAGCATGACCTGACGGGAGCCGGCGCGATTGCCGGCGTGGGCAAGCTGGGCAGCACCAAGGCGATACCGGCGACGCTGATGCTGCAGTACCGCTTCAACGAGGCCAAGGCGGCGTTTCGCCCCTATGTGGGAGCCGGCGTGACCTATGCCCATTTCTATGGCGAAAAGACCACGGCCACGCTCAACGGTCTGAGCGGCGGCACGCTGGCCAATCCGACCACGGCCGAGCTCGACGACAAGTTCGGTGCGCTGGCGCAGCTGGGCTTTGTCTACCAGTTCAACGAGCGCTGGTTTGTGGATGCGTCCTACTCCAAGAGCTTTCTGAAGACCAAGATCCACCTGTCTTCGGGCCAGAGCATCAGCGTCAGGCTCAATCCCGATGTGTTTTCCATGGCCATAGGCTACCGCTTCTGAGGCTGCGCGGCCGATACGAAAAATCCGGGCTGGTCCCGGATTTTTCTTTTTGGCTGCGGCTTCAGTTGTAGTGCTGGGCCGAAGGCTCCTCGCCATGCACGGCCCAGCGGCCCAGGGCCTGGAGCTTGTAGTCCAGCGGATCGTGCAGGGTATGGGTGCGCACATTGCGCCAGAAGCGGTCGAAGCCGAGGTCGGCATGGGTGCCGCGTGAGCCCACCACATCAAACATTTCCTGGGTGGCGAACAGGGTGCAGCGATGCGCCATGACCTTGGCTTCGAAGACGGCGATGGCGACCTCGGCACGTTCCGCCGCGCTCAGCCCAGGGCCGCGCTCCCAGGCTTTTTGCAGCAGCGCTGCGCCGTGGTCGGCCATCAGGGCGGCCCCCGAAATCTGGGCCTGCATCTCGCCCATGCGGCGCAGCAGATAGGGATCGTCGGTGGCGCGCTCCACCGCCGAGCCCAGCCAGGGCCGGCCATGTTCGCGCGCGTAGTCGCGTGCCTGCCGGCGCGCGCCCTGGGCCACGCCGACAAACAGATTCACCAGCACCAGCTGCGCCAGGCAGTTGCGCAGCGTATGAAAGGCCGTGACTTCGGCATTCTCGTCGCGCATGACGGCGCTGGCGGGAAGCTGGACGCGATTGAACTGCACCGAGCCGCTGTCGGTCTGACGCTGGCCCATGGGGTTCCAGTCGTCCTTGACGGCAATGCCGGGCGAAGCGGTCTCAAGCAGGCCCAGAACGGGCTGCGCATGGCCTGCCACGCTGGCCGATACCGTCAGGTAGTGAGAGCCGCGTGTGCCCGAGCAAAAACCTTTCAGACCGTCGAGCACATAACCGCCGGCCAGCTCCGAGCTGCGGGGCAGAGCCTGCAGACGCGTGTCGCGCGGGTTCAGCGCATTGCCCCACCAGCCGTTCTCATCGATGGTGCGGCGCAGCCAGAGGCGCTGCTGCTGGCGCGAGCCATAGATCAGCACGGTGGCGACCTGGAGCTGGTGAAACGCCAGCACATGGGCCAGGGCGCTGTCGACTGCGGCCAGGGCCCGGACATGGCGGTAGATGTCGGGCCAGCTCAGCGCATCGCCGCCATGTTCGCGGGGGATCGCCAGGCGCAGCAGGCCGGCATCGCGCAGCAAGGCTTTTTCCGCTGCCGCATGGCCGCCCTGGCGGTCGCGTGCGACGGCAGTTTTTTCCAGGGTGCCGAGTACATCGTTGAAGTGGCTGGAGAGCATGGTGAAGAAGGTGGAGAGCGGAAAAGAGGCGGGTGGTCAGTGGCAGATGGCTCCGTCTTCCAGCAAGGAAGCTTCCAGAGCAATCGTGCTGACACGGTTATCCTGCGCACGTTGCTGCAGACCGCTGCGCTGCCATTGCTGGATGGCGTGCTGCAGCCAGCGGGTGGACTGCGCATCGGCCTTGGTCAGACGGACATGGGCCTGATCCGTGGTGCGAAAGCGGTTGCCCAGACGGGTGTAGAAGCGCCAGTTGTCCTGTTGCAGCAGGCGCGCGATGACCTCTGGAGACTCGGCCAGAACATGGCATTTGCCGGCCAGGAAATCGCTGACTGCATGAATGCTGGATGGCGCGAAAAGAGGCTGCAGGCCCTGGGCCTGCAAGGTGCTGGCAGAGGCCTGACCCGTGGCGACGCAGGCCGTGGGTCTGGGGGCGGCCTTCTGCCCCACATGCGGCAGCCAGGAGCTCCAGTGACCAGGGGCATGGCGGCTCCAGAGGGAGGCCTGCTGCTTGAGCACCAGCAGTTGCAGGCTCTGCGGCATATAGCTGCCGCCGGTCTGTCGATCAGCAGCGACCGGGCCGTCCTGCAACGCCACGCCTTCGAGCACCAGGTCGGCATCGCTTGCGGGGGTGATTTTGACACTGGTGCCCAGTTGCCGGCCCAGCCAGTCCGCCAGGGCCTGGTCGTAGACATCCGGCTCTGGCGGCAGGGGGTCGCCGGGCAGGGAAGGGCGCGCATAGCTGCGCAGGGCCACATGGAGCACGCCATGGCGCTGCGCCTGCTGCAGCACCGGGCCTGCAGCCTGCGTGCCGCCGAGATCCGGCAGTGCCGGCCACAGCACGCCAGCGCCGGCAGCGGCTGCTGCCAGCGCGGTGCCGGCAATCGCCAGGCGTCGCCAGGATTGCGTGGCGCTACTCATGAAACTCCAGTCCGCTGCGCCAGCGCGTCAGGCGCTTTTCCAGCAAGGCCAGCCCATAGTTGAGGGCCAGGCCCAGAACGGCCAGCAGCACGATGCCGGCATACATGCTGGGGATCTGGAAGATCTCCTGGGAGTTCAGCGTGAGAAAGCCCAGGCCTGCATGCGAGCCGATCATCTCGGCGGCGACCAGCGCGGTGATCGAATAGGCGCCCGCCAGTCGGATGCCGGTGAAGATGGACGGCGCCGCCGCCGGCAGGATGACCTTGAAGAAGATGAAGCCGCGCGAGGCCCCCATGGACAGCGCCGAATGGATCAGCAGCTTTTCCACCTGCTTGACGCCGCTGATGGTGTTGAGCAGCACCGGCCAGAAAGCGGCCCAGAAGATGATGGCGATCTTGGAGGCTTCGCCGATGCCGAAGAACAGCAGAAAGACCGGAAACAGCGCCAGGGCAGAGACCTGACGGAACAGCTGCAGCAAGGGGTCGACGAAGGCCTCGAAGCGGCGCACCACGCCCATCAGCAGGCCCAGCGCCACGCCTGTCACGACGGCCAGAATCAGCCCTGCCAGCGAGCGTTGCAGGCTGGCCGCCACATGCTTGCCCAGCTGGCCGGTCTGCGCCAGCTGGACGATGGCCGCCAGAACCGCGGATGGCGGGCTGAGAAAGGCCGAATTGACCAGTCCCGCGCGCGGCAGGAATTCCCAGATGGCAAAGAACAGCAGCACGCAGGCTGAGCGCTCCAGCCATTGGAGCCCGAGTTGCCGGGAGGAAAGCAGCGACACCGGCTTGGCGGGGCGCCGGGATGGGGATGCGGCCAGTTGGCTCATATGGCAAATCCTCGCAAGGCCAGGCTGAAATCAGGGGCGGTGGGCAGCAGCGGTGCCAGCGGTTGCTGGCGGTGGCCGCTGGCGAAGGCAACTTCGTCGCGCAGCACATCCCAGGCCTGTTCGCGCAGTTGCACAAAGGCCGGGGCGTGGCGTATTTCGGCGGGGCGCGGACGCGGCAGCGCTATGTCCAGAACGGATTTGATGCGACCGGGTCGGTGCGTCATGACGGCGATGCGGTCCGACAGATAGATGGCTTCATCGAGGCTGTGGGTGATGAAGACGATGGTGGTCTTGTGCTGCTCCCAGATGCGCAGCAGCTCGGACTGCAGGATTTCGCGTGTCTGGGCATCCAGGGCGGCAAACGGTTCGTCCATCAGCAGCAGGCTGGGCGAATAGGCCAGGGAGCGGGCGATGGCCACACGCTGACGCATGCCGCCCGAGAGTTCGTGCGGGTAGCGCTGGCCGAAGCCGCTGAGCCCCACCAGGTGCAGAAACTGCTCGGCAGTCTCCCGGCGCTCGCGTTTGGGAATCTTGCGGATCTCCAGCCCGACCTCGATGTTCTCCAGCACGGTGCGCCAAGGAAACAGCGCATAGCCCTGGAACACCACGCCCTGCTCGCGGTTGATGCCGCTGGCCGGCTGGCCGTCGATGCTGATGCTGCCGCCGGTCTTGCGCGCCAGCCCGGCGAGCACATTGAGAAACGTGGACTTGCCGCAGCCTGAAGGCCCGAGGAGGGTGAAGAACTCGCCTTCACGGATATCGAGATTGAAGTCCTGCAGGGCGGCGATCTGCTGCTTGCGGCCGCGCTCGTCGGCAATGGCGAAATCCATGCGCACATCGCGTGCCCGGATCTTGATGGCGGAGCCAGAGTCGTCGAGGGCCGTGCTCATGTCGCCGCTCCCTTGGCAAAGGGGTTGAACTCGTTGGTGTACACATCCTTGACCGCCACCTTGCCCGGCTGCAGCTTGCCTTCACGTTCCAGCACGTCGATGTAGTACTGGATGGGCGGCTCGGTGATGATCTGATCGTCCACATAGGCATAGCGCTCCACATGCTTGAGCTCCATGCCGAGGCGCTCGGCCGTGTAGCGGCGTGCTTCGTCGGTGTTGGCGTTGACCCAGTTGCCGGCCTTGGCGATGGCGGTGACCACATCGCGCACGGCCTGCGGGTTCTCGCGCGCAAACTTGCCGTTGACGCTATAGGGCGCCATGCCGCCCAGGCCGCGGTCCAGGTCGTAGTCGGTCCACAGGCGCTGCAGCTCGGGATTGGCTTCGGCACCGCCGGAATGGGGTGGGTGGATGATGGCCAGATCCACATTGCGGCCGATCACGGCCTGCTCGCCCTGGTTGTCGGGAACAACCAGGAAGTTGATCTTGTTGACATCGGCGCCGTGCTCGCGGAAATAGGTCTTGGAGACAAACTCGGCGCAGGCGCCGAAGCTGTTGAAGCCTATGGTCTTGCCTTCCAGATCCCTGGGCGTGCGGATGCCCGAGTCCTTGCGCACGAAGTACTTCATATGCGGCGCCTCCTGCAGCGTCTTGCTGCCGGCGGCAATCACCTTCATGTCGGCCCCGGCCGCAATGGCCGAAATCACCAGCGGCACCATGCGCGAGCCGAAATGGATGTCGCCCGTGCCGACCAGCGGAATGATCTGGGGGGCGGCAATCTTGCCCACGTAGTTGGGGCGGGTGGAGGTCCCGTCGAAGTAACCCAGTCTGTCGGCCAGATAGATCAGGTCGAAAGACGGGTTGTCGGGGTAGTTGAAGGGAACGACCTTGCCATTTTGTGCCGTGCGGGTGGTTTCGCTGCTGGCCTGGTTGTCGGAGCGCGAGCAAGCCGCCAAGCCCAGGGATGCTGCACTGATGGACAGAAGCTTGCCAAGCGCGTCGCGACGGGTTCCCATGGTTCTAACCTTTGAAGTTGCTGTTGAAGCAAGCAAGGTTAGAGAAGGCGTCTAATAAAGAAAACGAATAAAAATTTGTATCTTTACTTGGAAATCAGCTAAGAGGCCGCTCAGCCCGCAGCCGCGGCACGCTGCAGGCGGTCGCGCACGCCTTCCCAGTCGGCAGTGTCGGGAGGGGTTTCGATCCAGATCAGCTTGGCACCCCAGTCGTCGAAATTGCGCAGCATGCCGAACAGCTCGCGGGCCACGTCGCGCGGCTCGTCGGACATGCGGCGCAGCAGCAGCTGGGTCGTTGTGACATTGAGGGGGCTGCGGTGATAGATGGCAATATTCCTGCCATCCTTGCCCAGGATGTCCAGCGCCGATTGCAGCTGTCCGGCATCCATGAGCCGCACCTTGGCGTTGGGCGCGTAGTGCGCCAAAAGCGTGCCCGATGCACGTGGGGTATCCGCAGTCAGCTCTTCTTTCGAGAGCGGTCGCAGGCCGCAGGCACGCTCGATATCGTCACGCGTGATGGCGCCGGGGCGCAGCAGCACGGGCACGCCCCGCGTGCAGTCGACGATGGTCGATTCAATGCCCACTTCGCAGGCGCCGCCATCGAGCACCAGCAGTTCTTCGCCAAACTCGGTGGCCACATGCTCGGCCGTGGTGGGACTGACGCGGCCGAACTTGTTGGCGCTGGGGGCCGAGACGCCCCAGACCGGCGGATCGAGCTGCTGGCAGGCCTGCAGCACCGCATGGGCCACGGGGTGGGACGGGCAGCGCAGGCCCACGCTGTCCTGGCCCCCTGTCGATGCCTTGGCAGCATGCGGCAGGCGCGGCAGGATCAGGGTCAGCGGGCCGGGCCAGAATGCGTCGATCAGTTGCTGGGCAAAGACCGGGACTTCCTTGGCATAGCGGGTGATGGCGGCCGCATCGGCCACATGCACGATCAGCGGATGGTTGGCCGGGCGCCCCTTGGCGGCAAAGATCTGCGCCACGGCGGCGTCGTTGTCGCTGTCTGCGGCCAGACCGTAGACCGTCTCGGTGGGCAGGCCCAGCAGCCGGCCTTGCTGCAGGGCGAGCGCAGCGGCTTGCACCGAGGCTTTCAGCGTTCCATCCAAGATCATTTCAATTCCTCTTTCATGCACTGCGCCGCTGTATGTGCGGTGTTTTTGCGCTTGCAGAGCAGCAGCGAAGGACGCCGAGCAAGGGCCGCCCCGCAGCGAGGGCGTCGTCCCCCTCCCGCGTAGCGAGAGAGGGGCGCCCGGCTAGGGGGAAGCGGCGGGGCCGCCTAGGCAAAGCCGCTCAGGGGGTGTTATCAGAACGCTTCAATGCCGAGGATCTCGGCCGCCTTCAAAGCGGTTTCACGCGCTTTTTCGGGACTGGCCGCGGTGATGTTCAAGTGGCCCATCTTGCGGGCCGGCTTGGCATCGACCTTGCCATACAGATGTAGGTGGGCGCCTGGCAGGGCCAGGATCTGATCCCAGGCAGGAGCCTTGGCGGTTTCGCCGTCCTTGAACCACAGGTCGCCCAGCAGGTTGAGCATGATGGTGGCGCTGTGCTGGCGCGGCTGTACCAGGGGCAGATTGGTCATGCAGCGCACTTGCAGCTCGAACTGCGACACATCCATCGCGTTCTGGCTGTAGTGGCCGCTGTTGTGCGGGCGCGGGGCGATCTCGTTGACCACTAGCTGGCCGTTGTCCAGCACAAAGAATTCCACGCAGAGCACGCCGACGTAGTCGAGGCCGATAGCTACGGATTTCGCAGCGGCTACCGCTTGCTCTGCCTGTGCTGCGGGCACGTTGCCTTCGTAGACCTCGGTCACGGCCAGAATGCCGTCGCGGTGCAGATTGCGCTGCACGGGCAGGTTGACGATGTCGCCATTGCGGCCGCGGGCCACGATGACCGAGCATTCGTGCGCCAGCGGCAGCATTTTTTCGAGCACGCAGGCTACCTGCTTGAGCTCGTCCCAGGCCTGGATCAGCTCGTCGCGGGTCTTGACGCGGATCTGACCCTTGCCGTCATAGCCCATACGCGCGGTCTTGAGGATGCCGGGCAGCAGTGCGTCGTTGACGGCCGCCAGCTGCTCGTTCGTCTCGATCACGGCATAGGGGGCGCAGGGGACGCCGCACTTCACGAAGTGGGCTTTTTCGGCAGCGCGGTCCTGGGCGATCGCCACGGCCGAGCCGGCGGGCGATACGGGCAGGCTCTCGGCCAGCTTGTTCAGCGAGCCTGCGGGCACGTTTTCGAATTCGGTGGTGACTGCCGCGCAGAGTCCGGCCAGCTCGGCCAGGCCCTTGGCGTCTTCGTAGCCGGTGCGCACATGCTGGTGGCTTACCAGACCGGCGGGGCTGGTCTCGTCCTTGTCCAGCACGGCGGTGAAATAGCCCATGGCCTGAGCGGCATGGGCAAACATGCGGCCCAGCTGACCGCCGCCCAGCACGCCGAGGGTCGCACCCGGCAGTATCACTTGCGTGTCGCGGGCGCTCATGCGTTCACCGGCAGGGTCATGTTGCGGGCCGCTTCGGTCTGCTCGGCGCGGAAGGCTTCGAGCTTTTTGCGCAGCTCGGCATCTTCATTGGCCAGCAGGGCCACGGCAAACAGGGCCGCATTGGCCGCACCGGCATTGCCGATGGCAAAGGTGGCCACGGGCACGCCCTTGGGCATCTGCACGATGGAGTGCAGCGAGTCCACGCCTTGCAGGTGGCGGCTGGCAACGGGCACGCCGAGCACTGGCACGGTGGTCTTGGCGGCAATCATGCCGGGCAGGTGGGCAGCACCGCCGGCACCGGCGATGATGGCCTTGAGGCCACGGTCGGCTGCGGCTTCGGCAAAGCGGAACATGTCGTCCGGCATGCGGTGGGCCGATACGACCTGGGCTTCAAAAGCGATACCGAATTGCTGGAGGATGGCAACTGCGTGTTGCATGGTGTCCCAGTCGCTGCTGGAACCCATGACTACGCCAACTTGGATGGGGTTCATGTTCTTCAGGGCGCTGCCGCCCGGCCTAGTGGAACCCCTGATTTTACGTTTTCGCTGCATTGCCGGGCAGCTGTGGGGCAAAGCCACCCGGTCAAAGCATCTATGACCCCCGGATGCGGGCGGCCGCGTTGTCGCGTGCAAAGCCCAGCACGCGGTCCCTGAAGACATGGACGACCCAGGCCAGCGCAGCCAGGGTCTGCAGGCTCAGAGAGGCCCAGGGCAGATAGCTCAGCCAGGAGCCGGCCTGCGTTGCTGCATCCGAAGGAGCCATCCACATGGCCACGACCGGCTGGACCAGCATGGCGCCCCTATGGCCGCCAGCGCCATAGGCCAGCAGCGGCGCGGCGATGTTGAGGATCAGCCAGGCGACGACAAACGAGGCCAGCGGGGACTTGAGCTTGCCTGTCAGCAGGGCGAAGCCAGTCAGCAGCAGGCAGTCGCGCAGCAGATGCAGGCACAGATAGAGAGTGAAGCTGTTGAGTTCGCCGCTGATGGCGGCCTCCAGGCTTTGGGGGGCGAACAGCAGCAGCAAGGCCATGACAAAGCCCAGCAGCAGGCTGACCGGCCACAGCGGCAGCGCCTCCAGTGCCTCACGCCAGCGCTGGCGGCTGACCGACCATTGCACCTGGCGCCAGGCACGCAGATGCTGGTCCATGTGCTGCAGGGCGACATAGGCGGTGCCGATCAGCGCGATCCAGGCGGTGCTGCTGAAAAATGCGGCAATGCCCTGGTTGAGCGTGCCGGCCGCGAAAAATCCCGTCAGTGCCAGGCCCAGCGGCCAGGCCCAGGGCAGGGTGTGTACATCGAGCCGGGTGCAGAGCTGGCGCCACAGGGCCAGCAGGCCCAGGCCCAGTATCAGCGCACCGGCCAGATAGGCCAGGCCCAGGCCGCCCACGTCCAGGCCCCACCAGAACACCGGCGCGGCATCGCTGTCCACCATGCCTTTGTAGACATGGTCGATAAAGGGGCCGGGGGCGAAGAACAGCAGCAGCAGGGGCAGCAGGGCCGCGCGCCGGCGATTGATGGGCCTGTCCCTCAGTCCCCAGCTCATGAGCACGGAGTTCATGGCCCAGGTCTGCAGGCCCAGGCCCCAGAGCACGGCCAGGCCAATCGTGTGCTGCAGCTTCAGGGGCTCCAGTGCCCAGAAGTGGGTCACGCCCACCACGGCCAGCGCAAACCACAGCACATACAGCCAGGCTGGCAAGGTGGCGCCCAGCAGCTTGCCCCAGGCCATCTGCCAGGGCGTGAGCACGGACAGGCGTTGCCAGTCCCAGGTGTTCTGGCTGGCTTCCTCGGCCAGACTGCGTCCGGCCAGCACGCTGCCGTAGATGATGGCGGCCAGGTACAGGCCGGCGATGGCGGTCATGCTCAGCGTGCCGGGCAGACCCTTGGCAGAGGACAGGGCGAAGGGCAGGGCCAGGATGAGCAGGCTCAGGCCCAGGCTCCAGGCCAGCAGCGAGGGGCGCCAGTTCAGCCAGAGCTGGCGCTGGAATTCGGGATTGCGTTGGCTCATGCTTGCTCCTGACTTTCGGTATCGCGGGACTGGGCCGTGCGCGCATAGCGGTCCTGCAGCCGCTCGCGCACCGGGTACAGCGCGGCGACCGGAATGCCGGCCTGCACCAGCTGGGCCAGCCATTGGGCGCGTGCGCCGGCGGCAGCAGGCAGCCACAGCTGGATCGGGCGGCGGCCCGTGGCATCGAAGTCCTGCACCGAGGTGCTCAGCAAGGCCTGACGCAGGCGCGTCTCCAGGCCTTCGCCTGGCTCCATGGCCACTTCCAGCGCATAGAGCTGGGGCTGCTGGCCGGCGACGGCGGGCAGGCCCTCGCCATGGGCGCTCTGCAGCGCCTCGTGGCTTTCGATGCGGCCGTCGCGAATGCTCAGGATGTGAGTGCAGTACTCGTCCAGCTCGCTGAGGATGTGGCTGGAGACGATCAGCGTCATGCCCTGGGCCTGCAACTGGCGAAACAGCGTCGAGAGGCTGCTGCGCGCATCGGGATCGAGGCCGCTGGCCGGCTCGTCAAGCAGCAGCACGCTGGGCTGATGGACGATGGCCTGGCCGATCGCCACGCGCTGGCGCTGGCCGCGCGAGAGTTCGGTCGGGTGGCGGTGCAGCAGCTGCGTCAGGCCCAGTTGCTGGGCCACCTGCTGCACGCGGGCCTCCACTCCGTCGGGCGCCACGCCCATGGACAGGGCCGAGTACTGCAGGCAGCGCATCACGCTGAGCCGGTCGTACAGGCCGTAGAAATCCGAGAGATAGCCCAGGTGGCGGTGCACCTCGCGCGGCTGCTCCTCGACCGACAGGCCCTTGACGCGAACCTGGCCCGACAGCGGCTGCTCGAGGCCGGCAATGCAGCGCATCAGCGTGGACTTGCCGGCGCCGTTGGGGCCGACGAGTGCCGTCACGCTGCCCGCGGCGATGGACAGGCTCACGCCGTCGAGGGCGCGGTGGCCCGGATATTCAAACACCAGTTGTGAAACTTCAATCAAGTCTGCGCTCCTTGGTTCGCAAGCAATATAGCCCAGGGGCGAGCGCGGCTGCGGGGCGCTTACTCTTGAAACCGTAGCTGCTTGCGCATGCAGTCCATTGGTTTTCGGCATAAAACACCTCGAATCGACCTTGAAACATGCGCAAGCTGCTCCCATCTGAGTAGCAAAGACCCGGTTCGACCTGGTCTATGGCTTGCGCTCGCGCATTTGCGTGGAGAATCGCAGCATCGCGCGGTGGGCACTCTGCTGGAGTGGCCGGCTCGCAGACTTTTCAGCGCCGCTGCCCGGGTGGCAGCGCACAAGCAGCATTGGGAATCACATGATTGACGTCACCCTCGAGAATTTTGAAGCCGAAGTCGTAGCTGCCTCCATGGCCGTGCCCGTGCTGGTGGACTTCTGGGCGCCTTGGTGCGGCCCCTGCAAGACGCTGGGTCCGGTGCTGGAAAAGCTGGAAGTCGCCTATGAGGGCCGCTTCAAGCTGGTCAAGATCGACTCCGATCAGGAGCAGCAGCTGGCCAGCATGTTCGGCATTCGCTCCATCCCGACCTGCGTGCTGATGATCGGCGGCAAGCCCGTGGACGGCTTCATGGGCGCCCAGCCCGAAGGCAAGCTGCGCGAGTTTCTGGACAAGCATCTGCCCTCCGAGGGCGAGCTGGCGGCCGAGGCTGACGCCGACGAGGCCCAGGCCCTGCTGGAGTCCGGCGACACCCAGGCGGCGTTGCAGAAGCTGGCCGACGCGCTGGCGGCCGACCCGGCCAATGACGATGCGCGCTTTGACTATGTGCGCCTGCTGATCGCTACCGGCAGCTTCGAGGAAGCCGCAGCCCTGCTGGCCGAGCCCGTCAAGCGCATTCCCCAGCCGCTGCGCTTCGAAGCGCTGAACCAGTGGCTCAAGGCGCTGGAATTCGCCGTGCAGGGCGACAATGCCGACGTGGCCAAGTACGACGCCGCCATCGCGGCCAACAAGCGCGACTTCGACGCCCGCTTTGGCCGCGCCCGTGCCCTGCTGGCCCACAGCCAGTGGACCGATGCCATGGACGAAATGCTGGAAATCATCATGCGCGACAAGACCTGGAACGATCAGGCGGCGCGCAAGCTCATCGTCGGCGTGCTGGAGCTGCTGACCCCGCCCAAGCCCAAGAAGCAGGACGCCGTGCCCGGCAAGACCAGCGGCGGCATCGAGCTGCTGGGCAAGAACAGTGCCGAGCAGGACGAGGCCACGGCGCTGGTCAACAGCTATCGCCGCAGGCTGAGCATGGCGTTGAATTGAAGGCTCCCCCTGAGGCGCCTTGCCTGGGCGGCCCCGCGCCTTCCCCCCTGGCCGGGTGCCCCTCTCTCAACGCGCTTCGCGCTATGGGAGGGGGACGACAGCTTCGCTGCGCGGTGGCGGGGGCCGCCCAGGCATTGCTCGCTGTCCCTTGCCTTGGGGCACGCCAGTTTTTGCTGCTTGCGTTGAATGAGACTCGCGATGGATCAGATCTTTTCAGTGGCCTTTCAGGGCCTCTTTGTTTATCTGGGACTGGGGCTGGCGTTCGCGGTGCTGGCGGCCGTGCTGCGCTCGCCACGCTTCAAGGGCTGGCGCGGCGAGCGGGCCGTGCAGGCAGCGATCCGCCGGCAACTCAATCCGCTGATCTATGTGGACATGCACAACGTCACCCTGCCCACGGCGGATGGTGGCAGCACGCAGATCGACCATCTGATCTTTTCGCCCTACGGCCTGTTCGTGCTGGAAACCAAGAACTACCAGGGCTGGATTTTTGGCACCGAAAAGCAGCGCGAATGGACGCAGCAGATTTTCAGAAAGCGCAGCCGCTTCCAGAACCCGCTGCGCCAGAACTACAAGCACGTCAAGACCTTGCAGTCGCTGCTGGACATTGCGCCCGAGCATCTGCACTCGGTGATCGCCTTTGTGGGCGACTGCGAGTTCAAGACCGAGATGCCGGCTCATGTCACGCGCGGCCTCGGCTTTGTCGGCCATATCCAGAGCTTTACCCAGCCCGTGTGGAGCCCCGAGCAAATGCAGGCGCAGCTGGATAAGCTCGAAACACTGCGGCTGCAGCCAGGCCGTGCCACCGACAGGCGGCATGTGGCGCATGTGCGCCAGCTGCAGGCGGCCAGCAAGGCACGCAAGCCCAGACTGGAGCCGGTGGTGGAAGCTGCGGCCCAGCTGGTCAAGCCGCCCGCGCCCGAGACCGTGGATATTCTGCTGGAGCCTGTCATTCAGGTGCCGCTCGCCCAGTCAGCGGTTGCGGCTTCGGCTGCGGTGCCTGACACTGCAGCAGAGGCTGTAGAGCCGCTGCTGCCCGGGCGGATCGATGATGTGCCGGTCTGCCCGCAATGCGAATGGCCGCTGCGCAAGTTGCTGATGCAGCGCGGGCCGTTGGCGGGGCAGGCCATCTGGCGCTGTACCAATGCGGCGGCTTGCAGCTTTGTCCGCGGGCAGGTCTGATACTCCTGAAATATGAGCTGCCAGCGCTTTGTCTGTCTGTGTCTATGGCCAGAGAGGTGTTTGTGATCACTGCTTTCTCGAACCTGCGCGCCTTGCTTGGCACCGCACTGGGGGTGCTCTTGCTCTTGGGCGTCCTGGCTGGCGCCGCTGCAGATGCAGGGAGCGCGGCGTCCGAGGGCGAAGCCATGGCCGCGGTGCCGGCACCGCTGCTCAATACCTACTGGAAGCTGGTGCAGCTGGGTGATGGCCCGCATGTCAGCGCCTATGACAACCAGCCCGAGCCGCATCTGGTGCTGGAGACCGGCAGCGGTCGCTTTCATGGCGCGGGCGGCTGCAATCGCCTGCGCGGCAGCTACAGCCTGGACGGGCGCTGGCTGCGTTTTTCAGCCGTGGGCGGCACCCGCATGGCCTGTGTGCAGGGCATGCGCCGGGAGCAGCAGCTGCTGGCCACGCTGGCTCAGGTCAGCAGCTATGCCGTGCAGGGGCAGAAACTGGTGCTCAGCGATGCCGAGGGGCGTGTGCTGCTGAGGTTCGAGGCCGTGTATCTGCGCTGAGCCTCAGTGTGTCAGTTGCGGGCTGGCGGACTGGGGTGACGCGGCATTGCCCAGCGAGCGAATCGGTATGCCCATGTCCTGCGGAATATCGCCCGACAGCTGCAGCGCCAGGTAGCGGGTGCAGCAGACGCGCAGAAAAGAGCTGAAGTTGTCCACCGCTTTGCGCTCGGCCAGCAGCTCGTCGTAGAGCTTGGTGCAAAGCTGGGGCACGGTATAGCCGTCCCGCGCAGCAATCTCTTCGAGTACCTGCCAGAACAGGTTTTCCAGCCGGATGCTGGTGGCGACTCCATGCAGCCGGATGGAGCGGGCCCGGTGGGCCCAGAGCTGGGGATCGGCGCTGATAAAGACCTGGCACATGGCGCGACTCTCCAAAACAAAACCGGGCCATGGTGTGGCCCGGTGACTGCGGCGTCAAGAGGAGAACTCTTGAATTGATAGCTTGCTGCGATTGATGGGAAAGCGCTGGAAGCCGATTTCAGTGTGAAATCTTCGTGCCCAGCAGCGCGAGAAACTGGGCAATCCAGGCCGGATGGGCAGGCCAGGCCGGGGCACTGACCAGATTGCCTTCGGTATGGGCCTGGTCGACGGGAATGTCGGCATAGCTGCCTCCGGCCAGTTCCACCTCGGCGCGGCAGGCAGGATAGGCCGAGCAGGTGCGGCCCTTGAGCACGCCGGCCCCGGCGAGCAACTGCGCGCCGTGGCAGACGGCGGCCACGGGCTTGTTGGTGTCGAAGAAGTGACGTACGGCGGCGCGCACGCTTTCATAGCCGCGCAGATACTCGGGGCCGCGGCCGCCGGGGATGACCAGGGCGTCGTACTGCTCGGGCTTCACATCGGCAAATGTGGCGTTGAGCGTGAAGTTGTGGCCGGGCTTTTCGCTATAGGTCTGTGCGCCTTCAAAGTCGTGGATGGCGGTCTTGATCTGGTCGCCGGCCTTTTTGTCTGGGCAGACCGCGTGCACGGTATGGCCCACGGCCAGCAGGGCCTGGAACGGGACCATGGTTTCATAGTCCTCGCAGTAATCGCCGCAAATCATCAAAATCTTCTTGCCTGCCATGGTCTGTCTCCTTGTGGTTGGGTCAGGCCATTGTGGGCAGTCAGGGCACGCGGCGGGTATTAACGGGCTACTACATCGGGACGGGCGGGCGGATAGTGGGTGCCGTAGTCCGACGAGCGCTGGTACAGCGTCAGCCCGAACTGCGGCAGCACGCCGATCAGATGGTCGAAGATTTCGCCCTGTATGCCTTCGTACTCCACCCAGATGGTGGTGTTGGTGTAGCAGAACAGCTGCAGCGGCAGCCCCGTGGGCGATGTCTCCATGGTGCGCACCATGAGGAACATGCCCGGGCCTTTGCCAATGCGCGGATGGCCCATCAGATAGGCGTAGGCATAGGCCTTGAAGGCGGCCAGATTCGTGACCTGGTGGGCGGCGATGGCCTGGGTTGGCATGGCGGCCTCGGCTGCGCCCGGCATGGCCTGCAGGCCGTCGCGCTCGCTCCAGTAGGGCTGCAGCAGCGCGATATGGCCCATGCCTGCGCGTTCCTCGGGAGAGAGCAGATGCACGGTGTTGGCGTCCAGGTTCAGCGAGCGCATGATGCGGCGTCCACCCGAGTCGAACATGCCGCGCCAGTTCTTGAAGCTGTCCGTCATCAGCCGCCAGGTGGGAATGGTGGTGATGGTCTTGTCCCAGTTCTGCACCTTGACGGTATTGAGCGCGATGTCGGTCACAAAGCCGTCGGCGCCTACCTGGGGCATCTCTATCCAGTCGCCCACGCGCAGCATGTCGTTGCTGCCGAGCTGAACGCCGGCGACAAAGGAGAGGATGGTGTCCTTGAAGACCAGCATCAGCACGGCCGACATGGCGCCCAGGCCGGAGAGCAGCAGCAGTGGCGAGCGGTCCATCAGTGTGGCCACGATGAGCACCACGGCAAAGCTGCAGACCAGCAGCTTGCCCAACTGCACATAGCTCTTGATGGAATGGGTCTGGATGGCGGCCTTGCGTGCCTCGTCGCGTTCATGGGCCTCGTTCGTGGCATTGAGCAGGTCGCAAAGCACGCGCGCCAGGTGGTAGAGCGTGAAGGCCACCGCCACATTGGTGATCAGCGTGGTCCAGCGCGGCTCCAGATGCGGCACGCCCTGGACGCCGAACTGCACGATCAGCGAGGGAACGACCTTGGCCAGGCGGCGCAGCACCTTGTCGTGCATGAGGATCTGGGCCCAGCCGGTCCTGAGGGTGTCGCGCATACGGCGAAAGACCTTGAGCCCCAGCCACTGGGTCAGCCAGCCGGCCACAAGAGCGGTCAGGGCCAGGACGCAGAGCGAGGCCAGCATTTGCATGGCGGGATTCCAGTCAGAAACAAAAGACCAGCGGGAAAGCAAGAGCAGCTCCTCAGAAGAATGGACCGGGGCAGGAGCGCAAGTCTGGCAACTTCGGGCAGAAGGCAGGCGATGGCGTCGGGCACGGAAACAGGCCGGTCAGACCGGCAGGCGTGCAAAAAGTTCAGCAATGTGTGAACAACCACTAGCTTACGCAAAGCCGTATTTCCCAGCGTGGTGTGCAGGAAGGCCGCAGGGATGGCGCAGCGGGTTCTGCGGTCATGCGGGGCTAAAACGGCGCAAGCGGTCGGGCAGCCTAAAATCCCTGCTGATTTCAGATTTCTACCTTGCCGGGTCCCAAGTGGGGCTGGCGGCCACTGCACTGCACCATGCAAGAAAAATTCAACCACATCGAGGTCGAGCGCGCCGCGCAAGACCACTGGCAAGCCAAGGACGCCTACCGCGTCACCGAAGACGGCAGCAAGCCCAAGTATTACGCCTGCTCCATGCTGCCCTACCCCAGCGGCAAGCTGCACATGGGCCATGTGCGCAACTACACCATCAACGACATGCTCACGCGCCAGCTGCGCATGAAGGGCTACAACGTCCTCATGCCCATGGGCTGGGACGCCTTCGGCCTGCCTGCCGAGAACGCTGCGCTGAAGAACAAGGTGCCGCCTGCCAAGTGGACGTACGAGAACATCGCGTACATGAAGAAGCAGATGCAGGCCATGGGCCTGGCCATCGACTGGAGCCGCGAGGTCGCCACCTGCGACCCCGAGTACTACAAGTGGAACCAGTGGCTGTTCCTCAAGATGCTGGAAAAAGGCATTGCCTACCGCAAGACCCAGGTGGTGAACTGGGACCCGGTGGATCAGACCGTGCTGGCCAACGAGCAGGTCATCGACGGCCGCGGCTGGCGTACCGGCGCGCTGGTGGAAAAGCGCGAGATTCCCGGCTACTACCTGGGCATCACCAACTACGCTCAGGAACTGCTGGACCATGTGCAGGTCGGCAACGAGAAGGCCACTCTGAACGGCTGGCCCGACAAGGTGCGCCTGATGCAGGAGAACTGGATCGGCAAGTCTGCCGGCGTGCGCTTTGCGTTCACCCATGACATCAAGGGGACTGACGGCCAGCTGATCCAGGACGGCAAGATGTATGTCTTCACCACGCGTGCCGACACCATCATGGGCGTGACCTTCTGCGCCGTGGCGCCTGAGCACCCTCTGGCACAGCATGCCGCTGCCGACAAGCCCGAACTGGCTGCCTTCATCGAAGAATGCAAAAAGGGCGGAACGACCGAAGCCGAGCTGGCCGTCAAGGAAAAGGAAGGCAAGCCCACGGGCCTGTTCGTCACCCACCCCATCACCGGTGCGCAGGTCGAGGTGTGGATCGGCAACTATGTGCTGATGAGCTATGGCGACGGCGCCGTGATGGGTGTTCCCGCCCACGACGAGCGCGACTTCGCCTTTGCCAACAAGTACAACCTGCCCATCAAGCAGGTGGTGGCCGTGGAAGGCCAGACTGCCTATGACGACAAGCAGTGGAACGACTGGTATGGCGACAAGGAGCGCGGCGTACTGATCAACTCCGGCGACCTCGACGGCCTGAACCACAAGGATGCGGTGCAGGCCGTGGCCAAGATCGTGGGCGACAAGGGCCTGGGCGAGCTCAAGACCACCTGGCGTCTGCGCGACTGGGGCATCAGCCGTCAGCGCTACTGGGGCACCCCCATCCCCATCATTCATTGCGCCGATTGCGGTCCTCAGCCCGTGCCCGAGAAGGACCTGCCCGTGGTTCTGCCCCAGGATCTGGTGCCCGATGGCTCCGGCAATCCGCTGGTCAAGTCCGAGGCCTTCCACGCCGGCGTGGTCTGCCCCTGCTGCGGCAAGCCTGCCCGCCGTGAAACCGACACTATGGACACCTTTGTGGATTCGTCCTGGTACTTCATGCGCTACTGCGACGCCAAGAACGGCGAGCAGATGGTGGCCGACGGCGCCGACTACTGGATGCCCATGGACCAGTACATCGGCGGCGTGGAACACGCCATCCTGCACCTGCTGTACGCGCGCTTCTGGACCAAGGTCATGCGCGACCTGGGTCTGGTCAAGATCGACGAGCCCTTCACCAAGCTGCTGACCCAGGGCATGGTGCTCAACCATATCTACAGCCGTCGCACGGCCAAGGGCGCCAAGGAGTACTTCTGGCCCAAGGATGTGGAGCATGTGTTCGACGAGTCCGGCAAGATCATCGGCGCCAAGCTGAAGGTCGAAGTGGATAGCGCCGACGGCCTGCTGCCCGTGGGCACCGCCATCGACTACGAGGGCGTGGGCACCATGTCCAAGTCCAAGAACAACGGCGTGGACCCTCAGGATCTGATCGAAAAGTACGGCGCCGACACTGCACGCCTGTACACCATGTTCACCTCGCCCCCCGAGCTGACGCTGGAGTGGAACGACGCCGCCGTGGAAGGCAGCTATCGCTTCCTGCGCCGCGTCTACAACTTCGGCAGCAAGCTGACGGCCATGGACATGGATTCCGCCGTGCAGGGCGTGGCCGGTGCCAAGTCGCTGGACGATGTGGAATTCGGCAAGGCGGCCAAGGCCCTGCGTCTGGAAATCCACAACGTGCTCAAGCAGGTCGAGTACGACTACTCGCGCATGCAATACAACACCGTGGTGTCCGGCGCGATGAAGATGATCAATGCGCTGGAAGACTTCAAGGCCCTGGATGACACCGGTGCCAAGGTGGCGCTGATCGAAGGCTTCGGCATTCTGCTGCGCGTGCTCTACCCCGCAACGCCCCATCTGGCCCATGTGCTGTGGAGCGAGCTGGGCTATGCCAACCACCTGGGCGATCTGCTCGATGCTCCCTGGCCGCAGGTCGATCCCAAGGCCCTGGTGCAGGACGAGATCTCGCTGGTGCTGCAGGTCAACGGCAAGCTGCGCGGTGCCATCCTGGTGTCCGCCACTGCCGACAAGGCTGCCATCGAGGCGGCTGCACTGGCCAATGAGGAGTACCAGAAGTTTGCCGAAGGCCGTGCACCCAAGAAGATCATCGTGGTGCCGGGCCGTCTGGTGAATATCGTTGTGTAAATGACTCCCCCTGAGGCGCTTCGCGCCTTCCCCCAAGGGGGGGCGATAGCCTCGCTGCGGGGCTGCCCTTGCTTGCTATCCCTGGCGCAAGAGGCGGTGCTCGCAGCGGGGCGGCGAATTCGCTGCTCGGGTTGAAGATAAAAGGACAGTTGATGCAAAAACGTACGCTGCTGGCCGCGATGGCCTTGACGCCTTTGCTGGGAGCCTGCGGCTTTCGCCTGCGTGGCGCGCCGGATTTTGTGTTTCGCTCCATTTACGTGCAGGCGGGGCGCGGTGCTCCCGTGGGCGTTCTGCTGCGTCGCAGTCTGGAGTCGGCCAGCGACAAGCTGACAGTGATCAAGGACCCGGCTTCGCCCGATACGGCCGAAGTGATCTGCCAGATCATCAGCGAGCAGGCCCAGCGCGTGATCATTGGCTCCAACGTGGCTGGTCAGGTCCGTGAAATCGAGTTGCGCCTGATCGTGCGCTTCTCGTTGCGTACGCCCGGTGGCGACGAGCTGATCGAGCCTGTCGAGATTCGCCAGATCCGCAACGTGACCTATAACGAAACCAATGCCTTGTCCAAGGCCTCGGAAGAGGAAATGCTGAACAAGGACATGCGCAACGACATCGTGCAGCAGATCATTCGCCGCCTGGCTGCAGTCAAGAGCCTGCAAGTGTCGTGAACCCTCTTTGAGTTGTTGAGCGGCTCCCCCCGGGCCAGCGAGTCGCCACTGCTGGTTCGGTAAATTTGATAGCTGCTGGCGCTTGAAATCAGGGCGTTTCAGATGCTTTTTATAGAAAATTCTTCTCCATGCAGCTTGCGCTGAACCAGCTTCCTTCCCATCTGGCCAAGGGCTTGCGCTCGCTCTATGTGCTGCATGGCGACGAGCCCTTGCAGCAGCAGGAAGCGGCCGACGCGATCCGTGCAGCGGCGCGGGCTCAGGGCTATACCGAGCGCAGCAGCTATACCGTCATGGGCGCGCACTTTGACTGGAGCGGCGTGCTGGCGGCGGGTGGCAGCCTAAGCCTGTTTGCGGACAAGCAGATTCTGGAAATTCGCATTCCCAGCGGCAAACCCGGCAAGGATGGCAGTGCTGCGCTGCAGCAGCTGGCCAGCAGCGCCCAGGGCAACGACAGCACGCTGACCCTGATCAGTCTGCCGCGCCTGGACAAGGCTACCAAGACCGGGGCCTGGTTTGGGGCGCTGGACGGCAACGGTGTCTCGATCCAGGTCGACCCGGTGGAGCGCGGTGCGCTGCCGCACTGGATTGCCCAGCGTCTGGCGTTGCAGAACCAGCGCGTGGCGGCTGGTGAAGAGGGTCAGCGCACGCTGCAGTTCTTTGCCGACCGCGTGGAAGGCAATCTGCTGGCCGCGCACCAGGAGATTCAGAAACTGGCCTTGCTCCACCCCGAGGGCGAGCTGAGCCTGGCGCAGGTGGAGCAGGCGGTGCTCAATGTGGCGCGCTATGACGTGTTCAAGCTGTCCGAGGCCGTGCTCTCGGGCCAGGTGGCGCGCAGCATGCGCATGCTGGATGGCCTGCAGGCCGAAGGCGAGGCCGAGGTGCTGGTGCATTGGGCACTGGCCGAGGACATTCGCAACATCAAGCGCGTGAAAGATGCCATGGCGGGCGGCAAGCCTCTGCCCATGGCGTTGCGCGAAAACCGCATCTGGGGGCCCAAGGAGAGGCTGATGGAGCGACTGTTGCCACGTGTCAGCGATGCACGCGCAGCCGAGTTGCTGCAGGCAGCCCATGCCGTGGACGGCATTGTCAAAGGCCTGCCCAGCGAGGGCTGGCCGCGCGACAGCTGGCAGGCCCTGCGACAGCTGGCCATGCAGCTGGCCCAGGCCGGGCGCTGATTTTCGGCTCAGCCGGGGTTGGCGGCGAGCTGGGCTTGGGCCTTGTCGGCCCACATGCGCAGATTGTCCAGCAGGTCCTTCTGGCTGAAGGAGCAGCTTTCCTCGGTGAACAGCGCGCTGGATTCGAGCCGGTCCAGCAGATTGAGCAGTACCTCGCCATAGCGTGGCGGCAGCGCCTGCAGCAATGTGGTCGCGGCTCGCGCCTGCTGGCCGAGGGCGCTGGCGCTGATCTGCGAGTGGGCGAGCTGCTCGAATCCGCCGCGCAGCTGCTGAAGCTGGCGGGCGCTTTCCTGCAGCGCTGTGGTGTTGTGGCTCATAGGTCTCCTTGCGATTCAGAGGCCGAGTGTAGGTGTCAGCAGGGCCATAAACCCCCTCATGCTCGGGCTTGTCTGCGCAACTTGCTTATCTCGGCGAAAATCACGCCATGAACGCGCTCAATACCGTCGAATACATGCACAACCTCGGTGTACAGGCAAAAGCCGCCTCTGCACTGATGGCGCGTGCGTCTGCAGCTACTAAAAACAAAGCACTCAAGGCGCTGGCCCGTCTGCTGCGCGAGAACGTCGAGCCGCTGCAGATCGACAATGCCCGCGATCTGGAGCGTGCCGTGGCCAATGGCCTGTCGGCCCCCATGGTCGACAGGCTGCGCCTGACGACCAAGGTGCTGGAGACCTGTGCCGAAGGTTGCGAGCAACTCGCCTCCATGCCCGATGTCATCGGCGAGATCAGCGGCCTCAAGCAAATGCCCAGCGGTATCCGCGTGGGCCAGATGCGTGTGCCCCTGGGCGTGTTCGGCATGATTTATGAAAGCCGCCCGAATGTGACCATCGAAGCGGCCAGCCTCTCGATCAAGAGCGGCAATGCCTGCATTCTGCGCGGCGGCTCGGAAGCGATTGACTCGAACAAGGCGCTGGCCAAGCTGGTGGCCCAGGCGCTGGCCGAGGCCGGGCTGCCTGAAGACGGTGTCAAGCTGGTGGAGACCACCGACCGCGACGCCGTGGGCCAACTCATCGCCATGCCCGACTATGTGGACGTCATCATCCCCCGTGGCGGCAAGGGCCTGATCGAGCGCATCAGCCGCGAGGCCAAGGTGCCCGTCATCAAGCATCTGGACGGCAATTGCCACACCTATGTGGATGACCCCTGCGACATCGCCATGGCCGTGAAAGTGGCCGACAATGCCAAGACCAACAAGTACAGCCCCTGCAACGCCAGCGAAAGCCTGCTGGTTGCACGCGCCGTGGCAGCGGACTTCCTGCCCAGGATCGGTGCCGTCTATGCCGCCAAGGGCGTGGAGATGCGCTGCGATGCCGAGGCGCTGGCCATTTTGCAGACCGTCAAGGATGCCAAGCTGGCCCAGGCGGTGGAGCAGGACTGGTACGAGGAATACCTGGCGCCCATCATCAGCGTGAAGCTGGTGGACGGTGTGGACGAGGCCATTGCCCACATCAACAAGTACTCCAGCCACCATACGGAGTCGATTCTGACGACCAATCACCTGCACGCACAGAAATTCCTGCGCGAGGTCGATTCGGCCAGCGTCATGGTCAATACCAGCACCCGCTTTGCCGATGGTTTCGAGTTCGGGCTGGGTGCCGAGATCGGCATCAGCACCGACAAGTTCCATGCGCGCGGGCCGGTAGGCATCGAGGGCCTGACTTCGCTCAAATACGTGGTCCTGGGCGACGGCGAAGTCCGTTCCTGAGATCCACCCGCCGAAGGGGGCTGCTTGCGGCCCTCATCGGTCTGAATTGATGCCGCAGCTTGGATCCCTTTCCATAACACCATGAAAATCATTATTCTGGGTGCCGGGCGCGTAGGCCAGAGTGTGGCCGAAAGTCTGGTGTCCGAGCAAAACGGAATCACCGTCATCGACACGGATGCGCGAGCATTGCGTGAGCTGGAGTCGCGCTTCGACCTGCGCGGCGTGGTCGGCAACGGCATCGATCCCCAGGTCCTGGCCGAGGCTGGCGCCAAGGATACCGACCTGCTGATCGCCTGCGCCTCCATGGACGAGACCAACCTGGTCTGCTGCAAGATTGCCCAGGCCGTGTTCGACATTCCGACCCGCATTGCGCGGGTGCGCTCGTCCAGCTTTGCGGTGGATGACCCGGTGCTGGGCAAGGAGGGTTTTGCAGTCGATCGCATCATCTGTCCCGAGGAATCGGTCACCCATTACATCCGCAAGCTCATCGAATACCCGGAAGCCATGCAGGTGCGCGCCTTTGCGGGCGGCCGGGCCGCCCTGGCCTCGGTGCGCGCGCGCGCCGGCGCGCCTGCCGTGGGCCTGCAGATTGCCCAGGTGCGAGAGCGCATGCCGGAACTGGCCATGCGTATCGTGGCGATCTACCGCCGCTTCATGGACGAGCCCGACCGGTTTGTGCGCTGCGACGGTGTCACGCGCATAGAGCCCGGTGACGAAGTCTTCATGCTGGCCGCGACCGAACATGTATCCGAGGCTCTCAAGGCCATCAACCTGCCCGAGGGGCGTCCGAGTCGCCCGGTGTTCCGCATCATGATTGCAGGCGGCGGCCAGGTCAGCCTGCGGCTGGCCAGAAAGCTGGCGCAGACCCCGGGGCGCTTTCACGTCAAGATCGTCGAGTCCAATGCCCAGCAATGTCTGAGCCTGTCGTCGGTGCTGCCTGCCGAAGTGCTGGTGCTGGAAGGCGATGCCACCGATGAGGCCTTGCTGGAGGAAGAGGGCATCGAAGAGGTGGATCTGTTCCTCGCGCTGACGGACGACGACGAGGACAACATCATGTCCAGCCTGCTGGCCAAGCGCATGGGCGCGCGCCGCGTGCTGTCGCTGATCAATCGCCGCGCCTATGCCGATCTGATGCACGGCACGCAGATCGATATCGCGCTGTCGCCGGCGCAGGCCATGCTGGGCGAGTTCCTGGCCTATGTGCGCCGCGGCGACGTGCAGGCCGTGCACAGTCTGCGCCGTGGCGTGGCCGAGGCCCTGGAGATCGTGGCGCGCGGCGACCGCAAAAGCTCACGCGTGGTGGGGCGCAAGGTGGAGGAGCTGCGTCTGCCCGAGGAGGTACACATCGGCCTCATCGTGCGCGGCATTCCCGAGGGCAAGACCTGCGAGGAGGTGGCGGGCACGGCATTGGAGACCAAGGTCATCATTCCACGCAGCCATACCGTGATTGAATCCGGCGACCATGTGGTGTTCTTTCTGCCCAACAAGCGGCTGGTGCGCAACGTGGAAAACCTGTTCCGTGTCAGCGCCACCTTTTTCTAAGCTGCGTACATGAAAGACCTGCTTCCTGTCCTGCGTGTGCTGGGCATGCTGATGATCATGTTTGCCGGCGCCATGTTGCTGCCCTTCGGCATCTCCTGGTTCACGCAGGATGGCATCTGGCGCATCTACCCCTGGTCGATCGGACTGACGGTTGGCGTGGGTCTGCTGCTTTGGGGTGGCCTGCACCGCCACAAGCAGGACCTGCAGCCGCGCCATGGCGTGATCCTGGTGACGCTGGTCTGGGTGGTGCTGCCGCTGTGCGCCATGGTGCCGCTGGTGATGGGGCTGAACCGGGTGGGCATTTCCATCAGTTTCACCCATGCCTACTTCGAGGCCGTCTCGGGCCTGACCACAACCGGGGCCACGGTGCTCAGCGGTCTGGATCAGCTGCCGGTGTCCATCAATGTCTGGCGTACCTTCATGCAGTGGATGGGGGGCATGGGGATTCTGATTCTGGCCGTGGCCGTGCTGCCGCTGCTGGGGGTCGGTGGTGCTCAGCTTTTCAGGGCGGAGGCCGCCGGCCCGGTCAAGGACACCAAGCTGACACCGCGTATTACCGAAACGGCCAAGGGCCTGTGGGGCGTGTACGCGCTGTTCTCCATTGGCTGTTTCCTGGCCTTCTGGGTCTGCGGAATGCAGCCGCTGGATGCGCTGATGCATATGTTCGCCACGGTGAGTCTGGGTGGGCTGTCGTCGCACGATGCCAGTTTTGCCTATTTCAATTCGCCGCTGCTGGAGGCCGCGGCCCTGCTGTTCATGCTGTTGGCCAGCTGCAACTTTGCGCTGTACTTCGTGGCCATGCGCAAGGGGCGCATCGATAGCTTTATGCGTGACCCCGAAATGCGCGCCACGATCGGCGTGCTGCTGGGCTCGGGCCTGCTGGTGGCGCTGCTGCTCTGGGTCAAGGGGGTCTACGGGCCGCTGGATGCCTTGCGCAACGGCATGTTCCATACGGTTTCGGTCGCCACGACCACCGGCTTTTCCACCACGGACTATCTGTCCTGGCCGGTGTTCATTCCCGTTCTGTTGCTGCTGCTGTCGGGGGTTGCCACCAGCGCGGGCTCGACAGGCGGCGGCATCAAGATGGTGCGCATGCTGATTCTGGTCAAGCAGGCCAGGCGCGAGATGACGCGTCTGGTGCATCCACGCGCTGTGCAGCCGGTGCGGCTGGGCGATGCGGTGGTAGATAACCCGATGATTTTTTCGGTGCTGGCCTACATGCTGGTCTACGGTGCCACCGTCATTGTGCTGAGCATGGTGCTGCTGCTGACCGATCTCGACCCTCTGACCGCCTTCTCCGCCGTGCTGGCCAGCGTGCACTGCATGGGGCCGGGCCTGGGGGCCGTTGGGCCCGCATCCAACTACACAGTGTTGACGGATTTCCAGATCTGGGTGTGTACTCTGGGCATGCTGTTGGGGCGGCTCGAGATACTGAGTTTCATGGCTTTGCTTTCGCCGGCATTTTGGCGTCGTTGAGACAAAGGCTGGGGAAAACACCTATCTCATGCTTCAATCTCTACAATTGCCCCCCACCACCGTCTCCTGAGGGTATTTATGGTTCCACATCTCGTCACGGCTTTGACCGGCCCCATTAACGAACTTGAGCAGCGCATTCTCGACTCCATGCCTGCCATTGAGCGTTGGTTCCGCCTGGAATGGATGGAGCACACGCCGCCGTTCTACTGCTCGGTGGACATTCGTAATGCGGGTTTCAAGCTGGCGCCGGTGGATACCAACCTGTTTCCAGGTGGCTGGAACAATCTGACCGATGAAATGCTGCCGCTGGCCGTGCAGGCTGCGATGGCTGCTATCGAAAAGATATGTCCCGAGGCGCGCAATCTGCTCATCATCCCCGGGAACCACACGCGCAACACCCACTATCTGGCCAGCGTGCTGCAGCTCAAGCGCATCTTCAGCATGGCGGGTCTCAATGTGCGTATCGGCTCCATCAGCCCCGAGATCAAGAAGACGCTGTCCATCACGCTGCCGCTGGGCGACGAGATCAAGCTGGAGCCGGTGATCCGCAGCAAGCGTCGCCTGGGCCTCAAGGATTTCGACCCCTGCACGATTTTGCTCAACAACGATCTCTCGACCGGCGTGCCCGGCATCATCGAGGAGCTCTACGAGCAATACCTGCTGCCGCCATTGCATGCGGGCTGGAATGTGCGTCGCAAGAGTCGCCACTTCCAGAGCTACGAGGAAGTCGGCAAGCGCTTCGGCAAGCTGCTGGGCATCGATCCCTGGCTGATCAATCCCTTGTTCGGGCATGTGGAGAACATCGATTTTGCCGAAGGCACGGGCATGGAAGCCCTGGCCGAGCAGGTGGACGTGATCCTGGCCAAGGTGCGCCGCAAATACAAGGAATACGGCATCAAGGAGAAGCCGTTTGCCGTGGTCAAGGCCGACAACGGCACCTACGGCATGGGCGTGATGACCGTGCGCGACGCCAAGGAACTGGCCGCGCTGCCGCGCAAGAGCCGCAACAAGATGGGTGTCATCAAGGATGGCCAGACCGTGCATGACGTCATCGTGCAGGAGGGAGTGCTGACCTATGAGCGCATGCACAACGCCGTGGCCGAGCCTGTGGTCTACATGATGGACCGTTACGTTGTGGGTGGTTTCTACCGCATGCACCCCGAGCGCGGCGAGGACGAGAACCTCAACGCCCCCGGTGCGGGCTATGTGCCCCTGGCTTTCCAGCAGAGCAATCACCTGCCTCAGGTCAGCGCGCGTCCGGGCGCCAGCGCACCGAACCGCTTCTATATGTATGGCGTGATAGCACGTTTGGCCATGTTGGCTGCCAGCTACGAGCTGGAAGCCACTAATCCCGACGCAGAAATCTACGACTGATTTCACGGACGCTGAGGACAGCGCACAATGCCGACAATTTCCCCACTCGGTGACTGCCTTACGAGTCGCTCCTGACCTGTGCAAAATTCGAAATCCTCGCTAGGCGCCCTGACCTTGGGCGCGATCGGTGTCGTGTATGGAGACATCGGCACCAGTGTCTTGTACTCGGTCAAGGAGGTTTTCGGCTCGGGCTATGTGCCGTTCACGCCGGACAACGTCTATGGCGTGCTGTCGGTGCTGTTCTGGACGCTCACGGTCATCGTCTCCCTCAAGTATGTGGTCCTGGTGCTGCGCGCCGACAACAACGGCGAGGGCGGACTGGTGGCCATGCTGGCCCTGGCCTCGCAGACGGTCAAGGACAAGCCGCGTCTGTCCAGCACGCTGTTTCTGGTGGGCATGTTCGGCACCTCGCTGTTTTATGGCGACGGCGTGATCACGCCGGCGATTTCCGTGCTCTCGGCGGTCGAGGGGCTGGAGGTCATCTCGCCGCATTTCACCAAGGCCGTGATTCCACTGACGCTGGTGATCCTGTTTCTGCTGTTCTTCGTGCAAAAGCGCGGTACCGCAGGCATAGGCAAGTTCTTTGGTCCCGTCACCGTGACCTGGTTTGCCTGCATCGCCTTGCTCGGCGTGCACCAGATCATGGGGCATCCGGAAATCCTGGCCGCGCTGAGCCCGCATTACGCGGTCCGCTTCATGTGGGGAAGTCCGGGCATCAGCTTCATCATTCTGGGCTCGGTCGTGCTTTGCGTGACCGGCGCCGAGGCGCTGTATGCCGATCTCGGGCATTTTGGCAAGAAGCCGATCCGCCTGGCCTGGTTCAGCATTGCCATGCCGGCGCTGACCTTGAACTACTTCGGGCAGGGCGCCTTGCTGCTGGCCAATCCCGAGGCCGTCAAGAACCCGTTTTTCATGATGGCACCCAGCTGGGCGCTGCTGCCGCTGGTCATCATGGCCACCATGGCCACGGTGATCGCCTCGCAGGCGCTGATCACCGGGGCCTTCAGCGTGACGCGCCAGGTCATACAGCTGGGCTACTTCCCGCGTCTTGAAGTGCGCCACACCAGCGTGAAGGAAACCGGCCAGATCTATATGCCTCTGGTGAACTGGGGCCTGTTTGTGGCGATTGCTCTGGCCGTGCTGCTGTTTCGCAGCAGCGGCAATCTGGCGGCGGCCTACGGTATCGCGGTGACGCTGGACATGCTGATCACCACCATGCTGACCTTCTTTGTCATCCGCTACCGCTGGAACTATCCGCTGGCCCTGTGCCTGCTGGCGACGGGCTTCTTCTTCGTCGTGGATCTGGCGTTCTTTGCCTCCAACCTGCTCAAGCTGTTTGAAGGTGGCTGGTTCCCGCTGCTCATCGGTGGCACGGTCTTCACGCTGATGTTGACCTGGCGCCGGGGGCGTGAATTGCTGCATCAGAAGCTGCAGGCGGATGCGCTGGATCTGCGCCAGTTCCTGGAAGCCACCTGGCGCCATCCCCCCATGCGAGTCCCCGGCACGGCAGTCTTTCTCTCGGGCGAGCCCGGTACCGTGCCGCATGCGCTGCTTCACAACCTCAAGCACAACAAGGTGCTGCACGAGCGCAATCTCTTTGTGACCGTGCGTAACCACGAAGTGCCCTGGGTGGGGATGGACAAGCGGGTGGAGTCCGAGTCTCTGGGGGGCGACTGCTGGGAAGTCATCATCCACTACGGCTTCAAGAACGAACCCGACGTGCCGGCAGCGCTGGCGCAGCTGCGCACCCAGGGCTGCAAGCTGGATTCCATGGCCACCAGCTATTTCCTGTCGCGCGACGTGATCATTCCGCGCATGAACAACTCCATGGCGCACTGGCGCGAAAAGCTGTTCGCTCAGATGCACAAGAACGCGAGCCGTGTGGCGGACTTCCTGCACCTGCCGAGCAACTCGGTGGTGGAGCTGGGCTCCAAGATCGAGCTGTAGATACTTTGAGTCAAATAGGCCTTTGGCGCTTTACCAGCAAGCGCTGATAGCTATTGATCTTGAAGTGATGATCGGCTTCGCCATTCGCGCTTCCGCGGGCTGCATCATTTTTGGCGGGGCTGGTGCCAGAATGCACGGATGCGCTTTTTCAAAGACTTGAGTCCTGCCGCCGTGGCCGCAGGCTTTGTGGCCGTGCTTGTGGGCTTTACCAGTTCGGTAGCCCTTGTGTTTCAGGCGGCACAGGCGTTTCATGCCACGCCTGAGCAGATCACTTCCTGGATCTGGGCGCTGGGCCTGGGCATGGGTCTGTGTTCGCTGGTCCCATCGCTGATTCTGCGCATGCCGGTCATGGTGGCCTGGTCCACCCCAGGGGCGGCGGTGCTGGCGACCGCCGGGCTGGCGGGCGGTTTCTCCATGGGGGAGGCGATCGGTGCCTTCATCGTCAGTGCTGCCCTCATCATCCTGGTGGGGGTGACTGGCTGGTTCGAGCGCATCATGAACCGCATCCCCATGGAAATTGCGTCGGCCCTGCTGGCCGGCGTTCTGGCCAAGTTCGGCATGCAGGCTTTCTCTGCGGCCGAGACCAATCTGTCGCTGGTACTGGTCATGCTGCTTGCCTATCTGCTTTCGCGGCGTATGGCTGCGCGCTATGCGGTCATCATCACCCTGCTGGCCGGAACCGCCTGGGAGGCGCTGCGCGGGCAGATGCAATGGTCGGCCGTGCATGGCGGGCTGGCCATGCCCGTCTATACGGCCCCCGAGTTCTCGCTGCAGGCGCTCATCAGTCTGGCGTTACCCCTGTTTGTCGTGACCATGGCTTCCCAGAATCTGCCGGGCGTGGCGGTGATTCGCGCCACGGGCTATCCGATACCGGTGTCCAAGGTCATCAGCATGACCGGCGTGGCGACCTTGCTGCTGGCGCCTTTTGGCGGCTATGCCCTCAACCTCAGCGCCATCACGGCGGCGATCTGCATGGGAGACGAGGCGCATGAGGACAGAAACAAGCGCTATACCGCTGCTGCCGTGTGTGGACTGCTATATATATTGATAGCTATCTTTGGCGCGGTGGTCACCGGTCTGCTGACGGCTTTTCCCAAGGAGCTGGTGGCCTGCATCGCCGGACTGGCCTTGCTGGGCTCCATAGGCGGCGGCATGGCTACGGCCTTCAAGGAGGAAAAGCACAGAGAGGCCGCGCTCATCACTTTTCTGGTGACGCTCAGCGGTGTCGTCATCGCGGGTGTGGGCTCTGCCTTCTGGGGTGTGGTCGCGGGTAGCCTTGCCCTGCTTGTCCAGAGTCTGCGGGCTCGCAAGGCCTGAGTATCAGCCGTCATATTGTGGTGTTATGTCCGGCTCGGCATGATGCCTGTATCAACCGCTAGAGTTCTTCACCATGCAAATACTGTTTGTCGCCGATCCGCTGGAATCCTTTGTCATCTACAAGGATTCCACCTTTGCCATGATGCGTGAGGCCCAGCGCCGAGGTCACCAGATCGTGGCCTGCGAGCCTTGCCATATCTCCTGGCAAAGCGGTGGCAAGGTCAAGGCTCGGGTGCGGCATATCACCCTGACCGGGGACAAGGATCGCTGGTTCGAGGAAACCCAGTCTACGCGGGCGGTGCTGGCGGACTTTGGCGCCATCGTCATGCGCAAGGACCCTCCGTTCGATTCCGAGTTCTTCTATGCCACGCACATGCTCGGCCAGGCCGAGCGTGAGGGAGCCAAGGTCTTCAACAAGCCCGGTGCCCTGCGCGAGCATCCCGAGAAGCTTGCCATCATGGAGTTTGCGCAATTCATCTCGCCGACGCTGGTCACGCGCAGTGCCGAGGACATCCGTGCCTTTCATGCAGAGCACCAGGACATCATCCTCAAGCCGCTGGACGGCATGGGGGGGATGGGCATCTTCCGAGTCGGCGAAGACGGTCGCAATCTAGGCAGCATCATCGAAACCCTGAATCAGGGCGGCTCCACCAGTGTCATGGTGCAGAAGTTCCTGCCCGACATCGTTCATGGCGACAAACGGGTGCTCATCATCGGCGGCAAGCCCGTGCCGTTCTGTCTGGCTCGCATTCCGCAGGGCAATGAGGTGCGCGGCAATCTGGCGGCCGGCGGCAAAGGGGTTGCACAGCCGTTGGCAGAGCAGGACAAGGCAATTGCCGAGTTCATTGGGGAGCGTCTGGTGCAGCGTGGCTTGCTCTTGATCGGGCTGGATGTCATCGGCCATAACGTCACCGAGATCAATGTGACCAGTCCCACCTGCTTCCAGGAGATCTTTGATCAGACCGGCTGCGATGTGGCGTCGCTGTTTGTCGACGCACTGGAGCAGGCTGCTCGCGTCTGAGGAAGCGGCAAAGAACCCCGGCAGGCCTTGCCTGCCGGGGTTCTTTGTCTGGATGTCCGTGCGGGTGTTGTCTGGACAGCAAAAATCTGTGTACAATGCAAGGCTGCACTGAGCGAAATGCAAATTTTTGCTAGCCGGCCTGAAAGAAATCAGTCGGTAAAGTTGTGGTAGAATTCAAGGCTTCGCTGATCGCAGCAAGCAACGAGATCCAAAGTCAAGCTTCTTGATTTTGCACTCGGTTCCTTAAAAAAATACAGCCGATAAGCGTGGGCGTTTGAGGGCAAGCAGCCAGTTCTTCGGAACAAACTCTTCGGAGTTATCAAACGCTCACAAAAACAGTAATGAGGAAGAATTAATTCTTCTTGATTCCGTCAAGTGAGTGAGCAGTCGAAAGACTTTAAATTCAAGATCGAACTATAGAGTTTGATCCTGGCTCAGATTGAACGCTGGCGGCATGCTTTACACATGCAAGTCGAACGGTAACAGGTCTTCGGATGCTGACGAGTGGCGAACGGGTGAGTAATACATCGGAACGTGCCTAGTAGTGGGGGATAACTACTCGAAAGAGTAGCTAATACCGCATGAGATCTACGGATGAAAGCAGGGGACCTTCGGGCCTTGTGCTACTAGAGCGGCTGATGGCAGATTAGGTAGTTGGTGGGGTAAAGGCTTACCAAGCCTGCGATCTGTAGCTGGTCTGAGAGGACGACCAGCCACACTGGGACTGAGACACGGCCCAGACTCCTACGGGAGGCAGCAGTGGGGAATTTTGGACAATGGGCGAAAGCCTGATCCAGCAATGCCGCGTGCAGGATGAAGGCCCTCGGGTTGTAAACTGCTTTTGTACGGAACGAAAAGCCTGGGGCTAATATCCCCGGGTCATGACGGTACCGTAAGAATAAGCACCGGCTAACTACGTGCCAGCAGCCGCGGTAATACGTAGGGTGCAAGCGTTAATCGGAATTACTGGGCGTAAAGCGTGCGCAGGCGGTTTTGTAAGACAGTGGTGAAATCCCCGGGCTCAACCTGGGAACTGCCATTGTGACTGCAAAGCTAGAGTGCGGCAGAGGGGGATGGAATTCCGCGTGTAGCAGTGAAATGCGTAGATATGCGGAGGAACACCGATGGCGAAGGCAATCCCCTGGGCCTGCACTGACGCTCATGCACGAAAGCGTGGGGAGCAAACAGGATTAGATACCCTGGTAGTCCACGCCCTAAACGATGTCAACTGGTTGTTGGGTCTTAACTGACTCAGTAACGAAGCTAACGCGTGAAGTTGACCGCCTGGGGAGTACGGCCGCAAGGTTGAAACTCAAAGGAATTGACGGGGACCCGCACAAGCGGTGGATGATGTGGTTTAATTCGATGCAACGCGAAAAACCTTACCCACCTTTGACATGGCAGGAACTTACCAGAGATGGTTTGGTGCTCGAAAGAGAACCTGCACACAGGTGCTGCATGGCTGTCGTCAGCTCGTGTCGTGAGATGTTGGGTTAAGTCCCGCAACGAGCGCAACCCTTGCCATTAGTTGCTACATTCAGTTGAGCACTCTAATGGGACTGCCGGTGACAAACCGGAGGAAGGTGGGGATGACGTCAAGTCCTCATGGCCCTTATAGGTGGGGCTACACACGTCATACAATGGCTGGTACAAAGGGTTGCCAACCCGCGAGGGGGAGCTAATCCCATAAAGCCAGTCGTAGTCCGGATCGCAGTCTGCAACTCGACTGCGTGAAGTCGGAATCGCTAGTAATCGTGGATCAGAATGTCACGGTGAATACGTTCCCGGGTCTTGTACACACCGCCCGTCACACCATGGGAGCGGGTCTCGCCAGAAGTAGGTAGCCTAACCGCAAGGAGGGCGCTTACCACGGCGGGGTTCGTGACTGGGGTGAAGTCGTAACAAGGTAGCCGTATCGGAAGGTGCGGCTGGATCACCTCCTTTCTGGAAAAATGCTGCTTCAAATTGAACGTCCACACTTATCGGTTGTTGGAACAAGCCAGGTGGCCTGCTGAGTGACAGCGGGCTGCATGGAATGGGTCTGTAGCTCAGCTGGTTAGAGCACTGTGTTGATAACGCAGGGGTCGTTGGTTCGAGCCCAACTAGACCCACCAAGATTCCAATATCTGGTTCGAGGATCCCGGGGGATTAGCTCAGCTGGGAGAGCACCTGCTTTGCAAGCAGGGGGTCGTCGGTTCGATCCCGTCATCCTCCACCAAAAATGATAGCGCCGAAAGGTGCTATAATCGTTGGCTCAGCAGATGTGAAGCGCAAGCGGATCGGAAGCGAAAAAAACCAAATTCAATATAAAAGCAGTCTGCCTCAGACTGCTTTTATATTGATCTTTGATCAATAGGCTGTTCTTTAAAAATTCATAGAGTCGAAATCAGCGTTGCTGGTGGAAAGCACAAACCAAGGTTTGTGCACCGTGCCGCCAGCAACATTTTGATTGCGTCAAAACAGATATTTTGCGAATGCAAATTTATCTAGTAATGACGAATATTCTCTAAGCTGTATCGAAAGATGCAGCCAAAGATATTCACATTACGGCATAACGCGTGAGGTGCAAGACCTCACCAGTCTTTGAACACCAGGCTTTGATTCTCGCTAAGAGAATCCAAAGTTATAGGGTCAAGTGACTAAGAGCATATGGTGGATGCCTTGGCGATGATAGGCGACGAAAGACGTGATAGCCTGCGATAAGCTTCGGGGAGCTGGCAAATAAGCTTTGATCCGGAGATTTCTGAATGGGGGAACCCACCTCGCAAGAGGTATCGTGCACTGAATACATAGGTGCTCGAAGCGAACCTGGAGAACTGAAACATCTAAGTACCCAGAGGAAAAGACATCAACCGAGATTCCGATAGTAGTGGCGAGCGAATTCGGAAGAGCCTTGCAGTGATAGTCGATCAGTTAACAAAACGGCATGGAAAGGCCGACCATAGTGGGTGATAGTCCCGTATGTGAAAACCGATCGGTGGTACTAGGCTGCAGACAAGTAGGGCGGGGCACGAGAAACCCTGTCTGAATATGGGGGGACCATCCTCCAAGGCTAAATACTCATCATCGACCGATAGTGAACCAGTACCGTGAGGGAAAGGCGAAAAGAACCCCGGGAGGGGAGTGAAATAGATCCTGAAACCGTATGCTTACAAAAAGTCGGAGCCCTTCGGGGTGACGGCGTACCTTTTGTATAATGGGTCAGCGACTTACATTCAGTGGCAAGCTTAACCGAATAGGGGAGGCGAAGAGAAATCGAGTCCGAATAGGGCGATTAGTCGCTGGGTGTAGACCCGAAACCAAGTGATCTATCCATGGCCAGGATGAAGGTGCCGTAACAGGTACTGGAGGTCCGAACCCACTAATGTTGCAAAATTAGGGGATGAGCTGTGGATAGGGGTGAAAGGCTAAACAAACTTGGAAATAGCTGGTTCTCTCCGAAAACTATTTAGGTAGTGCCTCAAGTATTACCGTCGGGGGTAGAGCACTGTTTAGGCTAGGGGGTCATGGCGACTTACCAAACCTATGCAAACTCCGAATACCGACGAGTACAGCTTGGGAGACAGAGCACCGGGTGCTAACGTCCGGACTCAAGAGGGAAACAACCCAGACCGCCAGCTAAGGTCCCTAAAACGGGCTAAGTGGGAAACGAAGTGGGAAGGCTAAAACAGTCAGGATGTTGGCTTAGAAGCAGCCATCATTTAAAGAAAGCGTAATAGCTCACTGATCGAGTCGTCCTGCGCGGAAGATGTAACGGGGCTAAGCCAGTTACCGAAGCTGCGGATGTGCCATTTATGGCACGTGGTAGGAGAGCGTTCTGTAAGCCTGTGAAGGTGTCTGGTAACGGATGCTGGAGGTATCAGAAGTGCGAATGCTGACATGAGTAGCGTTAAAGGGGGTGAAAAGCCCCCTCGCCGTAAGCGCAAGGTTTCCTACGCAACGTTCATCGGCGTAGGGTGAGTCGGCCCCTAAGGCGAGGCAGAGATGCGTAGCTGATGGGAAACAGGTCAATATTCCTGTACCGATCAATAGTGCGATGTGGGGACGGAGAAGGTTAGCTCAGCCAACTGTTGGAATAGTTGGTTCAAGCGTGTAGTCGTGCTCTTTAGGCAAATCCGGAGAGCTAAGATGAGGCGTGATAACGAGTGTGCTTGCACACGAAGTGAGTGATACCCTGCTTCCAGGAAAAGCCACTAAGCTTCAGCTATTGACGACCGTACCGCAAACCGACACTGGTGCGCGAGATGAGTATTCTAAGGCGCTTGAGAGAACTCAGGAGAAGGAACTCGGCAAATTGACACCGTAACTTCGGGAGAAGGTGTACCCCAAGTAAGTGAAGTTGTACAAACGGAGCTCAAAGGGGTTGCAAAAAATTGGTGGCTGCGACTGTTTAATAAAAACACAGCACTCTGCAAACACGAAAGTGGACGTATAGGGTGTGACGCCTGCCCGGTGCTGGAAGATTAAATGATGGGGTGCAAGCTCTTGATTGAAGTCCCAGTAAACGGCGGCCGTAACTATAACGGTCCTAAGGTAGCGAAATTCCTTGTCGGGTAAGTTCCGACCTGCACGAATGGCGTAACGATGGCCACACTGTCTCCTCCTGAGACTCAGCGAAGTTGAAATGTTTGTGATGATGCAATCTCCCCGCGGAAAGACGGAAAGACCCCATGAACCTTTACTGTAGCTTTGTATTGGACTTTGAACGGATCTGTGTAGGATAGGTGGGAGGCTTTGAAGTGAGGTCGCTAGATCTCATGGAGCCGACGTTGAAATACCACCCTGGTGCGTTTGAGGTTCTAACCTGGATCCATTATCTGGATCGGGGACAGTGCATGGTAGGCAGTTTGACTGGGGCGGTCTCCTCCCAAAGCGTAACGGAGGAGTTCGAAGGTACGCTAGTTACGGTCGGACATCGTGACGATAGTGCAATGGCATAAGCGTGCTTAACTGCGAGACTGACAAGTCGAGCAGATGCGAAAGCAGGACATAGTGATCCGGTGGTTCTGTATGGAAGGGCCATCGCTCAACGGATAAAAGGTACTCTGGGGATAACAGGCTGATACCGCCCAAGAGTTCATATCGACGGCGGTGTTTGGCACCTCGATGTCGGCTCATCTCATCCTGGGGCTGTAGTCGGTCCCAAGGGTATGGCTGTTCGCCATTTAAAGAGGTACGTGAGCTGGGTTTAAAACGTCGTGAGACAGTTTGGTCCCTATCTTCCGTGGGCGCTGCAGATTTGAGGAAGCCTGCTCCTAGTACGAGAGGACCGGAGTGGACACACCTCTGGTGTACCTGTTGTCACGCCAGTGGCATCGCAGGGTAGCTAAGTGTGGAAGAGATAACCGCTGAAAGCATCTAAGCGGGAAACTCGTTTCAAGATGAGATCTGCCGGGGCCTTGAGCCCCCTGAAGGGTCGTTGTAGACCACGACGTTGATAGGCTGGGTGTGGAAGCGCAGTAATGCGTTAAGCTAACCAGTACTAATTGCCCGTGCGGCTTGACCCTATAACTTTGGGCAAGCCTGGAAAAATAAAAGACAGAACGCAAGTTCTAGTTATGCCGAAAAGGCGCAATCGAAAAGCTGATTGAAGACTCTATGAATTCGTTGGACTGAAGGTGAGCGAGATTAAGAAGTTAATCGAGGCGCCGTCAATCTGACAAAAAGTTTATGCCTGATGACCATAGCAAGTTGGTACCACTCCTTCCCATCCCGAACAGGACAGTGAAACGACTTTGCGCCGATGATAGTGCGGGTTCCCGTGTGAAAGTAGGTCATCGTCAGGCTCTTACGCCAAAACGCCTGGCTCACGCCAGGCGTTTTCTTCTCCCTCCTTGTGCTGAGGGGTGAGAAGAAAACGCAAAAACGTTTTAAAAGTACTGTGAAAACAGTGCTACAATTGAAGGCTTCGCTGATCGCAGCAAGCAACGAGATTCAAAGTCAAGCTTCTTGATTTTGCACTCGGTTCCTTAAAAAAATACAGCCGATAAGCGTGGGCGTTTGAGGGCAAGCAGCCAGTTCTTCGGAACAAACTCTTCGGAGTTATCAAACGCTCACAAAAACAGTAATGAGGAAGAATTGATTCTTCTTGATTCCGTCAAGTGAGTGAGCAGTCGAAAGACTTTAAATTCAAGATCGAACTATAGAGTTTGATCCTGGCTCAGATTGAACGCTGGCGGCATGCTTTACACATGCAAGTCGAACGGTAACAGGTCTTCGGATGCTGACGAGTGGCGAACGGGTGAGTAATACATCGGAACGTGCCTAGTAGTGGGGGATAACTACTCGAAAGAGTAGCTAATACCGCATGAGATCTACGGATGAAAGCAGGGGACCTTCGGGCCTTGTGCTACTAGAGCGGCTGATGGCAGATTAGGTAGTTGGTGGGGTAAAGGCTTACCAAGCCTGCGATCTGTAGCTGGTCTGAGAGGACGACCAGCCACACTGGGACTGAGACACGGCCCAGACTCCTACGGGAGGCAGCAGTGGGGAATTTTGGACAATGGGCGAAAGCCTGATCCAGCAATGCCGCGTGCAGGATGAAGGCCCTCGGGTTGTAAACTGCTTTTGTACGGAACGAAAAGCCTGGGGCTAATATCCCCGGGTCATGACGGTACCGTAAGAATAAGCACCGGCTAACTACGTGCCAGCAGCCGCGGTAATACGTAGGGTGCAAGCGTTAATCGGAATTACTGGGCGTAAAGCGTGCGCAGGCGGTTTTGTAAGACAGTGGTGAAATCCCCGGGCTCAACCTGGGAACTGCCATTGTGACTGCAAAGCTAGAGTGCGGCAGAGGGGGATGGAATTCCGCGTGTAGCAGTGAAATGCGTAGATATGCGGAGGAACACCGATGGCGAAGGCAATCCCCTGGGCCTGCACTGACGCTCATGCACGAAAGCGTGGGGAGCAAACAGGATTAGATACCCTGGTAGTCCACGCCCTAAACGATGTCAACTGGTTGTTGGGTCTTAACTGACTCAGTAACGAAGCTAACGCGTGAAGTTGACCGCCTGGGGAGTACGGCCGCAAGGTTGAAACTCAAAGGAATTGACGGGGACCCGCACAAGCGGTGGATGATGTGGTTTAATTCGATGCAACGCGAAAAACCTTACCCACCTTTGACATGGCAGGAACTTACCAGAGATGGTTTGGTGCTCGAAAGAGAACCTGCACACAGGTGCTGCATGGCTGTCGTCAGCTCGTGTCGTGAGATGTTGGGTTAAGTCCCGCAACGAGCGCAACCCTTGCCATTAGTTGCTACATTCAGTTGAGCACTCTAATGGGACTGCCGGTGACAAACCGGAGGAAGGTGGGGATGACGTCAAGTCCTCATGGCCCTTATAGGTGGGGCTACACACGTCATACAATGGCTGGTACAAAGGGTTGCCAACCCGCGAGGGGGAGCTAATCCCATAAAGCCAGTCGTAGTCCGGATCGCAGTCTGCAACTCGACTGCGTGAAGTCGGAATCGCTAGTAATCGTGGATCAGAATGTCACGGTGAATACGTTCCCGGGTCTTGTACACACCGCCCGTCACACCATGGGAGCGGGTCTCGCCAGAAGTAGGTAGCCTAACCGCAAGGAGGGCGCTTACCACGGCGGGGTTCGTGACTGGGGTGAAGTCGTAACAAGGTAGCCGTATCGGAAGGTGCGGCTGGATCACCTCCTTTCTGGAAAAATGCTGCTTCAAATTGAACGTCCACACTTATCGGTTGTTGGAACAAGCCAGGTGGCCTGCTGAGTGACAGCGGGCTGCATGGAATGGGTCTGTAGCTCAGCTGGTTAGAGCACTGTGTTGATAACGCAGGGGTCGTTGGTTCGAGCCCAACTAGACCCACCAAGATTCCAATATCTGGTTCGAGGATCCCGGGGGATTAGCTCAGCTGGGAGAGCACCTGCTTTGCAAGCAGGGGGTCGTCGGTTCGATCCCGTCATCCTCCACCAAAAATGATAGCGCCGAAAGGTGCTATAATCGTTGGCTCAGCAGATGTGAAGCGCAAGCGGATCGGAAGCGAAAAAAACCAAATTCAATATAAAAGCAGTCTGCCTCAGACTGCTTTTATATTGATCTTTGATCAATAGGCTGTTCTTTAAAAATTCATAGAGTCGAAATCAGCGTTGCTGGTGGAAAGCGCAAACCAAGGTTTGTGCACCGTGCCGCCAGCAACATTTTGATTGCGTCAAAACAGATATTTTGCGAATGCAAATTTATCTAGTAATGACGAATATTCTCTAAGCTGTATCGAAAGATGCAGCCAAAGATATTCACATTACGGCATAACGCGTGAGGTGCAAGACCTCACCAGTCTTTGAACACCAGGCTTTGATTCTCGCTAAGAGAATCCAAAGTTATAGGGTCAAGTGACTAAGAGCATATGGTGGATGCCTTGGCGATGATAGGCGACGAAAGACGTGATAGCCTGCGATAAGCTTCGGGGAGCTGGCAAATAAGCTTTGATCCGGAGATTTCTGAATGGGGGAACCCACCTCGCAAGAGGTATCGTGCACTGAATACATAGGTGCTCGAAGCGAACCTGGAGAACTGAAACATCTAAGTACCCAGAGGAAAAGACATCAACCGAGATTCCGATAGTAGTGGCGAGCGAATTCGGAAGAGCCTTGCAGTGATAGTCGATCAGTTAACAAAACGGCATGGAAAGGCCGACCATAGTGGGTGATAGTCCCGTATGTGAAAACCGATCGGTGGTACTAGGCTGCAGACAAGTAGGGCGGGGCACGAGAAACCCTGTCTGAATATGGGGGGACCATCCTCCAAGGCTAAATACTCATCATCGACCGATAGTGAACCAGTACCGTGAGGGAAAGGCGAAAAGAACCCCGGGAGGGGAGTGAAATAGATCCTGAAACCGTATGCTTACAAAAAGTCGGAGCCCTTCGGGGTGACGGCGTACCTTTTGTATAATGGGTCAGCGACTTACATTCAGTGGCAAGCTTAACCGAATAGGGGAGGCGAAGAGAAATCGAGTCCGAATAGGGCGATTAGTCGCTGGGTGTAGACCCGAAACCAAGTGATCTATCCATGGCCAGGATGAAGGTGCCGTAACAGGTACTGGAGGTCCGAACCCACTAATGTTGCAAAATTAGGGGATGAGCTGTGGATAGGGGTGAAAGGCTAAACAAACTTGGAAATAGCTGGTTCTCTCCGAAAACTATTTAGGTAGTGCCTCAAGTATTACCGTCGGGGGTAGAGCACTGTTTAGGCTAGGGGGTCATGGCGACTTACCAAACCTATGCAAACTCCGAATACCGACGAGTACAGCTTGGGAGACAGAGCACCGGGTGCTAACGTCCGGACTCAAGAGGGAAACAACCCAGACCGCCAGCTAAGGTCCCTAAAACGGGCTAAGTGGGAAACGAAGTGGGAAGGCTAAAACAGTCAGGATGTTGGCTTAGAAGCAGCCATCATTTAAAGAAAGCGTAATAGCTCACTGATCGAGTCGTCCTGCGCGGAAGATGTAACGGGGCTAAGCCAGTTACCGAAGCTGCGGATGTGCCATTTATGGCACGTGGTAGGAGAGCGTTCTGTAAGCCTGTGAAGGTGTCTGGTAACGGATGCTGGAGGTATCAGAAGTGCGAATGCTGACATGAGTAGCGTTAAAGGGGGTGAAAAGCCCCCTCGCCGTAAGCGCAAGGTTTCCTACGCAACGTTCATCGGCGTAGGGTGAGTCGGCCCCTAAGGCGAGGCAGAGATGCGTAGCTGATGGGAAACAGGTCAATATTCCTGTACCGATCAATAGTGCGATGTGGGGACGGAGAAGGTTAGCTCAGCCAACTGTTGGAATAGTTGGTTCAAGCGTGTAGTCGTGCTCTTTAGGCAAATCCGGAGAGCTAAGATGAGGCGTGATAACGAGTGTGCTTGCACACGAAGTGAGTGATACCCTGCTTCCAGGAAAAGCCACTAAGCTTCAGCTATTGACGACCGTACCGCAAACCGACACTGGTGCGCGAGATGAGTATTCTAAGGCGCTTGAGAGAACTCAGGAGAAGGAACTCGGCAAATTGACACCGTAACTTCGGGAGAAGGTGTACCCCAAGTAAGTGAAGTTGTACAAACGGAGCTCAAAGGGGTTGCAAAAAATTGGTGGCTGCGACTGTTTAATAAAAACACAGCACTCTGCAAACACGAAAGTGGACGTATAGGGTGTGACGCCTGCCCGGTGCTGGAAGATTAAATGATGGGGTGCAAGCTCTTGATTGAAGTCCCAGTAAACGGCGGCCGTAACTATAACGGTCCTAAGGTAGCGAAATTCCTTGTCGGGTAAGTTCCGACCTGCACGAATGGCGTAACGATGGCCACACTGTCTCCTCCTGAGACTCAGCGAAGTTGAAATGTTTGTGATGATGCAATCTCCCCGCGGAAAGACGGAAAGACCCCATGAACCTTTACTGTAGCTTTGTATTGGACTTTGAACGGATCTGTGTAGGATAGGTGGGAGGCTTTGAAGTGAGGTCGCTAGATCTCATGGAGCCGACGTTGAAATACCACCCTGGTGCGTTTGAGGTTCTAACCTGGATCCATTATCTGGATCGGGGACAGTGCATGGTAGGCAGTTTGACTGGGGCGGTCTCCTCCCAAAGCGTAACGGAGGAGTTCGAAGGTACGCTAGTTACGGTCGGACATCGTGACGATAGTGCAATGGCATAAGCGTGCTTAACTGCGAGACTGACAAGTCGAGCAGATGCGAAAGCAGGACATAGTGATCCGGTGGTTCTGTATGGAAGGGCCATCGCTCAACGGATAAAAGGTACTCTGGGGATAACAGGCTGATACCGCCCAAGAGTTCATATCGACGGCGGTGTTTGGCACCTCGATGTCGGCTCATCTCATCCTGGGGCTGTAGTCGGTCCCAAGGGTATGGCTGTTCGCCATTTAAAGAGGTACGTGAGCTGGGTTTAAAACGTCGTGAGACAGTTTGGTCCCTATCTTCCGTGGGCGCTGCAGATTTGAGGAAGCCTGCTCCTAGTACGAGAGGACCGGAGTGGACACACCTCTGGTGTACCTGTTGTCACGCCAGTGGCATCGCAGGGTAGCTAAGTGTGGAAGAGATAACCGCTGAAAGCATCTAAGCGGGAAACTCGTTTCAAGATGAGATCTGCCGGGGCCTTGAGCCCCCTGAAGGGTCGTTGTAGACCACGACGTTGATAGGCTGGGTGTGGAAGCGCAGTAATGCGTTAAGCTAACCAGTACTAATTGCCCGTGCGGCTTGACCCTATAACTTTGGGCAAGCCTGGAAAAATAAAAGACAGAACGCAAGTTCTAGTTATGCCGAAAAAGCGCAATCGAAAAGCTGATTGAAGACTCTATGAATTCGTTGGATTGAAGGTGAGCGAGATTAAGAAGTTAATCGAGGCGCCGTCAATCTGACAAAAAGTTTATGCCTGATGACCATAGCAAGTTGGTACCACTCCTTCCCATCCCGAACAGGACAGTGAAACGACTTTGCGCCGATGATAGTGCGGGTTCCCGTGTGAAAGTAGGTCATCGTCAGGCTCTTACGCCAAAACGCCTGGCTCACGCCAGGCGTTTTCTTCTCCCTCCTTGTTCTGAGGGGTGAGAAGAAAACGCAAAAACGTTTTAAAAGTACTGTGAAAACAGTGCTACAATTGAAGGCTTCGCTGATCGCAGCAAGCAACGAGATTCAAAGTCAAGCTTCTTGATTTTGCGCTCGGCTCCTTAAAAAAATACAGCCGATAAGCGTGGGCGTTTGAGGGCAAGCAGCCAGTTCTTCGGAACAAACTCTTCGGAGTTATCAAACGCTCACAAAAACAGTAATGAGGAAGAATTGATTCTTCTTGATTCCGTCAAGTGAGTGAGCAGTCGAAAGACTTTAAATTCAAGATCGAACTATAGAGTTTGATCCTGGCTCAGATTGAACGCTGGCGGCATGCTTTACACATGCAAGTCGAACGGTAACAGGTCTTCGGATGCTGACGAGTGGCGAACGGGTGAGTAATACATCGGAACGTGCCTAGTAGTGGGGGATAACTACTCGAAAGAGTAGCTAATACCGCATGAGATCTACGGATGAAAGCAGGGGACCTTCGGGCCTTGTGCTACTAGAGCGGCTGATGGCAGATTAGGTAGTTGGTGGGGTAAAGGCTTACCAAGCCTGCGATCTGTAGCTGGTCTGAGAGGACGACCAGCCACACTGGGACTGAGACACGGCCCAGACTCCTACGGGAGGCAGCAGTGGGGAATTTTGGACAATGGGCGAAAGCCTGATCCAGCAATGCCGCGTGCAGGATGAAGGCCCTCGGGTTGTAAACTGCTTTTGTACGGAACGAAAAGCCTGGGGCTAATATCCCCGGGTCATGACGGTACCGTAAGAATAAGCACCGGCTAACTACGTGCCAGCAGCCGCGGTAATACGTAGGGTGCAAGCGTTAATCGGAATTACTGGGCGTAAAGCGTGCGCAGGCGGTTTTGTAAGACAGTGGTGAAATCCCCGGGCTCAACCTGGGAACTGCCATTGTGACTGCAAAGCTAGAGTGCGGCAGAGGGGGATGGAATTCCGCGTGTAGCAGTGAAATGCGTAGATATGCGGAGGAACACCGATGGCGAAGGCAATCCCCTGGGCCTGCACTGACGCTCATGCACGAAAGCGTGGGGAGCAAACAGGATTAGATACCCTGGTAGTCCACGCCCTAAACGATGTCAACTGGTTGTTGGGTCTTAACTGACTCAGTAACGAAGCTAACGCGTGAAGTTGACCGCCTGGGGAGTACGGCCGCAAGGTTGAAACTCAAAGGAATTGACGGGGACCCGCACAAGCGGTGGATGATGTGGTTTAATTCGATGCAACGCGAAAAACCTTACCCACCTTTGACATGGCAGGAACTTACCAGAGATGGTTTGGTGCTCGAAAGAGAACCTGCACACAGGTGCTGCATGGCTGTCGTCAGCTCGTGTCGTGAGATGTTGGGTTAAGTCCCGCAACGAGCGCAACCCTTGCCATTAGTTGCTACATTCAGTTGAGCACTCTAATGGGACTGCCGGTGACAAACCGGAGGAAGGTGGGGATGACGTCAAGTCCTCATGGCCCTTATAGGTGGGGCTACACACGTCATACAATGGCTGGTACAAAGGGTTGCCAACCCGCGAGGGGGAGCTAATCCCATAAAGCCAGTCGTAGTCCGGATCGCAGTCTGCAACTCGACTGCGTGAAGTCGGAATCGCTAGTAATCGTGGATCAGAATGTCACGGTGAATACGTTCCCGGGTCTTGTACACACCGCCCGTCACACCATGGGAGCGGGTCTCGCCAGAAGTAGGTAGCCTAACCGCAAGGAGGGCGCTTACCACGGCGGGGTTCGTGACTGGGGTGAAGTCGTAACAAGGTAGCCGTATCGGAAGGTGCGGCTGGATCACCTCCTTTCTGGAAAAATGCTGCTTCAAATTGAACGTCCACACTTATCGGTTGTTGGAACAAGCCAGGTGGCCTGCTGAGTGACAGCGGGCTGCATGGAATGGGTCTGTAGCTCAGCTGGTTAGAGCACTGTGTTGATAACGCAGGGGTCGTTGGTTCGAGCCCAACTAGACCCACCAAGATTCCAATATCTGGTTCGAGGATCCCGGGGGATTAGCTCAGCTGGGAGAGCACCTGCTTTGCAAGCAGGGGGTCGTCGGTTCGATCCCGTCATCCTCCACCAAAAATGATAGCGCCGAAAGGTGCTATAATCGTTGGCTCAGCAGATGTGAAGCGCAAGCGGATCGGAAGCGAAAAAAACCAAATTCAATATAAAAGCAGTCTGCTTCAGACTGCTTTTATATTGATCTTTGATCAATAGGCTGTTCTTTAAAAATTCATAGAGTCGAAATCAGCGTTGCTGGTGGAAAGCGCAAACCAAGGTTTGTGCACCGTGCCGCCAGCAACATTTTGATTGCGTCAAAACAGATATTTTGCGAATGCAAATTTATCTAGTAATGACGAATATTCTCTAAGCTGTATCGAAAGATGCAGCCAAAGATATTCACATTACGGCATAACGCGTGAGGTGCAAGACCTCACCAGTCTTTGAACACCAGGCTTTGATTCTCGCTAAGAGAATCCAAAGTTATAGGGTCAAGTGACTAAGAGCATATGGTGGATGCCTTGGCGATGATAGGCGACGAAAGACGTGATAGCCTGCGATAAGCTTCGGGGAGCTGGCAAATAAGCTTTGATCCGGAGATTTCTGAATGGGGGAACCCACCTCGCAAGAGGTATCGTGCACTGAATACATAGGTGCTCGAAGCGAACCTGGAGAACTGAAACATCTAAGTACCCAGAGGAAAAGACATCAACCGAGATTCCGATAGTAGTGGCGAGCGAATTCGGAAGAGCCTTGCAGTGATAGTCGATCAGTTAACAAAACGGCATGGAAAGGCCGACCATAGTGGGTGATAGTCCCGTATGTGAAAACCGATCGGTGGTACTAGGCTGCAGACAAGTAGGGCGGGGCACGAGAAACCCTGTCTGAATATGGGGGGACCATCCTCCAAGGCTAAATACTCATCATCGACCGATAGTGAACCAGTACCGTGAGGGAAAGGCGAAAAGAACCCCGGGAGGGGAGTGAAATAGATCCTGAAACCGTATGCTTACAAAAAGTCGGAGCCCTTCGGGGTGACGGCGTACCTTTTGTATAATGGGTCAGCGACTTACATTCAGTGGCAAGCTTAACCGAATAGGGGAGGCGAAGAGAAATCGAGTCCGAATAGGGCGATTAGTCGCTGGGTGTAGACCCGAAACCAAGTGATCTATCCATGGCCAGGATGAAGGTGCCGTAACAGGTACTGGAGGTCCGAACCCACTAATGTTGCAAAATTAGGGGATGAGCTGTGGATAGGGGTGAAAGGCTAAACAAACTTGGAAATAGCTGGTTCTCTCCGAAAACTATTTAGGTAGTGCCTCAAGTATTACCGTCGGGGGTAGAGCACTGTTTAGGCTAGGGGGTCATGGCGACTTACCAAACCTATGCAAACTCCGAATACCGACGAGTACAGCTTGGGAGACAGAGCACCGGGTGCTAACGTCCGGACTCAAGAGGGAAACAACCCAGACCGCCAGCTAAGGTCCCTAAAACGGGCTAAGTGGGAAACGAAGTGGGAAGGCTAAAACAGTCAGGATGTTGGCTTAGAAGCAGCCATCATTTAAAGAAAGCGTAATAGCTCACTGATCGAGTCGTCCTGCGCGGAAGATGTAACGGGGCTAAGCCAGTTACCGAAGCTGCGGATGTGCCATTTATGGCACGTGGTAGGAGAGCGTTCTGTAAGCCTGTGAAGGTGTCTGGTAACGGATGCTGGAGGTATCAGAAGTGCGAATGCTGACATGAGTAGCGTTAAAGGGGGTGAAAAGCCCCCTCGCCGTAAGCGCAAGGTTTCCTACGCAACGTTCATCGGCGTAGGGTGAGTCGGCCCCTAAGGCGAGGCAGAGATGCGTAGCTGATGGGAAACAGGTCAATATTCCTGTACCGATCAATAGTGCGATGTGGGGACGGAGAAGGTTAGCTCAGCCAACTGTTGGAATAGTTGGTTCAAGCGTGTAGTCGTGCTCTTTAGGCAAATCCGGAGAGCTGAGATGAGGCGTGATAACGAGTGTGCTTGCACACGAAGTGAGTGATACCCTGCTTCCAGGAAAAGCCACTAAGCTTCAGCTATTGACGACCGTACCGCAAACCGACACTGGTGCGCGAGATGAGTATTCTAAGGCGCTTGAGAGAACTCAGGAGAAGGAACTCGGCAAATTGACACCGTAACTTCGGGAGAAGGTGTACCCCAAGTAAGTGAAGTTGTACAAACGGAGCTCAAAGGGGTTGCAAAAAATTGGTGGCTGCGACTGTTTAATAAAAACACAGCACTCTGCAAACACGAAAGTGGACGTATAGGGTGTGACGCCTGCCCGGTGCTGGAAGATTAAATGATGGGGTGCAAGCTCTTGATTGAAGTCCCAGTAAACGGCGGCCGTAACTATAACGGTCCTAAGGTAGCGAAATTCCTTGTCGGGTAAGTTCCGACCTGCACGAATGGCGTAACGATGGCCACACTGTCTCCTCCTGAGACTCAGCGAAGTTGAAATGTTTGTGATGATGCAATCTCCCCGCGGAAAGACGGAAAGACCCCATGAACCTTTACTGTAGCTTTGTATTGGACTTTGAACGGATCTGTGTAGGATAGGTGGGAGGCTTTGAAGTGAGGTCGCTAGATCTCATGGAGCCGACGTTGAAATACCACCCTGGTGCGTTTGAGGTTCTAACCTGGATCCATTATCTGGATCGGGGACAGTGCATGGTAGGCAGTTTGACTGGGGCGGTCTCCTCCCAAAGCGTAACGGAGGAGTTCGAAGGTACGCTAGTTACGGTCGGACATCGTGACGATAGTGCAATGGCATAAGCGTGCTTAACTGCGAGACTGACAAGTCGAGCAGATGCGAAAGCAGGACATAGTGATCCGGTGGTTCTGTATGGAAGGGCCATCGCTCAACGGATAAAAGGTACTCTGGGGATAACAGGCTGATACCGCCCAAGAGTTCATATCGACGGCGGTGTTTGGCACCTCGATGTCGGCTCATCTCATCCTGGGGCTGTAGTCGGTCCCAAGGGTATGGCTGTTCGCCATTTAAAGAGGTACGTGAGCTGGGTTTAAAACGTCGTGAGACAGTTTGGTCCCTATCTTCCGTGGGCGCTGCAGATTTGAGGAAGCCTGCTCCTAGTACGAGAGGACCGGAGTGGACACACCTCTGGTGTACCTGTTGTCACGCCAGTGGCATCGCAGGGTAGCTAAGTGTGGAAGAGATAACCGCTGAAAGCATCTAAGCGGGAAACTCGTTTCAAGATGAGATCTGCCGGGGCCTTGAGCCCCCTGAAGGGTCGTTGTAGACCACGACGTTGATAGGCTGGGTGTGGAAGCGCAGTAATGCGTTAAGCTAACCAGTACTAATTGCCCGTGCGGCTTGACCCTATAACTTTGGGCAAGCCTGGAAAAATAAAAGACAGAACGCAAGTTCTAGTTATGCCGAAAAGGCGCAATCGAAAAGCTGATTGAAGACTCTATGAATTCGTTGGATTGAAGGTGAGCGAGATTAAGAAGTTAATCGAGGCGCTGTCAATCTGACAAAAAGTTTATGCCTGATGACCATAGCAAGTTGGTACCACTCCTTCCCATCCCGAACAGGACAGTGAAACGACTTTGCGCCGATGATAGTGCGGGTTCCCGTGTGAAAGTAGGTCATCGTCAGGCTCTTACAGTGAAAACCCCGTAGTCGCAAGATTACGGGGTTTTTTATTGAGTGCTTCAAAATGAGGAGCACCTGTCGCATGCTGTCAAAGTATTGCAGCTTCAAAAATACCGAAAACCCATAAAAAGAGAGCGCTAGGCGCTCTCTTTTTTCATTCGGCGACGGGGATCTGGTGCGTATCAGTAGGGCGCTGCCTGGCCATGCACGAACACCCTCAGCTCGCCGTTCTGGAAGGGGACCCATTGCTCGTTTTGGGTCAGAGGGGCGGTGACGATGATGGCTACCTTGTCCTGGGGCGTGGTTTCGCGGGAGAAGTCCACGCTGAGATCTTCGTCGGACAGCTGTGCCTGGGTGAAGGGGTGGCGGCGCTCGACATAGCAGAGGTGGGTCGTGGCATGGGCCCAGAGCGCTTCGCCGTTGGAGAGCAGGAAGTTGAACGTGCCATGCGGTGCGATCTTGGCGGCCAGCTCGCGCAGGGTGTGGGTCAGCTCTTCGATGCTGGGCACACCGGCATGGGACTTCCACAGCTCCTGCATGATCCAGCAGAAGGCCCGCTCGCTGTCCGTGTTGCCAATGGGCTGGAAGTGGGCGTGCAGCTTGGGGATGAAGTTCTTGAGGTCGCCGTTGTGCGCGAAGACCCAGTTGCGTCCCCAGAGCTCGCGCACGAAGGGGTGGCAGTTCTGCAGGCTGACCACGCCTTGGGTGGCCTTGCGGATATGGGCGATGACGTTGGTGCTCTTGATCGGGTATTCGCGGATGAGCTTGGCGATCTGGGAGTCGATGGCGCGTTCGTGATCGACGAAGTGGCGCAGGCCCTTGTCTTCGAAGAAGGCGATGCCCCAGCCGTCGGTGTGGTCGCCGGTATTGCCTGCACGCTGTGTGAAGCCTGAGAAGCTAAAGCGCACATCGGTGGGCGTGTTGCAGTTCATTCCAAGCAGCTGGCACATGGCTTCGTCATATCTTTCAAGCAAAAAAGCTTTATAGCCTAAGAATCTATCGATGATTTCGTCAATGATGGTGCTGTATGGCAGAGATCGTCAACCGCTGCCAAGCCTGCATGAAAAAAGCAGCCGAAGCTGCTTTGCGCAAGAGGGCTGCGACAGCCTATTCGCGGTCCAGCCAGAGCTTGCCGCCGGTGGCCCAGTCGTGACGCTTGATGTCGGTGATGATGATGTCCACCGATTCGGGCGAGCCGCCCAGCACTTCAACGCTGACGCGGGTGATTTCTTCGACCAGCTTGCGCTTTTGTTCGACGGTACGGCCTTCCATCATTTCGACATGGTAGGTGGGCATGTGCAGGTTTCCTTGCTGGCTTGAGGTTGAGAAAGGCCCATCATAAGGGCGTGCGGTTCGGGCTCGGTCCGGCCGGACTCAGCTCTGCTCCGACCAGAGCTTGCCACCGGTGGCCCAGTTGTGGCGAGGTACGTCGGTGATGATGATGTCCACGGACTCGGGGGCGCTACCCAGCACCTCGGTGGTCACGCGGGTGATTTCTTCGGCCAGCTTGCGCTTTTGTTCAACGCTGCGGCCTTCAAACAGTTCAATGCGATAGGTGGGCATCAAGGTCTCCTAGCTGTGGTGGAATGCCCGAGGTGCAAGGCGGTGAGCGCAGGATCAGGCAGGGGTGGAATCGTCGGCAACCGGCCGCGCACAGGCTGGGCAGATGCAGGCCTTGCCGCGTGCCTCGGCGGGCAGCCGCTCCAGCGCATCCCGGGAAACCGGGGTCTGCATGCACCAGCAGCTGTGCGGCGGCAGGCCGGCGCTGATGGCGCACTGGTTGGGCTGGCCGCACAGAGGGCAGCGGCTGGCGTCTACGAGAGGATCGATGGGCATGGCCGCAGTGTAGAAGCCATACCGCACCGGGAGTGGCGAGGTCAAGAAAAATGCACTCGATGTGTGGACATGGAGTGCATTTTGATAGCAGCTTGCGCACTTGAATCAACGGATCCAGATAGGAAAAACTTTCAAATCCATTGATATCAAGCGCAAGCCACTCCTTATTCAGGAGTGGTCCGGGCTTACCCGGCCATAACCGGCCATCAAGCGCCGGCCTTGACCTTCAGACGCCAGGCGTGCAGCAGAGGCTCGGTGTAGCCGGAAGGCTGTTCCTTGCCCTTGAACACCAGGTCCAGAGCGGCTTGGTAGGCCGCGCCATCGGGATTGGCCACCAGGCTCTTGTAGGCGGCGTCGCCGGCGTTTTGCTCGTCCACGATCTTGGCCATGCGGGCATAGCTGTCGCGCACCATGGCTTCGGTGACGATGCCGTGCTGCAGCCAGTTGGCGATGTGCTGGCTGGAGATGCGCAGTGTGGCGCGGTCTTCCATCAGGCCCACGTTGTGGATGTCGGGCACCTTGGAGCAGCCCACGCCCTGGTCGATCCAGCGCACCACATAGCCCAGGATGCCTTGCACGTTGTTGTCCACTTCCTGCTGCTTTTCCGCATCGCTCCAGTTGGGGTTGGTGGACACGGGCACTTGCAGGATGGCGTTCAGCAGCTCGTCGCACTCGGCGTCGGCGTTGGGGCTTTCCAGACCCTTTTGCACGTCGGCCACATTGATCTGGTGATAGTGCAGGGCGTGCAGGGTGGCGCCGGTGGGCGAGGGCACCCAGGCGGTGTTGGCACCAGCCTTGGGCTGGGCAATCTTCTGCTCCAGCATGGCCTTCATCAGGTCGGGCATGGCCCACATGCCCTTGCCGATCTGGGCGCGGCCGCGCAGGCCCATGTTCAGGCCGACCAGCACGTTGTTCTTTTCATAGGCGGGCAGCCAGGCGCAGGTCTTCATGTCGGCCTTGCGGACCATGGGGCCGGCATACATGGCAGTGTGCATTTCATCGCCGGTGCGGTCCAGGAAGCCGGTGTTGATGAAGGCAACGCGTGCCGGGGCGGCTGCAATGGCGGCCTTCAGATTGGTCGAGGTGCGGCGCTCTTCGTCCATGATGCCGAGCTTGACGGTGTTCTCGGGCAGGCCCAGAACCTGCTCCACGCGGCCGAACAGCTCGTTGGCAAAAGCAGCTTCGGCGGGGCCGTGCATCTTGGGCTTGACGATGTAGACGCTGCCGGTGCGGCTGTTCTTGATGCCGCCCACGCCGTTGCCCTTGATGTCGTGGATGGCGATGGCGGTGGTCACCAGCGCGTCCATGATGCCTTCGGGGATTTCCTTGTGCTCGGGGCCCCACAGTACGGCGGGGTTGGTCATCAGGTGGCCCACGTTGCGCACGAACATCAGCGAGCGGCCGTGCAGCTTCACGGGCTTGCCATCGGCGCCGGTGTATTCGCGGTCGGGGTTCAGACCACGGGTCACGACCTTGCCGCCCTTTTCAAAGGACTCGGTCAGCGTGCCCTTCAAGATGCCCAGCCAGTTGGCGTAGCCGTTGACCTTGTCTTCGGCATCCACGGCGGCCACGGAGTCTTCCAGATCCAGAATGGTGGACAGGGCGGCTTCGACCACCACATCGGCCACGCCGGCAGCATCGGTGCTGCCGATGGGGGTGGACTTGTTGACGATGATGTCGATGTGGATGCCGTTGTTCTTGAGCAGCACCGACTTGGGAGCCGCAGCATCGCCCTGGTAGCCGATGAACTTGGCTTCGTCCTTCAGGCCGGTCTTGCTACCGTCCTTCAGGGACACGACCAGCTTGCCGCCTTCGACGGCGTAGCCGGTGGAATCCTTGTGCGAGCCCGAGGCCAGAGGCACGGCCTGATCCAGGAAGTTGCGTGCGAACTCGATGACCTTGGCGCCGCGCACGGGGTTGTAGCCCTTGCCCTTCTCAGCACCGCCAGCTTCGCTGATGGCGTCCGTGCCATACAGCGCGTCGTACAGCGAGCCCCAGCGGGCGTTGGCGGCGTTCAGGGCGTAGCGGGCGTTCAGGATGGGCACCACCAGCTGGGGGCCGGCCTGGATGGCCAGTTCGGCATCCACGTTTTCGGTCGTGGCCTTGGCGTCCTTGGGGGACTCGACCAGATAGCCGATGGTCGTCAGAAACTTGCGGTAGGCCACCATGTCGGTGATGGGGCCGGGGTTGGCCTTGTGCCAGGTATCGAGCTCCGTCTGCAGGCGATCGCGCTCGGCCAACAGGGCTGCGTTCTTGGGCGCCAGATCGGCCACGATGGCGTCGAAGCCCTTCCAGTAGGTGTCCTGGTCAACGCCCGTGCCAGGCAGCACTTGCGTGTTCACAAAGTTGTACAGCTCGGTGGCGACTTGCAGGCCGTGGACTTGGGTGCGATCAGTCATTGGAAACCTCTGGTTGATGTCTCTGGATTCAGGAGTCGTTGCCCATCACGGGCAGCATGTGGGGAGACTTTATTTGAATTCTTTGAGTACATAAATAGCCTAAATAGTTCAAAACTCATGATGTTTTTATATGGAGTCTGCGGGATTTATGCGTTTTATGCACCGCAGCCGCCAGCCTTCGTCAGTTCTGAGCGGTCTGTGCAACGACTTCAGCGACGGCCGCCTCGGCACGCGCCGAAAGCGCTGCGGGATCTCTTCTGAAGCGATAGCTGTGATCGCTCGCCTGGTCTGGCTCAGCAGTGGATTGGGCGGTTTTTTCGGGTGCCCTTTTTCATCTTGAAGTGAGTGCATGCCATCAAATGACAGGGTTTTGTCTGTCATAAGTGGATGTCCGCGCTCAGAAATGATTCGTTAAGCTTGAAACAAATTGAGCATCTTCCGATATCGGCCAGCCAATCTTTACCAAGGAGCTCCTGATGGCGAATCTGAACGAAAGCCTGCAAGACCTGATGACCCTGGATGGCGCCATGTGCGCTGCAGTGGTGGATTACAACAGCGGCATGCTGCTCGGCAGCATCGGCTCGGGCGTGGACCTGGAACTGGCCGCTGCGGGCAATACCGAGGTGGTGCGCGCCAAGATGAAGACCATGCAGTCCCTGGGCCTGAACGACAGCATCGAAGACATTCTCATCACCCTGGGCAAGCAGTATCACATCCTGCGCCCGGCCGAGAAGATCAACGGCATCTTCATCTACTACGTGCTGGACAACGGCCGCGCCAACCTGGCCCTGGCCAGGCGCAAGGTGTCGGACGTGGAGTCCAGGTTCGTGATGTGATTCAGCTGCTCTGAAGACGCGCAACGGGCCTGCGGGCCCGTTCTTGTTTTGCGGTCTGAGCCGGCCTGCTCAGGCGGCTATCAGCGGAGCGCGGAACTGGTAGCCCACCTTCTGCTGTGACTGCAGCGGCACGGCCACGGGGGTTGCCTTTTCGATGCGGCGGCGCAGCCGGTAGATGGTGGCGTGCAGGCTGTTGTCGGATTCGGCTGCGCTGGTATGGGCCAGCAGGCTGCGAATGTGGTCCCGGCTGACGGTGTCGCCCCGGGCCTGCAAAAAACACTCCATCAGTATCAGATCGGTGACTCCCAGTTCCACGCTCTGGCCGTCGGGCGCGGTCAGCAGGCTGCGGCGGCTGTCCAGCTTCCAGGCTGTGGCCGTGCGTGCCGTGGTCATGATGCGCCGGTGCACGGCGCGCACGGCCAGTTCCACTTGCTCGAAGGTCACGGGCTTGGTCAGATACATATCTGCACCGGCGTTGATGACCTCGGCAAACACCTCCGGTCCCAGGCGTCCCGAGACGATGAGCACGCCGGCCTGGGTGCGCTTGCGGATGATGCGCAGCAGCTCGGTGCCGGCCACGCCGGGCAGCATCAGATCCAGCACATAGAAGTCGAAGCGATAGGGCGCGTCGTCGGCCAGCAGGTCGCTGCTGTCGCCGTATGCCGTGACATTCACCCCCTGGCTGCGCAAGTGCTGAGCCAGGAATTCGCGGTAATCGGTGTCGTCGTCGACCAGGGCAAGAGTGGCAGGCAGCATGGGCGGCGGACCTTATTCGGCAAGACCTTGGGGAATGACCAGACGCATGACCGTGCCATGCGGACTGTGCGGCAGAGCTTGCACTGTACCCTGGTGCAACTGCAGGACCGAGCGCACGATGAACAGGCCCAGGCCGGCCCCGTGGCGGCTGTGGCTGTGATGACCGCGAGCGCCTTTTTCGAACAGGTGCGCAAGCAGTTCCTCGGGGATGCCCGGGCCCTGGTCGATGACTTCCAGGATCAGCGCCAGCGGTTCGTCGGACTCGGAGATGCGCAGCTGCACCGGGCTGTCGGCGGGCGCATAGGCCAGGGCGTTGTTGAGCAGATTGCGAATCGTCAGCCGCATCAGAGCCGGGTGCAACTGCACGGTGCGGGGCGTGGTCAGCCATTGCATCTCGATGCGCGGGCGCAGGTCGGCCGCAATATCGTGCAGCACCAGCTTGATCAGCGTGGGCAGATCGGTTTCGCTGGAGGCGCCGGCCTTGCCTCCGGCCGCCAAGATTGTGCCGGCGGCCAGGGTGTTGTCCAGCGTGCCCATCACCTGCTGCAGCACATGCTCGGCGCGCAGCAAAGCCCTGGTGGCCGGCGCGGCATCGGCCAGATGCAGGTCTTCTATGGCCTTGAGCGTGGCCTGCATGGCGGCCGAGGCATTGTTCAGCGGCTGGCGGATTTCGTGCGACAGCAGCTGCAGCATCTCGTTGTGCTCGCTCAGCATGGCCGTGCGCCAGTCCAGCAGGGTGCGCAGCCGGTCCAGTTCGCCGGCGTCCTGGCGGTGGCTGCGCAGCTGTTCGTGCAAGGCCTGCAACTGCTCGCGCTGGCGGGCCATGACTTCGCCGCGCGCATATTCGCGGTCGATGTCGCTGAGCTGCATCAGCACCTCATGCCGGCCCTGGGCATCGGCGGCTCCCGGCGTGAGCTGTATGCGGCGGTGGCGCTGCGCACCGAAGTCGCCGCTGCGGGTGTCGTCGTATTCCTGGCGCAGCCCCCGGGCGGCGGCGGCGAAGCGCTGGCCATGGGTGTGCCAGATGCTGGCGGGCAGCAGGCGCTGCAGCGGCTGGCCGACTGGGCTTGCGCCCTCGTCCACCTCCAGCCATTGGCACCAGGCGGGAGTGGCCATGAGCAGCACTCCCTTGGCATTCCAGAGCGCGCAGCCCTGGCCGGAGCGGCCCAGCAGATCGGCCAGTTGGGCGGCAGAAACGGGTGAAAAGCTCATGAAGGCAGGTGGCAGCGGATTTGTAAATGTGTTTTGCAAATCATAGGTTTAACGCCTGACGGTGCCCACAAGCTCATGGCGCTGGCGAATAAGCGATATTCCTGCTTCAGGGAAAACGGTAAATTTTGATATAAACATATATAAACATCAAAGATTCACTGGCAACTTGTGACTTCTAAGTAAGATATATCGCACTGAAGTCACATGCGGGACAGGCATGCGGCGTTGATTAATGACTTTTATAGTGATAGCAGTCAGCGCTCTTGTTTAAAGAACTTTCGATAAAAACATTTGAGAAATCAAGACTGCTTGTGCGGTATGTGCTCTTGTATTAATAGTGCACCCTACCGCAGCAGGAGACAACACGGAACAGACAGGAGCAGCGGTCATGGACAAACTCAAGGCATTTGAGTCTTTTGTATCGGTAGCGACCAGGGGCAGCTTGACGGCTGCCGCCAAGGCCGAAGGTGTGGCGCCCGCCATCATGGGGCGCCGTCTGGATGCTCTGGAAGAGCATCTGGGGGTCAAGCTCATGGTGCGCACCACGCGCCGCATATCGCTGACCCATGAAGGCAGTGCCTTCCTGGAAGATTGCCAGCGCCTGCTCTCCGATGTGTGCAATGCAGAGGCCAGTGTGTCGGCCGGCGGCGTCAAGGCCACGGGCCATCTGCGCATCACGGCGCCTGCCGGTTTCGGCCGCCGCCATGTGGCGCCGCTGGTGCCGCGTTTTCGCGACTTGCACCCCGATGTCACCATCTCGCTGAACCTCAGCGACCGCGTGGTCGATCTGGCGGGCGAGGGCTTCGATTGCGCGGTGCGCGTGGGCGATCTGCCGGACTCGGCCCTGGTCAGCGTGCGCATCGCCGACAACCGCCGCCTGTGCGTGGCCACGCCCGGCTATCTGGAGCGCCGCGGCACGCCCAAGCATCCCAGCGAACTGACCCAGCATGACTGCCTGACGCTGTCGTCCGATGCCTCGCAGACGCGGGGCTGGGCCTTCCGCATCCCGCATCCCGAAAGCGGCACCAGCGAGGTCGTGCACTTCAAGCCGGGCGGCCCGCTGGACTGCTCCGACGGTCAGGTGTTGCACGACTGGTGCCTGGGCGGCTGGGGCATTGCCTGGCGCAGTACCTGGGAGGTGGAGGCCGAGATCGCCGCCGGTCGCCTCGTGCCCGTGCTGGAAGAGTTTGCGGCGCCGCCCAACGGCATCTTCGTGGTCTTCCCCCAGCGCAAGCACATGCCGCTGCGCGTGCGCATGTGGATCGACTATCTCAAGCACCACTACAACCAGCCGGACTTCTTTCGTCTCGGCGTGGATCTCTGAGCGGGCCTGAAACGGTAGACAATGGACCGGCCGCCGTGGCCCGATCCGGGCCGCTGAACCCGTCCTTTTTGCTACGATGAAGCCATGACCTTTGAAGCTGTTCTTGCCAGCGCCCATCTGCTGGCGATCCTGACCCTGGTGGTGTTTCTGACCAGCCAGGCCGCCCTGTGCCGTGTGGAGTGGATGAATGTAGCGGTGGTGCAGCGTCTGGCCAGACTGGACATGATTTACGGCATTGCCGCCATCGTCCTGCTGCTGACCGGTATTGCGCGCCTGCTCTGGGGCGTCAAGGGCATGGGAGCCTATACGGCCTCGCCGCTGTTCCATCTCAAGATGACGCTGTTCGTCATCGCCTTTTTGCTCTCGCTCAAGCCCACGCTGACCTTCCGCCGCTGGAAGAGGACGCTGGATGCGAGCGGTCAGCTGCCGGCGCCCGATGAGATCAAGCAGGCCCGCAAGTGGGTGATGTGGCAGGGCCATGTGGTGCCGGTGATCGCCGTGGTTGCCATCTTCTGGGCGCGCGGCATGTAGTCTGCGCCAGCCCCTGCAAAAGGCAAAGGCCGCTGCAAAGCGGCCTTTTTCACGTCTGCTGCATTCAGAATGTGCCGCGCAGCGTCAGCATCACATTGCGCGGATCGCCATAGTGGCTGCTGTTGACCAGGTTGCCGATCGAGGTGTAGTAGCGCTTGTCGAACATGTTGTTGAAGTTCAACGAGGCCTGCCACTGCCGGTTGATCTGATAGCGCACATAGCTGCTCCACACGGCACGCCCGGGCGCAGTGATGTCCACCGTGCCGATCTTGCGGTAGGAGGCGCTCTGGGTGTTCACGCCACCGCCTAGTGTGAAGGCACTCCAGGCGCCGGGCAGCTGGTAGGTGGTCCACAGGCGCAGCATGTGCTTGGGCGTGTAGGTATTGAAGTCCAGGCCCTGGTTGTTGATGTCGCGCTCGTAGGTGTTGCGGTTGAAGGTATAGCCGGCAAACAGGTTCCAGCCGCGGCTGAGTTCGCCGCTGATCTCGGCGTCCAAGCCCTGGCTGCGTACGCGGCCGTCGTCGCTGTAGCAGTAGTAACCGTCGCGGCAGTTCGGGCCCGAGGACAGATCTTCGGTGGCGCGGTTTTTCTGATCCACGCGATACAGGGCAAAGGCCGTGTTGGCACGGCCGCCCAGGATTTCGCCCTTGAGGCCGACCTCGTAGGTGGCGCCCTGGATGGGCTTGAGGTTCTGGCCCGCAGCGTTCAGCGACCACTGGGGATTGAAGATATTGGCATAGCTGGCGTAGGCCGACCAGCTGGGGTTGATTGCATAGATCAGGCCCGAAAACGGCATGAAGCGGTGGTTGTCCTGCAGGGTGGACGAAGGGGTGGCGGTGCCCAGTGTGGTGACGGTCGTGTCCCAGATGGTCTTGTAGGAGGCCGCACGACCTCCCACCACCAGCTTGAGCGGGTCGCTCAGTTGCAGGCGCAGCGCAGCATAGGCGCCCAGCTGGCGGGTGGTGGCCAGGCGGTTCTCGGTGTTGGCGTAGCGAATCTCGGCATCGCTGGGCTCGGCCCGGTAGGGGTTGGGCGCGAACACGTCGATGGGGGTGAACGGGGTCTTGGAGCTGTAGTCGGTGTTGAGGCGCGTGTGGTTGTAGCTGGCGCCGAGCACCATCTCGTGCCGGCGGCCGAAGGCCGTGAATTCGCCGGTCAGGTTGGCATCGATGCCCGAGGCTTTCTGGCTGGCATCGGTGATATTGGCCACGGTGCCGCCCAGCCCGGTGGCCGGGTTGACGGCGCGCTGTGAGGAGGCGTACTTGAGATAGACATCTTCCTGCACCTGGATGGCCGAGACCTTGGCGCGCCAATGATCGTTGAACTGGTGCGTCAGGTCGGCATAAAGAGTGCGGGTGCTATTGTCCTGGCGGTTCCAGTTGGCGCCCAGGTAGGTGGAGCGCGGCAGGGCGATGTCGCGCCCGTCGCTGTAGCGCGGCAGTCCCGAGATGAAGGGCCTGCCCTTGAAGGACTCGTAGCTGGCGCCGATGCTGACCTGGGTCTGGGGCGAGAGGTCGTACTCCAGCGTGCCGTACAGCGTGTTGTTGCGGCGGTTCACGTAGTCGATGAAGGAATGCTCGTCCTCCACGTCCAGCACGACCCGGCCGCGCAGCGTGCCTTCGGCATTCAGCGCGCGGCTGCCATCGACTTGGGCCGCATAGCGATCCCAGGAGCCGGCCTTGGCCGTGACGCTGACGCCGCCCTCTTTCAGCGGGCGCTTGCGTGCCAGGTTGACGGCGCCGCTGGGATCGCCGCCGCCCTGCAGCAGCCCGGCCGAGCCGCGCAGAATCTCGGCACGGTCATAGATGGCGGTGCTGCCGCCGTAATTGCTGGAGCGCCCGTACAGGCGCTGCACATTGACCCCGTCGTACTGCAGGGTGGCGATGTCGAAGCCACGCGAGTAGATGTATTTGCCGCCCTGCGGGCTTTGCAGCAGGGTGATGCCCGTGGTGCTGGCCAGGGCGTCGTAGACCGAGGTGGCGTTCTGCTCGTCCATGAGCTGGCGCGTGACCACGCTGATGGACTGCGGAATGTCCTTCATGGCCTGTTCGCCCTTGCCGATGGTGACGGCGCGGCTGGTGTAGGAGCCCGTCTGTTCCGTGGTGGCATGGCGTTCTGCCTGCGCGGTCACGCGCACTTCCGCCAGGGTCGCGCCACTGCCTTGCTGCGGCTCGGCGGCGGATGCCGGTTTGCCGGCTGGCGCTGCACGCAGACTCCAGTTGCCGCCGGCGGTGTGCACCAGCTCCAGCCCGCTGCGGGCCAGGGCGGCGCGCGCGGCCTGCTCCGCGGTGTAGCTGCCGAGCAGAGCAGGGGCCGTGTGGCCGCGCACCAGCTCGGCATCCAGGCTGAGTTGCTGGCCGCTATCGGCCGCGATGCGTGCGAGGGTACTGCCCAGGGGCTGGGCCGGCATATCGTAGTGGCGTTGTGCGGTCGGGGATGGGGTCTGGGCCTGGGCACTCATGGCGCAGGCCAAGGCCAGGGCGCTCAGGTGCAGGGAACGGTGGTGCAGCATGCATTGCTTTCGACAAGAGAAACCGGGCGCTCGATCAGGAGCTATCCATGGCTTGTCGAGCCGCGGAGAAAAAGTGTTCAATTTTTTGGCAGGCTGTAACGAGGCAACCGCTGTCTCGAAGGTTTGCTGCCGTCTGAGCGGCTTCGCCATCGGGCGATGCGGTTCAGGCTGGCACTACTCGATCATCACCAGTGCACCACCGGAGTAGCTGCGCAGCCGGATGGGCAGGGTCTCGGCGAGTGCCGCCAGGGCGCGGTCGGTGTCTTCCAGGGAATAGGTGCCGTAGACCTGAAGCGCGGCGGCATGCGCCGAGACCCGAATCCATCCGCGACGATAGGCGCGCAGTGCCTGCACGACCTCGCCCAGCGGCAGGTCATGTGCCTCCAGCATGCCCTGCTGCCAGGCCGCCATGCTGCTGGGCGCGCTGGCATCGGCCCAGATGCCCTGGGTATCGAAGCGGGCGCTATGCCCTTCGGCTAGCACTTGCTGCGCGCCGCCTGCGGTCGTGATGCGCACGCTGTGCTCCAGCATGCCGACGCTGCTGAACTGCGGATTCAGGCATACGCTGAAACGCGTGCCCAGGGCGCGTATCTGTCCATGCATGGTTTGCACCACAAAAGCGGGTCCGCCCGGTGTCTGCGGTGCAGCTCGGGCCACCAGCGCCCCCTGACGCAGAATGACGCGCCGCTGGCCCGCGTCGAATGCCAGATCGGCGGCCGAGCGCGCATCCAGTGTCACCGTGCTGCCATCGGGCAGGGTGAATTCACGGCGCTGTCCGGTGTCGGTGCGCAGGCTGGCACTCCATTGTGCGAGAGGGGTTTGGCGGTCCAGCAACCAGCCGCAGCCGGCTGTTATGCCGCCCAGGACAAGGGCACCGCGCAGGATCTGGCGGCGCCGGCGCGTGCCGGCCTCGGCGCGGGCCAGGGTCTGACCCAGCAGTTGGCCCACGTGCTCGGGGCCCGAGCTGCGCAAGGGCTGCAGCAGAGTCTGCAGCGGTGCCTGCAACTGCTGCCAGGCCGCCCTGTGGGCGGGGGCGGCTTCCAGCCATTGTTCAAAGCCCCGGCGTTGTTCCTGGCTCATCTGGCCCGAATGCAGGCAGACCAGCCACTCGATGGCGGCCTCGGTGGCTGGATTGAGCGACGGGCTCATGCCTGGCCTGCCCTGGCCGGTGCCAGACCGGCCTGCTGATGAAGCTGGGCGATCGCGATGCGGCGAAATGCTTCGGTCATATGACGGCGCACGGTGCTGTGCGAGATGTCCAGCTGCTCGGCAATGGCGTGATAGGTCAGGCCGTCGAGCTGGCTCAGCAAAAAGGTCTGGCGGGCCTTGAGGCTCAGGCCGTCGAGCGCATGGGCAATCGTGTCCAGCGTCTCTAGCAGCAGTGCCCGTTCCTCGGGTGAAGGGGCCAGCTCCGGCGGGCTCTCGCTCATGGCCTGCAGATAGGCCTGCTCCAGCTCACGCCGCCGCCACAGCGTGAACAGCAGGCGCTTGGCGATCGTGGTTAGAAATGCGCGCGGTTCATCGATGGGCACCGGGTTGGGCGCTGCGACCACGCGCAAGAAGGTCTCGGAAGCCACATCCTGTGCCTCTGCCGTATTGCGCAGCCTGGCCTTCAGTCTTGACAGCAACCAGGCGTGATGGCCGGTAAACAGCTGTTGCGCCTGCTGCATGGGGTCGAGAGAGGGGCGGGGCGTGGGCATGGGCTGCATTCTAGTTTTAAATGAGAATGATTGCCATTTGATGGACCGCTTGGTGTTGCTGGCAGGGCATGGGCAGGCAAGCCGCCTTGCATCTCCTGTCTGCTGCTGACGGCAGGGGCGATGCGGAGCGTGAACCGGCCCTGGAACAGGGGTGTGGCGCCAGCGATTCGGCAGGACTTGAATCCGGCACGTAAAATCCCGCGATGCTCTCCGTCAAACAGGAATTGCTCGCAGCCCTGGCTGCTGAGCTCGAAACACTCTCGCCCGGCGCCGGCGCACGCGCTGCGTTTGAAAACCCCAAAGTGGCAGCCCATGGCGACTTCGCCTGCACGGCGGCCATGCAGCTGGCCAAGCCTCTGAAGGCCAACCCCCGCGCCCTGGGCGAGCAGCTCAAGACCGCGCTGGAGGCTACTGCCGCCTTCCAGCAATGGGTGGATGCGATTGAAATTGCAGGCCCGGGCTTTCTCAATATCCGCCTCAAGCCTGCTGCCAAGCAGGAGGTGGTGCGCGAGGTGCTGGCGCAGGCCGAGAAGTTCGGCTACCAGGCCGATCGCGGTGAGAACATCCTCGTCGAGTTCGTTTCCGCCAACCCCACCGGCCCTCTGCATGTGGGCCATGGCCGCCAGGCAGCGATCGGCGATGCGATCAGCAACCTGTATTCCAGCCAGGGCTGGAAAGTTCACCGCGAGTTCTATTACAACGACGCGGGCGTGCAGATCGACACCCTGACCAAGAGCACCCAGCTGCGCGCCAAGGGCTTCAAGCCCGGTGACGAATGCTGGCCCACCGACAGCGACAACCCGCTGGCCAAGAATTTCTACAACGGTGACTACATTGCCGACATCGCCAAGGCCTTCCTGAACAAGGAAACCATCAAGGCCGATGACCGCGAGTTCACTGCCAATGGCGATGTCGAGGATTACGACAATATTCGCCAGTTCGCCGTGGCCTACCTGCGCAATGAACAGGACAAGGACTTGCAGGCGTTCAACCTGAAGTTCGACGAGTACTACCTGGAGTCCAGCCTCTATGAAAACGGTCATGTCGAGGCAACGGTCAACCGCCTGATCGCCAACGGCAAGACCTATGAGCAGGACGGCGCGCTGTGGCTCAGGTCCACCGACTACGGTGACGACAAAGACCGCGTGATGCGCAAGACCGACGGCGGCTACACCTACTTCGTGCCTGACGTCGCTTATCACATCCAGAAGTTCAAGCGCGGCTTCACCAAGGTGGTGAATATCCAGGGCACGGACCACCATGGCACCATTGCCCGCGTGCGCGCCGGCCTGCAGGCTGCCGATGTAGGCATCCCCGAGGGCTACCCCGACTACGTGCTGCACACCATGGTGCGCGTGGTGCGCAACGGCGAAGAGGTCAAGATCAGCAAGCGCGCCGGCTCCTACGTCACGCTGCGCGATCTGATCGAGTGGACCAGCAAGGACGCGGTGCGTTTCTTCCTGCTCTCGCGCAAGCCCGACACCGAGTACACCTTCGACGTGGATCTGGCCGTGGCCCAGAACAACGACAACCCCGTGTACTACGTGCAGTACGCCCATGCGCGTATCCAGTCCGTGCTGCGCGCCTGGCAGGAAGCCGGCGGTGCTGGCGTGCCCGCGCTCAAGGATGTGGATCTGTCCGCACTGGAAGGCCCGCAGGCCCAGGCCCTGATGCTGCTGCTGGCCAAGTACCCCGAGATGCTGACCGCTGCTGCCGAAGGCAACGCGCCGCACGACGTGACCTTCTACCTGCGCGATCTGGCCTCCAGCTATCACAGCTACTACGATGCCGAGCGCATTCTGGTGGACGACGAGAAGGTCAAGCTCGCACGTCTGGCCCTGGTCGCTGCCACGGCCCAGGTATTGCACAATGGTCTGGCGGTGCTGGGCGTGAGCGCGCCCGAGCGCATGTAATCCCGGTTTTCTGGCCATCGCTCCCCTGCCGGTTGTGCAGCGGGGGCGATGGATCTGAGAGCGGAACAATCGAAGCAGAAAGCGTTAAGCGACTGATATGAAGAACCAGCAACGCGGTGGAACCATCCTGGGGCTTATCTTTGGCATGGTCATCGGTCTGGCTGCGGCACTGGCCGTGGCCATCTATGTGACCAAGGTACCGGTGCCCTTCCTCAACAAGGGTGGCAACAACACTCAGCGCGATGCGGCTGAGGCCGAGCGCAACAAGAACTGGGACCCCAACGCACCGTTGCAAAGCCGCCAGCCCGCACCGGCGCCGGTGACACCGCCCGTCCCGCCCAGCGAAGTGACGGTGACGCCGCCCACGCCTGCCGTGCAGCCCACCGCAACCGGCGGAGTCACCACGCCGCCGGCACCATCCACGCCGGACAAGACGGCCAAGCCCGGATCGGGCGATCCGCTGGGCGATCTGGTCAAGGAGCGCTCCGCAGCGGCCGACAAGGCAGAAAAGGCGCGCGCCGACAAGGAAAAGGCGGCGGCCCAGGCAGCATCGTCCTCGGACTCGGCATTCAACTACTTTGTGCAGGCAGGCGCTTTCCGCGGCCAGAGCGAAGCGGAAGCGCAGCGTGCCAAGCTGGCCATGCTGGGCTGGGAGTCGCGCATCAGCGAGCGTGAGCAAAACGGCATCACCGTTTTCCGTGTGCGCGTGGGGCCGTTCAGCAAGCGTGACGACGCCGAGCAGCTCAAGGGCAAGCTCGACGGCGCGGGCGTGGACTCGACCCTGGTGCGTGCGGCGCGATAATCGGCCCTGCGAGGCGTTGTGCAGCCTCTCTCTGTGGAGCCCTCAGGCCGCGGCCCGAGGCGTCCCGGACAGCGGGTGCGAGATTTAGGACTTTGCTGAACTTTTTGGGGCCGTTGGGCTCTGATACTGCAGACCTGATACAGGAGTTTGTTTAGATGAAACGTCGCGAATTCTCTCTGGCTGCCTCGGCAGCTGCCGCCGGTGCCCTGACTCTGGGCACCTCCTCCAGCTGGGCCCAGGGTGCCGCGCCCAGGGAAGGCAAGGACTACATCAAGCTGGGCAAGCCCGCCAGCGTGAGCGCGCCGGCCGGCAAGGTCGAGGTGGTGGAGTTCTTCTGGTACAGCTGCCCGCATTGCAATGCCTTCGAGCCCCAGTTCGAAGCCTGGGCCAAGACCCAGCCCGCCGATGTGGTGGTGCGCCAGGTGCCCGTGGCCTTCAATGCCTCTTTCGTGCCACAGCAAAAGCTGTACTACGCCCTGGAAGGCATGAACCTGCTGCCCCAGCTGAATGCCAAGGTGTTCCGTACCATTCACGTGGACCGCAACCCGCTCAAGAACGATGAGGCCATCTTTGACTGGATCGGCAAGCAGGGCGTGGATCTGGCCAAGTTCAAGGAGGTCTACAACTCCTTCACCGTGGCCAATCAGGCGCGCAAGGCCACCCAGCTGCAAAACGAGTATGACGTGGAAGGCGTGCCCGCCATGGGCGTGGCCGGCCGCTACTACACGGATGGCACCAAGGCCGGCAATATGGACAATGTGCTGCGCGTGGTCAATGCGCTGATCGCCTCCAGCCGCAAGGCCTGACGCTTGATTTCAGGCGCCAACGACGTTTGATGCCCCGCAAGCCCGCCGTAGCGCGGGCTTTTTTGTGGGTGGTTTTTACGCAAGTTGCAAAAAGGGAATGACTACAATGGATGCAAGAAACGTGCCTTCCATGAAAAAAACACTCCTACCTCTTGCGCTGGCCTGCGCCCTGGCAGCAGCGACCGGCATGGTCCATGCCGAAAAGGCCGACAGCGCCAAGCCCATGAATATCGAGGCGGATGCGCTTCGTCACGACGAGCTGCAGCAGACCAGCGTCTTCACCGGCAATGTGGTGATGACCAAGGGCTCCATCGTGCTGCGCGGCGCCCAGCTTGATGTGCGTCAGGATGCCGAGGGCTATCAGTACGGGGTGATCAAGGCCGAACCCGGCAAGCGTGCCTTCTTCCGTCAGAAGCGCGACACCCTGGCCGGCCAGCCCGAAGAGTTCATCGAAGGCGAAGGCGAAGTCATCGAATACGACGGCAAGGCCGATATCGTCAAGTTCATCCGCCGTGGCGAGATGCGCCGCTACCGTGGTGGCCAGCTCAGCGACCAGGTCACGGGCTCCATCATCGTCTACAACAACATCACCGACGTCTATACCGTCGATGGTCAGAAGACCAGCGGCGGCCTGCCTAGCTCCTCCGTGGGCCAGGGCGGTCGCGTGCGCGCCATCATGGCGCCCAAGGACGGTACGCCGGGCGCACAGCCCAAGCCCGCCACACCTGCCACCCAGCTGCGCCCGAGCATGACGCTGGGCGGCGAGAAAGCCGACGAGAAGAAATGAGCGAGCCGACCTTCTCCAGCAGCCGCAGCGGCGAGTCCGACAGCCGCCTGGAGGCCAAGCATCTGGCCAAGTCCTATGGCAGCCGCAAGGTGGTCAAGGATGTATCGCTGTCCGTGCAAAAAGGCGAGGTGGTCGGTCTGCTCGGCCCCAACGGTGCGGGCAAGACCACATCGTTCTACATGATCGTGGGCTTGGTACGCAGCGATGGCGGCGAGATCTTCATCGACGGCCAGCCGGTGGGCGGCATGCCGATTCACCAGCGCTCGCGCCTGGGCCTGTCCTATCTGCCCCAGGAAGCCTCCATCTTTCGCAAGCTCAGCGTGGAAGACAATGTGCGCGCCGTGCTGGAGCTGCAAAAGGACGAGCAGGGCAAGGCGCTGACGCAGGGCGAGATCGAAAAGCGCCTCACGGGCCTGCTGCAGGAGCTGCGCGTCGAGCATCTGCGCCAGTCGCCGGCGCTGGCGCTGTCCGGCGGTGAACGCCGGCGCGTGGAAATCGCACGTGCCCTGGCCACGCAGCCGCGCTTCATCCTGCTTGACGAGCCGTTTGCCGGTATCGACCCGATTGCGGTGATCGAGATCCAGCGCATCATCGGCTTCCTCAAGGAGCGCGGCATCGGCGTGCTGATTACCGACCACAATGTGCGCGAGACGCTGGGCATCTGCGACCACGCTTTCATCATCAGCGACGGCCATGTGCTGGCCGAAGGCACGCCCGAGGAGATCGTGGAGAACGCCGATGTGCGCCGCGTCTATCTGGGCGAACATTTCAGAATGTGATGACCCCCACGCTCCCTCACTTTGTATGGTCGCTGCCCCCAGAAGGGGCCCTGGCCGTCTGCGCCGGGGTTTGCCCTGGGGCAGCCCGGCGGCAAACCCATAGCACTGCGCGCGTTTGCAATGATTGTCTGGGAGCCGCGCCTCGATGAAGCCAGGTCTCTCGCTACGCGTTTCGCAGCATTTATCACTGACGCCGCAGCTGCAGCAATCCATTCAGCTGCTGCAGCTCTCCACTCTGGAGCTGGCGCAGGAAGTCGAGCAGATGCTGGTCGACAACCCTTTTCTGGAGCGTGCGGGCGATGAGGCCGAAACTGCGGGAGATGCTCCTTTAGATGTAGCTAGTAGCGCCAGTGAATACAGTACTTCAGATAGTATTCATGCTGAAAAAGAAGCATCGCAAGCGCAATTAGCTACTGAAACAGTAGCGGAAGCACCGAGCCCCGAAACCCCGGAAACCCTGAACTGGGAGGCCGACGGCATGGACGGCCAGGACGGCGAATGGGGCGGCGAATCCAGCAGCGAGTGGGATACGCCCTCGGCCAGCAGCTCCACGCGCAACCGCGATGGCGATGACGAAACCGATGCCATCGATCTGGCGCGCGAGCACCAGAGCCTGACCGACTTTCTCCATCGTCAGGCGCTGAGCCTGCATCTGGGCGCGGCAGACACGGCGGCGCTGCGCTTTCTCATCGAGTCGCTCAGCGACGACGGCTATCTCGAGGATTCCCTGCAGGAGCTGGCGCAGAGCCTGGCCGGCGACGATCTGGAAGAGCGCGAGGAGCTGGAGCAGCACTTTGCCATTGCGCTGAAGCTGCTGCAAAGCCTGGAGCCGGTGGGCGTGGGCGCGCGCGATCTGGCCGAGTGCCTGCAGCTGCAGCTGCGCGACCTGATCCGCACGGCCGAGGACGAGGGCACGACCGAGGCGCATATGAACCGGCTGCTGCTGGCGCAGGCCATCTGCGCGCAGCCCATGGACTTGCTGGCGCGGCGCGATCTGCGCAAGCTCACCAGCCTGTGCGGCGCGCGCGAGGAACAGCTGCGCGAGGCCATGGCCCTGATCGCCAGGCTGGAGCCGCGTCCGGGACGCCGCTTTGTCGACGTGGAGCGCCATATCGTGGTGCCCGATGTCATCGTGCGCCCGGTGCGGGCCGGCTCGGGCAGGGCAGACTTTTCCGTGCAGCTCAACCCCGAGGTCATGCCGCGTCTGCGCGTGCACGACATCTATGCCGGAGTGCTGCGTCGCCACAAGAACAGCGACGGTCATGCGGCGCTGCAGCAGCAGCTGCAGGAGGCGCGCTGGTTCATCAAGAACATCCAGCAGCGCTTCGACACCATCTTGCGTGTTTCCGAAGCCATCGTGGAGCGGCAGAAGAACTTCTTTGTGCATGGCGAGCTGGCCATGCGCCCGCTCGTACTGCGCGATATCGCCGACACGCTGGGCCTGCACGAGTCCACCATCAGCCGCGTGACCACGGCCAAGTACATGGCCACGCCCCAAGGTACTTTCGAGCTCAAGTATTTCTTCGGTTCGGGCCTGGGCACGGAAACCGGCGGCAGTGCCTCCAGCACGGCCGTACGTGCGCTGATCAAACAGTTTGTCGATGCCGAAGATGCCAGAAAGCCGCTGTCGGACGCCAAGCTGGCCGACATGCTCAAGGAGCAGGGCATTGAGTGTGCGCGCCGCACTGTCGCCAAATACCGCGAGCAGCTCAAGATACCGACGACCACGCTGCGCAAGGCGCTGTAGCGAATCGCCTTGCGGCTCGGAGCAAAAAGGCAAGCGGCCTGATGAAGACCGCTTGCCTCGGGCCGGATGTGCGTCGTCGCTTATGGGGCGAGTGGGGCCAGCGTTGCGGAGTACTTGCCGTTCTGGGCGTTCTTGCTCACCACGACATTGAACATGGCATAGACCGGATCGTCGCCGGTGGCAGCGCCGAGGGTGACCGACTTGGTGCCCAGCACGCCGTCATCCCAGGATGCGACCTGTACCGTGGCGACTCTGCCGGCGGCCCTGGCGTAGTTGGCGATGGCGACTCGATAGGTACCCTCCTGCAGCCTTGCCGAATCGCAGGATGCATAGTAGTGCTCGGGTCCGTAGGCGACGGTATTGTCCACATCGAGATAGCCGCTGGTGCCGCGCATGTTGCGGTAGTAGACGTGCGAGCCTGATGGCTCATAGGTGTGCAGATCGACGTCACCGCTGCCGTCCCATGTCAGGGTGGTGGTGAAAAAGCCGGATGTCGCTTGGGCAGGCGGAGCCACGAGTGTGGACAGTGCGGTCGTGATGTGGCTCTTCACGCGGTTGGAGATATCCAGGCCCGGGTTGATGTAAATCTCGATCAAACCATGACCGAGCAGGTCTTTCTCGCCATTCACGCCGGTGGGGCGCAGCAGATAGCCGGGAATGCTGTCCGTGATGCTGGCCACCGTGCCCACGGCTCTCAGGCCATTGATGACCAGATCCAGATCCGCCAGGGTGTGTTCGCCGTTGAGCGTGGGCGATGCCGGCGCAATGTGCACCACCTTCACCGAGCCTGCAGCGGATTTCGGTGCCGCATAGGCATACGCAGCGTTCGCAAACAGATTGCCCTGAGAGTGGGCGACAAAGAGAATCTTCTTGCCTTCGAGAATCCAGTTATCGATGCGCGATTGATGCTCCATATAGTTGGCAAGCGTCGGCGGCTGGGCCAGCAGGGAGCTGAGCTGGCTGATGGCTGCCGACTTGTACCAGTCAACGAATCCCGTGAGCAATCCGGCCGCTGCCGACACGGTGTTGACTATGCTGCTCCACCATGAGCCGCCACCATTCAGGGCCTCGAAGAAGAGCTCGTACCGGCCTGCCAGCAAGCCTTCCTGCTCCTGCAGGCGCTGTTCGAAGGTTTCGACGAAATCCTCGAATCCGTTGGAATAGTTGTACAGGGTTTCATACTTGATCTGATCGCCGCCGGGTGCGGTCTGACCGTGAATGCGCTTGAGCTCCTGCAGGGCTCGATTGGCCTGCGATTCGGTGGTTTGGACACCGTTCAGAAAGGCAAAGGCGATCCCCGTTTCCCGGCACAGATTCGTATCGGGGTTGACGACTTGAGCGCCACCGGTGAGCGGGGTGCTCACGACGATGAATGACAGCAAAATGCATGTGCATTTTTTGAGAATCTTATTCACAGGTATCTCCCTCTGGCAAAGCGGAGGAGGTTCCATCAAGTGCCTTGTTGTATTTCAGATATGCCAATAACCGGTCCTTGGTATTGGCCGTCATCGATTCCAGCTCTTGCGCGACTCGGGCCGGCTGCTTGGAGCCATCGGCACCATCAAATTGGGAATATATGCAGTTGATGCCCCGGGAAATCTCTTTGCTGATGGCCTTGACCGCATTGATGTTCTCGGTGTCGACAAGCAAGGCCTTTTGAAAGGCTCTTGCGGTTTGCATCGCGGCGGCAAGTCGGGCGCCGGTATATTCGGCGGCCAGCAGTGATTCGATATCGTCGCGCACACCGCTGGTATTGCTGTCGGGCCCGCTGATATCAGGGCCGCGTTCCAGCTTGGGAATCTCTCCGGACGACTCAAGTGCCGCTATTTTTTCAGCGGGAGTTTGAGTGACGCCAGGGCCTGGCGGAGTGCCGCCACTTCCTCCGCCGTGGCTGTCACCATCGCCGCCGCCGCATGCAACGATTGATCCCACCAGGGATGCAATCAATAGTATTTTTATGTTTTTTAGCACTGTCGCTCTCCTCGGAGGGGCGTTAAAAAATTTTTCGTTTGAAAATGCATAAATTTCACTCCCTGCTATTTGTTTGATAAAAGGCCGATTCCTGTGATTTTTAACAGGTGAAGAAATTTTATCGACCTCTTTTTAGGTTATATCTTTTATTAAGGGTAAACCCTTGCATTGAAATGATCTGGGTTTACTTTTAATCAAAGTCCATGCCGGGTTGACAATTGTTTTGATGCTTAAAATACCCTTTGATTGTGAGTAAAGGTTTTTAATGACATATTTTGTAACCCGTTGCTATTTAGTTTGATTCTGATTTGTTTTTGTAATGACGGATATTGCATGGCAGATAAATTCCAGGCACCGAGATGCTTTTGCTGTCTTATGGACAGGAATACGCACGCTCCATGGGGGCGGGATTTGAGACGGGATTTTTGAGATGTCCCGCCGAGAAGGCGAAAAAAAGCCGCTGGACATGCGTCAGCGGCTTTTGGGGGGCTTGGCCTTCAGTGCAGGCTTATCGGGACGGAATCAACCACCAGATAAACCAGACCAGCACGCCGATCATCAGTCCGAACTTGAGGATCTTGTAGAAGGTCGGATTCCAGTCGCGGAAGGCGCGGCGGTACTTGCCCGCATAGAACGAGATCTTGAACAGCTTGCTGATCATGCCGCGCGGGTCACCTTCATTGTTGGGCGAGCTGGCGGCGGCCACCACGTTCTTGCCCAGCCAGTGATTGAGCCACTGCGCAAAGCCATTGGTCATGGGGCGCTCCACATCGCAGAACAGCACGATGCGGTTGCCTTCGCTGCGGTTCTCGGCCCAGTGCATAAAGGTTTCGTCGAAGATCACGCCTTCACCTTCGCGCCAGCTATAGGGCTGGCCGTCGACCTCGATCATGCAGCGGTCGTCGTTGGGGGCTAGCACGGCCAGGTGATAGCGCAGCGAGCCCGCGTAGGGGTCGCGGTGCAGATTGAGCTTGGCGCCGGGCGGCAGCTCGGCAAACATGGCGGCCTTGACGCTGGGAATCGACTTCACCAGGGCCGTGGTCTTGGGGCACAGCTCCATGGCCGAAGGGTGGGCGTCACCGTACCACTTGAGATAGAAGCGCTTCCAGCCGGTCTTGAAGAAGGAGTTGAAGCCTGCATCGTCGTTGTTGGCGGCGGCCTTGATCTGCATGTTCTTTTGCAGATTGACGGCTTCCTCGCGGATTTCACGCCAGTTGGCCTGCAGCGGCGCCAGCTCGGGGAAGGTGCTGGTGGGCAGATAGGGCGTGCGCGGCACCTTGCTGAACATCAGCATGAAGACGTTGAACGGCGCTGTGAACGTGGAGTGGTCAAACAATTGCTTGACCACCTTGTGGCGCACCTTGCCGCGCAGATGCATATACAGCCCGCAGCCAAAGAAGAGCAGCACCAGTGCCAGAACGATAATTTTTGCCATAAGGATCAATTTTACCGGGGGCACCCCGGCTGCCACCATGGTGGCAGGTCAAACAGAACCAGGGTAGGGGAATATCAAAAGCCATAGCTGCCGGCACTTGGCTGTCAGGCGCGGCAGCAGGTCCGGATCGATATTCAGGGCAGGGCCAGCACGGCGCAGTTGCACAGATCCGCGCTCTCGAAGACCGTTTTGTCGCCCGCTTTAAGCCCCGGCACGGGGAACAGGCGCACCGTCAGCGGCTTGTTGAGGCGAAAAGCCATGGTGCCCGTATCGCGCATGACGGCGGCGATCTGCTCGGCGCTGCTGTCGCCCGGCACGGGCACGGTATCGAGGCCGATGCCGCAGACGCTGCTGTAGGTCAGCAGGGCGCGGATATCGAACTCCTCGTCGAGGCTGGCCTGGGCCAGTCCCTGGTCCTCGGTCACGGCCAGCATCAGGCCGCTGAAGCCGATCTGCGTCACGCCGCTGACCGATTTGAAGACGCGGGTCAGCAGGGCCGAGGCTTCCACCGTGCCGCTGGCACCGAAATATGGCACGCCCAACAGTTGGTAGACATCGACCATGGAGGCGCAGGACTTGGATGGCGCGGCCGAGGTGTCCATGCCCGCGATGTGCCAGCCCTCGGCCAGCGTCACGCCGTCGGCGCAGCGCTGTATGGCGCCGGCGTGCTCGTTCAGGGTCTGGCTCAGGCGCTCGAAGGCGAGCCTGAACCACGCGGCGTGATCGAGTTGCAGGCGCTGCTGCTGCAGCGCCTTCAATTCAGCCACCATAAGGTCTGGCGTTTCCAGACCCAGCACCAGGGCGCCGTGGTGCTGGCCGCGGTGGTAGCTGGCCGGGAAATAGGGGATGCCGGGTGCGCAGTTGAAGTTGACCGTGAAGTTGAAGTTGCCTTCGCCGCGTGGCGTGGTGCGCGCGATTTGCTGGATGGCCTGCACGCTGTGGGCCAGCAAGCCGGTTTGCAGGAAGCCATGTTCATCCAGATCGATGTTCACACAGGCGTTGCACAGGTCGCCATAGGCGGCAATCAGCTGCGGCAGCAGGGCCACTTCCTGAGCATTGCGCGCTTCGCCCACGGCAAAGCGGATGCGGCGTTTGCCGGTGTTGATGGTCTTGAGCGTTTCGGCAATGTGCTGCAGGCCGGCGAGGGCGCTGTCGATGCGGCAGACGTCCAGGTATTCGCCGAACGGGTTGCTCACAATGCGGATGGACTGTACCTGGTAGCCCAGCGCCTCGATGGCATCGGCCACGGCATCGCATTGCTGCTTGGCCTGGGTCAGGCCGGCCTGCCACTGTGCCTTATCGGCGCTCAGGTTGACGAAGGCGGTGACGGTGCGCACGCGCACCAGCGGGTTGAAGCTGATATTCATAGCAGTATCCGTAGGCAGGAGAATGGCTGGCGGCCATTTTGCATCTGAAATCTGAATATGCCGATCACAGCAGGCGTGTGCCCAGTGGCACCTCCTTGTCGGGCACGCACAGGGCCACGGCTCCCGTGGCATCGTGAAAACCGGTCACAAGACATTCGCTCATCAAGGGCCCAATCTGCTTCTTCGGAAAGTTGACCACGGCCACCACCAGCCGCCCTATCAGCTCCTCGGGCTGGTAATGCTCGGTGATCTGCGCGCTGGACTTGCGCTGGCCCAGCTCGGGCCCCAGGTCCACCAGCAGCTTGTAGGCGGGTTTGCGGGCCTCGGCAAAGACCTCGGCCTGCAGCACGCGGCCTACGCGCAGTTCCACCTTCATAAAGTCGTTCCAGCTGATTTCTTCCATGTCGTCATTGCTCCTCGGTCTGGCATCATGCCTGGGGCCCTGGATGCATCTGTAGAGCAACGCTTGTCGTGCGCGGGCACCGGAAAAGGCCTAGCGCGTATGCTTATGCCCTGTAAAGCGCACAACAGGCTCCCGTGAGCGTCCGGCGCCTGCGCCGTTGCTGGCGCGCACTGATTTCTATGAACCAACTGCATTTGTTTCTGCCCTGCGCCGCCGGCGTCGAGGGCTTTCTGGCCGACGAGGTCCACGCCATCACCGGCGCCAGCGGGCAGGATCTGCTCGTGGGCCGGGGCGGCGTCATGCTGCGCGGCATGTGGCGCGATGCCATGCTGCTCAATCTGCACAGCCGCCTGGCTCAGCGCGTGCTGATCGAGCTGTCCCACACCATGTACCGCAGCGAGAACGATCTGTACCGCGCCGCCAGCGAGGTGGCCTGGGAGATCTGGTTCACGCCCAAGGAAACCTTCAAGATCGAAGTCACTGCCCAGCACAGCCCGCTGACCAGCCTGAACTTCGCGGCGCTCAAGGTCAAGGACGCGATCGCCGACCGTTTTCGCGCCAAGCGCAACGGCGTGCGCCCCAGCGTGGAGACCCATCACCCCGATGTGCGCGTGCATCTGCACCTGACGACCGACGGCGCGACCATCTATATCGACACCTCGGGCGAGGCACTGTTCAAGCGCGGCTGGCGCGAAGACAAGGGCGATGCCCCGCTCAAGGAAACCCTGGCCGCAGCCATGATTGCAGCCTCGGGCTGGAACCCGCATGGCGACGATCCCCAGCCGCTGTACGACCCCTGCTGCGGCAGCGGTACCCTGGTGATCGAGGCCGCCCAGATCGCGCGCAGGATTCCGGCCGGCATTCTGCGTCGCTTTGCGTTCGAGAAGCTGATCCCATTCCAGCGCCATGTCTGGGAAGCCATGCTGGACGAGGCCGAGGCTGCCATCCTGCCCGAGTCTCCCGTGGGCATTTACGGATCGGACATCGCCTTCCGCATGGTGGACTTTGCCCAGCGCAATGCCGAGCGCGCCGGCGTTGCCGATTCGGTCAGCCTGCGCGGCGGTGATGCGCTGCAGCGCATGCCGCCCAGCGAGCAGCCCGGCATGATGATCCTGAACCCGCCCTATGGCGAGCGTATTGCCGCGGCTGGCGCCTCCGGCCGCAATGCCGCAGAGCGCATGGGCCAGGTCGAACGCGCAGGCCGCGAAACCGCGCAGACCGAGGACGGCGGCGAATTCTTCAACCAGCTGGCCAGCCACTGGAAGAGGAACTACAGCGGCTGGAGCGCCTGGATGCTGACGCCCGACCTCAAGCTGCCCAGCAAGATGCGCCTCAAGGAGTCGCGCCGCACACCCATGTGGAACGGCCCCATCGAGTGCCGTCTGTTCCGCTTCGACATGATCAAGGGATCGACCAAGCCGCGCAAAGCCGCTGATGGCGATGCTCCGGAAGGCCGAGCCCAATGAAGATCGCGCCTCTGCGCTGGCCGGACTGCAACGCCGGCTACGACGGCCCCTTGCCGCGTCCCATGATTCTGGACACCAATGTGGTGCTGGACATGCTGATCTTTGACGACCCGGACATCCCCGTCATCCGCGATCTGGTCGCCCGTGGCGAGGTGCGCTGGATTGCCGATGAGGCCCAGCGCATCGAGCTGGGGCGCGTGCTGCACTACAGCCAGATTGCACCGCGCGTCAGCTACTATGGCAAGACGCCCGAAGGCGTGATGGCGGCGTTTGATGAGGCCGTTGAATACGTGCCTGAAGCACCCAAGATCCGCTTTACCTGCACCGATCCCGATGACCAGCATTTCCTTGATCTGGCCAGCCTGCACAAGGCCTTGCTGGTCAGCAAGGACAGGGCCGTGCTCAAGCAGCGCAAGCGCGTGGCAACGCACTATGGTGCGACGGTGGGCAATGTGGTGGTGATGGAAGAGGAAATCGCTGCGCTTGAGGCGTAGTCAGTCGAAAAACCGCATGCCCGCATAAGGCCGCAAGCGGCATTGCGCCAGGCGGCTTTCCAGCGAGCCGACATGGACTTCGAGCTGGTGGCCGTCCGGGTCCAGAAAGTAGAAGGAATCGCCTTCGCTGCGGTTGCTCTTCCACTCCCGGACACCGCATGACCTGGCATGCTCCACAAAGTGCGCGAAGTCCTGCTGAGCAAGGGTGAATGCGTAGTGGGTGTAGTCAGCGCTGCGGGCCTGGCTTCGCTGTTTGTCTGACGACAGGCACAGCCACAGATCGCCGAGTGCCAGATAGGCACCTTGATCCCACTGAGCGCGCAGACGCAAGCCCAGCACGCGGACATAGAAGTCCACGCTGAGTGGCAGGTCCGCGACGGCCAGAGTGAGGTGGTTCAGTCCTGAAAGCATGATGGCAATGGGTGGGCATGGCACATGCCGTCCAGTGTGTCATTGCCTTGCATCAGCGCTGTCCCTGAATGGCGCAGTCCTCGCGGGTCAGCAGGAGCTGCGCACCGCCTGTGTTGCGCCCCGGGGCATCCAGAAGTCCAGGACGCCGCTTCTGCCGGCATCGGGCCCGCGAAGTCCGTCGCTGTCCGTCAAACCTTGCACTGCCCCATGGAATCCGCAGGCATTGCCGGCCGGAGCCAACGAGACACCGGGCCATGGTTGTGGCGGCCGAACCACCCATGGCTGGCCTGGATTTGCGCATGCGGATTAGGATTCATGCCGCAGGGACGACCTTGCCGGGCCATGCTATGCATGGCCTGTATTCCTGCCGGGACGGCCTGGCCATTCGATCTTCAAAGAGGTTTTCTATGGCTTGGGTTTATCTGCTGGTGGCTGGCGTTCTGGAAGTGGTCTGGGCCTTCACCATGAAGCAGTCCCATGGTTTCACCAACCTCAAATACAGCGCCATCACCATCGTGGCCATGATCGCCAGCTTTGGCCTGTTGTCGGTGGCCATGCGCAGTCTGCCTCTGGGGACGGCGTATACGATCTGGACCGGTATCGGCGCCGTGGGTGCATTCCTGGTGGGCGTCACGGTGCTGGGCGAGCAGCTCAGCGCCATGCGCGTGGGAGCGGCTGTCCTGATCGTCAGCGGTCTGGTGCTGATGAAGCTGTCGGCGGAATGAATGCCCGGGCTTCGTCCCGGCCGGCGCTGCAGTTCCTTGTGAATGACGACGGGGGACGAACGCGTGGGGTGAAGCGCATGGCGCGACAATAGCGGGATGACATCCTCCACGACGCCCCTGCATCCCGGCGCAGCTTCGGCCCGCAAGGCCCAGCCCAAACTGACCACGCTGGACAAGACCCGCATTGACGACACGCGCATCAAGATCGTGCGCCCGCTGCTGACTCCGGCACTGCTGGAAGAGTGGCTGCCCGTGACCGAAGAGGCGCAGCAGCTGGTCGAAACCAGCCGTGCAGCCATCTCGCGCGTGCTGCATGGCCAGGATGACCGGCTGGTGGTGGTGGTCGGACCCTGCTCCATTCACGATCACGATCAGGCCATGGATTACGCGCGCCAGCTCAAGGTCCAGGCCGATGCGCTCAAGGACGATCTGCTGATCGTGATGCGGGTCTACTTCGAGAAGCCGCGCACCACAGTGGGCTGGAAGGGCTATATCAACGATCCGTACCGCGACGGCAGCTTTGCCGTCAACGAAGGGCTGGAGCTGGCACGCCGCCTGCTTCTCGATGTGCTGGCGCTGGGTCTACCTGCCGGCACGGAATTCCTGGATCTGCTGTCGCCTCAGTTCATCAGCGACCTGGTCAGCTGGGGCGCGATTGGCGCGCGGACCACGGAGAGCCAGAGCCATCGCCAGCTGGCCAGCGGTCTGAGCTGCCCCGTGGGCTTCAAGAACGGCACCGATGGCGGCGTGAAGGTGGCCAGCGATGCCATTTTGGCCGCCCAGTCTTCGCATGCGTTCATGGGCATGACCAAGATGGGCCAGAGCGCGATCTTCGAGACACGTGGCAATCAGGACTGCCACATCATCCTGCGCGGCGGCAAGGCTCCCAACTACGACGCAGCCCATGTCCAGGCTGCGTGCGAAGTGCTGGAAAAAGCCGGTCTGCACCCGCAGGTGATGATCGATTTCTCGCATGCCAACAGCAGCAAGCAGCATCGCCGCCAGATCGATGTATCGGCGGATGTGGCCCGGCAGATTGCCGGGGGCGACACGCGCATCACCGGCGTGATGATCGAAAGCCATATTCACGAAGGCCGTCAGGACATCGTGGAGGGTGAAGAGCTGCAATACGGCGTTTCGCTCACCGATGCCTGCATCAGCATGGAGCAGACCACCCCGGTGCTGGAGCAACTGGCCGCCGCCGTGCGCGCGCGTCGCCTCAAGACGGCCTGAGGCCGAAAGGACGAGGCTGGATGAACAAGAGGCGCCGCGGCGCCTCTTGTTCTTTGTTCTTTTCAGGCACACGGCCTTCCGGATCTTGGGCCGGCCGCCCATGCTTTCAGAGATCCAGTGTCAGCCTGAGCATGTCCTTGTGCTGCACGCCGCGCTCCCACAGCGGGGTGGTGTAGTTCTGCAAAAAGAAGTCGCGCTCGATGTCGGTGACGCGAAAACCCAGGCGTTGATAGAACAGCAGCTGGTCGCCAAAGCTGCCGGTTCCCACATCCAGCTGCTGCACGCCGCGTTCACGCATTTCGCGGATGGCTCGTAGCAGCAGGGCCGAGCCTATGCCCTTGCTCTGCCAAGCCGTGGACACGGCCATATTCATCAGCTCCCATCGGTGAAGGCCGTCGCCCTCGGGGATCAGCACGCATACGCCGATCAAGGCCCCGAGGCCGCTGGGCGTGAACTGTTCCGTCTGGCGCGCTGCAAAGCAGGTGGAGCCGGGCAGATAGCGCTTGACGCGCTCGCGCGAGGGATCGGCCAGCAGCAGCAGATGCCAGGGCGCTTCTGCGGGGTTCATGGTGGTGATATGCCAGGCGGCGGGCGTGCTCGGGCCGGTCGGCGTGGAGGTCATGCGCGCGCTCCGCTGCGGTGGAAGGCGGGCGCGGCATATTGGCCGGGCTGGATGTCGGCATTCATCCGATGGGACGCAAGCCCGCCCATCTGCTGCAAACCACAATCTCGCGCCATTTCCACTTTCCGACTGCGGGAGTTGTGAGCCCGCCACAAATATTGTCAACAGGCCATAGCGTAGCAGTCGGCGGGCAAATTCGGTGACGTACTGGTGAAAAGTACAGCGTACCGCGGCAATTTTGATGCAGGAATCTCGCGAATATTGATCTGCACAGGCCTTGCAACTGCGTGAGCAAGCACTTCGAGTCAATGCACTGGCGAGTCTGACGACCTTTGCACAGGACGGGCTTTGCAAAAATGCAGATAGTGGTTTATACTTAGCGCCAAGGGTTAACCCTTAAGGTTAAACCCGCGAACGACAGCACATGAGATGCGTGTTGTCCATCGCTTGAAGTGCATCTCTTGATTTCATAGAAAGTTCATCATGCGCCAAGCTATCAACTCCCTGATCGAATTCATCCAAGAAGCTCGCGAGTTCCATCTGGATCTGGCCAACCAGTAATCACGCACTGGTTCGAGAAACAGCCGCCGCTCCAGGCGGCTTTTTTTCGTCCTGAAGGAAGTGTTCAGGCCGCCAGCAGACCCTGTTTCTCTATGAAGGTCACCACCTCGTCCAGACCTTCCAGCGTCTTGAGGTTGGTCATCACAAAGGGCTTGAGACCCTTGGGCGTGGTGCGCTGCTTGATGGTGTCGCTGCGCATGATGTCCAGATTGGCGCCGACATGGGGAGCCAGGTCGGTCTTGTTGATGACGAAGAGATCGCTCTTGGTGATGCCGGGGCCGCCCTTGCGCGGAATCTTCTCGCCTGCTGCCACGTCGATCACGTAGATGGTCAGATCCGACAGCTCGGGGCTGAAGGTGGCAGCCAGGTTGTCGCCACCCGATTCGATGAAGACGATGTCGGCATCGGGGAAGTCCTTGAGCATGCGGTCAATGGCCTCCAGGTTGATGGAGGCGTCCTCGCGGATCGCCGTATGCGGGCAGCCGCCGGTTTCCACACCCATGATGCGCTCGGCGGACAGGGCGCCGCTGATGGTCAGCAGGCGCTGGTCCTCCTTGGTGTAGATGTCGTTGGTGATGGCGACCAGGTCCCATTTGCCGCGCATGGCCTTGCAGAGCATCTCCAGAATCGTGGTCTTGCCCGAGCCCACGGGCCCGCCTATGCCCACGCGCAGCGGAGGCAGCTTCTTGGTTCGGTTGGGGATATGGTGCAGTGCGGTCGACATGGTGAGTTCTTTCGGGAATGAGAGGGTTGCGATCAGCGGGTCTTGCCATAGGCACGCTCCACCTTGGCAATGCGCAGCTCGAAGTGCTGGTACCAGGTGGTGTGACCTTTTTCCTGGGCGATCTGGTGCTCGGCGTTGTGCTTCCATTCATGGATGGCCTGCTCGCTTTCCCAGTAAGACACGGTGATGCCGAAGCCCTGGGCATCGCGGCTGCTTTCGGCGCCCAGATAGCCGGCCTGCAGGCTGGCCAGCTGTGCCATGCGATCGGCCATCTCGCCATAGCCTTGGTCCGCCGGGCTGCGCAAGGAAGTGAAGATGGCGGCGTAGTACGGTGGCCGGGGCGTGGCGGCAAACAGTGCAGACATGGCGGATGGAGGTTCAGCTACGGAAAAGTCGAGAATACTGGTGTTCATGCTGGGCCGAGAGAATGGCCAGCATGGGCGAGAAAGCCTGTCTTGCGTTGTCCGGCAACGCCAGCGCGTATTCGACGGCGGCGGGAATCTCTGAAGTCAGTCGCGCCAGGATGCGCTGGCCGGCGCTCTGGCCCAGGGGAACGGCCTTGATGGCGGCCTGAACCATGTTCTCGGCCCAGCCAAAGGCATAGGCCAGCAGCGCATCACGCGGCGTGGCACCGGTGCATTGGGCCGCCAACGAGAAGGCGACCGGGTAGCTCGCATCCTGCGCGGCCAGCCAGTGGACGGAGGCCAGCGGGACGGTGTCATCGGCATAGCGGTTTTTCAGCCACTCGGTCAGCGAGCGACCCATCTGCTCTGTCTGCAGGCGCAGCTCGCTGGTTTCACGTGTGACTCTGACCCACTGGTTGAGGCTGGCAATGCGCGCCAGATCCGCGCTTTTCCACGCCGGCATGGCCTGCGCAATCACCGCCATGTCGCCGCGCGACTGGGTCAGATGCAACTGCTGCACCAGCCAGCCGGCGGCCTCTGCCTCCGTTGTGACCAGTGCTGCATTGATGGCCGCTTCTAGCCCTTCCGAATAGGAAAAACCGCCGATGGGCAGCGCCGGCGAGGCCAGCCACATCAGCTGCAGAAAGCTCTGCGCGCCAAGAGCCAGCAGTGGTTCAGTGGGCGTGGTCATGCGAGTGTCCATGGCCATGATGATGGTGGCTGTGGCCGTCATTGGTCACATGGCCGCCATAGGCGCCCCCTTCGGGCTCAAAGGGCAAATCGGCTTCGACTACCGTCATATGCATGCTGCGCAGCATATCGGCCAGCACATGGTCGGGTTCGATCTTCAAATGGTCGGGCTGCAGCTCGATCGGCACATGGCGGTTGCCCAGATGGTAGGCCGCGCGCATCAGGTCAAACGGCGTGCCATGCTCGGCGCAGGCCGTGATGTGCAGCACTTTTTGCGGTGCAGCCAGCACGCGGATCAGGCTGCCGTCTTCGGCCACCAGGACATCGCCGCCGCGCACGGCCTGGCCGCGTGGCAAAAAGACGGCCAGCTCGCGACCCTGGCTGTCGGTGGCAGCAAAGCGGCTCTTCTGACGCACGTCCCAGTCCAGTTCCACGGACGCAGAGCGTTTGAGGATGACGGCGGAAAGGCCCTGGCCCTGGAGCAGCAGTTTGTTGGCAGTCAGCATGGTGAATTCACAATGAAATAAAAGGCCAGAACCAGATTGGCGCGCATGTTGCATGTGCTGCGCATACCAGTGCTTTTGACGGTTCGAGCAAGATGACAACTCTTTTGGAAACTTCGGCAGAAATGGCAGCCCCGACCTCTTTGCATGATGCGCCAGCGGACTGGCAGGGCTGTGGCGCAGCCTATGTGGCGGTGTATGGCACGTTGCGCGCCGGTGGCATCAACGATATTTCCAGGCTCCAGCCGGGCATCGCCTGTGTCGGCAGGACCCAGCTGACCGGCACCTTGCATGACCTGGGCTGGTACCCGGGCCTGATCCTGCAAGGCACGCAGGCCGTGCTGGCCGAGGTCTACCCCATGGACCATGCACTTGAGCAGGCCATGGACCGCATCGAAGGCCTGTGGCCCGAAGACCTGGGCGAATACGCCAAGCGCATTCTGACCCTGCCCGTGATGCTGACCCAGGGCGGTCAGCAGTTCATCACCTTGCTGGTGTACGAGGCCTTGCCCGCCACCGTGAGCGCTGCGCCGCAGCTCGCCGTCAGCGACTGGCTGGCCTGGTTTGAGGGCAAGGGCATGCAGCATCCGGATACGGAGTTTCAGCTCAACACCGCTCAGAACAGAAAGTAGCGCTGTGCCATGGGCAGGCTGACCGCGGGCTCGCAGGTCAGCAGATCGCCATTGGCGCGCACGGCATAGGTCTGGGCATCCACCTCCATATGCGGCGCCAGATCGTTGTGGATCATGTGCTGCTTCTTCACAGTGCGTATGCCCTTGACCGCCGACAGGGTCTTGTGCAACCCGAAGCGCTGGCCGATACCGGCGGCAAGCCCTGCCTGGGAGACAAAGGTCAGCGAAGTTCTGGCAACCGCCCCGCCAAAACTTGCAAACATGGGGCGGTAATGCACGGGCTGAGGCGTGGGAATGGAGGCATTCGGATCGCCCATGGCCGCCATGGCGATGCTGCCGCCCTTGAGGATGCAGAACGGCTTGACGCCAAAGAAGGCCGGCTTCCAGATCACGATATCCGCCCACTTGCCCACTTCGATGCTGCCCACCTCGTGGCTGATGCCATGGGCAATCGCGGGGTTGATGGTGTATTTGGCGATATAGCGCTTGACACGGAAGTTGTCGTTGCGCGCGCCGTCGCCGCTCAGGGCGCCGCGCTGCAGTTTCATCTTGTGCGCGGTCTGCCAGGTGCGCAGTATGACCTCGCCCACGCGGCCCATGGCCTGGCTGTCGGAGCTGAACATGCTGATCGCGCCGATGTCGTGCAGGATGTCCTCTGCCGCAATCGTTTCCTTGCGGATGCGGCTTTCGGCAAAGGCCAGGTCTTCGGCAATGCCGGCGTCCAGGTGGTGGCAGACCATGAGCATGTCCACATGCTCGTCCAGCGTGTTGATGGTGTAGGGGCGCGTGGGGTTGGTGGAGCTGGGCAGCACATTGGCCTCGCCCACCACTTTCAGAATGTCGGGCGCATGGCCACCGCCCGCACCTTCGGTGTGGAAGGTGTGAATGGTGCGGCCCTTGAATGCGGCCACGGTGTCCTCCACAAAGCCGGACTCGTTGAGCGTGTCGGTGTGGATGGCGACCTGGGTGTCGGTGTCCTCGGCCACATCCAGGCAGTTGCTGATCGCTGCCGGCGTGCTGCCCCAGTCCTCGTGCAGCTTGAGGCCGATGGCGCCGGCACTGATCTGCTCGTGCAGGCCGCCGGGCAGGCTGGCATTGCCCTTGCCCAGAAAACCCAGATTCATGGGGAAAGCGTCGGCGGCCTGCAGCATGCGTTCCATATGCCAGGGGCCTGGCGTGCAGGTGGTGGCGAAGGTGCCGGTGGCCGGGCCGGTGCCGCCGCCGATCATGGTGGTCACGCCGCTGGTCAGTGCTTCCTCGATCTGCTGTGGGGCAATGAAATGGATATGGGTGTCGATGCCGCCTGCGGTGACGATATGGCCTTCGCAGGAGATGATCTCCGTGCCCGGGCCGATGATGATGTTCACACCCGGCTGGGTGTCAGGGTTGCCGGCCTTGCCTATGGCCACGATACGGCCGTCCCTGAGGCCGAGGTCGGCCTTGACGATGCCCCAGTGGTCCAGGATCAGTGCGTTGGTCAGCACGGTATCGACCGCACCGCCTGCGTCGGGGCCGGTTCCCGTCCCGTCGCGTGTGCGCTGGCTTTGCGCCATGCCGTCGCGGATGGTCTTGCCGCCGCCGAACTTCACTTCCTCACCATAGCCGCCAGCGGCCAGGGTATAGTCTTTTTCGACCTCGACGATGAGCTCGGTGTCGGCCAGGCGCAGGCGGTCGCCCACGGTGGGGCCAAAGGTTTCTGCGTAGGCTCGTCGGTCCATGGTGGCCATTGAGGATTCTCCGATTCAGGTGTTCAGCGCAGGGGCTGCTGCTGGGCTGTGGTTGGCAGGGCGGCGGGGCTTGTGCCGAGCAGGTCGCGCAATGTGCCCAGTGCCAGGGCCAGCAGCAGTGCAGCGCAGCAGCGGTAGGTAAAACGGCTCCAGTGTGCGGCAGCGCGGCGGAAAAGCCGGTCCACCAAGGCTGCGCAGGCAAAGCTCCAGAGCAGGGACGAAGTCATGAATCCCGCGAAGAAGACCCCGTAATCGCTGGCGCCGGGCTGGGTCACTCCCACTGCCCCGAGGGCGCTGCCCATGGCGGCCCAGTAGGCCAGGTTCTGCGGGTTGGTCAGCGACAGGGCCATGCCGCGGCGCAGGGCCTGCTTCTGCGTTGCGGCGGCGGTGGCCGAGACATCGAGCCGGTGTTCGGTACGCCCGGCCTTCCAGCTGTCCCAGGACAGCCAGAGCAGGTAGGCGGCGCCCGCCAGACCAACCGGCCAGCGCAAGGCGTCGACCTGCATGACCAGACCAATGCCGGCCAGGCCCAGCAAGGCCCAGCTCGCATCGCCCACCAGGGAGCCCAGCTGCACCGCCAGCGCAGGGCGATAGCCCCCGCGCACACCTTGGCGCACGGTTTCTGCAAACACCGCGCCGGGCGCAGCATTGAACACCAGGCCCAGCACAAAAGCAGAAGCAAACAGCATCAGCATGGCCGGTCAGTCCCTGATATTTGCGGGTAATGCACCCTGGACCAGACCGCGAAAGCCATAGATCTGACGCTCGCCGCCGATCTCGACCAGCTCCACCGTGCGCTGCTGCCCTGGTTCGAAGCGCACGGCCATGCCGCTGGCAATATTCAGGCGCATGCCGTGGGCGGCGGCGCGGTCGAAATCCAGACCTGCATTGGTTTCGGCGAAGTGGTAGTGCGAGCCGACCTGAATCGGCCTGTCGCTGGCATTTTTCACCACCAGCGTGAGCGTGCGGCGGCCGGGGTTGAGTGCATGGCTGCCCTCGTCAAGAATCAGTTCGCCGGGGATCATCTTTCGTCTCCTTGCGCAAAGGCCTTGTGCTGCGCTGTGCCGGGGTGTTTCATGTCACGCCAGTTTCGTCAGCATGAAAGCGCCGAGCGCGGCGGTGGCTGCACCGCCGAACCGGGCCACCCACTGGTGGCGCTGCATGAGGGCATGACCGAGCACCATGCCTGCGATATGCAGTGTGGCCGAGCCCAGTGCAATGCCCACCAGCGCGCCGACGGCAGCCAGGCCGCTGTCTCCGGCCAGCTCAAAGCCGTGTGCAGCGCCATGGAAGAAGGCAAACACGGCAGCCAGGGAGGCGGCGGCGGCCCAGGGCATTCGTTGCTGAACCAGCACCAGCAGGCCCAGCACCAGCACGGATGCGGCAATCATGGGCTCCACGCCCGGCACCCACAGGCCGGCAAAGCCGGCCACGGCACCTGCCACCAGCAGGGCCACAAAGGCCGCAGGTGCACGCCAGGCCGTGCGCAGGCCGGGCATGGTCAGCGCGCTCCAGGCGCCCACGGCCAGCATGGCGGCCAGATGGTCTGCGCCGGTAAACGGGTGGGCAAAGGCATGGCCCAGGCTGTCGAGAAAGTGGTGATGGCCGCCTGCATCGGAGCCCATATGGGCGAGAGCGGACAGGGGCAGTGCAGTCGCAGCGGCGGCTGTGGTGGCAAGGAGCTTAGTGAATTTCATAGCTGTTTGCGCTTGAAGGGTAAGGGTTTGATGGCTAAAGGCCTGAATTCTCGGAGCCGAGTCAGGCGATGGGTTCGTGCACGGTGACGAGCTTGGTGCCATCGGGGAAGGTGGCCTCGATCTGGATGTCGGGAATCATCTCGGGAATGCCTTCCATCACATCGGCACGGGTCAGCACGCTGCGGCCTTCGCTCATGAGCTGGGCCACGGTCTTGCCGTCACGTGCACCTTCCATCACAAAGGCGCTGATCAGTGCCACGGCCTCGGGGTAGTTGAGCTTGAGGCCGCGGGCCATGCGCCGCTCGGCCAGCAGGGCCGCAGTGAAGATCAGCAGCTTGTCTTTTTCGCGCGGTGTCAGTTCCATCGTCTTCAATCCCTCAGTCAGCTCGCGCAGCCGGTGGCACCGGCAGAACGCGCGCTGGGAGTTTCATGCCCTTTTATGTAGCAAGTGCTATGCCAATGGCAAGCCCTTGTTGCTGGTGGATGGCGGCTGGGTTGCTGTGATATGGCACCTTGTTGGTGCATTGGGTTTGCGGATATGCACCATGGCGTTCCCTGGATGCCGTGGCTGGCACTTCTTGGTGCATTGCGGGGCGATGACGGTGCAGTGCGTGGCACGGACCTTGCTTTTCTGGTGCATGTATCAAGGACTATTGAACAGAAAAGGCATGCCGCTTTTGCAGGCTGCAGCAAGGCAGGGCTTGCTGACCTGGGGATGTGTCTCCCTGTGTACGGGCGCAGTGTGGGCAAGGACGGTTCAGGAAGGTGACAAGACATTGCCCGAGGTGCAGGTGAGTGCCATGGTCAAGGGGCAGGCACTGGATGAGGCGCAGCGCGCGTTTTCCGTCACCGAGTTCAGGCGCGACGAAATTCGCGAGCAGCCCAGACAGGAAGTGGAGTCGCTGTGGAGTCTGGTGCCCGGCATGCATGTCAATCACTACCAGCTCAGCGGGGTGGCCAACGGGCTGGTGATGCGCGGCTTTGGCGGCGGCGGCCATGGCGGCGATGTGGCCGCCACACTGGATGGCATCCCGCTCAACGAAGCCATGTCGCATGCCGATGGCTATTTCGATCTCAATGTGGTGGTGCCGCTGGAGCTGGATCAGCTCAATGTCTATCGCGGTCCCGTGTCGGTGATGCAGGGCAATTACAACCGCGCCGGATTGCTGGAGCTGCGCACGCGGCGCAGCGGCAGCTATACGGAGCTCGAAGTCAGCGCCGGTTCGGACGGCATGTTCGATGCCCAGGCCGCACTCGGGCGTGGGCTGGAGGGGGGCGATCAGCTCAATCTGGCGGCCCAGCATTCGCGCGGAGATGGAAACCGGCCCAGTTCGGGCTTTGAGCGCAGCACCATCAGCGGTACCTGGAAGCACCAGGTGCATGAAAAGCTCGATATCTCGCTGTCCGGTCGCTGGCACGAGGCGCGTGGCGACTCGCCCGGCTATCTGACCGAAGCCCAATGGCGGCAGAATCCCCAGGGCAAGGACAGCCGTGTGGCGGGTGATGGTGCCGACAAGCACTTTGGCACGGTGCGCCTGGATGCGCAGTACGCACTGGATGCCGAGACCCGGCTGCTGGGCTTTGTCTACGGCACGCAGCAGGATTTTGTGCGCTGGTTCACCCGCCCGCGCAGCGCCACCTGGATGCAGCGCGAGGAGCGCTACGACCGCAGCGTGCTGGGAGCGGGGCTGAATGTCAGCGGCAAGTCCCGCCTGGCGGCGCGCGAGCTGAACTGGATGCTGGGCCTGGAGCAGGTGCGCGAGTCCACCGACTATGGCTACTGGGATGGATTGCTCGACCGCCGGCGCACCGGCCCTGCATTGAATGATCGCAATACACGGCTCGACAACACGGCGATCTACGGCCAGGCTGGCTGGCAGCCGACGGCCTGGTTGCAGACCACGGCGGCCCTGCGCTGGGACCACTTTGACGGCCGCTGCCGTCTGCTGGGCGAGGAGGCCGGTGGCGATGAATGCAATCGCATGCTGGGCCGCAGCCATGCCAGCCCCAAGCTGGGAGCATTGGCGCAGCTCAATGCCCGCACGGCCGTGCGGGCCAGCTGGTCGCAAGGCTTTGCGCTGCCCAGCGACTTTGCCAAATACGCGCTGCGCAACAGCGACCTGCATGCCAATATCTTTCGCCAGAGCGAGCTGGGCGTGGAGTGGAAGCCATCGGGCCATTGGCTGATCGATGCATCGCTCTATCGCATCAGCTCCAGCCATGAAATACGCAACACAGCACCTGGCGAGTATGAAAATCTGGGAGCGACCGTACGCAGGGGCGCCGAGCTGCAGCTGCACTGGCTGCCCAGTCGCAACTGGCATGTGGAATGGGCTTATGGCCACAATCGCTCCGAAGTCACGCAGAACGCGAATGGCGCATTGCTGGGCCGGCGTGTGGTGGCCGTGCCCGAGTACACCAGCACCTTGCATGCACGCTGGATGCCGCGCAGCGATGTCACCGTGCATGGATTGCTGCGCCATGTGGGCCGCGCGCCCATCAACACCGGCAATACCGAATGGGCAGGCAGCTATCGCTGGCTGGACCTGGGCCTGCAATACCGCTTGCCCGCAAGCCTGGCGCGCAATGCCAGCCTGAGCCTGTGGCTGCGCAACGCCGCCAACACCCGCTATGCCAGTACCACCACCATGATTGCCGGCCAGCGTCTGGTCGCGCCCGGCGCGCCGCGCAGCGTGCAGCTGGGCCTGCAGTTTTCCTTGTGATTTTCCGGAGCTTCCATGTCTGTTTGCAGGACACGTCACCACATCATCGCCCGCATTCTGTGCACCACGGCCGCTGCCTGGCTGCTCTGCGCCCACCCGGCTTCTGCCGATAACGTCTGGCTGGAGCCCTATGCGCAGGGCGGCTATGTCATGCAGTTTGGCGGTCATGAAGGCCGGACAGAGGCCTTCGATCCGGCCAAGCTGCAGCGTGTACACGCCTATGACCTGCGCGGCCGTGAAGTGCCCAGCGCCGTGCAGAATATGCAGGGCGGCATACGCATCAAGCCCGATGCCAGGGCGGCGCTGATTGCTGTGGAACTCGATAACGGCTATTTCAGCAGTACGGGGAAAGAGGGCGCCATGCTGCCTTTGCCCATCGACCAGAACCCCGGTGCCGTGCGCGGCGTGCATGCACGCAAGTTCCACAAGACCGTGGTGCGCTGGGGGGCTGTCATGCAAAAGCCGCTGGGTCAGATGTTCGAGGTGGTGCCGCTGCAGGGGCAGTCTCCCCATGCCGGTCAGCCGTTCAGGCTGCAGGTGTTGCTGCATGGCAAGCCGCAGCCTGGCGTCAGACTGTCCTGGGGAGAGAACGGTTCTCCCACGATGACGGACGCGCAGGGTCAGGCGACCATGACGCCAGCTGTCGGCAGCAATACGCTGCAGGCCATACTGCGTCAGCCTGTGCATGGCGATCCCAGGACCACCGAGAACAGCTACGAGTATCTGCTGCGCTTTGCCGTGCATTGATGAAGCCGCATTCCGTCAGTTCAAGATCCGTTTCACAGCCTGCTGCCATGACCGATTCCACGCCTGTTGCCCGCCGCACCCGAGAGCAGATTCTGCAAGCCATCCGCGATGCGGCGATTGCGGAGTTCAGCAGCCACGGCTTCAAGGGCGCATCCACGCAGGCGATCGCGGAAAGAGCCGGCCTGACCAAGCCCCAGCTGCACTACTACATCGAGAGCAAACAGGCCTTGTATGACGAGCTGCTCTATGCGCTGCTGGAGGCCTGGTCTGCGGCTTTTGCGTTCGATCCGGCACTCGACGATCCGGCGCAGATCATCGGCAACTATGTGCGGCGCAAGCTGGACTATGCGCTGGACAATCCGGCCCTGTCGCGCATCTTCACCAACGAGGTGCTGGGTGGGGGCTTGCGTCTGCATCAATACTGGCCTGTCGCGCTGAGTTCCACGGCGCAGAAGGTGGATCTGATCAACGCCTGGATCGCGCAGGGCCGCATGCGCAGCCTCGATGCGCGCGTGCTGCTGATGCAGATCTGGGGCATGACCCAGCACTATGCGGACTATGCGGTGCAGGCCAGGGTCATGCTGGAGTGTGCCGACGACCAGCCGCTGGATCGCGAGCATATTGCCCGGGAGCTCACCACTTCCGTGCTGTTGAGCTGTGGTCTGGCACCAATTTGAAGACGGTCTGCGCAAGCCTGGTGCAGGTCGCCGGGCCGCAGGCGGCTAGCTCTCCCTGGCGTGTTCTGGCACACCGTTTGCTTAGATTTGACCAGTCGATCAAATCGGATGGTCAATCATGCCCAACACTGCCCCGGATACTCTGGAAACGCCCGTAGAACAAGGCTTTGAGCTGGTATTGCTGCGTCAGGGATTGCGCTTGCCGGTGGAGCCCGCAGAGCGCATTACCGATGTGCTGCAACTGGCCGGTGTGGTCATAGAGACGGTGTGCGAGCAAGGCATTTGCGGCACTTGCGTCACGCGCTGGACGGCCGGTGATCCCGAACACCATGACCGCTGCCTGACCGATGAGGAGCGCAGCACGCATGTGGCTTTGTGCTGCGCACGCAATCGCGGCGCAGCTCTGACCCTGGATCTTTGAAGGGTCGACATGCGAGTGCTTGTGATCTTTTCCCATCCCGTGGAAACCAGCTATCAGGCCGCATTGCATGCCGAGGTGGTACAGCAGTTGCGCGGCGCCGGGCATGAGGTCGATGACTGCGACCTGTACGCGGAAGGCTTCAATCCCGTGATGTCCCGCGAGGAGCGCCTGGGCTATCACGAGGTGCCGCAGAACCGGCTGCCCGTGCAGCGCTATGTGGACCGCCTGCTGTGGGCCGAGGCCGTAGTCTTCTGCTTCCCGACCTGGTGTTTCGGTCTGCCGGCCATGCTCAAGGGGTTCTTCGATCGCGTGCTGATGCCCGGTGTGGCCTTCGACATCAGCGATCCGCAGCACGTCAAACCGGCGCTGACCCATCTCAAGCGCATTGCGGCGGTGGTGACTTATGGGCGTCCCCGCTGGACCGCGCTGTTCATGGGCGATCCTCCGCGCAAATGCATCACGCGCTATCTGCGCATTCTCACGGGCGGCAAGGCGCGTATCGACTATCACGCCTGCTACCACATGAACGTGGCCACGCCATCTCGGCTGCAGTCCTTCAAGGCCCATGTCGGCCGGGCCATGCGCCGCTTTGCCTAGGAGAGCTCTCCATGTCCTCACATCTGACTCTCTGCAACGCACGGCTGCCGCACTGGTTGCTCGCGGCCCTGGGACAGCGCAGCGAGATGCCGTTGTCGCGCCTGGAAATCGCCAACGGGCGCATTGCTGCCATAGCCGACGAAGCTCCTGGCCTGCCGCGCAGCTTTGGCTCCCAGGTATGGGATCTGCAAGGAGCGCTGGTGCTGCCGACCATGGTGGACGCACATCTGCATCTGGACAAGGCGTTCACGCTGGAGCGCATGGGACCCGTGAAGCCGGGCCTGCTGGCAGCGATAGAGGCGATGATGGAGGACAAGCAGAACTGGACGGCGGCCGATGTGCGCCGTCGTGCGGGCCAGGGCCTGCAATGGGCCTATGAAGCCGGTGTTTCGCATGCACGCAGCCATTGCGACTGGTGGGAGCCGGACTCGGTGCCCGTGGCCTGGGAAGTGCTGCGCGAGCTGGCGCAGGAATGGGCCGGGCGTGTGCTGCTCGAGCGCGTCAGCCTGATTCCCCTGCATCTGTATGAGGAGCGCGGTGTGGCGATGCGTCTGGCCAAGCAGGTGGCGCTCAGTGGCGCGGGGGCCTTGCTCGGCGGCTTTGTCCATTCCACCAACTGGAGCCCGCAGGCCTTGTGCAATCTGCTTGAGGCTGCGCAGCAGCACGGCCTGGACGTGGACCTGCATGTGGATGAGGAACTTAACCCCGCAGCCCAGGGACTGGCCACCACGGCCGCGCTGCTCAAGGAACTGCGCTTCGAAGGCCGTGTGGTCTGTGGCCATACCTGCGCGCTGGCGGCGCAACCGCTGGAGCAGGCGCTGCGCACGCTGGATGCCGTGGCCAGCACTCCCATCACCATGGTCAGCCTGCCGGTGACGAACCTGCTGCTGCAGGACGCGCAAACCGGTGTCACGCCGCGGCAGCGAGGTCTGACGCTGGTCAAGGAGGCCAGGGCGCGCGGCATACCGCTGATGATCTCCAGCGACAACGTGCAGGACCCCTTCTGCCCGCTGGGCAGTTTCGATCCGCTGGAGGCGCTCAGTACCGCAGTGGCGGCCGCGCAGCTGACTTCGGCCTTCGACGAGTGGAGCGACAGCGTCTGTCGCCGCGATTGGCTGGGTCATGGTGTCGGCCGTATGCCGCTGCAGCCAGGCTCGACAGCCGATCTGGTGATCCTTCCTCAGTCCGGCGTCAGCGGCTTTCCATCCCGCAGCCACCGCCGTGTGGTGATGCGCGAGGGGCGCGTCAGCAACGGAGAGCCGCTGGCTGCCTGGTTCACAGCCTGCATTGAACGGAGCGTTGCATGAGCACAGATACCACAGGCATTGCCCAGCCCCTGGCACGTTATGCGGCCTGGCGGCGGGCGGGCGATCTGGTGTTCCTGTCGGGCGTGATCGCCGTGGACCCGGGGGCCAATCGCATCGTGCGTGGCTATGCCGACATTCCTGCTGAAGCGGCGGCGCTGATCGGGCGTACCGGTGAATTCAGCACCGATATCAAGGAGGGCCCCATCCTGGCACAGAGCTGGTGGGTGCTGGACCGCATTCGCCAGACGGTGGAGGCCGCCGGCGGCCAGATGTCGGATGTCTTCAAGCTGGTGCAGTACTTCCGCAATCTGGACCAGTTTCCGCAGTACAGCCGTGTACGCAAGCTGTTTTTTCCTGGCGAATCACCGGCTTCCACGGTGGTCGAGGTGACGGGCATGTTGCCCACGCCGGACATTCTGATCGAGGTGGAGGCCACGGCCTATCTGCCCTTGCGTTGACCCATTCATCACTCACCCCGGAGAACCCATGCTGCATGGATACACCCCTGCCGACCGCTTTCTGCCCTATCTGAGCTGGACTGAGGTTGCGGCCCTGCCGGACAAGGCCAATACCGTGATCGTGCTGCCTGTGGGCGCCATGGAGCAGCATGGCCCGCATCTGCCCTGCTCGGTGGACGCAACGATTGCGGCGGGCGTGGTCGGTGCCGCCATGGCGCAGCTGCCCGCTGCCGTGCCTGCATTCGCCATGGCCCCCATCGTCTATGGCAAGTCGGAGGAGCATCTGCACTTTCCCGGCACGGTGACCTTGAGCGGTGAAACCCTGCTGGCCACGATCAATGAAATCGGCGAGTCGGTGTATCGCGCAGGGTTTCGCAAGCTGCTGTTCGTCAACGGCCACGGCGGCCAGCCCCAGGTGCTGGAGATCGCGGCGCGCGAGCTGCGCCTGCGCCATGGCGACTTCATCGTGGTGCCGAGCTTTACCTGGCGCGTGCCGCATGTCGCAGGCCAGTACCTGTCGAACCTGGAGAAAAAGCTGGCCATGCATGCAGGCCATGCCGAGACCGCGCTGATGCTGGCGCTGGCGCCGCAGACCGTGCACATGGAGCGGGCCGTCATCAACTATCCGCCCGTGTTCCCCTCCAGCCTGCTGTCGCCCGACGGCCGTCCCGCCTGCGCCTGGACCGCACGGGACTTCGGACCCAGCGGCGTGATCGGTGATCCGACCCCCGCAACTGCGGAGCAGGGGCAGGAGATTCTGCAATCCCTGGCCCGCAGCTGGGCCGCCGCCATTGCCGAGCTGCACGAGCTGCAATGGGCCAGCCGCGACGAAGCCACCTGGGGCCGGGCCCAGCATCAGGGGCATGTGGAGCCTGCCCTGGCCTGACGCCTTTCCACGCCTTGCCTGTTTCAAACCTTCGGAGATCCGCCATGATGAAGACTGCCAAACTCCTCAAACCCCTGACCTGCGCGGCCATGCTGGCCTGCGGTCTGAGCGGCCTCGGCCATGCCGAGGAAAAATTCGTCTACATGACCAACTGGTATGCCCAGGCCGAGCATGGCGGCTTCTACCAGGCCGTGGCCACAGGGCTGTACAAAAGGCATGGCCTGGATGTCAGCATCAAGATGGGCGGCCCCCAGGTCAATATCACGCAGATGATGGCCGCCGGTCAGGCCGACTGTGTCATGGGTTCCAGCGATCTGCAGATGGTGCAGATGCGCGAGGGCGGTGTTCCCGTGACCACGGTGGCAGCGGTGTTCCAGAAGGATCCGCAGGTGCTGATCGCTCACGAGGACGTGAAGCGGTTCGAGGACCTCAAGGGCAAGACCATTCTGATCGCCGCCTCCGCGCAGCGCGGCTACTGGCCCTGGCTCAAGGCCAAATATGGTTTCACCGACTCCCAGACCCGGCCCTATACCTTCAATATCCAGCCGTTCCTGGTGGACAAGAACTCGGCCCAGCAAGGCTATCTGACTTCCGAGCCCTTTGCGATTCAGAAGGCCGGCGTCAAGGCGAACACGCTGATGTTCAGCGATCAGGGCTTCCCGGCCTATGCGACCACCATCTCCTGCATGGACAAGACGATCAAGGAGCGCAGCAAGGCGGTGCAGGCCTTTGTCACCGCCTCCATGGAAGGCTGGAAGAGCTATCTGGCCGATCCCGCGCCGGCCAATGCCCTGATCAAGAAAGACAACCCCAACATGACCGACGAACAGCTGGCCTACAGCGTGGGCAAGCTCAAGGAAATGAATATGGTCGCCGGCGGAGATGCAGCCAAGCTGGGCATCGGCGTGATGACCGATGCGCGGGCCAAGGCCAGCTATGACTTCCTGGTCAGCGCCAAGCTGATCGATCCGGCCAAGGTCAAGCAGGCCGATGCCTACAACCTGAGCCTGATTCAGAACATCAAGGTCCTGCCCTGAGGGCATGGGCTGGCAGCAGCAGCGAAAGGCAACTATGAGCGGCTCTGATATTCCCGCAGCAGCAATTCCCGCAGTGGAGGTGCTGTCTGCAGAGAAAACCTATCCCGGCGGCACGCAGGCGCTGCTGCCCGTCGACCTGCGCATCGAAGAGGGGGAGTTCGTGACCTTGCTCGGCCCCTCGGGCTGCGGCAAGAGCACCTTGCTCAAGATGGTTGCGGGTCTGCTCGAGCCCAGCGACGGCAGACTGCTGCTCTGGCGCAAGCCGGTGCCGCAGCTGCAGGCCGGCGGCAAGAAGATGGCGTTTGTCTTTCAGCAGCCCACGCTCATGCCCTGGTCCAGCGTGCATACCAATGTGCGGCTGCCGCTGGATCTGGCTGGTGTGCCGCGTGCAGAGGCCGATGCGCGCGTCGCGGAGGCACTGCAACTGGTGGGTCTGGCACGCTTTGCCAAGGCCCTGCCGCGCGAGTTGTCCGGAGGCATGCAGATGCGCGTCTCGATTGCCCGCGGCCTGGTGACCGAGCCCGATCTGCTGCTGATGGATGAGCCTTTCGGCGCGCTCGACGAGATCACGCGCCACAAGCTGGACGCGGAGTTGTTGGAGCTTTGGAGCAAGAAGAAGCTGACGGTGATCTTTGTCACCCACTCCCTCCACGAGGCCGTCTTTCTGTCCAGCCGGGTGGTGATGATGGCGGCCAGGCCGGGACGGGTGGTGGAGGAGTTTCGCATCGATGCCCCCTATCCTCGGCCTGCCGATTTCATGCTCGGCCCCGAGTTCGCCCGCCATGCGCAGCAGTTGCAATCGAGCCTGCTGCGCGCCAGTGCCATTGTGGAGGAGAGTCTGTCATGAGCGCCTTGCCCGCTTCCATTCCCGATGATGCGGCCAGGGCCGCCGACAGCAGGTCTGCCGCGACCGGCGCGCGTGCGGTGGCTGCCGCCAAGTCCGGCAAGGCGGCCACCCCCTGGCTGCTTCAGCCCAAGGTGCAGCGCGTGCTTTTGCCGGCGCTGGTGGGCCTTGTGCTGCTGCTGGTCTGGCAGGCCCTGGTGACGGGGCTGGAGTTGCCGCCTTATCTGGTGCCTTCGCCTCTGCTGATGCTGCAGACCCTGATGACGGACTGGGTGGCACTCGGCCTGTCCCTGTGGGTCACCGTCAAGATCACCTTGCTGGCCTTTGCCCTGGCCACCGTGGCGGGCGTCCTGATCAGCTTTGTATTCGTGCAGAGCAAGCTGATCGAGACGGCCTTGTTTCCCTATGCCGTGCTGCTGCAGGTGACGCCTATCGTGGCCGTGGCGCCGCTGATCATCATCTGGGTCAAGGACCCGGTGCTGTCCATGGTGATCTGTGCGGCGCTGGTGGCGCTGTTTCCCATCATCAGCAACACCACGCTGGGCCTGCGCAGTGTGGAGCCGGATCTGCTGGCCTACTTCAAGCTCAACCGGGCCACGCGCCTGCAGGTGCTGATGCGCTTGCGCATTCCCAGTGCCTTGCCCTATTTCTTCGGGGGGCTGCGCATCTCCAGCGGCCTGGCGTTGATAGGTGCCGTGGTGGCCGAGTTTGTTGCCGGAACCGGCGGGCAGGGGGCGGGTCTTGCCTACCAGATCCTGCAAGCGGGCTTTCAGCTCAACATCCCGCGCATGTTCGCCGCACTGCTGCTGATTTCGCTGACCGGCGTGGCGCTGTTCGTGCTCATGGCCTGGTGCACACGCCGGGCGCTGGGCGGCTGGCATGCCAGCGAATCCGGTAGCGACTAGCGCTTTACCCCTTTGCTCATTTCTGCTCCCGTCATGCCCGCACTGCGCGGCATATGGGCCGACTCACGCCTTGTTTTTTTGCGCCATGACCATGAACACCCATTCGATTGCCGAGAACAGCAGCCAGCTGGCCAGCGTCTTGCCTGCGCTGGACTGGATCACCGACTCCCTGAAAGTGTCGCGCCTGTCCCAGGATTTTTCCTGGTTCAGTCCGGTTCTGAAGCAGGCCCTGCAGGGCAAGCGCGGCGACATTGCGGTGCGTCCGCGCACCGAGGCCGAGATTGCCCAGGTCGTGGCCCATTGCGCGCGTCGGGGCGTTCCCATCACGCTGCGCGGCAGCGGCACCGGCAACTACGGCCAGAGCACGCCGCTGCACGGCGGCCTGATCCTGGATCTGAGCGGCTACAACAGCCTGTGCTGGGTGCGCGGCAGTGTGGGCCGGGCACAGGCCGGCATACGTCTGGCGGACTTTGACCAGCTGGCGCGCGAGCAGGGGCAGGAGCTGCGCTGGCTGCCGTCCACCTATCGCAGCGCCACCCTGGGCGGACTGTTCGGCGGAGGCTTCGGCGGTGCCGGCTCCATCACCTACGGGCCGCTCGCCTCTGCGGGCAATGTGCTGGCTGCGCGCGTGATGACGGTGGAGGCCGAGCCCCGCATTCTGGAACTGCGCGGTGCCGATGCCATGCGTCTGCACCATACCTATGGCACGACCGGCATCGTGCTCGAGCTCGAAGTGGCGCTGGCAGATGCTACGAACTGGACGGAATGCATTGCCACGTTCACGGGTTTTGACGAGGCGCTGGGCTTTGCGCAGCAGCTGGGCAATGCTCCTGGCATCCGCAAGAAGGAGCTGAGCCTGGTGGCGGCTCCGGTGCCGGCCTATTTCACCAGTCTGGCCGAGCATCTGCCCCCGGGCTGCCACGCGGTCATCGCGCTGGTGGCACCCGAAGCCGAGGAGGCCATGCAGCTATTGCTGGAGCGTCACGGCGGCACCCTCAGCTACTGCGAGCGCGGGCGCTGGTCTGCGCAGCCGGCTGCGGGCTACAAATCGCTGATCGAGTATTGCTGGAACCATACGACCCTGCATGCGCTGAAGCTGGACCGGGAGCTGACCTATCTGCAGACCGGCTACAACCCCGCAAGGTTTGGCGAGCAGCTCAAGGCCTTGCGCAGCGAGCTCGGTGACGAGGTCCTGTTCCATCTGGAGTTTCTGCGCACCAAGGAGGGACAGTTCAACTGCAGCGGGCTGGAGCTGGTGCGCTTCAGCTCGGCCGAGCGGCTCAACGCGATCATGGACATCTATCGCAAGCATGGCGTGCAGATCAACAATCCGCATGTCTACGTGGTGGAAGACGGCAAGGCCAACAACCAGCTCGATCCCGCGCTGTTGCAGACCAAGGCCGATTTCGACCCCCTGAATCTGCTCAATCCCGGAAAGCTGCGCAGCGCAGCGCTGCCGGCCTGCATCCCGACCGACTGAGGCGGTCATGCACTTCAATAGTGCCTGCGGCCCGGTGCGGTCTGCATCTGGTGCATGGGGCACTGCAATGGTGCTTGCTGACGGACGTTGCTGAGCGCAGGAAGACGCGTCCGGGCCGCATCTGACCCAAAAGAGGCAGCGGCGCCGATTCCGGCGGCTTTCAGGCCGTGCCGCAGGGGGCTGGCACGGTAATTGCACTTCAGGTTCTGCGGTCAATGTGACCGAACAAAACCTCCTGGGAGTGCTGAAATGAATCGTCGCGGAACCCTCACAACACTGGCTGCATCCATGGCTCTGGGCCTGGGGTTGACTTCTCAGGTGCTGGCTGCAGACACCATCAAGGTCGGGGTGCTGCACAGCCTCTCGGGCACCATGGCGATCTCGGAGACCGTGCTCAAGGACACGGTGCTGATGGCCATCGACGACATCAACGCCAAGGGCGGCGTGATGGGCAAGAAGCTGGAGCCCGTGGTGGTGGACCCCGCCTCCAACTGGCCGCTGTTTGCCGAAAAAGCCAAACAGCTGATCACCCAGGACAAGGTGGCCGTGGTCTTCGGCTGCTGGACCAGCGTGTCGCGCAAATCCGTGCTGCCGGTGTTCGAGCAGAACAACGGTCTGCTGTTCTACCCCGTGCAGTACGAGGGCGAGGAACTCTCCAAGAACGTCTTCTACACCGGTGCCGCGCCCAACCAGCAGGCGATTCCCGCTGTCGAGTACCTGATGAGCAAGGAAGGCGGCGGTGCCAAGCGCTTTGTGCTGCTGGGCACGGACTATGTGTACCCACGCACCACCAACAAGATTCTGCGTGCCTTCCTCAAGTCCAAGGGCGTGAAGGATTCCGACATCATGGAAACCTACACTCCCTTCGGCCACAGCGACTACCAGACCATCGTGGCCGATGTGAAGAAGTTCTCCACCGGTGGCAAGACCGCCGTGATCTCGACCATCAACGGCGACTCCAACGTGCCCTTCTACAAGGAGCTGGGCAATGCCGGCCTCAAGGCCAAGGACGTGCCGGTGGTGGCCTTCAGCGTGGGTGAGGAAGAGCTGCGCGGCGTGGACACCAAGCCTCTGGTCGGTCACCTGGCGGCATGGAACTACTTCATGAGTGTGAAGAACCCGACCAACACGGCCTTCATCAAGCAGTGGGGCGATTACGCCAAGGCCAAGAACATCGCCGGCCACAAGGACAAGCCGCTGACCAACGACCCGATGGAAGCCACCTGGGTTGGCATCCACATGTGGAAGCAGGCCGTGGAAAAAGCCAAGAGCACGGATACCGACAAGGTGATTGCCGCCATGGCCGGCCAGACCTTTGCCGCACCCAGCGGCTTCACCCTGAAGATGGACGAGAAGAACCACCATCTGCACAAGCCCGTGATGGTCGGCGAGATCAAGGCAGACGGCCAGTTCAGCGTGGTCTGGAAGACCAAGGGCCCGATCAAGGCCCAGCCCTGGAGCCCGTATATCGAAGGCAACGACAAGAAGAAGGATGAGCCCAACGGCAAGAGCTCCTGATTCGCTCCCTCGGACTGGAGAGGTCTGGTGGGCTCTCCAGTCCTGAAGAGATAGCTGCTTGCGCTTTATTGACAAGGGCTGCAGCGCTAGAAACCTGAAATTCCTATGAACATACTGCGCAAGTCATTGAGGCTGGCATTGGCCGCCGGGCTGGGCTCGTTGCTGAGCTTTGCCAGTCACGCACTGACGACCGAGCAGGCCTATGCCATGGCTGCGGCAGACGACTCCGAGCAGCGCGTGCTGGCGATCAATCAGGCCGTGCTGGCGCCGGATGCACAGACCGACGGCGGCCGCCTGTCGGCCTATCTGGGCGCGCTCGCCAACGATGAAGTGCGCGTGTCCCAGGGCAAGGTCTATGTAATGAGCGGCGACGCGGTCACCGACCCGGTGACCGGCCAGGCCGTCCAACTCCCGGCGGATGCCGAGGAGGTCGTCAGCAACAATTACCTGCGCTCGGTCATCGACACGGCGCAGGCCGCGCTGGCGTTGGGCAGCAGCGATGTGCAGGCGCGCCGCAAGGCTGCCGAGCAACTGGCCTCCGAGCCTGATGCCGGGCGGCTTCCGCTGATCGAAAAAGCGCTGGCCGCTGAACAGGACGGGCAGGTCAGAGCTCTGCTGGAGCGCAGCCAGGCTGCCAGCCTGCTGGGCAGCGACGAGGTGCAGCAGCGTCTGAAGGCGGTGGAGCAGCTGTCGCGCCAGCAGACGCCGGAGACGCAGCTGCTGTTGAACCAGCGCCTGTCCGAAGAGTCCGATCCCGGCGTGCAGAAAGCCATCAAGGCCGCGCTGGCCGGCATTGCCGAAGGCCTGGCCTGGGGCGACAGGCTGGGGGCGATTTTCAGCGGCATCAGCCTGGGCTCGGTGCTGTTGCTGGCGGCGCTGGGTCTGGCCATCACTTATGGCCTGATGGGCGTTATCAATATGGCGCACGGCGAGCTGATCATGATCGGTGCCTATGCGACCTATCTGGTGCAGGTCGCATTCCAGCGCTGGCTGCCCGAGTCCCTGTTCGGCTGGTATCTGGTGGTGGCCGTTCCCGTGGCCTTTCTGGCCTCGGCGTTGGTCGGTGCGGTGCTGGAGCGCGGCGTGATCCGCTTTCTCTACGGTCGCCCGCTGGAGACCCTGCTGGCCACCTTCGGCATCAGCCTGGTGCTGCAGCAAACCGTGCGCAGCCTTTTCGGGGCGCAGAACGTGGGTGTGGAAAACCCCGTCTGGATGAGCGGCGGGATTGCGCTGCTGCCCAATCTCACACTGCCCTGGAACCGCATCGCCATCATCGTCTTTGCGTTTGCCGTGCTGGCGGGCGTGGCCTTCATGATCGCCAGAACGCGGCTGGGCCTGTTCGTGCGCGGCGTGACGCAGAACCGCGCCATGGCCTCCTGTGTCGGCGTCAACACGGCACGCACCGACACCTATGCGTTTGCACTGGGCTCCGGTATCGCTGGTCTTGCCGGCTGCGCCCTGAGTCAGATCGGCAATGTGGGCCCGGATCTGGGGCAGAACTACATCGTGGACAGTTTCCTGGTGGTGGTGCTGGGCGGCGTGGGGCAGTTGGCTGGCACCGTCTACGCGGCTCTGGGCCTGGGCGTGCTCAGCAAGCTGCTGGAAGGCTGGACCGGGGCAGTGCTGGCCAAGATCGCCGTGCTGCTGTTCATCGTGGTCTTCATTCAAAAGCGTCCGCAAGGCATTTTTGCCCTGAAGGGCCGCAGTGCGGAAACATGAACTCCCTGAGTCGCTTCGCGCCTTCCCCCCTCAAGGAGGACGACAGCCTCGCTGCGGGGCGGCGCGGCCGGCGTAGGCCCTTGCTCGCTGTTCCTTGCGAAAGCTGGCTTTCTCAAACATTGCGTTCTGGACCGGAGCTATGAGCGTGTCAACTTCTTCATCCCCTGCATCCGCACCACCGCTGGTACTTCCTGCTCCCGAGTCCTTGCTCAGCGGCAAGGGCTGGACGGCATTTCTGCTGGCCCTGACCATGGTCTGCGCCGTGGCTCCCGCACTCAATCTGTGGGTGCCCGAGGACAGTGCGCTGCACCTGTCCGACTACATGCTGGGCCTGCTGGGCAAGTTCATGTGCTATGCCATCTGCGCGCTGGCGATTGACCTGATCTGGGGTTATACCGGCATCCTGAGCCTGGGCCACGGCCTGTTCTTCGCACTGGGCGGTTATGTGATGGGCATGTACCTGATGCGCGAGGCCGCAGGCCCCGATGCATTGCCTGCCTTCATGGGTTTTCTGGACTGGAAGGAGCTGCCCTGGCACTGGGCGCTGTCGGGCAGCTTTGCCGCCACCGTGCTGCTGGTGTTTCTGGTTCCGGGCCTGATCGGCGGGCTGTTCGGCTACTTCGCCTTTCGCTCGCGCATCAAGGGCGTGTATTTCTCCATCATCACCCAGGCCCTGACCTACGCCGCCATGCTGCTGTTCTTCCGCAACGAGACCGGTTTCGGCGGCAACAACGGCTTCACGGGCTTCAAGACCCTGCTGGGTTTTTCCGTCAATTCGCAAGCCATGCATGTGCTGCTGTTCGCGCTGTCGGGGCTGGCGCTGCTGGGCTGCTTTCTGTTCTCGCGCTGGCTGGTGCGCAGCAAGTACGGCCGCGTGCTGCAGGCCGTGCGCGATGCCGAATCGCGCACCATGTTCTGCGGCTACAACCCGCTGCCCTACAAGCTGTCGATCTGGGTCATCTCGGCCATGATGTGCGGCCTGGCGGGCGCGCTCTATGTGCCCCAGGTGGGCATCATCAACCCCAGCGAGATGAGCGTGGGCAATTCCATCGAAATGGCGGTGTGGACTGCCGTGGGCGGACGTGCCTCGCTGGTCGGCCCCATCATCGGCGCGTTTGCCGTCAATGGCGGCAAGAGCTGGCTCACCGTGGCCGCACCCGAATACTGGCTGTACGTGCTGGGTGCGCTGTTCATCGTCGTGACGCTGTTCATGCCGGGAGGACTGATTCGCCTGCCGCAGCAGCTTCGCCAGTGGCGTGAGAAGCGCAAGGCCCAGGTCCGGGATCCGTTGAACCAGACTGCAGCCGCAGCTGCCAAAGCCGCTGCCGAGCCGGCTTCTGCCGATGCCCTTGAAGGAGTGCGCGCATGACCCCCGATCTGATGCAGGAAGGCGAGCAGCGCCTGGCTTCCTACCAGCAGCGCGAAGCCGCGCTGCGCACCGAATCCGGCGGCCGCAACGCCAGTCTGGCGCGCCCCGTGGTGGCCGGCGAAGTGGATGTGACCCACGGCCGCATCCTCTATCTCGAAGACGTGCATGTGAGCTTCGACGGCTTCAAGGCCATCAACGGTCTGAACCTCGATATCGCGCCCGGTGAACTGCGCTGCATCATCGGCCCCAATGGTGCGGGCAAGACCACGATGATGGACATCATCACCGGCAAGACCCGGCCCGACAGCGGCACGGTGTTCTTCGGCTCCACCATCGATCTGCTGCGCTACAAGGAACCCGAGATCGCCGCCATGGGCATTGGCCGCAAGTTCCAGAAGCCCACGGTGTTCGAGCAGCTCAGCGTGTTCGAGAACCTGGAGCTGGCGCTCAAGACCCACAAGGGCATTGCCTCCTCCATGCTGTTCAAGCTCAGCGGCGCGCAGAGGGATCGCATTGCCGAGGTACTGCACACCATTCATCTGGCAGGCAGCGTAACGCGCCAAGCCGGGCTGCTCAGTCACGGACAGAAGCAGTGGCTGGAGATCGGCATGCTGCTGGTGCAGGAGCCCAAGCTGCTGCTGCTCGACGAGCCTGTGGCCGGCATGACCGATGAGGAAACGGTGCGCACGGCCGAGCTGTTTCTGACGCTCAAGGGTAAGCATTCGCTGATGGTGGTGGAGCACGACATGAGCTTTATCGACACCATCAGCGAGAAGGTCACGGTGCTTTGCGATGGCTCGGTACTGGCCGAGGGAACGCTGGCCGAGGTGCAGGCTGACGAGCGCGTGATCGAGGTGTATCTTGGGAGGTAACCCCCTGAGGCACTTTGCCTGGGCGGCCCCGCGCCTTCCCCTCTCTCTGCGCGCTTCGCGCTGAGGGAGGGGGACGACTGCTTCGGTGCGCGGCGGCGCTTCCTCGCTGTCTCTTTGATTGGGCAGCGCCAGTTTCAAACGTCATGCGCTTCGCAGATAGTCAAATTAGATAGCTGCTTGCGCTTTCTGTGTAAGCGTTAGAGGTTGAAAATGCTTAAAGTTCAGAACCTGCATCAGTACTACGGCGGCTCGCACATCCTGCGGGACGTGAATTTCACGGCCGAGATCGGCAAGGTCACGGTGCTGCTGGGCCGCAACGGCGTGGGCAAGACCACCTTGCTCAAAAGTCTGATGGGGCTGGTTCCCATCAGAAGCGGCGGCATTGAATGGCAGGGCCGCGATATCGCGCGCAGGACGCCCTATGAGCGCGCGCGCAGCGGCATCGGCTATGTGCCTCAGGGGCGCGAAATCTTCTCGCGCCTGTCGGTGGAAGACAATCTGCGTATGGGTCTGTCCTATTGTTCGGCAGGCACCCGGATTCCGGGCGAGCTGTACGAGCTGTTCCCCGTGCTGGGGCAGATGCTGCACCGCCGTGGCGGCGATCTCTCGGGCGGGCAGCAGCAGCAGTTGGCCATTGCGCGCGCGCTGGCGCCGCAGCCCAAGATCCTGATCCTGGATGAGCCCACCGAGGGCATACAGCCCAGCATCATCAAGGACATCGGCCGCGTGATCCGCATGCTGGCCAATCGCGGAGACATGGCCATCCTGCTGTGCGAGCAGTACTACGACTTCGCCGAGGAGCTGGCCGACCACTATGTGGTGATGGAGCGCGGCGAGGTGATCGCATCGGGCCCGGGCAGCGAGATGCAGGAGAAGAACGTGCGCTCGCTGGTGGCTATTTGAACAGCGGGCGAAGAAAAAAAGGTGCCGCAAGCGGCACCTCAAAGCCTCAGGCCATGCCCGGAGGACAACTCATTTCGTCAATACGCCGCGCCGTGCGCGGCCAGCACCGGATTGCCCTGTATGGCAGTGCTGGCACGGCCGTCCGCGCCCCGGGGGACTTCGCCCACCAGCGTGGTGCGGTAGAGCTGGCGATCGAACTCCAGCGCAAAAATATCCTGCGGTGCCACATGGGCAGTGGAGCGGTTGTCCCAGAAGGCCAGCGAACCGGGTTCCCACTTGAAGCGCACGGTGAACTCGCTGCTGACGGCGTGCTCCCAGAGCAGCTCCAGCAGCACGCGCGATTCGCGGGTGGAGAGTTCCACGATGGACTTGAGAAAGCCGGGGCTGATGTAGAGTACCTTCTCGCCGGTCTCGGGATGAATCGTGACCAGCGGGTGTTCGCTGATCAGGGTGTTGTCGCGCACCAGATCCAGATATTCCTGCGATGCCGTGGCTCCCTGCGGGGCGCTGAAGCGGTGCTCACCACGCAGGCCCTGCAAAAAGGCCTGCAGCGGTTTGGAGAGCGCTTCGTAGGCAGCGGCCAGATTGGTCCATTGCGTGTCGCCGCCATAGGGCGGAATTGTCACGCCGCGCAGAATCGATGCGGCAGGCGGGTTGTGGGCTGCCGTCACATCGGCATGCCAGCCGGTCCAGGGGCGCTGTTCGGCCTGGCCGCTGTGGCGGTTGGCCTTGCGGTGCTTGGCAATCGAATACAGCTCGGGAAAGCCTTCGACATGACCGAAGACGGGGTGGCCGGGCGTCAGCTCGCCAAACTGGCGCGAAAAGGCAATCTGCTGCTCATGGCTGAGGTGCTGATCACGAAAGAAGATCACCTTCCAGCGCAGCAATGCCGAGCGGATGGTGTGCACTTCGGCGGCACTCAAGGCCTGCTTCAGATTGACGCCGCTGATCAGCGCGCCGATATGCGCCGACTGCGGCGTGATGCGGATATGCGGAGTGATGTTGCTTGCGGAGCTCAGGCGTTCGTCCAGATGCTGCAGCGGAGCGTGGGGAAGGGGCATGTTCATGGGATTTTTCCTGATGAGAGCGGTGCTTCAGCGGGCCTGGGCGATACGGGAGGCGCTGGGCGACAGCAGGCCGAGTGCGTTCAGCAGAGCATGGCTGCGTTCGACCTGTGCACTCAGGGCGCGGGCGGTTTCCTGCGGGCCGAGAAACACGGGCTCCCACTGGTTCAGCGTCACAAATTCCTTCCACTCCCGGGTTTCGGAAACCTTGCGCAGCGCATTCACCCAATACGCTTGTTGCGCGGTGCTGGCACCGGGCGCCGTCATCACGCCCTGAAACGAATCGCTGACATAGTCGATGCCCTGCTCCTTCCAGGTGGGCGACTGGGCGAACACGCCTTCAAGCCGCTTGTCGGCGGCAATCGCCAGCACGCGCACGCGGCCCGACTGCAGGTAGGGCAGCAGGTTCGGCGTGGTGGCCGAAACCACATCGAGATGGCCGCCGGCCAGTGCCACCATGGATTCGGCGGAGGACTTGTAGGGAACGATGCGCAGCTTCTGGATATTCACGCCGCCCTGCTGCAAGGGCTGGGCCACGCCCAGATGGATGTGATTGCCCAGCGTGGTGGCGATGCCGATGGAGTATTTCTCGGGGTCCTGGCGCAGCTGGGCGATCAGGTCCTGGGCATTGCGCAGCGGCGAATCCGCACGCACGACCACCGTGGTGAATTCGCGCAGCAAGGTCACCAGCGGCGTGCCTTTTTGCAGGTGTGCGGGCAGGGCGTTCTGCGCCAGGCTGTTGCCGTAGCTGGTGCTCAGCGTCATCAGCGTGTGGGCGTCGCCAGGGTGGCGGTGCAGGCTTTCCAGCGCGGCGATCGCATGCGCGCCGGACTTGTTGCTGACCACGAACTGCGGTGCATGGCCATCGCGTGCCAGCAGCTCGGTGAGCTTGCGGGCTGCCAGATCCAGCGCCGCGCCGGCCCCGCTGGGGACAATGAATTCCGTGGACTTGCTGGGCTTCCAGGCCTGTGCCGCTGCACCGCCGGATTGCGCGGCAGCAGGGCCAGTTGCCAGCGTGCAGCACAGCACCGCCATCGATGTCAGCCATGGGGCCAGAGTGCGATGCAGGCGGGAATGAGTTACGGTACTGGCCGACATGAATGCTCCTGAAATCAATCGCCATGCGCTTTGCGGGCTGGCGTGCTGAAGACTGTAGAAGCGCGCCAGCCTTGCAACAACGAATGAATTTTCATGAGTTAGTAAGCAAAAGAGCTGAGCTACCTGGGCCTGAGCGGCAGGCCTGCTTGAAGAGGCAAGAACGACAATGACCTGGCATGCGCAACTGGCGCTGAACTATTCCCTGCAGGCCGGCAAGACCTCGGTGCATTTCACGCACGATGGTCCGCTGCGCATCCTCAAAAGCCTGTATCCCGAGGGGCCGGCCATCTGCCACAACGTGCTGGTACACCCGCCGGGCGGGCTGGTGGGCGGTGATGTGCTGGACATAGATGTCCATGTCGCAGAAGGTGCGCATGCGCTGGTCACCACGCCCGGTGCCACGCGCTTTTACAAAAGCAACGGCAAGCAGGCCATGCAGCGCACCCGGCTGCGGCTGGACCCCGGTGCGCGGCTGGAGTGGCTGCCGCTGGAGGCGATTGCGTACAACGCCTGTGATGCCGTCAACCACCTGGAGTTCGAGCTTGCCGAAGACGCACAGCTGCTGACCTGGGATGTCACGGCACTGGGCCTGCCGCTGGCCGCCCAGCCCTATGAGTCCGGCAGGTTCGAGCAGCACATCGAATGGCCGGGCCGGTTCCTGGAGCGCGGCGTGGTCAACGCGCAGGATGAGCTGCTGCTTAACGGCGATCTGGGGCTGGCCGGGCATCGCTGCCTGGGCAGTCTGATCTTTGCCAGCGGCTCACCGATTGCGCGCCATCAGCGCGAGGCCTTGCTGGAAGGCACGCAGGAGCTGCTTGCAGAGGCCGCCCCGGCAGTGTTGAGCGGAGTGACGGCTCCCAATGAAAACATGCTGATTCTGCGCAGTGCATCACCTGTGGTCGAGCCTGTGATGATGCTGTGGAAAACCGTGTGGAGTTCCTGGAGAAAAGAACTCTGGGGGCTGCAGGGGGGGACTCCCAGAATCTGGTCCATGTGATCGCTGTTGCGCGGGCCTCGGCGCCGTTTCAACGCACCAACTGTTTCCTGCATCGGGCCAGCTCGGCCTGGGCCCAGTTCAGGCGTTCGCGCAGCTGGGAGCAGGCCGCACCGGCGTTTTGCGGATCGCGTTCCGTGCAGTGCTCCTCGACCATGGATATCAGGGCGCGCGTGTGGCGGTTCTGCTCCAGGGTGCAGGCGCGCGTGCCCGCTTCGGCTCGCGTTCCGCCTTGCGAGCGTGTGCCGGGCGGCACGGCCGTCCAGCCCCGATTGTACCAGGGCGAGAAGGAGGCTGAAGGCGTGATCTCTATGCCGCTCACGCGTCCCTCCAGGCCGGGAAATGTGGACAGCATGGCGGCGGCCACCAGGGCCGGGTCGCTCATGCGTCCCAGGGCGGTATCGCAGTCCATGACATCGGGATCCAGGCCCGGCGGCAGCAGTCTCAGCACGCCATAGATGCGGGTGGCGTCGGTCTCCAGTTCCTTGACGCTGCGCCCGTTCCGGCCCGGCACCAGGCCCATGCCGACCAGTTGGTACTGCGTGTCGCGCAGGGCGGTATCGGGGCCGGTGTGGATCTCGACCTCCCCCGAGGCCCGGCCCGCGAACATGAGCAGCCTGAAGGCATCCGTGGAGAACAGCGCCTGGATCTCCAGATGGCAACGGGCAGGCGCGGCGGGGCGCAGCACGCTTGACCAGTCCTTGGCAGCGTCGCGGTGGACCAGCATGGCGGTGCGCGGCAGCATCTCCACGGCTATCCGCTCCTTGCCCAGGCTTACGGTTGCCGGCACGCCGGCGTCAATCGAGCTGGCTGTGGGAAATTGCGCCAGTGCCTTGAAGCCATGCTGCATCGCGGACAGCCGGTCGCTGCTGACAATACCGCCTGTGGCGATCTCCAGTCGCCCGTTCTCGAAACGGTAGTGGCTGGGCACTTCGTCGGTTTCGGTGTAGCTGCCATGGCGGGTGGAGACCCGGTAGCGGATCTCGCGCGCGCCCATTTCCATGAAGGAACTCAGCGTCTCCAGCAAGGCCTGGCGTGTGGCGGCGTCGTCCTGGCGCAGCGTGATCTCCACGCGTGTGGAGCCATAGCCCAGCAGTTTGCCGAACGCATGCTGCATGACGGCCTGGTTCGGAAAGGTGATGACCGCCCCCACCATGGCCGCCATGGCCGCCACGCCGCCCAGCAGCAGCGGCCAGGTCGAGCGCTCGTCAGCGCGAGCGCCAGTCATGGCGCTCCAGATGGCTTGAGCGCCATGGCCCAGCCAGCTGGTGAGAACGAAGGCGATGAGCGCCACAGCCGGTGCCCACACAAGAATCAGCAGTATTTGCAACAGGCCCATATGGGCATTGATTCTAGGCACAAGCCTATATGGCCTGGCGGCGGCCGCCGGCCAGGTGCTGCCCGCCTGGGGCTGCCCGCCTGGGGCTGCCCGCCCGGGACGCTACAGCGCCAGAACGATTCTGGACTCCGGCGTCCTGGCGCGCGAGCAGCAGCTCATCATCTTGGTGCAGGCCGTGCGCTCGGCACGGGTCAGCACCATGTCGCGATGATCGATATCGCCTTCGAGCACCGGCACCTCGCAGGAGCCGCACAGGCCTTCGCGGCAGTCGCACTCGATATCGATATTGGCGCTGCGCAGCGCATCGAGCAGGGTTTCATCGTTGCGCACCTGCAGCGTGATGCCGGATTCGCGCAACTCGACTTCAAAGCCGTGCTCCTGGTCCGGGTCCAGCGCGCCCAGGGTGCTGGAGAAATGCTCCACGCGCAGGCTGTCCTCGGGCCAGTGCTGGCTGGCCTGGGCAAGGCCGTCGAGCATGCGCTGCGGACCGCAGGCATAGATCTGTGCGTCGGGCCTGACCTGGGCCAGCAGCGCCTGGTAATCGGCTCGCTGGCCTTCTGCGCCCACATAGATCTGCAGACGCTCGCCATGCCGTGCCTGCAATGCAGTAAGCAGCGCCATGCGCTCGCGCTGACTGCAGCTGTAGTGAATTTCATAGGGAATGCCCAGGGCCTGGGCGCGCGCCGCCATGGCCGCAACCGGCGTGATGCCTATGCCGCCGGCGACGAGAATCAGCTGCTGCGCGCTTTCGTCGAGCTTGAAGTGGTTGCGCGGGCCGCGCATCTGCACCTTCATGCCGGCCTGCAGCGCCCCATGTATCCAGGCCGAACCGCCGCGGCTGTGCTCCTCGCGCAGCACGGCGATCTCGTAGGTGTCCGCCTGCTGCGGATCACCGCATAGCGAGTACTGGCGCGAGATGCCCGTGTCGCCGCAGTGCAGGTCGATATGCGAGCCCGGGGTCCAGCGCGGCAGGTCGCGCCCGTCGGGCGCCTTGAGGCGCACGCGCAGCACGTCCTGCGCAATCAGCTCGGTGCTTTGCACCAGCATGCTGCGGCTGACGCCGCCCTGCGAGGATTCGCCGATGCGCACGGGCTGCTGCTCGGCCAGCACGGCGGGATTGCCGCGTTCGGGGTTGCGGCTCACGTCCCATTGCACCCACAGATGTTCGGGGCCGCGGAACGAGGTGTTGGGCACATAGGTGAAGCGTTGCTCGGCCAGCTGCATGTGAGGCAGGCGGCGCGTGAATTCCTCAAGGAAGATCTGCATTTCCATGCGCGCCAGATTCTTGCCCATGCACTGGTGGGAGCCGTAGCCGAAGGTCAGGTGATCGCTGGCATTGTCGCGGTGGATGTCGAACAGGTCGGCATCGACAAAATGCTGCTCGTCGTGGTTGGCCGAAGAGGTAACGATGAGCAGCTTGCTGCCGGCCGGAATGGCCTGGCCGCCGATCACCACATCCTTGGTGGCCAGGCGCCGCCAGGCGGCCACCGAGCCGTTGTGACGCAGGCATTCCTCCACGGCGTTGGGGATCAGCGAGGGATCGGCGCAGATTTCCTGCCAGACCTTGGGGTGCTGCAGCAGCAGCTTGACGGCATTGGCCGCGGCGTTGGCCGTGGTCTCGTGCGCGGCGACCAGGCCGGCCATCATCATGGAGTGCAGATAGGAATCGGTGACGACTTCGGGCAGCTCCTTTTGCTTGCGGATGCCGTATTGCATCCAGCCCTCGGCGTCGGGATCGGCACGCATCTTGTCGAGAATCCGGCCCGCGTGCTGCCAGAAGTTGCCCACGGCATGAGCCACGGCAAGCTGCTCCTCGGCCCGGGGTCGTCCCCAGGTGTTGACGGTGTGGGCAATGCTGTACTGGCGCAGCGTGTCCATATCGTCTGCGGGCACGCCCAGAAAATGCATGGCCACCGTCAGCGGTACTTCCCACAGCATCTGATCGACGAGATCGGCACGGCCGTCGTCGATGAAACGGTCCACATATTCGCGGGCCAGCCGGCGCACCATGGGCTCGTGGTGCTTGAGCTCCTCGGGCGTGAAGGGCTGCATCAGCGCGCGTCGGCGCGGCATGTGGGCGGGCTCGTCCTCGTTGACCAGGGTGCGGTTCAGCGCAAAGCCATAGCTGGCGAGCACGGCATTGGCCTCATCGCCTGTCGGCGTGATCTTCTCCAGTGCGATCGAGGGGCTGAAGGTCAGGTTGTCGCGGAAGATGGCCTTGATGTCGTCGAAGCGCGTGACCACCCAGTAGCCCAGCTGCGGGCTGTAGAACACCGGCTCCTGTTCGCGTGCCCAGCGCACATATTCGGGCGGGTCCTGCTGGTAGCCGTCGGCAAAGGGGTCGAAGCTGGCGGCCCCGTGGCTGATGGGGCAGCCCGTAGGGCCGCTCTGGCCGGTGGGCTTGCCGAACTGGCTGTGATCGATGGGGCAACGGCTGGGGGTGGAAATGGTCATGGCTATCTCATGGGGTGGCAGGTAGATGGGGCAACCATCTATAGGGCATGCAGAGACGGCCTGCCGCCAGCCTCTGCGTTTGCAAAGCTTGCGCTACGAAAATAGTTCCTGGTCGGCAAAACTGGCGCGCTCGCAAAAGAGAGACAGCGAGCAAGAGCCGCCTCGCAGCGGGGGCTGCCCCAGCGAGGGCTGCCCCAGCGAGGCTGTCGTCCCCCATTGGGGGAAGGCGCGAAGCGACTCAGGGGGCAGTCTCAGTCCAGCGTGATGTTCAGATCCTTGATGAGCTTTTGCCAGCGTGCGCTTTCGCTGTGGATCAGTGTCTGGAACTGCTCGGGCGTGTTGCCCACCGGCTCCACGCCAAAGTCGATGAGCTTTTGCTTGACCGCAGGCTCGTTGATGGCGGCGACCACCTGCTTGTTCAGCGCGGTGACGACCGTGGCCGGTGTCTTGGCCGGGGCCACCATGCCGACCAGGGCCGCGGCCTGCACGCCGGGCAGGCCCAGCTCGGCAAAGGTGGGCACATCGGGCAGCTGGGGCAGGCGCGTGGCATTGGCCACGGCCAGGGGGCGCACCTTGCCGCCCTTGATGAAGCCGGCGCCGGCGGCCAGGTCCACCATCATCACGGGAATCTGACCGCCCGCCACATCGGCCAGCGCCGGAGCCGCGCCGCGATAGGGTGCATGGGCGAGCTTGAGGCCGGCCTCGGACTTCAGCAGTTCCATGGCCAGATGATGGGGACTGCCCGCACCGGCGGAGCCGTAGTTCACACCCTCGGTGCTGGCCTTGGCGGCAGCAATGAACTCCTTGGCGGTCTTGGCCTTCTCGGCGGGGCCGGCCACCAGAATCATGGGAAAGCGACCCATGAGCGTGACGGGCATGAGGTCCTTGCCGGGGTTGTAGCTCAGGCTCTTGTAGAGCACGGGATTGAAGATCAGCGTGCCGTTGTCGGCAGACAGCACGGTATAGCCGTCGGCCGGTGCGCGCGCGGTCTCAGAGGCGCCGATGGCCGTGTTGCCGCCCGGGCGGTTGTCCACGACGATGGGTTGATGGGCCTGGGCGCCCCATGCCTGGCCTATGGTGCGGGCCAGGAAGTCCGAGCCGCCGCCCGCGGCGTAGGGCACGATCCAGCGCACGCTCTTGCTGGGGAACTTGTCCTGGGCCATGGCGGTGCCGGGGACTGCGGCCAGCCAGAGCATGCTGGCGGCAAGAACAGAGGCGGTGAAGAGGCGTTTTTTCATTGAGGGTGTCTCCTGGGCTGTGGTGTTGTTTGCCTGCGGGTTAACCAAGCTTCACTCCGCCTGCGATTCCGCTTTAATACAGAAATTGTTTTGCGTAATTTTTATACGCATTGCGTAAATTAAGCCCAAGGGATTTCCATGACTTGAGTCACGAATTTGAATCAGAATGCCGGTCCAAGCCCTGCCATCAATCGCTACAGACATGAAAAAAGACAAGAGGACTGCGGACGCCGTGCTGCCGACCACCGCTGCGCAAGCGCCGCGCGCCACAAAGCTGCGCCAGCCTGGTGCTGCCGCAGAAGCCGCGGACGGGCGCGAGCGTCGTCAGCGTGTGCAGGCCGCCGAGACCTGTCTGGCCGTGCTCAAGGCGCTGGCCGGCCTGGGCGGGCGTGCCAGCCTGACGGCCATCGGTGCTGCCGTCGATGAAAGCCCGGCCAAGGTGCATCGCTATCTGGCCAGTCTCATGGCCGAAGGCCTGGTGGAGCAGGACCGTGGCGGCACCCAGTACGCGCTCGGACGCGAGGCCATCCATATCGGCCTGGCCGCGATGCGCCAGAACGATCCGGTGCGCATGGCCGAGCCGGCCCTGCAGCAGCTGCGCGAGTCACTGCAGGTCACGAGCTTTGTGGCGGTGATGGGCAATATGGGGCCCACCATCGTGCGTTTCGAGGAGCCCAGCCTGCCCATTACCGTCAATGTGCGCGTGGGTTCGGTCATGTCCATGCTGTGGTCGGCCACGGGGCGCGCATTCTTTGCCTTCATGGAGCCGCAGCCCGAAGTCGAGGTGCTGCTGGCGCGTGAGCTGGATGCCGCCAGCCCGGAGCATCGCCGTCTGCTGCATGCCAGCAAGCCCCTGGAGCAACTGCGCAGCGAGATTCGCGCAGCCGGCTGTGCAGCGATCCGCGATCTGAATCTGCCCGGCATCAGCGCCGTGGCTGCTCCCTTGTTCGACTACAACGGCCATGTGGTGGCCGTGCTCTGCGCGCTGGGTGCCAGCGGCGGCTTCGACCCCGATCCGCAGGGCAGGATTGCCCAGGCCGTGTGCGAGCAGGCACGCGCCATCAGCGCTTCGCTGGGCTACCGAGCCTAGGCCTCGGTCAGCGTAGCCGGGGCGCCCAGGCGCCGGGAAAGCGCACGCGCCTGGGCCTGCAGCTTGCGGGCCGGCAGACCGGCGGGGTCCAGCGTCAGCGTGACGGAAGGGCCGATGGCGGCAATCGCCAGCACCAGCTGGCCGAAGCCGTCGAACACCGGCACCGCCAGTGCGCTCACGCCCGACAGCAACTGGTTCTCGACCACGCTCAGGTGGTTGCGGCGGATGGCTTGCAACTCCTGCGCAAATGCCGGCTCGTCCAGGCTATGGCCTTCGGCCTGCAGCAGCGGTGCGATGCGGGCCGGCTCGCCAAAGGCCGCAAAAATCTTGCCTGTGGCGGTATGGCGCAGCGAGGCCGGCGTGCCGTGGCGCATGGCCACATAGACGTGGGTCGGGCCTTCCTCGACGCGGATGATGGTCGGCCCCTGGCCGCTCCACATGGACACCGACACGGTGTAGCCCACCTCCTGCGCCAGAGCAGGCAGCTCGGCAATCGCCATGCGAACGGGGTCGGCCTGTTGCAGGCTGATCAGCCCCATCTGGATGGCCAGCGGACCCAGGCCGTAGTGGCCGCTGACGCGATCCTGCTCCATCAGCCCCAGCTTGCAAAAGCTCACCAGATAGGGGTGGGCCTTGGCGGCCGTCATCTCGGCCTCGCGCGCCAGATCCTTGAGCGCCATGCGCCGGCCCGTGCGCGCCAGCACCTTGAGCAGCTGGCCGCCTACCTCCACGCTCTGTATGCCGCGCGGTGCGCGTGTGGGCTCGTCGTCACAGGCGTCGAGTGGGAAGCGGGCGTCGGTCGAAGAGGTGTTGGCGTGAGGCATGACGGCATTGTGACGGGGGAACCGCGACTGAAAATCCTCCAGGGTTTTTCACTATGACAAATCAATTGTGCAATGTTGAATTTGTATCTAGCATTCAGAAATTCGATAAAGATGAATGCATTTGTTTAAAACAAAGAGACTGCAACGATGAGCACCAAGACCTTTGCCTCCGCCGCCGACCTCGAAGTCAAGAAGGTGAGCTTCGACAAGCTCTCCGAACATGCCTATGCCTATACGGCCGAGGGTGACCCCAACACCGGCATCATCATCGGCGACGATGCCGTGATGGTCATCGACACCCAGGCCACGCCCGTCATGGCCGAGGACGTGATCCGCCGCATCCGCGAGGTCACGGACAAGCCCATCAAATACGTCACGCTGTCGCATTACCACGCGGTGCGCGTGCTGGGTGCCTCGGCCTACGGCGCCGAGCACATCATTGCCAGCCAGGACACCTACGACCTCATCGTCGAGCGCGGCGAGCAGGACAAGGCCAGCGAGATCGGGCGCTTTCCGCGCCTGTTCCAGAACGTCGAGAGCGTGCCCGAGGGCATGACCTGGCCGACCATGACCTTCACCGGCAAGATGACGCTGTGGCTGGGCAAGCTCGAGGTGCAGATCCTGCAGCTGGGCCGTGGCCACACCAAGGGCGATACCGTGGTCTGGCTGCCACAGGAGAAGGTGCTGTTCAGCGGCGATCTGGTCGAGTTCGATGCCACGCCCTATGCCGGCGATGCCTATTTCCAGGACTGGCCGCAGACGCTGGATGCCATTGCCGCGCTCCAGCCCGAAAAGCTGGTGCCCGGCCGCGGTGCGGCACTGCAGAACGCGGCCGAAGTGCAGGCCGGCCTGGCGGGCACGCGCAATTTCATCAGCGACCTGTGGGCCGAGGTCAAGGCCGGCGCCGATGCGCGCCAGGACCTGCGCAAGGTCTACGAGGCAGCCTTTGCCAAGTTGCAGCCCAAATACGGCCATTGGGTGATCTTCAACCACTGCATGCCGTTCGACGTGACGCGCGCCTATGACGAGGCATCGGGCCATGCCGACCCGCGCATCTGGACCGCCGAGCGCGACCGCGAGATGTGGCTGGCGCTGGAAGGCTAGTCATCCCCGGGCCGCCCGGCTGGCAGTCTCCAGCACTTAGTGCGGCGATCTACGGCAAATCTTTCAAAAATAGGAGCTGCTTTCGCTTTGAATACAAGGAATTCAAGTTGAAAAGATGTTGAATTCTTTGACTGACAAGCGGTAGTAGCTATCAAAAAAATAGAGTTTAGATCCGGCTGCGAAGAGCCGGAGGGGTGGCTTTTGCCCCAAAGAACAGATCCACGCTTTTCAAGGTTTGCGCACCGATGAACGCCATGTCCACCCCAGCCATTGCCCCTGAGGCCCTGCGCGGCAGCGCCGCCGACATTCAGTCCATCCAGATTCCCTATCGGCGACATGCGGACCAGGATGCCGATGCGCCGGCTCGCCACCCCGTGGTCGTCGTCGGCGCCGGGCCTGTGGGCCTGTCTCTGGCCATCGATCTGGCGCAGCGCGGCCAGCCGGTGGTGGTGCTCGACAACGACTGCAAGCTGTCCACAGGCTCGCGCGCCATCTGTTTTTCCAAGCGTACGCTGGAGATCTGGGATCGCCTGGGCGTGGGCCAGTCCATGGTGGACAAGGGCGTGTCCTGGAATCTGGGCAAGGTGTTTGCCAGGGATCGGTCGCTCTACCAGTTCGATCTGCTGCCCGAAGCCGGCCACGAGCGCCCGGCCTTCATCAATCTGCAGCAGTACTACGCCGAAGCCTATCTGGTCGAGCGCGCACTGCAGCTGCCGCTGATCGATCTGCGCTGGCACAACAAGGTCACGGCGCTGGCGCCGCGCGCCGATGGTGCGCTGCTGACAGTGGAAACGCCCGAGGGCGAGTATCGGATCGATGCCCAGTGGGTGCTGGCCTGCGACGGCTCGCGCTCGCCCTTGCGCGGCCTGCTGGGTCAGGAAAGCCATGGCCGCATCTTCCGCGACCGCTTTCTGATTGCCGATGTGAAGATGCATGCGGATTTCCCGACCGAGCGCTGGTTCTGGTTCGATCCGCCGTTTCATCCGGGTCAGAGCGTGCTGCTGCACCGCCAGCCCGACGATGTCTGGCGCATCGACTTCCAGCTGGGCTGGGAGGCCGATCCCGAGGAGGAGAAAAAGCCCGAGAACATCCTGCCGCGCATCCGCGCATTGCTGGGCAAGGATGCGGACTTCGAGCTCGAATGGGCCAGCGTCTACACCTTTGCCTGCCTGCGCATGGACCGCTTTGTCCACGGTCGCGTGGTCTTCGCGGGCGACAGCGCGCATGGCGTCTCGCCCTTTGGCGCACGCGGCGCCAACAGCGGCGTCCAGGATGCCGAAAACCTGGCCTGGAAGCTCGACCGCGTGCTGCGCGGCCAGGCCGATGCTGCGCTGATCGCGACCTACGGCGCCGAGCGCGAATACGCGGCCGACGAGAACATCCGCAACTCGACGCGCGCCACCGACTTCATCACGCCAAAGAGCGAGATCAGTCGTCTGTTTCGCGATGCGGCGCTGGAGCTGGCGCGCGAGCATGAGTTTGCGCGTCGCATCGTCAACAGCGGGCGTCTGTCGGTGCCGGCCACGCTGCATCATTCATCGCTCAACACGCCGGACAGCGAGGTCTTCGAAGGCTCGCAACTGCCCGGCGCCGTGCTCAGCGATGCGCCCATGCGCCGCCCCGGCGACAGCCAGACCACATGGCTGCTGCGTGCCCTGGGCCCGGACTTCACGCTGCTGCATTTTGGCCCCACGCCGGCATGGGCACACGGACTTGGCGGCGTACTCAATCTCTCGATAGCCGCCGAGGGCGATGCAGGGGCCGCGCAAGCCGATCTGCTGGATGTGCAGGGTCTGGCCGCACAGCGTCTGGATGCGCGCACCGGCACCAGTTACCTGCTGCGCCCCGACCAGCATGTCTGCGCGCGCTGGCGTCGTCCCGACGAGGCTGCCGTGCGTGCTGCGTTGCTGCAAGCCAGCGGCGCCTTGCAATGAAATACCCCAGAGGATTCCCCTTTTTTAGGAGACTGCCATGCTGCTGTCCACCCACCCGAATCTGCAGGCCTGCGACGATTTCTATGAAGCCCTGATCGCCACGCATCAGGGCCTTGAAACCGCGCAAAGCCATGCCCTCAATGCCCGCCTAGTGCTGCTGCTGGCCAATCACATTGGCCATCAGAAGACCTTGCTGCATGCGCTCGAACTGGCCCGCGCCAGCGCAGGATTCGCTCCTGCCGGCGCGGACGCGGCCGAGCGCGGTGCCGTGACACCGGTTGCCCCGGTACACGCTGCCGTTTGAGAAGCAGCGCGCCGCCGCTCTGGCGGCAGCTGCGCCATCCCCTAAAGGCCCCGTCACCAAAATCTATTCCAGGGGCCATGAATCAAGGAGACAAGGATGATGCAACGCAAACAGTTTCTGGCCGCACTGGCCTGCTCGACGCTGGCCTGGGCTGCAGGGCCGGCCGCCATGGCCCAGGAAAAGCCTCTGGAGTGGGTCATCGGCTATGCCGCAGGCGGGGGCTCCGACGTGGTGGCCCGCGTGATTGCGGAATCCATGGGCCGCAATCTGGAGCGGCCCATCGTCATCAACAACAAGCCCGGTGCCGGCACCAATATCGCGGCCGAGTACAGCGCGCGCTCGCATGACTATGGCAACCTGATGTTCACGGCCGACTTCGCCACGCTGGCGGCCAACCCGTTTCTGTTCCGCAAGCTCAACTACAACGCCGAGAAAGACTTCAAGCCCGTGGGCATGCTGGTGCGCTTTCCCATGCTGCTGGTGGTCAACAACGATGTGCCGGTCAGCAATCTGACCGAGTTTGTCGCCTGGGCCAAGCAGCAGAAGGCTGGCGTGAGCTGGGGTTCGGCCGGACTGGGCAGCCCCCATCACCTGGTCGGTGAGTTGTTCCGCGAAGAAGTGGGCCTGGGCAATATGACCCATGTTCCCTATCGCGGTGCAGCGCCCGCAGTGCAGGATGTGATCGGCGGCCAGATTCCCGCCATGTGGGCCGACAGCGCAACCATTGTTCCCTTCCTCGGCGAGAAAAAGCTCAAGGCCATAGGCGTGGCCAGCCCGGCCCGCATCGATGTGCTGCCCAAGGTTGCCACCTTGCAGGAGCAAGGCCTCAAGGGCTTTGAAGGCTATGCCTGGCAGGGCATTGTCGTGCCCAAGGGCAGCTCGGCCGAGGTGGTCAAGAAGTTCAGCCAGTCGCTGCAGTTTGCACTGGCCGACACGCGCACCAAGGCTCGTCTGGCAGCCATGGGGGTCGAGCCCATGCCCGGCAGCTCCGAGCAGATGGAGAAATTCGTCAGCACCGAGCGCAGCAAATGGGGGCGCGTGATCACGACCAACAACATCAAGCTCGATTGAGATACGGACTCAATGAGTCGGAGCCTGGATGACGGACAGGCACGGGCGCTGCGGGATATGCGTTTTTGCAGATGCAGCGCCGTGCCAGCCGTGGCAGACTGCGGCCCATGTCCGAGCCCACTCTTCTCGTTGCCGACGATCACCCGCTGTTTCGCGCAGCGTTGATCCAGGTGCTGCACGACCGCTTCCCGCAATCCCGCATTGTGGAGGCGGCCAGCGCCCAGACCCTGGGCGCTGCGATGCAGGAGCACCCCGAGATCGAGCTGGTGCTGCTGGATCTGGCCATGCCCGGCGCACGGGGCTTTTCGTCGCTGCTGCATCTGCGTGGCGAATATGCGCAGGTGCCGGTGATCATCATCTCGTCCAACGACGATCCGCGCATCATCCGCCGCGCCCAGCAGTTCGGGGCGGCGGGCTTTATCTCCAAGTCTGCGGCTGCAGACGATATGAGTGCCGCGATTGACGACGTGCTCAACGGGGATATCAGCTTCCCGTCCATGGTGGCCGAGCGCTCCGAGGCCGATGCGGCCCTGGCCGCTCGTCTGGCCCAGCTCACGCCCCAGCAGTTTCGCGTGCTGCTGTGCATTGCCGACGGGCTGCTCAACAAGCAGATCGCGCACGAACTGGGTCTGGCCGAGAACACGGTCAAGGTCCATGTGACGGCGATCCTCAAGAAGCTCGAATGCTATTCACGCACTCAGGCGGCCGTGCTGGTCAAGAGCCTGGAAAACGATCACGAGGTTTGATTGCCCTGGTGCCTCAAGAGTCATCTGTCTTGATAGCTTGCTGCGCTTTGCTGGTCATGGATTGAGGCCTTCTTGACCTCATTTCTGTGCAGCTTGCAGCTGCATGCCGTCTTCGCAGTTCGATGGCTACAAGTGCGCGAAAAACTCCGGCGTCGCGTCCCAGCGATCGTGCATGCCATCGACATACGTGACGGGAATTCGCGAAAGCTCCTCCTCCGACAGCTCTTCCAGGCAACCGATATTGATGCCGTACATCTGGCCTATCGGCGTGTCGTGGCCCACACCAAAGACGCGGATGCCGCAGCGCCTGCAGAAGAAATGCTGGTTCTTTTGCGAGCCAAACATATAGAGGGTGAGTTCCTTCTCACCCGTAATAAGGCGGAAATTTTCGGGGCTGGCGATGGCGGGCCAGAACCGGCTGCGCCTGCAGATGGAGCAGTTGCAGCGATAGCTGGGCTGGCTCAGGTCCAGGCCGACTTCAACCTGAACCCGGCTGCAATGGCAGCTGGCACGATAGGACTTCAGCATCTGGCGACCCCCTGTGTTGAGACGGGCTGCCATCGGGATGTCAGCCTTGATCGAAGCTTAGATAGTTCAGATGCTCCTGGCTACGCCAGACCGCACACCATGCGTTGATATCGCTGCCGTGGGAGAAAAAGATCTCCCAGCGATGATCGACCTTGTCCTGAAAAACCCGTCTCGCCGCATTGATGAAGCGATGACAATGGGCATGGAGCTGGCCTTCGGCATCTTGCGCATCGATCAGCCAGCGGAAATCCTCTTGCCAGTCGGGGTCGCACGATACGTCATGCACGGATTTCAGACGCAGCCTGCTGACCACATCGGGCCAATGAGCGAGATCGATCCGGCAGCGCACAGCCAGGCGGTCGTCAATGCCGCTGTCTCCGGCATAAAAGCCCAGCACATACTGCAAGTCTTCTGCTGCAGGCGCAAAGCCGATCAGATTGGCAATGAGCGACACGGGCTTTTCCACGCACATGTCTTTGCTGCTGTGTCGATGAGCCAGGCTGTCGTAGTCGCGCATGTCTTCTGCAACCGTCCAGGGAAGAGCAGGCATGCAGAGGCGTGTCTCCTCATGCAGCATGGGTTTGTCCTCCCAGGGAGGACAGAACGGCAGGAGCGATCAGCCTGTGCATGGGTTTGACGGGCAGCATGTAGAGGCGCCCCAGTGTGTTCTTGACATGCACAACGGTGGTGACGGTGATGATGGCTTCACGGGAGCTGATGTCGTTCTGGCGATGGATGCTGAGCACGACACTCAGGTGCTTGTCGTCGTCGCCGATCAGGGCTTCATCAAAGGTGTTCTCGAATACCGTGAAGATACCGACCCGATCGCCCAATCGGTAGCTGGCTGCTGTCTTGCCAGGCGTCAAGGCCGACAGGCTGCCCAGATCCTTGAGCCCCACCAGGCCGCCAGCCAGATTGCGCGCGCGCATACAGGCTTCTATCCAGCGCGGCGTTTTGCGCGCGGCGAGCAGGAAGTGGTCCAGCGCCGAAAGGGCGGTTGCGTCCGAGGCGATGCTCCAGGAGTCGTGAAAGCTGGCCCCGGCCAGTCGTTCGGCGATGCGGCTGCCGGGCGGAACAGCGGATTCAACGGGATGATGGTTCATGCGGTCTGGCCTGAGTGGCGTGAGCTGCGGGCCGGAAATACCGCAGAGGCTGCAGCAGCATATCGAAGAATCCGCCGCTCGGCTTGCGCAGCCACGGCGTGCAGAGGGGCGCTCTTCCTGAGTTCATAGCGAGAGTGCAATGCGCTGAAATCGCCGCCGCTGGAAACGACTTTGTTTCTCAGGTGCTGCCGCCTTCTCGTCCGCGCAAAAAGGTCTGGCTCATCAGCGCTCGCAGCGCCGGCGGTCTTACCGGTTTGGCGAGAAAGCCCCAGCCGCGTTCGGCTGCCTGGCGGCGCAGGGTGCTGTCACCTTCTGCGGTCAGCAGGATGACGGGAGGCTGCCGGCCCCAGCGTTCGCAGAGCTGGGCGTAGACATCGGGGCCGTAAAGCTGGCCCAGGTGCACATCGAGCAGCACCAGTTGCGGGGCATTGCCGGGCGCGGCATAGGCCAGGGCTTCGGGGGCGTTGGCGGCCAGCGGCACATCGCAGCCCCAGCGTTCCAGCAAGGCACAGGTGGCGTCGCGGGTGGCGGGATCGTCCTCCACATACCAGACAGTGCCGCCCTGCAGCGGGCTGTCCACGCGAGTGCTGGGAGAAGGCTCCTGGGAGACCGGTGTCAATGCTGCGGCCTGGCCCAGAGGAACCTTGACCCAGAAGACGCTTCCCTTGCCCAGGGTGGAGCGCAGGCCGATCTCATGGTCCAGCAATCTGCCCAGGCGCTCCACGATGGCCAGGCCCAGGCCGGTGCCGCGGTCGTCGGCATGGCCTTCGTCGAGGCGGCGGAACTCCTCGAAGATTTCCTTTTGCAGGCTCTGGGGAATGCCCGGCCCCTGGTCATGCACCTCGATACGCACCTGGTCGCCCTGGCGGCGACAGCCCACGACAATGCGGCCCTTGCGCGTGTAGCGGATGGCGTTGGAGACAAAGTTCTGCAGTATGCGACGCAGCAAGGCCTCATCGCTGCGCACGATCAGCCGGCTGGGCATGCAGTGCAGGCTCAGGCCCTCGTTCCCGGCCTGCAGCGCAAAATTGTTGTGCACCACTTCCAGCAAGGAACTGAGCGCGAAATCCCGCACACGGACTTCGAGCTGGCCCGATTCCATGCGCGAGATATCGAGCAGGCTGGTGAGGATGGCGTCCTGCGAGGCCAGGGCCTTGTCCACCCGCTGGGCCAGCTGGCGGCCCGCATCATCGTGCAGATAGGTGGGCAGCAGGCTGGTGAAGATGCGCGCCGCATTCAGCGGCTGCAGCAGGTCATGCACGGCCGAGGCAACAAAGCGGGTCTTGTAGCGATTGGCGCGCTCGGCTTCCTGCTTGGCCTTGGCCAGGTCCCGGGTGCGATCGGCAATGCGCTTTTCCAGCGTGTCGGCCAGATTGCGCAGCTCGCGCGCCGTGTTCTTGTAGCTGGTGATGTCGGCGTAGCTGGTGACAAAGCCGCCGTCGGGCAGGGGGTTGCCGCGGATCTCCAGCACCGTGCCGTCTCCCTTGGCGCTTTCGTGCAGATGGGGGCTGCCGCTGCGCAGGTGTTCCAGGCGGCGCTGTATGGCTTGCTCCACATTGCCCTTGCCCAGCAGGCCGCGCCTGGCGTTGTGGCGTATCAGGGCCTCGATGGGCTGGCCGACATGCATCAGCTCTGGCGGGTAGCGGAACAGCTCCACATAGCGCGAGTTCCAGGCCACCAGCCGCAGCTGCGGGTCCACCACTACCACGCCTTGCGGCAGATGCTGCAGGCTGCGCGAAAGTCCGGTATCGGCTTGCTTGGCGGCCTGGACAATGCCGTCCTGTGCGGTGCGCAGTTCCTGTGCATGCTGGTGCAGCACGGCCTCCAGTTCCTTGCGGCTGCGCTGTCTCAGGGCGGCCAGGCGCTGGCGCTGGCGGATATAGAGCACCAGCAGCGATGCGGCCAGCCACAGGCCGCCAGCGGCCACTGCCGCCCAGTGGCTGGCTGTCTGGCTATGGACGATGTCGTGCAGCAGGTGTAGCTGCCATTGGCTTTCGGGGAGCTCCATGCGCAGCCAGAGCATGGGGTCGACCAGTGGAGGCTGGCTGAAATGGGCCAGCATGCCGATGCCGGCAGGCTGGTGGCTGGTGCGGTAGCCGAGCGGCATCAGGGCCTGGCCCGCGTATTGGTGGGTTTCCCGCACCTCCCGCTCGTCGCTGGCGGACAGCGGCTCCAGCAGGCGGTAGCGCCATTCGTCGCGATTGGAAAGAAAGACCACGCCATGCTCGTCCGAGGCGAAGACGATGTCGGGCGACTGACTCCACTCGCCTTCGAGTTCCTGAAACAGGATCTTGATGGCGATGAGCCCAAGCACCGATCCGTCTTCATCATGGATGGCCTGGGAAAGAAAGTAGCCGGGCAGCCCGGTGGTCATGCCTATGCCGTAGAAGCGGCCGCTGCCCTGGCTCAGCGCCTGGGTCACATAGGGGCGAAAGCTGTAGTCCTCGCCCACGTTGCTGTGCGAGTCGCGCCAGTTGCTGGCGGCCAGGGCCTTGCCGCTTTTGTCGATGAGAGTCAGCGTGGAGGCTCGGCTGGCGCCGTTGGCCTGCTCCAGCTTGTGGTTGAGCCTGTCTACCTCGGCGGCGCTGAGCGGGTGGCTGAGCGCGTTCTTGAGTTCGGCATCGAGTGCCAGCACCTCGGGCAGGGTGCGGTAGCGATCCACGCGCTGCACCATGGCCTGGGCATAGAGCGTGAGCTGGCGCTGCACGCTCTCGCTTTCATCATGCAAAGAGGTCTGCAGCGCGACGCGACTGGCCGCCCACATGCTCAGCAGCATGCCGCTGAGCACGATGACAAGGGTCAGAAAGAGTCGGTTTCGGGCAAGGTTTCGCGCAAGACGCATGACGAGGTTGGGTGATCAAGGAGCCCAGTGTGGCGGTGGAGCAGGTTCAGTGCGGATTCTGAGGCCTAGGGATTTCCCTAAGTTGGTGCATGCTCTCCCAGGGAGCGCGTACCGACCTAATACCAATGGGTTATCGGCACAAAAAGGGCGCAGGAGTACAAACGGCAGCAATTCGGCGCACCACGGTGGTGCGCCCGCAATTTTGGAGATGCAGCGTGCACACTCTGCCCACAGAATCCGCTCCGCGCGAGCACTTGCCGTTCTACCGTCAGCTCTACTTCCAGGTGGTGTTCGCCATCATCGTGGGCGTGCTGCTGGGGCACTTTGAACCCGCCTATGGCGAGGCTATGAAGCCCTTCGGCGATGCCTTCATCAAGCTCATCAAGATGATCATCGCGCCGGTGATCTTCCTGACCATCGTCACCGGCATTGCCAGCATGACGCACCTGAGCGCCGTGGGCCGTGTGTTCGGCAAGGCCATGGCGTACTTCCTGACCTTCTCCACACTGGCGCTGGTCGTGGGCCTGATCGTGGCCAATGTCATGCAGCCCGGTGCCGGCATGCACATCAACCCCGCCGATCTGGACCAGACGGCCGTCAAGGGCTATGTGGCGAAGTCGCACGAGATGACGCTGACCGGCTTCGTGATGGACATCATCCCCAAGACGCTGATCAGCCCGTTTGTGGGTGACAACATCCTGCAGGTGCTGCTGGTGGCGGTGCTGTTCGGCGTGTCCCTGGCCATGGTCGGCGAGGCCGGCAAGCCCGTGCTGAATTTCTTTGAAGCCCTGACCAAGCCCGTGTTCAAGCTGGTCAACATCGTGATGAAGTTCGCCCCCATCGGTGCGTTTGGCGCCATGGCCTTCACCATCGGCAAGTTCGGCCTGGGCTCGCTGGTCAACCTGGCCGAGCTGGTGCTGACCTTCTACATCACCTCGGCCCTGTTCGTGCTGGTGATCCTGGGGGCGGTGGCGCGCTTTTGCGGCTTCTCCGTGATCAAGCTGATCAAGTACCTCAAGGACGAGCTGCTGCTGGTGCTGGGCACATCGTCTTCCGAGTCGGCCCTGCCTTCGCTGATGCACAAGATGGAAAAGGCCGGCTGCAGCAAGTCCGTCGTCGGTCTGGTCGTGCCTACCGGCTACTCCTTCAACCTGGACGGCACCAATATCTACATGACGCTGGCTGCGCTGTTCATTGCCCAGGCGACCGATACCCATCTGACCCTGGGCCACCAGATCGCGCTGCTGCTGGTTGCCATGCTGTCGTCCAAGGGCGCGGCGGGCGTGACGGGTGCTGGCTTCATCACCCTGGCAGCGACCCTGGCCGTGGTGCCCGAGGTGCCCGTGGCCGGCATGGCACTGATTCTGGGTGTGGACCGCTTCATGTCCGAATGCCGGTCCCTGACCAACTTCATAGGTAACGCCGTCGCCACCGTGGTGGTTTCCAAGTGGGAAAACGCGCTGGACCACGAAAAGCTGGATGCGGCGCTGGCTGGCAAGGAAGCAAACGAGGCGGTGTCCGCTCACGCCTGAGCGAGCCCAGGCCCCATGAAAAAAGCCCCGACCATCAGGTCGGGGCTTTTTTCATGGGTTTCAGACTTCAGGCCCTGCCGGGGAAGGTGCTGGTAGCTATCGCTTTTATGGCATTCAAGCGGAGAGTGAGGTCGCTGTCAGCAAGTCATGGGCCGCCAGCACGCGCAAGGTGTCGCGCCCCAGGCGCTTGCTGCGGGGCAGAAAGCGCACCCAGCTCAGTTTGTTGACGGTGCGCTCCAGTACCTGGCGGGCCTCGGCGGGCAGTTGCTGCACAAACTGCTGCCAGGCCTTCCGGGCCGGCTCCAGCGCACCTGCCTGTTGCAGAAACAGCGCCGTGGACTGGGCGTAGTTGAGCGCATCGCGCGCCATGCAGACGGCTTGCGGCAAATGGGCGGCAGGATCGTCTTCAAAGTCGATGAAGCCTATGACCCCGTCGGCGCAGACCACCATATTGCGCGCCACGGCCTGGCTCAGCACCTCGCCGCGGGCATGTGCCTGCTGTATGGCCTCCAGGCCTTTTAGCCAGAGCTCCAGCGTGGGCTGTGCGCCCCGAGCAATCGCTTCTTCGATGGCATTGCTCAGCGATGGAGCCTCTTCGCCCGGGCGCCCCAGGTGACGCATCACAAAGGCCTGATCGGTCGTAGCCAGCACCTGCGGCACGCGCAGCCCCTTGGCCTTGAAACTGCGCAGACGGCGCACCTCGGTTTGCAGGGACTCGGGTCCGCCGGGGTTGGGCACGGGCTGAAGCACGGCGGCGCTGAACAGCTTGGCCAGCGTGCTCAGCAGCCAGTAGTTGAGGGCCGGGTTGCCCTTGTTGGCGCGCTTGACCCAAAGGGTTTCATGCGCGAGTTCATAGCGCATGATGCTGTGAGGCTGGTCCAGATGCTCGTGCAGAAATACCTGGTAATCGATGGCGGTCTGCGCAGAGGGCATCTGCTCTGGGGCGGAAATATCCTGAGATGGCACGGCGTGGGGTCTGTCGGGCGCGGGGCTCTGGCTTCTCAGGTCCAGATGCCGCTGCGCTGGGGAAAAGCTTGCGATTGTGCCGCGTTGTCGGCACTGCCCGCAGCAGATGGGCGCAACACGGGCTCATGCAGAGGCTGAAAGCTCTGTGCCGTGGCCAGCGGCCAGTAGTTCTGGAAGACCTTGTGCTGGCGCTCCAGGCTCTTGAGCAGGCAGCCCGGCTCCACGCGCAGTATCAGGTTGGACAGCAGGCTGACCTGGGTGTCGTCCAGCCGGCGCACGATGTGGTGGGCCGTGATCTCGTTGGGATGCCTGAGACCGGCGGCCTGCACCAGCTCCTGCAGCGCATGCAGGGTATTGCGGTGGAAGTTGGCCACGCGCGTGGCCTTGTCGGGCACGACCAGCGCCTGCTGGCGCACGGCGTCTTGCGTGGTGACGCCCGTGGGGCAGGTGCCGGTGTGGCAACTCTGGGCCTGGATACAGCCCAGCGCCATCATGAAGCCGCGACCCGAGTTGCACCAGTCGGCGCCCAGGGCCATCATGCGCGCGATGTCGAAGGCCGTGATGACCTTGCCGGCCGCGCCGATCTTGATGCGCTGGCGAAGGTTCACGCCCAGCAAGGTGTTGTGCACCAGCAGCAGGCCTTCCTGCAGCGGCACGCCCACATGGTCGACAAACTCCACAGGGGCTGCACCCGTGCCGCCTTCGGCCCCGTCGACGACGATGAAGTCGGGCGTGATATTGGTTTCCAGCATGGCCTTGACCATGGCAAACCATTCCCAGGGATGACCGACGCAGAACTTGAAGCCCGTGGGCTTGCCCCCGGAAAGACGACGCAGCCTGGCGATGAACTGCATCAGCTCCACAGGGGTGGAGAATGCACTATGGCTGGACGGTGAGATGCAGTCCACGCCAATCGGTATGCCGCGTGCTGCCGCAATTTCGGGAGTGACCTTGGCGCCGGGAAGCATGCCGCCATGACCGGGCTTGGCGCCCTGGCTGAGCTTGATCTCGATCATCTTGACTTGCGGGTCGGTGGCGTTGGCGATGAATTTCTCTTCGCTGAACGTGCCGTCCGCATTGCGGCAGCCGAAATAGCCCGAAGCCACCTCCCAGATCAGATCGCCGCCATGCATGCGGTGGTACTGGCTGATCGAGCCTTCGCCCGTATCGTGGATGAAGCCGCCCATCTTTGCGCCCTGGTTGAGCGCCTGGATGGCATTGCCCGATAGCGCGCCAAAGCTCATGGCAGAGATATTGAAGACGCTGGCGTGATAGGGGCGGGTGCAGGGCTCCACCCCTTCGGCTGGTTGCTCCTGCGTGCCGCCAATCCAGAGACGAAAGTCATGCGAGCTGAGCTTGGTGGGTTGCAGGGAATGATTGACCCACTCATAGCCCTGCTGACTGACATCGAGCTGGGTGCCGAATGGCCGGTTGTCGACCTGGCCCTTGGCACGCTGATAGACCAGCGAGCGCTGGGCACGAGAGAAAGGCTGGGCCTCGGTATCGCCTTCGATGAAGTACTGGCGGATCTCGGGGCGTATGAATTCGAAGATGAAGCGCAAATGGCCCATGACGGGGTAGTTGCGCAAGATCGCATGCTGTTTCTGCAGCAGATCCCAGATGCCCAGCAGTACCAGCAGGGTCGACGCAATCAGCCACCCAAGTCCCTTGCCTGCCGTCGTCAGCATGTAGAGCGAGATAGCCAGCACGAGCGCAGAAATGAAGAGGGCGCCATAGCGCAGGGGCAGACTGTTGAAGAAGCGATGCACTGCAGATACTCCCATGGCAGGGGGTGTTGATGGCGGCCCGCTAAAATTCAGCCTGTACGGGGGCATCCGTCCTGGATGCTTTCTCCCCTTGATCCATCTCCCGGCCCTGCACTTCGATAGTGATGAAACGGTCCGGGCCATCATAAAAGCCTTTCCCTATGCAAGAACAAGCACCTAACTCCGCAGCAGAAGACGCGGCCCTCGCCGACATGCCCGAGGGCGCACTGAGCAATGATCAGCTCGAAGAGCTGGACGCGCTGCTCGACGAGCTGCGCACCCGTGGCGACGAAATTCCCCAGTGGGAATTCTGTGACGGTTTCCTGACCGCTCTGGTCTGCACACGCCGCCCCATTGCCGCTGCCGAATACATGCCCATGCTGCTGGGCGATGGCGAAGCCCTGCAAGTGGCCGAAGGCCAACCGCTGCCCAAGCTGGAAGCCTTCAAGGACGAGGCCCAGCAGGCACGCTTCATGGAGTTGTTCGAGCTGCGCCTGGCCGAAGTGCGCGAGCAGCTCGATGCCGACATCAAGTCGCTGGCCGATGACGCGGCCTTCCAGCCCGAGGCGCTGGACACGCGTGGCGCCATCGCCATCCTGCCCGAAGCCGAACAGGCCGAACTGGCCGGCGAAGAAGTGCCGTCGTTCTCGCAAGTGTGGGCACTGGGCTTTATGTTCGTGGTGGAAAACTGGGCCGACGAATGGGCGCCGCCCCGCGACAAGGACGCGGCCCAGTTGCTGGACGCGGCCATGGAGTTCATCGTCAACCTGACCGAAGACGACACGGACGAGCCGGCTCTGAACCTGTATGACGAAGCAGGCCCTGCCTCGACCAGCCAGGAGCGTGTGGATGCCTTTGGCGAAGCCATCTGGGCCGTGTATGACCTGTACCGTCTGTGGAAGAGCATGGGCCCACGCCAGGAAACCATCGTCAAGGGCGAGCAACCCGGCCGTAACGACCCTTGCCCCTGCGGTAGCGGCAAGAAGTTCAAGAAGTGCCACGGGGCTTGACCAGAGCGGCCCCCTGAGGCCCTTTGCAGGGCCGCAGCGTCCCCTGCAGTGCGGCCTTTGCTGGCTGCTTCCGGGTTGGTCGCTGCTGCGATGCAGAGGCTTTCTATAAAGCGTCTCGGTTGTGGCTCAAACATAAAGGCTGCGTGATATTTGCGCAGCCATTGGCGTGTAGTGTGAGTTAGTGGGATAGATGACGCATTTAGGTGAGCGCATACGCGCCCGGCGACAGACGCTGGGTTTGAGTCAGGGACGGCTGGCGCAGATGGCGGATGTCACTGCATCCGCCATTTCGCAGATCGAGTCGGGAGCCATTCGCACTCTCAAGAACGACACCCTGGCAAGACTGGCTATCGCCCTGCAGACCACGGCACTGGAGTTGATGGCCGGTCTGCATTCCGAAACCCTGTCTCTTCCAAATGATGAACAGCGCTTGCTCGACTGCTATAGAAAACTGCAGCCGCCGTTGCAGGACATCGCTCTCAAACTGATAAAAGCTCTGCAGTGATTCCCGAGTCGCTGTATTGAGCGATCTCTTTTGTTTCAAAAAGGCCTGTTAAATACAGGCCTTTTTGTTTTTTCATTTAAGAACAAGGGTTAACCCGATTATTAAATGTAGGATGAAATCCAATAGCCTGTAGGAAATGAATGAAGATTGCGTAGATTGAACCGGAAGCCACACGTGAGGGATTCGTCGGAAAAATTACAGATGATCTCTTTAATCCTGTGAAGTGATTGTTTTTATTGGATTTTTTGGTGCGGGAGTGCTTGCTTACCTGACGGTTGAAATTGCTGAGAGCTATGCTGCATATTTGTTGATAGCTATTTCAAATATTTCAAGATGTTTCTTGCTTCGTAAGATGGACTCCGCGGTGGTCGAAAACAGCCACAGCGATCTACAAACCTGATTGTTGAAGGAGCTAGTCATGAAAGACCAAATCATCAAATTCTGGCGTGATGAAGAAGGTGCAACTGCGATTGAATACGGTCTGATCGCGGGGCTGATTGCTGTGGCTTTAGTTGCGACACTGACGACCTTGGGCACAGATCTCGGATCGTTATTTACGTTCATTAGTGGGAAAGTCACTGGAGCAACGAAATAAATAATGGGATTTATATTCTTGTTATGGATTTCGTCTTCTGCAGCAGTTGATGTTGTATATAGGAAATGCTTTAATTGGTTAGTAATTTCGGGATTCGGGCTGGCGATATTATCAGCAGCCCTGAATCTTGAAATATTTTCATTTGAAGTTTCTGTAAATAGTAAATTTATTGGCTTCTGTTTGGCGCTTGCCGTTTTTTTGATATTTTATGTGTGTGGAGTCATGGGGGCCGGTGATGTTAAGTTTGCAGCGGTTCTCGGTGCATTTCTCGGTTGGGAGCCTTTGCTATTAGTATGGGCGCTGAGTTGTATTTTTGCAGTTGTTATTGGGTTAATTTCTAGAAGTAAATTAATGTATTACTTATCTCCTTTAATGAAGGAGGAGTCCGTTGATTTATACAAGAAGAGGTTTATTCCATATGTGGCATGTCTATCAATAGCCACGGTAGTTGTTTTAATGCTGAGCAAGTAGCAGGAACGAAAGGGGGGATCATGCAATTCAAAAAGCAGCAGGGCGCAGCAGCGATTGAATTTGCCTTTCTTTTTCCCATCTTCTTTCTGATCTTTTACGCCATCATCACTTACGGCTTGATATTTGCTGCTCAGCAGACGTTGGCCCTGGCTGCCGCTGAAGGGGCAAGAGCTGCGGTGCGATATCCCTCGGTTCCCACGGGCGGCACGATGACCAAGCCGGCTCAGTTGCAGGCCCGTTTGACTGCAGCCTGTGCCACTGCGGCCTTGGCGACGGATTGGCTTTCCAGAATGGGTGCCGGCCTGGGGTCTGCAGGCTGCAGCACGGGTGTCAGCGATGCTGCAGGGCTCTACGCCACCTCTGGTTTATGTGGTACGGGGTCCGCGTCGTTCACTGCCTCCAACGATGCCAGCCTGGTGAACTGCGTGACCATGCAGGTGAATTACAACTACGCCTCTGCACCGCTGATCCCGAGGTTGCTGGGGCCTTTGCTGGGTCTGCCCACTCCCAATCTCTTGCGGGGAAAAGCGGTCGCACAAATTAGCTTGATTGACTGAAAACGATAAAGCCTTGCTCCTTGAGGCCCAGTAAGAAGAGGGAATTTATGGTGAATGTCGCAAAGATCGCGGTCGGGGTTTTACTGGCAGTGGCATTGGCTCTGGGTGTTTATGGGTGGATGCTTGCCAGGGCTCCTCAAGCACCGGACCCTCAGGCTCAAGCTTCCGCCGGCAACAGCCAACCCAATGCCAGCCTGAGTGTGGTGGTGGCCGCACAGGCCGTTCCCGCGGGTCAGGCACTCAAGGCCGAGGATCTGCAGCTCATGCAGTTGCCCGCCAAGCCCGATGGTGCTTTTGGCGAGATTCAGGCAGCCATTGGCGCCGTTCCTGCGGTGGACATTCCAAAGGGCGCACCCGTACTCCAAGGGCAAATGGTGACTGGCCTGGCGCTCAAGTTGTCGGAGGGCGAGCGTGCAGTCGCGGTCAAGGTCGATGAAAGCATCGGCGCCGGCAATCGCATCAGACCTGGTGACTTTGTCGATGTGTTCTTTGCGCTGCGCCGCGACGGCAATGAAATCGACCAGAGCCAGGCGCGCTTGCTGCTCTCGCGCAAGCGCGTGCTGGCCTATGGTGCGGCATCGGTGGACGCTCTGAGCTCGGCGGACAAAACCGAGGGCAAGCCGGCCAATGGCCCAGACAACGCGCGAACTGCAGTGCTTGCGGTGCCGGTGGCCGAGGTCAATCAGTTGCTGCTGGGCGGCTCCAATGGCAGCCTGCTGCTGGCATTGCGCAATCCCACGGATATGACCGAGCCGGATAGCGAGAAGTTTGCTCCGCTGCCTGGCGTATTGACCGTCGCCATGACCAAGGGGTCTGTTGCAGCTCCGCTGGAAGGTGCTGACGCAGCGCAGGCCGGTGTGGCCATGAGCAGCCTGGCCGGTTCTGCAGGTACTTCGGCAGCCCGCACGACTGCGGCCAGGCCCATGCCCGCTGGTGTCGCCAAGCCTGTCGTGCCGCGCACGCGTACCGCATCTGCAGATCCTTCCCTGCCCGTTGAATTTGTGCGTGGCGCCAACTCCCAAACCGTGCGGTATTGAGCTATGAATAATAAGACTTTTTGGATTTCGCCCCGCACCCCGTCAATGAAGCCGCTGTATCTGCTCTGCGGCCTGTCCTTGAGTGCCGTCACTGTCCCGGCCCTTGCGCAGCAAGTGCCCAATGCAGGCGAAAGCAGAGCGCAGCAAGCAACAGCAGCCAGGGAAATCAAGCTCGTGATGGGCTCTCAGCATGAGTTGAATCTGCCGGGCGGTGTGGAACGCATTGCCATCGGTGACGACACGATTGCGGCGGTGCATATCAAGCGTGCGGGCAAGGGGGCTGCCGCCAAGATACTGCTGAGCCCGCTCAAGCCTGGCAGTACATCGTTCATGGTCTGGCCGCGCGGCGAAGCGCAGGCGCAGACCTATATGCTCAATGTGCAGCAGCGGGTGGAACTGCGTACGGCCAAGGCCTCCAGCCTGATAGAGCAGCAGTTTGCCGGCGAACTGGCGAACGCGCAGTCCTCCGACAAGGCCAAGACCGTTGATCTCTCCAGCGTTCAGCTCAAAAGCAATGTGGTGCAGGTCGATGTCAAGGTGGTCGAGTTCAACAAGACCCAGATGAAGAAGGTGGGTCTCAATCTGTTCAGCACCTCTCCCAACAGCTCGGGCTTCAGCTTTGGCATATTTGGGCGCGGCTCCTATGGCACCAGTGGAGGAAGTTCCACGACTGGTGCAGCGTCCAACCCTTTGACTCAGGCCTTCAACTTGCTGATGCAGTTCGACAAGGCCGGCATCGGTGTCAATATCGGCATGCTCGAAGGCAACAATCTGGCGCGGGTGCTGGCGGCGCCGACCCTGGTGGCCCTGTCTGGTCAGAGCGCCAACTTTCTGTCGGGCGGCGAAGTGCCGGTTCCCGTGCCAGCGGGCACGGGAGTGGTGGCGATTCAGTACAAGCCTTACGGCATCGGCTTGACGGTCTCTCCCACGGTGCTGTCCAACGATCGCATCGTTCTCAAGGTGGCGCCAGAGGCCAGCGAACTGGACTATGCCAACACCATTGTCCTGAACAGCGCGACCATTCCTTCCATCACCACACGCCGTGCCGACACGACGGTGGAACTGGGCGACGGCGAAAGCTTTGTGATTGGCGGCCTGGTCAGCCGCAACACCACATCAGGCACCGACAAGGTTCCTTTGCTGGGCGATATCCCGATTCTGGGGCGTGCTGTTCAAGCGTCAGGAGTTTCAGCAAAAGGAGAGCGAGCTGGCGATTGTGGTGACGCCACGTCTTGTCAAGCCGTTGGCTCGCGATGTGAATGTGGAGCCGCTGCTGCCCGGGCGCACCGAGCAGCGTGATCCTGCGGTGTGGGGTCCATGGGTGGCGGGTGGTCTGTCGTCCAGCGTGGCGCCGGGCTTCTCGCGCTGACTGCCAGAGTAGAGACATGAATATGCGCATGGACTCATCCCAGCTCAATACCGCGCAGCCAGGTGTGGTGAGCGGCAATGCACGCGTGGTGCTGGTGACGCAGTCCTCATCGCACGCTTTCTGGTTGGCGAGTGCTTTGGGCAGCGATGCGCAAGTGATACCGGTGGCCGGCGATCTGGCAACGCTTCACGCTGCGATTTCGGCGCCAGGGCTTGGCGTGGTGGTGGTGGATTTCTCGGCTCCCATGACGGAGGCCGCCATCACCCTGGTCGGCGAGCTGCGTGCCGCATTCCCCGGTGTGGTGATCATGGGCGCCGGCTCTGCTGCCGAGCCCGCTTCGATGCGTGCGGCCCTGCGCTGTGGCGTGGCCGAATTCATTGACTGGGATGCGTCCGAATCCGAGGCCAATGTGGCCATCAGGCATCAGCTGCATGCACGCAGTCAGCTGCCTGCGGCGGTGGCGCTGGAGCCGCAAACCAAAGGTTTTGCCCTGCCTTTGCTGGGGGCACGTGTGGGCATGGGTGTGACCACGCTGGCAACGCATCTGGCCGTGATGTTCCAGGAAATGCATGCCTATGACGTGCGAGGCACCAAGAATAGAAAGCAGGTTGCCAGGCCTTTTGGCGCAAGTCAGGTGCCGCTGGAAGAGTCCGCACATGCGGCGTTGCTGGATCTGGGCTTGCCTGCACGCGATGGCTTGCTGTATCTGGGCATCGCGGGTGACTTCAGTTTTGTGGATGCGGTTCAGAATACGCGCCGCCTGGACGCGACATTGATTGAATCGGCCTTTGCCAAGCACTCCACGGGTACGGTGACTCTGGCCTGGCCCTCCGATCTGGGCATGCTGCGCGACGTCAGCCCAGCCGCTGCAGCGGGCGTGGTCAACACGCTCAAGAGCCTGCTTGGGGTGCAGGTGATTGATCTGGGTGGCATGGCGCAGGCTGATTTTCTGGCTCCCCTGCTGCGCGAGAGCGGACAGGGCTGGGTGGTTTGTGACCAGTCGCTGGGAGGTATTGTGTCCACGGCGCAGATGCTCAAGGAACTCGATGCCAAGGGCGTGAATCGCGGCACGCTCAAGCTGGTGCTCAACCGCTTCAATGCGCAAGCCGGGCTGCCCGCCAAAGAGGTCGCACAGCGCCTTGGTCTGGAATTGCTGCATGTGGTTCCGGATCGGTCCACGGTTTTGCTGAATGCCGCCAGCTGCGGCCAGCTGTTGTCGCAGTCGCTGCGCGGTGATCCCTATGTGAGCTGTGTCAGAGGCATGGCCAGGGCATTGCTGAGCGGAGCGGTTGCGGCCGACAAGGTCGCGGAGCCGGCGTCGGGCGTGCTGGGGCAATGGGCCAAGCGATGGAGGAGGGGCGAATGAGCATGGACATCGTTTTCGCCGAAAAAAGCAGTCATTTTTCGGACTCCAAGCAGCTGCTGCTGATCAAGAATGTCGCACACGAGCATTTGCTGACGCGTGTGGAGGAACTGGGTGCGGTGTTTGCCAAATGGTCGACCAGCCGTGTGCGCCAGTTTGTGCACCAGGAGCTTGAACAGTTTGTGCGTCAGCAGCGCTTTCCCGTCAACGACGAGGAGGTGCAATGGATTGCGCAGGCCCTGAACAAGGAGCTGTCGGGGCTGGGGCCACTTGACGATCTGATGGCCGACCCGGAAGTTGAGGACATTCTGATCAACGGCTATCAGCGCGTCTTTGTCTCGCGAAAGGGCATTTTGCAGCAGGAGGCCCTGCACTTCACCGACAACGCCCATGTGCTGCGCATCGTGCGTCGCATCATCTCCCCGCTGGGCCGCCGCCTTGATGAATCCACGCCCATGGTCGATGCGCGTTTGCCGGACGGCGGGCGTATCAATGTGGTGATAGAGCCGCTGTCGCTGGACGGGCCGGCGGTTTCGATACGCAAGTTTCGCAATGATCCGCTGCGGGTTCAGGATCTGGTCGATTTCGGCACCATGGACGAAGGCATGGCCCGCCTGCTGGAGCTGGCGGTGCGCGAGCGCTGCAATATCCTCATCAGCGGCGGCACCAGCTGCGGCAAGACCTCCATGCTCAATGCGATTGCGGGCTTTATCCCCGGCAATGAGCGGGTGGTGACGATTGAGGATACAGCCGAGCTGACGCTGCCTCATCCGCATGTGGTGCGCATGGAAAGCCGCCCCGGTGGTTTTGAAGGCGCCGGAGTGGTTTCCATACGGGATCTGCTGCGCAACAGCTTGCGCATGCGCCCGGATCGCATTGTGGTGGGCGAGGTGCGCGGTGCGGAAGTGCTCGAGATGCTACAGGCCATGAATACCGGTCACGATGGCTCCATGGCCACGATCCACGCCAGCTCTCCTCGGGAGTGTCTGCACCGCATGGAGATGCTTGCCGGCTTTGCGGGTTTTCAGGGCAGCGAGGTCAGCCTGCGCCGCCAGATTGCCAATGCGCTCGATTTCATCGTGCAGATCAGCCGCCTGCCCAATGGCAAGCGGCGCATCACATCGATCACCGAAGTCACAGGCATCATCGATAGCGTGATTGCCACCCAGGAACTCTATCGTCACGAGTTGCTGCCGCAGCCCGACGGGGAGGATCTGGAGCGCTGGACCACGCTGGGCATGGTGCCGCATACGCCCAAGCTGGCGCGCTATCGCGCGGTGCTGCAGCACGCGGGTGGCAACGGCGCAAACCATGGGGGGCTGCGCCATGGCTAGCCATGCGTTCTTACTCCTGAGTCTGGCGCTGCTGATCGCTGCGGCCGCCATGGCGCTGTGGATGCTTGTCGGGCGGCAGCAGAAGACGCACCGTATGACCAGGCATCTGGAGCAGAGCCTGGAAAAAAGCGCGGCGGCGGCGGCCGGATTTACCGCCAAGGATGCAGCGGCATCCGCTTTTGATAGCTCTGTGGCAGATGCGCTGCTGGGCAAGGAGAAGAAGGCAGGCTGGCCGGTTCCCGCGATTTTGCTGGGTACGGTCAGCGCCCGGCTTTTCTATGGAGGGCTGGTCCTGATTGCTGCGACGTTTCTGGCCGTTGGTCTTGCGGTCGGCTGGCTGGCGGCCAGTGCCGCGCTGGTGCTGCTGGGGATTGGCTTCTTCTTTTTGCTTTACGCGCGGGCTCAGAAGTTTCGCGCCAGACTCACGCAGCAGCTGCCTGGCTTTCTCGACAACACGGTGCGCTTGGTGACGATTGGCAACTCCGTACAGGCGGCCTTCCAGATGGCCGCGGCCAGCACCAAAGACCCTTTGCAGTCGGTCATGGAAAAAGCCGCCAGTCTGGCCCGTGCGGGTATGGATCTGGAGAACGCGGTGGCCCATGTGGCCAGGCAGACAAGACTGGACGAGTTGCATTTGCTGGCTGCCATTCTGCGCATCAGCGTGCGTTATGGCGGCCGGGTCGATCTGCTGCTGGAGCGTGTGGCCCACTTCATGCGTGACCGCGAGCAGGCCGAGCAGGACTTGTCTGCCATGACGGCCGAAACGCGCATGTCGGCCTGGGTGCTGAGTCTGCTGCCGGTGGCTGTGTGCTGTCTGATCATTTCCTTCAATGCAGGTTATTTTCTGAATATGTGGAATGACGCCAGTGGCCGCAACATCATCTGGACGGCGGCGGCTCTGCAGGTCTTTGGCGTGTTGCTGCTCTACCGCATGGCCAAGCTTGAAGAGGGGGGCGATTGATGGAGACATCCCGTCTTTTGCTGATGCTGAGCGTGGCATTTCTGGCCTTGGCGGCGTTGGTCGGTGCGGTTTTGATTGCCTATGCGCATCAGCGCCGTGAACGCAGCAGTCAGGTGGTACAGGATGCGCTGAGCCGCAGCGGTGCTGCTGCGGCGAATGCGGCGACAGTGCCTTCAAGGCCCGCAGATCTGCTGCGCTCGCTCAATGGAGATGGCGAGCTGCCTGCGCACTGGCTCAATACCTCGTTTGGCAAGGCGCTGGTTGCGCAGGAAGACCGCATTTTGCTGAGCAAATGTGGCTGGGGCTCAATCCGTGCACAGCTGCAATATCTGATAGCGCGCTGTGTGGTCTCTGTACTGCTCGTGCTGCTTGCAGCCTTTATTTTTTCGGGTAGCAAGCTATTTATTCTCTATCTGTTTGCTTCCTTCACCATTGGCTTTTTGCTTCCCAAATGGGTGCTGCGCAGCGCGGCCCGCCGCCGTATGGCCAGCGTCGCCCGCGAACTGCCCTTGCTCGTCGATCTGCTGGGCCTGCTGCAAGGCACGGGGATGAGTCTGGACCAGACCCTGCAGGTCATTGGCTCCGATTTCGGCAATGTCATGCCCGTGCTTTCACGGGAGATACAGCTGGCCAGCCAGCAATACAGTCGGGGCAGCACGCGCGAGCGTTCCTTTGGGCGCATGAGCGAGATCTATCAGAACGACAACCTGGCCAATCTGACATCGTTGATGATTCAGATCGACAGATACGGCGGAGCCGTGCAGGAGCCGCTGCGCATTTTTGGCGAACGACTGCGCGAGCAGCGCAAGGCCAAGATGAAGGAGTTGATAGGAAAGATCTCGGTCAAGATGACTGGTGTCATGGTGGTGACGTTGCTTCCGGCCCTGATTATTATTACCGCCGGACCGGGTTTTCTGGCCGTGATTCGGGCACTGGGAGGGATGAGCAAATGAAAAAAGAAAGCCGATATCTGATGCTGCCATTGGCGGCCGCAACCATGGCCCTGCTGTCGGGCTGCTCCAGCATGGGCAATCTGCTGGGGCAGAGCCAGCCCGTGCTGTCGCCCGCGGCCAAGGCTGCGGCAGACAGGCCGCTGGAGAAGGAGGCGGTGGTCGACACGCAGGATACCTACCTCTCTCTGGTCAAGCAGATGCAGTCCAAGTCGCTCTGGTATGCCTCCATCGCGCACCTGGATGCACTGGACAAGCAATGGGGCGCTTCCAGCGATTCGCGGCTGCTGCGCGCCGATGCATTGCGTCAGGTGGGGCAGCTCAGTGCGGCCATCCCCATTTACCAGGGCCTGCTGGGCAGCGCCAAGGATGGGGCTGCGCGCTACGGCCTGGGCCGTGTGGCAGCAGAGCAGGGCGACTTTCGCAGTGCCGCTCAGCAGATGGAGCAGGCGCGCATGAGCAATCCCGTGGATTCACGCCTCTTGACCGATCTGGGCTACGCCTATCTGCGGGCGCGTGATCTGAACGCAGCGCGCATTCCCTTGATGCAGGCGGCGCAGCTCAACCCGGAAGATGCACAGGTCAACGTCAATCTGAGCCTGTTCATGATGGTCAGCGGCCAGGGCGCACAGGCCGAGGAATTCATGCGCCAGCGCAAGCTGGATGCCCAGACTCAGCAACTGGTCAAGGAGCAGGCGGGAGAGTGGTTGAGGACAGCAAGCCTGGCAGCAGCAAAGCCAGCTGCGGCTGCGACGGGAAAGGTCGTCAACCTTTCCCGTCCGGAAGTGAAGACCGCCCCCGAGGCCGTAGCCAGCTCCGGGAAATCCGCCGAAGTGCCGGAGCCTGCGGCAGTGCAGGAGGTTCCTGCCGCAAAAAAGCCCGCACCGGAGCCTGAAGCCGCAAAGGCTCCGGTGGTGGTAGTCAAGGCAGCGGAGTCTGTACCGTCTCGTTCCCATGTGCCCCAGCCCCTGTTACCGCTGCCCCAAGCGCAGCCCATGGTGGCTCGGAATGTGGAGCGGGCGCCCAGCGGCGGTCAGTGGATGGTCTCTGGCGGCAGCTTTGATGCAGGAAGACCGCGTCACCCCGGTCAGGGAGCGAGCCAGTTTGTGCCGGCGGCTCCGCAGACCTATGCCTATGCGCCGCCTGTGCCTGTGCAGGCAATAGCTGCTCCTGTCGATGTAGCGTCTGCCGCTCCATTGGAAAGGATTTCAGAGTCAAAACAGTCTGAAGTATCCATATTTAAAGCGCAATCAGCTCCTGCATCGATAGCGATAGTGGCGCCGCCGCTGGAGGCGGCCGTGGCGACGGCTTCTCGGTCCGCGAAGCGGGAGACGCCCAAGCCTGCACAGCCCCTGCTTACCGAGGCGATGCCCGCAAAACCGCAGCAGACGCAGCCGGAGCCGGCTTCGCAAGCCGAGCCTGCGGTGCAGCCCGTGATTGCGCGCCAGCCTGTGCGCCCGACAAGATCGATGCCGGAGGCTGCGGTGGTGATGGCTGCGGCACATCCTGCCGCCGTTCGCCAGGCCGGTGAATCCGGTGGCAAACAGGCGGTGCAAGCCATGCTGCCCCAGCGCGCGGCGGCGGGCGGCTTGTTTTTCGAGACGCCCGATGAAGATGCCGGCAGCAAGCCTGCCGCTTCTGCCAAGAAGAGTGCGCCCGAGCGTGCCTGGCCCTGAACCTTCAAGGAGTCCCCATGAATACGCAGACAGCATTCACCCAACGGGCCCGCGCATTCACCCTGGCGTTGATTGCACTGGGCACGGCCTCGGTCGCCATGGCGCAGGCCGGCAGCAGTATCGGCGCCGGCACGGGAGTGACCAATATGAGTGCGCCCCGAAGTGCGGCAGCGATGCCCGCAGCACCTGCACAGGCAGCAGTGACGCAGACACCAGCTCCCGGCAATGCTTCCCTGACACCACCGGCAAGCAATCGGGTGGGCGACGCCACCAGCTATCTGCTGGCATTGCAGTCCAGCGGCCAGTACGCATCGCGCAACGCCTATCCCGTGACAAGCGATGTGGCACAGCGTACCTATCAGCGCTATCTGGAGAGCTTTACCCACAAGATCCCGGAAAGCACGGAAACACAGGTGAGTAGTAAAGCGGGCAGCAGCCGTTAGGCGGCCACAGAGGTTTCTTGCATGCAGTCATTTGCAACAGGCCTGAGCCGTGCTCGCATGCGTCGCCAATCGGGTTCCGTAGCGACGCTGGGGGCGCTGTGGCTGATGATTGCCGTGATCTGCCTGGCAACCATCGATATCGGCAATGTGTTCTGGCAGAAGCGTGAGCTGCAGAAGATCGCCGATCTCGCGGCGCTGGCGGGGGCCCAGGGCGAAACCCCGGCAGACTGCCAGGCGAATGCGGCTCGTATCGCGACCTTGAACGGGATGACGGGTGCGCCGCAGGTTGAATGCGGGAACTGGACCCCAAGTCCCGGGGTGGCCGATACCAGGACCTATTTTGTGAATGGGGCCAGCCCCTTGAATGCTTCCCGTGTGACCGTTGCGCGAACGGTGCCGTATTTGTTCCTGTTTTCAGTGACTGCCGCGAATGGCCGTCAGGTCGAAGCCGTTGCAACCGCGGCGCGAAGCAGGCCGTTGGCACAGCTGAGAATCAGAAGCACCTTGCTTGTCATCGACGATAAGAAATCGGCCATTTTGAATCCGATCATTGGCGGTTTGCTGGGGGGGAATTTAAATATTCAGGCAGTGGGCTGGAACGGTCTGGCCAATGCCCATGTTTCCCTGCTCGATTTCTTCAAGGAATTGGGTGGAAAAAAAGGACTCATAGATATCAATGCGACCGTGATTGATTACGAGAAGATATTGGATGCGCCTATTTCGGCTCTCGATGTGGTCAACGTCATGCTGACGCTTTTCCAAAGGCCGATTTCCAATGGAGACTCTGCCTCCGCAGTCAATGCAGCGATTACCGCACTAAATGCCGTGATTTCCGCAAATATATCCAATGTGCAGATCACGCTTAGACAAATATTGAATGTCAGTTCAGGCTTGCCGGAAGCAGCACTGCAGACGCAACTGAACGCCTTGAACATCATTCAGCTGCTGGCTCAGGTTTCAGGGCAGAAGAACGGAGTGGCGGTCAAGGGAAATGCGCTGGACATTCCAGGAGTGGCTGGCGTAAAGCTCAACCTGAAGGTGATTGAGCCGCCTCAGGCATCGGTGATTGCCGCCTTGCCCTCCACCAGCGCATCCTCTTATGCCAACGCTGCAGTAGCGGTGAAGACCGCCCAGATTCAAGCGCTGATATCAGTAGATCTCAAGGTGCTGGACGGCCTGTCCGGGCTCGTCAATGCACTGGGAGGTTTGATTGGCTTGCTGACCAGTGTCTCACCTCAGTTGACAACGTTGCCCACCCGGTTCGATGTGCAGGTCGAAGGGGTTGGGGCGCAGGCCTGGGTTGAGAATGGCCAATGCTTACCCACCAGAAGGATGAGGGTTCATGCCGAAACCTCGGTGGCCAAGATCCGGTTCGGGCGGTTCGGCAACTCTGCTGACGAGGCATTCACGAACGCCTTCAGCAAGAACCCATCAAGCTATCTGCAGCCCTTCAAGATTATCGATATAGGTCGTCAGCTCCTGCTCTCCCCCAGAGAGGCTGGCTATTACGGGGGAATAGGCTTGAAGATTGACTCTTCAGAGGCCTTGAAAGATTCCAAGATATTCGATTTGAGCGCGCCGGACAGCCTGCTGTCCTTGAACAGCAACAATGAAGCATTTCAGAAATTCAGCATGAAGGGTTTGATAGCCAGCTTGCAGGGACTGTTTGGCAACAACAAGATCGAAGTCATTCAGCCTCCGTCCGGCAGCGATCTTCTGGCCGGGTTGCTGGATCTTGTGACCAAGCTGGTCGCGGAAATTCTCAAAACACTGTCCACAGTGATTGCGCAAATCCTGGCCCCTTTGCTGGACCCCGTATTGAATCAGCTCCTGGGACTTCTCGGGATCGATCTGGCACAGGCCGAGTTGGAGGGGCGCATGGACTGCGGAACGGTTGCGCTGGTCTATTAGTGGCAATCAATGCAGGTTTTCAAGAACCGTCTTCAAGATGTGCGACGTCGTTTCCAGACGAATCCGGGCCCGTGATCCCTGCAGATTCAGTGGCATGCTGTGGATCGATTGGCCCAGACCCCAGCCCACCCACACCGTCCCCACAGGCTTTTCGGCAGAGCCTCCGCTCGGGCCGGCAACCCCCGTCACGGCAATGCTGACCTGGGCGCGTGAGTGACGGAGGGCGCCCTCGGCCATGGCGCGCACGACTTCTTCGCTGACGGCGCCGTGCTTGGCGATCAGCTCGGCGGGCACCCCCAGCATCTCGGTCTTGGCCTCGTTGGAGTAGGTCACGAAACCACGCTCGAACCACTGGCTGGAGCCCGCGAGATCGGTGCAGGCAGCGGCAATCATGCCGCCGGTGCAGCTTTCGGCGGTGGCCAGCATCCAGCCTTTTTCGGTCAGTCTGGCCGCCAGCTGCTGAACCAGTTCTTCGATATTGGCTTCTTGTTTGCTCATCGTCTCCTCCATGGCTTGCGCAGTCAGAAGAAATGCCGCCAGAGGGCCACGACCAGCAGGGTGCAGAAAGCGGCAACCAGGTCATCCCACATGATTCCCCAGCCGCCGCGCGGGCCGAAGCCTTTGAACAGGCGGTCGGCCCATTTGACGGGCTGGGGCTTGACGGCATCAAAAAATCGGAACAGCGCAAAGCAGATGAGCTGGCCCCAGAAGCCCATGGGCATGCACAGCCACAGAACAATCCACATGGCGACCACTTCGTCCCAGACGATATGGCCGGGGTCGGCCACGCGCATATGCTTTGCGGTGACGGTGCAGGCCCACCAGCCTACGGGAATGCTGGCGGCAATCAGCCAGCCGATCTGTGCCGAGCTCAGCCACAGTGCCAGCACCAGATAGGCCAGCCAGGCCCACAGGCTGCCCACCGTGCCGGGGGCGACGCGGGGCAGGCCGGAGCCAAAGCCCAGAGCAATCAGATGGGCCGGGTGTTGCAGCATGAACTTCACGCTGGGGTGGGCGATTCCCGCCGCACTCATGCTGGGGCGTGCTTTGTTATTGATAGCTGCTTGCGCACTATCCACATGCGCTGCGGCGCTATCTGATAGATCATCCGTCATGGCGTGATGATACGCGCTGCCTTACTGCAGGCCGGTGATGGGCTGGTTTTCGGGGAAGCGGATCTGGTGCGTGGCCTGGAATTGGGCCGTGCTGCGGGCGGCCAGATTCTGCTCCCAGGCAATCATGCCGTTTTGCGCATTCCAGCTGGTGGTGGCGGGCTGCGGGCTGTATTGCGACTGCACCTTGATCTGCTCGTTGCGCGAAACAGGGGCCGAGTCCAGCACCTGCAGCGCAATGGGCTGGTTGTGGCGGTTTTCCACGGCGTAGTTGCGCACGATGCTGCGCTCGGTCTTGCTGCTGGCCCAGCCGCCGCTGCCGGTATGGCTTTGCGCAGGCAGGCGGCGCACCACCACGTTGTCATCGCGGCCAAAAGACAGTCCTTGCGCCAGCGCCTGGGCGTTGCCAAAGTCCAGTCTGCCATTGCCAACCAGTGCCTCCTCCCGGAACAGCGCTACCGGGCCTGCCGGCCAGATGCCTGGCGGAGCCTGCAGCGTGGCAATCAGATAGGCCGCCTCTTCCATGGCCGGCGCGGTGCGGGTCAGCAAGCTGGTGGCCAGATTTTCCTGACCTAGCGACAGCGTGATGCGCTCGGCGCTGGAGGGCACGCTGATCTTGTACGGCACGATGAATTGCGTGCTGTAGGCCGTGTTGATGCTGGAGACATCGAGCACTGGCAAGTCCGGTGCCGCTGCCTCTTCGCGCATCGCCCTGGCTCCGCCGCGCGCCATCATGGCGACGGGGGGCGGGTGCCGGTGCGGCGGGGGGCATCGGCTGGGCGATATCCACCGTCCAGGGGCGTGGCATGACCCCCTGGGTGCTGCGGCCGGGCTGGCCGGTGGACAGGCGCAGGCGCACATTGCTCCAGTCTTCGCCACTGGCCTGCACGACCAGGGCCTGGCGCTCCAGCTGCACCTGCTGTCTGGCGGTGTTCAGCTGCGCACGGTAGCTGGGCTGCCAGCTGGGGCCGCGCACCTGATAGCTCAGGCGCACATTGGCCGCGCGTGCGCTGGCCAGCTGCACGCTGACTTTCATGACCTGAGACTGCTCGGAGCCCGTGCGGTCGCGCTCCTGGCGCAGAGGCTGCAGCTGTGCCAGCAGGTCCTGTTTCTGGCGCTGAATCTGGTGGGCACGCAGGCTGTTGTCGCGGCTGGTCTGGCGCAGTACCTGGCTGGTGCCTGCGATCTGCGCGGGGCTGATTCTGGCTTCGTCGCCAGGCTTGCTCATGCCCTGCAGAAAGTCGCCCACCAGCCTGGCGGCGCTTTCTTCGGCCTCGATGTTCGCGAGCTGATCCTCAAGGCTGCGAATCTGCTGATCCAGCGGGCTGGTGCATTCCTTGGCAGCCATCTGCCTGGACTGCATCAGGGTCTTGATCTCACCCACGCGCACGCCTTCGTCGCCGCTGATCTGCAGGCTTTGCGTGTCCACGCTGGCGGGCAGGCATTCAAAGCTGAGCAGGCGGGTCTGGGCTTCGATGCGTGCCTCGCGCTGAATGGCGGCGATGCCGGGATAGAGCGTGACCTCGGTGATAGGCGCGCGATTGCCCGAGACACTGAGGCTGCTGGCGTCGGCCAGGACGAGCCCGGGCAAAGCAGCTGCAACACAGACCATGGACACAGGCAGAAGACGGCTTGAACGCATTGGCAGCTCTTTTGGGCAGTGGACAGGGACATGACTTGTGCAAAACGGACTCAGGTAAGACGACTGCCTCAGCAGGCCGGCCCCTGATGCATTCCTGTTTGCGTAAGTCCTAAGGGTTTGAGCTTAACCCAGGCGGTTTCCTATCCCTTTGCTGGCGCCTCTTGCGTCCGGACCGCGCTCCTTGCGTTCATCCGCCGAAGTGGTCGAAGGACTTCCAGCGGTTTTGCAGCAGCGCACCGTCCGCACCGATCACGCGCAGGCCTGGCTCGGCATCGATACGGCCTATGCGATGCACCGGCGTGCCGCTGGCAGCGCCTGCTGCCAGCACGTCGGCATGCCGGGCGGCGGGGGCGGTAAAGCACAGCTCGTAGTCATCGCCGCCGGCCAGCGTGCATTGCTGCTGCAGTCTTGCATCCAGTTGCCATGCACTGCCTGACGCGTAGGCGGCAGCTGCCATCAGGGGCGTGACGCAGCGGCTGTCTACCGTGGCGCCGACGCTTGACAGCTCCAGAATATGGCCGAGATCGCCGAGCAGGCCGTCGCTGACATCCAGCGCACTGCTGGCAAGGCCGCGCAGCGCCAGGCCCAGCGCTACGCGCGGCGCCGGTGCTTCCAGCCGCTGGCGGGCCTGCAGCAGCAGCTCGGCAGGCAAGGGTGCATGGCCCAGCATGGCCTCCAGTGCCAGGCGTGCATCGCCGAGAGTGCCGCTGACCCAGATCTCATCGCCGGCCCTGGCACCGCTGCGCAGCAAGGCCTGGCCGGCAGGGACTTCGCCGAACACGGTAATGCAGATATTGAGCGGGCCGCCCGTGGTGTCGCCTCCGATGAGTTCGCAGTCATGGGCATCGGCCAGGGTCAGCAGACCGGCTGCAAACTCGCTGATCCAGGCTTCGTCAGCGCGGGGCAGGGACAGGGCCAGCGTGAACGCCAGTGGCCTGGCGCCGCTGGCGGCCAGATCGCTGAGGTTCACGGCCAGAGCCTTGTGGCCCAGCAGGCGCGGGTTCACATCGGCAAAGAAGTGGCGGCCCTCGACCAGCATGTCGCTGGAGATGGCCAGCTGCATGCCGGGGGCCGGGGCCAGCAGCGCGCAATCGTCGCCCACGCCAAGGGCGGCGCGACGCACGGGGCGCTGGAAATAGCGGCGGATCAGATCGAATTCACCCATGAGGTCTCTGGCCGCCCGCAATGCTGCGGCCTGGTGGGCCGCTGGTCAGCGGCGGTTGAAGGTCAAGGCCAGAAAAAGCTCAGCGGCCTGCGCCAGAAGCGCTGGCGTATGGCCTTGTAGATGCGCGAGCGGTCCACGCCGCTGACGTTGTGGGCACGCAGTGCGACGCGGAAGGCCAGGTAAAAGCTCACCCCCACGTTCAGCGCCGCATTGAAGGGCAGCATGGCCACGGCCCACCACAGCAGGTCGTCATGCAGCACCTCCCAGCCCAGCGATGCCACGGCCACGCCGATCTGGCCCGTGGACAGGGTGACGTGGCGCACTTCCAGTCCCAGACCGAAAAAGGCCGCAAATGCAGGCACCAGCCCCAGCATGAAACCCAGCGAGATATTGGATGCCAGGCTGGAGACATTCTTGCGCAGGAAGCGCGCCCAGCGATCTGCGCGAGCCGTGCCCAGAAAGCGGGTGATGCCAGGGTTGTAGCGAATCACCGAGTCGATATTGCGCAGCACAAACCAGTTTTCGGCACCGCCGGCAATCAGGCTGCTGACAAACAGCAGCACGCCGGTAAAGGCGGCGAAGAGCACGGACGGCCCCAGCAGGCTCAGCGAGTCCAGCACCTGGCGCGCATGCGGGGTGCTGAGCGCCTGATGACCGACCAGATAGGCATAGCCCAGCGACAGCAGCAGTGCCCCGGGGAAGACGATGAGCACGTTGCCCAGAATGGCGGCCACCTGGGAGCGCACCAGATGGGCGACTTCGTCGACGAACTCCAGGATGGAGTCATCGCTTTGAATGTCCTTGAGCTTGGCCGCCATGGCCGGCGCCGTCATGGCCGGCTGCTTGGTGGCCACCGTGAAATGCAGCATCTGGATCAGCACAAAGCTGATGGCGTAGTTGAAGCCCGCAGCCAGTCCCGCCCAGAAGACCGACAGGCCCAGCGCATACAGCGCAAACTTGGCCAGCGTGGTGAAGGCCATCACCAGGCCGCCGCCCGCGGCCTTGGCCACCATCTTGCGGTACTCACTGCCGTCACGGGTGATGTAGTGCTCGCCGGTTTCGGCGCTGCGCTCGGCCACCTTGGCGGCCAGCAGGGATGAGTTGGTGGACATCAGCGCGCGCACGCTGCGCCGCTCTATGCCCACGGCCACCAGGTTGGACAGCAGCTCTGACGTCTCGTAGGCGCGGTCTTCGGCCAGCAGGCAATCGAGCAGGCGGCGAATGCGCAGAATGCGCGCACGCACCTGGCGCAGGCGGAAGATCAGTCCGACGGAAATGCCTTCGGCCTCGACATAGGAGTACACCGACGATACGGCGGCGCGGCAAGCCTCAAGCCGCTCGCGCAACTGCGCTGCAGCGGCGTCGCGCCTGTCGGTGGTGCGCAGCGGCAGCATGACTTCCACGCGCAGGTTTTCCACATCGTGGATCAGCGCATGAAACGGCTTTTCCTCGCGTGCCTGCTCGCTCATGCGCAGACGCAGCTCGGGGGCAAACCCCGTGGAGAGAATCTGGCCCGCGCAATAGGTGATGGCGTCCAGCAGATTGCGCTCCCAGAAGCTCACGCCTTCGTCCTGCTGCTGCGGGGTCAGCAAGGTGGTGATGCGGGCCATGAGCTGGCTGTCCAGCGCATGCAGCCAGCGGGCGTCGAAGCGGTCGGGAAAGACCAGCATGAACAGCTCGGAGGCGTCCTCGGTCTCGGGCGTGCTGGGCAGCAGCTTGTAGCGCAGGCGCTCGGCCACTTCGCTGGCCATGGCAGTGCGCGGGGCAAAGCCGAAATCGGCCAGCAGGGCGGTGATGTCCACCGTCTCCATCAGCGTCTGGCTCCAGCGGCGCAGCCGGGCCAGGGCTTCGGGGTCGGCCTCGAAGGCCTCCACGACCTGTTTCACGCGCTGCACGGCGCCTTCGACAGAGGGCTCGGCCGCGCGAATCCATTCAGCCAGATAAATCAGCCACAAATGGCGTTGTGCAAGGCCTGCATCGGGGTCCAGGGAGGCCAGCAGGCCGGGCAGATCAAGAGTGCTTTTCTTCATGCAAATGTGGGGCAGGCCTCAGTGCAGAACGCGCTTCTCGGGCATGGGCATGGGGTCGCCGGACTCGTTCATCTGCAATACGAAGAGCGGAATCTCGCATTCGAAGGTCTCGCCCTCGTGATTCACGCAGAGATAGCTTCCCCGCATGGTGCCCGTGGGCGTACGCAGCTGGCAGCCGCTGCTGTACTCGAAGGACTCACCAGGCTGCAGCAACGGCTGCCGGCCCACCACGCCCAGGCCTTTGACCTCTTCGACATGGCCCAGCTCGTTGGTGATGATCCAGTGCCGCGCAATCAGCTGCGCCGGCACCTCACCCGTGTTGGTGACGGTAATGGTGTAGGAAAACACATAGACGCCGGCGGCCGGGGCGGATTGCTCGGGCAGGTAGGCGGGCTGGACTTGGACCAGAAACTCATTCATCGGCATGAGCTAATGGTAACTGCGACAATGGCAATCCATGAGCCCCACCTACCGTATTGCCCCCTCCATCCTGTCAGCCGACTTCGCCCGTCTGGGTGAAGAAGTGCGTAATGTCATTGCGGCCGGCGCCGACTGGATCCACTTTGACGTGATGGACAACCATTACGTGCCGAATCTGACCTTCGGCCCCATGATCTGTCAGGCTTTGAAGCCTCATTCGGTGACACCCGATGGCAAGCCTGTGCCCATCGACGTGCATCTGATGGTGCAGCCCGTGGACGATCTCGCCACGGCCTTTGCCAAGGCAGGTGCGGACTACATCAGCTTCCACCCCGATGCGTCGCAGCATGTGCACCGCAGCATCCAGAACATCAAAAGCCATGGCTGCAAGGCCGGTCTGGTGTTCAACCCTGCCACGCCGCTGGACGTGCTGGACTGGGTGATCGAGGACATCGACCTGATCCTCTTGATGAGCGTGAACCCCGGCTTCGGCGGCCAGAGCTTTATTGATAGCACGCTGCGTAAGGTGGAAGACGCTCGCAAGCGTATCGAAGCCAGTGGCAAGGATATCCGCCTGGAAGTGGATGGCGGCATCAAGGAAGCCAATATCCGCGCCGTGGCCGATGCCGGTGCCGATACCTTTGTGGCTGGCAGCGCCATCTTCGGCAAGCCGGATTACAAGGCGGTCATCGATACCATGCGCAAGAATCTTGCCTGACTCCCGCTTAAGGCGCTGCGACCCGCAGCTCCTTCGCACCGAGGCGGCGAGGCCGCCCAGGCCTGGTTTCCTGCCCTGACTTTGGCTGCGCTCGATACACGAGCGCGGTTTTTGGAGTCGGGGTATGAAAGTTTTAGTGTTTTTGGCTGCAAGCCCAATATTGAAAAGCGCATGCAGCTATTGAATTGATAGTTGTATGAAGCTGAATCTGCCTGCTCCCGCAGCCGCCCTGGTGGGGCAACTGAATAAAGTTGAATATAAAAATCTCCCGGCGCAGAGGCAAGGTGGGTGTGCTTTTGATAGCACTTCGTTGGTGATAGTTGGAAAATTTTGCAATTCACGTCCTGTCATGTGAAGAATGACAGGAATAGAGTTGAAAACTTCAATGGCCGGGGCTGGTGCGACCCTAAAGAGTGGAACGTATCTCTACACTGCACTGGTGTATTGACCCAGCAGAACCTGCACAGGTCAGGCCGCTAATGCGAATGCCTCAGCGGGTGTTCTCATGTTCAACGCCTGATGCGGGCGTCGGTGGTTGTAGAAGTGGATCCAGTCCCCGATCAGGCGACTGGCATGCTGCAGCGATTCGAAGCGATGCCGATGCACGCATTGCTCCTTGAGCGTACGGATCACCCTCTCGACCAAGCCGTTCTGCTCGGGGCTGTGTGGCGTGATGAACTCCTGGCGCAGCCCATAGCTTCTGACCAGCGAGGTGAAGCTGCGGCTGGTGAAGACCAGGCCATTGTCTGAACGCAGCAGGAACGGCTCAGATACTCGGCCCAGCGTGCCGAAGCGCGCGATCAGGGCCTGCTCCAGTGCTGACTCCGCCGTCTTCGATTTCCCACTGCGCGACAGGTGCCAGCCCAGCAGTTCGCGGCTGTGGCAGTCGATCACCAAGGCCATCGTCGTCCAGCCATCACGCCCGGCCCAGACCCGGCACATATCCGTGGCCCAGCGCTCGTTGGGCGCCTTGGCCACCGAGGGCAGCGACTGGATCCGGGGCCTGAAGCCCACCGGGCGCTTGCGCACCTGCCAGCCCTTGAGCTGGAAGATGCGCTGCACCGTGTTCTTGTTGAACCCCAGCAGGTGCGCCACGGTTCGGTACCCGAAGGACGGGTTCTCCTCGATCATGGCCTTGATCGGGGCCACGAAGTGCCCCTGCAGCGTGGGGGCAGCCTTCACCGGCCGGTAGTACACGCTGCGCCGCGGCACCTCGAACCACCGGCACAGCTTGCTGATCGAGACGGTGATGCCGTCGGCCTGCAGTCCCTGGCGGATCGTCTCGATCACTTCTCGTCCTCGCCCAGCAGGGACTGCAATTTTTTTCTTGCGCGCAACTCCAGCATCGCCTCGCCGTAGGCCTCCTGCAACTCCTTCAGCTGGCGCTCGTACTGCTCGCGCACATCCTGCGGGTTGGCCTTCAGCGCATTCTCCATGCCCTTGCGGCCATCTTCCACCCAGCCCTCAATCTCCGACGGCGGCAGGTCATAGGTTCGACTGGCCTCCGACACGCTGGTCTTGCCCTGGATGATCTCCAGGATCAGTGCCGTCTTGCGCTTTGCGGTCCAGCGTTTGATCTCTTCTTCCATCAATGTGCTCATGGTGTCTTTCTCTCGACGGTAACACCTGAGCAGGTTTTCACTGGGTCAATACAAGCATGCCCCCGGTCAACTTTCGGCGCTGATCAAATCAATGCCTAGTAGAGGCTCTGAGCAGCTTCAGCTCAAATATTGAACCGAATAGGGAATTTCTACTTCGTCTTTTGTTGAGCTTCGAGCGCGCGTCATACACAGCCGCTGTAGCAACTCTTAAGTGCTCATTCTGTTCATTGGACTATCGTTATGAACGCACCACTACACCCACTGCTCACAGGCATACACCTAGAGTGCCGCTCGGGCTGGTTCAACATCATTCGCGTGCTCTGCGAGCAGTTGCAAGACCAGACCGACAGATTCGGAGCTCCCGAACCCAAAGTGCAACAGGTCAAAGAAAAGTACGGCACTCTCCACTTTTACGCAAACCACTGCTCACTGACGCAAGATGCGCTCATTGAGTTCGCTGAAGAACTGTCAGCGCATACCTGTGAAGTGTGCGGAAAATCAGCAACGTTGCGCAAGCTCGGTTGGGTGCAAACGTTGTGCGATGAGCACGCAGATAGAGGCAGAAACATGATTGCAAAGCGTCGCTTGGATTCAATTCCCCAATGGGATCATGTCTGCTGGTATATGGTGGGCGAAGCACTTCTTGCAGATCATGTAATTCACGCTCTATACCGTAGGAACTGGACATATATCGATGAAAAGAAGCTCTCAGAGGAGGACTGGAGCTTCATTTACGGGCTAGGTGAGAAATACGGCGAGTACGGCGAGTTTTCGCCCCTGCCAGACTGGACTTCGATGACGATTCAAGAGCGTCAACAAGAAACCCACAAGCGGGAGACCATGCAGCAGCTGGTTGATCTTGTAGAGCTATGGATATCCAATAACCCTGGCGGGAGGGTGCCTGATGACTTCGATGCTGAAGACTGGATTGCTCAATGGGTTCACCAGAAGCATCCCAGACTCAGCAACGATCGCCCTAGCGACTATTTCTTTAGCCAGGATGGGATGGGGGAGGTAGAGGCATTGCTGCGTGAGGAAGTGCGGATCATGCTCTACGGCTCCAATCGGCGATGACGCGATAAGTCATCCGTGGGCATGCGTTGATGACGGTTAAAGATCGTCAGCAAAGTCATAAAGTATTGATGCGTATTCCGGTTCAATTGACCTTCTGTGCTCGTCCAATCTCCTGCCTTCGGGATTGGACTCCAGAGTCAAACACTACTCAAATCCGGAGGGGCGTCGGTGGAAGTTCAGTGCAAGACTTTGAACAAAAATTCTATGTCTCTTCTGTAACGAAAGTCTGTTCACCAGTGAGAGTGATGCTGAAGGTTTTTTTGTCAACCTACCATCAAAGATTCTCAGGCTCGCGATTCCGTGGAAATCTGTGAATTCGAGGTGTGACAGACCATCTTCAATATTCTTTTTTGCACCTGTCGTTTGTCCCAGTCGAGTAGCTCCATCACCCTTGACGATCGAGTCCATTTCACCCCTTCAAGGCTAAACTCAGTACTTGTGTACCGAACTTAGCCAACATAGATCTTCTAATTGAATCAATCAGAGCATTGAAACTAGATAGCGTTTAGCATCGTTGGCACTGCTGCAAACAGATCGGCTTCCAGCCCGTAATCGGCCACCGAGAAGATCGGTGCCTCGGGATCCTTGTTGATCGCCACGATCACCTTGGAGTCCTTCATGCCCGCCAGATGCTGGATCGCTCCCGAGATGCCGCAGGCAATGTACAGCTGCGGCGCCACGATCTTGCCCGTCTGGCCCACCTGCAGGTCGTTGGGCGCATAGCCCGCATCCACCGCAGCGCGCGAAGCGCCGATGGCAGCTCCCAGCTTGTCGGCCAGCGGCGACATGACTTCCTGGAATTTCTCGGCCGAGCCCAGCGCGCGACCGCCGGAGACGATGATCTTGGCGGCCGTCAGCTCGGGACGCTCGCTCTTGGTCACTTCGCGGCCCACAAAGCTGCTCTTGCCGCTGTCGGCCACGGCTGCGGCTGTTTCCACGGCCGCAGAGCCGCCAGTGGCAGCCGCTGCGTCAAAGCCCGTGGTACGCACGGTGATGACCTTGACGGCATCGGCGGACTGCACGGTGGCAATGGCGTTGCCCGCGTAGATGGGGCGCTCGAAGGTGTCGGCGGAGTCGACCTTGGTGATGTCGCTGATCTGGGCCACGTCCAGCTTGGCGGCCACGCGGGGCGCCACGTTCTTGCCCGAGGCGGTCGAGGGGAACAGGATGTGGCTGTAGTTGCCGGCAATGCTCAGCACCTGGGCCGCCACGTTCTCGGCCAGGCCGTCCTTGAGGCTGGCGCCGTCGGCATGGATGACCTTGGAGACACCGGCGATCTGGGCGGCCGCAGCGGCCGCAGCGGCAGCGCCTTCGCCGGCCACCAGCACATGCACATCACCGCCGCAGGCCTTGGCAGCCGTCACGGTGTTCAGGGTCGCAGTCTTGATCGAAGCGTTGTCGTGTTCTGCAATAACGAGAGAGGTCATTTCAGTCGTCTTTCTCTAGAATTTTTCATGGTGCCTGCATCACCCGCAGCCGGCCCATCTGGCACGACTCAGGCGCGGGACACCGAGGAAGGGCCGCCCCGCACCGAGGGTGTCGTCCCCCTGCGGGGGATGACGCGAAGCGGCTCAGGGGGCCTTAGATGACCTTCGCTTCGTTTTTCAGCTTGTCGACCAGAGCGGCCACATCGGCCACCTTGACGCCAGCGCCGCGCTTGGCAGGCTCGGAGACCTTCACGGTCTTGAGGCGAGGCGTCACGTCCACGCCCAGGTCTTCGGGCTTGAAGGTGTCCAGCTGCTTTTTCTTGGCCTTCATGATGTTGGGCAAGGTAACGTAGCGGGGCTCATTCAGGCGCAGGTCGGTGGTGATGACGGCGGGCGTGGCCAGAGCCACGGTTTCCAGGCCACCGTCCACTTCACGGGTCACATTCACCTTGTCGCCAGCAACTTCGACCTTGGAGGCGAAGGTGGCCTGGGGCAGGTCGGCCAGGGCCGCCAGCATCTGGCCGGTCTGGTTGGCATCGTCGTCGATGGCCTGCTTGCCGCAGATGACCAGACCGGGTTGCTCCTTGTCCACCAGGGCCTTGAGCAGCTTGGCCACGGCCAGGGGCTGCAGCTCGACATCGGTCTCGACCAGAATGCCGCGGTCGGCACCGATGGCCATGGCCGTGCGCAGGGTTTCCTGGCACTGGGCCACGCCGCAGGAGACGGCGATGACTTCGGTGACCACACCTTTTTCCTTCAGGCGCACGGCTTCTTCGACGGCGATTTCGTCAAAGGGGTTCATGCTCATCTTGACGTTGGCGATGTCCACACCCGTGCCGTCCGACTTCACGCGGACCTTGACGTTGTAGTCCACGACACGCTTGACGGGTACAAGGATTTTCATACGTATTCGTTATTTAAGATCAACAGAGAGAACAATCCAAAGGACTGCTGATTGAGTGACAAAAAAATGGGCCGCTGCAGATGCAATGGCAATCTGAAATGCAGACTGACTCAAATGCCCCTTCAGCAGACCCCAACGCCTAAGCCCAAAAGAGCCAGGCCTACTTCGCTCAGGAAAAGGATTAAAGCTCCATCTTTTTAGCGATGATGTTGCGTTGAATTTCGTTGGTTCCACCACCAATAGGTCCAACACGCGAGTCGCGGAAGAACATCTGCATGTCGTACTCGTTGGAATAGCCTGCGCCGCCCATGATCTGCATACCCATATCAGCGCACTTGAAGTTGTTCTCAGTGGCCACAATTTTTGCGATCGAGGCTTCAGTGACGACCGGCTGCCCCATATCCAACAAGTCGGCGACGCGATACACCATCTGACGAGCGGTTTCACTCATGATTTGCATGTCTGCCAGCTTGTGCTGAATGATCTGAAACTGAGATATTGGCTGACCGAACTGAATGCGTTCGCGGGCATAGTCACGGGCATACTCGGTGATCTTGAAGCAATGGCCTGCAGAAATTGCGGCCAGAGCCAGACGCTCAAGGCCCAAGCAGTTCATGATGTTTTTCCAGGCCTGACCTTCACCACCAAAAAGGTTGGCCGCAGGAACGCGAACATTGTCGAAAAACACTTCGTTCGCATGGCTAGTACGACGGCCCAGCATCGACAAAGGACGGATGGTGACTCCTGGAGCGTTCGTGGGAATCAAAATGGTGCTGATACCGCTATGACGAGCTTGTGTGTCAGTCTTGACGATGGTGACGATGTAGTCAGCCACGTGAGCGCAGGTAATCCAGACCTTGCTGCCATTGATGATGTAGTCATCGCCATCACGCTTGGCAGAAGTTTTCAGACCAGCAACGTCAGAGCCAGTACCAGGCTCTGACATCCCAAGTGCCAGCTTTACCTTACCTTCGATGATCTTGGGAACTACTTCTTGCTGAAGTTCGGGGGTGCCAAACTTGGCGATATGCATACCTGCATACACGCCAGAGGTCGTGATTGCCTGAGCAATGCCTGTGTAGTAGTAGCCTAGTGTTTCCAGAAAAACGGCGATGTCCTTGTAAGTGCCCCCCATACCTCCCAACGCTTCAGGATAGAACAGACCGATATAGCCAGCTTCAGCCAGTGCGTTGTAGGCCTCATGAGGAAAGCCCCGAGTTTCATCGAGCTGACGAATTTTTTCCCAAGGAAGGTGACGTTGAAGCAAGTCCAGAACGCCTTCGCGCATCATGCGTTGATCTTCAGTCAAACCGGCGGTATTGATGAGTGATTGGGACATGGATATCTCCGTGTTGGAATAATTGAAGTGATCAGAGTTTGGTAGCGAGCGCTACAGGACGAGCAGCAAACAGTGGGCCGTCCTCGTACAACAAAACGCACATTTCGACAGGTTGTCCCACCGCGAATTGCATGCCCTCCACATCAACTAGGCGACAGGCTAGGCGAATACCATCAGCCAAATCCACAATGCCTCCGGCATAGGGCGCTTCAGCTGTGAATGCAGCTGGTGCTGCATGAATTCGAGTCCAGGAGTACAGAGTCCCCGTCGCGCCCAAAGGACTCCATGTCACCTGGGTTGACCAGCAGTGAGGGCAGACGATTTTGGGTGGAAAGGTTAACTTCTGACAGTCTTGGCAGCATGTGCTCTGCCATTTGCCTTCCCCCAGCTCCCCCCAGAACTTCTGCGTGAACGCCGACTGACGAGGTGGGTAAGAACGTGTGCCGCTCACCGGCACGATGTCTAATTGTGTCGATGTCCTCACGACTTGGCCTCCAGGATGTGAATCAGTGCAGCGTTGTAATTGCCCAGCTCGCCAGTACCTAAGCCAAATTGGGCATTTTTGACCTGCCGCTCGCCGGCGCGCCCCCGCAGTTGATCCGCCAACTCCACGTAGTTGTAAAGCGAAGTCACGTATGCAGGATGTCCACGAGATGTCAGTCCACCGGACGTGGAGATTGGAATGCGCCCTCCCAAGCGCGTTTCACCATCGAACGCAGCACGGGCTCCTTGACCTCGTTGGCAAATGCCGATGGCTTCGCTCACTAAAATCTCAACGATAGTGCAGGGCGCATAGAGCTCTGCCAAGCTCAGGTCTTCGGCACTGATACCCGCCTGTTCGTAGGCGGTACGAGAAGCTTCCCGTGCTGCAGTAAAGGCAATCATGTCGTTGGGTACATCACTGATTTGGTGTGTCCCATCGTGATAAAAGCCCCGACCGCGTACCAGTACGTAAGGTCGCCCTAATGAGCGAGCGACTTCTTCCGTAGCAAGGACAAGACACGCGGCGCCATCGCCACGTGGAGGCACGTCATATAGGCCGAGCGGTTCTACGATTGGACGCTGTGCCACCACATCCTCCAGCGTCACAGGCTTGCGGAACTGGGCGAGGGGATTCAACGATGCATGAAATCGGTTCTTGACAGCAACGGATCCCAACTGCTCACGGGTCGCTCCGTGCTCATGCATGTAACGCATGGCGTCCATGGCGTACCAGGCGATCGGAGTAAAACCTGCAGACGTGTGGAAGTCCACATCGCCAGTGGTTCGCATGCTACTCATCATGTGTTCAGCAGCCGACACCGCGCTTTCCATGTTGATGCCAAGAGCCAGCGTCACATCTGCACGACCCAGCATGATTTCATCGCAGGCTTTGTCAAAGGCCAGTGCGGCAGTCATGCCGTTGCCCATCACCTCCATCACGCTACCTCGACAAGATAGTCTCAGTTGCCCCATGAGGAATGTGTGGAAATACTTCTGACGGGTATAGGGACGTGGCAGTGTGAAGATGAGACTTTCGATATCTTCCTTGCTGACACCCGCATCATTTACCGCTTCACTCACAAGACGCGTCATGATCTCGTGCTCGAGTACTTGCAGTGCCTCTTCGTCTGCAGTTTGATGACGCCCAATCGGGATGGCACTTGTGCCGATCAGTGCGACACTTCGCGTCATGCTGCCACCTTTTCAACCATGGTGCCGAAAGCGCCCGCAGCACGGAGCTGCTCAATACGAGCTTCGTCGTACTTGAGTACATTGTGTAAGACAGAATCCGTATCCGCTCCCACGGCCGGCGCTGCTTTAGGCATAACTGCGGGCGTGTCTGACATGCGAATAGGGTTGCTGATATTCGGAATCCAACCCTTGACTGGGTGTGGAATGCGAGTCACTAAACCGCGGGAGCGAGCCTCTTCAGATGCCAACGCCTCACCCAGTGTCTTAACTTGGCCATGCGGCACGTTGGCTGCTCGCAGGAGTGGAGCCCAGTGGCTCCATGGCTTCTGAATGAACGCCTCATTCATGACCTCAAACAGAAACTCACGTTGCTTAAGGCGGCCCACCCGTTGCGACAACACAGGATCATTTGCAAGATCAGGACGATTCAGAACTTGCTCAAACAGGCGCAGATATATCTTGTCGTTTCCGCAGTTGATATAGAAAGGTTTGTCTTCGCTCATGAAGACACCCGAAGGACACGTGTCCGGGCTTGTATTGCCATTTCGCTGAGGCTCATAGCCAGTAGTTAAGTGCTGCATGGCACCAAAACCAGTCATCACCACAGCAGTGTCAAACAGCGCGACTTCTAAGCGCTGACCTTTGCCATCACGTTGTCGAGCAATCAGCGCCAACAAAATTGCATTGGTTGCAGTCATCGCTGTTCCAACATCCATAACGGCTGCACCGGTGCGCACACCTTGTCGATCTGCATACCCGTTCATCGAAATGAAACCGCTCTCTGCCTGAGCAATGGGGTCGAACCCCAGGCGATCTGAGTAAGGGCCTTCTCGACCGTAGGCCGACACCGAGCAGTAAATCAAGCGGGGATTCAACTTGGCGCAGGTCTCATAGTCCAGACCAAAGCGCTCCATCACGCCAGAGGAGAAGTTTTCGACCAGCACATCAGCTTGAGTGATCAGTGCCTTGGCCACCTCGAGGCCTGCCTCGGACTTCATATCCAGCGCCAGGCTCTTCTTGTTACGGTTGCTCCATAGGAACGCACTTCCTTGAGCTGGAATATCAGGATCTACAAATGGATAGTGACGGAAGTCATCACCTCTTTCAGGAGCTTCAATCTTGATGACATCCGCGCCGAAATCACCCAGCGTCATCGTGGCGAGAGGCCCCGCAATGAAGTGAGTGAAGTCGGCAACGCGCAAACCTTGAAGTACGGGTGCAGCGGTTCCGGTAGCTGTCTGGTGCACAGGCAAAGCGTTGATAAGCTTTTGGTCGAACATTTATATCTCCAATGGTTCAACCATTATATTTTTAAAAAAAGAAGCCAAGCAAGTGTGTTTGCTAGGGATCAGGGAATGCCCTAGGTCACTCGTTGTGACCTGATTTCTTGCAGAGTGCTACATCGACGGCGGAATGCGGGCGTAGGCGTTAATTGGCCATCATTCCGATACGAGATGACCCGTCTGCTTGTCCTGGCCACCTTTGCAGCTGTTCGCGGGCCATTTTCCTACGCTTACTTTGCCGCGATTGCTGTCAGTCGTTGCTGCGAGATCAACTGACGCTGACAGCCACAAGGCGGCCGTTCCAGGCTGACTTGAGCAGACGGGCCATGCGCGCCTCTTTATGATGACCACCACACCACCAAACTAAGGCTTACGCCAATACGGGAGAAGACATGAAGGTTGTGCGGCTGACTATCTCGAACTTTCGCGGCATCAAGTCGGCTGAGCTCCTGTTCGACGGACACACCCTGATGGTGGGCTCCAACAATGTCGGCAAGAGCACGCTCTGCGAAGCCCTCGACCTGGTCTTGGGCCCCGACCGACTCAACCGCTTCCCTCCGGTCGATGAGTTCGACTTCTACAACGCCGAATACCTGGCACCTGCCGCAGCAGAAGGCGCGGAGCGGGTGCCGACTCCGCTTCGGATCGAGGCGGTCCTCATTGAGCCCGGTGCCGAAATCGGAGCCAAGTGCGGCGGCAACATCGAGTTTTGGCATGTACCCGAACAAAGACTGCTCGGGCCGGGAGAGGCCGACGCCGCCAATCCGCCCCATGCCGTCCCCTGCCTTCGGATCGAGACCATCGGCCAATATAACCCCGAGGAAGACGAGTTCGAGGCACGCACCTACTTCTCCCATAGTCCCGACGCTCCCCCCGGAGAGCTGACCAAGCTTCCAAGGCCGATCAAGCGGCTGTTTGGTTTCCTCTACCTGAGGGCGCTTCGGACTGGCTCGCGGGCGCTGAGCTTGGAGCGAGGGTCACTTCTCGACATCATCCTGCGGACCAAGGGCGTGCGCACCAGCCTGTGGGAGAAGACCATCGAGCGCCTGCGTGGCCTCGACATAGAAACCGACGCGGCCGAGATCGCGCCGGTTCTGCGATCCGTGGAGAGGCGGTTGGCCCGCTACATCGCATTGGAGTCGCCCGGCAACGCCACCAAGCTGCATGTCTCGGAGCTCACGCGTGAGCATCTGCGCAAGACGATGACGTTCTTCTTGGCGCTGTCGGTGGACCAAGGACACGTCCCATTCCCCCACGCCGGTACGGGCACCATCAACACGCTGGTGCTCGCGCTGCTCTCCTTCATCGCCGACCTCAAGCCCGACACGGTCATCTTCGCCATGGAGGAGCCCGAGATCGCGGTGCCGCCGCACACCCAGCGACGCATCGCCCAATACCTGCTGACCAAGACGACGCAGGCCTTTGTGACTTCCCACTCGCCATTCGTGATCGAGAAGTTCGAGCCATCCAAGACACTGCTGCTGGCTCGCAATGCCGGCGTGGTCACGGCGCGAAAGGTCTCCGACGCCACCGGCCTCAAAGACAACGACTACAAGCGCTTCTCTCGCTCTGGCCTGTCTGAATGCATGCTGGGACGAGCAGTCATCGTCGTCGAAGGCGTTACCGAGTTGCATGCGATGCCCGTCGTTGCTCGGCGCATGGAAGAGAGCGATTCCAACTTGCAGCCGCTGGACATCGCGGGTGTGGCCTTCTTCGACGCTGATGGCGAGTCGAACATGCCAAAGTTCGGAAAGTTCTTCAAGACGCTAGAGCTACGTACCTTCGCTTTCTACGACCTTGACTACAAAAAGAAGCGCAAGACCGAGCAGGCGCAGGCTCTGGCGGACAACTTCGAAATCAATGTCGAGCACGCCTACAAGGGCTTCGAAGACCTCGTCGTGGCGGAGGTGCCCGTGGATCGGCTGTGGTCCTTCCTGTCGGGCTTAAAAGCCAATGATGAGAACGGCAACGTCGCCATCCCCGATGCGCGCCCGAACGACGACGCGGTCAAGGCCATCGCCAAAGAAGCCCTCGGCGGCAACAAGGGCGCCGGCTGGTCGGCGCGCCTGTTCGAGGAGTGCGAGCTCCACGAGCTGCCGGTCACGGTGACGAAGTTTCTGGCGTCAGTGTTCGCACTGTTCCCACCTCCACCACCGATCGACGACGGCGATGGAGCACCACCCGAACCAGCCGCCGCTGCTGCCGCTCCATGAACGAGCCGTGCAAACTGCGTGAAAGCGTCATAGCTTGCGAAGGCCATGCCTTGGTCATCGGCGGTCCCGGCAGCGGCAAGACGACGCTCGCGCTGCGCAAGGCGGTCAAGCGGATTCGCGACGGCATGCTTCCGGGTCAGTCTGCCCTGTTCCTGAGCTTCTCGCGGGCGGCAGTGGCGCGCATCTTGGATGCCGCCAAGCTTGAGTCCACCAAAGCCGAACAGGAGCAGCTCTCCATCCAGACGTTCCATTCGTTCTTCTGGGACATCCTCAAACCCCATGCCTACCTGCTTGGGGCACCGCATAGGCTCTCGATCTTGCTGCCACACGACGAGAAGGCCCTGTCGGGCGGCCTCGGCGACGAAGACGATGGCTGGGACGAGTGGCTCGTCGAGCGTGAGCGGCTGTTTCGCGAAGAGGGGCGGATCGCGTTCGATCTGTTCGCGGCCAATGCGACAGCTCTGTTGGCTCGCAGCTCGCATCTTTTGGCGTCGATCGCCCATCGGCATCCCATCATCATCGTGGACGAGGCCCAGGACACCGGCCCATACGCGTGGCAGTGCATCCAGATGCTCGCGCCACACACGCAGGTGCTGTGCCTGGCAGACCTCGAGCAGCAAATCTTCGACTACCTGCCAGGCGTCGGCCCGGAGCGCGTGATCGCCATCCGGGAGGCATTGAAGCCGCACGAGATCGACCTTGGGACGCAGAACCACCGCAGCTCGGACTCCGAAATCTTGGCGTTCGGCAATGACATCCTGACGGCCAAGCCACGCGGCGCGCCTTACAAGGGCGTTTCCGCCCTTGCCTACCGCCCCGAGAAGCCACCGCCGAACTGGAATCATCTGCTGCGCCGAGCCCTCGGAGAGCTCTTGAAATCAATTCGGGCTCAGAGCGACAAGACGGTGGAGACGATCGCGATACTAGTCACCAACAACCGCAGTGCGTTGAAGATGTCCAACGCCCTCAACGCGTTGGGGGCCAATGTCGGGAAGCCGGTTCGGCACAAGCTGCTGTTCGACGAGGCCGAAGCGCTGCTGTCAGCCCGTTTCGCGGCCTTTCTGCTGGAACCCAAGGACCTCGCCAAATTGGAGGCCGATGTCGTCACCAGCATGGAAATGATCGCCGCAGCGAGACGCGCGACGGGACAGGGCAGGAAGGAAGTCGCCAAACTCTTGGAGCAGGCCAACAAAATCAAGGGTGGCAAGGTCTTGAACATCAACATCGCCAACGCGCTGCGCGGCCTAATCTCAGGCTTGGCAGTCAACGATTTCAGCGGCGATCCCGCCGAGGACTGGCTCACGGTCAAACATGAGCTGCGGGCGACCAATCAAGACGAACTCACGCGGGTCGCTGCGCAGTTAGACTTCTTGGTGGCATTCCGTCGGGGACATCGCATCTCGGCTGCCCTCTCTGATGAATGGCTTCGAGATGGCGCCTACACCAATGCCCGCACCGCCCTCGACTTGGCTCTCGCACAGGAGCAAATCCTCGACGGCGTGGAGCCGCCGATGGGCTTACAAGTCATGAATTTCCACAAGGCCAAGGGCAAGCAGTTCGATGGAGTCATCCTCGTCCGCGAAGCTCGCCGGACCGGCCCCGCCGTTGAATCATCTTTCGTTTGGCGAGGTGACACTGCTCCGTATCCCAAAAGCCGACGTGTGCTTCGAGTCGGCATCACGCGAGCAAAAGTTCACACGCTCATCCTCGATCCGCTTTGGCCGCAATGCCCCCTGCTCAAGGGGCACAAGCTCTAAGGAAAACTCCCCGTCAGTCGGACTGGCGCGTGGCGTTATGAGGTAGGACGATTGGTGAGGGAGTTTTGCACGAAGACCAAGGTCATTCCCACTGGAGCCGACCAAGCTGGCTACAGATTCCGATTGAGAGTTGTCGGTGACGAGGGGAATCGCTTCGCAAGAGAAAGGTCAATGAGCGGTTCCGGCAGCCGTTGACATTCGCTTTAGAATGGCGAACGACCGTGCCCAGCATGTAGCGGTCGCAGGCGAAGAAGCGGCCAAGGGCTGCTTCTAGCCACACGCAGCCGATACCAGCAGCTTGGTCAAGGCGTAACCGGCACAGGTGGTCAATTCAGTCGGAATACGCGGGTGTACGACTAGGCAACTGCCATGGATGCGTTTGGTCAGGTAACGAACACCCTTAACAAGTCTCACCACGACGAGCTAGGCTTAGCTCTGCGACGTTGGTGCTGCAGTTACATCTAGATTCTGCTTGGCAGCTAGGGAAAGATAGCTTTTCTGAAGCCTCTTCAAGCTCGACTCCATCTCTGCGACAGCTCCTTCCACATCGCGGGCCTCCATACATTTCATAAAACGCTGGCGCGATGGAATTACAAAGGCATTTTCATAGTTCCCAATCGAAAAAACGAAGTGTCTCAGTACTGCCAACAGACCATCCATCATGATCACCATGATGGGGTTACCAGTCATGCGCGCAAGAATGCGATGAAACTCCAGATGGGTCTCAACTCGGCGCTGAAAGTCGCCATCGGACTTCGCCTTTCCAACTTGCAGTATGTTGTCTCGTAGCAGTTGCAGATCTTCAGGTCGAGCCTTCTGGCAAGCCTCTCGGACGATTACGGATTCAAGCCAGATCCGAGCCTCTGTCAACTTTTCGGGAGAAATTGCCCCGACGTGGAACATGTCTAGCATGCTCGTTGTGATCGTGTCCCCATTGACTTCGGTAATGAATGCTCCGCCGGTAGCACCTTTTTGCAATCGCACCAAACCAGCATGCTCAAGGGAGCGAAGCGCTTCGCGCAATGTGTTGCGTGAAACCCCAAACTGCTCGGACAGTGCGCGTTCCGATGGGAGTCGATTGCCAACCCTTAAGCGACCTTCAGCAAGCTCAGTACGAATCTGGGCAGCAATCTCTTCGAATGCTCTCGTCGAACGAATTGGCTGAAAATTGAGTGGACGAGCTTGAGACTCGAACTCTTCCGTTTGTTTGATGGTCACCATACTTGTTCTTCTGTTGAAATTGGCTCAATGATAGAACCAACTGCGAACTAGACCTCAGCCCCCGGCGTTAACATCGCCGTCAGTACGTTAACGTACACCAATTAGCGGCTCCTTAAACATTCGAAGTCCAGAGAACAAGCAGTTCATCAACCGATGTCTCGCCTCCTGCGCCAACATTAATCGATGCGGGCGTTCTGCTAAAACGGGGAGCGGGGGCTGTATGCGTGACACCATCCACATCAATAAAGGATTTTCGGGCCTGGATATGGGGATGATCTTTTGCCTCCTGCAGCGTAAGTACTGGAGCAAAGCAGACATCAGTCCCCTCCAGCAACCGAGACCACTCCTTGCGCGAACGCATGGCAATGCTGCCTGCAATCGCCTCTTTCAACTGCGGCCAGCGGGCTCGATCGTTTTGCGCATTCCACAGGGACTGAGGCAACTCCAACTTTTCGCACATCAGCGTAAAGAACTTGGACTCTATCGCCCCCAATGACACGGAATGACCATCCGAAGTGACATAGACTGAATAGTATGGAGCGCCGCCATCAAGCATGTTGCTTCCCCGTTCCTCCTGATAGATGCCGCGCAAGGTGTGGCCCTGGTTGTTGCTCATGAGTGAAACAACGCCATCGCAAATTGCGGCATCAACCACCTGTCCAAGGCCCGACCTCCGTGCCTCAAGCAAGGCCGCCAAGATCCCCATTACAAGATAAAGGCTACCGCCACCGTAGTCGCCTACCAGGTTAAGAGGAGGAACAGGTTGGCGGCTTTTCTCCCCAATGGCCGCAAGCGCACCTGACAAAGCGATGTAGTTAATGTCATGAGCTGCTGCTTGCGCCAAGGGCCCTGTCTGACCCCACCCGGTCATGCGTCCATAGACAAGGCGTGGGTTTCGTTGGGCAACCACTTCGGGCCCCAACCCCAGACGCTCCATCACTCGTGGACGAAAGCCTTCTACAAGGGCGTCAGCGCGCGTTAACAACTCCAGGACCTGAGTTCTTGCTGATTCAAGTTTCAAGTCCAGCAGAAGCGTCTTCCGGCCTCTGCCAACGATATCCGAGGGATTGGCCGCCCGCGCTCCTGGCCTATCAATACGAACGACCTCCGCCCCCATATCTGACAGCAGCATGCAAGCAAATGGACCAGGCCCCATGCCTGCAAACTCGATAACCTTCACTCCTTGCAGAGGACCCGATGAAATGGTTTTGTTCAGACTCATGTGTACTCTCTCATAGCGTGTTTGCCAACCCAAGCACAAACGTAGCTCCGGCCACAGACCACAGCACAAAGGCGAAATTTGATTTCAGGCTGATGTCCAGAATTGGCAAGCCACTGAACCGAGCCGCCATGATGCTGATGACTGAAAAGGGCGTCACGATAATGGCCAGTCCCCATCCGACCAACACTGCGCACAAGTGCACCAACGGCAGTAGATTCAACTGAGACGCCGTCAGTGTCGAAGCAACCAGAACCGCGCTGAGCATTGGATGAATAGATGTTCCCGAGAGAAGCACTATTGAAGCAATCACAAGTAGGCTGCCAAGATAGGGCGACCCTAGCGCGAGTTGAGCAATCGAGGCACTCCAAGATGCAGGAATGGCCTGTGACAGCACGGCACCTGCGCACCCTGACGCGATGAAAAGTAGTACCTCGCCGGCCATGAGTCCCTGACCGAGCAAATCCTGTGCAAGCTTGCGCGATCCATTGACGAGCGGTCGCGCTTGCTCATCCGGGTACATGATGTTCAGCAACCAAGCGACCAGTGGTGAACCGGCAATAATCACCACTGAAATCGCCACCTTCAGATACTGGCCTGTCAGAACCATGAGTGCGACAAAGCACAGCATGACTATGACAATCGGCCATCCATCACGTAGCAGCGGAAAAACTGAGGAAGTAGGGATAGGAGTTCCTTCTTCATCTCGCAGCTTCAACTTCTCCTGTATGACTCCCAGCCCGATGAATACCAGCGCAATCATCAGTGCGTAAGGAAGCACATCGATCCAGTGCATCCCACCATACAACGCCAACACAATGCTCATGTTGCTGTACATAGGGCTCCAGAGACTGAGTGCTGCATATCCCCGGGAAATAGCATTGAAGTCGGCAAGTTGGTCGCTCTGTGCAATCCCTTCGCGAGTTGATGCCACTTCCATCATCATCGTCAGTCCTGCTAGCCCCAAAAAGCCTCCCAAGAACTGAGTTGCCACACCTATAGCCAGCGGCCTCTGTCGTCTAGGTAGCGCAAAGATGTCCTGTACTACTTTACGCATCCGGGGAACACGCAACGATGCGCGTGAAAGCAGACTGACAGAAATCAGTAATGAGGCAATCAGGGCGCCAATGCGAAGGCCCTTCTCTAGAGCCTCAACGGGCTGTTGTATGACTGGGACAAGAAAGGCTGTGATCCCTAGCAAAGCAAGAGACGTTCGTTGCACTGCAGCCGAGGCTCTATGAACGTACTTCCATAGGAAGGTCATGCATGCGGCAGCCATGAGTGCCGCACTGCCGCTGCTTCGCAGGAGCAAGTCGACCAGCGTAAGCGCGGGAATGCCCACCAAGACCGCCCCGTCACGCCAAGCACTCCATTTCGGTTGCCCCAGCTCCTCCTGCGTGCCCCACTTTTCAGTGGCTTGCAGATGAATGCCTTGCCGCCTTGTACTAGGGTAATTACTCATTAAATCATCGTCCACGTCAAATTGATGTTTCTGCTTTTGAGACATAGAATTAATGGATCAACCATTGAATGATTGATTTATACACCAAGAATCCTTACGGAGACAATGAGCATGACGTTGAAAAAGAGCGCATCCTTCTGTGCCCTTGCTGTCCTTTTGAGTAGCAGCGCGCTGGCACAGGCGTTTCCAAGCCATCCCATCACGATCGTGGTGCCATACAACGCGGGCGGAGCTAGCGACGGTCAAGTTCGAATGATGAGCGAGGCGTTAAGTAGGGAGCTGGGGCAACCGATCGTTGTTGAAAACAAACCCGGAGCATCGGGTGCGCTCGGGGCCATACAAGTAGCTCGATCTAAGGCGGACGGGCATACGCTGCTTTTCCCCAACAATGGTGTTCTGGTACCGCCTTTACTCAGTGCGAAAGCTGGATTTGATCCTTTTAAGGACTTCAAGCCTATCGGTCTCGTCTCCACCGTTCCAATGGTCCTTGTCACGAACAAGACGACGCCAGCAACGGATGTGAAATCCTTTTTGAGCTATGCGAGATCGCTGCCTGGCGGCGTAATGTACGCATCAGCGGGACCCGCATCTTTTGGGCATTTGACAACAATGCGTTTCGCCATGCTGGCGGACATCAAGGTCGACCATGTTCCCTACAAAGGGGAAGCTGGAACAACGATGGCCGCCAGGACCGGCGAAGTTCAGATGCTTTTGACAACGCCTTCTGCCGCGATGCTCGGCCAAATTCACCAGGGCAATTTGAGGCTGCTTGGAACTGCAACACCAGAGCCTTCACCTGTTGTTCCTGATGCCCCTTTGCTGAGCCAGTCCGTACCTGGATTTACTGCAGAAGCATGGTTTGGACTTCTTGCTCCGGCTGGCACCCCTGATAGCGCGATCGAAAAGATCAACTTAGCACTGCATAGGGTCCTCTCCGACAAGACGTTGAAGGCCAAATTTCTTGCTGCAGGGGCGGTTGTTAAGACCAGCACTCCAGCAGAGTTCAACAATCGCATGCAGCAAGAGTCGAAGCAAATGCGAGAAGTGATCACCAAATTCAATATCAAGGCTGAGTAAGATCGTGACTGAACGGAAATCTATATATGACGTGCTTGTGGTGGGATCTGGCGCTGCAGGCTTAGCTGCTGCAATTACTGCTCGCAAGCGCGGTCTTGAAGTGGCTGTACTCGAAAAAGAGCCGGTTTTTGGAGGTACAACAGCGCTTTCTGGTGGCGTACTGTGGATCCCGCTAAATCATTACGGCCAAAAGCAAAACCCAGACGATTCTGTCGAGAAGGTACGAACCTTCATGAAGGCAGAAACAGGGGCTTTTTACGATGAAGAGGCCGTGGCCACATTCATTCAAAAAGGCCCCGAAATGGTGGAATTCTTCGAGCGAGAAACCTCGATGAAATTCGTGCCAACGCTTTACCCGGACTACCATCCTACCCAGCAAGGTGGGGTCGACATAGGGCGCTCTATTCTTGCTGCACCCTATGACATTCGGGGTCTTGGCAAGGATATGGAGCGACTGAAGCTGCCATTACGCTCCATTACTTTCATTGGAATGATGTTTAATTCATCCAATGCGGACCTGAAGCATTTCTTCCGAGCAACCAAGTCCCTTACCTCTTTCCTATATGTGGCGCGCCGACTTGCAAGCCACCTTAAAGAGCTTATTCTCTACCGACGTGCCATTCAAGTCACCAGCGGAAATGCGCTTGCGGCGCGACTAGCCAAGTCTGCCCTTGACCTGGGGATCCCGATTTTGACCAGTACACCGGTACGTCAACTTTTGACGAGCGGTGGTCGTGTGACCGGTGTACTTGCTTCTGGAACTGACGGAGACCATCAACTTTTGGCTCGTCATGGTGTTGTTCTTGCTTGCGGCGGCTTTCCGCATGACGTCAAACGTATTACGCAAGCCTATCCTCATTTGCGTCGTGGTCACCAGCATCTGTCGCCTACACCGAAGAGTAATACCGGCGATGGCTGCAATATGGCGGAGCAGGTTGGCGGTGTTGTCGACATTCGTTTTAAAGAGCCCTCTGCCTGGATGCCCGTAAGCAAGGTTGACTTTGGCGGTGGCGAAACCGGCGTCTTCCCACACCTGTTGGACCGCTACAAGCCCGGCATCATCGGCGTTCTCTCCAACGGACATCGCTTCACCAATGAATCCAACTCATACCATGATGTAGGAGCAGCGCTGCACCGTGCTTGTTCAAACATGAAAGAGACGGCGATGTGGCTGATCTGCGATAAGACAGCTCTATCTAAATATGGCCTTGGCTACGTCAAGCCTGCCCCTATGCCCATTGGCAGCTTCATCAAGAATGGCTACCTGATCAAGGGAAATACGCTTGCGGAACTGGCCAAGAACGCAGGCATTGACTCCACCGGGCTAGAACAGACGGTGCGCGAGTACAACAAGGATGCCGAGCGCGGGGCTGATCCAGCCTTCGGGCGGGGCAGCACGAGCTTCAATCGTTATCTGGCCGACCAGGACAACATGCCTAATCCGTGCGTTGCCCCCGTCAAACAGGGGCCGTTTTATGCAGTCAAAGTGCTCATGGGAGATCTAGGCACCTTCGATGGCCTGCGCACTAGCGTAGTCGGTGAAGTCTTGCACAGCAATGGCACCCCCATCGTCGGCCTGTATGCCACAGGAAACGATCGTGCGAGTGTCATGGGCGGAAACTACCCCGGAGCAGGCATTACACATGGCCCGAACATGACCTTCGGCTATGTCACTGGCAATCACATTGCTGACCAAGTCTCTAAGCAGAAAGCGAAAGCAGCATGAGCGGGACTGCGTTGATCCTTCCTCAAAAGGCTTTGGTTGATCACCGAATCTACACAATCGCTTTGCGCAAGATGCCGGAGTTCCTTGAGGTGTTCAATCGTCTAGCAATGCCTATTCTTCTTGAGACGCTAGGAACACCACTAGGGTGCTGGACGAGCTTCGTCGGCGCACAGAATCAGTTTATTCATCTTTGGGGCTACGACGATTTGGCCGACTATGAGCGTCGCTGCCACGCACGTGATACCCACCCCGATTTCCCGGCTTATTTGGTGGCCTCCGGGCACCTCATTACAGCGCAGGAAACTAGGCTGATTCGTGCAGCCTCGATGCCATCCCTAGTGGACTAAACAACGCACCCAAGATTCTTAAAAATGCACCTCTTCTGAGGTGTAACGGAGACACAACCATGCGCTGCGCCAAACTTTCTTTGATCTTGACAGTCGGACTCGCTTGCACGAGCGCTCTGGCTCAAAGTGGATATCCTACCCAGCCAATTCGGTTCGTAGTGCCGTTCACTCCCGGCAATAGTTCGGACGTCACAGCACGTGCGATCGCACAAAAAATAGCAGGACCATTGGGTCAACCAGTGGTTGTCGAAAACAAACCAGGTGCAAACGGCGGAATTGGGATGCAGACGGTCGCACGTAGCAAGGCAGACGGCTACACGTTCGCAATCAGCACCGTATCAACAACCGTCGTCCCTCCGATCATTTCAAAAAGCGTGCCGTTTGACCTGTTCAAAGACTTCATTCCGGTGGCGACCATGGCCAACACGCCGCTGCTGATAACCGTTTCGAGTGACTCACCATATAAGAGCATTTCTGACCTAGTAGCAGCTGCAAAAAAAGCTCCAGGCACCATGACTTACGGAAACTCCGCAGGTCTGTATCGGATTGCTATGGAAGCAATGAATCACTATGCAGGGATTGATCTGATGGGCATCCCATTCAAGGGGGCTTCTCAGGCAACAACGGAATTACTGGCTGGCCGTTTGACTGTCAACCCAGATGCCCTAGGTGCTGCAGCACCTATGTTGCAAGGGAAACGAACCCGAGCACTTGCTGTAATGGGCTCTACTCGCTCTCCGTCTCTTCCAGGCGTTCCTACCATGCAGGAGCTTGGCTACAAGGAGTTCGTCTTCAATGGTTGGTTGGGCGTTCTGGCCCCGGCAGGCACTCCTCAACCCATCATTGACAGAATACATAAGGAAATTGCAGAAGCTGTGAAATCTCCCGAAATCCTGTCTCTGTATGCGCGACTAGGCATGGATCCGGCAGTCTTGTCTCCGCAAGCTTATCGCGAAGAGATGAAGAAAGATTTTGCACGTTATAGCGCTGTCGCCCAACGCGCAGGAATCGAAAAAGAATGAGCTCCACTACATTCAGTGCACTGCAGACACTTGTTCAGCACGCCCGCTCCATGTCCTTCGCCAGCATCCCTAAAGAGGTGCTCAGCCAAGCACGGTTATGCATTCTAGATACAGTGGGCTGCATCCTTGCTGGCTCCCGTACAGAGGAGGCGCAGTTGATACTTGGCTGTGAGCCGAGCACTTCTCGGGATACGCTTCCGATCTTCGGCACCTCGCAGTGTCGAGGTTTGCACGAAGCGATGCGTATCAACGCTTACCTCGGCGATGTACTTGAACTTAACGATCTTTTTGGCGGACATGCCAGTATTGGCATCGTTCCTGCCGCACTATCGTTAGGCCAGCATCTGGGAGCTTCCGGCACTAAAGTGCTAGAGGCAGTCGTGCGTGGTATCGAGACCACCTGTCGTGTCTATGACTCTGTCTATCCCTCGCTCCGTCGCTATACCGAAATGGGTATGGTTCCTGTCGGATTTCCTTCGACGATCGGTGCGGCGGTCTCGGCCGCACATCTGCTGGATTTGGATGAAGAGCAAACAGTTAATGCACTAGCAATTGCTGGAGGGTTAGCCGGCTGGTGCCCCGCAGAAGTGATCTTCGGCAGTGGCGGATCTTTCAAGCCCATGCTTTTCGGCGCCCAACCCGCTGACATTGGCGTCAAGGCTGCCTACTACGCCCAAGCAGGCATGACTGGCCCCATTAACTTGCTTGACAGCAAGGTGGGCTATTTCGCCTCGGCCTCCACACAAGGCAGTTTCAACGCATCTTCGTGGGAAGAGCGTTGGGCATTGACGCAGCCTCGCCGCAAGCTTCACGCCTGCTGCGGCTACCTCCATGCTCCAGTAGATGCTCTCAGCGAGCTGCGCCAACAATTAGGTTCCGATGCGTTACAAGCTGGGCAGATTGAACTGCGCGTGGCTCCTTATGTTGCGGACGTTGTGAGCAAAGAGCGCAATCCTGCGTCTCCCAATGACGCTAGGTTTCACCTCCAGTATTGCCTTGCCTTGGTGGCTAGCGGTGCAGATGTCATCCTTCCAGACCATAGCATCCAGCTGGAAAAGTATCTGCAACGCACAGACGTGGTCAGTGCAATGCAGCGAATCCGCGTGATCCCCGATGAAAACCTTAGCCACTACCACCACTGTCAAGTATCCGTCACAGAAAGCGGTGGCCAAACAACTCTGCTGCAGGTGACTGCACCGCGCGGTTCCCCTCAAAAGCCTCTCTCTGACGAAGACGTTCAAAGGAAGTTTCTTCTATTGGCGGAACCCGTGCTTGAAAAGGAACATGCACAGCGCTTTATCTCTGAAGCTCTGACCGTCGACCGCATGGAAAACGTCAGCCAACTAACCCAAATGCTGGCCGCGTAGCGCAAAGGAACCATTGCATGAGCCACACTAACTACAAGCCTCGCGGCATGTACTTTGAAGACTTTGAAATCGGCAGCAGCATTGTGACCTCGCGTCGCACTGTCACTCAAACTGATATCGTCAACTTCGCATGCTTATCCGGAGACCATAACGCTCCACATATCGATCATGAGTTTTGCAAGACACAGCCTTACGGTGAGCCTATTGCACATGGACCCCTTGTCCTTGCAATCGTCGGTGGATTGCAATGTCTGAGCGGAATCAATGACGGCACCATCATCGCGATGATGGGTCTCGATCAGTGGCGTATGCATCTACCTGTAAAGGCTGGTGACACCATTCATGCAGTGATTACACCCACGGAAAAAAAGCTGACAAGCAGCGGGACGAAGGGAATCGTAACCTGCGAACGAATTGTCATAAACCAGCGCAACGACATCGTTCATTCCATGATCATTTCTAATATGTACAAATGCAAACCAATGGACGTGGACTTAACTAAATCACAATAGTGTGTGCCGCTTAAGCACTCCAGCGTTCAAGTGACAAGGCTCCACGTCTATATGCCGAGCCGACGTCGGCATATAGACTAGGCTACAGACGCTCTGGCTGAACTATTTGACCTGCGTGCGCGAAGTGCCTATGGTCATCGCCGCGCACATCACCAGCAGGACGGCACTCAATATGAAGGTGCTCTGGTATCCGCGGTAGTCGAATAAAAGTCCACCCAGTATGGATCCCAAGGCGATCGACAGCTGAACCACTGCAACGAAAAGACCTCCGCCCGCTTCGGCGTCCTGCGGAAAGACCTTGGCTATCCAAGCCCACCAGCCAACCGGCGCGGAAGTTCCGGTCAGGCCCCATAGGCCCAGCAGTGCAATGACCATAGCAGTCCAGTGACCAAAGAACGCCAATGCCAGAGCTGTCGCTGCCATCAGCAGAGGAATGATGATCAGTGTGACGTATAGGCTTCGTTGCAAAACTTTGCCGATGAACAAGGTGCCAACGAAGCCCGCTGCCCCGATCACTAGCAAGATGAGTGGAACCGTAGTGCCATGTACACCCGTGGCCGTCTCCAGAAACGGCCGTACATAAGTGAACAGCGAGAACTGCCCCATGAACAGTAGGCTGCTTGCCAGCATTCCCACGATGACACCACGACGCCTGAACAGCGTAAACACATTGAATACGTGGGCCGTGCCGAGCTCACCGGCAGTGGGCTGCATGGAGGGCAGTGTCTTCCATTGCCAGGCCAAGGTGATGATGGATATGGGGACCAGACAGAGGAAAGCCCCACGCCAGCCTACGACAGTGCCTAGGTAGGCGCCCAGTGGAGCTGCCACGACAGTAGCCAATGCATTGCCACCATTGACGATGGCGAGCGCTCGCGGCACATCGCGAAGCGGTACCAACCGAATAGCGGTTGCAGCCGACATGGACCAGAAGCCTCCAACGACCACGCCGATCAATGCTCGGCCCAACATATAAATGAAGTAGTTTGGTGCCATTGCAACGATGGTCGCGGAGACGCCCATGGCCACCGTCAGCCCTAGCAGCAAATCCTTGCGGTCGAGCTTGCCAGCCAGAGCCGAAATGAAAAGGCTTGTGAGCACGGCAAACGCACCGGAGATCGCGATTCCCTGACCGGCCATGCCTTGTGTGACATGAAGATCGGATGCCATCGGCGATAGCAGGCTTACGGGCAGGAACTCCGAGGCGATCAGCGCAAACGCGCATACCGACATGGCATAGACAGCACTCCAGGAGGCTGGTTGTTCGGAAGGGCGCGTAGCGCCGTCCGTTGAGATGTGGTGGGTGGTTACCGCCATGGATACGCTTCTTTTTTGCTGCACAACAGGACAGCGCCGTGCCGTCCGCTCTGAATGGACGGTGGTGGAAAAGGACGCAAGAGTCGAGATACAGCTTCTATGCTGTGCCAGCCAGGCTTTTCTGGAAGAACTCGGTCAGCTTGTCGAAGGGGATGATCTCGGTGCGGTCATACAAATCCGTATGGATTGCTCCTGGAATGATCATGAGTTCCTTGGGCTCGGCCGCCGCTGCATAGGCGGTCTCGCTGAAGTAGCGCGAGTGCGCTTTTTCGCCATGTACCAGCAGGATGGGGCGCGGCGAAATTTCCTGGATGTAGTTCAGAATCGGCAGATTCATGAATGACATCGGCGTTGTGATCGTCCAGGCATTGCCTGAATTCACTGCGCGCGGATGGAAACCGCGTGATGTACGGTAGTAGTCGTGGTACTCCACCAGGAACCGTTCTTCGCCGCCCTTTAGCTCGTTGTAGGGCGGCTGATAAGCGGGCATGCCTGCCTCCGCATCTTTCCAACGCTGCTGGCTTAGTTGCTCCAATGTCCGGGTGCGTTGCTCCAAGCTCACACTATCTTTATATCCCTTGGACATGACACGCGTCATGTCGTACATGGTGCTGGCGACAACGGCCTTTATGCGCTTGTCAACGGCTGCGGCACTCAATGCCATACCACCCCAGCCGCAAATACCGATGATGCCTATGCGCCCACGATCCACCTTTGGCTGAAGACCCAGATAGTCCACCGCAGCGCTGAAATCTTCGACGCAGATGTCGGGGGAGGCGACATTGCGAGGAGAGCCACTGCTTTCGCCTGTGTAGGAGGGGTCAAAGGCCAGCGCGACAAAGCCGCGCTCGGCCATCGTCTGCGCATACAAGCCAGAGGATTGCTCTTTTACGGCGCCGAATGGGCCCCCAATCGCCAACGCCGCGAGGGTTCCACTACTATCTTTCGGCAGGTACAGATCACCGACTAGGGTGATGCCATAGCGGTTCTTGAAGGAGACTTTCCTGTGCTGAACCTTGTGACTTTGCGGGAAGGTCTTGTCCCAGGCTTCTTGGAGTTTTACTTGCTGTGCCATTGCCGGGACTGTGGTGACACCAGCCATTCCCAATGCAGCGATGCCGCTGCCGGTCATTTTTAGCAAACTACGGCGGCCTACCTCAGCCGCCTCCAATCTCGGTTGATCGTCATTTGTCTTTGCAGTCTTGGTCATATTGGGTATCTCTCGTCCAGTGTGTTCTGGGCCGTTTAAGGAATGGCACGCTCGATGTGAACTTTGTATGGGCCAGGACGCGCCAGAATTGACAGCCCATCGTCCACCTTGCCCAGGGGCAGCAAGCTGCGCGAGTACGAGCGCGGCTTGATGAAGATGGCCAGATTGCTCCAGGGGGCGTAGTGAGTCAGCTCACCCGCAGCGGGCGCCATCCCGTCCGGAGCCCCCTGAAGCGACAACTTGCGTGGCAGCCTGGAAACCCGCTCAATAACGTCGTAGTCCTCCAGCGTGAGAGACAGCGGTAGCAAGAAGGCGAAATCGCGGGCTGCGGCGTTGTCATAGAGCGTGGCATTTGCGGTCTGTCCATCGACAGTCAGGCGAATCTTCATGAACGTCTCTTTGCAGCAGGCAGTTGCTGAATGGGCAACAGCGAGGTTTGTTGAACAAGCAGCCAGGCCCAACAGTGCATTCACGAGCAGGAAATGAATTGGCTTCTTCATTGCCAAGATTCTTGCGAATTCCTTTGTCTATGACTAGCTAATGAATTCTTAAATGGCCTATAAGAATGACTAATTAGTGCTCATGAAAAAATATCCACATGGCTCGACGCAATCTTGATGACTTATGGTCTTTCGTCACTGTCGCGCGTGAAGGCAGTTTCACCCGTGCCGCAGCGGCTCTTGGCGTGACCCAGTCTGCTTTGAGTCAGACAATCCGCGCGCTGGAAGAACGGTTGGAGATCCGCTTGCTCACCCGTACAACGCGTAGCGTCTCCGCGACTCCAGCAGGAGAGCGGCTGTTGCAGGCCATCGGTAACCGCTTCGACGAAATTGAGGCCGAGCTTGATGCCTTGACCGAGTTGCGAGACAAACCCGCCGGCACGGTACGCATCACCTGTGGCGACTATGTGCTGCACAGCGTGTTGCTACCCAAGCTCACAGCTTTGCTGCGTGCCTACCCCGACATCAAACTGGAGTTCGATGTGAACTACGGTTTTCGCGACATCGTGGCAGACCGGTTCGATGCCGGTGTACGACTGGGCAAGACCATCGACAAGGACATGATTGCTGTACCCATTGGGCCTCCCATGCGCTTGGCGGTGGTGGCATCCCCAGAATACTTTGCGAGAAATGGCAAACCCAAGATGCCCCAGGACCTGATGAAGCACCAGTGCATCAACCAGCGCATGCAAAGTTCAGGTGGCCTCTATGTATGGGATTTCGCGCGTCGAGGGAAAAAGATGAATGTCCGTGTGGATGGTCAATTGATCTTCAACACGACCCAGCCCCAGATTGATGCTGCATTGGCGGGATTAGGTATCACGCTGCTGCCGGAGGACGAGTTGATGACCTATCTGAAAGATGGCCGACTTGCGCGCGTGCTTGAGGATTGGTGTCCAAAGTTTGACGGCTACCACCTGTACTACCCAAGCAGGCGTCAGCCATCACCAGCATTTACTCTGGTTGTTCAAGCGCTCAGGGGGCAACTTCACATCCATCCTGACTGCCTCGGTGCTTCATGATTTCTTCCTTCATGCTCTAGCTGAAGCCAAATAGCTTTGCAGTAAAAACTCGCACGGCCACTGCAAGTCCTATAGATGCGCTCAGTAGTCGGCTCAGTCAGTAAGGTCTCTTGGGCTCCTCGCGAAGGTTCCTTGCTGGAAAACTAGCACTTAAATTTATGGGGCTTTACGTTCAGCCACGCACTGCCATCAAATTGGACTAGGAGTCCGTCAAATGTCTAGCGCAGTACGGCCTCCATAGAGTCTCGGATGCAAATGAAGCTCAGTGTCGTTGGCCAAGCAAATTTCAGGTGAAGAGACCCGTTTTAAACTTTATTCTCTGAGGCGTACGATACGCCTTCGAAAAATTTTCAACTTTATTCTGTGATTCGAAACTTTATTCCGTTGCTCCACCTGGAACTGGATGCCGTCATGGTCGACCTCGATGGCACCATGGTGAACACGCTGGGTGACTTTGCCGAAGCGCTCAACCGCATGCTGACCGATCTGCAATTGCCGGCCATCAAGCCGCAGATCATCGAGAACATGGTGGGAAAGGGCAGCGAGCATCTGATCCGCTCCGTGCTGGCGCATGTGCAGGCGCCGGACATCGATGCCCTGTATCCCCGGGCCTGGCAGCGTTATGAGCACCATTACCTGGCCATCAACGGCCAGTTTGCCGATGTCTATCCGGGCGTGGCCGAAGGTCTGCAGGCACTCCAGTCCCTGGGGCTGCGCATGGCCTGTCTGACCAACAAGCCTTTGTCCTTTGCCCAGCCCCTGCTGGCCGCCAAGGGGCTGGACGGCTTCTTCGACTGCGTGTTCGGCGGCGACTCCTTCGCGCGCAAAAAGCCCGACCCCATGCCGCTGGTCGAGACCTGCAAGGCTCTGGGCAGCGAGCCCGCGCGCACGCTGATGGTGGGTGACTCCAGCAACGATGCCCAGGCCGCCCATGCCGCAGGCTGCCCCGTGGTGCTGATGACCTATGGCTACAACCACGGCGAGCCCATCACGGCGGTCGAGGCCAGGGCCCATCTGGATTCCCTGGCGCAACTTGCAGTGTGATGCTGTCTGTTGGTCTGCATATCTGGCAAGAAAGAGTGCGGATAAGCATATTTGCTAGAGTCATCGGCTTTGTTTGAACCAATGCCGGCTCGTGCATCGCCTTGCAGCCGGCAGAGTACGAAGGGGGACTCGCGCCACATGCACGGACTGCACCTGACTGCCGACCTTTACCAATGCGCAGGCTGCGAGCGCTACATGCTCGATGCCGATGCCATCGCCGGGCTTTGCCGCGAACAGACTGCGGCCTCGGGGCTGACCCTGGTGGATGACACCTGGGTAAAGTTCCCGCCCTATGAAGGCCAGCCTGGCGGGGTGACGGGTACGGTGCTGCTGGCGGAGTCCCATCTGGCCATACATACCTGGCCCGAGACGGGCAGTGTCACCATCGACGTCTATGTGTGCAATTTCTCCGCCGACAACTCGGGCAAGGCCCGCAGGCTGATGGACGGCGTGATCGACGCTTTCTCGCCCCGAAAGGTGTTGCGCCAGCAATTGATGCGCGGCGACATCGGCATGGCGCAGCCGGCAGACCACGACGTGGACCCTGCACCCGGGCCCGAATCCGGCTGGGCCATGGAGCAGCTCACGCCCCATGCGCGCTTTGGTTACCGCGCCACGGCGCTGCAGACGCGGCAGACCCCGTATCAGAAGCTGGATCTATTGCAGACGCCGCAGTTCGGCAAGGTGCTGCGTCTGGATGATTGCTTCATGACCTTCGAGGGCGAGGAGTTTTTCTATCACGAGGCGCTGGTGCATCCGGCCGCCATGGCCCACCCCGCGCCGCGCAAGGCCTTGATTCTGGGAGGCGGCGATGGCGGGGCCGCGGAGGAGCTGCTCAAGCATCCGAGCATCGAGCGCGTGGTGCTGGCCGAGCTGGACGAGGCCGTGGTGCAGTTCTCGCGCCAGCATCTGCAAGCCGTGCATCGCGGCGCGCTCGATGATGTCCGTGTCGAGGTCTGCATAGGCGACGGTCTGGCCCTGATGGAGGCAACCGATGAGCGCTTCGATCTGGCGCTGATGGATCTGACCGATCCAGACACCCCGGCCAGCGCCCTGTATGCGCCTGACTCGCTGGCATGCATGAAGCGTGTGCTGGCACCGGGCGGCGCGCTGGTGCTGCATCTGGGCAGTCCCGTCTTCCACGGCCCGCAGGTGGCTGAACTGGTGCGCAGCCTGCGTCAGCAGTTTGCCGTGGTGCGCTGCTACGGCCTCTACATTCCGCTTTACGGTGCTTACTGGGGGCTGGCCGTGGCCTCCGATGAGCTCGATCCGCTGGAGCCGAAGGCGCAGCAGCTGGCCGAACGCCTCAGGCAGCGCAAGGTGCGGGATCTGCAGTATTACAACGAGCAGGTGCACGGCGCGCTGTTTGCGCTGCCCAACTATTACCGCGAGCTGCTCAAGTGAGTCAGCCGGCCTCGCCCAGCAGCGCTTTCTTGAGCTGCTGATCGGCGGGCCTGGGGCCCAGCCAGATGCCGAGCAGGGCGTTGAAGAATTCGGGCTCCTTGAAGGCCTCGCCCTGTGGCTGGCCCTTGACGGTCACGATGGTGCCCTGGCCGGGCAGCCAGTCCACCATGAAGGTCTCGCCTGCAAGCAGCTTTTTGTGCTGGGTGAAGATCTCGCTCATGCGCATCACCCCTGGAATCAGCTTGGAGAAGGCTGCCCGCTCCATATTGTCTTCCATGCCGCGTGAGAACAGCTTGCCCAGCTCGGCCGAGTCGATATCGCGCAGCATGGTCACGCTGATGCGCTTGGGACCGGGCAGGGCGGCGATTTCCTGCAGGCTGCGCGCCGGCTTTTCCAGATACAGGCCGGCGGTATAGACCTTGAAAACGGCCTTGTAACGTGTGCCTGCACCGTTGAGCTGCAGGGCCTGACCCTGCAACTGCAAGCTGGGTGCGTAGTTCACACCATGCAACTTGACGGGTTCAGTCGGGCGCTCCTGAGCATGGAGGGCAAAGCTGGCAAGCGCTGCAGCCAGCAGCAAAGCCTGTGGCCAACGTAAGCTGGGCATGAATGTCTCCTCGTGTTGGTTGTTCCTGGCCGCTCTGCAGGTGGCCTTGAATTGCGAACGGTCGTGCATATTTGTGTCTGCCAGATTTCATCGCAATAAGGACTGTCCCCAGCATGGAAGTCATTGCACGGCATAGAAGCGTCATTGTTTGCGCGTCGGCGCTATGCGCTACACTGTCCGCATCATGTTCATTCATCGCACGTTCAATGCAGGTTGTGGAGACCGGGGAGCCTGGCCCTGGCGTAAGCCTGCACATCTGAACTGCTGAAGCACCCGGCACGAGCCCGGCGTGCACCCCGCGGCCCCATGCGTTGCATACTTCGGGCCAATTGGAATGAACCGGCGCATCCTCTCTTCAAACGCGTCATCTGCTTCGCAATCAAACTTGTGCAGATGCACCATGCGCCATGACTCCCGGAGCTTCTCTCGTGATCACGGAACTGGAATTCAAATCGCTTGCGGCCCAAGGCTATAACCGCATCCCGCTGCTGATCGAGGCCTTTGCCGACCTCGAAACTCCGCTGTCCCTCTATCTCAAGCTGGCCCATGCCAATGGCGACGGCAAGTACAGCTTTCTGCTGGAATCCGTCGTCGGCGGCGAGCGCTTCGGCCGCTACAGCTTCATCGGCCTGCCGGCACGCAGCTTTGTGCGCGCCTCGGGCTTCGGTGACCAGGCCAGGACCGAGGTCGTGACCGATGGCAAGGTGGTGGAGACAGCCGGCGGCAATCCGCTGGACTTCATCGCGGCCTATCAGCAGCGCTTCAAGGTGGCCGTCACGCCGGGCATGCCGCGTTTTTGCGGCGGTCTGGCCGGCTATTTCGGCTATGACGCCGTGCGCTATATCGAGAAAAAGCTGGAGAACAGCTGTCCGCCCGACAGCCTGGGCACCCCCGACATCATGCTGCTGCAGTGCGAAGAGGTCGCCGTCATCGACAACCTCTCGGGCAAGCTCTACCTCATCGTCTACGCCAACCCCGGCGAGGCCGAAGCCTATACCCGCGCCAAGAAGCGCCTGCGCCAGCTCAAGGACCAGCTGCGCTATTCGGTCAGCGCGCCGCAGATCCGTGCCGGCGAGAGCTATCCCGCAGAGCGCAGCTTCGACAAGCAGGACTATCTGGACGCCGTGCAAAAAGCCAAGGAGCTGATTGCGGCGGGCGACTTCATGCAGGTGCAGGTAGGCCAGCGCATTCACAAGCGTTTCACGGCCTCGCCGCTGTCGCTGTACCGCGCGCTGCGCTCGCTCAACCCCAGCCCCTATATGTACTTCTACCATTTCGGAGATTTCCATGTGGTGGGGGCCAGCCCGGAGATTCTGGTGCGCCAGGAGCGCACGCCCGACGGCCAGAAGGTCACGATCCGCCCCCTGGCCGGCACCCGTCCGCGCGGCAATACGGTGGAGGCCGACAAGGCCACCGAGCAGGAACTGATCGCCGACCCCAAGGAGCGTGCCGAGCATGTGATGCTGATCGATCTGGCACGCAACGATATCGGCCGCATTGCCAGGACCGGCAGCGTCAAGGTGACCGAGGCCTTTGCCGTGGAGCGCTACAGCCATGTCATGCATATCGTGAGCAATGTGGAAGGCATCTTGCAGGACGGCATGGACAATATGGATGTCTTCAAGGCCACCTTCCCCGCCGGCACATTGACGGGGGCTCCCAAGGTGCATGCCATGGAAGTCATCGACCGGCTCGAACCCAGCAAGCGCGGCATCTACGGCGGTGCCTGCGGCTATCTGAGCTTTGCCGGCGACATGGATCTGGCGATTGCGATCCGTACCGGCGTCATCAAGGACAACGTGCTCTATGTGCAGGCCGCTGCCGGCGTGGTGGCCGACTCCGTGCCCGAGCTGGAATGGAGAGAGACCGAGCACAAGGCCCGCGCCCTGCTGCGCGCCGCAGAACTGGTTGAGGAAGGTCTGGAATGAAAAACGACTACTCCCTGAGGCGCTGCGCACCTTCTCCCTTGAAGGGGGGACGACGGCCTTTGCTGGGGCAGCCCACGCTGCGGGGCGGCCCTTGCTGGCCCTCTCCTGCAAGGCGATGCAACAGCTTCAAGTGCAGTGACTGACCTGCCACGCGATGGAGAAATGCAATGAATCGTTCCATTGAGAAGGTGCAGCACTGCACCACCATGGAAGATGTGCGCCGCAACGTGAATGCGCTCGACGATGTGTTGGTGCCGCTGCTGGTCACGCGCATCGGCTATATGCAGCAGGCAGCGCGCATCAAGGGTGATGCAAGCCAGGTGCGCGATGAGGCGCGCATCGAAGCCATCGTCAGCCGCGTGCGTGAGCGCACGGCGCAGGAGGGCGGCCAGCCCGATGTGATGGAGACCGTCTATCGTGCGCTGATGGAAGCCTGCATCGACTACGAACACCAGGAATTTGCGCGTCTGCGTGAACCCAAGAAATCAGGGGAGTAAGACCATGAAACTGCTGATGGTCGATAACTACGACAGCTTTACCTACAACATCGTCCAGTACTTTGGCGAGCTGGGCGCGCAGGTGACTGTGGTGCGCAATGACGAAACCACGGTGGCCGAAGTCGAGGCGCTGATCGCGCGCGAAGGCATCGAGCGGTTGGTGATCTCGCCCGGCCCCTGCTCGCCCAACGAGGCGGGCATCTCGGTGGCGGCGATCAAGCATTTCGCGGGCAAGCTGCCGATTCTGGGTGTCTGCCTGGGGCACCAGAGCATTGGCGCGGCCTTTGGCGGCGACATCATCCGGGCTGGCCAGCAGATGCATGGCAAGACCAGCGTGATCAGCACCGACCAGAAGGGCGTGTTTGCCGACCTGCCCAGACAGTTCACGGTCAACCGCTATCACTCTCTGGTCATAGACCGGAACACGCTGCCCGAGTGCCTTGAAATCACGGCGACCAGCGAAGATGGTGAAATCCAGGGGGTGCGCCATCGCGAACTGGCCATCGAGGGCGTGCAGTTCCACCCCGAGAGCATTCTGACCGAGCATGGCCATGCCATGCTGAAGAACTTTCTCGAGCAGAAATAACCGCTGATTTATTGATAGCTGCCAGCGCTTGTCACTGCTTGATTTCAGAATAAAAACAATAGGAAATCAATTTTTGGTATGCGCAAGCAGCTCCTAAAAGCATAGTGAGGTATTGCAATGATCACTCCCCAGGAAGCGCTGCAGCGAACCATCGAGCATCGTGAAATCTTCCATGACGAAATGCTGCATCTGATGCGCATGATCATGCGCGGCGAGCTCTCGCCGGTGATGACGGCCTCCATCATCACCGGCCTGCGCGTGAAGAAGGAAACCATTGGCGAGATCTCGGCTGCGGCCGAGGTGATGCGCGAGTTCTCCAACAAGGTGAACGTGCACGACAAGAGGAATCTGGTCGATATCGTCGGCACCGGCGGCGATGGCGCCAACACTTTCAACATCTCCACCTGCTCTATCTTTGTGATTGCGGCGGCGGGCGGCAAGGTGAGTAAGCATGGCGGGCGCAGCGTCAGCAGCAAGTCGGGCAGCGCCGATGCCATGGAGGCGCTGGGCGTCAACATCAACCTCAACCCGTCACGAATAGCCGATTGCATACGCGATGTGGGCATAGGCTTCATGTTTGCGCCCAACCATCATCCTGCCATGAAGAACGTGGCCCCCGTGCGCAAGGAACTGGGCGTGCGCACCATCTTCAACATCCTGGGCCCGCTTACCAACCCGGCATCCGCGCCCAATATCCTGATGGGCGTGTTCCACGAAGACCTGGTCGGCATTCAGGTGCGTGCCCTGCAGCGCCTGGGCGCCGAGCATGCGCTGGTCGTCTACGGCCGTGACGGTCTGGATGAGATCAGCCTGGGCGCGGGCACGCTGGTCGGCGAGCTCAAGGACGGCGTGGTGCGCGAGTATGAAGTCCATCCCGAGGACTTTGGCCTGCGCATGGCGGGTACGCGCTCGCTCAAGGTCGAGAACCCCGAGGAGTCCAAGGCCATGCTGATGGGCGTGCTGCAGGGGGACCAAGGCCCGGCACGCGATATCGTCTGTCTCAACTCCGGCGCTGCCCTGTATGCGGCCAATGTGGCCGGCTCGATCGAAGAGGGCCTGGAGCGTGCGCAGAAGGCCATCGATAGCGGCGCGGCACTGGCCAAGCTCCAGGAGCTGGTGGCCTATTCGCAAAAGCTCGGCCAGGCAGCAGCATGAGCCTGCTGGATGCGCCCATCTGGAGCGATGCCGGCACCTGGGTCGTGCTGGGCGTCTGCCTGCTGTTCATCGTGGTGGGCATAGGCATGCACCGCGTCATCATGAAGGTATTGCGCGTCCCGGCAGATGCCGCCACCAACAAGGAAAACCATGTCTGACATTCTGAAGAAAATCTGCGACGTCAAGGTCCAGGAAGTTGCCGCTGCCAAGAAGGCCGTGCCGTTTGCCGAGATGCGCCGCGATGCGGAAAGCCGTGTCTCCACGCGCGATTTCGTAGGCGCCATCCGTGCCAAGATCGCCAAGGGACAGGCCGGCGTGATCGCCGAAGTCAAGAAGGCCAGCCCCAGCAAGGGCGTGATTCGGGCCGATTTCGATCCTGCCGATATCGCCCAGAGTTACATGGTGGGCGACGGCAAGATCAGTGCTGCCTGCCTGTCGGTGCTGACCGATCGCCAGTTCTTCCAGGGGCAACCAGACTATCTCAAGCAGGCCCGCGCGAGCACGCTGCTGCCGGTGCTGCGCAAGGACTTCATGGTCGACCCCTACCAGATCTACGAATCGCGGGTGATGGGCGCCGACTGCGTGCTCTTGATCGCCGCCTGCCTGGACGATGCGCAGATGACCGAGATGGAGCAGATTGCGCACAGTCTGGACATGGATGTGCTGGTGGAAGTGCATGACGCCGAGGAACTGCAGCGTGCACTCAAGCTCAAGACGCCGCTGGTGGGCATCAACAACCGCAATCTGCGCAGCTTCGAGGTCGATATCCAGACCACGATTGTGCTCAAGAAGGATGTGCCCGCCGATCGCCTGCTGGTGACCGAGTCCGGCATCCTGAGCCGGGACGACGTGAAGACCCTGCGTGAGGCAGGCGTTGATGCCTTCCTGGTGGGAGAGGCCTTTATGCGTGCCCGCGAGCCGGGTGAGGCCCTGGCCCAGCTGTTTCAGTAAGCTGCAGGCGGCTGCGCAGGTTCAGCGCAGCACCTGCACGTCGGCATCCAGAAAATAGCCGGCGCCGCGCTTGGTCTTGAGCAGCGTGGGCGAGCGACCCGACGTTTCCACCTTGCGGCGCAGGCGCAGCATCTGTACGTCGATGGCACGGTCGAAGACCGTGTCTTCGGCCTGCGTCATGTCCATGATCTGTTCACGGCTCATGATTTGCTTGGGGCGCTTGAGCAGGGCCAGCAGCAGTGCGAACTCGCTCTTTGTGAGCCCCACTTCGTGCCCGGCGGCGCTGATCAGGCTGCGCGTGCGCAGGCGCAACTCCCAGCCGGCAAACCTGAAACCCTGGGGGTTGAGGCTGAAGGCCGGGCGGGCACAGGAGAAGAAGGCCTGCGCGGCAGAGACTGGCAAGTGACTGGCAGAAGACGTGTGCATGAAAAACTCCCTGTGAGCCTGAGCTGCCGAGCGGTCAGCTGTGTTGGAGTCGATTTTTTGCAAAATGTCAGAATGTGTCACTCACTGAAATCAGGTATTTTGGGTCCCCGATAGCAGCCAAGCCTGCAGGAACTCCTTCGGGACGGTCGTGGAAGTTGAGAAAATCAAGGCATGAACCTCACCAGCCAGAGCACAGTTGCTAACACCGCAGCGCCTACCCAGTTGACGAGTGCAGATCCGCAGGACTGGCCAGTCTCGTCAGGTTGGCAAACCGTTGTCGACACCTTTTTTGCGGGAAATACCGGCCAGAAGCTGCTGCAGTTCCTGCAGCAAAGGCTGGATGCCGGTGCGGTGATCTTTCCCCCCAAGCCTCTGAGGGCGCTGGAGCTGACCGCATCGCAGGATGTGCGGGTCGTGATCCTAGGGCAGGACCCCTATCACGGCCGCGGGCAGGCCGAGGGGCTGGCATTCTCGGTCGCCCCGGGGGTGCGTGTTCCGCCCTCGCTGCAGAACATCTTCAAGGAAATGCAGCGCGAACTGGGGACGCCGTTTCCGGCTTTTCCCCAGCCCGGCGGCAGTCTGGTGGGCTGGGCCCAGCACGGCGTGCTGCTGCTCAACACCAGTCTGACGGTGGAAGAGGGGTAGGCCGCAAGCCATGCCAAAAAGGGCTGGGAAGAGCTGACCGACGCCATCATTCGCCAAGTGGCCGAGCAGGGGCGGCCCACGGTCTTCATGCTCTGGGGCTCGCATGCCCAGTCCAAGCGGGTGTTCATTCCCCAGGATAGAGGCCATCTGGTGCTGATGAGCAACCACCCTTCGCCGCTATCGGCCCTGAGGCCGCCCGTGCCCTTTATCGGTAACGGACACTTCGGCAAGGCCAGGGAATTCAGGCTCAGGCACGGCTATTGAGAGGCTCGCTCAGCGGGAGGCTCAGCGTTTTTCCCGGATACCCAGCCAGACACCCATCAGGCCGCTGAGCGTCACCACCGCCATGCCGATCAGCGATGTGCTGTCGGGAAGCTGTCCAAAAAACAGCCAGCCCATCAGCATGGCGAAGCCGATCTGGCTGTAGAGAAACGGGGCGACAGTCGCAGGCGTGGCGTGGGTGTATGCCTGCAGCAGCATCAGGTGGCCGATGCCGCTGCAAAGCCCCATCACGGCCGCTGCCGCGTAGATCTGCCAGTGATCGATGGGCTGCCATACCAGGCCGACCAGCGGCGTGGTCAGCAGTATCGGCAGCCAGGTGGAGTAAAGCTGGGTGGTCGGAGGCGAGTCCAGGCGCGACAGACGGCTTCCCAGTACCTGGTAGGTGGTGCCGGATATCAGCAGACCCACGGGCCACAGGGCGGCCAGACCCAGGGCCTGGCCGTCATTTTCCGGCCGCACAATGGCAATCACGGCCAGCAGACCGATCACCAGCAGTGACCAGCGTGCAGGGCTGACCTGTTCCTTGAAGAAGAGTGCCGATGCGACCACGATGAACAGCGGGGCTGCAGACCAGATGGCCGTGAAATTGGCCAGGGGCATGTTCTGTATGCAGAAAAAGGCGCAGACCGTGGTCAACAGCCCTGAGATCGCGCGCAGCAGCTGAAACTTCAGGTTCCGGGTTTTCAGTGCCGACAGGCCATGCCGGGGCAAAACCAGCAAGCTGGTGACAAGGGCCTGGGCCATGAAGCGCAGCCACAGCACCATGAGCACCGGCAGCAGCTTGCCGCTGAACTTGGTGGCGCTATCCAGAACTGCAAACAGCGCACAGGCGAATATGGTGAGCAGAACACCGCGAATGGCAGACTGCGCTGACGTGGAAAGTGTGGGAGAGAGCCAGCGGGGTAGCATGTCCGTTGCGATTTGCGACAAAGAAGCGAGAAATTCTAGGGGGGTGAGGCGTCCGGCCTGCGTTGCGGCGCCCAAAAAAATGCCCGCACTGTCTCGGGTGCGGGCAGGGGGGCGGTGGGGGGCTTACCAGGGCATGGCGTTACGAATGCGCGCAATTTTCTCGGCCTGCTCGGGCGAGGACTCTTTGGCGGTGCGAAGCGCCTGCCGGATGAAGACAAACAGCAGCAGCAGGAAACCGGTGCCCACGGCCGCACCAATGGCCAGCATGGGCTTCTTGGGCTTGATGGAGCGCTCGGGCAGGGTTGGCATCTGGATCACGTCGTCGTTGTCCAGACCGCCGAGGCGACGCTCCATGTCCAGAATCCCCTTCTGGCGGTTGCTGTTGGCGGTCAGCAGTTCGCCATAGAGGCGGCTGGTGGCTTCGGTGACACTTTTGCCGGAGGAGAGATTGGCGGAAGTTTCATGCTCAAGCTTGAGCGACTCCTCCAGGCGTGTCTTCTCGGAAGCCAGTTGCACTTCGAGCTGCTTTTTTTCCAGACCGCGTGGCTTGCTCAGGGGAAACAGGGTGTCCAGCAGTGCCTGGTTGAGCTTTTGAGCCGCTTCGGGCGACTTGGCCTGTGTTGCAATATTCAGCAGCTTGTCCTGCTTGCCGACATTGACCGTGATGCGCTTGCTGAGCTTTTTATAGATCTCTTCCTTGGTCAGGCCATCGTCCAGGCCCGCCACGGGAGCAATCTGGTGCAGCACGTCTGCGGACATGGCCAGGCTGGCGGCCATGGGGGCGGTAAAGCTGGAGCCGGCACGCTCCACCTGAACCGATGCGCTGCTTTCGTAGGTCTTGGGGATCACCAGACCGATGCCGTAGGCTGCGATGCCCGCCAGCAGCGGACCGAAAATCAGAATCTTCCAGTTTTCCGCGAGAGTGACCAACAGATCCAGCAGATCCAACTCTTCATCTTGTGGGGTTTGAACTTCCATTGATTTTTTTAAATGACTAAATAAATAAGCACTTTGACAAAACGATGAAATCTACCACTAAGAAAAGATTGGACCCAGTGTTTCTGTAACGCCTTATGCCAGGATCCGTCGCAGCGGCTCCAATATGTTGCAGATCAGCGCTGGCGCTCCAGCAGCATGGAGTCGCCATAGCTGAAGAAGCGGTAGTGCTGGGCAATCGCATGCTGGTACATGGCCATGATGTGCTCGTAGCCCGCAAAGGCGCTGACCAGCATCATCAGCGTGCTTTTGGGCAGATGGAAGTTGGTGATCAGCATGTCCACCACCTGGTACTGAAAGCCCGGGGTGATGAAGATGCTGGTGTCGCCGGTGATATTGCCGTACTTGGCCCAGGACTCCAGCGTGCGCACCGTGGTGGTTCCCACGGCAATGATGCGACCGCCGCGCTGGCGGCAGCGCTCCATGGCGGCCAATGTGGGCAGGGGAATGTCGTACCACTCGCTGTGCATGGTGTGGTCGGCAAGGTTTTCGGTCTTCACGGGCTGGAAGGTACCGGCACCCACATGCAGGGTGACGCTGGCGCGCTCCACGCCCTTGGCTTGCAGGGCGGCGAGCACCGTCTCGTCGAAATGCAGGGCTGCGGTGGGTGCGGCCACGGCGCCGGGGTGGGCAGCGAACACGGTCTGGTAGCGCTCGCTGTCTTCCTTTTCATCAGGATCATGCTCGGCGTTCTGCTGGCGCTCGATATAGGGCGGCAGCGGCAGGTGGCCGAACTGCTCCAGCAATTCATAGGGCGACTCGCCCTGGTTGCCCTTGAAGGAAAGATGGAACAGCGGCCCGTTCTCGTCCGGCCAGCGGCCCAGCAGCGTGGCTTCGAAACCGCCATTCCTGAGGCCGCCGCAAAGATGGATCTTGGCACCGGGCAAGGGCTTCTTGCTCACGCGCATGTGGGCCACGACTTCGTTGTTCTGCAGCACGCGCTCGACCAGCAGTTCGATCTTGCCGCCGCTGGCTTTTTCGCCGAAGACGCGTGCCTTGATGACCTTGGTGTCGTTGAAGACCAGCAGGTCGCCGGGCTGCAGCAGATCGGGCAGTTCGCGGAAGATGCGGTCGGTGGCGGGAAGGCTGCGGCCATCAAGCAGGCGCGAGGCGCTGCGAACGGCGGTGGGATGCTGGGCAATCAGGGATTCGGGCAGGTCGAAGTCGAAATCGCTGAGTGTGAATTCACGGGTGCTGGAAGACATGCGGTGCTTGAGGGCCGTACGAGGCCCGTTCCAAGTTCAATCAAACAAGTGGGCGATTGTCGCAAATCGCCATTAGGGCTGCCGGCTTCAGGGCTGAGCAGCAGCTGGGGTCCAGAGCTCGTTGAGATTCCTGAAGGGCCAGTCGGCAGGGTCTTCGCGCCCGACAATGCTGTCGTTGGCATGTGGGCAGGCCAGGTCGAGAATCTCGGGCGTGATGCGGCGCTGCTGGCTGAGGCAGTAAAAGCGCCGTACCTTCGGAGTCAGCAGGCAGTTCGGCGAGACATCCAGCACCACGGCAAGATGCTGAGACTGCAGCCGCACCAGCGAGCCCAGCGGGTAGATGCCCACTGTCTGGACAAACTGCTCGAAGATGGCCTTGTCGAAGTGGTGGGGCGCCCATTGCGCCATGCGCTGCAGCGCGATGGCCGGGTGCCAGCCCTGCTTGTAGGGGCGATCCGAGGTGATGGCGTCATAGACATCGCAGACGGCCGTCATGCGCGCCATCAGACTGATGTCGTCCTGCTTCAGGCCGTCGGGATAGCCCGTGCCGTCGACTTTTTCGTGGTGATGCAGGCAGGCATCGGTGACGGCATCATCCAGACCCTGAGGCAGCAGGAGTTCGTAGCCCCAGCGAGGGTGGGACCTCATGATGACCCATTCCTCGGCATCCAGCGCCCCTGGCTTGTTGAGCACGTCCAGAGGCACTTTGCTCTTGCCGATGTCGTGCAGCAGGCCCGCGACGCCCGCCAGATGCACCTGGTGTTCGTCCAGGCCCATGCGGCGCGCCAGACCTATCATCAGGGCGCATACCGCGATGCTGTGCATATAGGAGTAGTTGTCCGCAGTTTTCAGGCGCGCCAGGCTGATCAGAGCATGGGGGTTGCGCTTGATCGACTCCGCCATCTCGTCGACCAGTTGGCCTGAGGCTGGCAGGTCCAGCGGACGGCCCAGGCGAACGTCCCTGAACATGGTCTTCAGCACATCGCGCGCCTGCCCGATGATCTGGCGGGCCTGCTGCAACTCCACGCTGGTTCTGGTGAGCCGTGCAGGCGAGCTCGGCGCCGCTTCATCGTCTGGCGCCTCGCAGACCTCGGCCGGCGTGATGTCGGGAGCGATGTCGGCGCCTCTGCCGGTGTCTATCCACACCTGGCGGATGGTGGTGGCAAGCAGGCGTTCCAGGTCCCTGGGCTGTTCGAGCAGGAGGCTGGCACGCAAAAAGGGATGCTCCATCCACGAGCCACAGAACTCGTGCACGAACATTCCTGGGCGGAGGTGCTCGACATCAACTCGCTTCAACATGGAATTCTACTGAAACACAAAGTAACAAGCTGGGAATGGTAGCGATTTTGCATTTCTTGCGCTGGCGGGCAGTTGTTTGCAAACCTGAATATGCTGTATATAAATACATTGCTTTCCCTGTTGCGGGGAGTGTAGCCAAGGAGTCCTATTTGTCTGTGTCAAAAAAGCCTGTTGCCGAGCCTAAGTCTGCTGCCAAGCGCGCTGGCACTCGTGAAAAAAAGGCGGGCACGGATCGGGATGCCGCTCCCAAAAAGACCCTCAGCCCTGCGCAGCAGGCCCTATTGAAGATGGGGCTGACACGCGATATCGACCTGGCTCTGCACCTGCCGCTGCGCTATGAGGACGAAACCCGCATCGTGCCGCTGAAGAACGCGCGCGATGGCGAGACGGTGCAGATCGAAGCCACGGTCACGCACAGCGAGGTGCAACTGCGTCCGCGACGCATGCTCAAGGTCACCGTGGATGATGGCAGCAGCACCTGTGTGCTGACCTTCTTCAGTTTCTACCCGTCGCAGCAAAAGACCATGGCGCCGGGCGCGCGCCTGCGCATCCGCGGCGAAGTCAAGGGCGGTTTCTGGGGACGGCAGATGATGCACCCCGCGTTCCGGGTGGCAGGCGGAGAGCTGCCCACGGCGCTGACTCCGGTCTATCCCGCCAGCGCAAGCCTGCCCCAGGCCTATCTGCGCAGGGCCATTGCTTCGGCGCTGCTGCGTGCCGACCTGTCCGAGACCTTGCCTCCGGAGCAGTCGCCTCCCATTGCGCAGTTCTATGGTCAGGATGGGCTTCAGCCCGCATATGACTTGCGCAATGCGCTCACTTTTCTGCATCACCCAACGCCCGATGTGGCACTGGTCACGCTGGAGGACCATTCCCATCCTGCCTGGCAAAGGCTCAAGGCCGAAGAGCTGCTGGCCCAGCAACTGTCCCAGTACGAGGCCAAGCGCGAGCGCGCCCGCTTGCGCGCGCCCGTGCTCAGGCCGCAGGCCGGGATGGCGGATCTGACCCAGCAGTTTCTGGCGCAGCTGCCGTTTGGCCTGACGGGGGCGCAGCAGCGCGTGGTGGGCGAGATTCGGGCCGATATGGAGCGCCGCATTCCCATGCACCGTTTGCTGCAGGGCGATGTGGGCTCTGGCAAGACGGTGGTGGCGGCCTTGTCTGCCGTGGCCTGTATCGAGGCCGGCTGGCAGTGCGCATTGATGGCGCCCACCGAGATTCTGGCCGAGCAGCATTTTGGCAAGCTGGTCGGCTGGCTGGAGCCGATTCTGGCGCCGCTGGGCAAAAAGGTCGCCTGGCTGGCGGGTGCCCAGAAAAAGAAGGAGCGTGCCGCGATGCTGGCGCTGGTGGAAAGCGGCGAGGCGGCGCTGGTCGTGGGCACCCATGCCGTGATTCAGGAGCAGGTCCAGTTCAAGAACCTGGCCCTGGCCGTGATCGACGAGCAGCATCGCTTTGGCGTGGCCCAGCGTCTGGCGCTGCGGCAAAAGCTCGCAGCCACGGGCATGGAGCCGCATTTGCTGATGATGAGCGCCACGCCGATTCCGCGCACGCTGGCCATGAGCTATTACGCCGACCTCGATGTCTCCACCATCGACGAGCTGCCGCCCGGGCGCACGCCCATCGTCACCAAGCTGATCTCGGACAGCCGCAAGGACGAGGTGATCGAGCGCATCGGCGCCCAGGTCGCCAGCGGGCGCCAGGTCTACTGGGTCTGCCCGCTGATCGAGGAGAGCGAAGCGCTGGATCTGTCGAATGCCACGGCGACCCACGAATATTTGAGCGAAACGCTGCCCGGGGTCATGGTGGGCCTGCTGCACTCGCGCATGCCCACGGCCGAGAAAAAGGCTGTGATGGAGCTGTTTTCGGCCGGCGTCATGGGTGTGCTGGTGTCCACCACCGTGATTGAAGTCGGTGTGGACGTGCCCAATGCCTCGCTGATGGTCATCGAGCACTCGGAGCGCTTCGGCCTGTCTCAGCTGCACCAGCTGCGCGGCCGCGTGGGGCGCGGCGCCGCGGCTTCGGCCTGCGTGCTGCTGTATTCGGTCAATGACAACGGGCGCCTGTCCGATACCGGCAAGGAGCGCCTGCGGGCCATGGCCGAGACGAATGACGGTTTCGAGATCGCGAGGCGGGATCTGGAGATTCGCGGTCCGGGCGAGTTCCTCGGCGCGCGGCAGTCCGGCGCTCCCATGTTGCGCTTTGCCGATCTGGAGCAGGATGTGCTGCTGCTGGACTGGGCGCGCGAGCTGGCACCGCTTATGCTTGAGCAATTTCCTGCACTGGCGGCACGCCATGTCAGCCGCTGGCTGGGTGGCAAGGCCGAGTATCTGAAGGCCTGAAGTACTGAAAATTGCGTTTGTAGACGTAAATAGTTACGTTTTTGCAGGAATATATGTAATCTTTTGCCTTGGTAATATGTGATTGAATGCAAAAACAGGATGAATCAATGCTGTTATTGATGATCCGAAAGATCCACTCTCTATGACTCTTACCGAATTGAAGTACATCGTGGCCGTTGCGCGGGAGAAGCACTTTGGCCGCGCAGCCGAAGCCTGCTATGTGTCCCAGCCTACGCTGTCCGTGGCGATCAAGAAGCTGGAGGAAGAGCTGGATGTCAAGATTTTCGAGCGCAGTGCCGGCGAAGTCTCGGTCACCTCGCTGGGCGAGGAGATCGTGCGCCAGGCGCAAAGCGTGCTGGAGCAGGCCAACGAGATCAAGGAAATCGCCAAGCGCGGCAAGGACCCGCTGTCCGGCGTTCTGACCCTGGGCGTGATCTACACCATCGGCCCCTATCTGCTTCCCGATCTGGTGCGCAACTCCATCAATATGACGCCGCAGATGCCGCTGATGCTGCAGGAGAACTTCACAGTCAAGCTGCTGGAGATGCTGCGCACCGGCGAGATCGACTGCGCCATCATGGCCGAGCCCTTCCCGGATACCGGCCTGGCACTGGCGCCGCTTTACGACGAGCCCTTCATGGCCGCCGTGCCCAGCACCCACCCGCTGGCGCAGAAGAAGAGCCTGTCCACCACGGATCTCAAGAACGAGACCATGCTGCTGCTGGGCGCGGGTCACTGCTTCCGCGACCATGTGCTCGAGGTCTGCCCCGAATTCGCGCGCTATGCCAGCAACTCCGAGGGCATTCGCCGCACCTTCGAAGGCTCCTCGCTGGAAACCATCAAATACATGGTGGCCGCCGGCATGGGCGTGACCCTGGTGCCGCGACTGTCCGTGCCCGAGGATGCGCTGGCTCCCATTGAGCGCCGTCGCCGCGCCGATGAGCCTCATATCCGCTATCTTCCGATTCATGAGGAAGACGGCATTGCGCCGCCCACCCGCCGTGTGGTGCTGGCCTGGCGGCGCAGCTTCACGCGCTACGAGGCGATTGCCGCATTGCGCAATGCCGTCTACGCCTGCCCGCTGCCGGGAGTGCAGCGTCTGTCGCAGTAAGCGTGGCTTCAGCGGCGCTAAGAGGGTGGGAGTCCGGATTCGTTAAACCCGAAAGGTGAGTGCATGACCAAGCAAGGCAAGGACAAATCGCAGAAAACAAAGTCGGACGGCGCGCCGCAGGTGCCCGCCGGCATCCACATCGGCATCAGCGACGAGGACCGCGCCGCCATCGCCAAGGGGCTGTCGGCGCTGTTGGCCGACACCTATACGCTGTACCTGACCACGCACAACTTCCACTGGAATGTCACGGGACCCATGTTCAACACGCTGCACACCATGTTCATGGCGCAGTACACCGAGCTGTGGAATGCCGTCGATCCCGTGGCAGAGCGCATCCGCGCACTGGGCCACCATGCGCCTGGCTCCTATGCCCAGTTCGGCAAGCTCACCAGCCTGCCCGACGCACCGGCCCAGCCGCCCAAGGCCCTGGAGATGGTGCGCATCCTGGTGCAGGGGCACGAGGCCGTGGCGCGCACGGCTCGCCAGCTGTTTCCCCGTGCCGACAAGGCCGGCGACGAGCCTACGGCCGATCTGCTGACCCAGCGTCTGGCCGTGCACGAGCAGACCGCCTGGATGCTGCGCTCCCTGCTCGAAGAGTGAGCCGCGCCGCGGCAGTTGCCCGGCCCGGCCATACTTTCAGTTTCGCTTAAGCCCTGGCGGGTTAGCCTCTGGAGGCCCGTCAGGGCTTTCGCTTTTTGATGCAGAAAGGAACGTGCGTGCTTGCTGTGGTGGAACCCTTGGTCTTGCTGGTGCAGTGGGTGGACGGACATGCCATCAGGATGTTGCTGCTGCTGTTGCTGGCTGCGGCCTGCATGCTGCGCTGGCGTGCACAGGGCCGGGCCGCGTGGCTGTGGCAGGACCGCCGCGCGGATCCCAGGCCTGGCGGCAACTGGCTGCTGGCGGTGGCAGGGCTGGCTGCCATTGCTCTGGCCCTGCTGATCATCGGCGTGCAGCAGTCACAGTCCCTTCAGCCGCAGCAGGGGCTGATGGCCCTGGACCTGAAGCTGCAGAACGCGGTGAGCGCAGGCCTGCCGCCCAGTCTGCAGCCCCTGGTGCGGGGCTGGACCATGCTCGGGGATTTGCGCGTCATGGGGCTGCTGGGCCTGGTCGTGGGCCTGTGGCTGCTGTGGCGACGCCAGGGCCTGCAACTGCTGGGCTGGGTGGTTGCCGTGGCCGGCACGGGACTGTGGGTGCGCTTCCTCAAGGCAACCATGCAGCGCGAGCGTCCGCTGGACGGTCTGGTGCATGAGGCCGGCTTCAGCTTTCCCAGCGGTCATAGCGCAGGCACGGCCGCGATTTTCGGCATGCTGGCCTGGCTGGTCGCTCGTCGACTGCCGCCGCGCTGGCGGGCCTGGGTCTTTGCGGCGGCAGTGCTGCTGGCCCTGAGCACGGGCTTGAGCCGCGTGCTGCTGTCCGTGCACCATGCCAGCGATGTGCTGGCGGGTCTGTGCCTGGGTCTGGGCTGGACGGCTCTGGTGCTCTGGCTGACAGACCGTGTCGAGCATGGGGGTGGCGCCCTGCGGGCGGTGCAGGCCGAGGCACAATTGCCCCTGCGCTGACCGCGGCCTGGGGGCCCGGTCGTGATCTCCTGCCTTCCGGAACTCCTCTCATGTCCGCCTCCATTCCTGCTTCGCCGCGCTCCAAGCTGTCGCTGTATCTGGATCTGATCCGCTTCAACCGTCCCGCAGGCTGGCTTGTGCTGGTCTGGCCCACGCTGGTGGCACTGTGGGTGGCCGGTCAGGGCTTTCCGGGCTGGCATCTGCTGGTGGTTTTTGTGCTGGGCACGGTGCTGATGCGCAGCGCGGGCTGCACCATCAACGATATTGCCGACCGCGACTTCGACAGGCATGTGAAACGCACCACCCGGCGTCCCATCACCAGCGGCCAGATTTCGGTCAGGGAAGCGGCCATGGTCGGCCTGGTGCTCACGCTGGTGGCCTTCGGCCTGGTGCTGTCGACGCGCTGGGAGGCCGTGGCCTGGTCGGTACCTGCCGTGTTGTTCACGATTCTCTATCCGTTCACCAAGCGCTTTTTTGCCATGCCGCAGGCCTTTCTGGGCATTGCCTTCAATTTCGGCATCGTGATTGCGTTTGCGGCGGTGACGGGCGAAGTCAATGCCACGGCCTGGACGCTGTGGCTGGCCAATATGTTTCTGGTGCTGGCCTATGACACGGAATACGCCATGGTGGACCGCGATGACGATCTCAAGATCGGCATGAAGACCTCGGCCATCACCCTGGGCCGTTTCGATGTCACGGCCATCATGCTGTTCTTTGTCCTGTGCTGGGGCCTGATCGCCTGGGTGCTGGCTCCCTATCAGCTGGGCTGGCCCTTCTGGCTGGGCATGGGCGTCGCAGCGGCCCAGATCGTCTGGCATTTCAGCCTGATCAAGAACCGCACGCGCGAAGGCTGCTTTGTCGCCTTCAGCAAGAGTCACTGGATTGGCGCAGCCATCTTTGCGGGCGTGGCGCTAGGGTATGCGTTGAAATAGTCCTGTTTTGATAGCTTGAATCGCTTGTTTGGTAAGCGATAGATGCCTGAATGACTCAAAAAAACCGGCCGAGGCCGGTTTTTTATTTGCCGAACTCGGCGGCCAGTTCCTGTGCGCGGATCTGGGCCTTGCGCATGGCTTCGATGAAATGCTCGGGCAGCTTCTGCTCCTGCATATGCGTGATAGCTGCATAGGTGGTGCCGCCTTTGCTGGTCACGCGCTGGCGCAGCACTTCGGCGCTCTCGCTGGAGCGTGCCGCCAGTTCCGATCCACCCGCAAACGTGGCCACGGCCAGCTTGTAGCTTTGCTCGGCGCTGAGGCCCATGTCGACGCCGGCCTGGGTCATGGCTTCGAGGAACAGGAATACATAGGCCGGGCCGGAGCCGGAGATGGCCGTCACGGCATCCAGATGCGCTTCCTGGTCCACCCAGCTGAGTTCGCCGGTGCTGCCGATCACGGTCTCGATCAGGGCCTTGCCCTGGGCATCGACCTCGGGGCGGGCGAACAGGCCCGTCATCCCCTTGCCGACCAGGGCCGGGGTATTGGGCATGGCGCGCACGATGCGGCGGGTGCCGGTCCAGGCCGCAATGCTGTCGGTGGTGATGCCGGCAGCTACGCTCAGGTGCAGGGCGTTGCGGGTGTGGGCGGCAACGGGAGCGGCCGCCTCCTTGAAGCTCTGGGGCTTGACGGCCCAGACCACCAGCTGGGCGCTTTGCAGGGCCTCGGTGGCGGCGGGCAGGGCGTCGATGCCGAAGCTGGTCTTGATCGCAGCACGCGTGGCTTCAAAAGGCTCGACCACGGTGATGCTGCTGGCCGGAACGCCCTGGCGGATCAGGCCGCCGATGATGGCGCTGGCCATATTGCCGCCGCCGATAAAGGCGATGGGAGGGAAGACGGAGGTCGAGTGGTCGGTCTGGCTCATGATGGTTCGATTCGCTTTGCAATGCAGCAAGTGGGCAAGCCTGTATTCGGATTCCAGGTGCAAAGCGGCACTATAAACCTGTGCCGCAGTGGCCGGGCTCCTCGCTCAGGGCGATCAACTGGGTGACTTCGGCGGGATTGAAGTTGTTGTCGCTGACCAGCAGCAGCACGCGCCGGCCATCGGGCAGCGGCGGCCCCCAAGTCATGCCCTCCAGGTTGTCCACGGAGCGCAGGCCGGCATCGGCCAGATCCAGCAGCAATTCCTTGTTTGCAGGCCGGTAGCTGCCTGGCTGCAGCTGGGCTTGGCCCAGCGTGTCACTGCTGGCGTCGGCACGGGTGCTGATGCGGTAGATGCGGGCACCGAAGCGCAGCGGCGGCGCAAAGGAGCGCTCCAGCACCAGCAGATGCTCTGCGTCGTCGGCCAGCACGGCGCTGACGCCGTTGATGGCGCCGCGTTGCAGCCAGATGTCGGCAGGCATGGCATCGGGCTGGTAGGCCAGCTGGCGTCGGGGCTGTTGCGTGCCCATGTCATAGGCGGTGATGCGCACCGGGCCGCCCGCTCGGCCGGGTGCGGGCAGGGGGCCGTCTTGTCTGAGCGCCGCTTCCATGGCCAGCCAGAGCGTCTCGCCATCCTGACTCAGCGCCAGACCTTCGAGCGTGAGGTTGCTGCGTGGCCCCTCGGACTTGCGGGTCGGCTGGCGCAGCTCGGGCGGCAGCGGCCACTCACGCTGCCAGCGCCCGTCCGTGCCCGATTGCAGCAGCTGCGGGCCGAATCCGCGTGCGAAGTCGCCCTCGCTGCTCCAGATCAGGGACTGCCCTCCCGGCAGCACGCGCAGGGCTTCCGCGTCGGGCGTCGCGATGCCGGGCAGGGGCTGGCGGCGGCTGGCATAGGGGGCCTGGGAGGGGCTGAGCAGCGGCCGCGCATCGTGCAGCCTGACCTGATGCAGGCCGCGGGCGTCGTAGTCGATACGGGCCGTGTAAAAGCGCGCCGGCCCATGGGCTAAGCGGTCGTCGCTGACCAGGAAATACAGATGGCTGCCCGCGTCGTAGTCGATCGAGGACAGGCCGCCCACGGTCGTGCCGGCAAACAGCTGCTCGTGCGGCCAGCGGATCTCGCCGAGCAGAGACCAGGGCCGGGCCTGGGGCGTGCTGCAGATGCGGTGGGGTGCGAGCGACGCCGTCGTGCAGGCGGCAAGGCTGGCGCAGATCAACAAGAGGCCCCAAAGCCAGCGCGGTCGTGGATTGTTCACATTTGTGCCTTGTACTTTTCGCCGATCGCTTTCTAAGATGCCCAGCGGTACGGTTCCATGCCGCGTGGTGCGGCACGGACAACGCTCATCGGAAATAGGGAGCAATCATGGCATCCAATGTCAAAAAATGGTCGGCGGAGTTTCTGGGTACTTTCTGGTTGACCTTTGGCGGTTGCGGCAGCGCGGTGCTGGCAGCTGCCTTTCCCGAAGTGGGTATCGGCCTGCTGGGCGTGTCTTTTGCCTTCGGTCTGACGGTGCTGACGGGGGCCTATGCCTTCGGTCCGGTCTCAGGCGGCCACTTCAATCCGGCGGTCTCCGTCGGTCTGGCAGTGGCCGGGCGCTTTCGCTTTGCCGAGCTGCCCGGCTACATCATTGCCCAGGTCCTGGGCGCCATCGTGGCGGCAGCCCTGCTGTACTTCATTGCCAGCGGAAAGGCTGGTGCCCATGTGACCGATCTGGCCACCAATGGCTATGGCGAGCATTCTCCGGGCAAGTTCAATATGGCGGCGGCGCTGGTGACCGAAGTCGTGCTGACCGCCGTGTTTCTGCTGGTGATCCTGGGCTCCACCACCAAGAAGGCCGCCGTGGGCTTTGCGGGCATGAGCATCGGCCTGTGCCTGACGCTGATCCACCTGATCTCCATTCCCGTGACCAATACCTCGGTCAACCCTGCCCGCAGCACCGGCCCGGCGCTGTTCGGTCCTGCCATTGCGCTGGAGCAGCTATGGCTGTTCTGGCTGGCTCCCATCGTGGGCGCCATCATCGGCGCCGTGATCCACAAGGCGCTGCTGGGTGACGAAGACTGAGCGCTGCGACTGTTGTGCCCCAGTGGAAAAGGGATGCCTTGGCATCCCTTTTCTGATGGTTCTTTGAGGGGCGGGCGCTTGCCAGCCAGCGGCTTTACTGCGCCGTGGTCTGGCGCACGGCCTGTTCCCAGCGCTGCATCAGCTCGTCGGCGCGGTCCTTGCCCAGCGTGGGCAGGAAGCGGCGCTCGGCCTTCCACAAGGCCGACAGCTCCTCGGTGCTCTGATAGACGCCGCTGGACAGGCCGGCCAGATAGGCCGCACCCAGAGCCGTGGTTTCCACGCAGGCCGGGCGCACCACGGGAATGCCAAGCAGGTCGGCCTGGAACTGCATCAGCAGATTGTTCACACAGGCGCCGCCGTCCACACGCAGCTCGCTGACCGGCGTGCCGCCCGTGGCCACGGCGTCACGGCTCATGGCGCCGAGCAGGGCCGCACTTTGGTAGGCAATGGATTCCAGGGCCGCACGCGCGATATGGGCCATTGTCGTGCCGCGTGTCAGTCCGGTGATGGTGCCGCGCGCATCGGGTTTCCAGTAGGGGGCGCCCAGGCCGGTAAAGGCCGGCACCAGCATCACGCCGCCGCTGTCGGGCACGCTTTCGGCCAGTTGCTGCACCTGGCCGCTGTGCTCGATGGCCTGCAGTCCGTCGCGCAGCCACTGCACCACCGCTCCGCCGACAAAGACGCTGCCTTCCAGCGCAAACTGGGGCTGGCTGCTCGCCTGGGCGGCCGATGTGGTCAGCAGGCCGTTGCTAGAGGTCTGGAAACTGCTGCCCGTATGCATGAGCATGAAGCAACCCGTGCCGTAGGTGTTCTTGGCCATGCCTGCGTCGAAGCAGGCCTGGCCGAACAGCGCGCTTTGCTGGTCGCCGGCCACGCCGCCGATATTGATGGAGCCGCCCAGCACCTCGTCCGCCGTCTGGCCGAAATCGGCGGCCGAGGGCAGGACTTCGGGCATCAGGCCCGCAGGAATGTCGAGCAGGGCCAGCAGATCGGTATCCCACTGGTTGCTGTGCACATTGAAGAGCATGGTGCGGCTGGCGTTGCTCACATCGGTGACATGGCGCTTGCCGCCCGTCAGCTGCCAGATCAGCCAGCAATCCACCGTGCCGAAGGCCAGCTCGCCGGCTTGCGCTGCGGCGCGTGCGCCGGGCACATGGTCAAGCAGCCACTTGAGCTTGGTGCCTGAAAAATAGGCGTCGATGCGCAGGCCGGTTTTGCGCAGAATGGTGTCGCTGTGACCGGCTTCGCGCAGCTGCACGCAGGTGGGTTCGGCGCGGCGGTCCTGCCAGACGATGCCGTGGTGGATGGGAGCGCCGGTCTTGCGGCTCCAGACGATGGTGGTCTCGCGCTGGTTGGTAATACCCACCGAGCGGATATCGGTGGCCTTGAGGCCCGCCTTGGCCAGCGCCTCCTTGGCGGTGGTCAGCTGGGTGCGCCAGATCTCGCGCGGGTCATGCTCCACCCAGCCCGGCTGCGGGTAGATCTGCGGCAGCTCCAGTTGGGCCGATGCCACGATGCGGCCTTGCGTGTCGAAGACGATGGAGCGGGAGCTGGAGGTGCCCTGGTCCAGGGCGAGCAGATAGGTTGTCATGGGTTGTCCGTGATTCAGAGGGGGAGCACAAAGCGCGCCATTTCGGCCTGTTCGCTCCAGCCCTGGCGGGAATAGAAGCCGCGCACATAGGAAGGGCGCTCGCGGTTGTTGACCAGCCAGATGCGCAGGCAGTGGCGCTCGCGCGCAGCCTGCGTGGCCGCATCCAGCAGCTGCTGGCCCAGGCCGGCACCGCGTGCTGCTTCGGCGACAAACAGCTCGCTGACATAGGCCTCCCAGCCCTGCTGCACGGCGACCGGCAGCCAGTGCACGGCGCAGTAGCCGTGAATGCGGTGCTGGCCATCTTGTGCCACCAGCATCAGGGAGCGCTCCGGCCCGGCCTGCAGCTCGTCCAGCAGTGCCTGCACGGCCTCGGTGTTCTGGGCGGCGGAATGGGTTTCATAGGCCTTGAACCAGCCTATGTCGTGCAGCAGCCCGGCAATGCCTGCTGCATCCCCGGGGAGCGCGGAGCGGATCAAATAGGGGGCTGCGTTCATTGGGCGATGGTGCATTGCACCTCGGCATCGCGCAACAGGGCATCGAAGGGGGCGGAGGGCGGCACGTCGGTGAACAGGCGGTCGATCTGGTTCAGGCGGGCCAGCTCCACCATGGCCTGGCGGCTGAACTTGCTGTGGTCGGCCGCCAGCCAGACTTCGCGCGACTGGCCGATGATGGTCTGGGCCACCTTGACCTCGCGCAGATCGAAGTCGCGCAGGCTGCCGTCCGATTCGATGGCCGAGATGCCGATCACCGCAATGTCCACCTTGAACTGGCGCATGAAGTCCACGGCAGCCTCGCCCACGATGCCGCGGTCGCGGGTGCGCACCACGCCACCCGCGACGATGACCTCGCAATCGGCATTGCTGCTGAGGATGGCGGCGACATTGAGATTGTTGGTGATGACGCGCAGCCCCTTGTGATGCAGCAGGGCCTGGGCCACTGCCTCGGTGGTGGTGCCGATGTTGAGAATCAGCGAGCAGCCGTTGGGAATGGCCTCGGCAATGGCACGCGCAATGCGCATCTTGCCTTCGGCATGCAATACCTGGCGCTGGGTATGGGCCAGATTCTCCACGGTGGCGCTGGGTACGCGCACGCCGCCATGAAAGCGCACCAGCAAGCCGGCATCGGCCAGCTTCTGGATGTCGCGGCGCACGGTCTGCAGCGTGACCCCGAGGATTTCGGCCAGTTGCTCTACCGAGGTGGATTGGCGGGCGCGGACTTCTTCGACAAGCTGCAACTGGCGTGGATTGCTGTTCATGACTGGTGACTGGTTATATAGGTGCTATTGGCGCATGGACGCGCTGCAGGCGAATAGCTCTACAGGCGAGAGCGCCAGCCGCAGCGGGCAGTGCAGGGATTGTGAGCGAATCCAAACGAACCTCTAATAGGGTGATTTTCTATGGAATTGCCCGGTAAAAAACAAAAATGAATCCACGCCGAGTCTGAAGTCTGACAGCAAGCTGCGGTGATATGTCATCGTGGCGAGTTGTTGCAGCAGTAACAATGGGTGAGGCAAGAAGCATGCAGTTCATGCATGGAGAGTGTGCAAGCGCGCCGATAGCCGGTGTCGCGGTCCGGCCTGAGTGGCGGCTTACCAGCGGCTTTGGCTTGAATCGCGCTAAAACGAATCGATATTTTCGGGTTGTCACCCACGGAAAGCGAAAAATAGCGAAAATATTCGATCTGAAATTTGTTCTTTGCTGTGTGCCTCCCATCCATGATCGGGAGCGGCACGGCGATCACCGCAGAAGTCGTTCCATGAACCAGTCCACTCAACCCTTGGCTACAACGCGTGCACAACTGCTGGAGCGCCTGGCGCAGACCGAAAGCTTCGATCTGGCCATCGTGGGCGGCGGTGCCACGGGGCTGGGCGTGGCGGTGGATGCAGCGGCACGCGGCTTCAAGGTCGTGCTGCTGGAGTCGCTGGACTTTGCCAAGGGTACTTCCTCGCGCGCCACCAAGCTGGTGCATGGCGGCGTGCGCTACCTTGCGCAGGGCAATATCTCCCTGGTGCGCGAAGCACTGCATGAGCGCACGACCCTGTTGCACAACGCACCGCATCTGGCCCAGCCCCTGGCCTTTGTGATGCCCTCGTACAAGCTGCTGGACACGCCGTTCTACGGCATCGGCCTCAAGATGTATGACGCTTTGGCCGGCAAGGCCGGCCTGGGGGCTACCGAATTCCTCTCCAGCGCCAAGACCGTGAAATACCTGCCGACCGTGCAGCAAAAAGGTCTCAAGGGCGGGGTCAAGTACTGGGATGGTCAGTTTGACGATGCGCGCCTGGCGCTGGCGCTGGCGCGTACCGCGGCGGCCAAGGGTGCTTTGCTGATCAACTACTGCCCGGCAGAAAAGCTGATCTATGAAAACGACCAGATTGCCGGACTGATCTGCCGCGATGCGGAATCGGGCCGCAACTTCACAGTGCGCGCCAAGTGCGTGGTCAATGCCACGGGGCCCTGGGTGGATCTGTTCCGCCAGCAGGATGCCGAGGCCCAGGGCAAGCCCGTCAAGCCCATGGTTGCGCCCAGCCAGGGCGTGCACGTGGTGGTGGACCGCGAGTTCCTGCCCACGGATCATGCGCTGCTGATCCCCAAGACGGCCGATGGCCGTGTGCTGTTTGCCGTGCCATGGCTGGGCAAGGTGATTCTGGGAACCACCGACACGCCGCGTCATGATCTGGCGCGCGAGCCCCTGCCCTTCCCCGAAGAGCTGGATTTCATTCTCGGCGAGGCCGGCAAGTATCTGAACCGCCAGCCAACGCTGGCCGATGTGCGCAGCATGTGGGTAGGTCTGCGCCCCCTGGTCAAGCCGCAGGATGATGATGGCGAGAACACCAAGAAGATCAGCCGCGAGCACACGGTGATGGCCAGCAAGACGGGTCTGGTGACCGTTACCGGCGGCAAATGGACCACCTACCGTGCCATGTCCGAGGATGTGCTGGCCGAATGCTTCCAGATCGGTCGTCTGCCCAGCCGCCCTGCAGGGGTGACCGTGAACCTGCCGTTGGTCGGTGCGCCGGCTGAGGCGGCCGTCACGCACAGCATGAATCAGAGCCAGGGACTGCACTCCTACGGCACGGATGCTGCCGCCGTGGCGGCGTTGCCGGGCGCGCAGAACTGGCTGATGGACGGTCTTTCCGAGGCCATGGTGCGCTTTGCCGCCCGCTTCGAGTACGCACGTACCGTCGAGGACATGCTGGCGCGCCGCAGTCGCCTGCTCTTTCTCGATGCCCGCAAGGCGGCCGAGATCGCGCCTCGCGTGGCTGCCATCCTGACCGAGGAGCTGGGGCAGGATGTGCATCTCAACGATTTCCTGGCTCTGACCCGCCAATATCTGCCCGCTCAGGGCTGATCTGTGCGGCCGCTCTGCGGAGCGTGGCGTGCGGGCAACAGGCTGCTGGTCCGCAGGCCTTGCGAAAATGTGAGCTGTCAGCGCTTTCCATCTGTTGATTTCAGATGAATTATTGTTTGAAATCAATGCTCTAAGAGCGCTATACGCTATTGTTTTGGTTGCAAGTGCGAAAGGCCTGTCTGCCAGGCTTGGCGCCAGTGAAGTCAGTGCGGGTATTGCGGGCTAAACGCTTGACGCACAAAGGATTTCCTGCGACAATCTCATGCTTCACGTGTAAAAGCGTGGAACTTTCTGCCCAGCGGGAAGCCCTTCGGAATGGTCCGAGGGGTGGACGACGGGCCCAAGACTGACCGGCTGCTTGAACGGCCCTTGAGAAGACTCTGGGGCTGTCGAGCGTTGCTGGAGCAAGTTGGGAATATTGAAATGATCCAAACAGAATCTCGGTTAGAGGTTGCCGACAACACCGGCGCGAAGTCTGTTCAGTGCATTAAGGTGCTGGGCGGTTCTCATCGTCGCTACGCAAGTGTTGGCGACATCATCAAGGTGAGCGTCAAGGAAGCAGCTCCTCGTGGTCGCGTCAAAAAAGGCGAGATCTACAGTGCTGTGGTTGTGCGCACCGCCAAGGGCATCCGTCGTGCAGACGGTTCGCTCGTGAAGTTCGACGGCAATGCCGCCGTGCTGCTGAACGCCAAGCTGGAGCCTATCGGCACCCGCATCTTTGGCCCCGTGACTCGTGAACTGCGTACCGAAAAGTTCATGAAGATCGTGTCGCTGGCCCCTGAAGTTCTCTAAAGGAATAGCACCATGAACAAGATTCGCAAGGGCGACGAAGTTATCGTGCTGACCGGCCGTGACAAGGGCAAGCGTGGCGTGGTTTCTCTGCGCAAGGATGACTCCCACGTGATCGTGGACGGTATCAACCTGGTCAAGAAGCACACCAAGCCTAACCCCATGAAGGGCACCACCGGCGGTATCGTGGAAAAGGCTATGCCTATCCACCAATCCAACGTGGCTATCTTCAATGCAGCGACCGGCAAGGCCGATCGCGTGGGCATCAAGGTGAACGCCGACGGCACACGTGTTCGCGTGTTTAAGTCCAATGGCGCTGAAATCGCCGCCTAAGGAGCAACACATGGCACGACTGCAAAAACTCTATCGCGAAAAGATCGCGGCTGAACTGAAAGAAAAGTTCGGCTACACCTCCGCTATGGAAGTGCCCCGTCTGACCAAGATCACTCTGAACATGGGTGTGAGCGAAGCCGTGGCCGACAAGAAGGTGATGGACAACGCCGTGGCTGACCTGACCAAGATTGCTGGTCAGAAGCCTGTGGTGACCAAGGCCAAGAAGGCTATCGCTGGTTTCAAGATCCGCGAAGGCCAAGCTATCGGCTGCATGGTGACCCTGCGTGGCGTTCAGATGTACGAATTCCTGGACCGTTTCGTGACCGTGGCTCTGCCCCGCGTGCGTGACTTCCGTGGTATCTCGGGTCGCTCGTTCGATGGTCGCGGCAACTACAACGTTGGCGTCAAAGAACAAATCATCTTCCCCGAAATCGAGTACGACAAGGTGGACGCTCTGCGTGGTCTGAACATCAGCATCACGACAACAGCGAAGAACGACGAAGAGTGCAAGGCACTGCTCGCCGCTTTCAAATTCCCCTTCAAGAACTGAGGTGGCGCATGGCTAAAGTAGCAATGATTCAGCGCGAACTGAAGCGCGAAAAGCTGGCAGCCAAGTATGCTGCCAAGTATGCAGAACTGAAGGCAATCGCCGGCGACGTGAAGCGTTCCGACGAAGAGCGCGACGCCGCTCGCCTGGGTCTGCAGAAGCTGCCCCGTAACTCGAACCCCACTCGCCAGCGTAACCGTTGCGAGATCACTGGCCGTCCTCGCGGTACCTTCCGCCAATTCGGTCTGGGTCGCGCCAAGGTGCGTGAATTGGCCTTTGCTGGCGACATCCCCGGTGTCACCAAGGCCAGCTGGTAAGCAAGCAGGAGAGATTAAACATGAGCATGAGTGATCCCATCGCTGACTTGCTGACCCGCATCCGCAATGCACAACTGGTCTCCAAGGCCACTGTGTCGGCTCCTTCCTCCAAGGTCAAGGTTGCCATCGCACAAGTGCTGAAGGAAGAAGGCTATATCGACGGCTTCGAAGTGAAGTCCGAAGGTGGCAAGTCCGAACTCGAAATTACCCTGAAGTACTACGCCGGTCGCCCTGTGATCGAACGTATCGAACGTGTGAGCCGTCCCGGCCTGCGCGTCTACAAGGGTCGTCACGCAATCCCTCAGGTCCAGAACGGCCTGGGTGTGGCCATCGTCACTACTCCCAAGGGCGTGATGACCGATCGCAAAGCACGTGCTGCCGGTATCGGCGGTGAAGTGCTGTGCTATGTGGCCTAACGGACATTAAGGAGAAATACTGAAATGTCTCGCGTAGCAAAAGCTATTGTGACCATCCCCGCTGGTGTGGATGTGTCCATCAACGCTGAATCCATCAAGGTCAAGGGCAAGGGCGGCGATCTGTCCCTGGCTCTGAACCGTCTGGTGGCCATCGGCAACAACGACGGCAAGCTGTCCTTTGCTCCCGCCAACGATTCCCGTGAAGCTGACGCTCTGGCCGGTACTTTCCGCCAGCTGGTCAACAACATGGTCAAGGGCGTGACTGAAGGCTTCGAGAAGAAGCTGACGCTGATTGGCGTGGGCTACAAGGCCGCTGCACAAGGTTCCAAGCTGAACCTGGCTGTGGGCTTCTCGCACCCCGTCAACTTCGAGATGCCTGCCGGCATCACTGTGGCTACCCCCACTCCGACTGAAATCGTGATCAAGGGTGCTGACCGTCAAGTGGTCGGTCAATTGGCTGCTGAGATCCGTGCCGTTCGTCCTCCCGAGCCTTACAAGGGCAAGGGCATTCGCTATGCGAATGAGAAGGTCGTGATCAAAGAGACCAAGAAGAAGTAAGGAGCTGCATGATGTTGAACAAGAAAGAGCAGCGTCTGCGCCGTGCCCGTCAGACTCGCATCCGCATTGCCCAGCAAGGCGTTGCACGTCTGAGCGTGAACCGCACCAACCTCCATATCTACGCCTCCGTGGTTTCGGAAGACGGCACTACCGTGCTGGCTTCGGCCTCCACTGCAGAAGTCGAAGTGCGTTCGCAACTCGGCGCCGCTGGCAAGGGTGGCAACGTGGCCGCCGCCACGCTGATCGGCAAGCGCATTGCTGAGAAGGCTAAGGCTGCTGGCGTTGAGAAAGTGGCTTTCGACCGCGCCGGTTTTGCATACCACGGCCGCGTGAAGGCTTTGGCAGAAGCCGCTCGCGAAGCGGGCCTGCAGTTCTAAGCGGAGCGGATACAAATGGCTAAATTTTCCCCCAAAGTGCAAGACGAAGGTCGTGACGACGGTCTGCGCGAAAAAATGATCGCGGTCAACCGCGTCACCAAGGTTGTGAAGGGCGGTCGTATTCTCGGCTTCGCTGCACTGACCGTGGTTGGCGACGGTGACGGTCGCGTTGGCATGGGTAAGGGCAAGTCCAAGGAAGTGCCTGCTGCCGTGCAAAAAGCGATGGAAGAATGCCGTCGCAACCTGATGAAGGTTGCACTGAAGAGCGGCACCATTCACCACTCGGTGAAGGGCCATCACGGCGCTGCCAAGGTCGAACTGCACCCAGCTCCCAAGGGTACCGGCATCATCGCTGGCGGCCCCATGCGCGCTGTTTTTGAAGTGGTGGGTATCACCGACATCGTGGCCAAGAGCCACGGTTCGTCGAACCCCTACAACATGGTTCGCGCAACTTTCGACGCTTTGAAGAACTCCACGACCCCTGCGAACGTGGCAGCAAAGCGCGGCAAGTCGGTCGAAGACATCTTCACCGCCTGATCGGAGTCCAGCACATGACAACACAACAAACTGTCAAGATTCAGCTGGTTCGTAGCCCCATCGGCACCAAAGAGTCGCACCGTGCGACTGTGCGTGGCCTGGGTCTGCGCAAGCTGAACAGCGTCAGCGAACTGCAGGACACTCCTGAAGTGCGCGGCATGATTAACAAGATCGCCTACTTGGTGAAGGTTCTCTGAAAGGATTGATGATGGAACTCAATAGCATCAAGCCTGCAGACGGCGCCAAGCACGCCAAGCGTCGCGTGGGTCGCGGTATCGGTTCTGGTCTGGGTAAGACCGCCGGTCGCGGTCACAAGGGTCAGAAGTCGCGTTCGGGTGGCTACCACAAGGTGGGCTTCGAAGGCGGTCAAATGCCTCTGCAGCGTCGCCTGCCCAAGCGTGGCTTCAAGTCGCATCTGCTGAAGTTCAATGCAGAAGTGACCCTGTCCGAGCTGGATAAGCTCGGCCTGGCCGAAGTCGATCTGGCTGCTCTGAAGCAAGCCGGTCTGGTTGGTTCTATCGCTAAGGTCGTGAAGATCATCAAGAGCGGTGAACTGACTAAGGCTGTCAAGCTCAACGGTATCGGCGCTACCGCCGGTGCCAAGGCTGCCATCGAAGCTGCCGGTGGCAGCATCGCCTGATTAAAGTTCTGAAAGAAGACATCCGTGGCTACTAGCGCAGCTCAAATTGCAAAGACTGGAAAATTCGGCGACCTGCGTCGTCGTCTGGTTTTTCTGTTGCTTGCGCTGGTCGTATACCGCATCGGGGCGCATATCCCCGTTCCGGGCATCGATCCAGCGCAGCTGCAGCAGCTGTTCTCTGGCCAGCAGGGCGGCATTCTCAATCTGTTCAACATGTTCTCGGGTGGAGCGCTCTCGCGCTTCACAGTGTTCGCACTGGGGATCATGCCGTACATCTCGGCATCGATCATCATGCAGCTCATGACCTACGTGGTCCCGACATTCGAGCAGATGAAAAAGGAAGGTGAAGCGGGTCGTCGCAAGATTACCCAGTACACCCGCTACGGCACTCTGGGCCTGGCGCTGTTTCAGTCCTTGGGAATTGCTGTTGCTCTGGAAAGCTCCGCAGGCTTGGTTCTGAACCCTGGTTTTGGCTTCCGCATGACTGCGGTCGTCAGTCTCACGGCCGGCACCTTGTTCCTGATGTGGCTCGGTGAACAGATCACTGAACGTGGTCTGGGCAACGGTATCTCGATACTGATTTTTGGCGGTATCGCCGCAGGCCTGCCGAGCTCTATCGGCGGTCTGCTGGAGCTGGTGCGCACCGGTGCCATGAGCATTCTGGCGGCAATCTTCATTGTTCTCGTTGTGGCAGCCGTGACGTATTTCGTCGTGTATGTCGAACGAGGTCAACGCAAGATCTTGGTGAATTACGCACGCCGACAAGTCGGCAACAAGGTGTACGGTGGTCAGTCTTCGCACTTGCCACTGAAGCTGAACATGGCAGGTGTGATTCCTCCCATCTTCGCTTCGTCGATCATCTTGCTGCCCGCTACGGTGGTGAATTGGTTCAGTGCAGGAGAATCCATGCGCTGGCTGAAGGATATTGCGAGCACGTTGACCCCTGGTCAGCCAATCTATGTCATCCTTTATGCTGCCGCGATCATTTTCTTCTGCTTCTTCTATACGGCCCTGGTTTTCAACAGCCGGGAAACTGCCGACAACCTGAAGAAGAGTGGCGCTTTCATCCCCGGGATTCGTCCTGGCGAACAGACAGCCCGCTACATTGACAAGATTCTGGTTCGCCTGACCCTGGCTGGCGCGATCTACATTACCTTCGTGTGCTTGCTGCCCGAATTCCTGATCCTGAAGTACAACGTTCCGTTCTACTTCGGTGGTACATCGTTGCTGATCATTGTGGTCGTGACAATGGACTTCATGGCGCAAGTGCAGAACTACGTGATGTCGCAGCAATACGAGTCGCTCCTGAAAAAAGCGAACTTTAAGGCTGGTATTTGATGACAAGGCTGCCCAAGGGGGCAGCCTGCCAAAAGTTAGTAGACGCCCATCGATCTATCGCGGGCATTGTTTCCCGGTCGATAGGCCGATAGTGGATGGAAAGTTTTAGGAGAAAAGAATGAGAGTTTCGGCTTCGGTCAAGAAAATCTGCCGTAACTGCAAGATCATCCGCCGCAAAGGTGTTGTGCGCGTGATCTGCACTGACCAGCGCCACAAGCAGCGCCAAGGTTGATTGAAAGCATTAGAGGACTAATATGGCACGTATTGCTGGCATTAACATCCCGCCGCACAAGCATGCTGAAATCGGCCTGACTGCCATCTTTGGCATCGGTCGCACTACAGCTCGCAAAATCTGCGAAGCATGCGGTATCGAGTATTCCAAGAAGGTCAAGGACCTGACGGACGCTGATCTGGAAAAGATCCGTGACTTCCTGAATCCCATGACTCTGGAAGGTGATCTGCGTCGCGAAACCACCATGAACATCAAGCGTTTGATGGACATCGGTTGCTACCGCGGTTTCCGTCATCGTCGCGGCCTGCCCATGCGCGGTCAACGTACCCGCACGAACGCCCGTACTCGCAAGGGTCCGCGCAAGGGTGCAGCGGCTCTGAAGAAATAAGAGATTGAAAGATCATTATGGCTAAGTCTCCCGCAAACAACGCAGCTGCTCGCGTTCGCAAGAAGGTCCGTAAGAATATTTCTGACGGTATCGCGCACGTGCACGCTTCGTTCAACAACACGATCATCACCATCACCGACCGTCAAGGCAACGCTCTGTCGTGGGCTTCGTCGGGTGGCCAGGGCTTCAAGGGTTCGCGTAAGTCGACTCCCTTTGCTGCTCAGGTTGCTTCGGAAGTGGCCGGTCGTGCTGCTATCGAACAGGGCATCAAGAACCTGGAAGTCGAAATCAAGGGTCCCGGTCCTGGCCGTGAATCCTCGGTTCGCGCCCTGGGTGCTCTGGGTATCCGCATCACTTCCATTTCGGACGTGACACCGGTTCCCCACAACGGCTGCCGCCCTCAAAAGCGTCGTCGTATCTAATTTTTTTATCAAGCCCACCGCCGCCCAGGTGCATTTGCATCGCGGGCGGCTCCCGTGTTTGCGCACGGTAGATGACACAAAGGAAATCAAGTGGCACGCTATATTGGCCCCAAGGCAAAACTCTCCCGCCGCGAAGGCACCGATCTGTTCCTGAAGAGCGCTCGTCGCTCCATCGCAGACAAGGCTAAGTTCGACACCAAGCCTGGTCAGCATGGCCGCACTTCCGGTCAGCGCACTTCGGACTACGGTCTGCAACTGCGCGAAAAGCAGAAGGTCAAGCGCATGTACGGCGTGCTGGAGAAGCAATTCCGCCGCTACTTCGAAGCAGCTGACCGCAAGCGTGGCAACACTGGTGCCAACCTGCTGTCCCTGCTGGAATCGCGTCTGGACAACGTTGTGTACCGCATGGGCTTCGGCTCCACTCGCGCTGAGGCACGTCAGCTGGTGTCGCACAAGGCTATCACCGTGAACGGCCAGTCCGTGAACATTCCTTCCTACTCCGTGAAGGAAGGCGACGTGGTTGCCCTGCGTGAAAAGTCCAAGAAGCAAGCTCGCGTGGTCGAGGCTCTGCAACTGGCTGCTCAAGTGGGCTTCCCCGCATGGGTGGAAGTGTCTGCTGACAAGGCAGAAGGTACTTTCAAGAAGTCTCCTGACCGCGATGAATTCGCAGCTGACATCAACGAATCCCTGATCGTTGAGTTGTACTCGCGTTAATCTTTAGCAGCGACATTTCTGTAACCGTCCCCACGGCGCGAGGCATCGCGCCGTGGGTGCTTCACCAGCCTTACCGGTGTAACGAGCCGAGGGTATTGAGAGGAAGTCTGCATGCAAACGAATTTGCTGAAGCCCAAGACAATCAATGTCGAGCAACTTGGTCACAACCGTGCCAAGGTTGTTCTGGAGCCGTTTGAGCGTGGCTACGGTCATACGCTGGGCAATGCCCTGCGCCGTGTTCTGCTCTCCTCCATGGTGGGTTACGCAGCGACGGAAGTGACGATTGCTGGAGTGCTGCATGAGTACTCCTCCATCGACGGTGTCCAGGAAGATGTGACGAACATCCTGCTGAACCTCAAGGGTGTGGTGTTCAAGCTGCACAATCGTGACGAAGTCACCCTGAGCCTGCGCAAGGATGGCGAAGGTGTTGTCACTGCCCGTGACATTCAGACCCCCCACGACGTAGAAATCGTCAACCCTGATCATGTGATCGCCCATCTGTCGCAAGGCGGCAAGCTGGACATGCAGATCAAGGTGGAAAAGGGCCGCGGCTATGTGCCCGGCAACGTGCGCCGCTACGGTGACGAATCGACCAAGTCGATCGGCCGTATCGTGCTCGACGCTTCGTTCTCGCCCGTCAAGCGCGTGAGCTACGCTGTCGAATCCGCACGTGTGGAACAGCGTACCGATCTGGACAAGCTGGTTCTGGAAATCGAAACCAACGGTGCCATCACCGCTGAAGACGCAGTGCGCGCATCCGCCAAGATCCTGGTGGAGCAGCTGGCAGTGTTTGCCCAGCTCGACGGTGGCGATATCGCCAGCGTGTTCGACGCTCCTGCCGGTGGCCGCGGTGCTGCCACCTCGTTCGATCCCATCCTGCTGCGTCCCGTGGACGAGCTCGAGCTCACCGTACGTTCTGCCAACTGCCTCAAGGCAGAGAACATTTACTACATCGGTGACCTCATCCAGCGTACCGAAAACGAGCTGCTCAAGACTCCCAACCTGGGTCGTAAGTCGCTCAACGAGATCAAGGAAGTTCTGGCTTCCCGCGGTCTGACGCTGGGCATGAAGCTCGAGAACTGGCCACCAGCTGGCCTGGAAAAGCGTTAATCGCTACAATAGAGGACTTTGCTGAAATCGATCGGTTTTGGCAAAGTCCAAGTGCCTCGGGCAGTACCTGATACGGCTGCCTGATTTAATTTAGAAAAGATCTCCGGATAAAAACGGGGAGCAAAGGAAAAGCACCATGCGTCACGGCAACGGCCTCCGCAAACTGAACCGCACTTCTGCACACCGCAAGGCAATGCTGCAGAACATGATGAACTCGCTGATCGAGCACGAAGCCATCAAGACCACGGTCCCCAAGGCCAAGGAACTGCGTCGCGTCATCGAGCCCATGATCACTCTGGCCAAGGTTGACACCGTGGCTAACCGCCGTCTGGCTTTTGACCGTCTGCGCGACCGCGACAGCGTGACCAAGCTGTTCAACGTGCTGGGTCCCCGCAACGCTCAGCGTCCTGGCGGCTACACACGTATCCTGAAGATGGGCTTCCGCGTGGGCGACAACGCTCCCATGGCCTATGTGGAACTGGTTGAGCGCGCTGAAGAAGCCGCTGCAGCAGCTGAATAAGCCCGAGCGGGCTGAAAAGCCTGCTATAATTTGGAAATACCGCGCGATGGAGCAGTCTGGTAGCTCGTTGGGCTCATAACCCAAAGGTCGGAGGTTCAAATCCTTCTCGCGCAACCAAATTGAAAAAGGTCACGACATTGTCGTGACCTTTTTTTTGTCCATTTTCTCCATGGGCCAGAAGGCTGCACCCGCCTTAACTCGTCATGCCCCTGACTGTGTGCCTGAGCGACGGCGCAGGTGCTCGCGTACGCGGTCGGCGATCACCTGGGCGATTTCCGGGCTCAGCACCTCGCTGATATGCAGCACTTCGGTGTAGTGCAGATAGAGCAGACCGCGCAAGGTCCGGAATGCCGTCTCATGTGTGGCCCCGCAGATGCTGGCATCGTTGGCCAGCACACGCTCCACGGCTCCGGGCTCAAGCAGCCGGATCTTGCAGATAGCTGCCTGATGCAGGATCTCCAGGTCTATTTCCTCAAGGCGGTTTTCCCATTCATCGGGCAAGAATCGGTTCGCTGGCATATAAGGTGGCTCTCCTGCTCAATCCATGGACATCTCAGACCCGGATGCTGGCATACCCTGGGCCAGGCCGTCGGTTTTGCTTCTACAAGTCTTGATGCTTATCAAATGCCGACAAGGTGAACGTCGGCCTGGGGACAAGGCCGTGCGGCACTGCATCATGATGCCAGTCTGCGACCTGAGCACCAATGCCCGTCCGTGTCTCCTGAATTTCTCCGAGCTGAGGTATGGTGTCTCGATGCGCTGCAGGTAAAGAAAAGGACTTGTATGTTCGAGAAAATCGTCTCGATGTTCCGCTACTTCAAAGCAGCCGTGCCGTTTCGGCTGGTGCCTGCACTGATTGCCACCCTGGTGCTGATCGGTCTGCTGCTGACACCGGTGCCGGCCGGGCTGGATACCAAGGCATGGCAACTGGTGGCCATCTTTCTGACGACCATCGTGGCGATCATTCTCAAGGTCATGCCCATAGGTGTGATGGCTCTGATGGCGATTGTCATCGTGTCGCTGTCCCAGGTCACTTCCAGCTCATCCAAGGGCGCGATCACGGATGCGCTGAGCAGCTTTGCAAACCCCCTGATCTGGCTGATCGTGGTGGCGGTTCTGATCTCGCGCGGCCTCAAGAAGACGGGGCTCGGCAACCGCATCGGTCTGCTGTTCATTGCGCTGCTGGGCAAGCGCACCATAGGCATAGGTTACGGACTTGCGATCTGCGAGCTGGTGCTGGCCCCATTCACGCCCAGCAACACGGCGCGTGGCGGCGGCATCGTGCATCCGATCATGAAGTCCATTGCCAACGCCTTCGAGTCGGACCCGGCCAAGGGAACCCAGGGCAAGGTCGGGACCTATCTGGCACTGGTCAACTACCACTCCAACCCGATCACCCCGGCCATGTTCCTGACCGCGACGGCGCCCAATCCTCTGGTTGTGGACCTAGTGGCCAAGGCCACGGGCCAGTCCCTGCACCTGAGCTGGACAAGCTGGGCGCTGTACATGCTGCTGCCAGGCCTGCTGTGTCTGCTGCTGATGCCGCTGGCGGTCTATCTGCTGTCGCCTCCCGAGCTCAAGGCCACGCCCAATGCCGTGGAGTACGCTCGTGCCGAGATGACCCGCATGGGGCCGCTGTCGGGCAAGGAGCGTGTCATGCTGGGAACCTTCGGCATGATGCTGCTGCTATGGGCCAATGTGCCGCAGATGCTGTTCGGTCCGGCCTTCACGCTGGACCCGACCGTGGTGGCGTTTCTCGGCCTGTTCGCCCTGATCATCACAGGCACCATCGACTGGGATGATGTGCTGTCCGAGAAAAGTGCCTGGGACACCCTGATCTGGTTCGGTGCCCTGGTGATGCTGGCCGAGCAGCTCAACAGACTGGGGGTGGTCGCCTGGTTTGCCGAGGGCCTGAAGAATGCCATCGTCGCCAGCGGCCTGGACTGGCTGCCTGTGGCTGCCATTCTGGTGGGCGTCTTCGTCTTCTCGCACTATCTGTTTGCCAGCACCACCGCCCATATCAGCGCCATGATGCTGGCCTTTCTGACCGTGGGTGCGCAACTGATCCCCGCCGACTACGTCGTGCCCTTCATGCTGATGATGACGGCCGGCTCGGCCATCATGATGACGCTGACGCACTACGCGACCGGAACATCGCCCATCATCTTCGGCAGTGGCTATGTGACTCTGGGCGTCTGGTGGCGCGTAGGTGCTGCCATGTGCGTGCTGGAGCTGCTGATCTTCGCTGTCGTCGGCGCTGCCTGGTGGAAGTTGCTGGGGCTGTGGTGACCTACGGCCTCAGGTCGCCGTATGTAGGGGCTCGCCCAGCGACAGCATGAGCCGGTTGGCCCAGTTGAAGAAAGCCGTGCCGTGAAGCGCATCGGAGATGGCGGCGTCGTCGAGCCCGGCGGCGCGCAGCGCATCGATATGACTGGATTCCAGCGCGGGCGGCGTCTGCGTCAAGGCCACGGCGGCGGCGACGATGGCATTCCAGCGCGGACCCAGATCGCTGCCCGGGCCTTCATCGAGCAGGCGCTGCACATCGGCGGCGCGTTGCGAGAAATGTGTGGCAAAGCGCGCATGTACCGAAGCGCAGTAGATGCAGCCATTGGTGCGTGAGGTTGCAGCAGCTGCCAGCTCGCGCTCGGCACGCGCAAGGCCCGCGTCGGGGTTGTAGAAGATGTCCTTGTCGGTGCGCGTGCGTGCTCCCAGCGTGTCGGGGTCGCGCGCCAGCAGCCGGAAATAGGGTGAACGCGCGCGCGCCGCATCCACCAGTCCCGCATGGTGGCGCTCGCTCAGCTCGCTCTCCTGCAGCGGAGCTATCCATGGCTGCCAGTCTAGCTGTTCCTGGGTGAAGACCTGGGGGGAGGTGTTGTGCGTGGTGGTCATGGCTGGGCTTGCAGGGCGAGGGTGGGAGATGCCGTGGTGACTGCAGCTCGTGCGCCAAGCACGCGCAGCCCCGCCACGAGGCGGATCTGGAAGGACAGGAAAGAGGCGAGCTGGGACAGGATGACGATATCGGTCTCGCTCCAGCCGGCCTGCTGCAGCGCCAGCAAGGTCTGGGCACTCGCATCGCGTGGGTGGTAGGCCAGCAGATGGGCATGGGCCAGCGCGGCGCTCAGGCGTGGGCCCAGCAAAGCCGCATGCGCCGGGTCCACGGCGTAGCTGGGGCCGCTCTGGTCCTCGCGGCTCAAGGGGCCGGGCGGATAGATCCCGTAGGGGCCGTGCGGGCCGCTGCCGGCCTGCAGGCTGGCAGCGCGCCCGCGCACCACTTCCGAGCTCACGGCATCGGCCAGATCGGCATCCTCGGCCGCCAGGGCGCGTGTGTAGAAGGCCGTGCTGCGAGGCTCGCCATGCAGGCCTGCCGTGAAGGCGGCCAGCGTCAGGCGCTCGCGCAGGGAGACGGTTCCTGCAACGGGCTCGGCGGGGGTGAACAGCGCGGCAAAGCTTTGCTGGGCCTGGGTGCGAGCCTCGCTGCGGTGGCGGCGCACCTGATCCAGTGTGCTGCCGGCAGCGATATCGGCGAGATGGTCGATCACATCTTCGGGAAAGCGGGTCTGTGCGGTATTGCTCATGGTCATGCGGTTTGAAGCAGTTCGGTCCGGACTTGGGGTTGGGAAGCGCCAGTGGGGGCCTCGCTGCGGCGCCAGCCCAGAGCCGGCGCGACGACGGCTGCCGTCAGCTCGATGGAGCGCAGAATGGCCTGGTGCGGCGGGTCGATGGAGTGGACCTGGAACACGATGTCGCTGGCTTGCGCCAGCGCCGTGTCGGCGCGCAGCGAGGCGATCACCTCCTCGGGTGTGCCCACATGCACGTCATAGGCTTCAATGAGCTGCTGCAGCGGCGCCTGCGGATCGACGCGCGTTGCCCATTGCGTGGACGCGGATGAGGCCAGGGCCGCATGACGCTGGGCCGAACGGCGCAGGCCGGCCTCGGCCCATTGCAGTGCCTGGGCGCGCTTGTCGGACACGAGCAGGGTGCGCGACGCCAGGATGCGTGGCGCGCGTCCTGCGGGCAGGGCCGCGAGATAGGCCTCGATGATGGGGTTCTGTATCTCGGACAGCGTGGTTCGGGGGCGGCCTTCGGGTCGGGGCTGGGTGCGCGAGAGCATCAAGCCGTCCCCGTTGGCGCCGGCGCGTGCCCCGCCTTCGACCGAGAACGTGGCCTGCCAGACGCGTTCCAGCAACTGCGGGGCTGCGGGGTACAGGCGCACGCCGCCTGCCAGCTCGCGCCCGGCCCAGGCATCCCTCAGCACGGCGAAGTTGCGCGCAAAGACTGCGCCGCGCTCGCTGCCTGTGACGCCGAAGGCCTCGAAGGACTCCGCCGTGCCGCCCGTGCCCAGGCCCACTTCGAGGCGGCCGCCCGACAGCAGGTCCAGCACGGCCGCATCCTCGGCCACGCGCAGCGCGTTTTCCGGCGGCAGCGTGACCACGCCCGTGCCCAGGCGTATGCGCCGCGTGCGGGCCGCGACATGCGAGAGAAAGACAAAGGGCGAGGGCAGGCCGCCCTCGCTTGCGTGGAAATGATGCTGGGCGATCCAGGCCGAGTCGAAGCCCTGGGCTTCGGCATGGGCGATCTGCTCGGTGACCAGGCGGTAGCGTTCGCCGGCCGGTACTTCATCGAGCAGGCGGCTGAAGAAGCCCAGGCGCGGTGCCGGGCGCACGCGAGCAAGAGTGTCAGGCGGGGTGGGGGACAAAATCAATGCTCCTTTTGCCGGGAATGGCGTCCATAAGTTCGCGCGTGTAGTCGCTGGTGGGGCGCAGGAACACGTCTTCGACGCGGCCCGCGTCCACCACCTTGCCTGCGCGCAGCACCGACACCGTGTCGGCGATCTGGCGCACCACGGCAAGGTCGTGCGAGATGAAGAGATAGCTCAGGCCCAGGTCCTGTTGCAGCTGTGCGAGCAGGGCGAGGATCTGGGCCTGCACGGTCACGTCCAGGGCCGAAACGGCCTCGTCCAGCACCACCACCTCCGGTTGCAGCACCAGGGCGCGTGCAATCGCCACGCGCTGGCGCTGGCCGCCCGAGAGCGCATGCGGGCGCCGTTCGAGCACGGCGGCCGGCAGGCCCACGCGCTCGAGCATGTCAAGCACGCGCTGGCGGCGTTCCTGGGGCTGCAGCGGCTCGAAGTTGAGCAGCGGCTCCTCGATGATGTCGAAGACACGCTGGCGCGGGTCCAGCGAGCTGAACGGGTTCTGGTAGACCAGCTGGACCTTGCGCCGCAGCTGGCGCAGGGCCTCGCCGCGCAGGCCTGTGAGTTCGGCGCCGGCGATGCGGATGCGTCCCGATGTAGGGCGCCCCAGGCCCACGATGTCGCGTATGGTCGTGGTCTTGCCCGAGCCCGACTCGCCGACGATGGCATGCGTGGAGCCACGGCGCAGGCGCAGCGACACGCCGTCCACGGCGCGGAAAACGCCGCGCCCCTGGCCGGGGGCATGGAAGTCGTGGATCAGGTCCTCGACCTCAATGGCCCAGTCTTGGGCAGCGGCCGCCGCCGATGGCGCAGTGCGACGAGGCGCGGGCGTGAGAGAGGGAGCGTTGGACAGCAAGCGGCGCGTATAGGCGCTTTGCGGATTGCGCAGAAGCTCCAGTGTCGGGCCTTGTTCCTGGATGCGCCCGTCCTGCATGACGATGAGGCGATGCGCGCGGTCGGCCGCCACGCCCAGGTCGTGGGTGACCAGCAGCACAGCGGTGCCGGTTTCGCGGCGCAGCTCGTCGATCAGATCCAGGATGCGCCGCTGCACCGTGACATCCAGCGCGCTGGTGGGTTCGTCGGCGATGATCAGCGCAGGCCGCAGCGCGATGGCGATGGCGATCAGCACGCGCTGGCGCATGCCGCCCGACAGCTCGTGCGGATACTGGCGCGCCCGCAGGGCGGGCTGGGACAGGCCCACGCGTGTCAGCAGGTCGATCACGCGCGCCTCGATGGCGGAGCGGTCGCGCAGGCCGTGAATGCGCAGGATTTCGCCGACCTGGTCGCCCACGGTGCGCACGGGGTTGAGCGAGGTGGTCGGATCCTGGGGCACCAGGCTGAGCACGCGGCCACGAATGCTGTTCCAGCGCGCAGCACTCCAGTCCGAAACATCGGTGCCCTGCAGCCGGATGCTGCCTTGCTCGCGGCGCCCGTTGTCCGCCAGCAAGCCGATCACGGCCTGGGCCGTGGTGGTCTTGCCCGAACCCGATTCGCCGACCAGTGCCACGACTTCGCCTGGTGCTATCGAAAACGACAGGCCGTGGACCACGCGCTGCTCCTGGCCGCCGTGGTCACGGTAGGCGATGATCAGGTCCTGGACTTCGAGCAGCGGGGCGGCAGCAGCGGCAGGGATTGTCGTGGTGGGGCGGTCTTGCAGCAGGGCGCTCATGCCGGCCTCCGCGCGAATGAGGTGCCGATGCGGTTGGCTGCCAGCACCACGGCCACCACGACCAGGCCCGGTGCCGTGGTCATCCACCATGCGGTGGCGATGTAGTTGCGCCCTTCGGCGATCAGCAAGCCCCATTCGGGCGTGGGCGGTGGCGCTCCGTAGCCCAGAAAGCCCAGCGTGGAAATCGACAGGATGGCCGAGCCGAACTGCAGTGCGGCCAGGGCCACCACCGAAGTCAGCGAATTGGGCAGCACATGGCGCCACAGCACGGCGGCAAAGCGTCCGCCGCTGCCGAAGGCCGCCTCCACATAGTCAGAGCGTCGCACGCGTACCACTTCGGAGCGCACCAGGCGCGCGAAGCCGGCCACGGATGCCACCCCCACGGCGATGGCCGCATTGATGGTGCCAAAGCCCAGCAAGATGATGATGGTCAGCGACAGCAGCAGCGAGGGCACGGCCAGCAGCACGTCGACCAGGCGCATCAGCGCGTCATCGACGCGGCCGCCCGTGGCTCCGGCCAGCAGGCCGATCAGCGTGCCCGCCACCAGGCCCACGGCCACGGCCAGGAAAGCGCCAGACAGTGAGTGCACGGAGCCATGCACCACGCGGGCCCAGAGATCACGCCCCAGCGCATCCGTGCCCAGCCAGTGCGCGAGGCCGGGCGCCAGCAACTGCTGACCGGCTTGGCCGACGACGGGATTCTGATGTGCAAACCAGCCCGGAACCAGTGCCCACAGTGCGGCCGCGGCAATCACCAGCCAGGCCAGGGCCAGCGTGGGCGACAGGCGCCTGAGCCTTTGCAGATCGATGAGGACGGGGCGAAGGTTTTTGGCGGCCGCTGCCGGCGAGGGGGCTTGCCTGGGCGCTGCGGAGGACGCGACGCTGGAAGCCTGAGGCTTGGGAATGATGGTCGAGACGGCGGTGTTCATGCCCGGTTCTCCACAGAATGACGCAAACGAGGATCGAGCAGCGGGTAGAGCAGGTCCACGGCGAGGTTGATGAGCACGAAGGCGGCGGCCGAGACCACGACCACCGCCTGGAGCACGGCCGTGTCCTGGTTGCCCACGGCCTGCTGGGTCAGCGTGCCCAGGCCGTTGAGGCCGAACACGGCCTCCGTCACCACGGCACCGGCCAGCAGCTCGCCGAACAGCACGCCGGCAATCGTCAAGGCCGGCAGCAAGGCATTGCGCGCCACATGGTGCAGCAGCACCCAGGCGCGAGAGGCACCCTTGGCGCGGGCTACGGCCACGAAAGGCTGGGCCAGCACGGTGTCGATATTGCGCAGCAGGATCTGGGCCAGCGGCGCCGAAATTGGGATGGCCAGCGTCAGCGTGGGCAGGACCAGGCCTTCCCAGGGGCCGGGATTGATGACGGGAATCCAGCCCAGACGGAAGGACAGCACCTGGATCAGCATGATGCCCAGCCAGAAAACGGGCACGGAGACGAAGACCGAGGGCAGGGCTTGCAGGGCATTGCGCAGCCAGGCCAGAGGCGCGAGGCTGGCCGCCGCCGCAAGCGCTATGGCCAGCAGCGCCGCCGTGGAAAAGCCCAGGCCTGCCAGGCGCAGCGTGGGCGGCAGACTGGTGGCCAGGCCCTGGCTCACGGGCACGCCGGCTTGCAAGGAGTAGCCGAAATGGCCCGTGAGGAACTGCCCCAGGGTGTGCAGGTATTGCTGCCAGACGGGCTGATCGGCCCCATAGGCGGCGCGGATGTCGGCGATCTCCTGCGGGCCCAGGCCCAGCTCGGGGTTCAGGAACTTGATCAGCACGGCGTCGCCCGGCAGCAGCTGCAGCAGGATGAAAGAAGCCGTGAAAGCGGCCCACAGCACCAGGGCGGCCTGTGCGATGCGGCCAAGCAGATAGCGGCGTGACATGGGTGCGCCTCCTTTGTCGGTGCGCGCTCAGCGCTTGGTCAGCCAGGTGCTGTAGAAGCTGGGGCGGCCCACGGCCTCGAAGCCCACTTCACGCACCCAGGTCGCACCCGCGAAGGCCTGGGGCTCCTCGAAGATCGGGATCACATAGGCCTGGTCGATCAGATAGTTCTGCACCTCGCCGGTCAGCGCCAGGCGCCGGTTGGCATCGGTCTCGGCCGCAATGGCATCGAACAGGTGGTTGAGCTTGCTGTCCTCGAAGGACTTGACCTTCTGGCTCACACCGCCTTTTTGCAGCAGCACATTGCGATTGCTCGGGTAGTAATTGCTCTTGATCACGTCGGGATCGGCGCGGCCCACCATGCCCGGCAGTACGCCGGTCTTGTCGGGGTCCAGCGTGTCCACCGTGCGGCTGCCCGAGTCTCCGGCCAGCACATTGAGCTTGATGCCCAGCCTGGCCCATTGCTGGGCCACCAGCTGCAAGGTCTCCTTGTTCTGCGGCTGGGGCAGGGATTCGTAGGTCGAGAGCACGAAGTCCTGGCCGTTCTTCTGGCGCAGGCCGTTGGCGCCCAGGCTCCAGCCGGCCTCGTCGAGCAATTGCCTGGCCCTGGCCTCGTCAAAGACCAGCTTGGCCGACAGGTCCACATAGCCGGCTGCCGTGGAGGCGATCACCGAACGTGCCTGAGGGTAGCGCGGCGAGAACAGGGTCTCCACAATCTCCTTGGTATTGGTGCCATGCAGCAGGGCCTGGCGCACCTTGAGGTCGGCCACCAGGGCGTTGTCGGGGCGGATCGCGATGCTGTTGTTCACACCGCGCGTGGATGGTGCGTAGATGGTGAACTTCTGCTGCTCCACGCGCTTTTCGTCATAGGCCTGGACCTGGCGGATGAAGCCGGCCTGGCCGGCCAGCAGCGCACCTATGCGCACGCTGTCCTCGGGGGTGACGATGAACTTGACTTCATCCAGGCGTGCGCGGCCCTGGTGGGCCAGCTTGGCCGGACCCCAGCGGTAGTCCTGGCGCGCCTTGAGCACCAGCTCCTTGCCCAGGGTCTCGCTGGCCACCACGAAGGGGCCCGAACCGATGATGCGCGTGGCGTCGCCCAGCTCCTCGAATGGACGATCCAGCGTGGCCGGCGAGACCAGGCCCGAGCCGATCACCGAAGTGCCCTGGAGAAAGCCCGGTGAGGGCTTTTTGAAGAAGAACTTCACAGTCAGCGGATCGACGACTTCGCTGCGCTCGTAATTGTTGATGACCTCGGAAACCGGCTGCTTGAGCGCCTTGTTGCCCAGACCGTAGGTGTCGAAGTTGCGCGCCACGGCGGCCGCGTCCAGCGGCGATCCGTCCGAGAAGCTCACGCCGGAGCGCAGCTTGAAGCTGTACTCGGTGGCATCGGCGTTCACGGTCCAGGACTCGGCGATCCAGGGCTGGATCTCCAGTGTTTCGGGGTCCTGGTAGGTCAGCTTGTCCGTGATCTGGTTGAGCACGCCACCGTTGGGATAAAAGCCCCCGGCAGGCGGATAGAGGTTGGTATGTGCCTGCTGTTCCAGGTAGACCAGGGTGCCGCCCTGAGCCGGCTTGGCCGAGGCATCGGCCTGGGCCGTGCCGGATTGCCTGGAGCAGCCAGCCAGCAGCATGCTGCCCGTCAGCACTGCCACTGCGGCCCATAGAGTCTGGCGTTTGGCCGACTTGTTCACTGGCTGTTTGATCGACGGATGCGTCTGCGAAGGGAAAAACACGTTCATACCTCGTCGCCACATGGCGTTGAAAACTCAGGTTCCGGACGCATCGCGCAGCGACCGACCGGATTCATGGTTCTCATGCTATCGACGCCAAATATTCGTGTTCATATATTGAGTAGCATCGTTATTCGAAAAACAACTAAGCGGTGCGAGGCCGCATATTTGCAAAGCGCATAAGCGCAGACGAATTCCTTTGTTGGTCCGGCAGGCCGCTCTCACAACAATGGCCAGGCATTCCTTCATTGAAAGCCCGCTCATGAGTCATCTCAACGAATATCTATCCGAAAAACGCGCGGCCGTGCTGGCACGCAGCGCCGCCATTGCGGCGGGCACGGCCCAGGCCGCCAGACTCAAGGCCAGCGTGCGTGCCGAGGGGCGCAGCGGCGTGCGCCGCCTGCGCATCCGCGAGCACCAGGTCATCAGCGACAGCCCGCCCGACTTCGCAGGCTACAACCTGGGGCCGAGCTCGCCCGAGCTGCAACTGGGCGTGCTGGGCACCTGCGTGACCCATATCTTTCTGATCCAGGCGGCCGAGCGTCAGGTACCGCTGGAGAGCCTGGAGGTCGAGGTCACGGGCGTCATCGACCCGCGCGGTGGCAAGCCCGGCCACGGGGCGACGCCGATCTGGCCGCACGATATCGGCTATACCGTGCATATCGATTCGCCGGCCAGCCGTGCCGAGATCGATGCACTGTTCGAGGCCGTGGAGAGAACCTGCCCCATCCTGAACCTGCTGCGCAACCCCCAGTCCATCCGCGCCGAGGTGCGCCATACCGACTCCAGCGCGCCCGAGCGCCTGGCGGCCTGAGAACCTTTTGGAAAGACTTTTGCATGAGCTTGCCACTCGACCATATCGTTATCGCGGTCCAGGACCTGGAACGCACGATTGCCGACTACCAGTCCCTGGGTTTCAATGTGCTGCGCGGCGGCGAGCACCCGGGTCGCTCCACGCACAACGCCCTGGTGGTTTTTGCCGACGGCGCTTATTTCGAACTCATTGCCTGGCGTGCTGCCGCGCCCGAGGAGCGCTGGTGGCAGCAACTGCATCAGCACGGCGAAGGGCTGGTCGACTTCGCGCTGCTGCCCACTGAGACTGGCGCCGTGGTGGCGGCGGCCCAGGCGCGCGGCCTGGACTATGAAGCCCCTTATGAGGGCGGACGTCTGCGTCCCGACGGAGAGCAGCTGCGCTGGCGCAATGCACGCCCTCCAAGTCAGGATCTGCCGTTTCTGTGCGGCGACCTGACGCCGCGTGTCTTGCGCGTGCCCGAAGGCCAGGCCCGTGTGCATCCCAATGGCGCGACCGGAGTGGCCCGTCTGGAGGTGGCGGTGCAGGACCTGCAGGCCAGCCTGGCGCGCTGGCGGGCATTGCTCGGCGATGCAGTGAGCGTCGGCCCGCTGCGGGTCTCGGCCGACGGCAACACGCAGCAGGTGTCGCTGGGTCTGGGCGCCACCGAGCTGGTGCTGGCCGCACCCATACAGGCTGCGGGCCCCCTGGCCCAAAGACTGGCCGCGCGCGGCGAAGGCCCTTATGCGGTCGTGCTGTCAGTGCCGCAGCAGGCAGCAGCAGGGGGACTGGACGAAGTTGCTACCCACGGGGTGCGCATTGAACTGGAACAGCATTCCGGGACCGAGGTGGAAACCGCCGCCGCCTAGGTCCAATAACAGGGGCGCTAGAATAGCGCCCCCGCTGACACCCATGCCCACTTCGGTGGGCGTTTTCGTTGCGGCCGCGGCAGCCTTTGCGGGCCGGCGCGGTGCAGCGCTGCCTTTCATGACCACAGCTCTCACGCCTGCCACTCTGGGCATCGATTTCGGAACGTCCAACTCTGCCGCTGCCTATCGCCTGCCTGGCAAGACCGCCGCTTTGCTGCCCCTGGAAGGGGCGGCTACCGGCATGCCCACGGCGCTGTTCTTCAATACCGAAGAGCACAGCACGCATTTCGGCCGCGATGCCATGCAGCAGTATCTGGCCGGCGAGGAGGGGCGTCTGATGCGCTCCCTCAAAAGCCTGCTGGGCAGCAGCCTGTTGCTGGAAAAGACCGCGGTGCACGAGCAGCTTGTCAGCTACCAGGACATCATCGCGATCTTTCTCAAGCGCGTGGCCGATCAGGCGCGCCAGGCGCTGGACGGACGTCTGCCCGAGCGTGTGGTGCTGGGGCGTCCCGTGCATTTTGTCGACGAGCACCCGCAGCGAGACCGTCAGGCGCAGGACGCCTTGGCCGCTGCGGCGCGCGCCGCCGGCCTGGGCGAAGTCAGCTTTCAGCTGGAGCCGATTGCGGCGGCACTGGACTACGAACAGCGCCTGAGCGAGGAGCAACTGGTGCTGGTGGTCGATATCGGCGGTGGCACCTCGGACTTCACGGTGGTGCGTCTGGGCCCGCAACAGGCCGGACATGCAGACCGTACTCAGGACATTCTTGCCACCACCGGCGTGCATATCGGGGGCACGGATTTCGACCATCGCCTCAATGTGGCCCAGGTCATGCCGCTGCTGGGCTACAAGCACATCGGCCCCAGCGGGCGTGAGGTACCCAGCAGCGTGTTCTTCGATCTCTCCACCTGGCATCTGATCCAGTGGCTGTACACGGCCAAGGCCCTGGCTTCGGCACGCGGTCTCAAGAGCGATTACAGCGATCTGCAACTGCACCAGCGCCTGATGAAGGTGCTGGATTGGCGTGAAGGCCACAGGCTGGCCGATGCGGTGGAGCAGGCCAAGATTGCGGCTTCGCAAAGCCATGCGGCCTCGGCCATAGCGCTGGACTGGCTGGAGCAAGACCTGCCTGCGGCCATCACCCCGGAGGTGTTGCAGGAACAGTTGCAGGCCTTGCTGCTGCAGGTCGTTGAATGCGCGCAGGACTGTGTGCGCCAGGCCGGCGTGGCGGCACCAGACGCCATCTATCTGACCGGCGGCTCGTCGGCCCTGCGGACCCTGCGCGATGCGCTGCGCGTCGCTTTCCCCGATGTGCCGCAGGTTGAAGGCGACCTGTTTGGTGGGGTGGCAACCGGTCTGGCCTATGCCTGAGCTTGAAGCCCCCTGAGCCGCTCCGCGGCTTCTCCCGTGGGTGATAACACCTGCGCTGCGAGGCGGCCCTTGCCAGGCGTCTGCGGTTTGTACCGCGCCCGGTTGACGTGCTTATTCCTCTTCGGCGGCTCGCTTGAGCTCCAGCGCACGGTCGTAGAGCGTGTTGCGACTGGCTCCCGTGATTTCGGCGGCCAGCTTCACGGCCGTCTTGGTCGGCAACTCGGCCAGCAGCAGCTTGAGCACACGCTCGGCCTCGCCCGACTCTTGCTGCACCGCCACGGGGTGCAGCACGATGGCGAACTCGCCCTTGACTCGCTGTGGCGAGGCCTGCAGCCAGGCTGCCAGCTCGTGGGCCGGCATGCTCGCGATATCTTCAAACTGCTTGGTGATTTCGCGCGCCAGCGTGACGCGACGCTCGCCCAGCAAGGCCAGGGCTTGGGCCAGCTCGATGATCCGGTGCGGGGCTTCCAGCAGCACGGTGCAACGCGGCTGGTCGGCCAGCTTTTGCACGGCGGCCAGTCGTTCAGCATTCTTGGTGGGCAGGAAGCCGGCAAACACAAAACCGTTTTCGCCCTGTGCTGGCGTGACGGCACCCGCCACGCTGATGGCCGATGTCACGCTGCTGGCTCCGGGCAGCGGAATGCTGCGCAGACCCACGGCCTGCAGCGCCGCGCACAGGCGCGCACCCGGGTCGCTGACGCCGGGCGTGCCTGCATCGCTGACATAGGCGATGCGCTGGCCTTGCTGCAGACGCCCGATCACCTGCTGGGCGGCTTCTGCCTCGTTGTGCTGATGCACGGCCAGCAACTGGCTGCCGGGTCGGTCCAGCCCATAGCTGCGCAGCAGGCCCTGGGTGTGGCGCGTGTCTTCGCAGGCTATGCAGTCCACGATCTGCAGCACATGCAGCGAGCGCAGGCTGATGTCGGCCAGATTGCCAATCGGCGTCGCCACCACATACAGGGTTCCCTGCGGATAATGCTGGGAAGCGGCCGCGTCATGTGCGGCAGTCAGTGCAGAGGCGAAAGAGGTAGTCAATGGATTTCCTTGGAAAGCGGCCCAAGCCGGCGCAAAGCACAACCGCACGCGGGCAGCAGGGCGAGGATGCCGCGTTGGCCCATTTGCAGGCGCGGGGCCTGAAGCTTGTCGAGCGCAATTATCGGACGCCGGGCCGTGGTGGTGGCGAAATCGACCTGATCCTGCGTGACCGCGACGGGTCTTTGGTGTTCGTCGAAGTCCGCAGCCGCAACACCGAGCGCTTCGGCGGTGCTGGCGGCAGCATCGGCCGCCTCAAGCAGCAGCGCATTGTGCTGGCCGCCAGATACTATCTGATGAGGCTTGCGGCAGCGCCGCCATGCCGCTTTGATGTGGTGCTGGTCGACAGCTCCGGGAACCAGATGCGCATCGAGTGGCTCCAAGCGGCATTCGAGGCACTTTAGTCGCCGCGTCATGGTTGTGCGCAACACTGATGCGCAAATAACGGTTTGCTACCAAAGAGATAACAGGTGGCGGGTATCATCGGGCCTCCATGCTAGAGCAACGAATTCAACAGCATTTCATCGACAGTGCCGACCTGAAGTACCAGGCCGCCCAGGCGCTGAGCCAACCTATTGCTTCCGCCGTACAGGCCATGCTGGCCTGCGTGACGGGCGGCGGCAAGGTGCTGGCCTGCGGTACGGGCGTCTCGGCCAGCGATGCCCAGTTATTTGCCTCCCTGTGCGTGACAGGGTTCGAACGCGATCGTCCCGAGCTGGCGGCCGTGGCCCTGACTTCCGATGGCGGCCTGCTGGGCAGCGTGGGAGCCACGGGCTCCGGCGGCAATGCCAGCCAGTATCTGGCGCGCCAGGTGCGGGCGCTGGGGCAGCCCGGCGATCTGCTGCTGCTCATGTCGGTGACCGGCAACGACACGGCCGTGCTGGATGCCCTGGAAGCCGCCCACGAGCGCGACATGATGGCCGTGGTCTTGACAGGCCGCACCGGCGGCAATCTGGCCACCGCCGTGCGCGAGACCGATGTACTGATCTGCGTGCCCCACGACCGTGCGGCGCGCGTGCGTGAAACCCATACCTTGATCCTGCACTGTCTCGCCGACGGTGTGGACTCTCAACTGCTTGGTGACCAGGAGATGCCTTTATGAAGTTGAAGTGGACCCGTGTTGCATGTGCGGCCCTGACCGTTGCCGCTCTGGGCGGTGCCTTGAGCGGTTGCGTGGCTCTGGTGGGTGGCGGTGCCGCTGTGGCGGGCATGTCGGCAGTGGACAGGCGCACCACCGGCACTCAGGTTGAGGACCAGGGCATCGAGCTGCGTGCCGGCAATCGCATCAGCGAGGTGATGGGTGACAAGGCCCGTGTCAGTGCCACCAGCTACAACCGTGTAGTGCTGCTGACCGGCCAGGCAGGCAATGCGACGGACAAGGCGACTATCGAGAAACTGGTGCGCGAACAATCCACCGTACGCCAGGTCTATAACGAGATCGAGGTCGCGCCTTTCACGGCCACTCTGGGTCAGCGCTCCCAGGACTCTCTGATCACGACCAAGGTCAAGGCCAGTCTGGTCAATGCCAAGGACATTTCATCCTCGGCCATCAAGGTCGTGACCGAGAACAACGTGGTCTATCTGATGGGCATAGTCACGCCGCGCGAATCCAAGCGGGCTGCCGAGATTGCCCGTGGCGTCAACGATGTGAGCAAGGTTGTGCGCCTGTTCGAAGTCTTCTCCGAAGAGGAACTGGCCGCGTCGACATCCAGGGCTGCACCGGTGGTCGAAGACCGCTCCAGCATGAACTGAAGCGGATCTACAGGCATGAAAAAAGCCGGACCCAGGTCCGGCTTTTTTCATGGGCCGGCGCTTAGCGCAGGCGCTGGATCAGGCTGGAGGTATCCCAGCGATTGCCGCCCATGGCCTGCACATCGGCATAGAACTGGTCCACCAGCGCGGTGACGGGCAGGCGTGCGCCATTGCGCTGGGCCTCGGCCAGAACCAGTCCCAGATCCTTGCGCATCCAGTCCACGGCAAAGCCGAAGTCGAACTTGCCCACGGCCATGGTCTTGCCGCGATTGTCCATCTGCCAGCTCTGGGCGGCGCCCTTGCCGATCACGTCGAGGACCTTCTCCACATCCAGGTCGGCACGCAGACCAAAGGCAATGGCTTCGGACAGTCCCTGGACCAGGCCCGCAATGCAGATCTGATTGACCATCTTGGTCAGTTGTCCGTTGCCGCATGCACCCATATAGGTAAAGGCGCGCGAGAAGGCGTCAGCCACCGGGGCAACCTGGTCGAATACCTCCTGATCGCCGCCGCACATGACGGTGAGCTGGCCGTTGACCGCACCGGCCTGACCGCCCGATACCGGGGCGTCCATGAAGTGCAGGCCGCGCTGGCGGGCCTGTGCATACAGCTCGCGTGCCACCTGCGCCGAGGCTGTGGTGTGATCTACAAAGATGGCCCCAGGCTCCATGCCGGCGAAAGCACCGTCGTCTCCCAGCGCAATCGAGCGCAGGTCGTCATCGTTGCCCACGCAGCAAAAGACCATGCGTGCGCCCTTGACGGCTTCGCGGGGCGTGGCCCCACGGCGGCCGCCGACAAATTCCTCGACCCAGGCTTCGGCCTTGGCAGCGGTGCGGTTGTAGACCGTGACCTGATGGCCTGCGGCAGCCAGATGCCCGGCCATGGGGGAACCCATGACACCCAGACCCAGAAAGGCCACGGGCGTGGAAGTGCAGGGTGCGTAGCTGCGGGAGGCGATGGTGGCTGTGCTCATGAAATCCTCTAAGACTTGGTACGGAACAGTTCGATCATGGTAGCGCCGCAGTGCATGGCCGTGGCGGAGCGCAGGGTCCTGGCCGGCCCTGCCGCACCCCAGCAAAGTCAGCGCTCCACCTGTGGGAGGAGATGCCGGCGCCTTGGGGTTAGACGATGGTCAGATGTTCGGTGCCGGCTGCCAGGTCCAGAGTCCGGGCGCGCTGGCTGTTGAGCTTGATCTGCAGACGCAGGTCGTTGACCGAGTCTGCATTGCGCAGCGCATCTTCGTAGGTGATGAGATTGGATTCGAACAGGTCGAACAGCGCCTGATCGAAGGTCTGCATGCCGATATTGCGGCTTTTCTTCATGATCTCCTTGATCTCGACGACCTCGCCCTTGAAGATCAGGTCGGCAATCAGCGGAGAGTTGAGCATCACCTCGATGGCGGCGACACGGCCCTTGCTGTCCTGCTTGGGAATCAGACGCTGGGAGATGATGGCCCGCAGGTTCAGCGACACATCCATCAGCAGCTGTGGACGGCGTTCTTCGGGAAAGAAGTTGACGATGCGGTCCAGCGCCTGGTTGGCACTGTTGGCATGCAGCGTGGCCAGGCACAGGTGACCGGTTTCCGAGAACGCAATCGCGTGCTCCATGGTTTCACGGTCGCGGATTTCGCCCATCAAAATCACATCGGGAGCCTGGCGCAGCGTGTTCTTGAGTGCCGCTTCCCAGCTGTCCGTATCCAGCCCCACCTCGCGTTGCGTGACTACGCAGTTCTTGTGCGGGTGCACGAATTCCACGGGGTCTTCCACCGTGATGATGTGGCCGAAGGAGTTCTCATTGCGCCAGTCCACCATGGCAGCCAGCGTGGTGGACTTGCCCGAGCCCGTCGCGCCCACCAGGACGCACAGGCCGCGCTTGGTCATGGTCACTTCCTTGAGCACCTGCGGCACGCCCAGGCCGTCAATCGTGGGCAGGGTGGTGGGAATGGTACGCAGCACCATGCCGACCTTGCCCTGCTGCATGAAGGCATTGACGCGGAAGCGACCCACGCCGGCCGGCGAGATGGCGAAGTTGCACTCCTTGGTGTGCTCGAAGTCCGCCACCTGCCTGTCGTTCATGATGGAGCGTGCCAGGGCCAGCGTATGCAGCGGGCTCAGCGGCTGGGGCGAGACCTTGGTGACTTTGCCGTCAATCTTGATGGCGGGCGGAAACTCCGCCGTGATGAACAGGTCGCTGCCGTTGCGGCTGACCATGAGCTTGAGCAGATCGTTGATGAATTTACTGGCCTGACCGCGTTCCATGATCGTTCCTTGATGCAGCGTCAAAATTGGCAGAGCCCAAGTGAGAGACGCCGAGCAAGAGCCGCCTCGCGGCGAGGGCGTCATCCCCCTGGGGGGAAGCGGCAACGCCGCTCAGGGGGCGCCTTATCCCGGAAAGTTCTCGGGAATCTTGGCCTTGCTGCGCGCTTCGGCCGGGCTGATGAGGTTGCGGCGCACCAGATCGGTCAGGTTCTGGTCCAGGGTCTGCATGCCCATGTTCTGGCTGGTCTGGATGGTGGAGTACATCTGTGCCACCTTGGCCTCGCGAATCAGGTTGCGGATGGCGGGCGTGCCCAGCATGATCTCGTGCGCGGCCACGCGGCCCTGGCCGTCCTTGGTCTTGCACAGCGTCTGCGAGATCACGGCCTGCAGCGACTCTGAGAGCATGGCGCGCACCATTTCCTTTTCCTCGGCCGGGAACACGTCGATGATACGGTCGATGGTCTTGGCGGCCGACGAGGTGTGCAGCGTGCCGAACACCAGGTGACCGGTCTCGGCCGCCGTCATGGCCAGGCGGATGGTTTCCAGGTCGCGCATTTCGCCAACCAGAATCGCGTCCGGGTCTTCACGCAGCGCGGACTTCAGCGCTGCCGCGAACGACAGCGTCATGGGGCCGACTTCGCGCTGGTTGATCAGGCATTTCTTGGACTCGTGCACGAATTCGATGGGGTCTTCCACCGTCAGGATGTGGCCGTACTCGGTCTCGTTGAGATAGTTGACCATGGCCGCCAGCGTGGTGGACTTGCCCGAGCCCGTGGGGCCCGTCACCAGCACCAGGCCGCGCGGCTTCAGTGCCAGGTCGGAGAAGATCTTGGGGGCGTTGAGCTGCTCCAGCGTCAGGATCTTGCTGGGAATGGTACGGAACACGGCCGCCGCGCCGCGGTTCTGGTTGAAGGCGTTGACACGAAACCGCGCCAGGCCTTCAATTTCGAACGAAAAGTCCACTTCCAGAAACTCTTCGTACTGTTTGCGCTGGGCATCGCTCATGATGTCGTAGACCATGGCGTGCACGGTCTTGTGGTCCAGCGGATCGATGTTGATGCGACGCACATCGCCGTGGACGCGAATCATGGGGGGCAGGCCTGCCGACAAATGCAAGTCCGAAGCCTTGTTCTTGACACTGAATGCCAGCAATTGCGTGATATCCACGGAGATCCCTCTCTGGTTTGGTACTCTGGCGCCAATTATGACGACGATTGAAAACAATCTGGGGCAGATTCATGCCCGCATTGCAGCCGCTTGCGCCAGTGCAAGCCGGCCCGTGACATCGCTGCAACTGCTGGCCGTTTCCAAGACCTTCGGCGCGGATGCGGTGCGCGAGGCAATGCTGGCCGGCCAGCGCAGCTTTGGCGAGAACTATATCCAGGAGGCCGTGGAGAAGATCGCCGCCGTGCGCGCCATGCAGCTGGCCGGCGCCGAGGCGCTGCAATGGCATTGCATAGGCCCCATCCAGAGCAACAAGACGCGGCTGGTGGCTGAGAATTTCGACTGGGCCCAGACCGTGGACCGGCTCAAGATCGCCGAGCGTCTTTCGGCCCAGCGTCCCCAGGGCATGGCACGGCTCAATGTCTGCATTCAGGTCAATGTGGATGGCGGCGCCACCAAGTCCGGCGTCCTGGCCGAGCAAGCGCTGGAGCTGGCCGAAGCCATGGTGAAACTGCCCAATCTGCAGCTGCGCGGCATCATGAGCATTCCCGACGAAACTCCTGATTTCGAAGCGCAATGCGCAGTCCATAAAAGGGCGGCATCCATTTTTGATGCCATAAAGTCCAGCGCTCTCGCGGGGCTGGAGCATTTCGACACGCTGTCCATGGGCATGACCGGCGATCTGGAAGCCGCCGTGGCGGCAGGCAGCACCATGGTGCGCGTGGGCAGCGGAGTGTTTGGACGGCGTACTTACAGTACCCCAACCCCCTGAGCCGCTACGCGGCTTCCCCCTGGCCGGGCGCCCCTCTCTCTGCGCGCTGCGCGCTATGGGAGGGGGACGACAGCTTCGCGGCGGGGCGGCCCTTGCTTGCTGTCTCTGGTGTGGGGCCACGCCCGCTGCAAGCCTAGCGACAGAGTCGAAGACCCGTCCTCATTTTTACGGCCGTTTCATCTGGCACTCCGTGGGTAGATCAAGCTGCTGGGCGGAATAGACGGCGTCGGTTCTGAAACCGTAGTTCGTGCCTTCCCAGCCGGTCTTGACCAGCTTGCCGTCCACGGGTGCGATGGTGTTGACGACCTGGGGCAGCAGCAACTGATGGTCCTTGCCGCGCATCTTGACGGGGCCGAATACGGTGTCCATGGACATGTCCTCCATGGCCTTGGCAATTTTCACGGGCTCGGTGGACTGGGCCTTGGCCATGGCAGCGGCCAGCATGCGCGGCACCAGGTCCATGCGCGGGGCCAGAAAGTCCTGGTTCATCCTGGCCTTGTACTCCCTGGCCCGGGCGTCGGCCTGGGCGCGGTCGGCCATGCCGGGGTGCCATTCCGCGACCCAGGTCACCTGGCCTATCTTTGCCTGGGAAATGGAGGTCACGGTGCCCGGGAAGCCGCCTGCGCTGTGGTTGAAGTAGCGCAGGTTGTAGCCCGAGTCGCCGGCCGACTTGAGCAGCAGGGCCAGATCCTGGCCCCAGTTGCCGGTGATGACCGAATCGGTGCCGACCTCCTTGATCTTGGCCACATAGGGCGCAAAGTCCTTGATGCGACCCATGGGGTGCAGGGTCTCGCCCACGAACTGGATATCCGGTCTTGCCTTGGCAACCATGCTGCGGCCGAAGCTGGCCCATTGCTTGCCGTGGGCATAGTCCTGGTTGAGCAGAAAGACCTTGCCGATCTCGGGCTGGGTCTTGATGTAGTTCGCAATGGCCTGCATGCGCATGGCCGTGTTGGCGTCGAACATGAAATGCCAGAAGCTGCAGGACTTGCCGGTCAGCTCGGGATCGATGGAGCTGTGGTTGAGTATCAGCACCTCCTTGCCCGGATTGCGCTGGTTGTAGCGCGCCGCCGCCTGCACCAGCGCCGTGACCACCGAGGAGCCCGAGCCCCCCGTCACCACCACGCGTGCGCCCTGGTCTATGGCGGCCTGCAGCGCGCTCTGGCTTTCCTGGGCCGAGAGCTTGCTGTCGAACTGCAGCAGCTGGAACTTGGCTCCGTTGTAGAGGCCGCCCTTGGCATTCACGTCATCGACGGCATAGAGCACATGGTTGCGCATGACTTCCCCCACATTGGCAAACGGGCCGGAGAGAGGGTCGATGAACGCGATCTTGAACGGCTCTGCCGTCTGGGCGGATACGGTGCCGGCACAAAGGCCGGCGGCCAGCGCAAGGGCTGAGAAGCGAACTGACATGGTTTTGTCTCCAGGAGTTGGAATGGCGCCTTGGCCTTCGAGGCTCTCAGCTGGCGCTGTTGGTGGTGGATGAAGCGCTCTTGCGGCGCCTGGGAGGCGAAGAGGTCTGCGCTGCCGGCGCCGGTGCGGCCCTGGCCGCACGCTTTCGCGCAGGGGCCGCCGCAGTGCGCAGGCCCAGCACGCGCGAGGCCAGATCGGTGAGCTCGACCACCATCTCGGCCGGGCCCAGCTTGCCGCCAGGCTGATACCAGTTGTAGAGAAATCCGGGCAGGCTGCAGGCCGCCTGGGCAGTGATGCGGGTGTCGCGGAAATCGAAATGCCCGCTGGCGCGGCCTTCGTCGAGCAGGGCGCAGAACTGCTTGTAGAACTGCTGGGCCACATTGCGCGAGGCCTTGAGATAGGCGGGGCTGAAGGCCTGTGGCTCGCGGTAGGGGAAGAAGCCCGCCGGGTAGTGCGCAATGGTGGCGGCAATCAGTCGCTGAAGGCCGTCGATGGCCTTTTCATGCGCGGGGCGCGGGTCGTCGACCGCAAAGTCGAGCACCGTGAAGCAGGCCTCGGTCGGTGCCCAGCAAAGGGTTTCAAAGATCTCCTGCTTGTTGCGAAAGTAGTAGTAGACAAACGGCTTGGTCACGCCCAGCGCCTGCACGATCTGCTCGATGGTGGTGTTGGCATAGCCATAGCGGTCGAACAGGGCTTCGGCGGCCTTGAGAATGCGCTCGCGCTTCTCGTCGGAGCCAGCGGTGGGCAGGCGCTGGCGGCCGCGCGGCGCCACGGGCGCAGCCGGCTTTTTCTCGGTCTTTCTGGTTGTGGCGGGCATGAGGGTTTGCGTGTGTCGCATTCGTTATACCAATGGGTAGCATTGTTCTACCGGCAGGTATACATTGACAAGACGCCGAGCAGCAGATTGCCCTAAGGCAATCCCTGAGAAAGTGGCGCCGCTGTTCGGTCTATACGAGACACCCAGGAGACAACCATGGCTGAATCCGAAATCCTCATTCCCCTGCATGAGGCCTTGCGCCGCAATGCGCGCCAGCATCCCGAGCGCGATGCCTATATCTGGTACGGACAGCACATCAGCTGGCGCCAGGTGGATGAGGCCAGCGATGCCGTGGCCGCGCATCTGCAGCAGCTGGGCGTGAAGCCCGGCGAGCCCGTCGCCCTGTTCATGAGCAACTGCCCGCAGTACATCGTTGCGCACTACGCGGTGCAGAAGATCGGAGCCATCGTCTGCCCCTGCGGGCCGCTGAACAAGGAGCACGAGCTCGAATACCAGCTCAACGATCTGCAGGCGCGGATCATCATCGCGGCCGATGTGCTGCTGCCCGTGGTCGACAAGGTGCGCGGCAGCACCGCGCTGCAGCATGTGCTGGCCGTGCGCTACGGTGACTGGCTGCCCGCCAGAGCCACGCTGCCCCTGCCTGCCGAACTGCAGGCCCCCGTGCAGCCGCTGCCCGGCAATGTGACATCCTTCTGGGATCTCATGCACAGCGGTGCCAGGCCCGCGCCAGTCGAGGTGGGCATGGACGATGTGGCGCTGATGACCTATACCTCGGGCACCACGGGCCTGCCCAAGGGCGCCATGCTGAGTTTTGGCGCGGCCGCCTACAAGACGGCCGGCGCGTCCCGGGTGACCGGCGTCAGCGCCGAGGATGTGTTGCTGGCTGTGGCCCCGCTCTATCACATCGCCGGCATGTCCATGGGGGTGAACATGCCCGTGCATTCTGGGGCGACCTGCGTGCTGCTGCATCGCTTCGATCCGCTGGCCGTGGCGCAGGCGCTGGAGCGCTACCGCGTCAGCTGGTGGTACAGCATCGCGCCCATGAATGTGGCTCTGATGCAGGTGCCCGGCGTGGAGAAGATGGATTTCAGTGCGCTGCGCCGCAACACCGTCACCAGCTTCGGCATCACCTATACCGAGGATCTGGCGCAGCAATGGCGCAGGTTCGCACCCAACGCCATCTCCAGCGAGGCGGCCTACGGCCTGTCCGAAACCCACACCATGGATACCTTCATGCCGGGCGATGCCATCCGCTGGGGCACGCATGGCAAACCTGCGCCGGGCAACGAGATCCGGGTGATAGATCCGGAGACCGGCGCGCCGCTGGCGGCAGGCGAGGTGGGCGAGATCATCATTCGCGGCCCGGGCAACTTCAAGGGCTACTGGAACAAGCCCGAGGCCACGGCCAAGACGCTCAAGGACGGCTGGGTGCATACCGGCGATATGGGCAAATTCGATGCGGACGGCTATCTGACCTTCATCGGCCGCTTCAAGGAAATGATCAAGGTCTCGGGCTACAGCGTCTTCCCCGAAGAGGTGGAGACGATTCTGATCAAGCATCCGGCCATCGCCCAGGCTGCCGTGATCGGTGTTGCCGATGCCCAGAAAGGCGAGGTCGTGCGCGCCTTCATCGTGCGCAAGCCGGGGCAAAGCCTGGAGGCGGACGGGCTGCTGGCCTGGAGCAAGGAAAACATGGCCAGCTACAAGGCTCCGCGCGAGGTGCGCTTCATCGATGCGCTACCGGCCACGGGCGCAGGAAAGGTGCTGCGCCGTTTGCTGCGAGATATCCCCTGAATTTTTTGCATCAAAAGTGGTTGTGACCATTGATTGGTGAGCGCTAAAAGCTACTAAAACGAGAGTCCTATGTTCAAGAAAGTCCTGATCGCCAACCGCGGTGAAATCGCCCTGCGCATCATCCGAGCGCTGCAGGAGCTGGGCATTGCCAGCCTGGCGGTGTACGCCGCCGATGATGCGGCGGCCGCGCATGTGCAGGCCGCTGACGAGGCGCAGGCACTGGGCGCCAGCGGACCGGCTGCCTATCTCGATGGTGCGCAGCTGCTGCGGATTGCGCAGCAGCACGGTTGCGATGCGCTGCACCCGGGCTATGGCTTTCTCAGCGAGAACGCAGACTTTGCGCGCGCCTGTGCGGCAGCGGGCCTGCGCTTTATCGGCCCGACGCCAGAGCAGCTGGCGCTTCTCGGCGACAAGGCCAGGGCCCGTGCGCTGGCGCAGCAATGCGGCGTGCCCCTGATGCCCGGCAGCCCCGAGGCCGTGACGCTGGAGCAGGCCCAGCAGTTCTTTGCGCGCCAGCAGGCCGACGGGGCCAGCGGCATCATGATCAAGGCCATCGGCGGTGGCGGCGGGCGCGGCATGCGAGCAGTCACCGAGGCTGCAGAAGTGGCGGCCGCCTACCAGCGCTGCCGCAGCGAGGCCCAGGCAGCCTTCGGCGTGGACGGCGTCTATGTCGAGCGGCTGATGAGCGGCGCGCGCCATATCGAGATTCAGCTGCTGGGCGACGGCAGCGAATGGCCGATGGCGCTGGGCGAGCGCGAATGCACGCTGCAGCGGCGCTTTCAGAAGCTGGTGGAGATTGCACCCAGCCCCAGCCTGACGCAGCCGCTGCGCGAGCGCATCACCGAGGACGCGCTGCGCATGGCAGCCAGGCTGCGCTACGAAAGTCTGGGCACGTTCGAGTTTCTGGTCGATCTGCAGTCCGAGTCCCTGCCCTATGTGTTCATCGAGGCCAACCCGCGTCTGCAGGTGGAGCACACGATTACCGAAGAGGTCTTTGGCGTCGATCTGGTGCAGGCCCAGATCCGCATTGCGGCGGGCGAGCACTTTGCCGACCTGGGCCTGAATGTGAATGCCCCGCCCAGGCCGCGAGGCTATGCCATGCAGTGGCGCATCAATGCCGAAACCCTGGATGCCCAGGGCCACTCCCGCCCCGGCGGCGGCCGCATTGCCGAGCTGCACTGGCCGCAAGGGCCGGGCATACGCCTGGACGGTCATGCGCAGCAGGGGGCCAGTCCGTCGCCGCACTACGACACCTTGCTGGCCAAGCTCGTCGTGCACAGCCACGCGCCGCGTTTCGAGGATGTGCTGCGCCGCTCCCGGCGCGCGCTGGCCGACTGCCGCATTGCGGGCCTTGCCACCAATCTGCCGCTGCTGCAGGCCCTGGCCCGGCGGCCCGAGATGCGGGAGCAGACCGTGCACACGCGCTGGCTCGAAGAGGTCCTGCCGCAGCTGGTGGAGGCTGCAGAAAAGATAGCTTCAAGCGCAAGTCATTCAAAGAATTCAGATACTTTTGAGTCTGAAAACAATGTATACCAAGCGCATCAAGCTCCTGAAAATGCAGTGCTGGCTCCCATGCCCGCCAGGGTCGTGCAGTGGTCTGTGGCGGTGGGCGAGACGGTGGCCAAGGGCGCCGAGCTGGGTATTCTCGAAGCCATGAAGATGCAGCATGTGTTGTTCGCGCAGGCTGCGGGCCGGGTCCAGGTGCTGTTGGCGGAGGCCGGCAGCTATGTGGCGCAGGACCAGGCCTTGCTGGTGCTCGCGCCCGTTCAGGGCGATGCGGCGCATGCCGAGGTGGCGGCGCAGCGGCAGGACCCGGGCCACATCCGGGTCGATCTGCAGCGTGTCAAGGATCGCCATGCCTTCACGCTCGATGCCGCGCGGCCCGAGGCCATGGCCAGGCGCCACGGCCAGGGCAGCCGCAGCGCGCGCGAAAACATTGCTGATCTCTGTGATGAAGGCAGCTTCATCGAGTACGGGGCGCTGGCGATTGCTGCGCAGACACGCAGGCGCAGCCTCGACGATCTGGTGGCCAACACACCGGCCGACGGCATGGTGACGGGCATGGGCTCCATCAATGCAGCCCAGTTCGGCGCGGAACGGTCGCGCGCCGTGGTCATGTCCTATGACGCCACGGTGCTGGCCGGCACCCAGGGGGCGCGCAATCACGCCAAGACCGACCGCATGCTGGGCATCGCGCTGCAGCAGAAGCTGCCCGTGGTGCTGTTTGCCGAAGGCGGCGGCGGCAGGCCCGGCGATACCGATACCCCCGTGGTTGCGGGCCTGCATGTGCATACCTTCGCGGCCTATGCGGCGCTTTCGGGTCAGGTGCCCGTGGTGGGCATCACCCACGGCCGCTGCTTTGCAGGCAATGCCGCGCTGCTGGGTTGCAGCGATGTGATCATCGCCACGCGCAGCAGCAATATCGGCATGGGCGGACCGGCCATGATCGAGGGCGGCGGCCTGGGTGTCTTCCGGCCCGAGGAAGTCGGCCCCGCCAGCGTGCAGCATGCGAATGGCGTGATCGACATCCTGGTCGACGACGAGGCCCAGGCCGTGGCGGCGGCCAGGCACTATCTGTCCTTCTTCCAGGGGCGCATCGACCAATGGTCCGAGCCCGACCAGCGTCTGCTGCGCCACGTCGTGCCCGAGAATCGCCTGCGTGCCTACGACACCCGCGCCGCCATGGCCGGGCTGGTGGACGAGGGCAGCCTGCTGATGCTGAGAGTCGGCTTCGGCGTCGGCATCCACACGGCGCTGGCGCGCATCGAGGGCCGGCCCGTGGGGCTGATGGCCAACAACCCGGGCCATCTGGGCGGTGCCATCGATGCCGATGCGGCGGACAAGGCGGCGCGCTTCATGCAGCTGTGCAATGCCCACGGCATCGCCATCGTCAGCCTGGTCGACACGCCCGGCTTCATGGTGGGGCCGGAGATCGAGAAAACCGCCCAGGTGCGCCATGTCAGCCGGCTGTTCGTCATGGCGGCCAAGCTGCGCGTCCCGTACTTCAGCGTGGTGCTGCGCAAGGGCTACGGCCTGGGCGCCATGGGCATGACGGCGGGCAGCTTCCATGCGCCCATCTTCAATGTGGCCTGGCCCACGGGCGAGTTCGGCGCCATGGGGCTGGAAGGGGCAGTGCGGCTGGGCTTTCGCAAGGAGCTCGAAGCCCTGCCCGAGGGCGCGCAGCGCGAGTCGCTGTTCGAGAAGCTGCTGGCCCAGCAATACGCACATGGCGAGGCCATGCACATGGCGGCCACGCTGGAAGTCGATGCCGTCATCGACCCCGCGGAGACCCGCGCCTGGCTGGTGCGCGGCCTGGCCGGTGCGCGCCTGCGCGAGGAAGGCAGCCGCTTTGTGGACACATGGTAAACGCTGATGGGGGCATCGAAATTTCAACGTTTAATCGGTTGCAATCTCCGACCCATAAAGCGCTTTCAGCTCATGTTTTTGATATGAACTGCATACGCAAAACCATATTCCGGCTCATGCTAAGCTGAATGTCTTGCACCAGCGCCCCGGCGGCCCAACGGCTGCTCCGGGGTGTTTTTGATTGCCCAGTATTTGCGATTGGAGATATCCCATGCCCGGACTTTTGCCCGACGTCGATCCCGATGGCCTGCTTGAATTCTCGGTGGTCTACACCGACCGAGCGCTCAACCACATGTCCAAGAAGTTCGTGGGTGTGATGCAGGACATCCTGGGCATGCTCAAGGATGTCTATCACGCCAACACGGCCGTGCTGATTCCTGGCAGCGGCACTTTCGGCATGGAAGCCGTGGCGCGCCAGTTCGCCAACCGCGAGCGGGTGCTGATCGTGCGCAACGGCTGGTTCAGCTACCGCTGGACGCAGATCTTCGATGCCGATGCAGGCCTGGGCGGCGGCTCCGTGGTCTGCAAGGCGCGCAAGCAGGGCGAGGGCAGCCAGGATCCCTGGGCGCCATGCCCGGCGGAGGATGTGGCCGAGACCATTCGCGTGGAGCGCCCCAAGGTGGTGTTTGCCCCGCATGTGGAAACGGCCAGCGGCATCATGCTGCCCGACGAATACCTGCGCACCGTCGCCGATGCCGCGCACGAGGTCGGCGCGCTGTTCGTGCTGGATTGCGTCGCCTCGGGCGCCATGTGGGTCGATATGGAGAAAACCGGCGTGGACGTGCTGATCTCGGCGCCGCAAAAGGGCTGGAGCAGCTCGCCTTGCTGCGCCATGGTCATGCTCTCGGCGCGTGCCCGCGAGGCCATAGAGCACACGCAAAGCTCCAGCTTCTCCTGCGATCTGAAGAAGTGGATGCAGATTGCCGAGGGTTACGAAAAAGGCCAGCATGCCTATCACACCACCATGCCCACGGATGCGCTGCTGCGCCTGCGTGACGTGATGCTGGAGACGCGCGAGTACGGCTTTGCCAAGGTGCGCGAAGAACAGATGGAGCTGGGGCGCAAGGTGCGCGAGCTGCTGCAGTCGCGCGGCTTTCCCAGCGTGGCGGCCGAGGGCTACAAGGCTCCCGGCGTGGTTGTCAGCTACACCACGGATGCGGAAATCCAGAGCGGGCGCGCCTTTCTCAAGGTCGGCCTGCAGACCGCCTCGGGCGTGCCGCTGCAATGCGATGAAGGCCCGGACTTCAAGACCTTCCGCATCGGCCTGTTCGGCCTGGACAAATGGCATGACTCGGATCGCTCCGTGGCGCATCTGTCCAAGGCGCTGGACGATATCGGCATTGCCCTGATCTGAGTCAATGCAGCCGGCAGCATGGCTGCCGTGACATTTTTCCGGCCCGACTTCGTACTAAAGTCGGGTTTTGTTCATTCAGCGCATCCGATATGAAAAACGCAATCACCGTGATCGGGCTTGTATGGGCCATGGGTGCTGGCGCAGCGGTTCATGCTGCGCCGGTCACCACTGCCAGCGGGCTGGTCTATGAAAGCCAGGTCGAAGGCACGGGCCCCAGCCCCAAGGCGACGGACACCGTCAAGGTGCACTACCGCGGCTACTTCCCCGATACCGGCAAGGAGTTCGACAGCTCCTATGCCCGCAAGCAGCCCATCGAGTTCCCGCTCAATGGCGTGATCCCCTGCTGGACCGAGGGCGTGCAGAAGATGAAGGTCGGCGGCAAGGCCAAGTTCACCTGCCCGCCAGCCATTGCCTACGGCACACGCGGCGCGGGTCGAGCCGTGCCGCCCAATGCCACGCTGAACTTCGACGTGGAGCTGCTGGGCATCCAGGGCCGCTGATCAAGGCCTGTCTATCTCCAGCCGCCTGGCCAGGCGCTGGAGATTGGCGCGATCGAGCTGCAGCTCGCGCGCTGCGGCGGCCCAGCTGCCCCGGTGGCGGGCCAGGCTGGCGCTGACCAGATGGCGCTCATAGGCGCTGACGGCGGCGCGCAGGCCGGCCTCGGGCGCCGCTGCCGGTGTGGCCGGGTCGCTGGCGGCCGCAGTCTGTCCGGGGGCAGGCGCCTCGGTCCGCTCCCAGAGATCGGCAAGCCCCAGCGTCACGATGCGCAGCCGGGCGCCGGCGCGGCTGGCGCTGCCGTCATGGCGGCTCAGGGCCCTGAGCACGGCACGGCTGATGCAGTGTTCAAGCTCGCGCACATTGCCGGGCCAGCTGCGATTGAGCAAGGCTGCCTGTGCGGCTGCATCGAGGCGCAGGCCTCCCAGCCTGAGCCTGGAGCGGTTCTCCTCGAGGAAATAGCCCGCCAGCTGCAGCACATCGCTGTCGCGCTCGCGCAGCGGCGGCACATTGAGCGGATAGACGTTGAGGCGGTGATAGAAGTCCGCGCGCATGCGCCCGGCGCTGACTTCCGCAGCCAGGTCGCGGTTGGTGGCGGCGATCACGCGTACATCCACATGATGCTCCCGGTCCGAACCCAGGCGCTGCAGCTGGCCGCTTTGCAGCACGCGCAGCAGCTTGGCCTGCACGGGCAGCGATAGTTCGCCGACCTCGTCCAGAAACAGCGTGCCCTGATGCGCCTGCTCGAACTTGCCGCTGCGCTCGCTCAGCGCTCCCGTGAAGGCCCCGCGCACATGGCCGAACAGCTCGCTCTCGACCAGGTTGTCGGGCAGGGCCGCGCAGTTGATGCTGATCATGGGCTTGCCGGCCCGGCCCGACTGCGCATGCACGGCCTGGGCCACCAGCTCCTTGCCGGTGCCGGTTTCGCCGGTGATGAGCACGCAAAGATCGCTGGCGGCGACCAGGGCAATGTCTTTCTGCAGCTGGCGCATGACAGGGCTTGCGCCCTGCAGTCCGCGTTCCGGCGGTGCGGCGGGGCTACCCGAGCCGGCGGCGCCGCGCGCGAGCTGGGACAGCTGGTGCACGCGCTCGGCCGTGGCCACGGTGGCCGCAGCCAGATTGCTGAAGGCCTGCAGCATGGCCAGGGCCGCAGGGTCGGCAAAGCGGCGCGGCTCCAGCGCGTCCAGCGTCAGCAGGCCCCAGGGCAGGCCGCCCAGCTGCAGCACGCAGCCCATGCAGTCATGCACATGCAGCTCGCTGATGGCCTGGCCCTTGTGCGCTACCAGCCCGTCATAGGGGTCGGGCAGGGGGCTGTCGGGCTCGAAGCGCATGGCCTGGCCGGCCGCCAGCAGCTGGGCAAAGCGCGGATGCTCGGCGAGGCGAAAGCGTCGGCCCAGCGTGTCCGGCATCAGGCCGTCGATCGCCATGGGGCGCAGCCATTCGCCTTCCAGCTTCAGCAGGGCGACGGCATCGGCGGGCAGCAGATTGCGCAGCGCGGCCAGCAGACGGCGCAGGCGTTCGCGCTCGGGTAGGTCCTGGGCCAGATCGGCGATCAGCGGGCTGACAGCGTTGAGAATATGGGAGGTTGTCATAACGACAGCGTTAGGTGTCAAAAAGACATCAATTGAGCAATGTCATATTGACGCATACTTCTGCAAGCCATTGTTTTGCAGTGGTATTGAGGCTGGCACGCCGCTTGCACTCACTGGTACAAGCCTTGCAGCTGGCAAGGCAGCAACCAGGAGATTTGCATGCTTACCGAACGTCAACGCGAGATCGTCAAGGCCACCGTGCCGCTGCTGGAAACCGGCGGCGAGGCGCTGATCACGCATTTCTACCAGACCATGCTGGGCGAATACCCCGAGGTGCGCCCGCTGTTCAACCAGGCGCACCAGCAAAGCGGTGCCCAGCCGCGTGCTCTGGCGCACAGCGTGCTGATGTATGCCAAGAACATCGACCGCCTGGAAAACCTGGGCAATCTGCCCGCCCAGATCATCAACAAGCATGTGGCACTGCAGGTGCAGGCCGAGCATTACCCCATCGTGGGGGCCTGTCTGCTGCGCGCCATTCGCGAAGTGCTGGGTGCCGAGATTGCCACGGACGAGGTGATCGCTGCCTGGGCGGCGGCCTATCAACAGCTGGCCGACATCCTGATCGCGGCCGAGCGCAGCGTGTACGAGCAGACGGCGGCGGCCGAAGGCGGCTGGCGCGGTGCGCGCGCCTTCAAGCTGGTGCAAAAGCAGGTCGAATCGGCCGAGATCACCTCGTTCTATCTGGAGCCTGCGGACGGCGGCGCGGTGATCACCCATCAGCCCGGCCAGTACATCGGCTTGCGCGTGGTGGTCGACGGCCTGGAGCAGCGCCGCAACTATTCGCTGTCGGCAGCTGCGAACGGCAGGAGCTATCGCATCAGCGTCAAGCGCGAGGCCGGAGGCAAGGTCTCCAGCCATCTGCACGACCAGTTGCACGTGGGCGATACGCTGGAGCTGTTTCCGCCGGCCGGCCATTTCACCCTGCAGGCCGGCGCCAGGCCTCTGGTGCTGATCAGCGGCGGCGTGGGCATCACGCCCACGCTGCCCATGCTGCAGGCCGCGCTGCCCACGGGTCGCGAGATCACCTTTATCCACTGCGCGCGCGATCGCGGCGTGCATGCCTTCCGCGAGAAGATCGATGCGCTGGCCAGCCGCCACGAGCAGCTCACGCGCCGCTATTGCTACGACCAGGCGGATGCCGGCGACGAGGTCGATGCCCAGGGCCTGCTGAGCACCGACCGACTGGCCCAGTGGTTGCCCGCGTCGCGCGATGCCGATGTCTACTTCCTGGGGCCGCGCGGCTTCATGCGCAGCGTCAAGCAGTCGCTGCGCGAGCTGGGCGTGCCCGACGCCCAGGTGCACTACGAGTTCTTCGGCCCGGCAGAAGCCCTGGCTTGATTGAGTGAATGCTCATTAAAAAAGAGCTGTTAGCGCATGTATTACTTGGTTTCATCGCTGAAAGCATTTGAAACCCTTGTAAATAAAGCGCAAACAGCTCTTTTTATTGGAGCACGGCCCGAGTCGGTGTCGGCAGGCCAGGGGCATGACACCCCGCAGCGAGGCCGTGGAAGGCGGGGGCCGCCCGGGCGCGCAAGCGCCTCAGGGGTCAACGGTAATACGCTTCGACCGTGCCCTTGAGCTTGATCAGCAGGGGCTTGCCCTTGCGGTCCAGGGTCTTGCCGGCGGGCACCTTGACCCAGCCTTCGCTGACGCAGTATTCCTCGACGTCGAAGCGATCCTTGCCGTTGAAGCGGATGCCGATATCGTGCTCGAACACGGCGGCCACATGGTGGGGGCTGCGAGGGTCAACGGACAGATGGTCGGGCAGTTCGGGGCGGGTGGCTTCGGTCATGATTTCTCGAGAGTCAGGGAATACAGGAGCGCTATTTTCGGTGCAATTGCAAAAGCCTGCCGCCTGTCGCTGCAATGGCGCAGCGCAGGCCATGCGCGGCCATCGGGGCCGCAGGCATAGGCGAGCCGGCCCGACTCGCCTATGCTTGCGCCATGCTCACCGAAGAACAACGCCTGTCCCTGCAGCGCGCCAAGCGGCTGCCGCTGATTTTGCTGCTGCTGGTGACGGCCGGCTTCATCGCCACGGCGCTGGCGGGCTCGCGCTGGGGACTGGAGGGCCAGGCCGTGCCGCTGTGGCTGGTGTGCCTGCGGGCCATCTGCGAGGCCGCCATGGTGGGGGCGCTGGCCGACTGGTTTGCGGTCTCGGCGCTGTTTCGCCACATTCCGCTGCCGCTGGTGGGGCGGCACACGGCCATCATCCCGCGCAACAAGGATCGCATAGGGAACAACCTGGCCACTTTCGTGCGCGACAAGTTTCTGGACGCGCCTTCGCTGGTGGCGCTGATCGAGCGCAACAATCCGGCCCAGGCGCTGGCCGACTGGCTGACGGCTCCCGCCAACAGCCAACTGCTGGGCAGGCAGGTGGCGCGGCTGGCACTGGCCGCGCTGGAGATGGTGCAGGACAAGCAGGTCGAGAAGTTTCTGACCCAGTCGCTCAAGGCCGTAATGCAGCATGTGGATCTGTCGCGTGCGGCGGCATCGCTGCTGTCGGGGCTGACGGCGGGCGGGCGCCACCAGGAGGTGCTGGACGATGTGCTGGCGCGCATCAGCCGCGTGCTGCGCCAGGAGCAGACCCATGTGATGATCGCGCAGACCATCGTGGTCTGGCTCAAGCGAGAGCACCCGATCAAGGAAAAAATGCTGCCCACGGACTGGCTCAGCGACAAGGGCGCCAGCGTGATTGCCAGCGCTCTGGACAGCCTGCTGCAGGACGTGGCCCAGAACCCCGGCCACCGTTTGCGCCAGGCGTTCGACAACTCGATACAGCGCCTGATCGACGGGCTGCAGAACGATCCCGTCTACGCCGAGCGTGTGGAAAAGCTGCGCAACTATCTGCTGCATGACGAGAAGCTGGCCGTCTACCTGCGCGAGCTATGGACCGGCTGGCGCGCACGGCTGGAGCGCGATCTGGCCGACGAGAATTCGGCCATGGCGCGCCGCGCCGCCGTGATGGGGCGCTGGCTGGGCCAGGCGCTGGCGCATGACGAGGCACTGCGCAGCTCCATGAACGAGCGCCTCAAGCGCTGGGCGACGACGCTGGCGCCCGATGTCTCGCAGTTCATCGCCCGCCATATTGCCGACACGGTGCAGCGCTGGGATGCCGGGCAGCTGGCCACGCTGATCGAGGCGCATATCGGCAAGGACCTGCAGTACATACGCATCAACGGCACGCTGGTGGGCGGGGCCATCGGCTTGCTGCTGTTTCTGATCTCGCATGCCGCTGCCCTGTGGCGCAGCATGCTGGCCTGGCTGGGCTAAAGCCTTTTCACGACCAGACCGCGCATGCCGCTGCCGGGCGATGCTGGTTTGAGGTCATGCCAAAGTACTTAACAGTAAAAATTCTTTGGAAGGCCTGTTGGTTGTGGTTACAATGAGAATTATTCGCAACAAGAAGACCTTGCTGCAATCTTTGACTCAGCCAGGCATGCCCATCGAATGGCCGCATGCCGCCATGCCCCGCCGCATGGTGTAGCCAGGACGATCTCTGCGCAGATCGTGATTGCCTTCTTCATCACTCCAACAGCGCGAATGCTTCGCTGACCGGTACCTGCTTTCCGTGGCCCTGGCCATGGGGCGCAGCCTTGCCTGGTCGATGTGCCTTTTTTTCCGAACTCATCATGCAAATTCATGCAGCCGCTGCTGCAGGCTTCGCCACGGCCTGCGCCTCTTCATCTTCCCGTCCTCTGATCACCGTCCGCCGGTCGCTGCGCCCCATGCTGGGCATGGCGCTGGCGGCTGCCGGCCTGCTGACCCACGGGCTGACAGCGGCGCAGGAAAAATCGCTGGAGACGGTGGTGGTGACGGCCTCGGGCTTCGAGCAGGAGATCAAGGATGCGCCGGCATCGATTTCCGTCATCACGCGCGAAGAGCTGGAAAAAGGCAGCTACAACAATCTGCATGATGCGCTGCGCGATGTGCCCGGCGTGAATCTGGTGCCTTCGGACAACAATTCCAACGACATCAGCCTGCGCGGCATGGGCGTGAACTACACCCTGATCCTGGTGGACGGCAAGCGCACCAATACCCGCGAAACGCAGGCCAACGGCTCCACCGGCACCGACCAGAGCTGGGTGCCGCCGCTGGAGGCGATCGAGCGCATCGAGGTGGTGCGCGGCCCCATGTCCTCGCTCTACGGCTCGGACGCCATGGGCGGCGTGATCAACATCATCACGCGCAAGGTGGCCAAAGAGTGGATGGGCTCCATCCGCACCGAAGCCACGCTGCAGGAGCGCTCGTCCTCGGGCAATATCTACCAGAGCAATTTCTATCTGTCCGGCCCCGTACAGACCGATCTGCTGGGCCTGAGCATCTACGGCAACTACAACAAGCGCGGCGAGGACAACATCCTCAACGGCTACAACGACTACGACAACCGCGCGCTCAACGTCAAGCTGGCGCTGACGCCCAACAAGGACCACGACATCATTGCCGAGCTGGGCACGGGCAAGCAGCACTACACCTCGACGCCGGGCAAGACGCTGGCGGCCACGGCTGCACTCAGCGACCGCCAATTCGAGCGCGACAACTTCTCGCTGCAGCACAAGGGACGCTGGGGCTGGGCATCTTCGGACACCTATCTGCAGCAGGAGAAGACGCGCAATCTGTCGCGCGACATGACCATCAAGAACACGGTCTTCAACAGCAGCTGGGTGGCGCCGCTGGGGGCCAGCCATCTGATGACCACGGGCGTGAGCTACAACGAGCAGGACCTGACGGACACCACCACCAACACCTTGCCCAATGCCAGCCGCACCCACATCAACCGCAGCCAGTGGGCCGTGTTTGCCGAGGACGAATGGCGTCTGCTCAAGGACTTCGCACTGACCGGCGGCCTGCGCTACGACCATGACAGCCAGGCCGGCGGCCAGGTCAGCCCGCGCCTGTATGGCGTGTGGAATCTGGCCCCGCAGTGGACGGTCAAGGGCGGTGTCTCCACGGGCTTTCGTGCGCCGTCGCTGCGTCAGACCGTGGGTGACTGGGGTCAGAGCAGCCGTGGCGGCAATATCTACGGCAACCCCGACCTGAAGCCCGAAACCTCGCTGACCAAGGAAATCGGCGTGCTCTACGACAGCGGCGCCGGCACCACGGCAGGGCTGACGGTGTTCGACAACAAGTTCGAGGACAAGATCACCCGCGTGGCCTGCCCCAGCTGCGGCCCGCTCAACAGCTCGGGCCGCGTGCCCACCACGAACATCAATGTGGACAACGCCATCACGCGCGGCCTGGAGGCTTCGCTGGGCACCCAGCTGAGCCGGGCGCTGCGCCTGAAGACCAACTACACCTTCACCAAATCCGAGCAAAAGAGCGGCGAGTTTGCCGGCATGCCGCTGAACCAGCTGCCACGCCATCTGTTCAATGTCTCGCTGGACTGGAGCCCCACGGCCCAGCTCAACGGCTGGCTCAAGGCTTCCTACCGCGGCGAGGAAAGCGCCCCCACGGGCGGAGCGTCCTCGGGCAGCTTCACCCAGAAGAGCTACACCATGCTGGATTTGGGCGGCTCCTACAAGCTCAACAAGACTGTCACGCTGTACGCGGGCATCTACAACCTGATGGACAAGCAGGTCATCTATGACGGCGTCAATTACGACACCGTGCTTGATGGCCGCCGCTACTGGCTGGGCATGAACGTCAAGTTCTGATCCTGGTCATCGCAGCCCGTTGCCGCAATCCGCGGCAAGGGCTGCCGGTCTTTCCTCTGTCTCCGCTTTTCAAGGTACTTCATGCAACCACTAACCAGCCGTCGCGCCACCACCGTGGCCCTGCTGATGATGGCCGGCGCCGCCTGGGCGCAAACGCCGCAGGCCCTGTCGTCTGCGACCCTGCCCGCCCGAATCCAGGTCCAGCATGCCCGGGGCGTGACCGAGCTGCCCCAGGCTCCCCGGCGCGTGGTGGTGTACGACCTGGCTTCGCTGGACACCATGCAGGCGCTCAAGCTGCCGGTGACGGGCGTGCCCAGGGCCCATTTCCCCACCTATCTGGCCAGCTATGCCGATGCCCGTTACCAGGTGGCGGGCTCGCTGTTCGAGCCGGACTACGAGGCGCTGAGCCGCATCCGCCCCGATCTGATCGTGGTGGCCGGCCGCTCGGCCGGCAAATACGAAACGCTGAGCCGTATCGCGCCCACGCTGGACCTGAGCACCTCGGGTCATGACTTGCTGGGCGATATGCAGCGCAATGTGACCGCACTGGCCAGCCTGTGGGGCAAGCAGGTGCAGGGCGCGCAGCTCATGCAGCAGGTGCGCAGCGACGTGGACGCCACCCGCGCTGCCGCGGCCAAGGCCGCGCCAGGCCTGCTGGTGCTGGCCGTCAACCGGAATATGAGCGGACAGACGCCGGGTTCGCGCTTCGGTCTGCTGCATGACGTGCTGGGCATCAAGCCTGCCCTGCCCGCAGATCCGGCGCAGGCGCGCGGCATTGCGCTGAAGATGGAAGATATCGCCAGGATTGACCCCGAATGGCTGTTCGTGATCGACCGCAATGCGGGCACGGGCAGCACCAAGGACAAGGACGGCAAGCCGGTCGTGCCGTCGCGTGAGCTGTTCGACAACGACACCATCAAAAACACCCGTGCAGGCCGCAAGCAGCAACTGGTGTTTGTCGATCCGCAGCTTTGGTATTTGCTGGGCAGCAGCGGCCCCCAGGCCATGCAGGCCAATGCGCAGCAGATTCGCGCCGCGCTCGAACGCTAGGCTTTTTGAGAGAGCATCAATTTAATAGCTGCTTTGGCCAATAAACAAAGGGTTTCAATGCATAAAAGCATTGAAACCCTTTGTTTTCATGCGCAGCAAGCTATCAAAAGTATCAGGCAGCGGGCTCCGAAGGCTCGGGCGGCAGCAGCTGCTTGCCAATCAACTGCCAGGCCTTGGCGGCATCGGCCTGGCCTGCGAACAGATGGCAGCTGGCGGCAGTCATGGCGATGCGGCCATTTTCGGGCTCCAGGTCAAAGGCCAGCTCGCATTGCGCTGCGGCGTTGGCCCACATCAGCAATGCGCTGCGGTTTTCTTCCTTCTGCAAGGCATGGGCCTCGGCCATCCAGGCCTGTGCCAGACGAAAGGCGGCTTCCGGCTCGTTCATGTCGGCCTTGTGCGCCAGATAGAACTCCTTGCCGGCGGCCTGCCAGAATGCGCGGGCCTGCTCGAAGTCCTGTGTGGCAATCTTCTGGGCCTGCTGCACCAGCGCGTTGCCGGCCTGCAGATGGGCCTGATAGGTGGATGCGTCTTGATCTTGGGACATGGCGCTTATTGTCCTCATTGCCTGGCCTTGCGGAGCGCGACCGTGCGCATCTCCCCTGGACGGCCCCGGGGCATTGCCGCCGGCTTGCCGCTAGTAGCGGAAGTCCAGCTGATGCGGGCCCTTGCCGATCTCTGCCGCCTGGGTCTTGCTTACGCCCTCCCTGGTGGTGGCGGTGATCTTGTAGCTGCCGGCAGGCAGCTGTACCAGGCAGACCGGGCCGTTGGCCGTGAAGCGGCTGCTGTCCTTGCCGGAGCTGACCTCGACCGCCACATTGGCCAGATAGGCGCCGTCCTTTTGCGCAAACAGCAGCGACAGCGGGTAATCCTTCATCGCGGCGCGCATGAGCGTGGATTCGTCCTCGCCGATGCCGCCGCAGCTGTAGCGCAGCGCGCCGGCCTGCTGCATATCGGGAATCCGGCCTTGAGCCAGGGCGGGCAGGCCGAGACCGGCACTGGCGGCCAGAACCAGGCAGGCAGCGTTTCTCAAGCAATGCATGGTGTTTCCTTTCAGCGATACACGGGCGGCCATCTTGCGGCCTGACCGCGCAGCTCCATGTCATCCCTGCTCGGCGCTGCGTGTGGGCCTCATCGGCTTTTACGCCCGGTTGCCGGATGAAACAGGCGCCGGTGCTTGTGCATCCTGGCCCGCAGGCAGGCTCAGCCCGATGCTGGTGACAGAGCGGTCGGAGTACGCAAACGCCTGTCCGCCATGCATGCGCGCGATCGCGGCCACGATGGACAGGCCCAGGCCGTGGTTGCGATCGGCCTGGCTGCGGGCTGCGTCCGAGCGGTAGAAGCGGTCAAACAGTCTGGGCAGATGTTCTGCGGCAATGGCCTGGCCCTGGTTCTGCACCGCCAGCGTGACCTGGCCGGCCTGCGGCATGCTGATCTGAATCTCTATGCAGCTGCCCGGCGTGGCATAGCGCGTGGCATTGCCCAGCAGATTGGACAGTGCCCGGCGCAGCAATCGCGCATCGACCTGAGCCTGCGCATCGCCCTGCACCCGCACCTGCAGATCGGCCTCCTGCAGCGCGGCCTCGTGGTACTCCACCACTTCGTCCGCGAGGCTGGCCAGGCTGGCCACCTGGATGCGGTGCGCGCTTTCGCCGCGATCGGCGTGAGAGAGAAACAGCATGTCCGCCACGATGCCGGCCATGCGCTGCAGATCCTCCAGATTGGAAGCCAGGATGTCGCGCAGCTCGCCCGCATCGCGGGGCTTGCGCAGAGCCAGCTCGCAGCTGCTGATGAGCGTGGTCAGCGGGGTGTTGAGCTCATGGGCCACATCGGCGTTGAAGGCTTCCATCTGGCGGTAGGCCACGGCCAGCCGCTCCAGCAGCGCGTTGAACTGGGCAATCAGCGGACGCAGCTCCTGGGGCTGGTTGCTGTCGTCGAGTCTGGTCTGCCAGTCACGGCTCAGATCCTTGGCACCCAGTTGCCGGGTCTGCTCCACCAGCGAATGCAGAGGCGCCAGCCCGCGGCGCACCAGCCAGGCGCTGAACATCGACACCAGCAGCGCACCGCTGACGGCAGCCAGGCCCAGAATCCAGGCCAGCTGGCGCAGCAGGGCATCGTCGGGGCGGCGGTCCAGCATCAGCAGTACCTGCACGACCTGCTGCTCCTGCTGATCCACATGGGCTGGCAGCACGACGCTGAAGCTGCGCCGGGCGCTGTGAACATCGTCGAGGGGCTGGTGCAGTTTCTCGAACAGCAGCGTGCCGTCGGTATAGCTGACGCGGATCGACATATCCTCGTGGCCTGTGAGGAAGTCGGACAGCATGTGCTGCATGCTGGAGGCGGAGCGATTGGCACGCGCCTGTTGCAGAAGATGGGTGACCGTGACCTGCTTTTGCTCCAGGCTTTCCTGCTGGCGCTGTGCCAGGGCCAGCCAGCTGCCCCAGTACACGGCCACGCAGACCAGACCCAGGCCCAGCATGGTCTGCAGGGCCAGCGAGCGTGACAGCCGCCGGCTCAGGTTCGGGATCCGGGCTGCGCAGGAAGGAGTGGAATCAGTGGTCATGGTGGCTGCTATGCTGGACGATTGATTGTTTGCGGAGGAAGAAACCATGAGTCCTGCCAATGCCATCCTGAACCACCATGCCTTCTTGCAGGAGATGTACGAGGACAGCTATTTCCCCGAGGAGCTGGTGCGCAAGGGGGAGGATATTCTGCGAGAACTGTGTCTGCAGATCGATCAGCAAAAGCCGCAGAATCTGGAGCAGCTGTATCGCTTGAGCCATGCGGCGACCGAGCGCTTCAACGATCTGCAGCAGGCGTTCGAAGAGCAGGGCAGCGAGATGGAGACGGCGGCACGTGAATGCATTGCGGCTGATTTCGAGGCCATTGCCAGGGCTTATGGATTTGCAGATGCGGATGTGCAAGAGCTGATCGCCCCACGCGAATGGTAGGCGCCGGGGCTCAGGCCTCGGGGCGCAGCTCCAGCACATAGCCCATGCCGCGCACCGTGTGCAGCAGGGGCTGCTCGAAGGGCGCGTCGAGCTTGAGGCGCAGGCGGCGCACGGCGACCTCGACGACATTGGTTTCGCTGTCGAAGTTCATGTCCCAGACCTGGGAAGCCAGTTCGGTGCGCGACAGCACCTCGCCCTGGCGCCGCAGCAGCAGGCTCAGCAGATTGAACTCCTTGGCCGTCAGGTCCAGCCTCTGTCCCGCACGCGTGGCGCGGTGGCGCAGCAGATCCAGCTCCAGATCGGCCATGCGCAGCACCGTGGCCTCGGGCGTGGCCTGGGCCTGAAGGCCGCGGCGCAGCAACGCATGAATGCGGGCCACCAGTTCCGAAAATGCGAAAGGCTTGACCAGATAGTCGTCGGCGCCTGCCTGCAGGCCTCTGACGCGGTCTTCCACCTGGGCGCGGGCCGTGAGCATGAGTACCGGCGTCTGGCGCGACTGGCGCAGGGCGGCCAGCACGGCCAGACCATCGATGCCGGGCAGCATGCCGTCCAGAATGATGAGATCGTAGGGCTGCTCCGTGGCCAGGTGCAGGCCGTCGATGCCGTTGTGCGCGGCATCGACCACAAAGCCTTCCTCGCCCAGGCCTTTTTGCAGGTACTCGGCGAGCTTGGTTTCGTCTTCGATGACTAGAAGCTTCATGCCGCAGATTGTCGAGCAAGTCGGCCGCTGGCGAAGATGACAAATTTGTCATCTTGAGGTCAGAACCCTGTGGGGGCCACCACGCTAGATTTGCCCCGCCTGTACAGGACTGCCAACCGAGGGGCTGGCATGCAGGCGGAGCATCACCATGACATTCATCACCAAGGCGGCCGCTGCGTTGCTGGGCAGCGGCCTGGGCCTTTTCGTGCCCTGCAGCTGGGCGCAACAGCCTGCGCCCGTCACGGCAGTGGCTGCCGCCCCCATCAGCCTGCAGGCCGCGCTGGCACTGGCCATGGAGCGCAACCCCGGTCTGCGGGCGGCGGCCCAGGCCCTGGCGGCCAGCGAAGGGGCATTGATTCAGAGCCGTGCCAGACCCAATCCCGAGCTGGCCTATTCGCAGGAAGACATGCGCCGCGAAACCCGCTCCATGACGCTGCAGTGGAACCAGTCCATAGAAATCGGCGGCAAGCGCGAGGCCCGTATGAAGGCGGCCGAACATGGCCGCGAGCTGGCCCGGGCCGAGCTGGAGGCCGCCCAGGCTGGCCTGCGTGCCGATGTGCGCACGGCTTTTGCCAATGTGCTGGCTGGCCAGCAACGCGTGCAGCTGCATCAGAAGACGCTGGAGATCGCCAGCAGTGCCCGCGATGCCGCGGCCAAGCGCGTGCAGGCGGGCAAGGTGGCGCCGCTGGAGGAAACCAAGGCCCGTGTGGCCGAGAGCAGTGCCGAGCTGGCGCTGGCCCAGGCGCGCTCCGGTCTGCGTGTGGCGCGTCAGCAACTGGCAGCGCTGTGGGGAGCGCAGCCTGCGGCATTTGGCAGCGCGGTGGGTGAGCTGGCGCAGCTGCCGGTACTGCCCGATGAAGGCCCGATGCTGCAAAGGCTGGAGCATTCGCCGCAGATGCTGCGTGCGCAGCAGGCCGTCTTTCAGGCCAGGTCCGTCGCAGAGCTCGAGCGTGCCAAGCGTCTGCCCGATCCCAGCGTGAGTCTGGGCATGAAGCGTGCGCAGGAAGTGGGCCGCAATCAGCTGGTGGTGGGTATCTCGGTGCCGCTGCCGATTCTGGACAGCAACCGCGGCAATCAGCTGCAGGCGTTGCGTCTGGCCGACAAGGCCGAGGACGAACTGCTGGCCACCCGCCAGCAGATGCATGCGCTGCTGCAGCAGCAGCGCGAGCAGCTGCAGACCAGCCGGGCCCAGGCCGAGCAGCTCGCGCAGCAGGTCTTGCCGGCCGCCGAATCCGCTTACGAAGTCGCTGCCAAGGGCTTTGCCCTGGGCAAGTTCAGCTATCTGGAAGTGCTGGATGCCCAGCGCACGCTGGCCGAGGCACGCAGCCTCTATCTGGAGCAACTGGTGGCCACCCACCAGGCGGCCGCCGACATCACCCGCCAGCTGGGCGATGTGCCCGGTCTTGAGTAAGAACACGCATCATGAATTCCACCTCCCCAAAGCCCCGTCGCACGGCGATTGCGATTGCCATCATTCTGGCGCTGGGCGCGGCAGCTGCCGCCGCCATCGTCTACGGCACCCGGCCAGCGGCCGTGGAAGGCCAAGGCCATGAACATGGCGCTGCAGAAAAAGGCCATTCCCATGAAGAAAAAGAGCATGACCATGGCAGCGAAGCCGGGCATGCCGAGCAGAGCCCGGGCAAGGGCAAAGCCGCTGCCGAGGCCGACCATGCCGATGAGGAAGAAGGCCTGCTCAAGCTCGATGCCGAGCGGGCCCGGGCGGCGGGCGTGAGCCTGGCCGAGGCCAGCCCTGCATTGATTGCCGGCACGCTGCAGCTGCCCGGCGAGATTCGCTTCAACGAGGACCGGACGGCCCATGTGGTGCCCCGTGTGGCGGGCGTGGCCGAAAGCGTGGCGGCCAATCTGGGACAGCTGGTGAAAAAGGGCCAGTTGCTGGCCACTTTGACCAGCCCTGCGGTATCCGAGCAGCGCAGCGAGCTGATGGCGGCGCAAAAGCGCCTGGCGCTGGCACGCACCACCTATCAGCGCGAAAAGCAGCTGTGGCAGGAAAAGATCTCGGCTGAGCAGGACTATCTGCAGGCTCAGCAGGCATTGCGCGAGGCCGAGATCGCATCCGCCAATGCGCAGCAGAAGCTGGCTGCGATCGGTGCCGGATCGGGCACTGCCGGGGCTTTGAACCGCTTCGAGCTGCGCGCGCCCTTCGATGGCGTGGTGGTGGAAAAGCACCTTGCCGTGGGCGAGGCCGTGCAGGACAGCACGGCCGTGTTCACCATCTCCGATCTGCGCTCGGTCTGGGCCGAAATGAAGGTCGCGGCCAGCGATCTGCCGTTTGTGCGCGTGGGCGAAAAGGCCACCGTGCACGCAACGGCCTTCGAATCCCGGGCCACGGGAGTCGTGGCCTATGTGGGCGCGTTGATCGGGCAGGAAACCCGCACCGCCCCTGCGCGCATCACGCTGGACAACCCGGACGGCATCTGGCGCCCGGGCCTGTTTGTGAATGTGGAACTGACGGCAGCGGGCCAGCAGGCGGCGGTGGCGGTGGCCAATGCGGCCATCCAGAAGATCGACGGCGACAAGCCCGTGGTGTTTGTGCCGGTAGCCGGCGGCTTCAAGGCTCAGGCTGTGAAGCTGGGCAAGGCCGACGGCCAGAGCACCGAAGTGCTGCAGGGCCTGAGCACAGGCCAGCGCTATGTGAAGGACGGGGCTTTCGTGCTCAAGTCCGAGCTGGGCAAGGCTACGGCCGAGCATGTGCACTGATTAGCCACCCCCTGAGGCGCGGCGCGCCTTCCCCCAAGGGGGACGAGGCCCCGCTGCGAGGCGGCTCTTGCTCGGTGTCTCTGGTTTGGATTGCGCCAGTGTGACAGGGCAGATGAAGATATTTGGAGTTTGAATGTTTGAGCGCATCATCCGCTTTGCCATTGCCCAGCGCTGGCTGGTCATGCTGGCCACGCTTGCCCTGGTGGGCCTGGGTATCTACAACTACCAGCGCCTGCCCATCGATGCCGTGCCCGACATCACCAATGTGCAGGTGCAGATCAATACCTCGGCGCCCGGCTATTCACCGCTGGAGACCGAGCAGCGCGTCACCTTCCCCATCGAGACTCTGATGGCCGGCCTGCCGGGGCTGGACCAGACGCGCTCGCTCTCGCGCTACGGCCTGTCCCAGGTGACCGTGGTGTTCAAGGACGGCACGGACATCTACTTCGCGCGCCAGTTGGTGAACGAGCGCATGCAGCAGGCACGCGATGCGCTGCCGGCGGGTGTGGCTCCCGCGCTGGGGCCTATTTCCACGGGACTGGGCGAGATCTACCTGTGGACCGTGGAGGCCGATGACGGTGCCACCAAGCCCGACGGATCGCCCTATACGCCCATGGATTTGCGCGAGATCCAGGACTGGGTCATCAAGCCCCAGCTGCGCAATGTTGCGGGCGTGACCGAGATCAACTCCATTGGCGGCTTTGCCAAGGAATACCTGGTGGCACCCCAGCCTCAGAAGCTCGCGGCCTATGGTTTCACGCTGGCCGATATCGTTGCAGCGCTGGAGCGCAACAACGCCAATGTGGGCGCCGGCTATATCGAGCGCCAGGGCGAGCAGTATCTGATCCGCGCACCGGGACAGGTGGGCGGCATTGCCGATATTCGCGAAGTCATCGTGGGCTCGGCGCAAGGCCAGCCCATCCGCGTGCGCGATCTGGCCGACGTGGGCCTGGGCCGCGAGCTGCGCACCGGTGCAGCCACGGACAACGGCCGCGAAGTGGTGCTGGGTACGGTGTTCATGCTGATTGGCGAGAACAGCCGTGCCGTGGCCCAGGCCGTTCACGAGCGCATGCAGGTGATCAACAAAAGCCTGCCGCCCGGCGTGAAGGCCGTGACGGTCTACGACCGCACGAATCTGGTGGACAAGGCGATTGCCACGGTCAAGAGGAACCTGATCGAAGGAGCGGCGCTGGTGGTGGCGATCCTGTTCCTGTTCCTGGGCAATCTGCGCGCCGCACTGATCACGGCGCTCATCATTCCGCTTTCCATGCTGTTCACCTTCACGGGCATGGTGCAGATGCGCGTCAGCGCCAATCTGATGAGTCTGGGGGCGCTGGACTTCGGCATCATCATCGACGGCGCGGTGGTGATCGTGGAGAACTGCGTGCGCCGTCTGGCCCATGCACAGGCGGCAGCAGGCCGGCCGCTGAGCCGCAGCGAACGCTTCGAGGAGGTATTTGCGGCAGCCCGCGAGGCCCGGCGCCCGCTGCTGTTCGGCCAGCTCATCATCATGGTGGTCTATCTGCCCATTTTTGCGCTCACCGGCGTGGAAGGAAAGATGTTCCACCCGATGGCGCTGACGGTGGTGATTGCGCTGCTGGGTGCCATGCTGCTGTCCATCACCTTCATTCCCGCCGCGATTGCGCTGTTCATGGGCGACAAGGTGGCCGAGAAGGAAAACCGCCTCATGGGCTGGGCACGCCGTGCCTATGCACCGGTGCTCGAAAAAGTCATGCATGCGCCAGCCGTGGTGCTGACGGCGGCAGGTGTCATCGTCGCGCTGAGCCTGCTGCTGGCCACACGCATGGGCAGCGAATTCGCGCCCAATCTCAACGAAGGCGACTTCGCGATCCAGGCGCTGCGCATACCGGGCACCAGCCTTACGCAGTCGGTGCAGATGCAGATGCAGCTCGAGAGCGAGCTCAAGAAGCAGTTCCCCGAAATCGAGCGCGTGTTCGCGCGGACTGGAACGGCCGAGATCGCATCGGACCCGATGCCGCCCAATATCTCGGATGGCTACATCATGCTCAAGCCGCGCGAGCAATGGCCGGATCCGGCGCGCTCGCGCGACGATCTGCTGAGCGCCGTGCAGGAGGCCGTGGAAGGGATTCCGGGCAGCAACTACGAGTTCTCGCAGCCGATCCAGCTGCGCTTCAACGAGCTGATCTCTGGCGTGCGCAGCGATGTGGCCGTCAAGATCTTCGGCGATGACATGGCCCAGCTGGAGAAGTCTGCGCAGGCCGTGGCCGCGATGCTGCAGAAGATCCCCGGTGCCTCCGAGGTCAAGGTCGAGCAGACCACGGGCCTGCCCATGCTCACGGTGCAGATCGATCGCGAGAAAGCCTCACGCTACGGCCTGAACATGGGGGATGTGCAAGACGCCATCAGCACGGCTTTTGGCGGACGCGAGGCCGGCACGGTATTCGAGGGCGACAGACGTTTCGCCATCCAGGTGCGCCTGCCCGAGGCCATGCGCAGCGATGTGGACGGCATAGGCCGCCTGCCGATTGCGCTGCCGCGCGGCGGCGACGGGCGTCTGGGCTTTGTGCCCCTGTCATCCGTGGCGACGGTGGAGCTGGCGCCGGGGCCCAACCAGGTCAGCCGCGAGGACGGCAAGCGCCGCATCGTGGTCAGCGCCAATGTGCGCGGTCGCGATATCGGCTCCTTCGTGGCCCAGGCCCAGCAGGAGCTCGAAGGCATTGCGCTGCCGGCCGGCTACTGGACGCGCTGGGGCGGAACCTTCGAGAACCTGGAGTCCGCACGCAAGCGCCTGATGATCGTGGTGCCCGTGGCGCTGGCCCTGGTGTTCACGCTGCTGTTTGCCATGTTCGGCAACGTGCGCGACGGTCTCATCGTCTTTACCGGCATTCCGTTTGCCTTGACGGGCGGTATTGCAGCGCTGTGGCTGCGCGGCATTCCACTGTCCATTTCGGCGGCCATCGGCTTTATCGCCCTATGCGGTGTGGCCGTGCTCAACGGCCTGGTCATGATCTCCTACATTCGCAGCTTGCGCGAGCAGGGCATGGATCTGGAACAGGCCGTGACCGAAGGGGCGCTCACGCGCCTGCGCCCCGTACTGATGACGGCCCTGGTGGCGTCGCTGGGCTTTGTGCCCATGGCGATTGCCACGGGCACAGGGGCCGAGGTGCAGCGCCCGCTTGCCACGGTGGTGATCGGCGGCATTCTCTCGTCCACCGTGCTGACCTTGCTGGTGCTGCCGTTGCTGTATCGGCTGGGATACGGAAAGCGGCAATAGCCGCGCAAGCGCCAGCGTTCTGACTGGCGTTGCGATGTTTCTTGCAGAGGGCCGACGTGGGTGCGTCGGCCCTTTTTGCGTGGGGCTTCGCGCTGAAGAGGGCTCGCGAGCTTCGAACGCCGGAGCCATGCGAGCAAACGGACTGAAACACGGACGTCATCGGGATGACATGAGCTTTTCCTAGATTCTTGCCGGTCGAAACCTGTCGACATCCAAGCGAAAGACTCCATGCAAAACAAGCGTTTGATCAAGGCGCTGGCGCTCGTCTGCCTGACGGCCGCCACGCTGGCCGCCTGTGGTGGCAGCGATGACAGCCCGCCTGCTCCCACGAACCCGACCAATCCCACGAACCCCACGAACCCCACGAACCCCACCGAGCCGGCCAAGCCGGAGATGCGCTGTGCTCCCTGAGCACGGTGACAGACAAGGCTTCAACATGATTTCGCGACGCAATCTTCTGCAGGCTGGCAAGAACGCTGCCTTTTCAGCTGCCGCACTGGCCGCCTTTCCTCCCAGCATCCGCCGTGCGCTGGCCATTCCCGCCAACAATGTCACGGGCACGGTCATGGACGTGCAGCATGTGGTGATCCTGATGCAGGAAAACCGCTCCTTCGATCAGTACTTCGGCACGCTCAAGGGGGTGCGCGGCTTCGGCGACCGCATGACCATTCCCGTTCCCAATGGCCGCAAGGTCTGGCAGCAGGAGCGAGCCAACGGCACGGTGATCACCCCCTATCACCTGGACGGTACGGCCAACAATGCGCAGCGCGTTTCCGGCACCCCCCATTCCTGGCTGGACAGTCAGCAGGCCTGGGACAACGGCCGCATGTCGCGCTGGCCCGTGGCCAAGACGGACACCTCCATGGGCTATTTCAAGGAGCAGGAGCTGCCCTATCAGTTCGCGCTGGCCAATGCCTTCACGATCTGCGATGCCTACCACTGCGCCATGCACACCGGCACCGATGCCAACCGGTCCTTCCACATGACGGGCACCAACGGGGCCATGCCCCAGAACGTGGCTTTCGTGAATAACGAGTGGGATGCCATCAATGGCGTGACCAGCGATGCCACCACCGGCTATACATGGAAGACCTATGCGGAGCGGCTGCAGGAGGCCGGAGTGAGCTGGATCAGCTATCAGAACATGCCTGACGAGTGGGGCGACAACATGCTGGGCGCGTTCCAGAGCTTTCGTCGCGCCAATCTGGCTTCGGGCTTTCCTGTCTCCAGTGGCGGCGCGCCCAATGCACCGTATACCAACACCGGCCAGGCTTTGCCCTACCATGCCTATGACGCGGCCAGCGACGACGCTGCCAACCCGCTGTACAAAGGCGTGGCCAACACCTTGCCCGGCAATCAGCCCGAGGAGTATCTGGACGCCTTCAAGCGCGATATCCGCGAAGGCAAGCTGCCCCAGGTGTCCTGGGTCAACGCGCCGTCCATCTATTGCGAGCACCCCGGCCCATCCAGCCCGGTGCAGGGCGCCTGGTTTCTGCAGGAAGTGCTGGATGCGCTGACGGCCAATCCCGAGGTCTGGAGCAAGACCGTGCTGCTTGTCAACTTCGATGAGAACGATGGCTACTTCGACCATATGCCTTCGCCCTTGGCACCATCGCAGAACGCCGACAAGAGCTATGCAGGCAAGACCACGCTGCCGGAGGCCGATCTGCAGGCCGAATACTTCACGCATGGCGCACCGGCCGGCAGCCGTAGCCAGCCTGCCCCCGATGGCCGTGTCTACGGCCCCGGGCCGCGCGTTCCGCTGTATGTGATCTCGCCCTGGAGCCGCGGCGGCTGGGTCAACTCGCAGGTGTTCGACCATACGTCGGTGCTGCGCTTCCTGGAGGCCCGCTTTGGCGTGAAGGAGCCCAACATCAGCTCGTTCCGCCGGGCGGTTTGCGGCGATCTGCTGAGCAGCTTCAATTTCAAGACGCCGAACAACGAGACCCTGCCCGTGCTGGCCGGCCGCTCCACGCGCGATGTTGCCGACAAGCTGCGTGCCGATCAGCAAAAGCTGCCCGCCGTGCCCGTGCCTCGCGATATGCAGCTGCCTTTGCAGGCCGGCGGTACACGTCCGTCGCGGGCCTTGCCCTACGAGCTGCATGCCAGTGCGCGCTGCCAGAGCAACGGCCCGGTGGAGCTGGTGTTTGCCAACACCGGCACGCAGGCAGCCGTCTTCCATGTCTATGACCGTTACAAGCTGGACCGCACGCCTCGCCGCTACATGGTCGAAGCGGGCAAGATGCTGTCCGATACCTGGGATGCCGTGCGCGACAACTTCGGCAAGTACGACCTCTGGGTGCTGGGCCCCAACGGATTCCATCGCCACTTCAAGGGCGACCTGAATCGCCTGGGCAGTGTGCAGGCCGCCCCCGAGGTGCGGGTCTGCTACGACATCGCCAACGGCAATGTCTATGTGGATCTGATGAACAAGGGCGCGCAGGCTGCGGTGTTCACCATCACGCCCATGGCCTACCGCAGCGACGGCCCGTGGACGGTCGAAGTTGGCGCCGCCGCCAGTGCCGAGAGGCACTGGGAGCTGAAGGCCAGCGGCCAGTGGTATGACTTCGCCGTGACCTGCGACAGCGATCCGGCGTACTACCGGCGCTTTGCGGGCCGCGTGGAAACCGGTCAGCACACGGTCAGCGACCCTGCCATGGGAGAGGCATAGCAGCCACGCCTTGGCCGTCCCGTCCGGCATGCTCCATTGGCCCTAACATGGCTGTCTTGTATGACGATGGATGCATGCCATGACTTTCTCCGTGCTGCACGACCTGGTTGAAGATCTGCGCCATGCCCGGCCCACGCTGTGGGCCGGGCGCAGCGATGCAGAACAGTCCTCGCAGGTCATAGACGCGGCCCAGGTTCAGCAGGCCGTAGAGCGCTTCGAGCGTTTTGCGCCCCTGCTGGCGCGGCTGTTTCCCGAGCTGCAGGTGGCTGGCGGGCGCATTGAATCAGCGCTGCAGCCGGTGCCGCAGATGCAGCGGGCGTTGCAACTGCCCGAGCAGATGGGCCGACTCTGGCTCAAGGCCGATCACAGCCTGCCGGTGGCGGGCTCTATCAAGGCGCGCGGTGGCGTGCACGAGGTGCTGGAGTACGCGGAGCGGATCGCCTTGCAGCACGGCCTGCTGGCTGATGGCGACTATCTGCAACTGGCCGCCGATGCCGCGCGTGCGGTGTTTGCCCGCTACCAGGTGGCGGTAGGCTCCACGGGCAACCTGGGCCTGTCGATCGGCATCATGGCCTCGGCCCTGGGCTTCGAGGCGGTGGTCCATATGTCAGCCGATGCCAAGGAATGGAAAAAGCAGCGCCTGCGTGCGCGTGGCGTGCAGGTGGTGGAGCATGCCGGCGACTATGCCCAGGCCGTGGCTGCGGGCCGCGCGCTGGCCGACCGGGACCCTCACTGTCACTTTGTGGATGACGAGCATTCGCTCTCGCTGCTGCTGGGCTATGCGGCGGCGGCTCCATACCTGGTCGCGCAGCTTGCACAGCACCAGCTTGCCGTGGACGAGACGCATCCCTTGTTTGTCTACCTCCCCTGCGGCGTGGGAGGCGCGCCTGGCGGCGTGGCGCTGGGTCTGCAGCAGGCATTCGGGCCGCATGTGCATTGTTTTTTTGCCGAACCCGTGCAGTCGCCCTGCTTCATGGTGGAGATGCTGGCCGGTGCCTCGGCCCTGCCGGGCCTGGGCGCCCATCCCTCGGTCTATGCGCTGGGCCTGAACAACCGGACCGAGGCCGACGGCCTGGCCGTGCCGCGTGCGTCGGAGCTGGCTGCCGACGTGGTGCGTGGTTTTCTCGGCGGCGTGTTCACGGTGGCGGACGAGACCCTGTTTCGCCATCTGTACCTGTTGCAGGACAGCGAGGGGCTGCAGATCGAGCCATCGGCTGCAGCGGGCTTTGGCGGTCCGCGTGCCCTTCTGGAAAGTGCTGCGGGTCAGGACTATCTGCAGCGCCAGAAGCTGCAGGCGCATATGGCGAACGCCACACATATCGTCTGGACCACGGGCGGCCTGTTTGTTCCGGGCGATGAGTACGCCCGGTTTCTGGCGCGCGGGCGCGATGTGACGAACTGAGCGCCTTACCGGGTTATTTGGGCCTTGGCGCCATGCCTGCTTCGCTCATCAGCACCAGCAGGCTGCGGTTGAAGTCCTCCACCACCAGCAGCCGGCCCGCATGGTCGATACCCATGCCCGTGGGGCGCCCGGCGGGGCGCAGACCGGGTTTGGCATCCCAGTTGCTCAGCCACTGAATGGGCTGGCCCGAGGGCCGGCCCTTGCCGTCGCGTGCAAAGCCCACGAGGCGCTGGCCCTCGGCCCGCTGTCCATGCCAGGCCACCAGCAATTGCCCTCCAAATGCACTGCCGATCGGTGTCGCCAGCATTTGCAGCGGAGCCACATGGGCGGGCCAGAGCATGTGCGGTGCTTCGGTCTTGCTGCAGTCGAAGCGCTTTTCATAGCCTTGCGCGCTCTGGCGTGCGCCTATGCAATAAGGCCAGCCATAGTCGGCACCTGCGCGCAGCAGGTTGAGCTCCTCGGGCGGCTGCTTGGGATCGCGGTAGTCGATATTGTTCTCGCCCTGCCAGATCGTGCCCGCCGCTGGGCCATCGGGCATCACGGCCAGCGCCATGGAATTGCGCAAGCCGCTGGCAAATGGCTTGAATTCCTTGACGCTCTGCGGGCCAGGCTGCAGCACCATGCGCCAGACCGCAGCGCGCGGCATGGCCGCGCTGCGCTCGGGGCAGGGAACGGGTTGCTTCTGGTCCTCACTCCGGCAGGCGTCGGTGGCCGAGCCCATGTTCACGTAGAGGCTGCCGTCCGGCGCAAACGCCAGCTCCTTGAGCAGATGGGCGCCGTCGGCTGGCAGGCCGCTGGCCAGCATCTCGGGCTGCGGCGTCTGGCCGAGAGCGGGCACTGCAGCCCGCCATATCTTGTCGGCCTCGCCGATATAGACCTTACCGTCAGGTCCGCGCACCATGCCCGAAGGATAGTTGAGCCTGCTCAGCAGCACCCGGGCTTCCACGGCCTTGGCCGTGGTGTTGGCATTGGCGGCAGTGGCGGAGTCAGGAGGCAGCCGAAGCTCGATCAGCTGGCCCACATGGGGCATCCAGTTGCCCATGTCCAGCACCCAGATGCGGCCAGGCGCAATTTCCAGCACGCGACGCGGAAAGCGCAGGCCGTGGGCTTCGTCGGCAATCAGGCCCACGCAGGTGCCGGCGGGGCTGGTGATGGCCAGGCGCGGATAGATGCCGCATTTGCCGGTGGAGGTGTAGCCACGCGCCTGTGCGGGCTGGGGCGCAGCCAGCGTCAGCAGTGCCGGGGCCAGCAGCAGGCCCAGCGTCTTACCGATGGAAGAGATCATCGAACGGCTCCACAAATGCATTCAGCAGCCGTGATCTTGCCATGGCCGGACTTCAGAACGTGTTTGCGGTCTCTACGCAGCCACGTTGGAGCGCAATCGGGATGAGTTCGAAGCGATGGCCCGCCGCTTGCACCGGGGTGCAAGCAAGAGACAGCGCGTAGAAATCGCCCGATTGCGCTCCAACCCTTCGGGACAGTGTCTTTGCGGGCGGTCTGCGGCGTTGCGAATCCTCGCAATAGCAGAACTATTGCTGCGGTATCGCGCCTGGCATCCCATCCCGCAAAGCCTCTGTCGTGGCGCGAGGAGATCGCAAGCACGTTCTCAGAATCGCGGCAGCTCGGGATGGGCGATCTGGCCGCCGCGCACCAGCATCTTGCCGTACTCTGCGCAGCGGTTGAGCGTTGGAATCACCTTGCCGGGGTTGAGCAGGGATTGCGGATCAAACGCTGCCTTGAGCGCGAACATCTGAGCGTTCTCGGCCGTGGTGAACTGGGTGCACATGCTGTTGAGCTTTTCCACTCCGACACCATGCTCGCCTGTCACCGTGCCGCCCATGGCCACGCTGGTTTCCAGAATGTCGGCACCGAACAGCTCGCAGCGGTGCAGCTCGTCGGGGTTGTTGGCATCGAACAGGATCAGGGGATGCAGATTGCCGTCGCCCGCGTGGAACACATTGGCGCAGCGCAGCTGGTACTTCTTCTCCATCTCCTGGATCGCGAGCAGGATGTCGGCCAGGCGCTTGCGTGGAATGGTTGAGTCCATGCACATGTAGTCGGGGCTGATGCGCCCGCTGGCGGGAAAGGCATTCTTGCGCCCGCTCCAGAAGCGCAGGCGCTCTTCCTCGCTCTCGCTCACGGTGATGGCCGTGGCTCCGGCGTGGCGCAGCACTTCGCTCATGCGGGCGATCTCTTCTTCCACCTCCTCGGGCGTGCCGTCGCTCTCGCACAGCAAGATAGCTTCCGCCGTGAGGTCATAGCCGGCACGCACAAAATCCTCCACGGCGGCCGTCATGGGCTTGTCCATCATTTCCAGCCCGGCCGGAATGATGCCGGCCGCGATCACTGCGGCCACTGCGTCGCCGGCTTTGCGCACATCGTCGAAGCTGGCCATGATGCAGCGCGCCAGCTGGGGCTTGGGCACGAGCTTGACCGTGACCTCGGTTACCACGGCCAGCATGCCTTCGCTGCCTATCATGACGGCCAGCAAGTCCAGTCCGGGGGTGTCGAGTGCATCCGAGCCGAATTCGACGGGCTCGCCTTCGATGCTGAAGCCCTTGACCTTGAGCACGTTGTGCACCGTGAGTCCGTATTTGAGGCAGTGCACGCCGCCCGAGTTCTCGGCCACATTGCCACCGATGGTGCAGGCGATCTGGCTGCTGGGGTCGGGCGCATAGTACAGACCGTAGGGGGCAGCGGCTTCGCTGATGGCAAGGTTGCGAACGCCGCATTGAACCAGGGCCGTGCGGCTGTAGGCATCGACGCCGAGGATTTTGTTGAACTTGGCCAGCGACAGCGTCACGCCCATGGGGTGGGGCATGGCGCCGCCCGAAAGTCCGGTGCCCGCGCCGCGCGCAATGACGGGAGCCGCGATGGCATGGCAGGCCTTGAGCACGGCCTGCACCTGTGCATAAGTCTCGGGCAGGCAGACCAGCAGCGGGCGCTGGCGGTAGGCCGTCAGTCCGTCGCATTCATAGGGCGTGGTGTCTTCGCTCTGATAGAGCAGGGCATGCGCCGGCACATGGGGGCGCAGTGCCGCCAGCACCTCGGCCTGGCGCGTGGCGCGCTCGGACGGCTCGGGCAGGTGATGTGCTGCGTTGGCCGCCGTGCTGGAGGTGGCGACGAGATCGGTGAATGTGCTGGCGGACGTCATGCCTGCAAATGTAGGGGATGCGCCCGCGCCTTGGTGTGAGCTTTATTGCAAAGCTGCTTGAAATGCTTTGCGATGACAGTCATGAAAGCTTTTGAAATGAGAGCATTAAACGCTTTATGGGTAAGCGATTGAGACGATTTATTCTCTGAAATGGCCGCCTGCGTCGATCATGGTCAACCCGACATAGCTGGAGCCGCTGCGTGGCGGCGTGAAGCGCAGGTGCATGGCGCCGTAGCGAACCTCCCCCATGGCGTCGAGTGCGGCAGTCAGGCTCGCACGCTGATTGGAGGGCGTGGCCTTGCGCAGCGCATCGAGCAGGGTGCGGGTGTTGAGAAAGACTTCCAGCCCCAGGCAGGAGGCTGGCGGCATGCCTGGCTGGCCGACGAGTTGCTGGTAGTCCCTGATGGCCGGGATCGCGCCCTTCCAGGGACTGGGCACCAGGGTGGTGAAGGCGATGCCGCGCGTATACGGCCCCAGCCCTTGCACCACGGCGCGATTGGCCTGAGCGGCCAGGTTGTAGAACGGTGCGGTGACATGGGCCTGCCTGGCCATGCTGATCAGACCTATGGTGGCCGGAGCGCCCGCCAGCACGATGACGCCCTGGAGATCGGGCTGGGCGGCCAGCTGCCTGGCCAGCTCCGGGGTATTGGCGCCCGATGCTTCCACGGCCAGTGTGATGACGGGTTTGAGGTCCTTGGCGGCAAAGGCGGTCAGGGCAATCTGCAGACTGTCTTTGCCGAAGCCGTCGTTCTGATGAACGATGGCGACTCGTCGCAGACCTATGGTCTGCATTTGCTGCAACATGGCCGCAATTTCGGCCTGAGTGCTGGCGCGCAGCGGGTAGACGAATTGGCTTGGCTGCTGGCGCATGCTGCCGGCCCCTGCAATCACCCCCACCAGGGCGGTCTGGCCCTGCTGTATCTCGGGCTGCATGGCGGCGCAGCTGGCCGTTCCCCAGCAGTTGAGCAGGGCCACGGCCCCTTCCTGGATCAGCTGGCGTGCATTGCCGGCGGCGCGCTGCGGTTCGTAGCCATCGTCCAGTACTTTGAGCGTCAGAGGCTTGCCCCCCAGTCCGCCGAGCTTGTTGAAAGCCTCCACCTGGGCCTGCATGATGCTCAGCCCTTCCTTGCCGGCCTCGGCCTGTGCACCGGACAGCGGCAGGCTGGCACCGATGGTGACGGGGCTGTCCTGCGCATGCAGGGGCAGGGCGGCAATGCCGGCGGCCAGAAGCCAGGCGCAGCGCATTGGGGTTGGCATAGGTCTCCTCCTCGTTGTTGTGAGCCCATGGTGGGAGGGGGAGCAGGCCGGCGATAGAGGGCAACTGCGGCAATGTCTGCACGCAGCGACGTTACGCAGTTTTGACTCGCATGCGGGATACAGGCTTGACCTGTATCAGCCCACGGCCTTGCGTCGTCAGCTGCTTTCCAGTACCCACAGCCGCTTGCTGGCGCGGGTCATGGCGACATAGAGCAGATTGCGCTGCGGGTCGTTCGCATCGGAGGAGAAATGCCTGGCATGGACGAAGGGCACGGCCACATAGTCGTATTCATGGCCTTTGCTGCGCTCCACCGTGAGCAGCTGCAGGCTGGGTTTTTCCTGGCGCTGATGCTGTGCGATGCTCGACTGGACCATGAGGCTGAGACGGCCCAGGAATTCATCGACGGTAAGCCCGGCGCAGATCTGCGACAGCGCTTGCAGGCTGGCCAGGCATTGGCGCAGCTCCTCCCGGCTGATGGCGGCCTGGGCAAAGAACTGCTGCAGCAGCGGATGGCGGCACAGCTGTCCAGCATCGGCGCACTGCTCGGCGGGAAGGGCCAGCAAGCGGGCAGCGGCAGAGTCCGGTGCGATCTGGACGGCAAGGAAACGGCGCATGGCACTCTGCCGTCCCATCAGTTCGGCTGCGATGCGCAGCGTGTCGGACTCCGGCGGGGCTTCGCCCAATGCACTCATGTCGAACAGGCCGTTGGCCAGCAGATCCCGGTCAGGTGGACTGGCATGGCGCACATAGCGCATCAGGCCTTCGGCGGCGCTGTTCAGAATGCCTTGCGAGAGCCGGGCGGTACCGCTGCAGCCGGGCATGGCCCACAGCATGGCCAGCACCAGGGCGATTTCACGGCGCTGGTAGAAACGCTGCATGCCTTTGCAGGCATAGTGCACGCCTTCGTGGGCGAACAGCCATTCAAGCCGTATCGAATCTTCGGGCGAGCGCAGGATGACGCGCAGCACGGCGGGCGGGTCCTGCGGTTTGCGGGGCAGACGGGCCACGGTGGCATGGATGTCCAGCAACTGCCGCGCGCAGTCCTCATCATCGCCACGGCGATGTTCGAACCAGGCCGAGGCATTGCGGTAATGGGCTTCGAACTCCACGCCGAAGAGACGGTTCAGTTCCTGGCAGATGAGGGGGCCGAAGCGATAGGTGGTGTTGAGCGTGGCCTGGCCGGTGCCTGCGGGCAGCTCCTGCAGTATGCGTTGGGCGCTGTCGCCAAAGATGGAGGAAGCGCCCGGCAGAATGTGCTGGTTGAAGTCGCCGACACCGATGAAGCGGCCGTTGCCGCGTGCCAGATGCCGCAGCACCAGCAGCGCTGCCTCGTCCAGGTCCTGCAGCTCGTCGAACAGCACGGCCTCGAAGCGGCCCTGCAGCAGCGTAAAGCCGGCATCGAAGTCCAGTGCGGCCAGCTGGCAGGCCAGCGCGTAGGTGCAGTCGCCGGGTGCATAGAACAGCGGCTCCTGGGTGGGGCCCGAGCGCAGCCGCTCATAGCTGCGCAGCAGCCGGTACAGGCCGTAGTCCAGAGCGTTGTCGCGGCAATATGCCAGCGCTCCGAGGCCGCTGGCGTCGATGTCGAGTTCCAGCATGCGCTGCTTGGCCTGGGCCTCGAAGGCGAGGAAGGCGCTGATGTCCAGCGGGCGTGCGAAATAGTCGGACAGCTCGGGGATGTCGAGCTCGGCATGCCGTTCGGCCTCTTGCAACAGCGCCTCATGCGCCTGCTGGATGAGCAGGTTCTTCTCCAGGGCAGAGGAGAGCATGGGCACGGGGTCGCCCTGCTCTTCGAGTAGGCGGGCGCAAAACTGCTCCAGAGTGAGCAGGTGCAGGCCTTCGAGGTGGACGGCGGTGAGCCGGTCCAGGCGTGCCTGAATGGCCTTGATGCCGGCCTCGGAGTAGGCCAGCATCAGCACCTTGCGCGCGCCCTGGGTGCGGATCAGGTCGACGGCCTTGATGGCCAGCGTGGTCGTCTTGCCCGTGCCGGCCAGGGCGCGGATGAGCAGCGACGACGCTTCGCTGTTGAGTGCCTGGTTCTGGTCAAGGCCGGGGTACAGCCTGGGCTGCAGGTTCATGCCGTGAGTGCTCCATCTTCGTTATCCATCGCGCGGCCTGTGCAACGGGCTGCGCCGCAGCGCAGCCGACGGGTCGCCGCTCAGCCCATGGCCTTGCGCAGCCACTCTGCGAAGGCTGCGCATTCCCAGCGATCCATGATGCCGGTCTTCCAGCACAGATAGTGTGCGTGGGGGCTGGGAGCATCGACATCGAACAGGCGCACCAGTGTGCCGTTTTCCAGCCAGGGGGCTCCGAGCTTGTGGCGTACCAGGGCAATCCCCATGCTGGCCGATGCGGCGTCGCACATCAGGCCGATGTCGTTGAACTGAGAGCCTTCGTTGGGTTCGGCCATGTCGAGGCCGGTCGCGGCGAACCAGGTGCGCCAGGGCTCCAGCGGGCTGCGCAGCAGCGGCATGCCTTCCAGGTCGTCCGGGCGCTCGAACGGTCCGTGCTCGCGGATGAAGCTGGGTGAGGCCAGCGGTGTGACGGTGTCGCGGGCCAGTTCGATATGCTCCACGTCGGCATAGTGGCCGGCGCCGAAGCGCACCATCAGGTCGGCGTCCTCACCGATCACATCCAGCAGCGGAATCGAAACCTGCAGCGCAATGTCGATTTCGGGATAGGCCTCGGTGAACTGGCGCAGGCGTGGAATCAGGATCACGCGCGCAAATGTGGGGGTGACGGCCAGTTTCAGGCGTCTGCGTCCGGGCGAGGCCGATGCTCCGGGGAAGCGCTGCAAGGCGCCCAGGCCTTCGCGCACATGGGCCAGATAGGAGCTGCCGTCCGTGGTCAGCGAGAAATCCGTGCGGCCAAACAGGCGCGCGCCCAGAATCTGCTCCAGCTGCTTGACCCGGTGGCTGACGGCGCTGGGCGTGACACACAGTTCCTCCGCCGTCAACGTGACCGAGCGCAGCCGCGCCAGCGCCTCGAAAGTGAGCAGGCACTGTATTGGCGGAATCCGCCTGGCCGTAATGCTGTTCAAGGAGCCGGGGCTGCGGGTCATATGGTCAATCCCAAGCCCAGGGATTTAGCGGAACACCACGGTCTTGTGACCGTTGAGAATGACGCGTCGCTCGCTATGCCATTTCACGGCACGTGCCAGTACCTGGCTCTCGGTGTCGCGGCCGCGGGCCGTCAGGTCTTCGACGGTGTCGGTATGGTCGGCGCGCGCCACGTCCTGTTCGATGATCGGGCCTTCGTCGAGGTCGGCGGTCACATAGTGGGCGGTGGCACCGATCAGCTTCACGCCGCGGTCATGCGCCTGGTAGTAAGGCTTGGCACCCTTGAAGCTGGGCAGGAAGCTGTGGTGGATATTGATGGCGCGACCGGCCAGCTTTTTGCACAGATCGTTGGACAGCACCTGCATGTAGCGGGCCAGCACTACCAGCTCGGCGCCTTCTTCCTCGATGATCTCGTACTGGCGCTCTTCGGCCTGGGCCTTGGTCGCGGCAGTCACGGGAATGTGATGGAAGGGAATGTTGTAGCTGGCCGCCAGCTGATAGAACTCGCGGTGGTTGCTGATGATGGCCTTGATCTCGATGGGCAGCAGACCCGACTTCCAGCGGAACAGCAGGTCGTTGAGGCAGTGGCCTTCCTTGCTGACCATGATCACGGTCTTGATGCGCTCGGCTTTGGAGTGCAAACTCCACTGCATTTGATATTGATCAGCTAATTGAGCAACGGATGCCTTTAGAGAGGCGGCGTCTTTGCCATCGCAGGCAAACTGCACGCGCATGAAGAACAGGCCGGTTACCGGGTCGTTGTACTGCGCTGCTTCTTCAATATTGCCGCCTTGCTCAAGCAAGAATCCAGAAACGGCATGCACCAGGCCCAGTCGGTCTGGGCAGGATAAAGTCAAAATATAGGCTTGGGTCATAGCTGGGCAATTGTCGCAGCAAGGCGAGGACCCTGCGGACAAAGGAAATTCATGAAAAGCGAGGAGGGGCATTCTGCGCTCACACCCAGGGTGATTGTCGCCCTCTATCTGTGTGCCGGGATGCTGTGGTTGGGGGCACAGGCAGGTGTGCTCAACTATTTTGATGTATCGCTGAATCGACAGTCGCTGCGTTGGCAGATAGGCCTGTTCATTGTTTGGTTGCTGGCGACCGCGCTGGTCGCACTCTGGTTCATGCAGCGCAAGACGCGCGCTGACCAGCGTGGCCGGGAGACTGCACAGGAGCTGGAGCTGGTGGTGCGCCACGCACCGGCCGGCATGGCCCGCGTGCACGTGGGCGGGGCCGAGATTGTCTGGGCCAATGCCAAGCTGGCGGGTTGGCTGGGCCGAAGCGTGGAATCGCTGCGCGGCCAGGATTTTCGGGTGCTGGTGCCGGTCCATGACCGGGACGAGGTGGTTCTGCAGCTGCAGCGCCTGCTCGACGGCAGCACTGACTACTTTCAGGTGCTGCGCCAGTGCGTGAATGCCGAAACCGGCAAGGTCACGCCCGTGCTGTGCACCACCAGCCGCGTGGCGGCGTCGGGGGTGGGAGGGCCGGTAGCCCTGGTCTGCGTGCTGCAGGACCTGAGCGAGATGGTCAGCGCGCGCAATGCCATGATGCGCAGCGAGACCATGCTGCGTCTGGCGCTGGAAGGCAGCGGCAATGGCGTGTGGGAATGGGATGCGCTGGAGCGGCGGCTGAACTTCTCCACGGGCATGAGCGCCTTGCTGCGCTACCAGGGTCAGGATCTGGCCCGCGAATTCGATTTCCACCAGCGCCTGCATCCCGAAGATGCGGCAACGGCGCGCGCCCAGGCCGAGCAGGCGCTGGAGCAGGGCAGCATGCTGGTGCTGACGGCGCGTCTGCTGTGCTTCGACGGTCTGTACCGCTGGTTCCGCGCACGCGGTCAGGCACACAGGGATGCGAGCGGACGTCTGATACGTATCTCGGGCCTGCTCTCCGATCAGACCGCGAGTCGCGAAGCCGATGAGCGCAGCCGTCTGGCTTCCACCGTGGTGGACAACACCATCGAGGGCGTGGTGGTGACTGATGCAAACAGCCGCATTCTCTCGGTCAACCATGCTTTCACGCGGCTGCTGGGCTTTTCCGAGGCCGAAATGCTGGGCAAGACGCCGCGCATGTTCAAGTCTGGCCGGCATGACAAGGCCTTCTACGATGCCATGTGGGCCAGCATGCATGCCACCGGGCACTGGCAGGGTGAAATCTGGAACAGGCGCAAGAACGGAGAGGTCTTTCCCGAACGCATGTCGCTGAGCGCGGTCAGGGACGCGAACGACAAGGTGACGCATTACGTCTGCATGTTTACCGACATCTCGGCCGAGAAGGCGCGCGAGCAGCAGCTGGATTTCCTCGCCCATCGCGACACCTTGACCGGTCTGCCAAACCGTGCGCAGTTCACGCGCATGCTGGGCGAGGCGGTGGCGCTGAGCCAGAGCAACAACCTCCGCATGGCCGTTCTGCTGTTCAATATCGACCGCTTCAAGGACGTGAACGACAGCTATGGCCACTCCATCGGCGACGAGGTGCTCAGGCATGTGGCTGTGCAGATGCAGGGCGCTTTGCGCCACGGCGACATCATTGGCCGCCTGGCGGGCGATGAAATCTGCGTGGTGGCCCAATCCATATGCGGCCGTGACAGTGCGGTGGAGGTGGCCGAGCGCCTGATGGCAGCTGCCGGCCAGCCCTGGACCACGCCGGACGGGCTGTCCGTGGTGGTGAGTGTCAGTGCCGGCATCTGTCTGTACCCCGAGCATGCGCTGACGGCCGGCGATCTGCTGCAGGGTGCCCATGCGGCGGTTTATGGGGCCAAGGCCAGGGGCTCCAATGCCTGGTGCTTCTTCCATGAAAACATGACTCAGGCCGCCCGCGAGCGCCTGGCCATGGAGGCGCGTCTGCGCCGTGCGCTGGATCTCGGTCATATGCGCTTGCACTACCAGCCGCAGATCGATCTGGCGACGGGACGCCTGATGGGGGCGGAAGCCCTGGTGCGCTGGCTGGACCCCGAGGACGGCCTGATCTCTCCGGCCCGCTTCATCACCGTGGCGGAAAATTCGGGCGTCATCGGTCCGCTGGGCCTGTGGGTGCTGGGCGAGGCCTGTCGTCAGGGCCAGCAATGGCGTGCCGCAGGCCTGCCCGATCTGACGATTGCGGTCAATGTCTCGCTGCATCAGTTTTTGCTGACCGATATTGCCGGTGCCACGGCCAGGGCGCTGGCCGAGTCGGGCTTTCCGGCCAGTCTGCTGGAGCTGGAAATCACCGAAAGCGCACTGGCCGAAAAGCCCGAGGAGGCACTGGCCGTGCTCAACCGCCTGCGCGAGCTGGGCCTTCGCCTGGCCATTGATGACTTTGGCACCGGCTATTCGTCGCTGGCGCACCTCAAGCGCTTCCCGCTCGATCTGCTCAAGATCGATCAGGGCTTTATCCGCGACATTCCGCACAGCGCGGACGATATGACCATCAGCAGCTCGGTCATTGCCCTCGGTCATGCCATGGGCCTGAAGGTCCTGGCCGAAGGCGTGGAAACCCAGGAGCAACTGAGCTTCCTGCAGCAAAAGGGCTGCGACTACTTTCAGGGCTATTTCTGCAGCCGGCCCTTGCCGGCCGAAGACTTCACGCGCCTGCTGGAACAGACCCGCGAGGGGCAGCCGCTGGTGGCTGTCGCGACTGCGGACTGAGGATCACCAGCCCGGCAGCAGCCGTCAAGGCTTGGGCGCGGGCCTGTTTTTCCATTGATCGCGCAGTTGCTGGCATTGATCCTCGGAGGCATTGCCTTCAAGTGTCAGCTGCTTGTCTGCTTTCATTGCGGTAGCAGTCTGTGCTTTGTCTGATTGGGCTATGGCCACTTTTTGCTTGAAGTCGGCAGGCAGCCAGGTCGGCACGCCGATATCGCTGCGCACATGACCACGGCCCGCTACCAGCAGCACGCTTTTGCCGGGCTGGCCCAGCTCGCGCACCGCTGTTTCCGTCACCCTGGCCATGGCTTCGTCGCGGGCCAGCTGAATGCGGGCCATGGGCGCTAACTGCGATTCGGGCAGCAGGCCGCAGTGGCCATCCTTGATGGCGTCGAGCTGCACCTGCCAGCCTGCGGCCGGCAGGTGTGCGTCGTAGCGGGACTCGCCCATGGCCTGCTTCATGCGGGTGCGCGGCAGATTGCCGCCAAGCACGGGCACGCCTGCCTTCACGGCAGCCATCACCACCGGACCATAGTCCTGCCATGGCCAGCCGCCCGGGCCGCCGCCCTGGGCCCATTGCAGCGCGGCCTTCACCTCCTCGTCGCTGGCCGATGCCGGCAGGCTCCGGGTGCTGCCGCCTGCGGGCGCCATCTCGACCACCAGGGCCGCGAGCCTGTCTTGCGCTGCCAGGTGGCGCACGGTAGCGGCTTCCCACTGGTGATGGGCGATCTGGTCATGCTGCTCGCCGAGCAGGATGAGCGGTGTTCCCGCCCACTGGCCCAGTGTCTGCTGCCACTCGGCATCGCTGGTTCGCTGAGCGCTTTGATGGGCGCAGCCGCCCAGCAGCAGGGCGCCGGCAAGAGCCGTCAGGGCCAAAGGATTGAGACGCTGGCGCGGCTGCGCCGCAGAAATGAAAGTCCACATATGAGCTGATTGCATTCGTCTAAGACGGGGCATGGCTTCGTAGCTGTAGATTTCGTACCGGCTTTGCCCACCGAGTTTTGCCGCGATACTGCGGGGCATTGCCCCTGTCGCGCGTCCATTGTCGTGCCTTGCCGGATTCCCGTGCACATGTCCGTATTGCTTCCCCCCGCGTTTCTGGCCCGTGTGGCCGTCACCCTGCTGCTGGCCTGGCTGGCCGCCCAGCTCTGTCTGATGCTGCATACGCCGCTGCCGTGGATGCTGGGGCCGCTGATTTCCATCTCCCTGCTATCGATGGGTGGAGCGCCCACCCAAAGCTGGGCCAGGCTGCGTGATCTTGGGCAGTGGACGATAGGCGGCGCACTGGGCCTGTATTTCACGCCTGCCGTGACCGAGCTGGTGGCCGGCCTGTGGTGGGCGATTGCGTTGGCCATTGCCTGGGCCTTGCTGCTGGGCTGGGGCTTCGGGCGCTGGCTGTATCGGGTGCAGGCAGCCTCCATGCTGGGGCAACGGGGCATGGACGAAAAGCGCTTGCGTGCCACGACCTACTTCTCTGGCGCGATAGGCGCGGCCTCGGAGATGACGTTGCTGGCCGAGCGCGAGCATGCACGCACCGATCTGGTGGCAGCGGCGCACAGCCTGCGGCTGGTGATAGTCACGGTGAGCATTCCCTTTGCCCTGCAATGGGCGGGTCTGCAGGGTGACCCTAGCCTGACGCTGCCCAGCGTGCGCAATGTGCAATGGCCGGGCTTTGCCTGGCTGGTTCTGGCCACTGGCGCGGGGGCGCTGCTGATGCTCAAGCTCAGGCGTGCCAACCCCTGGTTTCTCGGTGCGCTGGCCGTATCCATGGGCTTGACCATGGCAGGCCTGGAGCTGTCCGCCGTGCCCCAATGGCTGATGAATGCCGCCCAGCTGGTGATCGGCGTCAGCCTGGGGGTGCGCTTTCGCCGTGAGTTCCTGCACACGGCGCCGCGCTGGCTGGGCATGGTGGCGCTCGGTACCGTGGGGCTGATGGCAGTTTGCGCGGGATTCGCCTGGCTGCTGCACGGTGCCACAGGCCTGCCCTGGGTGACCTTGCTGCTGGGCACATCGCCAGGCGGCATTACCGAGATGGCCATCACCGCCAAGGTGCTGCAGCTGGGCGTGCCCGTGGTCACGGCCTTCCAGGTCTGCCGGCTGATTGCCGTGCTGTTGCTGGTGGCGCTGCTTTACCGCTGGCTGAGCAGTGCGCCGCCGATGACGCAGTCATAACCCGCAGCATGCAAAAGCGCTGGAGGCTCTGTCTGATCATCAGTGTCTGTGCGGGCCTGCTGCTGGCCGGACTTCTGATGTGGATGGCCTGGGACCACAATCCCCAATGCGAGATTCACTGCGCAGAGCAAGGCATTGACTGGGGGCACTGGCTGGCGCTGGGCGCGGCAGGGTGGCTGCTGGGTTTTTTCGGCTGCATGCTGCCTGCCAGCGCGTTGATGCTGCTGTGCAGAAAGTCATAGCGACTCGTGCTTTCCTGATAAGCACTAAGGCGTGTTTTCAGGCATTAAAAAAGCCACTCTTCCGAGTGGCTTTTTGTAAGGTCTTCAGTGAATGATGACCGGCTGCTGGGCCAGGCCCGTATAGGTGTCGAGAATTTCCTCCACCTCCTCTTCGGTGGGGGCGTCCTGCTGCCAGGCGAGGATCTGTTTCTGGAACATTTCGGCCCAGGAGCCGTCCAGATACACCTCCTTGCCCGAGCGCTTGTCCACGATCTCGAAGCCGTGGCGCGGCAGTTGATGGGCCTGCTGGATCTCGGCCTTGGCTGTGCCTGCCGGAACGTCTGCCTCCATATCGGGACGCAGATGGAGCACCGCAAAGGATTCAGAGTCGTAAAGCATTTGCATGGTGTTCCTCCTTTCACTTCCGTTATGAGCATGCCTGCCATGGATATGGCGGCAGGGTGCCGCATTTCAAGGTGGAAATGCCTGCTCTTGGCACTTGAGCACAGTATTCCATGGATTTGACATGGCTGTGGGCAACTGGTTTTCCCAAGCTGTAGTAGGCAAGTCCTTGAGCGCTGCGACAGCGTTCAGCCCGAGCCGGTGCAGGTTGCAGGCCTTGGCTGGAAGGTAAGTGAGCGCTTTTGATGCGGTAGCCCTGGGGTTTACGCCAGGAGGCGACACTCCGGGCTATTGCGGGGCGGGCTGATATTTCTTGAGCTGCAGATCGACAAAGTCATCCTGGCCCTGGCTGAGCTTGATGCGCACGGGCAGGTATTGCATGGCAGGAGCCAGCCAGACCGAGCCGCGCTGGTCGCTGCTGCTTTTGCCGGGCAGTTTGTCCAGGCGCAGCGCCATGACGCTGCCAAACGGCAGCTCCAGCGCCTCGCTGGCACCTACGCGGAACTGCCAGCGCACTGCCGAGCGTGCGCTGCTGGTGGTCAGCTCTATCAGTGTGCCTGGCGGGTATTTTTCGGGGCCGGCAGCCATCAGGGCCGAAAGCTGCAGAAAGACGCTGAGGCGGTCCTGCACGCCGTCGCCAATGGCTGCATCGGTCTGCCCGCCGCTGTAGTGCGCCTTGCCGCTGGCCACGTCAAAGGCTGCAGACTGGGTTCTGCGCCCCATGTCGCTGAAATTGAGTGGTTGCAGGCCCTTGGGCGTGATCAGCCCTTCGCTGGTCTGGGCGCGTTCGCCCAACAGGAACATGCTGATCGACTGCCTGGCCTGGTAGTACTGACCGTCATGCTGCCACTGCAGCTGGGCGCCGGCCGAGTATTGAAAACCCTTGACCTGACCCGAGGCATTGAACTCCAGCATGGCGGAGTTGGGCAGGGTGACGGGCAGCACGGCGCCAGGCGGCAGTGGCGCGCTGCCTGCGGGCGTGACCGTAATGGGGCGGGCCGTGTCTGCGCCATGCGCCTCGGCTGGCTCGGTTGCAGGCTCTGGTGCCGGTTCTGCAGCAGCGGGCTGCTCCGTATTGGCAACTGCTTCTGTTTCAGGAACTGCTTGCGCTTGTGCCTCCTGAGCTGGATGCGGATTTGGTGCGGAATCCTGCTCGCCCGGTATGGGCGTGGGCACGGGGGGCGGCGCTGGCGCCCGGGGCGCAACCCGGGGCTTGGACGCCGGCGGCGCAGCCGGTTTGGGTGCCGCAGGCGGTGGCGGGGGAGGAGGGGGCGCTTGCAGCATGCGCGTCTCCATCACGATCTGGGCGTCGGCAGGCCTGTTCGCAGGGCTAGGCTCCGGCAGTCCCCAGAGCAGCAGCCCGTGGGCTGCCAGCACCACACCGGTGATGGGCAGCAGCGCTTTGCGTGCCTGACTTGCCTGAGGAGTGCGGCCCATGAACGTGGATCGGAGATTGCGGGTTTCAGTGGCTGGAATCGGCGCGCCAGCCCAGGTCGCTGGAGAGCTGGCGGGCAGCCGCCTGCAGCGGCGCGTCTATGGCTCCACCATAGTCGGGGTCGAAAGTCGCCAGCGAGCCCAGGGTCATCAGGCCCAGCACGATATGGCCGGATGCGTCGAAGACCGGCACGCAAAAGGCCACAATGCCCGGCAGCACGGTATCGACCACGCGGGCCGTGCCGCGCTCGCGCACTTCGGCCAGCATGTCCGCCACGGCCTCCTCGGTCTGGGGCAGATCCTGGCGTTTGGCCTTGCGGGCGCGCTCGATTTCGGGCTCCAGCAGCGGCGCCGTCATTTCGCGCGGCAGCCAGGCACCAAAGCAGCGGCCCGTGGCCGAGGCCAGCATGGGCATGACGTCGCCCAGGCGCAGATTGGCGGTGACGGATTGCGCCGACTCCTCCCAATGCACGATGGTCGGGCCATGGTTGCCCCAGACGGCGATGGCCAGCGTGTGGTTCAGGGTCTCGAGCAGCGCCGGAATGCGCTCACGCGCCAGACGCACGGGGTCGAGGCGGGCCAGCGATGCCAGGCCGATCTTCAGCGCCGCAGGGCCCAGGTCGTAGCGCGAATTGCGCTCGTCCTGCGCCACCAGACCGATGCGCTGAAAGCTCACCAGATAGCGGTGAGCCTTGGCGGCACTCATGCCGGCGGCAGCGGCGACATCCTTGAGCATCAGCGGTCCGCTGGCCTGTGCCAGCGCCTCAATGAGGGAGAAACCCACTTCGACCGACTGAATCCCTGCGCGTTCCTTTTCCATTGCAATAGAATCGTGTTTTGTTTAGTTAAATCAATTTAACCAATCGTAATTTTGGCTAGCGTTGTCAGGCATTGTGCCAGCACCGCTGCCGCGAGCAGAGGGACAGAGAATGAAACTGGCAACGTACAAGGATGGCTCGCGTGATGGGCAACTGGTCGTGGTCTCGCGTGACCTGAGCCAGGCCTGCTATGCCACCGGCATTGCCAACCGTATGCAGCAGGTGCTGGACGACTGGAGCTATATGGCGCCCCAGCTGCAGGATCTGTCGCACGAGCTCAATCATGGCAAGGCCCGCCATGCCTTCCCCTTCGATCCCCGGCGCTGCATGGCCCCGCTGCCGCGAGCTTATCAGTGGGCCGATGGCTCGGCCTACATCAACCATGTGGAGCTGGTGCGCAAGGCGCGCAATGCCGAGGTGCCGGCCAACTTCTACACCGATCCGCTGATGTACCAGGGCGGCAGCGATGACTTCATCGGCCCCTGCGACGATGTGATCGTGCCCAGCACGGCCATGGGCATTGACTTCGAGGCCGAGATTGCCGTCGTCACCGGCGATGTGCCCATGGGCACGGACGCGAGAGATGCGCTGGACGGCATCCGTCTGGTCATGCTGGCCAACGACGTGAGTCTGCGCAATCTGATTCCCGGCGAACTGGCCAAGGGCTTCGGTTTCTTCCAGAGCAAGCCCGCCACGGCTTTCAGCCCCGTGGCCGTGACACTGGACGAACTGGGCGATGCCTGGAAGAGCGGCCGTCTGCATCTGACGCTGCAGAGCACCTGGAACGGCCGCAAGGTCGGCATGTGCGATGCGGGCGAGGAGATGACTTTTCACTTCGGCCAGCTGATCGCCCATATCGCCAAGACCCGCAATGTACGTGCCGGCTCCATCGTGGGCAGCGGCACGGTGAGCAACAAGGGCGTGGAGACCGGCAGCGGCAAGAACAAGCGCACGGAATGGCCCAAGGGCTATAGCTGCATCGCCGAAAAGCGCTGCATAGAAACCATTCAGGACGGCGCGCCCAAGACCGAGTTCATGCAGTTCGGCGACACCATCCGCATCGAGATGAAGGGCAAGGATGGGCAGAGCATCTTCGGTGCCATCGATCAGAACATTGCGCCGCCCGGCAGCAGCAGGGATGACGAGCCGCAGGGCCAGTCCTTGAATGCCTCCGAGGACTGAAGCCGCGACGCAGCAGCCATGCCCATGCCAAGTCTGAATCTGCCTCGCCGCAGGCCCTCGCTGAAGGCCGTGCCGGCCGCGTTGCTCGCACTGTGTGCGGGCCTGTGCATGGCGGCCGAGCCCGAAGGAGGCTGCCCGCCGCCCTTCAGCCCGCCTACACAGGCCGAAGTGCAGGCCATGGCTGCCCATATGCAGGACAGGGGTCTGCTCTGGCGCGTGCAGGATGGCGAGCGCACCAGCTGGCTGTACGGCACCTTGCATGTGGGCAAGCGGGAATGGATGCTGCCCGGCCGCACCATTGTGCGCTCCATGTATAGGGCAGACCTGCTGGCGCTGGAGCTGGATTTGCTGAATCCGCAGGTCATGCAGCAGTTGAGTGAGGGTTTCAAGGCCCGTGCCGACGCCCCCGCACTGCCCGCAGATCTGGAGGCCCGGCTGGCGCTGCAGCGAAAGCGAGCCTGTGCCGAACACCTGAGCGCGGAGCGCCCGGATGCCCAGTTGCTGGGGCTGGTCAGTCAACTGGGGCGCAAGCAGGGGCTGATGGCCGAGTTTGGCGCCGACCTTTTGCTGGCGGGCATGGCCCAGGCGCTGCACAAGCCCGTGCTGGGGCTGGAGTCGGTCCAGACCCAGCTCCGGGAGCTGCTTTCCGACGACCCCGCGGAGGTCCGGGAAAGCGTGCGTGACGGGCTTGAGCAGCTCGAAGATCCCAAGTCCCCGCAAACCCTGCAACAGCTGGCGAACATCTGGGCCAGCGGCAATGAGGAAACGCTGGAGAACTATGCCGATTGGTGTGACTGCATCAAGACCGAGCGTGACCGGCTCAAATACGCGCGCCTGATGGAGGGACGCAATCCCGGCATGGCGCAAGGCATTGCGAACCAGCTCAAGCAGGGCAAGACGGTGTTTGCTGCCGTGGGCGCGCTGCATATGGTCGGGTCCATGGGCTTGCCCGAGTTGCTGCGGCAAAAAGGCTATCAGGTCGAGCGTGTGAGATTCAAGCCGCCAGCCAAACAGGAATCGAAGTCAAAAGCACTTCAAACCGAATAGAGACAAGCGCAAGCTGCTATCAATTCTAAAAAAGCAGGCAGCTTGGCGGGGTCCAAAAATCATTCCACAACCCCCTACATCACCCTCAAGGAGACAAACGATGGATCGTCGTCAATTCCTGGCTGCCATGGCAGCCAGCTCGGCTGCTGCCGCATCCCCCTTTGCCATGGCGCAGGATTGGCCCGCCAACCCCGTGCGCTGGGTCGTTCCCTACCCACCCGGAGGCGGCACCGATGTGCTGGCCCGTACCGTGGCCGAGTCCATGCGCAAGACGCTGAACCAGACCATCGTGGTGGACAACCGTCCAGGTGCCTCGACCAATATCGGAGGCCAGCTCGTTGCCTCGGCCAAGCCCGATGGCTACACCATCATGTCGGCCGACAACGCCATCCTGGCCTTCAACGAACACCTGTTCAGCAAGCTTCCCTTCAGCCCCGACAAGGATTTCACCTATGTGGGCGGCATCAGCCGCTTCCCCATGGCGCTGGTGGTCAACCCCGCATTCGAAGCCAAGGACTTCAAGGAATTCCTGGCCTATGCCAAGGCCAACCCCGGCAAGCTCAACTACGCCTCACCCGGCAATGGCTCGCCCCACCATCTGGCCATGGAGCTGTTCAAGAACCGCACCGGCACCAGCCTGACCCATATTCCCTACAAGGGCGCTGCGCCCGCGCTGGCCGATGTGATGGGCGGTCAGGTGCCTTGCATGTTCCTGGATCTGGCATCGGGCCTGCCCGTGATTCAGTCCGGCAAGGTGCGAGCCCTGGCCATAGGCACGGCCAAGCGCGTGCCCAATCTTCCCAACGTGCCTACGCTGGCCGAGCTGGGTCTCAAGGATTCCGAGGTCTACGCCTTCCAGGGCATTCTGGGTCCCAAGGGATTGCCGCCAGTCATCGTGCAGCGCCTCAATGCAGACCTGCAAAAAGCGTTCAAGGATCCCGACGTGGTCAAGCGCATGGCCGACTTCGGCATGGAAGCCCTGCCCGGCACGCCCGAGCAGTTCCACCAGCTGGCACGCACCGAAGCCAAGCGTTGGGGTGAGGTCATCAAGACGGCTGGCGTGAAGCTGGACTGATCGTTCCTTCCCTGAGCTTCGCGAGGTCCTGGGCATGGCGTGAGCCGTTGCCGCAGACCTCGTCGGCTCGCATCACCACGGCCCTGCCTCCTTGAGTTGCAGGGCCGTTTTCAATAGGGCAGTATGCCCGGCAGCAGTGGACGGCTGAGGCGCTCGCGCCACCATTGCTGGGCCCGGCCGCGGGCATCGCTGCGCCAGGCCAGCCAGAAGGTTTCGGGCGGACGCGGCTCTTCCACCGCCAGTTCCACCAGCACGCCGGTCTCCAGTTCCACACGCACGCAGGCGCGCGGCACAAAGCCGTGGCCCAGCCCGGCGGCCTGGCATTCGATCTTGGCCTGCATGCTCGGCACGGTGATGCGCCGCTGGCCGGTGAGCAGGCCCACGGTGCGGTCGGTCAGCGAGCGCGCGCCGTCCCCCACCACCACGGCGGTGTGTTCCAGCAGGTCGCTGCGCGCCAGTGGGCGGCCCAAGCGCGCCAGCGGATGGCTGGCCGTCACGCAGAACACGAAATCGAGCTGGCCCACGGCCACGGCCTTGTGGCCGCCGCCGGCAGGGCCTTCGCCTGCCGCCACGATCAGGTCGGCCCGGCCTTCGCGCAAGGCTTCCCAGGTACCGGTCAGCGTCTCGCTGCCGATGCGCAGACGCGTGCCGCTGTTCAGCGCCTCGAAGGCCTGAATGTCGGCGCCGAAGGCGCTGGTGGGGATCAACGAGTCATGCACCAGGCGCACCTCGGTCTCGAATCCCGTGGCGATCTGGCGCAGCCGAGATTCGAGCTGACGCGCGGCTGCCAGCAGCCAGCGCCCTTCCTTGAGCAGTTCCTCGCCTGCTGGCGTGAGACTGACGCGCGGGCCGTTGCGCACAAACAGGTTCAGGCCCAGTTGTTCCTCGAGCTTGGACACGGCATAGGAGATGGTCGACGGTACTTTGTGCAGGCGCTCTGCCGCACCAGCGAACGAGCCGTGGCGCGCAATGGTGTCCACCAGTTCGATGGCTTCCAGGGAGAGTTTGAGCATATTGGATGTGCCTGAAAAACAATCATCGAAATTATCGATGATTGAGAAGATTTTCTTTCAGCATAACCGCATATCAGGCCGCGGATACTTCATTCATCGCCACACGGATTGCAGCAGAAAAAGGCAGGCAGGCCAGCAGCAGGAAGTGTGAATGCCATCGATTGTTTAGGAGATAGAAATGCTTGAAGTTCGCCCATCCAACCACCGCGGTCGCGCCAACCATGGCTGGCTGCAATCGCGTCACACCTTCTCCTTCGGCCACTACCGCGACGCCAATCAGCAAGGCTTTTCGGATCTGCTGGTCATCAATGACGACCATGTGTCCCCCGGTCAGGGCTTCGGCACCCACGGCCACCGCGACATGGAAATCTTCTCCTATGTGCTCGACGGCGCCCTGGAGCACAAGGACTCCATGGGCACGGGCTCGGTGATCCGTCCCGGCGATGTGCAGATGATGAGCGCCGGCACCGGCGTGGAGCACAGCGAATTCAACCACTCGGCCCAGGACCCGGTGCACTTTCTGCAGATCTGGATCGTGCCCGCCGAACGCGGCGCCGGCCCACGCTATCAGCAGGTCCATGTGGATGATGCCGACAAGCGCGGCCGCCTGCGCCTGATCATCGCCCCCGAAGGCGCAGACGGCACCCTGGCCGTGCGCCAGGACGCCCGGGTCTATGCCGGCCTGTTCGATGGCGCTGAATCCGCCGAACTCGATGTGGGTCCCGACCGCCATGTCTATGTGCATGTGGCACGCGGCAGCATCAGCGTGAACGGTGAGCGCCTGTCCGAAGGCGACGGCGCCCGCATCCGCAACGCCGGGGCTCTGCGCTTCGACCACGGTGAAGGCGCCGAGGTGCTGGTCTTTGATCTGCGCCCCCGCGAACTGCCCACCTTGTAAGCAACAGTTTTCACACCCCGGTTTTCATCCTGCTTTCTTGTTTTCCCTGCAGCCTCTCGCTCACCTTTTACCCAGAAGTTTCACCATGACCAATGCCAACGCTTCCATCGCCCGTCCCGTCGCCGTCGCCAAGCCCGGTGCCAAGCTGCTCAACCCCCATGACCACACGCTGATCATGATCGACTTCCAGTCGCAGATGGCCTTTGCCACGCACTCCATCGATCCCGTGCAGCTGCGCTCCAACGCCGCCCTGGTCGCTTCGGCCGCAGCAGGCTTCGGTGCTTCCACCATCCTGACCACCGTGGCCGAAAAAAGCTTCTCCGGCCCCATGTTCGAGGAAGTGACCGCGCCTTTCCCTGGCCAGGCCCTGCTGGATCGCACTTCCATGAACACCTGGGAAGACCAGGCCGTGATCAACAAGGTCAACGAGATCGGCAAGCCCCGCATCGTGCTGGCCGGCCTGTGGACCAGCGTGTGCATCGTCGGCCCGGCCCTGTCGGCCCTGGACCAGGGTTTCGAGGTCTTTGTGATCGCCGATGCCTGTGGCGACATCTCCACCGAAGCGCACAACCGCGCCATGGACCGCATGGTGCAGGCCGGCGCCCAGCCCATCACGTCGCTGCAGTACCTGCTGGAAATGCAGCGCGACTGGGCCCGCACCGAGACCTATGACATGACCACGGGGATCGCCAAGAAGCTGGGCGGCGGCTACGGCATCGGCATCACCTACGCCAAGACCATGTTCGGCGCCCACGAAGGCTGAAAAAAGCGGCAGGGGCCTGCTGCGCGGCCGTCTCCTGCGCCTGTGGTCCTCGCCGTACGCAAGTACGGCTGAGGTCCTCGGCCCCAGTCTTCCTTTTTTGCGCTCTCGTCGGCCTTTTCCTCCCTTCTTTGCGTTGCTGACACCCCCTAGGCACACCATGACCCAGCCCACCACCCCCGACCTGATCCTGTTCAACGGCCGCTTCACCACCTTGGACCGCAGCAACCCCACGGCCACGGCCGTGGCCGTGAGCCAGGGCCGCTTCAGCGCCGTCGGCAGCGACCGCGAGGTCCTGCCCCTGGCCGGCCCGCAGACCAAGCGCATCGATCTGGGCGGGCGCAGTGCGCTGCCCGGGCTCATCGACAACCACCTGCACCTGATCCGCGGCGGCCTGAACTTCAACATGGAACTGCGCTGGGACGGCGTCAAGAGCCTGACCGACGCCATGGCCATGCTCAAGGCCCAGGTGGACGTGACCCCTGCGCCCCAGTGGGTGCGCGTGGTGGGCGGTTTCACCGAGCACCAGTTCGTGGAAAAGCGCCTGCCCACGCTGGCCGAGCTGAATGCCGTGGCACCCGACACCCCGGTCTTCATCCTGCATCTGTACGACCGAGCCCTGCTCAACGCCGCCGCCCTGCGCGCCGTGGGCTACACCAAGGACACGCCCGAGCCGCCCGGTGGCCAGATCCTGCGCGACAGCGCCGGCAACCCCACGGGCCTGCTGCTGGCCAAGCCCAATGCGTCCATCCTCTACGCCACGCTGGCCAAGGGCCCCAAGCTGCCGCGCGACTACCAGGTCAATTCCACGCGCCACTTCATGCGTGAACTCAACCGCCTGGGCGTGACCGGCGCCATCGACGCGGGTGGTGGCATGCAGAACTACCCCGACGATTACGACGTGATCCAGGAGCTGGCCGATGCCGACCAGCTCACCATCCGCCTGGCCTACAACCTGTTCACACAAAAGCCCAAGGAAGAGAAGGACGACTTTCTGCGCTGGACCTCCAGCTCGCAGTACAAGCAGGGCACGGACTACTTCCGCCACAACGGCGCGGGCGAGATGCTGGTTTTCTCGGCCGCCGACTTCGAGGACTTCCGCCAGCCCCAGCCGGAGCTGGCTCCCGGCATGGAAGGCGAGCTCGAAGAAGTGGTGCGCATCCTGGCCCAGAACCGCTGGCCCTGGCGCATGCACGCCACCTACGACGAGACCATCGACCGCGCCCTCAATGTGTTCGAGAAGGTCAATGAAGACATCCCCCTGGCCGGCCTGAACTGGTTCTTCGACCACGCCGAAACCATCTCCGAAAAGTCCATCGACCGCATCGCGGCCCTGGGCGGCGGTGTGGCCGTGCAGCACCGCATGGCCTACCAGGGCGAGTATTTCGTCGAGCGCTACGGCGCTGCCGCGGCCGAGGCCACGCCTCCGGTCAAGCGCATGCTGGAAAAGGGCGTCAACGTGTCCGCCGGCACCGATGCCACCCGTGTCGCCAGCTACAACCCCTGGGTCTCGCTGTCCTGGCTCGTCACAGGCAAGACCGTGGGCGGCCTGCAGCTTACGCCTGAGCGCAATTGCCTGACCCGCGACCAGGCCCTGAGCATGTGGACCGAAAACGTCACCTGGTTCAGCAACGAACAGGGCAAGAAGGGCCGTATCCAGGTGGGCCAGCTGGCCGACCTCATCGTGCCCGACCGCGACTTCTTCGCCTGCCCCGAGTCCGACATCGCCGACACCTCGGCCCTGCTCACCGTGGTGGGCGGCAAGGTGGTCTACGGCGCTGGTGCCTTCGCCGACTTCGATGAATCGGCCCCGCCCCTGGCCATGCCCGACTGGTCGCCCGTGCGCACCTTCAAGGGCTATGGCGCCTGGGGTGTGCAGGAAGGTGCGCCGCTGCAGTCCGTGATGCGCAACGCGGCAGCAAACTGCGGTTGCGCCAGCAGCTGCAACATGCACGGCCATGCCCACGCCACGGCCTGGAGCAGCAAGCTGCCCGTGGCTGATCTCAAGGGCTTCTGGGGCGCCCTGGGCTGCGCCTGCTGGGCGGTCTGAGCATGGACGCGCTGCGTTCCGCTGCCACCGCACCCTGGGTGCAGTCGCTGGCCCTGTTGTGCCTGTGCGCGGCCTACCTGCAGGGGGGCTGGCGCAAGGCGCGGGATTTTCGCGGCGCTGTAGCCGAGGTGAAGGCTCTGGGTCTGACCCCGGCCGCCCCCGTCGCAGCGACCACCCTGGTGCTGCAGCTAGCGGGCTCGGTCCTGATCATCACGGGCTGGTACCGCTGGCTGGGGGCCCTGGCCCTGGCCGGATTCACCGTGCTGGCAGCCTTGCTGGCCGACCGTTTCTGGGCAGCGTCGCAGGCCGATCGCCAGCGTGCTGCCAATGCATTTTTTGAACACTGGGGCCTGGTCGGCGGCATGTTGCTCGTCGCCTGGCACGATCTCGGAGGCTCCCATGCCGGATAGCCCAAAAACCGCCTCGGGCAGCTTTGCGCCCCTGGCCATCCCCGTCTTTGCTGTGCTGTGGGCCGCCACGGTGCTGGGCAATATCGGCAGCTTCATGCGCGATGTGGCCAGCGCCTGGATGGTGACGGAACTCTCTTCCAGCCCCACGGCCGTCGCGCTGATCCAGACGGCGGCCACGCTGCCCGTCTTCCTGCTGGCCATTCCCGCCGGTGTGCTGTCCGACATCCTGGACCGGCGCCGTTTCCTCATCGGCGTGCAGGTGCTGCTGGGCGCCGTCAGCGGCACGCTGCTGGTGCTGGCCCAGACGAACACGCTGACCGTGGAGTATCTCGTGGCCCTGACCTTTGTAGGCGGCATCGGTGCCGCCCTCATGGGCCCGACCTGGCAGTCCATCGTGCCCGAGCTGGTGCCGCGCAGCGAGCTCAAGAGCGCCGTGGCGCTGAACTCCCTGGGCATCAACATCGCCCGTGCCATCGGTCCGGCGGCCGGAGGCCTGCTGCTGGCCAGTTTCGGCGCCGCTGCGGCCTACGGTCTCGACGTGCTCAGCTATGTGTTCGTGATTGCCGCCCTCATCTGGTGGAAACGTCCCAAGGCCGAGGCCTCGGCGCTCAACGAGCAGTTCTTCGGCGCCTTCCGGGCCGGTGTGCGCTATGCCCGTGCCAGCCGCGAGCTGCATGTGGTGCTGCTGCGCGCTGCGGTCTTTTTCCTGTTCGCCAGTTCGGTCTGGGCCTTGCTTCCCCTGGTGGCACGCCGCATGCTGGGTGGCACGGCCGGTTTCTACGGTGTGATGCTGGGCGCCGTAGGTGCCGGTGCCATCCTGGGGGCCGTGCTGCTGCCCAAGCTGCGCAAGCGCCTCGACACCGACGGTCTGGTGTTGCTGGCTTCTGTGGTGACGGCCTTGGTCATGGGCGCGCTGACCCTGGCGCCGCCCCAGTGGGCTGCCGTGGCGCTGATGCTGGTGCTGGGTCTGGGCTGGATTGTTGCGCTGACCACGCTCAACGGCGTGGCCCAGGCGGTGTTGCCCAACTGGGTACGTGGCCGGGGTCTTGCCATCTACCTCATGGTGTTCAACGGCGCCATGGCCCTGGGCAGCCTGGGCTGGGGCCTGATCGCCGGCCAGCTGGGACTGCCGGTCACGTTGCTGATCGGAGCCGTGGGCCTGGTGCTGGTGTCCCTGGTCTTCCACCGCGTCAAGCTGCCCACCGGCGAAGCCGATCTGCAGCCGTCCAACCACTGGCCCGAGCCTTTGCTGGCCGACCCCCTGGCCCACGACCGTGGTCCGGTCATGATTCAGATCGAGTACCGGATTGCCAATCAAGACCTGGTCGCCTTTTTCCAAGCCATGCAGCAGGTAGCCCAGGAGCGCCGTCGTGACGGTGCCTATGCCTGGGGCGTGGCCGAGCACACTGGTGAGCCGGGCCGGGTGATCGAGTGGTTCCTGGTTGAATCCTGGGCCGAGCATCTGCGCCAGCATGGTCGTGTGTCCAAGGCCGACGCCGATCTGCAGGCCGCCGCTTTGCGCTACCACCAGGGGCCGGACAAGCCCGTGGTCCACCACTTCCTGGCGCTCGATGCGCGCAGCGCCCAGCAGGCAACGGTGTCCCCTGCCCACTGAGCGGCGCTGGCATCGGCATTCATCGCTGACGGGGCAGGCGATGAATGCAGGGCCGGCGCGTTGCTTACTTGACGGGCTTGGCGGCGCGCACGGCCACGACCTCGATTTCCACATACCAGGCCGGGTTGGCCAGGGCAGCAATCTGGAAGGCCGAGCGTGCGGGCAGGTTGGGTTGGGCGGCCGTGCCAAAGAACTGGGTGTAGCCACGCATGAAGCCGGCAAAGTCCATCTTGTTGCCCTTGGCGGGGTCGGCCACCAGGAAGACCTGCATTTTCACCACATCGCTCATGGTGAGATTCATGCTCTTGAGCTGCTCTTCCAGGCCCTTGAGGATGGCGACGGTCTGGCCCTCGGTATCGCCGCCGTAGGCCGCAGGATCAGTGGCGGTCCTGGACTTGTCCACCGCGGGCGGCACCTTGCCGGAGAGGTAGACGGTGCGGGCATCGGTGGGGATTTCCACGGCTGCGGCGATGGGGAAGGTCGAGCCCGGTGTCTTGTAGCGCAGCACATCGCCGCTGCCGGAGGTGGTGGCAGCGCAGCCGGTGATCAATGCTGCCGTACCCAGCAGGGCGGCGGTGGTGGCGGTCTTGAAGAGGGAGGGGAAGTTCATGTGATCTCCTGAATGGATTTATGGGGTGACGCGAAAGGGTTTGACATCGGCAGCAGACAGTTTGTCCGGGTACTGATTGCCGAAGCTGCTGCGCACATAGTTCACGACGTCTGCAATCTGCTCGTCGGACAGCTTGCTGGCAAAGGACGGCATGCCGTGCAGGCCGTTCATGACGACCGAGGCCGGGTAGGCTGCGGCCGCCAGCTTGGGGTTGGAGGCCAGCGCTGGGTAGAAGCCCGCTCCCTTGGCACCTTCGCCCTTGACCATGTGGCAGCCCTGGCAGATGGCCTGGTACAGGGTTTCTCCGCCGCTCTGGCTGAAGCGTGGGCGGACTGTCGAGAAGTTCTGCATCAGTGCCTGGGTGTCGGCGGGCGAGATGGACAGGACTGCCGCAGACTGCAGCGTTTGCAGGTTTTTCACATCCTGGGTTTTCACGCCATGTGATTGGGCCAGGACGGCGCCGGAGAGACCCAGGGCCAGGGCGCCAGCGGCGCAAAGACGGTGCAAGCTGTGCATGGTGAAGTTCCTTGTGGCAGACATGGACGATCAGAGGCTGGATGCCTTGGCGTGCAGACGCTGGATTGCATCCAGCGAGGACAGCACGGCACCTTCCTGCCAGGCGGGGATGTACGAGACATGCTCGCCCGCCAGCACCAGGCGCCCGTCGACCTGGGTCAGGTCCTTGTAGTGCTGCTCGCGCATTGCGTCGGTCCAGTTGCCGAAGCAGCCGTTGATCCAGGGCATGCGATGCCAGGCGACCGATACGCCGTTGAGGAACTCCTGCTTGTATTGCGGATGGATCTGCGCGCCGTACTCCAGCGCCAGGCGAACGCGCTCGGCCGGTTTGAGCGAGGAGAAGCGATAGCTGTTGGAGTTCTCGAAGGAATAGGCGCCCAGCAGCACGGCGGGGCCGCGGCCCATATAGCCAGTGGAGGGGTAGGAGATCTGCTGGATCGGCAGATCGGTGTAGCTGATGCCGCCATAGATGCGCTCGTCCTCTTCCCAGAAGCGGCGCTTGAACTCCAGGCCCACCTTCATGGAGCTGCCATAGGGCACGGCAGCAATCGCGTTCTGCATGGCGCTGCCGGCCTGCACCTCGATCTGGCTCAGGATGGACAGCGGAATCGTGCAAACGCACCAGTCGGCACGGGCCTGCAGCGTGGCACCGGGCTTGAGGGTGTCCACATAGTCGACGGTCACGCCCTTGTCGTTCTGGGCGATCCTGGTGACCTTGGCGTTGTAGCGGATGGCCGAGCCCAGATCGCGCGCCATGGCCTGGGCCAGCATGTCCATGCCGCCCTCGGGCTGGAAGATGGCGCTGTGGAACTCGTAGATATTGCCCACGCCCATCTGGCGCCACAGATTGGATTCCAGCAGTTCGTGCAGGCCCATCGGCGTCGAAGGTTTGGCCAGCGCCATCAGGCCGCCGCCGGGGTCGATGTCGTAGCCGCGGAAATCGCTGACCGCGTTGCTGGCGCGGTAGCGGTACTCCTTGTCCAGCACGCCCCAGGCCTTCAGGCTCTCCAGCAGGCGCTCCTTGTCTTCCTGGCTGACGCTCTGGTCCAGTGCGCCCTGGTTGGTGGCCTTGGCGAGCAGCTCGGCTACATGGCCATAGACATCGGTCTGCACATGGCGAAAGCGCTGGGGTTTGCCGGCCAGGGCCTTGCTGTTGTGCAGATAGGCGTTGTAGTTGACCTGGTTGAAGGCTTCGAGCTTGATGCCGAAGCGCTTGTAGTAGTCCAGCATCGCATGGTGGTGGTAGGGCACGCGCCAGGGGCCGGGGTTGAAATAGTTGCCCTTGGCAAAGCCCACTGTCTGGCGCGTGCCGTCCAGTTCGCTGAACTCGTCGCCGCCGCGCAGCGTCCAGCAGCGGCCTCCGGCGCGGCTCTGGTATTCAAGCAACTGCACCTTGTAGCCCGCAGCGCGCAACTCATGAGCGGCCACCATGCCTGCCAGGCCAGCGCCCAGCACCAGAACCGATGCGCCCGGCCTGGCGTTGCCGAGCTTGACCGGACCGTTGTAATGCGATTCGGCTGCATAACCCAGTGAACTCATGGCCTGGTACATGGCACTGCCGCCCGCGACCTTTCCGATCATCGAGAGCAGTTGTCTGCGGCTGACATGCTTGCTTGGCTCTGGCATCTGAAATTCCTTTGTTGTTGTGTATTCTGCTGTCCATCCGGGGTTGCGGGGCAAGGGTTTTCAGCAAGAGCTATGCCAGGGACGGGCCGCCAAGCATTACTCCAATGAAATCAGTGGCTTGTTATGTAATTCAGAGCGGTTGGCATCCTGCCCTTTTGACGCTTGTGGTGCATGCTCACTAATTTGAAGCATCAATGGCCAAATTGGTGCAATGGAGTCACACAATGAGGCGGAAAAAAGGCGTATCCGCTGTGATTGCGGATACGCCTTTGAGGGGGGGGCTACGGTGCTGCCGGGCTCAGAGTTCGCCGGGAGGCACGCTGGCTTCGCTGACCATGACGCGATTGCGTCCGCCACGCTTGGCTGCATAAAGCATGGCATCGGCCTGCTGGAAGACGGCCTTGATATCGGGAGCGCTGTCGGGCCAGTGGGCCACGCCCAGCGAAATGGTGATGTGGCCCACCGGTGGCATCTCCATCTTCTCGACCAGCTGACGCAGTCGCTCGGCGGCATGCGCGGCCGCCTCCGGCGCCGTGCCGGGCAGCAGCAGCAGAAACTCCTCGCCACCCATACGGCAGGGCACGTCGTCGATACGAGAGACCTCGCGCATGGTGCGCGCGAGCTGCCTGAGTACCTCGTCGCCCGTATCGTGGCCGAAGCCGTCGTTGATGCGCTTGAAGTGATCGATGTCGATGGCAATCACCGAGAACGGCAGTGCCTGCGTCTGGAAGGCGGTGATGGCGGCTTCCAGATGGCGGCGGTTGCCCAGACCCGTCAGCGGATCGGTGTTCACGTCTTCGCGCAGCTTGGTGATGTTGCGTTGCAGCAGGTTCAGGCCCTTGAGCATGGCTTTCTTGAGTTCATAAGACTCGAAGTACCATGACTTGACGGCCTGAATGTTCTGCGCGGTTTCGGGCTTGTCCATATCGTGCGCGCCATTGGCCAGCTGGCGCAGCGGGCTGGAAATGCGGCGTGCGCTCCACCAGATGACCACCAGCATCAGCAGGGCGATGGGCAGGGTCTTGTAGAGCACGGAGCGCATCATCTTGTTGAGCGGCGCCAGCGTGGCAGCCTTGGGGCGCTGGGCCACGATGCCCCAGCCCGAGGCGTGGATCACGGCATAGCCGGCCAGCATTTCCACGCCCTTGCTGTTGACGACAGGTGCCGTGCCCGACTCGCCGCGGATGACCGCGTTGATGACATCGTTGTTGATCACCTGATCGCCCACACGGTGGTTGTCGGGGTGATAGATGATGTGCTTGTTTCTGTCCACCACATAGACATAGGTGCCGTCCTGGTAGAAGTGCGAGCCCAGCAGGGTGTCGAGAATGCTGTCTTCCTTGAGGTAGATGCTGCCGCCCACCGCTCCCAGAAATTCGCCCTGAGGACCGAAAATGGGCTGCGAGACAAATACGATGTAGTTTCCGGCAGTGGACATATAGGGCTGGCTGATGACCGGGCCGCGGGTGCTCAAGGTCTGTGTCACCCCGGCACTTTGCAGCGTCTTGCCCTTGATCTGCAGGGTTTCGGGCGATGTCGCCAGCACATAGCCCGTGGGGTCGATGATGGTGACGGAGTTGAAGCTCTTGGTCTGAAGGCGCAGACGCGTGGCCTCTTTGGCCAGATAGCCCATGTCATCCATGTGCGCCCCCATCAGACTGGCGCTGTATTCCAGTTGTTGCAGGGCGGACTGCAGAAAGTCATCCGTGCTCTTGGCCAGCTTGGTCGCGTAGGCGTGGTGACCTTCCAGCGTGTTGTCTATCAGCTGCTGGCGCTGCACCAGATAGCCGGCGTAGAAGGTATTGAGAAACGGGATCAGCGCGCTGCAGATGGTCAGGACCAGAATCAGGCGGCGCAGGTCAAGTCGGGTCGGTGCGAGGCGGCGTTGCCAGGGGAGAGATTTCTTCACAGATGATGTCGCGAGAGCAGGGCGGCTCTGCACTGTACCTGTGTGCTCTGACAGGCTCAGACCCCGGCCGCATATTCATTGAATGCCTGCATTATGGTTCCTCGCGCCGGGGCCCTGCTCATGGTCAACCACCATGCAGCCGTTCTACAGCGACAAGTCCTTGAACTTTTCCACCTGCACTGCACAGTCGTAGAAGCAGGGGGCCCGGCCTATGTCGGTGAGCTGCTGATGCGTCAGCTCGTTCACGTTCGTGCCATTGGCTCCCTGCTTGCGCCACCAGATGCCCAGGCCCACCACCACGCCTGCGCGAGCACGGCCGTTGATGGCGGCATGGCAGACATGCTCGCCGCGCCGGTTGAAGACACGCAGCGGGTCGCCGTCGGCAATGCCGCGCTCAGTCGCGTCATCGGGATGCATCTCCAGCAGCGGGCGCTCTTCCATACGGGACAGACTGGCCACATTGGCAAAGCTGCTGTTGAGGAAGTTGCGTGCCGGCGGCGAGATCATGGCCAGCGGGTAGGCGGCCGTGGGCGGTTCGTAGTTGGGCAGATAGTCGGGCAGGGTGTTGACGCCCAACCGCGCCAGGGCGGGGTTGTCGAATTCGCATTTGCCCGAAGCCGTCGCAAAGCCACCTTCGGCAAATGGCGCATCGGGCAGCGGAATATGGGCAAAGCCCTGCTGCAGAAGGTCTTCGAAATCAATCGCAGTATGTGCAACCGCTGCACGGCAAAGAGCTTCGTCGGACTCCGAGAAACATGCTGCCGCAAAAGCGGGGTCCAGCCTGGCCATATGCATGGCCAGATCGCGAAAGATCTGCGCATTGCTGCGTGCCTGGCCCTGGGGGGCAATCGCCGGGCGATTCAGCAGTACGTCGGTATGACCGTAGCTGCCGTGGATGTCCCAATGCTCTAGCTGCGTGGTGGCGGGCAGCACATAGTCGGCATGGTCTGCGGTGTCGGTCATGAAATGCTCGAGAACCACGGTGAACAGGTCTTCGCGCGCAAAGCCCGCAGCCACCTTGGCAGACTCGGGCGCCACGGCGACGGGGTTGCTGTTGTAGACCAGGACGGCTTCCACCTTGGGGCCGAAGCCGGCGCCGCCCTCATGCAGGAGCACATCGCCAATCTGGCTCATGTTCAGTGTGCGTGGGCGGCGCTCGCCCAGCAACTGTGGCAGCTGGAGCGCCGTGCGGTTGAACGGTGAGACGCCAGAGGCGGACAGCAGCAGTCCTCCCGCGCGGTGACGCCAGGCGCCGACAAGGGCCGGGAGGCAGGCGACGGCACGTACGGCATTGCCGCCGCCGCGCGCGCGCTGCATGCCGTAATTGAGGCGAATGGCCGCAGGCCTGGTCGTGCCGTATTCGCGTGCCAAGGATTGAATCTGTTCCACGCTCAGGCCGCAGACACTGGCGGCGCGCTCGGGCGGCCACTGCAAGGCTCTGGCCCTGAGTGCCTCCCAGCCCAGGGTGTGTTGCGCGATGTAGTCGTGGTCCAGCCAGTCGTGCACGATCAGCTCGTGCATCAGCGCCAATGCCAGTGCCGCATCGGTGCCGGGCAGAAGCTGCAGGTGCTCGTGGCATTTGTCGGCGGTTTCGCTCTTGCGCGGGTCTATGCAGATCAGCTTGGCGCCCTGGCGCTTGGCTTCCTGCGCATAGCGCCAGAAATGCAGATTGCTGGCAATGCTGTTGCTGCCCCAGATCAGGATCAGCTGGCTTTCGGCAAAGAACTCCACGCGCATGCCCAGTTTGCCGCCATAGGTAGCGGTAAGTGCCTCGCTGCCGGCGCTGGCGCAGATGGTGCGGTCCAGCAGGCTGGAGCCAAGCTGGTGGAAAAAGCGCCGGTCCATGCTTTCTGCCTGCACCAGACCCATGGTGCCGGCATAGCTGTAGGGCAGTATGGCTTCGGGCGCGCGCCGGGCAATCCCGTGCAGGCGCTGGGCAATATCGCTCAGGGCTTCGTCCCAGCTCACGGGAGTGAACTGGCCGCTGCCCTTGGGGCCGCTGCGTTTGAGCGGCTGCAGCACCCGCCCGGTGTGGTAGGTGCGCTCCGTGTACTTGCTGACCTTGGCACAAAGCACGCCGCCCGTGTGTCCATGGTCCGCATTGCCTTGGACCTTGGTGGCCGTGCCGTCGATCACCGTGGTGACCAGGGCGCAGGTGTCCGGACAGTCATGCGGGCAGGCGCCGCGTACTTGAACGATATGAGGCATGTCGTGGGCTCGAAAAATCTGGACCGAATTGCGGCTGAAGACCGGTTTGTGGGCCTATTATGCGGCGCGCATCCATGCCAAAAAGCCTGAGGTGCAAGACCCCAGAAACGGGCCGATCCAGCCCGTAGCAATGAGTAGCCGTAGAGAGAGAGCAATGCAAGACAAGCGAGTGGAGTGGAACCGTCGTCAATTCATGAATGCAGCAGCAGCTGTGGCGGCCGGGGGCTTGACCGGCGCCAGTTATGCACAGGATGCGGGCGGGCCCATCGTGCTCGGGCAATCCTGTGCGCTGAGCGGCCCCTCGGCACAGCTGGGGACGCAGTTCGCGCAGGGCGCCAAGCTGTACTTCGATCAGCTCAACGCCCAGGGCGGCATCGGCCGTCGCCAGGTGGAGCTGCGCACGCTGGACGACGGTTACGAGCCCGAACGCTGCGTGTCCAATACCCAGAAATTCATTGCCGACGATGTGATGGCCTTGTTCGGCTATCTGGGAACGCCCACCAGCATGGCGGCACTGCCTTTGCTGCAGAAAGCCAGGCTGCCACTGATTGCGCCGCTGACGGGGGCGGCAGGTCTGCGCGAACCCAAGCTCGCCCAGGCGGTCTTCAATCTGCGTGCCTCCTATGCCGATGAAACCGCTCTCATGGTCAGGCAGCTGGTCTCGCTGGGATTGCAGAAGATCGCGGTGTTTCACCAGAACGATGCCTATGGTCAGTCCGGTCTTGAGGGAGTGACACAGGCGCTGCAAAGTCACGGCCTCAAGCCCGTTGGCGCCGCCACGGTGGAACGCAACTCCCGGGATGTGGCCAAGGCCGTCAAGACCCTGGTGCCGCTGGGGGCCGACGTGATCGTGCAGGTCGGCACCTATGCAGCCAGTGCCGCCTTTGTGCGAGCAGCACGCCAGGCTGGCTATGGCGGGCAGTTCTACAACGTCTCCTTCGTGGGTACTTCGGCACTGGCGCAGGCACTGGGCAAGGAGGCCGAGGGGGTGGTGGTCACCCAGGTCGTGCCATCGCCGTTCAAGACCTCGCATCCGCTGGCACGCGAGTTTCAGGCCGCCCTGCAGAAAAGCGGTGCGTCGCTGCAGCCCGATTACTCGAGCATGGAGGGCTATCTGGCCGCCCGTGTCGTGGGCGAGGCGCTGAAATCCGCTGCTGCCGCTGGCCGGCTGCAGCGCGATGGCCTGGTGGCGGCGCTGGAGGCCATGAATGGCCAGCAGGTGGCGGGTTTCCCGATCGCCTTCCGCCCACAGGCCGGCAAGCCGCGTTTTGTCGAGCTGTCCATGCTCACAGGCGACGGCAAGGTCCGCGTGTGAGGCTTTGAGGCGTGCAGGGCGCAAGCTCTCTCGCTTTGGGCCATCATGGCATCTTTGCCATTGATGACCCCAAGGAGAGAGCGCATGGCCCTGCTGCCCGAACTTCAAGCAAGCGCCCCTGACATTGCCGCGCTGCGTCGCGATATCCACGCCCACCCGGAGCTGTGTTTTGAGGAAATACGGACCTCGGACCTGGTCGCGGCGAAGCTGGAGCAATGGGGCATAGCGATCCATCGCGGTCTGGGCAAGACCGGGGTGGTGGGCATCATCCATGGCCGCGACGGCGGCAGCAGCGGCCGTGCCATCGGCCTGCGTGCCGATATGGATGCCCTGCCCATGCAGGAGTTCAACACCTTTGACCATGCCAGCCGCCATGCGGGCAAGATGCATGCCTGCGGTCACGACGGCCACACGGCCATGCTGCTGGCGGCGGCGCAATATCTGGCCGCACATCGCGACAGCTTCGAGGGCACGGTCTACACCATCTTCCAGCCCGCCGAGGAGGGCGGTGGCGGCGCTCGCGAGATGGTCAACGACGGACTGTTCGAGCAGTTCCCCATGCAGGCGGTGTTTGGCATGCACAACTGGCCGGGCATGAAGGCCGGCACCATGGCCGTGGGGGCCGGGCCCGCCATGGCATCCAGCAACGAATTCAAGATCGTGGTACGCGGCAAGGGCGGCCACGCGGCCATGCCGCATATGGTGGTGGACCCGGTACCCGTGGCGGCCCAGCTCATCATGGCTTTCCAGACCATCGTCAGCCGTAACGTCAAGCCCATTGAGGCGGGCGTGGTGTCGGTCACCATGATCCATGCCGGCGAGGCTACCAACGTCGTGCCGGACAGCGTGGAGCTGCAGGGCACGGTGCGTACCTTCACCCTGGAGGTGCTGGACCTGATCGAGCAGCGCATGCAGCAGATCAGCGAGGCCGTCTGTGCCGCGCATGGCACGCAATGCACGTTCGAGTTCGTGCGCAACTACCCGCCCACCATCAACACGGCCCCCGAGGCCGAGTTTGCGCAGGCCGTGATGCGCGAGATTCTGGGCGATGCCGGCGTGGTGCCGCAAGAGCCCTCCATGGGTGCCGAGGACTTTGCCTTCATGCTGCTGGAAAGGCCCGGTGCCTACTGCTTTATCGCCAACGGCGATGGTGATCACCGCGCCCTGGGCCATGGCGGCGGTCCCTGCACCTTGCACAACCCCAGCTACGACTTCAACGATGCGCTGATTCCGCTGGGCGCGACTTTCTGGGTCAAGCTGGCCCAGCGCTGGCTGGACCAGCCTACGCGCGGCTGAAGGCTTGGGCCCGCCGTTGCGGGCTGGGTGGAGGATTTCTTTCACGCCAGACCTCGGGCGGGCAGCCAAAGAGCGTGCCGAACCAGCGTGTGAAGGCGCTGTGGCTGTTGTAGCCCAGCATGGTGGCGATCTGGCCTACAGGGTAGTCCGGGTTGCGCACATAGCGCCGGGCAAGATCTGAGCGAACCTCCTGCAGCAGCCCGGTAAAGCTCAGGCCTTCACCGTCCAGCTCGCGCTGCAGGGTCCGTACGCTGCGCCCCAGACCCTGGGCCACGCAGATGCAGGTGGCATTGCCCGAGGGCAGCATCAGATAGATGGCCTTGCGCACCTGCTGGCCGACGGAGGCCTGACGGCCCTGCTGCGTGGTGCCCACCATGGTCTTGGCATAGCGCACCAGAACCGGGTCGGCCAAGGGGTTGGGTGCATCCAGGTCCTCGGTGCGAAACACAATGCCGTTGAAGTCCGCATCAAATTCGACGCGGCAACGAAACATCTGCCTGTGCAGGCCGGTGTCGCAGGGCGCGGGGTGGCTGAAGCAGACCCGCAGCGGGCGCCATTGCGCATGCAGCAGCAGGTTGCAGGTGCGAAACAGCACGCCGATTGCCAGCTCCATGGATTGCGGCAATGCATCCGGCAGGGTGAACTCTTCGCGCAGCACCACGACGCCATTGGCGTCGTCCATATGAATCACCAGCGACTCATTGAGCATGTGCACATGCTCGATCAGCGTGCTCAGCACCTTGCGCAAGGTGGGCTGGTGCAGCAACAAAAGGCTGACGACACCGAAGTTTGAAACCTGCCGTGATTGCGCCATGCGCAGCCCGAAGTTTTCGCAACCCGTGATGCTTGCAGCTTCTTCCAGCAGGCGTCCGGCCGTCAATGCATCGATCAGCTGATCCTGCTCGCGCACCACGGCTGGGCGCAGGCCGGCACGACGCAATGCCGCATCAGGGTCTCCTCCCAGTTCGCTGAATAGTTCCGAGAAATTCGTCAGAGATGCCGCGCGCACAAAAGTGACCATGACTGCTCCACGCAAAAAGTCGGAGAAATTCTGGCATGAGATGCATAGCGTGCGGCATGAAATGCACAACCTATGTGACACAGGTTTTCTACAGTGGACTTACCGGGCGGCAGAGACCAGCAACAAGCCTGGGTTCAAAAAAGTGTAGGAGACAGTGATGCAGATAAACCCTCTGACCTGTGCCATAGGCGCGGAGTTGGTCGATGTGCAACTGGCGGATGCGCTGCGCGATGATGGGCTTTTCGCAGAGATCAAGGCGGCCTTGCTCAAGCACAAGGTGCTGTTCTTGCGTCACCAGAGAATCAGTCGCGCCGAGCATGTCGGTTTTGCCCGGCGTTTTGGCGAGCTGGAGGACCACCCGGTGGTCGGCAGCGACCCCGATCATCCCGGCCTGGTGCAGATCTACAAGACGCCGGACAAGCCGCTGGACCGGTATGAAAACTCCTGGCATTGCGATGCCACCTGGCGCGAGGTGCCGCCCATGGGCTGCGTGCTGCGCTGCGTCGAATGTCCGCCGGTTGGCGGCGACACCATGTGGGCCAATATGGCGCTGGCTTACGAAATGCTTCCATCGCATATCAAGGACGTGATAGCCCCGCTGCGGGCACGTCATAGCATCGAGTGCACCTTTGGCGCCGCCATGCCTGCGCACAAGCGTCTGGCCCTCAAGGCGCAGTTTCCGGATGCGGAGCACCCGGTGGTTCGTACGCATCCGGAAACTGGTGAAAAAGTGCTGTTTGTCAGCGGCTTCACCACTCATTTCACGAACTTCCACACGCCCGCCAATGTGCGTGTGGGCCAGGACTTCACCCAGGGCTCATCCAGTCTGCTGCAGTTCTTGATCAGCCAGGCCGCGATCCCCGAGTACCAGGTCCGCTGGCGCTGGGAGCCCGGCAGCATCGCCATCTGGGACAACCGCGCGACACAGCATTACGCGGTGATGGACTACCCGCCCTGCCATCGAAAGATGGAGCGCGCCGGGATCATCGGCACACCGACTTTCTGAGCATCGGAAAGCGCCCGTGGCAAGGCGCAGAACCTGACCGAGCGGTGCGATGCAAGCACAGTTGCACGCAAGGCTCCGAGCGCGGGCATGGCATTCATATAACAACGGAGACACCATCATGAATTTCCTCGACGGCCACCTGGTTGCCGAAAATCAGCAGCCTCTCATCATCACTGCAGCTCCCTATGCGCCTTCGTGGCTGCCGGAGGACTTCCCCGGCGAAATTCCCGTCACGATGGAGGAGCAGATTCAAAAAGCGGTGGACTGCTACCACGCCGGCGCCCAGGTGCTGCACTTGCATGTGCGTGAACTCGACGGTCGCGGCAGCAAGCGGCTTTCCAAGTTCAACGAGCTGATTGCCGGCGTGCGTGCCCGCGTCCCGGACATGATCATCCAGGTGGGTGGGTCGATCAGCTTTGCACCCGAAACCGATGGCGCGGCCGCCAAATGGCTGTCTGACGATACCCGCCACATGCTGGCCGAGCTGGACCCCAAGCCCGATCAGGTGACGGTGACCATCAATACCTCGCAGATGAACATTCTGGAGCAGTTCGATGCGCGGGATATCGAGGGCACTTCGATGGAGGACCCGGCGGTGTTCAATGCCTACAAGGAAATGACCGTGCCTGCACAGCCGGGCTGGGCCGAAGAGCATATACGCCGCCTGAGTGCGGCCGGCATTCAGAGTGCTTTCCAGTGCTACAACATCAACAGCTTCGAGTCGGTTGAGCGGCTGATGCGTCGCGGCATCTACAAAGGTCCGCTGGTGCTGAACTGGGTAGCCATCGGCGGCGGCATGGACCAGCCCAGTGTCTACAGCCTGGCCAATTTTGTGCGCGCCGTGCCCGACGGTGCGGTGCTCACAGTGGAGGCCTCGGTGCTGAACGTGCTGCCGATCAACCTCATGGGCATCGCCATGGGCCTGCATGTGCGCTGCGGCACCGAAGACAATCTATGGAATCAGGCCCGAACCCGAAAAATGGGCACGGTGGAGCAGATCGAGCAGCTGGTGCGCATTGCCAAGGAATGCAGCCGCCCCATCGCCACTCCTGCCCAGGCACGCGAGATCTGCCAGATCGGGGTGTTCTACGACACGGTGGAGGAGAGCCTGACAAGGAACGGCTTTGCTCCGAATCGCAACGGTGCTCAGCAGGGTTTTCTGCGCAAAGTCGCCTGAGTTCAAAGGAGCGCACGATGCAACGCATTCCAGTCCTGCTGTCCATTGCTCTGGCTGCAGCTTTGCCAACTGGCAGCGCCCTCGCGTTCACCGACAAGCCCGTCAAGCTCATTGTTCCTGCCCCGCCCGGTGGCACGATCGATGTGTTTGCACGCATCATCAGCGACCAGCTGGCGCATGAGCTCAAACAGCCTGTGATTGTGGAAAACCGCCCCGGTGCCGGTGGAGCCATGGCGGTGAAATACATGCTGTCCCAGCCCTCAGACGGCAATACCTTGCTGGTGACGGTGACCAATATCCTGACCGAGGTTCCGCATGTGCTCAAGGGGGGCTTTGATGCCATGAAGGATGTCAGACCCGTCTCGCAGATGGCACGCTCCGTAATGGTCTTCATTGCTTCGCCTCAGTTCCCGGCCAGGGATGCCAAGGAGGCTATTGCCTATATCAAGGCCCATCCGGGTCAGCTGTCCTTTGCCTCCTACAGCCAGGGGACGGCATCGCAGTACGCAGGGGCGATCCTGAATCAGAAGGCCGGCCTGGATATGCAGCATGTGCCGTTTCCAGGCTCTGCACCGGCACTGGCACAAATCATGGGCAATCAGATTCCGCTGATGTTCGACGGCTCCGTGACCACCAAACCGCTGGTTCCCAGCGGCAAGGTCAAGCTGCTGGCCGTTGCTTACAAGAGCCGCTTGTCCGATTTTCCCAATGTGCCGACGATGGCTGAGGTCGGTTATCCGGAGCTGGATTTCAGCAACTGGGCCGGCGTCTTTGCTTCGGCAAAGACGCCGCAGCCGTTGCTGGAGAAGATCAATGCCACGCTGCAGAAGGTCAACGCCAGCCAGGCGGTGCAGGCGCGCTATCGGTCCACCGGCTTCGAGCCCATCAGGCAGGAGCGCACTCTGGAGCAGCTGTCTGTCGATCTGCAGGCCGAATACCAGCGCAACGGTGAGATCGTCAGGAATTTCGGCATCAAGCTGAACTGAATCGGCTCGTCTATCGGTCCGGGCATGTCTGCGGCTGAGGATGCCCGGACTTTTGCTTTGCAGCGCTTGCTGCACCTCGCTGTGAACAATTGATACAGGAGCATTTCATGACTCAGGCCATTCGCTTTTACGAGACTGGCGGTCCAGAAGTTCTGCGACTGGAAAACGTTGCCGTGGGAGACCCGGGCCCGGGCCAGGCGCGTGTGCGACATAGCTATATCGCGCTCAACTTCATCGATGTGTACTTCCGCTCAGGGCGTTATCCGTTGGCCTTGCCCAACGGGCTGGGCTCGGATGCCGTAGGTGTGGTCGAGGCCGTCGGAACGGGTGTGACGGATATCCGGGTGGGTGACCGCGTTGGCTATCTGATCGGTCCGCAAGGCGCTTATGCGCAGGCGCGTGTGATGCCTGCAGAAGTGCTGATTCCGTTGCCCGACGGAATTTCAGACCGTACTGCAGCCACACTCATGATGAAAGGCATGACGGCCCAGTATCTGTTCCGTCAGGTCTATCCGCTGCAGGGCGGTGAAACCATTCTCTATCACGCAGCTGCCGGGGGCGTAGGCCTGATTGCCTGTCAGTGGGCCCGCGCTATGGGAGTCAACATGATTGGAACGGTCAGCACGGATGAGAAGGCCGAACTGGCCAGGGCGAACGGATGCGCGCACACCATCGTGACTTCGCGTGAAAACATCGTCGAGCGAGTGAAGGAAATCACGGCAGGCAAGGGCGTTCCCGTGGTTTATGACTCGGTAGGCAAGGACACACTGATGGACTCGCTCGATTGCCTGCAGCCGCTTGGCTCGCTGGTCAGCAACGGAACTTCTTCCGGCTCCGTGCTGGTGGACTCATCGCAGCTGGCCGCCAAAGGCTCGATCTGGATGACCAGGCCGGCCATGATGCATTACATCCAGCCTCGCTCACATATGCTGGAGATGGCTGCAGAGTTGTTCGAGCACGTGCTGGCGGGGCGCATCGTGAGCGAGCCGCAGCAGGAGTTTGCCTTGGCCGAGGCGGCACAAGCCCATCGCGCATTGGAAGCGCGCAAGACTGTGGGGGCCACAGTACTCGTGCCATGAGCTGCTGGGCGCAAATGTTGTGCGGGTAAAGCCATTGCGAAAATCTGTGCCGGTGCCTTTTCCAAGGCGCCGGCTTTTTTCTGTCGGACATTGGTAATGTGGCAGGACGACATTCCTAGGGATTTCACCTTGGGAACATGGCACCAAATAAGCAATGAATGGCATCAACTGCACAAGAACTGCAGCCGCCCTTTTCTAGAGTGATTTTGCGGATCAATACCGCGAATTCATAACGAAAAGGAGACATGACATGCCACGTATTTCACGCTACCTCTGGAGTCTTTTTGCCTTGTCCGTCAGCAGCCTGTCCAGCGCTCAGTCATCTGTGACGCTGTTCGGCGTCATGGATGCGGGCGTCAGCCGCTACATGGTGCGCAGCAATTCCTGGGATGGCTCCGGTCGCACGGCCAGCCAAGGTATCTGGGCGCTGTCACCCTCGGGTAATCTGGCCAGCCGTCTGGGTGTTCGTGCGGTTGAAGATCTGGGTGCTGGAATGTCTGCCAGCATGTGGCTGGAAGCGCCTGTGACCAACGACACGGGCGGCGGCGCGCTGAACTTTGGGCGACGCTCCACCGTCAGCCTGGCGGGCAATTGGGGCGAGCTGCGCCTTGGGCGTGATCACACGCCGTCGTTTCTGAATGACTGGGCCTTTGATCCCTATTCCGTCAACGGCGTGGGCGTCAACTTGCTGGCGGTGGTCAGCAGCAACCTGGCCATCAACCGTGCGCTGCGTACGCAGACCAGCGGCACGCTGCCCGAACGCTTGCTGGGAAACGGTTTGTCGGCAGGCACGGACAATTATCTGCGCGCCAACAACTCCATCGGCTACCACCTGCCGACCGGGCTGGGCGGAATTTATGGTCAACTGATGTACGCCTTCCCGGAAAATGATGCCAGGCGCGGCCGCTATGCCGGTGGACGCATTGGCTGGGCCAGTGGCCCCACCGATATTGCGCTGGGCTATGGCGAAAGCATGCTGGGCACTTTGAACGGCCGCAAGGAAACCATCAAGTCCCTGAACCTGGGAGGTTCGTACAACTTCGGTCCGGTCCGCGTGTTGGGCGAGTGGTCGCAGGTGCGCAATGCGCGCAGCGATGTGCGGGCCACAGACCGCTATGACGGGCTTCTGGCTGGTGTGCAAATCCCTGTCGGACTGCATCAGCTCAGGGCGTCTGTGGCCAGGGTGCAATTCAAAGATGGGGAGGGAGCCGGCGACGCATCGGTGAACAAGCTGGCCTTGGGTTATGTGCATAACCTCTCCAAACGCACGGCGCTCTACACCACGGTGTCACGTATCAGCGTGAGCAATGGACACAACAATCCTGCGGTGATAGGTGTGACACCGCTGGCCGTCAGCAGCCCGGTCATCATGCCGCAACCGGCTTACAGCAACAGCCCCGGCATGCAGCCGCGCAGCGCATTGGGCTTTGATGCGGGCCTGCGCATGATGTTCTGAAGGCAGTGCGTTGCTGCTACCGCGAGGAGAATCACGAAGAGGCGGATCTGAGGGAGCGCGTGCCGCAAAGGGCTGCTTGCTTGCCGGCGTTGCGGTACTTTGTGAAATAAAAAGAACGGTCGTTCTAATTTGGCTGATTTTTGGCTACACTGGCCTCGATTATCAAAGCCCAGGAGACCTTTCATGTCCGATCTGAACGCCCGGTTTGAAGAGACCGTCAAGAATTCCACCTCGCTTGGCGAGCGTCCCGATAACGCCACCTTGCTCAAGATCTATGCCTTGTACAAGCAGGCGACCGAGGGTGACAACGAAGCCAAGAAGCCCAGCTTCACCGACATGGTGGCCCGCGCCAAGTGGGATGCCTGGGCCAAGCTGGAAGGCACGACACCCGATGAGGCCAAGCAACAGTACATCGATCTCATCGAGTCGCTGCGCTGATCCGCTCCGGCGCTGATTGCCGACAAGGCCCCGGGTTCCGGGGCCTTGTCGTTTCAATTCAGGCCACATCACACTGTGCCAAAGACGGAGGCCGGAAACCGGCGCACCAGCCAAGCTGGGGGCACCAAGGAAGGGCCGCCTCATCCCGAAGGTGCCGTCCTCCTTGGGGGGAAGCGGCAGGGCTGCTCAGGGAGGGTCAGTACTTGTTCGAGAAATTGGCGCTGATGCGCTGACGCAAATATTCCGCCCCTGTGATGGGCGGATATTTTTTGGCCGGCCCTTCGATCACCGCATCTTCATTGGCCTGGCAGAAGAAGGCCAGGCTGTAGCGGGCTCCCTGGTACTCATGGGGCTGCGGGTTGCGCACGCGGTGGAAGTTGCTGGGCAGCCGGTCGTCGCTCCAGCGCATCAGCATGTCGCCGATATTGCAGGTGATGACGCCATCCACGGGCTTCACGGGCGTCCATTGCTGGGCATCGGCCTCTTTGCCGGGCAGCACCTGCAGCCCACCCTGGCCGGCGCGCTGGAACAACAGCGTCAGGCAGTCAAAGTCCGTATGTGCGCCTGCACGCCACAGGCCGATTTCGTCCTTGAGTGCAGGGTCCACGGCAAAGTAATGCAGCATACGCAGCGTGCTCTGGTAGCTGGGCACGGCGGGGTCATGTGCGCGGGTGAAGAACTCCTCGTCAAAGCCCAGCTTGTAGGCAAAGCAGGACAGCAGCTGCATACCCACCTGCCAGCATTGGTGCTCAAAGGCCAGCGTGGCCTGTTGGAAGCCGGGCAGTTCTTGCTCACTGGGCCACAGGCCCTGCATGCGTGGGCGTGTGACCTGATAGGACTCTTTCTGGTCGGGGGTGCGCGTGGAGGGGCGGATCTGCGCCTTGTGCTCCCAGCCTGCGTTGCGCGATAGCGGCCATTGCGCCTTGGTTTCGGGCGGCAGTGCAAATAGCTGTTCGGCCCTGCCGAATGCGGCGTCGATATCGGGCTGGGCTATGCCGTGGCCGGAAACCTGGAAGAAGCCGATTTCTACCGAAGCGCTCCAGATCTGCTCGGAAATCTCCTGCTTGCGCTGCTCGAAGTCGCTGATGTCTATGACGCGCACTTCGCGCGCCGAGGTTTCTGCGCCTTGCCCGCCCATGCGGGCTTCCTTGTCCAGTTCGCCAAGGCTGTAAGAGTGGTTGGTCATGCTCTGCATACGAATTTCTCTTGCGATGACTTCAGGCACAGGCGATGCCAGTGAGGCTTGCGGTTGCGGGCACCTGAAGTGTGGATACCAGGTGCGGCTGTGTGCCGCACCCACTTCAAGAGCAATGACCCGCGAAGCTGCTGACCGGCGATGGTCAGAAGCACCGTGCTGAACGCTTCTACTCTTGATTTGAGTGCAGCAAACAGCGTGCCAGCCATTCACCGGGGCACAGGCGCTCTTGGTTTTGGTGCATGGCTTCAAACTGGTGCACTGCCGTGCATGAATCCATGCATGCGCTGCTCGGGCGTGCACCTTGTTGATACCCGGCAAGCGGAAATCAAAAGCAGGCACGCCAATTGCTAGAAGGTTGAACGAGTAGAAGCGTTCAGCCTGCATCCGTGTGCAGTGCCAGGAAATTGCTCAAGTCCTGCCAGTGGCTGCCGCCGCCGGCATTCCTGTCGCCAGAGACCTGAGAGTTCCCCCATGCAACGTCGCCATTTTCTTGCTGCCCTGCCTCTTTGCGGTGCGCCCTGGGTTCATGCCCAGGGCAAGTCGCTGACGCCTCTGAAATTCACGCTGGATTTCCGTGTCAACGGCCAGACGGCTCCTTTCTTTCTGGCGCAGCAAAACGGCTATTACCGCGATGAGGGCCTGGATGTGAGCCTGGATGTGGGCTCGGGCTCGGTGGCCTCCATCACTCGCATTGCCAGCGGCGCCTACCAACTGGGACTGGGTGACATCAGCTCGCTGATCGAGTTCAATGCGCAGAACGCCGGCACGCCTCGTGTGCAGGCTGTCTATCAGTACTACAACCGCGCCCCCTTTGTGATCATCGGACGCAAGGATAGGGGCATCACTTCGGACTTCGGAAGTCTCAAGGGCAAGAAGGTGGCCGCAGCGGCGGTGGAGTCCACGCGTCGTGCCTGGCCCATGGTGGCGCGGCGCAAGAACCTGCCCGCGGATCTGTTTGCCTGGTCGACAACGGAGTTCTCGGCACGAGACAACGTCATGGTGCGTGGCGATGTGGATGCCGCCACCTATTTCCATGACTCGGCGGTATCGCTGTTTGCGCGCCTCAAGCCCGAGGAGCTTTCCATACTGCGCTATAGCGATGCCGGCGTTCATCTGTATGGCAATGCGATCCTGGCGTCCAGCCAGCTGATCGCCGAGAAGCCGCAGGTCGTGGCCGCTTTCCTGCGCGCCACCAACCGTGCGATTGTGGAATGCCTTGCCAACCCCGCAGCAGGCATTGCCGCCGTGCGCCAGCGCGAGCCGATTCTCGATGAGAAGCTGGAGCTGGAGCGCTGGTCCATCACCGCACAGTATGTGGCAGCGGCAGACACGAAAAGCCATGGACTGGGCGACTTCAGCAAGCGCCTGATGGAGCAGCAGCTGGACAGCGTGGTGCAGACCTTTGCGCTCAAGACCACGCCATCTGCCGACGCACTGTTCAACAGCAGCATGCTGCCAGCCAGGTCGGCGCGCATGCTCAAGGCCTGAGGAGGATCCAACCATGTCATTGCCTCAAGCCCAGGCCCTGAATGACGCCGATGGCCGTTATTTGCGCGAAGCCATTGCGCTCGCGGATACGGCACGCGAGCGCGGCAACCGGCCGTTTGGCGCGCTGATCGTGGCCGCCGACGGGCGCGTGCTGGCCCAGGCCAGCAATGCCAACGGTGAGAGCGGCGATTGCACGGCCCATGCCGAGCTGTCCGCCATCCGCCTGGCCAGCCCCTTGCATTCACGAAATGAGCTGGCCGTCGCCACGCTGTACTCGTCCGCCGAGCCCTGTGTGATGTGCGCCGGCGCGATCTTCTGGTCCGCCATCGGCCGGGTGGTCTATGGCATTGATGCCGAGCGGCTGCGCGTGTTCCGTGGCGAGCGGCTCGATCAGAAGGATGCAGAGCTGTCCTGCCGCGATGTGTTTCAGGCCGCTTCGCACGCCATCGAATGCATCGGGCCGGCCTTGATCGAAGAGGCCAGCAGTTCGCACCAGGGCGCCTGGAAGGTCTGAGCCCCGGCACGCATTCAAACGCAATTCATTGACATAGAGAGAGGGAAGCCACCATGCAAACCAAGCGCCTGTTCCTGCAATCCGTTCTGGCCCTGGGCAGCTTTGCCAGCGCCACGGCGGCCTTTGCCGCCACGCCCATCAAATTCCAGCTGGACTGGCGTTTCGAAGGACCTGCCGCGCTGTTTCTGCAGCCCGCCGCCAAAGGCTATTTTCAGGCAGCGGGCCTGAATGTGACGGTGGACGCCGGCAGCGGCTCCGGTGGCGCGATTCAGCGCGTGGCATCGGGCTCTTACGACATGGGTTTTGCCGATCTGGCCGCACTCATGGAGTTTCATGCCAACAACCCCGATGTCAAAGACAAGCCAGTGGCCGTGATGATGGTCTACAACAACACGCCGGCTTCGGTCATGGCCCTCAGGAAGAGCGCCATTGCCAAGCCTGCAGACTTGACCGGCAAAAAGCTCGGCGCACCGGTGTTTGATGCGGGTCGGCGCGGTTTCCCGCTGTTTGCCAAGGCCAACAAGGTCGGCGATGTGCAATGGACCACCATGGATCCGCCGCTGCGCGAGACCATGCTGGTGCGCGGCGATATCGATGCCATCACGGGCTTTACCTTTACTTCGCTGCTGAACCTGGAGGCGCGTGGCGTGAAGGCGGCCGATGTGGTGGTCATGCCGTTTGCGGACAACGGCGTCAAGCTCTATGGCAACGCCATCATCGCCAGCGCCAAGCTGGTGCGCGAGAACCCCGAAGCCGTGCGTGCCTTCCTCAAGGCCTTCAGCAAGGGCGCAAAGGAAGTCATGGCCAACCCCGGTGCCGCCATTGCCTATGTGAAGGAGCGCGACGGCATCGTCAACACGGCGCTCGAAACCCGCCGTCTGCAACTCGCGATCGACACCGTGATCAACACCGCCGATGCGCGCGGCGAGGGCTTTGGCCAGGTCAGCCCCACACGCATGGCGCTGATGGCTTCCCAGATCTCGGACGTCTATGCGACCAAGACACGCGTGAACCCCGAGACGCTCTGGAACGGCCGCTTTCTGCCGCCCGTAGCGGAACTCGACGTTTTTCCCAAGAAGTAATTGCTCATTGATTGATAGCTGGATGCGCTTGTGTGACAGGCGCTACAGCCTGCTTTTATGAAGTCATCAGATACAGAAGCTGCCCGGCCATTTGTCGAATTCAAAGACGTCTGGCTGGCCTATAACGAAGAGCTGCTGCAGGCCAACCACTTTGCGGTGGAAGCCATCGACCTCACGGTGCAGCGCGGCGAGTTCATCGCCATCGTCGGTCCTTCGGGCTGTGGCAAGTCCACTTTCATGAAGCTCACCACTGGCCTGAAGATGCCGTCCATGGGGCGCATCACGGTCGATGGCCAGCGTGTCACAGGGCCGCTCAAGATCTCGGGCATGGCTTTCCAGTCCTCTTCGCTGCTGCCCTGGCGCACCACGCTGGACAATGTGCTGCTGCCGCTGGAGATCGTGGAGCCGCACCGCTCGCAGTTCAAGCAAAAGCGCAAGGAATACGAGGCGCGTGCCATAGAGCTGCTGGGCAAGGTCGGACTCGCGGGCTATGAACGCAAATACCCCTGGCAGCTGTCCGGCGGCATGCAGCAGCGCGCCAGCATCTGCCGCGCCCTGATTCACGAGCCGCAGATGCTGCTGCTCGACGAGCCCTTTGGTGCGCTCGACGCCTTCACGCGCGAGGAGCTGTGGTGCATTTTGCGTGACCTGCAGGCCGAGCAGAAGTTCAATGTGATCCTGGTCACGCATGATCTGCGCGAGAGCGTGTTCCTGGCCGATACCGTCTATGTGATGAGCAAAAGCCCGGGCCGCTTCGTGGTGCGCCGCGACATCGACCTGCCGCGCCCGCGCGATCTGGAGGTCACTTACACCCCCGAGTTCTCGGACATTGTCTACGAGCTGCGCGGCCATATTGGCGCCCTGCGCAAAAGCGGCACCGACACCGCTGCAGCCATTCCTCAATAAGGCGCATCATGAAACATAGAAAAACCGCCGAGCGCTGGGCTCCCTGGCTGCTGTTGCTGCTGATCGTCCTGCTCTGGCAGATCATCTGTTCGGGCTTCGGCGTCTCGGAATTCATCTTCCCCAGCCCCTGGGCCATAGGCCATCAGCTCTATGAGTTTGCGGGCACGATTGCCATGCATGCCTGGCGCACCTATTGGGTGACGATGGCGGGCTTTGCACTGGCGATCGTGGTGGGCGTGCTGCTGGGGTTTCTGATCGGCTCCTCGCGCCTGGCCTATGCGGCGTTCTATCCGCTGATGACGGCATTCAATGCTCTGCCCAAGGCCGCATTCGTGCCGATTCTGGTGGTCTGGTTCGGCATCGGCGCAGGCCCGGCCATTCTCACGGCCTTTCTGATCAGCTTCTTCCCCATCATGGTCAATATCGCCACGGGTCTGGCCACGCTGGAGCCCGAACTGGAAGATGTGCTGCGCGTGCTGGGAGCCAAGCGCTGGGACGTGCTGATCAAGGTCGGCCTGCCGCGCTCCCTGCCGTATTTCTACGGCTCGCTCAAGGTCGCGATCACGCTGGCCTTTGTCGGCACGACAGTCAGCGAGATGACGGCTGCCAACGAGGGTATCGGCTATCTGCTGGTCTCCGCCGGCTCTTCCATGCAGATGGGTCTGGCCTTTGCAGGGTTGATCGTGGTGGGAGCCATGGCCATGGTGATGTACGAGCTGTTCAATCTGCTGGAAAAGCACACCACGGGCTGGGCGCGCCGCGGTTCTCAGGGCGAGTGATGCGCTGCTGCTGATCGCTGCCAGCGCAGCACCTGGAAACGAAGAAGGCCTGCCGGATCGTCCATCCGGCAGGCCTTTTTTGTGCTGGGCAGTCAATGTCTAGCTGGCCTTGCGGCAACTGGCAAATGCATCCAGCGGCTGTTTGTAGGTCGGCGAGGTGACGTCCATCAGGCCCATGACCGTATGAAACAGGTTGTCATGCGAGAGCGGCTGATCCAGTGTCTTGCTCAGGCAGCTCTGATTCAGGCCGGTACGAGCACCCAGCGTTCCCAGCCAGGCAATCATGGGCACATGTTTCTGATCATCGGGTGCCATGGCATAGGGCATGCCATGCAGATAGACACCGAGTTCGCCCAGCGACTCGCCGTGGTCGGACATGTAGAACATGCCGGTTTCAAACTGGCTTTGCTGAGTCTTGAGCCAGTCTATGGTCTGGGCCAGGAAATGGTCGGTATAGCGAATGGAGTTGTCGTAGACATTGACCACGTTTTGCTGTGGGCAGCTGGACAGGGCATTGGTGGCGCATTCGGGCTTGAAGGCCTTGAGGTCCGGGGTAGAGCGCTTGAAGTACTCGGGGCCATGACTGCCCATCTGGTGCATGACCAGAACCAGACCCTTGGCGCGGCGCGCGGGGTCCAGTCTGGCGATGCGCTCATCCAGGCCGGCGAGCAGCAGCGCATCCAGGCACTCGCCATCCTGGGCGCACAAGGCCTTGCCGGCAGGCGTGTTCACACTGTCGGCGGTGTCGGCCATGGGAATGCGCTTGCACACGCCTTTGCAGCCGGCCTGATTGTCCACCCAAAGCACGGCCAGTCCGGCGGCCTGCAGCACGTCGAGAAGGTTGTCATGCTCGACCTTGGATGCGTAAAAGCCTTCTCGGCCCAGGTTGGAGAACATGCAGGGCACCGATTCGCGGGTGCTGGTGCCGCAGGAGCGGGCGTTGCGCCAGCTCAGCACATCGCGCCTGGCCAGCTCGGGGTTGGTATCGCGCTCATAGCCGTTGAGGCTGAAGTTCTTGGCGCGCGCCGTCTCGCCCACCACCAGCACCAGCAGCGGCGGTTTCTGGGCCGCAGCATAGCTGGCACCCAGGGCAGCGCCGCCCGTGATGCTGACAAAAGGCCTGGGCTTGTTGATCAGGGGATCCAGTGCCACCGAGGCTGCGGACAGCACGGGGTTGATCGGGTTGATCATGTAGCGCAGCCAAAGATTGTTGCGTACCACCGGGGCCAGATCGCGGTAGGACACGGCCAGGGAGGCGGCTATCAGGGCGATGCCGCCCAGCAGCAGCAAGGCGGTGCGCAGCATGTTGCGCCAGGCGCTGCTGGCGCGTTTGAGCGGGGTTTTCCACAGCCAGATGGCAGGCAGGACGGCGATGATCAGCACCTCTGCCAGCAGCTTGATGTTGAAAAGGTCTGAGCTTTCGCGGGCATCGGTCTGCAGGATGTTGTGGATCATGCCCTTGTCCATCACGGTGCCGTAGCTGACCATGAAGTACTGGGAACTGGCAGCCACCAGCAGCAGTGCAACCCAGAACGGCTTGGTAAAGCGTGGCCAGGCGAACAAGGAGGTCAGCAACAGGCTGGCGCCCAGCACCAGCGGCGCAACCCGCATGGCCAGCATGAGCGGGCTGCCTTGATAGCCATCCAGAGAGGGCAGGCGCAGCCACAGGGCCCAGTTGGCGGTCAGCGTCAGCCATATGGCCAATGCCAGAGCGATGAACTGAGGTGTGCGAGGTTGAATAAGCCTCTTGAAAAAGGGTGCAGAAACAGAGTCTTGGGTAGCCACGGCAGACAGCAAAAAAAAAGGTATCGGATAAGTCTGGCGGGACTTTCTTAAAAAGCGCTGAAGCCTCCTACATGGTTAACCCTTGTAAATAATTGTTTTATGTCAGTCTGAAGTGTTTATTGGCACTGAGTCGCTGTTTTCGCCGCTTCTCCCCATTGGGCGCATAGCCGCAGCTTGCGTTCTTCAGCAGGCAGGGCCGACAGATCGCGCATCTGCGCATAGAAGCTGCGCCAGGTTTCTCGCGTGGCCGGGCCATCGCCGCGCAGCTGCAGCCACCAGCTGGTCATGGCGGGGACCCAGTCATCGTAGGCAGCCAGGGCGCCGAAGCTGGCGTTATTGGCCTGCGCCACCCATTCATCGGTCTGGGCCAGGCGCCGCTCATACTGCTCGCGCAGGGCTGGGCTGGTCAGCAGGGGCCCGTCAGTAGCGATCCATTGCGCTCTGAGCTGAGCATAAGTGCCGCGAAATTCTTCAAAGACCTTGCTTTTGATGGCGGGCAGCGATTGTGCATCAATCGGCTGGGTACCCTCAGTCTCGTAGACCTGTTGCAGGCGCTGGCGGGCCTCACGTGTCAGCTGCTGCCAGTGCTCGCGTCGCTGCAGACCTTGCTGCCAGCGTTGTTGTGTGGCGGCGCTGGCATGGCCCTGCAGCCATAAAGGCGTGGCCATGCGTTCCACCGTGGTGGCAAAAGACTCGTTGAAGGCCGTGTCGTTCTTCACATACAGCAGCTGGTGGGCCAGCTCGTGGAACAGCAGACCGGCGAAGTCGCCTTCCTGCCAGGATGTGAAGGTGCTGAGCAGGGGGTCGCCGCCCAGCCAGTTCAGATAGCCAAGCGTGGAGTAGGCCGGCACGCCATAGACGCTGGTCTCCAGCCCCCGGGCCTGAAGCCTGAGCGCTTCTGCCTGCGCGCCTTCCTTGCTGAAATAGCCTCTGTAGGCAATGCAGCCGGTGATGGGAAAGCACCACTGGTGCATCTCCAGGCTGTAGGCCGGGGCTGCCACCACGTTCCAGACTGCAAACGGACGTTGCAGCTGGGCATAGCGGGTGTAGCTGGCGTTGTCGGGCAGGGCCAGCTCCTGGCTGGCAAAGCGGCGCATCTGCTGTGCGGTCTGCAGGCGCTGACGCAGCGCCGCAGAGGTGCTGTCCTCGCTCAGCCAGTCTTCGACGGGCCGCGCGGCCTGAAGAATCTGCATCTGGCCCTTGAAGCCCTGCCAGTAATAGCCGGCGCTGCTGCAACCCGTCAGGCCTGCAATTGCGATGCTAATTCCCAGCAAAGCCCTCAGGCTGACTACACTCATCCTTTTTCTCATTGCGCTTGTCCGCCTGTCTGGTTTCGCTTCATGGATTTTCTAACGCTCGCCATCATTGTCACCACCGTGCTCTACGTGCTCAAGAAGCAGGAGCAGCGCCAGCACACCCAGCTTCTGGCCCAGCATCTGGCACGTTTTCAGATCGAGAAGCTCATGGCCAATCTGATGGAAGGGTATCTGCGTGTCATCGGCGAGAAGGATGCCCAGCGACGTGAACAGATCTGGCCCGTGCTGGCCAATACCGAGAGCAGCTTGGTGAGCCAGTTTCAGCGCTTTGCGGAAGAATTCGCCACCTTGCCGGCCGAGCAGACACGTGCCAGCACCCTGCCGCTGGCGCTGCCCTATATGACCCGCGTTCTGCCCTCGGCCACCATGGATGTGCGCGAGGCCATGAAGCTGCATGCCAAGGCGCTGGCGGCTGCACGTGTGGGTGATGCGGCCGACGAGGAAGAGCGCAAGCGCCGTGCCTTCACCATGACGGCCGAGCTGATGCTGATGCAACACACTTGCCACTGGTTCTGCCGCAGCCGCACCGTTGCCTCCATGCGCTTGCTGGCGCGGCACAAGACGGCCTATGAGCAGGTGCTGCAGTCCGTGGCCCCCGGTACTCTCAAAGCCTACGAAAAGCTGATGCAGGCCAGCAACTGAGGTCTTGTCAGACCCAGGGCCGTTCGGGGTTTGGAGAAGTTTCCCGTCTTGACCCTGCCATAGTCGATGTGAACAATGGTTTTCATGAAAAACCTGTTGAGCACATTGGAGCCGCTGCTAGCAAGACTTCCTGTGACGGCATCGGTAGAACTTCCATCGGGCGAGCGCATCGGGACTGAACACAGTGCGGTGCAGCTCATTTTCCGCTCCCCCAAGGCCCTGGCGGCGCTGCTGGACGGCCAGATCGGCTCGATCGGCTCGGCCATCGTCGAGGGGTGGGTGGAGGTCAAGGGCAGCTCCCGCGACATCATGGCTGCTGCGGCCGGGCTGCTGCGCGGCGATCCGGTCAGCCATGCGCCCTCATGGCTGGGACAGACGGTTTCCAAGGCCAGGTCACTGGCCATGCACACGCTGACGCGCGATGCCGAGCAGATTCAGTTTCACTACGATCTCTCCGACGACTTCTACGCGCTGTGGCTGGATCCGCGCCGCGTCTATTCCTGTGCCTATTACAGGGAGCGGGGCATGAGTCTGGCCCAGGCGCAGGAAGCCAAGCTCGATCACATCTGCAAAAAGCTCAAGCTTCAGCCTGGCGAGCGCTTCTGGGACATCGGCTCCGGATGGGGCGGACTGATCTTCTGGGCGGCAGAGCATTACGATGTTCAGGCCCATGGCATCACGCTGTCGCGCAACCAGTTCGATCATGTGCAACGCCTGATCGCCGAGAAGGGTCTGCAGGGCAAGGTTCAGGTCGAGCTGCGCGACTACCGGCAGATGGGTGATGTGGAGCCGTTCGACAAGATCGGCTCGGTCGGCATGTTCGAACATGTGGGCAGCGCCAATCTGCAGGAATACTTCGACACCATTTACTCCATGCTCAGGCCCGGCGGACTGGCCCTGGTCCATGGCATCACGGCGGGCGGGGTCAGCAATGTGGAGCTGGGCGCCGGCATGGGCGAGTTCATCAACCGCTACATCTTTCCCGGTGGCGAGCTCATGCATGTCAGTCGCGTGCTGCATGACCTGGCTGCCAGCGGGCTGGAGATGGTGGACACCGAGAACCTGCGCCCGCACTATGCGCGCACGCTCTGGGCCTGGTCGGATGCGCTGGAGGCCCGGCTGGGCGAGGCACAGGCACTTTTGCAGGCCCAGTATGATGAGGAGAAAGCCGTCAAGGCGCTGCGGGCCTACCGCCTCTATCTGGCGGGGTCGGCCATGGGGTTTGAGCATGGCTGGATTGCGCTGCATCAGATGCTGTGCTGCAAACCCGATGGCGATCTGCGCAGCGGCGCGATGACCGGTGCGCAGAGCGGCTATCCTTTTAACCGCGAATACATCTACCGTTGAAGGAACCGCTCATGCCCTACAAATTCAAATCGCGTGCCACGGCAGACCTCATCATGCTGGACGCCAACGGCCGCAAGCTGCTGGAAATCATCGGCAAGTCGCCCGACGAGGTGCACGGCATCATCACCGTGGAGCAGATTCCGGCCGCCATTGCCGCGCTGGAGGCTGCTGCCGCCGAAGAGGCCGCCAGGCGCAAGCAGCCGGAAGACGACGCGCAGGACGAGGATGCGGCGCCTGCGAGCCAGGACAGCGTGGCCCTGGGCCAGCGCATCGTGCCTTTCGTCGACATGCTCAGGCGCAGCGCGGCCGATGGCAAGGAAGTGACCTGGTAAGTCCCGCCACCTTCTGGCCACCCCAACAAAAAAAGCCTGCAGATGCAGGCTTTTTTTGACGAGCTTGCGCCCTATCAGTCGGCGTAGATGCCGGCGGCCTTGATGACCTTGCCCCACTTGGCGATTTCGGATTCCACAAACTTCTTGTGGCCGGCAGGGCTGGTGCGGTCATCCGTGGCAATCACGGCACCCAGGGCTTCCTGGCGCTTGATGAACTCGGGGTCCTTGAGCGAAGCCTTCATGGCTTCGTTGATCTTCTGCACCACATCGGCAGGCGTGCCTTTGGGAGCGTACAGACCGTGCCAGATGGTCACGTTGAAGTCCTTCAGGCCCAGGGACTGCAGTGTAGGCAGGTCCTTGAGTGCAGGCGTGGTCAGCGGCTTGGCCGTGGTCACGGCATAGGCCTGAACCTTCTTGGCGGCAATCTGCGAAGTGGTGTTGGTGGTCTGGTCGCACAGCAGGTCCACCTGGTTGCCCATCAGGTCGGCAATCGCAGGAGCCGCACCCTTGTAGGGCACAGGCGTCATATCCTGCTGCAGCGAGGCCTGGAACATCAGGCCGCACAGGTGCGAGGCGGAGCCCACGCCGGCGTTGGCCAGATTCACCTTGCCCTGGTTCTTGCTGACCCAGTCCTTGACTTCGGCGAAGTTCTTGGCAGGCAGGGTGGGGCGGCCGATCAGTGTCATGGGCACATCGTTGATGATGCCGGCGTACTCGAAGTCGTTGAGCACGTTGAAGGACAGCTTGCGGTACAGCGTCGGGATGGTGGACATGCCGATATGCGTCAGCAGCAGCGTGTAGCCGTCGTTGCGTGCCCGTGCGGCCTTGGCCGTGCCAATCGTGCTGCCGGCACCGTCGGCGTTGTCGATGACGATGGTGGCGTTGTTCAGCTGTTTGCGCATGGATTCAGCGAGGTCGCGTGCCACCTTGTCGGTGGGGCCGCCTGCCGTGAAAGGCACGATGATCGTGATCGTCTTGCCAGCTGCTGGGTAGCTGTCGGCATGGCTGCTGATGGCGGCGGTGGCGGCCAGAGCGATGGTGGCGATCTTGAAAATAGTTTTCACAGTGTCTCCCTAAAAATAATGTGCAAGCAGACCAGGACGGTTGGCTTGTCGTGACGTAAAGCCGGATTCTAGGGAGCGCTAATCTGTGGGGTTTTTGTTATTTTCTAAGTGTTATCCCTTGATGGGGCCGGGGATCACATTGCATTTGCGCTAAAGCAAGCCGGTGAGGTGTCGCGAATTGGCGACAGCTGCGGCGGAGTTTGCATCAAGCCGTAGCCGTCGCACCAAAGCCTGACGGCCGCAGAGCCGGCTGTCAGCAGCCTGCGGAGCTTCATTGATAGGAGCGCGCGTCCTCGATCACCTTGCCGTCGTTGGGCAGGCTGCCGGGGGCCACCATCTGTACCTCGCCGCGCAGCTTGGTGACCTCGCGCAAGGCATCGATCACTTGCAAGGCAAAACCCGGCGAGGTCTCCGTGGTTTCCACGAGCAGCTGCATCTGGTCGTTGGCCATCTCGCCCGTCACCACCAGTCTGGCCCTGGCGATCTGCGGGAAGCGCTTGACGACCTCGGCCACCTGCTTGGCATGCACGAACATGCCACGTACCTTGGTGGTCTGATCGGCGCGGCCCATCCAGCCCCTGATGCGGGCATTGGTGCGGCCCGTAGGGCAGGTTCCCGGCAGATAGGCCGAGAGGTCGCCCGTGCCGAAGCGGATCAGCGGGTAGTCGGGGTTGAGCGTGGTGATGACCAGCTCCCCCACCTCGCCTTCGGCCACGGGGTCGCCGGTGCCTGGACGCACGATCTCCACGATCACGCCTTCGTCCAGCACCAGGCCTTCGCGGGCGCTGGTTTCATAGGCAATCAGGCCCAGATCGGCCGTGCCATAGCTCTGGTAGGCATCGATGCCATGTTCGCGCATCCATTGGCTGAGCGAGGGCGGGAAGGCTTCGCCGCTGACCATGGCCTTGGTCAGGCTGGGCAGCGCCACGCCCATCTCCTGGGCTTTTTCCACAATGATTTTCAGAAAGCTGGGCGTGCCGACATAGGCGGCTGGTCGCAGATCGGCCATGGCCTGGACCTGCTGCTCGGTCTGGCCCGTGCCGCCCGCAAACACCGTGCAGCCCAGGGCTTGGGCTCCGGTTTCCATCATCGAGCCTGCGGGCACAAAGTGATAGCTGAAGCAGTTGTGCACCAGCTCGCCCGATCGAAAGCCTGCAGCGTACATGGAACGGGCCATGCGCCAGTAATCGGCGCGACGGCTTTCGGGTTCGTAGATGGGGCCGGGGCTGGCAAACAGTCTGGGCATGTCGTGGCCCAGGCCAATGGCATTGAAGCCTCCGAAGATCTGGCGCGGGCGCAGTGCAGCCTGGCGTTCCAGCAGTTCGCCCTTGCGGGTGACGGGCAGCTGGGCCAGTGTGCTGCGGTTGGTGATGCTTGTCGCATCCACGCCCTTGAGGATCTCGGCAAACGCAGCCGAGCGCTGCTGGGCATGGGCAATCTGCGCGGGCAATGCAGCCATCAATGTCGCTTCGCGCTCATCAGGGCTGCGAATTTCCAGGGAGTCGTAGAAGTCACTCATGGCAAATCCTGTAGGGAAAATTCAAGCGGTAGGGGTGTAGCCTTTGAAACTGGCGAAATCCATGGAAGAGGCAAGGAGCAAGAGCCTGGGCGGCCCTGTCGCCTTGCAGCGAGCTTGCCGTCCCCTCGGGCGGGGTTTTTCAGGCCAGCCAGCGCTTGCGGCGCTTGTAGCTTTTCACGTCCTTGAAGCTCTTGCGCTCACCGCCGCCCACACCCAGGTAGAACTCCTTGACGTCCTCGTTGCTGGCGAGATCCTTGGCGGAGCCGTCCATGACGATGCGTCCGCTCTCCATGATGTAGCCGTAGTCGGCGTACTTGAGCGCCATGTTGGTGTTCTGTTCGGCCAGCAGGAAGGTGACTTTTTCCTTGCTGTTGAGGTCTTTGACGATGTGGAACACCTCATCCACGATCTGCGGAGCCAGGCCCATGGAGGGCTCGTCGAGCAGCACCATGCGCGGGTTGCTCATCAGCGCGCGGCCGATGGCGCACATCTGCTGCTCGCCGCCCGAGGTGTAGGCCGCCTGGCTTGTGCGCCGGGTCTTGAGGCGCGGGAAGTAGTTGTAGACCTTCTCCAGATTGGCGGCAATCTCGCCCTTGTCGGTGCGCGTGTAGCTGCCCGTGAGCAGGTTCTCCTCGATCGTCAGGTGGGCAAAGCAGTGGCGCCCTTCCATGACCTGTACCACGCCACGCTTGACGAGTTCGGCCGGCGAGAGGTTGGCGATCTGCTCGCCCTCCAGTGTGATGCCGCCCTTGGTGACTTCACCGCGTTCACCCTTGAGCAGATTGGAGATGGCACGCAGCGTGGTGGTCTTGCCCGCGCCATTGCCGCCCAGCAGGGCCACGATGCTCTGGTGCGGCACTTGCAGAGAGACGCCCTTGAGCACCAGGATCACATGGTTGTAGATGACCTCGATGCCATTGACTTCCACCAGGGGCGTGGCCTGAGGGGAAGTGGAAACTGTGTGCGCGTTGTCGGTCATGCGGTCACCTGGTAACTCAAAATAGATAGCTGTAAACGCTTTTTAGGTAAGCGATTGAGGCTGATTTTTGTCAATCCGGTTGCGGCGAGACGAGCCTTGGTCAGAGACATCAAGCAGGGGCCGATGCCGGCCGCTTGCCTCGCAGCGGGGATGTCTCCCCCTCAGGCGCTAGGCGCCAGTGGGGGGGGGCGCGAAGCACCTCAGGGAGTGCAGGTCCTTACCTTGACGTTCTTTTCCTTGGCGTACTTGTCCGCGAATTCCTTGTAGAGCGGATCGACCATGGACTTGTCGGCCTGGTACCAGTCGGAAGTCACCTTGAACTTGGCGCCGTCCCAGGTGGCAATACGCGCCCAGTCGGCGCCCAGGTGGTTTTCGCAGCTGGTCTTGAAGGGGCGGATGATCTTGCCGAAGCCCAGCTCGTTCAGGCGCTCCTGCGTCATGTTCAGGTTCTCCAGGCCCCAGCGCACCTGCTCGGGTGTCATGACCTTGCCCTTGCCGAACTTCTCCTGTGCGGTGCGGATGGCTTCGACCTGCAGCATGGAGATCACCATGCCGCGGGTATGTGCCAGCTGACCCAGCTCCTTGGCGTCCTTGGCAGTGCCCTGGCCCTTGTCGTAGAGCATGGACTTGATGTCGCCATGCACCTTGTCGCTTTCGGCCGTGTTGTGGATGGTCACCGTGTTGTAGCCCTTGGCGCCGGCACCGATGTCCTTGACGTCATGGTCGGAGCCACCCCACCACACGGCATACATCTTCTCGCGCGGGTAGCCCGTGGCCTGTGCCTCACGCACGGCTGTGGGCGTCATTACGCCAGCCGACCATAGCAGCACATAGTCGGGACGGTTCTGGCGAATCTGCAGCCAGGTGGATTTCTGCTCCACACCGGGCGCGGTCACGGGCAGCTTGATCAGCTCAAAGCCGTCCTTGGCAGCGCGCTTTTCCAGCAGCGGAATGGGTTCCTTGCCGTAAGGCGAGTCGTGATAGACGAGGGCAATCTTCTTGCCCTTGAGGCTGCCTTTTTCCTTCTTCAGGATGTCCTGCACGATGGAGTCGGCGGCGGTCCAGTAGTTGCCCAGCAGCGGGAAGTTCCACTCGAAGACCTTGCCGTCCACGGACTGGGACAGGCCATAGCCCGGAGTGACCACCGGCACCTTGTCCCCAGGGGCCTTGTCGGTCACGGCAAAGGTGATGCCGGTGGACTGGGTGTCAAAGCCGGAGGCACCGCCGTCCTTGTTCTTCAGGCGCTCGTAGCATTCCACGCCCTTGGCCGTGTCGTAGGCGGTTTCGCATTCCTCGAACTTGATCTTCACGCCATTGATGCCGCCCTTGGCGTTGACCAGCTTGAGGTAATCCTGCTTGCCGTCCGCCCATGGAATGCCCAGGGGCGCGAACTGCCCTGTGCGATACACCAGCAGGGGCACAAACTGCTCCTGAGCCTGAACGGCCGGCGAAGCCATCAAGGCTCCCATGCCTGCAGCAACAGCAGCGGCAGCAATCGCAACTTTCTTGAACATCATCGACTGTCTCCTTGGGTTTATGGGACGCTGTCCCGGTTGCAGGCACTCTGCGGTGTCTTGAAGAAAAGAATACTGAGGTAGCTCAACGGTCCATGAACCTGCATGACTCGCTGCGCGGCATCGAACAAGGGTGCCGGCTCGCAGCGTTTCAGCAGATGTTTCATGCTCAATGCGGGAACGGCCAGACACGCAGCTTCTGACGGGCCGTGGCCCAGAGCTTGGCCAATCCGTGGGGTTCCACAATCAGGAAGAACACGATGAGCGCACCAAAAATCATGTGCTCGAGATAGGTTGCCGTGGCCGTGGACAGCGGCAGACCCAGCCAGTGGGGCACCTGGTTGAGCAGCAGGGGCAGCAGCACGAAGAAGGCGGCGCCGAAGATGCTGCCCACCACAGAGCCCAGGCCACCGATGATGATCATGAACAGCAGCTGCAGCGAACGATCCAGGCTGAAGGCTGCGGGTTCCCAGGCACCTAGGTGGACAAAGCCCCAGAGCGCACCGGCCACACCGACGATGAAGCTGCTCACAGCAAAGGCCGAGAGCTTGGCGTAGGTGGGGCGGATGCCGATCACGGCAGCCGCCACATCCATGTCGCGCATGGCCATCCATTCACGCCCTACCGAGCTGCGCACCAGATTCTTGGCGGCCAGGCCGAGCAGGCACAGGATTGCCAGGCAGAGCAGGTACTTCTCCATGGGCGTGTCGATGGCCCAGCCCAGAATGGCCAGCGGCTTGGCGCTGACGGAGCCGGACGAGGAGTTGTTCGTCACCCAGGCCGCACGGGTCGCCAGCCAGTCCACAAAGAACTGGGCGGCCAGCGTGGCCACGGCCAGATACAGGCCGCGAATGCGCAGGCTGGGCAGGCCGAACACCACGCCGAACACCATGGCCACCAGGCCGCCGCCTATCAGCGCCACTAGCAAGGGCATGCCTTCGATGCGGGCCTGGAGGTTGTAGGCCGCATAGGCTCCCACTGCCATGAAGGCGGCCGTGCCCAGTGAAATCTGGCCGCAGTAGCCGACGAGGATGTTGAGACCCAGCGCCGCCAGCGACATGATGACAAAGGGAATCAGAATCGCCTGGAAGGTGTAGTCGCTCGCAATGAAGGGGATGGCCAGGAAGGCAAAGGCCAGGATCAGCAAGATGACCCAGCGGTCCTGGGCGACGCCGAAGATCTGCTGGTCTGCCGCATAGCTGGTCTTGAACTGGCCGTTTTCACGATAAAACATCTGTCAGTCCTCCGGCCTTAAACGCGGTCAATGATTTTGTCGCCGAACAGACCCTGGGGCCGTACCAGCAGGAAGCAAAGGGCCAGACCATAGGCAAACCAGGTCTCGATGCCGCCGCCCACCATGGGGCCGATATAGACCTCGGAGAGCTTCTCGCCCACACCAATGATCAGGCCGCCGATGATGGCGCCGGGCAGCGAGGTCAGGCCGCCCAGAATCACCACGGGCAAAGCCTTCAGGGCCACCAGTGACAGCGAATACTGAACGCCCAGCTTGCTGCCCCAGATGATGCCGACGACCAGAGCCACGCCGCCGGCCACCGACCAGACGATGACCCAGATGCGCGACAGCGGAATGCCGATGGACTGCGCGGCCTGGTGATCGTCGGCCACGGCACGCAGGGCGCGCCCGGTCTTGGTTTTCTGAAAGAAGATGCTCAGGCAGATCACCAGGATGGCGGCGATGCAGGCCGCATACAGGTCTTCCAGGCTGATCATCACACCGCCCTGAAACAGGCTGTCCATGATGAAGACGGGGTCCTTGGGCATGCCGACGTCAATCTTGTAGACCTCGCTGCCAAAGACCATGGGGCCCAGGCCGTCGAGCAGATAGGCAATGCCCAGCGTGGCCATCAGCAAGGTGATGGGCTCCTGATTGACCAGATGGCGCAGGGCCAGCCGCTCGATCACCCAGGCCACGCCCACCATCAGCGTCAGAGTGACGACGATGGCCAGCAGGTTGCCAACGACGCCGGGCTCCATGCCCAGCCAGCCGGGAATCCACTGCGAAAAGCGCGCCATGGCCAGGGCCGAAAACAGCACCATGGCTCCTTGCGCAAAGTTGAAGACGCCCGAGGCCTTGAAGATCAGCACGAAGCCGATGGCGATCAGTGCGTACAGCGTGCCCACCATGAGGCCACCGAACAATGTCTCTAAGAAAAATCCCATGACTGCTCCTTCAGTGGCCCGCGCCCAGGTAGGCGCGGATCACGTCTTCGTTGTTGCGTACTTCATCGGGAGCGCCGTCGCCGATCTTCTTGCCGTAGTCCAGCACCACGACACGGTCTGAGATGTCCATGACCACGCCCATGTCGTGTTCGATGAGCACGATGGTGGTGCCGAACTCTTCGTTCACATCGAGGATGAAGCGGCACATGTCCTGCTTCTCTTCCACGTTCATGCCGGCCATGGGTTCGTCCAGCAGCAGCACCTGTGGCTCCATGGCCAGGGCCCGCCCCAGGTCCACGCGCTTTTGCAGGCCGTAGGGCAGCTGCCCCACGGGAGTCTTGCGATAGGCCTGGATTTCGAGGAAGTCGATGATGTGTTCGACGAACTCGCGGTGCTGCATTTCCTCGCGTTGTGCAGGGCCGATGCGCAGGGCCTGCATGAGGATGTTGCTCCTGATTTTGAGGTTGCGGCCGGTCATGATGTTGTCGATCACGCTCATGCCCTTGAACAGCGCCAGGTTCTGGAAGGTGCGTGCGACACCCATCTCGGCTACCTGGCGGCTGTTCATGTGGCTGAAGGTCTGGCCGCGAAAGGTGATGGAGCCCTCGGACGGCGTGTAGACGCCGTTGATGCAGTTGAGCATGGAGCTCTTGCCGGCGCCGTTGGGGCCGATGATGGAGCGTATCTCGTGCTCTTTGACATTGAACGAGATGTCGGTCAATGCCTTGACGCCGCCGAAGCGCAGGCTGATGTTCTTGATATCCAGAATCACGTCGCCGCTGGTTCTTGTAGTCATGAAAATTCCTCTCAGGCGGCAGCCTTGGCCGAAGCCGGGTGGCGCTTGGCGTCGACGATGGTCAGCGTGGCGCTGACGCTGCCGGTGCGACCGTCCTCGAACTTCACCAGGGTTTCGATGAACTGCTGCTGCTTGCCGGTGTAGAGCGCCTCCACCAGCACGCCGTACTTGTCGGCAATGAAGTTGCGGCGCACCTTGCGGGTGCGGGTCAGCTCGTCATCATCGGGGTCCAGCTCCTTGTGCAGCACCAGAAAGCGCGCCACCTGGGTGTCGGCCATGCCGGGTTCGCTGGCCAGATCGGCGTTGACCTTGTCGATGCATTCGGCCACCAGCTCCAGCACCTTGGCCTTGCTGGCCAGGTCCACATAGCCGCCATAGGGCAGGCCCTGACGCTCGGCCCAGTTGCCCACGGCTTCGTAGTCGATGTTGATGAAGGCGCAGACCTCGTCCTTGCCATGACCGAAGCACACGGCCTCCTTGATATGCGGGAAGAACTTGAGCTTGTTTTCTATGTAGTTGGGCGCAAACATGGCGCCGCGGCTGGTCTTGCCCACGTCCTTGGCCCGGTCGATGATGCGCAGCTGGCCGTTGGCGTCGATCACTCCGGCATCGCCGGTATGGAAGTAGCCGCCGGCGTCGATCACCTCGGCCGTGGCATCGGGGCGTTTGTAGTATTCCTTGAGCACGGACACGCCCTTGACCAGCACCTCGCCGTTGTCGGCAATCTTGAGCTCGATGCCCGGCGCCGCCTGGCCCACGCTGGAGAGTTCCACCTGACGGTCGCGCTGCAGGCAGACATAGGCGCAGGTCTCGGTTTGCCCATAGAGCTGCTTGAGGTTGATGCCGATGGAGCGAAAGAAGCGGAACAGCTCCGGTCCGATAGCGGCACCTGCCGTATAGGCCACGCGGATGCGCGACAGACCCATGGCGTTGCGCAGGGGTCCATAGATGAACAGGCTGCCCAGCTGGTATTTGAGGCGATCCAGGGCTGCGACGTTCTTGCCGTCCAGAATGTCCGAGCCTACGCGGCGCGCTACTTCCATGGCCTTGGCATACATCCACTGCTTGAGCGGCGACGCATCCTCCATGCGGATGGAGACCGAGGTCAGCATGCCTTCGAAAATGCGTGGCGGCGCAAAGTAGTAGCTGGGTCCGATTTCGCGCAGATCGATGGCGATGGTCGAGGCGGATTCGGGGCAGTTGATGGTGAAGCCCGCCACCAGCCATTGCGCAAACGAGAACAGATGGTCTCCCACCCAGGCCGGCGGCAGATAGCAGATCACATTGTCCGAAGCATTCAGGCCATCGGTCTGCACGCCGCCACGGGCGGATTCGCCAAAGCTGGCATGGGTCTGGCACACCCCCTTGGGCTTGCCCGTGGTGCCCGAGGTGTAGAGGATGACCGAGACGTCGTCCGGCGAGACGGCCTGGACCATGGCCTCATAGGCTCCCGCGTGCTGTGCATCCCACTCCTTGCCCTTGGCCAGCAGCTCCTCGGTGCTGATAAGCCCTGGCTGCTCGTACTTGCGCAGGCCGCGCGGGTCGTCATAGATGATGTGGCGAATGCCTGGCACGCTCTCGCGCACTTCCAGCAGCTTGTCCACCTGCTCCTGGTTCTCGGCGAAGGCAAACGCAATCTCCGCGTCTTCCATCACAAAGCGCATCTCGGCGGCCACGGCATCCTGGTACAGCGGAATGGGCACGGCGCCGCAAGCCTGCACGGCCAGAAAGCCCATGTAGACATGGGGCCGGTTGTCGCTGATGAAGGCCAGGTTCTGGCCGCGTTCAAGCCCCAGCGCGCGCAGGCCGCAGGCCATGTGGCGCACGGTCAGCGCGGCTTCACGCCAGCTCCAGCTCTGCCAGATGCCGTATTCCTTCTCGCGCAGGGCGGGCGCATCGGGGCGTTCTGTCGCGTGCTTGAGCAGCAGTTGCGGGAACGTGGTTGTCATGCCTGATCCTCTTGGTTGGGGGCGGAGCCGCAGCGGCTACCCTTCACGAAAGTCTTGCAGGCATGCTATGGGTGACTTTGACGTCAGGATGTCTGTTTGACGACAATTTGAGGGAAAGTCTGCATAGTGGAAATCCGCTGTAACAAATGCTGCTGAAAATGGCGCATTTGCTGCCTCGTGGAAATCCCGCTGTTGCGCCAGCGCGGCTTTGGCAATGCTGCTGGGCATGAGTCAAGAACTGTCCCTGCACCAAAGGCGGCGCAAGCCTTTGAGCTCAGAACTCGATGGCATTCCCTGGTGGCCTGTCCTGCTACCGCTGGAGCGTGAAAATGTGGCGCGCGTGCTGCTTGTCGGCGATGCCGAGCCCGGTGACTATGTCTGCCGCACCGGTCGCCCGCCCACCTACTGGTTTGGGGTGGTCGACGGCCTGCTCAAGATGAACACCGAAAGCGCCGACGGCGTCAGCATGACGCTTGCCGGTCTGCCGCCCGGTGGCTGGTTCGGCGAAGGCACGGTCATCAAGCGCGAGCCCTATCGCTACAACGTTCAGGCCATCCGCAGGAGCGTGGTGGGCGGTCTGCCCATAGACATGTTCCACTGGCTGCTCGACCACTCCATAGGCTTTAACCGGTTTGTGATGAATCAGCTCAACGAGCGACTGGGGCAGTTCATCGCGGCGCGCGAGATCGACCGCATGAGCAATCCCGATCTGCGCGTGGCGCGCACCCTGGCCGCCTTGTTCAACCCCTTGCTCTACCCCGGTGTGGGGCAGATTCTGCGCATCACCCAGCAGGAGCTGGCCAATCTGGTTGGCCTGTCGCGCCAGCGTGTGAACGAGGCCTTGTCCGTGCTGCAGCGCGAGCGCGTGATCCAGATCGAATATGGCGGCCTGCGCGTGCTGGACCTGGAGGCGCTACGTCATGGCGAGTTCTGCGCGTCGCGCAAGGCGCTTGCCTGAGGCCCGTCCTATAACCTAGCCCCGCGCTGGAATTGTGGATAACTCTCGCCTCGCGCCCGCGCGTCGCGAGACAATTACGCCCAAATGTCAGTCAAACCTCCTAAAGAGTCCGGCGCCCCAGGTTCCGGCAATTCCTCCGCGCCCTCCGATGCATCGTCGGCGCGCCCTGTTTTGCGTGCACCGGCCAAGCCTGCCAAGGCGGAAAAGCCGGCGGCAGCCCGTGGCCCCCGGCCCGCAGGCGGCTCCGATCGCGGCCCGCGCGGCGAAGGCGCTCGCGGTGAGCGTGGCGCACGCCCTCAGCGTGAGCGCGACGAGCGCCCCCGCGCTTCCGGTTTTGGGCGCCCCGATGGCGGCCGTCCTGCTCGTGACGACGGCGAACGCCGTGGCGGTTTCTCGCAGCGTGACGAGCGGCGTCCCCGCGCTGATCGAGATGACCGCTTTGCCGAAGGCGGCGAGCGTCGCTTTGGCGGCGGTGATCGTGGCTTCAGGCCCTACGGCGAGTCGCGTGATGGTGATCGCGGTGACGAGCGCCGTGAGTTCCGTCCCCGTGACGACCGCCGTGATGACCGTCCGCAAGACGGCCGTGACTTTGGTGACCGTCCACGTTCGTCCGGTTTTGGCCGCTCCGACCAGGGCCGCTTCGAGCGCTCCGAAGGCGCCGAGCGACGCGAATTCCGTCCGCGTGACGACCGCCGTGATGACCGTCCGCAAGGCGGCCGTGACTTTGGTGATCGCCCACGTTCGTCCGGTTTTGGTCGCTCCGACCAGGGCCGCTTTGAGCGCTCCGAAGGCGCAGAGCGACGCGAATTCCGTCCGCGTGACGACCGCCGTGATGACCGTCCGCAAGGCGGCCGTGACTTTGGTGATCGTCCACGTTCGACCGGTTTTGGCCGTCCTGACCAGGGCCGTTTTGAGCGCTCCGAAGGTGGCGAGCGCCGTGAATTCCGTCCTCGTGACGGCGACCGTCGTGGCGGTGATCGCTTTGAAGGCCGCCGTGATGAACGTCCTCAAGGCCGTGACTTTGGTGACCGTCCGCAAAACCGTGGTTCCGGTCGCCCAGATCGCGCCGAAGGTGGCGAACGCCGCGAATACCAGCCCCGTGATGGCGAGCGCCGTGGTGGCGATCGCCCGCAAGGCCGCGACTTTGGTGATCGTCCGCAGAACCGTGGCTATGGTGACCGTCCCGAAGGCCGCTCCTTTGATCGTGGTGACCGTCGCGGTGATGACCGCCGCAACGACGAGCGCCGTGGCGAACGCCGCGACGAGCGTGGTGGCGAGCCTGAAAAGCGTCATATCCCCGGCTCGTTTGTGTCGGAGGCGACACGCCGTCCCACGACCGGTATCCGCACCTACCGTCCCGCTGCCGATGGCTCGGACCGAGCAATTCCCGTCAAGCGGGCTCCCGAAGCCGAAGCGCGCCAGGACGACCGTCCCGGAGCTGTGCGCATCAACAAGCGCATTGCCGATATGGGCCTGTGCTCGCGTCGCGAAGCCGATGAGTGGGTGGAGAACGGCTGGGTCACGGTCAACGGCGAAGTCGCAACCATGGGCCAGAACGTGGTGCCCGGCGACAGGATCGAGATCGACCAGAAGGCTCAGGACCGCCAGGACCAGCAGGTCACTATCTTGCTGAACAAACCCATGGGCTATGTCAGCGGCCAGGCCGAGGACGGCCATGAGCCCGCCGTGGTGCTGATCACCAACGAGAACCGCTGGAACGAAGACCGTAGCAAGACGCGCTTCAACTTCAGCCAGCTCAAGGGCCTGGCTCCCTGCGGCCGTCTGGACATCGATTCGGTGGGGCTGCTGGTGCTGACGCAGGACGGCCGCGTGGCACGCCAGATCATTGGCGAAGACTCGGAAGTCGACAAGGAATATCTGGTGCGCGTGACCTTTGGCGACCGCGACGTGGATGTGCAGTCCGTCTTCCCCGAAGAGAAACTGGCTCTGCTGCGCCACGGCCTGTCGCTGGACGAGCAGCCGCTCAAGCCGGCCCAGGTGGACTGGCAGAACCCCGAGCAACTGCGCTTTGTGCTGACCGAAGGCAAGAAGCGCCAGATTCGCCGTATGTGCGAGCAGGTCGGCCTCAAGGTCGTGGGCCTGAAGCGCATCCGCATCGGCGGCGTGACCCTGGGCAATCTGCCCACCGGTCAATGGCGCTATCTGGCTGCACATGAAAGCTTTTGATACCCCCTGAGCGGCTCCGCCGCTTCCCCCAAGGGGGACGGGCAGCTTCGCCGCAAGGCGGCTTTTGCTCGCTGCCCCTCAGGCAAGGGTGACGCCATTTTTCAGTGGAAATGGCATCTATCCCTTTGCTGATAAGCGCAAGTAGCTATTCTTTTTGAATCAGTGCTTGCGCTTTTTTCATGTGCAGGCCAAAGCCCTTGAAATCGGCAGGGCTGTCCCAAATTAACAAAGCGCATCGCTTCTGGCGATAAATTTTTGCGGTTTTCCAGAAACTCATAGAACGCTCATGACAAAGCAAACCCATTCCTTCCAGGCCGAAGTGGCCCAACTGCTGCACCTGGTTACGCATTCGCTGTATTCCAACCAGGAAATCTTCCTGCGCGAGCTGATCTCCAATGCTTCGGATGCTTGCGACAAGCTGCGCTTTGAAGCGCTGGGCGACGCCAGCCTCTACGGCGATCAGCCCGAGCTGGAAGTGCGCGTTTCCTTTGACAAGGCTGCTCGCACGCTGACCATCACCGATACCGGCATCGGCATGAGCGAGCAGGAAGCCATTGACAATCTGGGCACGATTGCCAAGAGCGGTACCAAGGCTTTCATGGAAAAGCTCAGCGGCGACCAGAAGGCCGACTCGCAGCTGATCGGCCAGTTCGGCGTGGGCTTCTACTCGGGCTTCATCGTGGCCGACAAGATCACCGTGGAAACCCGCCGTGCCGGTGCGCCGGCATCGGCCGGCGTGCGCTGGATCAGCGGCGGCACCGGCGACTTCGAGATCGAGCAGATCGAACGCGCCCAGCGCGGCACCAGCATCATCCTGCACCTGCGTGACGACGCCGAGGAGTTTCTCAACGGTTACAAGCTCAAGCAGGTCATCTCCAAATACTCCGACCACATCAGCCTGCCCATCCTGATGGAAAAGGAAGAATGGAAGGAAGGCGAGAACGATCAGCCCGGCGAGATGGTCAAGACCGGCGAATGGGAAACCGTGAACAAGGCCAGCGCCCTGTGGACCCGCGCCAAGAAGGACATCACGGAAGAGCAGTACAAGGAGTTCTACAAGGCCATCAGCCATGACTTCGAGGACCCGCTGACCTGGAGCCACAACCGCGTCGAAGGCAATACCGAGTACACGCAGCTGCTCTATATCCCCGCCAAGGCCCCGTTCGACCTGTACCAGCGTGACAAGCACGCCGGCATCAAGCTCTATGTGAAGCGCGTCTTCATCATGGACGATGCCGAGGCGCTGATGCCCCAGTACTTGCGCTTTGTGAAGGGCGTGATCGACTCCGCCGATCTGCCGCTGAACGTGAGCCGCGAGCTGCTGCAGGAAAGCCGCGATGTGCGCCTGATCCGCGACGGCTCGGCCAAGCGCGTGCTTTCGATGCTGGAAGACCTGGCACGGCATGACAGGCATGAAGCCGCAGCTGAGGCTGCCGATGGCGTGCAGGATGTCGTCAGCGAAGAGGACAAGGCCAAGGAAGGCAAGTTCACGCAGTTCTACAACGAGTTCGGCGCCGTGCTCAAGGAAGGCCTGGGCGAGGACTTCGGCAACAAGGAGCGCATTGCCAAGCTGCTGCGTTTCGCCACCACCACGCATGAAGGTCTGAACACCTCGTTTGCCGACTACAAGGCTCGCATGAAGGAGGGTCAGGACGCGATCTACTACATCACGGCCGACACCCTGGCTGCGGCCAAGAACAGCCCGCAGCTCGAAGTGTTCAAGAAGAAGGGCATCGAAGTCCTGCTGATGACCGATCGCGTGGATGAGTGGGCGCTCAACTATCTGCACGACTTTGACGGCACGCCGCTGCAGTCCGTGGCCAAGGGTGCCGTGGATCTGGGCAAGCTGCAGAACGAGGAAGAGAAGAAGGCCGCCGAGGAAGCCGCCGAAGCCTTCAAGCCCGTGCTGGCCAAGCTCAAGGAAGCACTCAAGGACCGTGCTGAAGACGTGCGCGCCACCAGCCGCCTAGTCGACTCGCCCGCCTGTCTGGTGGTCAGCGACGGCGGCATGAGCCTGCAACTGGCCCGCCTGCTCAAGCAGGCCGGCCAGGCCGCGCCCGAGTCCAAGCCGGTGCTGGAAGTGAACCCCGATCACGCCCTGGTCAAGAAGCTGGACGGCTCCGTCCACTTCAACGATCTGGCCCAGATTTTGTTCGACCAGGCCGTGCTGGCTGAAGGCGGGATGCCCGAGGATCCGGCTGCTTACGTCAAGCGTGTGAACGCGCTGCTGGCCTGAGCGGTTCGTTCTCCCCGATAAAAATCCCCGCAGAGTGGTGGCCCTGCGGGGATTTTTTTTATGATTCCTCGCTGTATCGCTTATGGGTAGGTCGCTACCAGCTATAAAAATTGATTAGTTGCGTGAACGTGCCAGCAGGCTGCGATCCCAGAGCACCATAGCCAGGGTGAGCAGGCCCAGCAGGCCGCCCATGAGACTGGTGCCGGTCCAGCCATGTGCCAGCCAGGCCCACGAGCCCAGTGCCGAGCCGAGGGAGGCTCCGAGAAAGTACGTGGTCATATAGACGGCATTGATGCGCGATCTGGCCTCGGGCGCCAATGCATAGACCACGTTCTGGTTGCTGATGTGCAGGGCCTGCAGGGCGCCGTCGACCACCAGCAGACCGAGCAGAAACCACCAGATGCTGCTGCCGCCCAGCCACAGGCACAGCCAGCCCAGCAGCATCAGAATGGCGCCGGCCAGTGTGGCGGACTGCTCCAGTCCCTTGTCGGCCATGCGTCCGGCCACATTGGCCATCAGTGCGCCGGCAATGCCCACGATGCCGATCAGGCCGATCATCAGGTCCGATAGTTCAAAGCCCGGCCCGGCCAGCAGCAGCGCCATGGTGGAGAACAGCACGCTCACGGTGGCAAAGCCGGTGCCGCCAATCAGCGCACGGCTGCGCAGGCGCGGATGCCGGCGCAGCAAGTCTCCCAGAGACTTCATGACTTCGCCATAGCTGACGGGAGCGGCGGGAGCCGCCTTGGGCAGGGCCCGTGCCAGCAGCACGGCCATGAAGGCGGTGCTGCTGGCCCCCACCCAGTAGACGGTGCTCCAGCCGCCCGGATCGGACAGAATCCCCGCCACGCTGCGCGAGGCCAGAATGCCGATCAGCAGGCCGCTCATGACCAGGCCGACGGCACGCCCGCTGGCGCCAGGGGCGGCAAAGGTGGCGGCCATGGGCACCAGCACCTGGGCAGCCACCGAGAACACGCCGGCCATCAGGGTGCCGGCGGCGAGCAGCGCGAAGCTGCCCGCCAGACCGCTGATGCCCGACAGCAGCATGCCGCAGGCGGCCAGCAGCATCAGGATCAGAACCAGGCGGCGGCGCTCCAGCATATCGCCCAGCGGCACCAGAAACAGCAGTCCCAGGCCATAGGAGACCTGGGCCATGGTCACGGTGCTGGAGGCCTGGGCATCGCTGATTTGCAGATGCTGGACCATGGAGTTGAGCAAGGGCTGATTGAAATAATTGGCTCCGGCGCACAGGCCGCAGGCCGTAGCCATGAGCAGCAGGGTGGTTCTGGAGAGGACTGGGGTGGCCGCTGGTGTTGTGGTTTTCATGAGGCGCTCAGGTGCAGGGTCAGGCGGCAATGGCGGCTTGGGCGTCCATCGCCATGGACAGGGCCGCCGTGGCCTCCACCTCGATCAGCATGCCGGGCAGGGCCAGCTTGGGCACGGGAATCAGCGTGCAGGCCGGAAAGCGCGGCCGCCTGTCGCCGGGCTCGCCGCTGCCCCAATGCTCTCTCACGGCGCTTTGCCAGTGCTCGAAGCGCTCCAGCGAATGATCGACGATAAGCACGGTGAGCTTGAGCACATGGCCCATGTCCGCGCCACCGGCGGCCAGGGCGGTCCTGATGTTGGCAAGAGCCTGCGCAGCCTGCAGGGCAAAGCTGTCTGGCAGCTCGGCCAGGGCGTTTTCTCCGCCCTGGCCCGAGACGAAGAGCCAGCGCAGCGGCTCCTGAACGGAGACCACATGGGTGTAGCCATTGGGCAGGCTGTCGTAGAGACCGGCGGGCTGCAGATAGCGCGGTTGCGGTGAAGGGGCTTGGGCAATGAAACTGGGCTTGGCGTCCATGAAAGTCTTTCAGGCAAGGCTTGTCCGGCAGGGCCCGCCAGCAGCAGGCCTTTGTTCCGGAAGCCGCTGGAATTGTTCAACCTCAACTAAGCTTGAGGTCAAGAGGTTTGTATGACCACACAGGATTGCGGTCATGGCGGCCAGACAGGGACAACGGGAAAGCAGCGGGAGATGACGGTGAAGTGTGAAGAGACCGGCGATATGAATGGATGCGGAAACGGCCTGGTGGCCGAGGTTGAGGGAATGCCGGATCTCAGTGTGGGAGAGGTCGCCAGCCGCAGCGGGGTGGCGGTATCGGCCCTGCATTTCTATGAGAAGCAGGGCTTGATCGAGAGTGCGCGCACTGCGGGCAACCAGCGCCGCTATGCGCGAGCGGTGCTGAGACGGGTGGCCGTGATCAAGGTGGCTCAGCGCATGGGCGTGCCCCTGGCCGAGATCGCGCAGGCACTGGCCCATCTGCCGGCCAACCGCGTACCCGGCAAGGCCGACTGGAGTCGCCTGTCCTTGCACTGGCAGGCACAGCTCGATGCACGCATTGCCATGCTGACCCTGCTCAGGGATCAGCTCGACTCCTGCATAGGCTGCGGCTGCCTGTCTCTGCAGGCCTGCCCGCTGCGCAACGACCATGATTGTCTGGCGGCGCAAGGGGCCGGCCCGCATTTTAGATAGCCGCGTTCACTGGCGCGGAACGGGCAGCACGCGTGCCCGTGCGCTGATGACGCCCAGCAGTGCCGACAGCAGGCCCAGGCAGGCACAAAAGGCTATCAGTGCGCCCGTCAGACCGATATGGTCGGACAGCCAGCCCATGCCCAGGATGGGGACGATGGTGCCTACATAGCCCACGACCAGATAGGTGGACAGCAGGCCCGTGCGGTTGACGGGCTTGGAGACCTTGTTGACCACGGCCATGCCCGACAGATTGCACAGTGCATGACCGCAGGACATGCTCAGCACACTCAGTGCGAACAGCCATGGCGAGCCGGCAAACAGATTGAGAACCAGCAGGGCATTGGTCGCCGCCAGGGCGAAGAAGCCGATGATGATCAGCCGCTTGGTGGGGTAGGGCCGGGCGATGAGCTGGATGCCGGCCGACAGAAACAGGATGACGCCGATGGACAGGCCCGAGACCGCAGGTCCATGCCAGGGCAGCATCTGGGCCATGAAGCTGGGGGCCATGGCGGCAAACAGGCTGAACATGCCGAAGGCGGAAAACGCCGCCATGCAGCCCAGCGCATAGTGGTAGATAAAGGGCTTGCGCGGCTGGGAGATGCTGGGAAGAACATCTTTCAGCGTCAGGCCGGGCGCGCTGTGGACGGGCGCAGTGGTCGCCGGTAGCTGGATCCTGAACAGCGCATGGATGCCCAGAAAGCTCAGTGCGATGGGCGGCAGATAGCTGCTGACCAGGGGGAATGGCACCCATTGCGCCATCAGGCCGCCCACCACGGGCCCCAGGCCGAAGCCGAAGGCAATCGTCAGGCTGGTGGTTGCAGCCGCACGCTGCAGGTCCCCCTTGTTATTGAGCTGTGTCATGCCTATGGAGGCCGAGGTGGTGATCAACCCCGAGGCCAGGCCGATGATGAAGCGGGAGGCACCCAGGCTCCAGGTATTCCAGGACAGGGCAGAGCCGATGACGCCCACGGTCATCACCATCAGTCCCAGGCGCAGCACTTTGAGAAAACCGAAGAGGTTGGTCAGACGGCCCAGAAACAGCAGGCTGATCAAGGCGCCCAGCATATAGGTCACGAAAATCTGCGTGATATGGCTGGGCTGCAGATCCCAGGCCTGCTGGTAGAGCGGGTAGAGCGGGCTGGCAAGCGCTGTTCCCATGACGCCGACGCACATGGAAAAGCACACCCAGGCATAGGGACTCAGACGGGATTGCATTGGGAAAGCATGGGTGGAGCAGTCATCCGCATGTCCGGTGTGGGCAAGTCGGCTTGACCTAGAATTATTAAAAATGACTAATTGGTCAATTTTATGAATTCTAGAAAAGGATTTCAGCGCATGGCGGATGGCGCAGCGGCTGCCCCTTGCGCAGACCCGGATATCGGCCCGCAGGCAAAGCGTCAGCGGCGCACGCGCGGCCCGAGTCTGGACAAGACGGCGCAGACGCGTCAGCAGATTGCCGAGGCCGCACTGGCCGAGTTCGTGGAGTGCGGCGTGGCCCGCAGCACCATGGAGCGCATTGCCTGTCGCGCGCAGGTGGCCAAGGGCACGCTGTATCTCTACTACCCGTCCAAGGACGAGCTGCTGCGAGGCGTGGTGGAGCACGCGCTGCGGCATTCGGCCGTCTATCAGCCGCTCCGGCGCCGCAAGGGCGAAACGGTGCGCGCCTTTCTGCGCCGCAGTCTGCTGCCGACGCTGGAGGCCGTGGACAGCAGCGAGCGCGGCATGCTGGCGCGTCTGGTTCTCAGCGAGGCACGGCATGCGCCCGAGCTTGCCAGACTGTACAAAGAGCTGGCTTTTGATGCCTGGCAGAACTATGTGCAGGATCTGCTGGCACTGGCCGTGAAAGAGGGGGAGCTCAGGACCCGCTCGGTCAGCCGCAGTGCCCAGTTGCTGGCCAGCCCGTTCTGGATGGCGCTGGTGCACAACAACCTGCTGGCCTCTGAGGGCTCGCAGAAGCTGGCCCTCAAGCCGCTGGTCGAGCTACTGATTGATAACCTTTTTGCGGGCACGGCCGGTGACAATGTGGCTGTTCAACGTCAGTGAGATGAATTCCATGCCAGTCACCATCAAGCCCGGTCATCACAGAATCCTGAGCACGGTCTGCGCCGCCGCTCTGGTGCTGGCCTTGCCCGCCTGCGGATCCGTCGGGGCCGGAGTGGGCGTCGGGATTCCGGTGGGCCCGTTTTCCGTGGGCGTGGGTCTGGGCAGCGGCGGTCTCAGCGCAGGCGTCGGCACGGGTGTCGGGCCTGTCGGTGTGGGCGTAGGCGTCAACCAGCGCGGGCAGGTGCTGGGCAGTGCTGGCGTCGGCGCGTCCACCGGCGTGGGTGGTGCCAGCGTGGGTGTCGGGGTGGGATCCTCCACCGTGCTGCATGACCCCAATCGCCCGCAGGCGCCAGAGGTGCAGCCCGTGCCGCCCGCTGCCCCCGCGCAGAGCAGCGATGCCGTGCAATGGCGCGATGCACGCGGACAGCTCGTGCCGGAATGCCGTTTGCAGGGGCGCTGCTAGCTCTTTGCAGGCATGGACCGCCCTAGGCGTAGAGCGGCTCCAGCTGCATGGCTTCGATCTGTTCGTTCAGCATGTCCACCTGGCCCTGCCAGTAGTCGGTGCTGCCGAACCAGGGGAAGTTGATGGCAAAGATCGGGTCCTGCCAGCGGCGCGCCAGCCAGGCGCTGTAATGCAGCAGGCGCAGGGTGCGCAGAGGCTCGATCAACGCCAGCTCGCGCCGGTCGAAGCTGCGGAACTGCTCATAACCCTCGAGCAGGGCCGACAGCTGCTGGGTCTGCTGGCCTCGGTCGCCCGAGAGCAGCATCCACAGATCCTGCACGGCGGGGCCGCTGCGTGCATCGTCCAGATCGACAAAATGCGGGCCGCCATGGCCTTCGTCATCCAGAGGCGTCCAGAGAATGTTTCCCGGGTGGCAGTCGCCATGCAGGCGAATCTGCGTCGCAGAATGCAAGCAAAAATGGCCTGCAGCGCTTAATCCATCAGCGGATGGCGCTATCAATGAAAGAGCTTTGTCGCAAGCCTGCTGCCAGCGGCTGCGTACTTCGAGCGCGACGACCTCATGTTCGAGAAGATAGTGCATGGATTCGTAGCCAAAGCTTTTCAGGTTCAGCGCCGGGCGATGGGTGAAGGGCTGGGCGGCCCCCACGGTGTGGATGCGGGCCAGAAAACGGCCTATCCATTCCAGCACCTCCCAGTCGTCGAGCTCGGGGCGGCGCCCGCCGCGCCAGGGGCTGATGTTGAACAGAAAGCCCGCATGCTCATGCACGGTCTGCCCTTGCAGCGCCAGCGGTGCCACCACGGGAACTTCGCCAGCCGCCAGCTCCTGGGAGAAGGCATGTTCTTCCTCGATCTGGGCGCGGCTCCATCGGCCTGGACGGTAGAACTTGGCGACGACCTTGTCGCCCTCGTCCTGGTGGGCCAGATAGACGCGGTTTTCATAGGAGCTCAGCGCCGTCAGCCGTCCGTCCGGCACAAGGCCCGTGCTGCACAGCGCATCGATCACGCAATCGGGCGTGAGGTCCGCATAGGGGTGAGAGGGGTCTTGGGTATCGCTCATCCTCGCATTGTCAGGCTCAAACAGGCTCTTGCGAACTGGATGGCATGGCACATGCGTGGGCAAAGTTGCTTTTGATTTGATAGCTGCTGCCGCTTCTCTGGCGGATGTTGGTGGCCGAAAATCCCGGGAAAACTGACCGGAATGCCTTGCATGTCGTCCGAGCTGGCACACTGCCCGCATGCAAGAGAGCGAAGCACTTTCACAGCCCTGCGAGGACCGGGATTTTGCCGAGTGGCATCAAGGTTGCCCCTGGTGTGCGGTCTGGGTGGTGATGCTGCAAGGCCATGGTCTGGGGTCCGTGCTGCAGCAGGCCAGATCCAGGCTTGGTGATGCCTTGCTGCCGCGCCATACGCGCCAGCCGCATATCACGCTGGCCTATAGAGGGCTGTGCCGGGGAGGGGACGAGCATGCGGCGCGGGAATATGACCGGCTGGCGCTGCGCGCCGATGTTGCCATGCTGCAGAGCCTGCGGCTGCGCCCTTTTGCCGTTCAAGTGGCGGGGGCCGGCAGCTTTACCACCGTGCCCTATCTGGGCATAGGCCAGGGGCAGGAATGCCTGCAGCAGCTGCATGCAGCACTGGTGCCTGCAGAGCCCGCGCCGGGCTGGCGCTATGTGCCCCATGTGACCCTGGGCCACTATGCGAGGCGGCTGCCGCTGCGAGAGGCTGTGGACAAGTTGCTGGCACTGATCCGGGACTTGCCGGTCTTCGAGGTAAGGCAGCTGGCACTGGTCCGCTATGCGGCGGCCGATATTGCGGGGCCGCTGACGCTGGAAGGTGTCTTCGAACTGGACACCGGGCGCTATGTGGCTGCGCCCGGTGCCCTATGGTCTGAGCCGCTTTAAGCGATGGTCAGCGTCACGCCGATATTGCCGCGTGTGGCGTTGGAGTAGGGGCAGACCTGGTGAGCGGTGTCCACCAGTTGCTGGGCCGCAGCCTTGTCCATGCCGGGCAGGCTGATCTTCATGCGCACGGCGATGCCGAACACTTCGCCCACGGGGCCCAGATCGACTTCGGCATCCACCGACAGGTCGGCGGGCAGGGTGATCTTCTGGCGAGCGGCCACGGCCTTCATGGCGCCGATAAAGCAGGCGGAGTAGCCGGCGGCAAACAGCTGCTCGGGATTGGTGCCCTTGCCGGCGCCGCCGGGCGAGCTCAGCTGGATGTCCAGGCGGCCATCATCGGTGCGCGAATTGCCTTCGCGTCCGCCGGTGGTGTGGGCGTGGGCGGTGTACAGAACCTTGTCGAGTTGGGCCATGGTGTCTTCCTTTGCGAGATTGCCCGGCAATGCGGGCGGGTGGAGGAAATCGTCAGGAGTGGCTGCGGCGCGGCGCCAGCCGTGCGCGCAGTGTGCCGAGCTGGCCCGTGAGGGCCTGCAGTTCGGGCAGGGTGCACTGCGTGCTCTGAAGCACGCAGGCAGGTATTTTTTCGGCCTCGGCGCGCAGTGCCCGGCCGGTATCCGTGAGGGCGATGCGCACGCGGCGCTCGTCCTGTGCATCGCGCTTGCGTGCCAGCAGGCCTGCACTCTCCAGTCGCTTGAGCAAGGGCGTCAGCGTGCCTGAATCCAGGTAAAGACGTTCGCCCAGTTCCGAGACCGTGAGTTGGTCGCCTTCCCAGAGCACCAGCATGACCAGGTACTGAGGGTAAGTCAGGCCTATGGCATCCAGCAAGGGTTTGTAGAGCTTGGTCATGGCCAGCGATGCCGAGTACAGCGCAAAGCAGACCTGATTGTCCAGGCGCAGCAGCTCGGAGCTGTCGGGGAGAAGGTTGTCATCGGATCGCATGGGTTAAATTATTGCAGACAATTAAATTGCGCGCAATTTAATTTGCAGATCGCCGGGCCCAAGGAGGCAGTGCAGAGGTCCGGAGCAATGCAAACAGGCTCCGTGCACGGAGCCTGTCGCGGCTGAAGCTGTCCCGTGCCTAACGGGCGGTCAGCGCATCGGCCAGGGCCTGGTACATGGGCAGGCTGGTCGGGTCTATGCCTGCATTGCCCGCAATCGGGTGGGAGGCATAGCGCACCACCACCATCTGGGCCTTGGGGTCGATGTAGATGGCCTGACCGTGAATGCCGCGCGCCATATAGGCTCCGTTGGGGTTGTGCGAGACCCACCACATATTGCGATACGACCAGCCGGGCAGCGTGGCATAGCCGGCCTTCACAAACTTGGCCGGGTCGGCGCCGCGGCGGATGTCCTGGACCACGGCCCTGGGCAGCACCTGCTGGCCGCTGGCGGCGCGGCCTTCGTTGCGCATCAGCTCGCCGAAGCGGGCCAGGTCGCGCAACGTGGTGTTGAGGCCGCCGCCGCCCGATTCCGTACCGATGCGATCCACCATGAAGTAGGCGTCCTGCTCGGCTCCGATGCGGCTCCAGATGCGTTCGGACAGCAGCTGGGCCAGAGGCTTGCCGCTGGCGCGGCGCACGATCCAGGCCAGAACCTCGGCGTTGGCCGTCTTGTAGGCAAAGCCCTGGTCATGCTCGCCCTCTTTCTGCAGGGTCTGCAGAAATTCGTAGAAGCTCCTGGGGCCGGCATAGTCCTTGCCCTGCGCCATCATGCCGCCGGAACGGGCGTAGTCCCAGACTTCGGCCTTGGGGTCGGCGTAGTTCTCGGAGTACTTCACGCCGATCGTCATGTCCATCACCTGGCGCACCGTGGCGTCGCCATAGGCGGTGTTCTTCATCTCGGGCAGATAGTCGGTCACCGGTGCCTCGGGCTTGATGAGCCCCTCGTGGGCCAGCAGGGCGGCCAGGGTGCCGACAAAGGACTTGGTGACCGACATGGCCAGGTGCGGGCGCTGCGGCTCCAGCGCACCCAGATACTTCTCATAGATCACGCGGCCCTTGTGCATGACCAGAATGCCGTCGGTGTAGTTGCGATCCAGTGCCTGGGCAAAGGTCAGCTCTTCGCCCGTGCCCATGACCTTGAAGCGCACTTGCTCGATGTCGACCGGAGCCGAGCGCAGGGCGCTGGGAGCACCCGGGCCGCGCCAGACATTGGCCGTGGGCGTGATTTCTCGGATATGCGAGAAGGTCCAGCGTATGCGGGGAAAGGTGTTGCCTAAGGGGTTGTCGAAGGTGATTAGCTTGTCGGCAGCGGGCGGAAAGCCCTGCATCCAGCCCATGGCCTGCACGCTGGTGCTGATCGGGTCGGGCAACGCGGGTGCGGCAGCCTGTGCATGGACTGCAGAAACCATAGCTGTCAGCGCAAGTGGCACAAGCGTTCTGCGCGTAAAAGACTTCAAGCTCATCATTACCTCTTGGACTTGGGATTAATGACCGGTAAAACGGGCTGGGCGTTTCTCGATGAAGGAGCGCACGCCTTCGGCGGCGTCCTCACTGTTGGCCAGGCGCTGCTGCACGGGAATGAAGTCGGCCACGGCGGCGGCCTGGCCCAGCTCTATGGCCTTGAGGACATTCAGGCGGGTGGCCACCACGGCCTGCGGTGCCTGGGCGGCAATGCGCTCGGCAATGCGAAAAGCCTCGTCCAGTTCCTGGCCTGCGGGTACGACTTTTTGTACAAAGTGGCAGCGCAGGGCCTCGGCTGCGTCGAAGGCGTCCCCGGTCAGCAAATGCAGCATGGCATTGCCCACGCCGGCGCGCTCGGGCATGCGCAGTGTGGCGCCGCCCGTGGGCATGATGCAGCGCTGCACCTCCATCTGTGCAAAGCGGCTGCTGTCGGCAGCGACGACGATATCGGCGCCCAGCATCAGTTCTATGCCGACGGTAAAGCAGATGCCTTTGACGGCGGCAACCATGGGCTTGGTTCGGCGGCGGTAGCCGGGCAGGCCATAGTCGTGCGGCTCCACGAGGCCGGCAGGGATGGCTTTCTGGCCAGTCCTCATGAATTCGGCAATGACGGGCAGATCCAGCCCCGCCGTGAAATGATCGCCGAAAGCATGGAGCAGGCCCACGCGCAACCCAGGCTCGTCGTCGAGCCGGGTATAGGCCTCTGCCAGTTGCTGGAACATGGCCGGCGTCCAGCCATTGCGCTTGGCCGGGCGGTTGATGCCGATCAGCAGCACATGGCCGCGGACTTCACAAGAAATGCAGCCCTCGGGCGGAGGGCTGGGATGGTCGATTTGCATGGCAGGTCTCCTGCTGCAACCTTAGACGGCTGCCGCAGCCGCCGCAGTCGCGCACAAGACCTGAAGGCCGGCGATTTAGTAGGTGTAAACACCCTGGCCGGTCTTGCGGCCCAGACGGCCGGCAGCCACCATTTCGCGCAGCAGGAAGCAGGGGCGGTACTTGCTGTCGCCGAATTCCTTGAGGTAGACCTCCATCACGGCCAGGCAGACGTCCAGACCGATCATGTCGGCCAGGGCCAGCGGGCCAATCGGCTGATTGCAGCCCAGCTTCATGCCGGCGTCGATGTCCTCGGCCGAGGCCGTGCCTTCGCTGAGCACCTGGAAGGCCTCGTTGATCATGGGCACCAGAATGCGGTTGACCACAAAGCCGGGAGCGTTCTTGACGGTGATGGGCGACTTGCCCAGTTTTTCCGACAGGGCCTTGACCGCATCGTGGGTGGCGTCGCTGGTCTGCAGGCCGCGGATGATCTCCACCAGGGCCATCATGGGCACGGGGTTGAAGAAATGCATGCCGATGAACTTGTCGGCACGCTGGGTGGCGGCCGCCAGCTGGGTGATGGAAATGGACGAGGTGTTGGTGGCAACGATCACATCCTGTGCCAGCAGGGTATCGAGCTGCTTGAGGATCTTGACCTTGAGCTCGTAATTCTCTGTGGCGGCTTCGATCACCAGCTGTGCCGACTTCAGATCGTCGTAGCTGGTCGAGGTCTTGATGCGTGCCAGCGCTGCGCTCTTGTCGGCTTCGCTGATCTTTTCCTTCTTGATCAGGCGGTCCAGGCTGCCGGCCACGGTGGCCAGGCCTTTTTGCACGGCGGCCTCGGAGATGTCCACCATCACCACGTCGATGCCCGATACGGCGCAAGCCTGCGCGATGCCGTTGCCCATGGTGCCGGCGCCGATGATGCCTACGGTTTGGATTGCCATCTTTTTTGTCTCCATTCAGATAAGTGCGTTTGAACGGGAAAATGTTATCCCGGTTCTGACCGGGTTTGACCCTAGTCGGGCATGGTTGGCGTGTTAGGAGTCATCACGATGACAGTGTTTTTTCTGCACGACCGTGTTTTTCCGCGTTTCGCCGCTGCAGACCTCTGGTCAGAATTTGCAGCAAAAGGAGTGTGGACATGCGTGACTATCTGGTGGTGGGAGGCGGCTCCGCTGGTGCGGTTCTGGCAGCCAGGCTCAGCGAGAACCCACAGGTCAGCGTGACCTTGCTGGAGGCGGGGGGCGAGGACACCAGCGTGCTCATCCACTGCCCCGCAGGGCTGGCGCTGATGGCCAAGCAGAAAAACTACAACTGGGCCATGAGCACGGTGCCGCAGCCCGGGCTCGGTGGTCGGCGGGGCTACCAGCCGCGCGGCAAGGTGATGGGTGGCTCCAGTTCCATCAATGCCATGATCTATCTGCGTGGCCAACCTGGGGACTATGAATATTGGAGCGCTCAGGGCAATCCAGGCTGGGGCTGGAGCGATGTTCTTCCCTATTTTCTGAAGGCCGAATGCAATACGCGCGGCGCGGACGCACTGCATGGTGCCAGCGGTCCCTTGCATGTCTCCGATCTCTGCGACCCGAATCCGCTGGCCCAGGCCTTTTTGCGCGCAGGCGTGCAGGCCGGTCATGCGCACAACCTCGACTTCAACGGCACTGCTCAGGACGGTGTGGGTCTGTATCAGGTCACGCACCAGAAGGGCGAGCGCTGCAGTGCGGCCAAGGCTTATCTGACGCCGGTGCGCGGCAGCCGGTCCAATCTGGAAATCATCACCGCTGCCCAGGTGCGGCGGGTTCTGATGGACGCACGCAAGGCCGTCGGCGTGGAATATGTGCAGGCAGGGCATGTCAGGCAACTGCTCTGCCGACGCGAGGTTCTGCTCTGTGCCGGCGCACTGCAGTCGCCGCAACTGCTGATGCTCTCGGGCATAGGGCCGGGTGAGCATCTGCAGCAGCTGGGCATCGATGTCGTCCACCACCTGCCAGGCGTGGGCGAGCATCTGCACGACCATCCCGATGTGGTCCAGGTGGTGGATGGCCCGCAGCTCAAGGACAGCTTCGGCATCTCGCTTGCCGGTCTCAGGAATGTCTGGCAGGGCATGGGCCGCTGGCGCCATGAGCGCCGGGGCATGCTGACCAGCAATTTCGCCGAAGCCGGCGGCTTTATCCGTAGCCAGCCCCAGGAGCCGGTGCCCGATCTGCAGCTGCATTTTGTGGTGGGCAAGCTGGTCGACCATGGCCGCAAGACCTTGCTGGGCCATGGCTACTCCTGCCATGTCTGCCTGCTGCAGCCCAAGAGCCGGGGGCGCGTCAGGCTGGCCTCTGCCGACGCGGGCACCATGCCGCTCATAGACCCGGCCTTTTTTGCCGAGGCCGACGATATGCAGCGCATGGTGCGCGGCGTGCACCGCATGCGCGACATTCTCGATCAGCCCGCGCTGGCCCGTTTCGAGGGGCGGGAGCTGAAGCATTCTGCGCAGGCGCGCAGCGATGAGGAGATTGAGCAGTTCATCCGCCGTTACGCCGACACCATCTATCACCCCGTGGGCAGCTGCCGCATGGGCCCGGGCCCTCTGGATGTGGTCGATGCCCGCTTGCTGGTGCATGGGGTGCAGGGGCTGCGAGTGGTCGATGCCTCGGTCATGCCGCGCATCGTGAGCGGCAACACGAATGCGCCGACCATCATGATTGCCGAGAAGGCGGCCGATCTGATCAAGGCTGCCTGCTGACTCAGGCCAGCGGAGCCAGGTCGGATTCGACAGGGTTCTCGTCGGGCGGAGGAGTCAGGGTGCTGTACTCCACCCGTCCCCGGCCCTGCTTCTTGGCTTGTTGCAAGGCAGCATTGGCGTGGCTGGACAGCTCGTTGAGGCTCAGGCCCTTCCAGGCCGCAGGGACCAGTGCGCAACCCGCGCTGAAGTCCAGCTCCACCTGCAGCTCGTATTGCGCGCCAATCTGCAGTGTGGATTTGATGCGCGTCAGCAGCGATCTGACGCCCTGCTGGTCTGCGTGAATCAGCAGGCAAAAGGACTCTCCCTGCCAGCGGGCCACGACCTCGTCGCCGCGCATCTGCTTTCTCAGCGTGCGTGACATCAGCTGCAAGGCCTCGTCTCCGGTCTGATAGCCATGGCGGCGATTGATGTGCGAGAAATGATCCATGTCGATCAGGATCAAGGCCAGCGGCAGGTCTTCGCGTTGTGCCCGGTTGAGCATGTGGCGGGCCTGGTTGCGGATGGCCTGGCGCAGCGGCAGGCCGGTCAGGCTGTCTTCGGGCTTGTCCGCCTGCTGCCGGCGGTGTTCCTCGTCACGCCAGGCCATCAGGATCGCCACAAACAGGATGGCGGTGAACAGGGGCACCAGCCAGGACGGCGACAGGCCGGGATCGAGCTCTTGTTCAAAGCTGTAGACCCGATGCGCATGCAGAGCCAGATAGCTGCGAGCGAGCAGGGCCAGGGCTGTGCACAGACCGGTGCCGAAGAACAGATAGCGCCAGGTCCTGGCTGCCGGGGTACGCGGAAACAAGGCCAGGCTGGCCAGCGAGGCAATCGCCAGGCCATAGCAGATGTTGAACCAGAAAAGCCGGTAAGGCTGGCTTTGAATCAGTATCAGCTCGCCGGCCAGGGCAAGCAGGCAGAGCACGGCGAGCGCGCGCACCAGCGACTGTCTTCTGGGGCCCAGCCAGCCCTTGAGCGCCTTTTGCAGCTGCCACAGAGCGCTTGTCGAGGCGGCGGTCGCCGCCACCGACAGCAGCGTGTTCCAGGTCAGCGAGGTGGAGCGCGTGGCGCTGAGCACCAGCAGCCAGGCCAGGCCTTGCAGCAACAGGAATTGCTGCGCATTGCGGGCGGCCCGGCTCAGCTGGGGGCCCATGAACCATGGCAGGGAGAAGGCGACCAGCATCAAATTGACGGCGACCATCAATGTCATGGAGAACTGGTCGACCTCGAGCATGGCAGGGCCTTACTGGAAGGCCACCTCGTCAAAGCTGCGCAGCTTGCGACTGTGCAGGCGGTCGGAGCCGCCTTCACGCAGTATGTCCACGGCACGCATGCCGATGCGCAGATGCTGGTCCACGCGCTCGCGATAGAAATGGTTGGCCATGCCGGGCAGCTTGATCTCGCCGTGCAGCGGCTTGTCGCTGACGCACAGCAAGGTGCCATAGGGCACGCGGAAGCGGAAGCCGTTGGCGGCAATGGTGGCAGATTCCATGTCCAGCGCCACGGCGCGGCTCTGGCTGAAGCGGCGCTGGGGCAGGTTGTCGGGCAGCAGCTCCCAGTTGCGGTTGTCGGTGCTGGCCACGGTGCCGGTGCGCATGATGCGCTTGAGGTCGGCACGCTCCATCTGCGTCACGTCGGCCACGGCCTGCTGAAGCGCGACCTGGATTTCGGCCAGCGCCGGAATCGGCACCCACAGCGGCAGCTCTTCGTCCAGCACATGGTCCTCGCGCACATAGGCATGGGCGAGCACATAGTCGCCCAGTTGCTGGCTGTTGCGCAGACCCGCGCAATGGCCCAGCATCATCCAGGCATGGGGGCGCAGCACGGCGATATGGTCGGTGATGGTCTTGGCATTGGCCGGGCCGACACCGATATTGACCATGGTGATGCCGCTGTTGTCCGCGCGCACCAGGTGGTAGCCCGGCATCTGCGGCAGGCGCGGCGGCGCATTCCCGAGCTCGTCGACGGCTTCGGCGGGCAGGCCGGCGCGGCGGGTCACCACATTGCCGGGCTCGACAAAGGCGATGTATTCGCTGTCCTCCTTGGCCATCTCGGCATGGCCCAGACGGATGAATTCGTCGATATAGAACTGGTAGTTGGTGAACAGCACGAAGTTCTGGAACCAATCCGGGGCCGTGCCTGTGTAGTGGCGCAGGCGGTGCAGCGAGTAATCCACGCGCGGCGCGGTAAACAGCGACAGAGGCAGGGCCTCGCCGGCCGCCGCGCGCCAGGTGCCGTTGGCGATGCCGTCGTCCATGGATTCAAGATCCGGCAGATCGAACACATCGCGCATCAGCATGCGGCGCTCCGGCGAGAGCGAGCCTTCGATATGGTCGTTGTCGGCGAACGAGAAATGGATAGGGATGGGCTTGTCGCTGAGACCCACTTCGATGGGCACCTGGTGGTGCAGGATCAGCAGGCGCAACTGCTCGCCGAAATAGCTGGCAAACAGGTCGGGCCGGGTCAGCGTGGCCTCATAGGTGCCGGGGCCCTCCACAAAGCCGTAGGTCAGCTTGGTATCGGCCTGCGCCACCGTGGTGGTCTTGATACGCACAAACGGGTAGTAGGCGTGAATCGGCGCTGCCGGGGTTTCTCCCGCCACGAAGCGCTGCATGGCAGCTCGCAGATGATCGATCTGCTCGCGGTACAACTGCTGAACATGGGCTAGCGCCTGGAGGGCGTCCGTATGGAACATGCTGCTGTTCTTATGAGAGGGTGTCGGTGTATTCGAGGCCATGCACTATTGTCTTTGTAGCAGTTGACAGTGTTGCGACATCCATGCCGAAGCCTGCTCGGCAGGTAATGGCGCTGACACGAGAAACCCTTGCATCATGGCACAGCCCATCTCTCTGAGCATGTCCAGCTGTTCAGTGCTTTCCACACCCTCGGCCAGAATCTCCAGATGCAGACTCTGGCCCATCTGCACGATGGCATTGACGATGGCGGCGGCATCCGGGTTGTGTGGGAGATCGGTCACGAATGAGCGGTCGATCTTGAGCCTGTCTATGGGGTGCTTGCGCAGATAGGCGAGAGACGAGTAGCCGGTGCCGAAGTCGTCGATGGCCAGGCCCACCCCCAGCGCCTTGAGGGCATGCAGGGTCTGCTGCATCTGGTTGCCCGAAAGCATCAGCGTGGTTTCTGTCACTTCGATATGCAGATAGCAGGCTTCCAGCCCCGTGTCGGCCAGAGCCTGGGCCACTTCCTTGACGACATCGCGCTGGCGGAACTCCTGTGCCGACAGGTTGACGGCCACGGGGATGGCGGGAAAACCCTGTTGCTGCCAGGCATGGGCCTGACGGCAGGCCTGATTGAGCACCCAGCGATCCACGGCCGCGATCAGCCCCCGGTTCTCGGCAAAGCCGATGAATTCGTCGGGCGAGACCAGGCCTCGGTGCGGGTGCCTCCAGCGCACCAGGGCTTCGAAGCCTGCAAGCTCGCCTGTCTGCATCAGGGTCTGGGGCTGGTAATGCAGCTCGAACTCGCCGCGTTCCACGGCGTTGCGCAGCATCTGCTCCTGCATCAGCATGCGTGTTGCGCGGCTCTCAAGCGCTGGCGTGTAGAACTGGGAGAAACTGCGGCCGCGGCTCTTGGCCATCTGCATGGCGGCCTCGGCATTGCTCAGCAGGGATGCTGGGCATTTCCCGTCCTTGGGATACATGGCGACGCCGACACTGACGGAAATCACCAGCTGGGTGCCCTCTATCAGATAGGGCGCCTCTGCCGTGGCGCGCAGTCGCGCGAGCAGGGCCTCGGTCTCCAGCAGGCTTGGGTTGTCGGGGAGCACGATGACAAAGTCGTCACTGCCGGTGCGGGCCACGATATCCTGAGTGCCGACGGTGCTTCTGAGCCGCTGCGCCAGCTCGCACAGCAGCAGATCTCCAGCCTGATGGCTGAGCGAATCGTTCACCGACTTGAACTGGTCCAGGTCCAGCGACAGCACCGCCAGGCGCGACTGCTCGCCGGCTGCCCTGGCGATGGCGTCGGCCAGCAAATGGTTGAGGCGGGCCCGGTTGGGCAGATGCGTCAGCAGGTCATGCTGGGTCAGATAGTCCATGCGCTGCCGGGTCTGGAGGTTTGCGGTCAGGTCGCGCAGCAGGACGATGCGGTGCCGGTCTTTTTCCCCGGGCATGGTGCTGGCTTCTATCTCCACCGGGACGAGCTGGCCGTTCTTGTGCACGACCACGGACTCAAGACGATCTTCACGCTCGCTGCGCATGTTCTGCAGCGCCCGCAGACGCGCCTCGGGCGCCACGTAATCGAGCACCGGCGTTCCGCGCAGCTCGTCGAGCGAATAGCCAACCAGCCGGGAAAGCGCATCATTGCCGTCCATGATGACGCCATCGCGGTGCAGCACGATGGCTTCGGTGGTGATGGCAGCGAACTTGCGCATGCGCTCTTCGCTGTCGCGTATCTGCTGTGTCGCCAGATGATGGTGGCTGACGTCGGTCATCAGCGCCACGACCCCCTTGAGCACGCCTTTTTCCTCATGCGGGCGCAGCACCGCCTCGATGTGCTGCAGTCGGCCGATCTCGTTTTCGACCTGGCGCGTATAGCGCAGGGTCTGGGTGCTGTCCACTGCCACGGAGTTCAGATAAGGTTCGATCTGTGTCCAGATCGGCTCGCCCACGACGTCGCGCACATCCATGCCCACGATGCTTTGCATGGTGTGACCGAAGTGCTCTGCATAGCGCGCGTTGGCAAAGCGGCAGGCACGGGTTTCGGCATCAAAATAAGCCAGCATTGCGGGTGCTGTATCGGCCACCAGTCGAAGAATGGCGTCCTCATCCCTCGCTTGCTGTGCTGTCGACGTATCAGGCATGCGCCTCCCTTTTTTCTGGGAGTATTTATATAGGAATCAGGCCAGCCTCGACCATGACATGTCCATCACGATAAGGGATTGTGAATTGCTTTTCAGACAACTTGCAAAGACTATTGATGTATCAGAACACTTGGTGATATAGAGGCCCAGGAACCCGAATATGCTCAATTCCGACCTCTCAAGCTCTTCAAAATGGCTGCAGCCGCACAATTTGCTGCGCCTGTCCGTGGTGGTGGCGCTGCTCACCATCGTTCTCAAGACCCTGGCCTGGTGGCTGACCGGCTCGGTGGGCCTGCTGTCCGATGCGCTGGAATCTTTCGTGAATCTGGCCGGTGCCATGTTTGCACTGACCATGGTGACCGTGGCCAAGCGACCGGCGGATACCGAACACCCCTATGGACATTACAAGGCGGAGTACTTCTCGGCCGGTTTCGAAGGCGTGCTGGTCATAGGCGCCAGCCTGGCGATTGCCTGGGCAGCGCTGTCGCGGCTGTGGAACCCGCAGCCCCTGGAGCAACTGAGTTGGGGCCTGATGCTGTCGCTGCTCAGCACGGTCTTCAACGGGCTGCTGGCATGGGTCATGCTGCGCTCCTCGCGCAAATACCGTTCGATGGCGCTGGAGGGCGATGCACGGCATCTGCTCACCGATGTCTGGACTTCGGTGGGCGTGGTGGTCGGCCTGCTGGCTGCGGCCCTGACGGGCTGGCTGTGGGTGGATGCCGCGGTGGCTCTGGCCGTGGCCGTGCATATCTGCGTGCAGGGTGTGCAACTGGTCTGGCAGTCCTCGCAAGGCCTGATGGATCAGGCGCTGGATGCGCCGCAGCGCCTCAGGATAGACACTTTGCTGGACAGCTTCGCCAGGCGCAGCGAAGGCGTGAGCTTTGACAATATCTCCAGCCGCCAGGCGGGGGAGCGCAGCTTTGTGGACTTTCACATGCATGTTCCCGGCCAGTGGAGCGTCCAGCGGGCGGCACAATTGCGCTCGGAGATTGAAGCCGCGCTGCTGCAGGCCATTCCAGGCCTGTATGCCCGCATCGAGCTGCTGCCCATGGGCATGAACACGGTCAGTGAAGTGGCCGATGGAGAGCAGGGCGGCGAAGCACAGGGCGCGGCCAGGGAAGGTTTCAGTACATGATGAGTGTGATTCAGCGCGTCAAGCAGGCGCGCGTGGAGGTCGACGGCCGCATTACCGGTCAGATCGGCCAGGGTCTGCTGGCGCTGGTCTGTGCCGAGCGCGGCGATACCGAGGCCGAGGCCGACAAGCTGCTGGCCAAGATGCTCAAGCTGCGCATCTTCAGCGACGAGGCCGGCAAGATGAACAAAAGCCTGCAGGACGTTGGCGGGGGGCTGCTGGTGGTCAGCCAGTTCACGCTGGCGGCCGACACCAGGGGCGGCAACCGCCCCAGCTTTACGGCCGCCGCCGCGCCCGACGAAGGCCGGCGACTCTACGACTATTTTGTGGACCAGGCCAGGCTGGCCCACGCTCAGGTGCAGACCGGTGAATTTGCCGCCGACATGCAGGTGCATCTGGTCAATGACGGGCCCGTCACCATTCCCATGCGCATGGAGCCGCAGGCCTAGGCAAGGCCAGGCCTGCGCGCCCATCCGTCACCACGATTTCAACAAGAGCTGTCCATGAAGCCATCCTGCAAGCCCTCTTTATCCCTCATCGCCGCCGGCCTGATTCTCGGTCTGGCCGGCGCCAGCCTGCCCATCCAGGCGCAGACCTTGAAGAAACCCGCGCTGGACGCACTGATCGCATCATCCGCTGCGACCCCCCCAGAATCCTTCAAGGCCTTTGCGCAGCAGGCAGCCAGGGCCGAGCCTGGCGTGGCGGCAGCCGTGCAGCGCTATACGCGCGGCCAGACGCTGTCGGACGGCGAACTCGCGGATATCGCCCGGTTGCTGGGGGTATACAACCGTTTGACCCAGGAGGCAGCGGTGCTGGAAAGCCTGCAGCGCATGGTGGCGCTGCCCACGGTGCGTGATTCCAAGGTGCCTGCGCATGAGAGTCCGGCCATCCTGGACTTCGGCAAGCTCGTTGCATCCATGGCTGCTGAATTCGGGCTGCGCTTTCGCAATGTGGACAACCGCATCTTTGAAGTGACGCTGCCTGCCAATGCGACGAGCCGTGCCAGCGAGGCCACCGAGTTCGGCATCCTGACCCATGCCGATGTGGTGCCGGTGGTGGCTGCCGAGTGGGTACTGGACGGCAAGCAGATCAATCCTTTCCAGGTCACCCGTGTGGGCGACCGGCTTTATGGGCGCGGCACGATTGACGACAAGGGCTCCATCGCCACCGTGCTGTATGCGATGAAGGCGGTCAAGGACAGCGGTCTGCCGCTGTCGCGCAGCATTCGCCTGATGATAGAGACCACCGAGGAAACCGGCGGCGATGCCATGAAGTACTACCAGAGCAAGACCGCGCTGCCGCAGTACAACATCGTGCTGGACAGCAAGTATCCGGCCGTGGTCGCTGAAAAGGGCACGGGCGCGCTCAAGGCCTTGTTTGCGGATGTCGCAGTGGATGCCGCCAGACCCGCCATCACCGCCATGGCCGGCGCCGCCTCGGCCAACTCCATTGCGCAGACGGCCTCCGCCACCGTCTCCGCCACCGATGCTGCTGCGCTGGATCAGATCGCGCAGCGGCTGTCCAAGGACAAGGACGACTTTGTGCGCCGGCACGAGGCGCAGGGGAAGTTCTCCATCGACGTGCAGCGCGCCGAGGGCCAGGTCACGGTCAAGGTCAGCGGCGCATCCGCTCACGGCTCTCGTCCTGAAGAAGGGGTCAATCCCGTGCCGCGCCTGGCGCTGTTCCTGCAGCAGAGCCTGATGCCGGAGCAGGGCGCGGCGCTGCTGCAGCCCAATCAGTACAGTCAGGCCGTACGCTATATCAATGGCGTGTTCGGCCTGGACTATCTGGGCCGGCAGCTGGGCATTGCCTATGCCGATGATTTCATGGGGCCGCTGACGCTGTCGCCCAACCTCATCAAGTCTGCTGACGGCAAGCTGGAGGTGACGGCCAATGCGCGCATGCCGCGGGGCAAGACGCCCGAGCAGCTGCGCGCCGAGGTGGAACAGGGCATTGCCCGCTGGAGCGATGCGGCCAAGGTTGCGGTGACCGTGCAGTACACACAGGGCAACTGGATGGCCCGCGACCCCAAGGGCGCGTGGCTGGGCACCCTGCTCAATATCTTTGGCGACACCACGGGGCTGGACGCCAGGCCCGTGCCTACCGCAGGCAGCACGACGGCCAAGCTCATGCCCAACGCCATCAACTTCGGTCCGGCCATGCCCGGCAAGAAGTACACGGCCCACAATGCGCTGGAGTACCAGGAGCTGCCGGACCTGCGCACGGACATGCAGATGTTCACCGAGATGCTGGTGCGCATCGGCAATCTGCAGCAGATGCAGTGACGGCAGCCCCGATGGCGGGGCTGGCTTGCAGTTACTGCATCACGTTCATGACGGCCAGCGTCATGGTTTCCACGCCGGTCTTGAACGTGGGTTCGGGCTCGGGAGCGAAGAAGGGCGAGTGATTGAAGGGCAGCGGCTTGCCGCCGGGCTGGCTGGCCTGTGCCACTTTCTGGGGATCGGACACACCCAGGATGTAGAACATGGACGGCACGCCCTGGTTGATGAAGTCCGAGAAGTCCTCGCTGGCCGTGGCCGGGGGGATGGGCAGCACGTTCTTGTCGCCCAGCGCAGCCTTGAACAGCCTGACCGTGCGATTGACCAGCGCCGCGTCATTGACCACGGCGTCCGAACCCTTGGTCAGCTTGATCTCGGGGGCCGGCGCACCGGACATGGCGGCCTGCGCCTTGGCGCTGCGCTCTATGCCGTCATGCAGCTTGCTGCGCACCTCGCTCTTGTAGCTGCGTATCGTACCCAGCAGCCGCGCCTGATCGGGAATGATGTTGCCCGCGCTGCCTGCATTGAAGGCACCCACGGTGACCACGCCGAATTCCATGGGGTCTTTCTCGCGGCTGACCACGCCTTGTACATCGACCACAAAGCGCGAGGCCATGAGCACGGGGTCTATGCCTTTGTCGGGCATGGAGCCATGGCTGCCGCGACCGTGAAACGTGATGTCCAGCGAGTCCGAGTTGGAGGTCGCCGCCCCGGCCACATAGCCCACCGTGCCATAAGGCATGGAGCCGGTGTGCAGCGCAAAGGCGTAGTCGGGCTTGCCGAACTTCTTGAACAGGCCGTCGGCCAGCATGGCCTTGGCTCCGGTCACGGTTTCCTCGGACGGCTGGGCCACGAACATCAGCGTGCCCTTCCATTGTCTCTTCAGGCCCAGCAGCGCCTGCGCCGTGCCCAGCCAGCTGGTCATATGCATGTCGTGGCCGCAGCTATGGGCGACAAAGCTCTCCTTGCCGTTGTACTGGGCCTTGGCCCTGCTTGCATAGGGCAGGCCGGTTTTTTCCTCCATGGGCAGGGCGTCCAGCTCGGTGCGCACCATGACGGTGGGGCCCGCGCCATTGCGATAGATGGCGACCAGGCCGGTCTTGCCGATGCCCTCGGTGACTTCAAAGCCCAGCTTGCGCATCTCGGCCGCCAGCTTGGCGGCGGTGCGCGTTTCCTGGAAGCCCAGCTCGGGGTTGGCATGCAGGTCTTCGTAGATGCCGCGCATTTGCGGATACATCTGGGCGATCAGCTGCTGCAGCTGGGGCTTGAGCGGCTGGGGGTCCAGCTCTGCTGCCTGGGCCGAGCCCAGAGTGACGGCCAGCGCGGCGACGGCGCAGAACTTGCGGGTAAGGCTAGGGTGCATGTGAGGGGCTGTGGTTGGCTTCAAACAGAGGCGGCCATTGAAGACCGCGCTTTCAGACTAGGAGCATGGCCGGTCCGGATTGAAGAGGGGCAACTCGCAAATGGCACCGTGAATAACGATGGCACAAGGCTTTTCCTGCGCAGGCCCGGGATAATCCGCTCCCATGAACACCTCCACCAGCGCCGCCCAGGCCTCTGATTCCACCGCTTTCTCGGCGCTGCCCCTGTCTCCCGAAATGCTGGCCAATCTCCAGCAGCTCGGCTATGCGCAGATGACGCCCATCCAGGCCGCCAGCCTGCCGCTGACCCTGCAGGGCAAGGACCTGATCGCCCAGGCCAGCACCGGCAGCGGCAAGACGGCTGCCTTCGGCCTGCCCATGGTCGATCGCCTGAACCCGCGCTGGTTTGCCGTCCAGGCCCTGGTGCTGTGCCCCACGCGCGAACTGGCCGACCAGGTCGCCACCGAAATCCGCCGCCTGGCGCGCGCGCAGGACAATATCAAGGTCGTCACCGTCTATGGCGGCGTGCCCTCGCGCAACCAGATCGCCTCGCTGGAAAACGGCGCCCATATCGTCGTCGGCACACCCGGGCGCGTGATGGATCTGATGGAGCGCGGCAAGCTCGATATCGGCAACCTCAAGACCCTGGTGCTGGACGAGGCCGATCGCATGCTGGACATGGGCTTTCTCGGCGACATCGAAACCGTGGTGCGCCAATGCCCGGTGGATCGCCAGACCCTGCTGTTCTCGGCCACCTACCCCGAAGGCATTGCCTCGCTGGCCAGCCGCTTCATGCGCGACCCGCAGACCGTCAAGGTCGCGACCCAGCACAGCGCGGGCAAGATAGAGCAGCGCTGGTACGAAGTCGGTGCCCGCGAAAAAGTGGCAACGGTGGCCAGGCTGCTGGCGCACTTCCGTCCCGAATCGAGCATTGCCTTTTGCAATACCAAGCAGCAATGCCGTGACGTGGTGAGCGAGCTGCAGGCCCAGGGCTTCAGCGCTCTGGCCCTGTTCGGCGAGCTGGAGCAGCGCGAGCGCGACGAGGTGCTGGTGCAGTTTGCCAACAAGAGCTGCAGCGTGCTGGTCGCCACCGATGTGGCGGCGCGCGGCCTGGACATCGCCGACCTGTCTGCCGTCATCAATGTGGATGTCACGCCCGACCCCGAGGTCCACATCCACCGTATCGGCCGCACCGGCCGTGGCGATGCTGAAGGGCTGGCGCTGAATCTGGTGTCCATGGACGAGATGGGCAGCGTGGGCAAGATCGAGCAGCTGCAAGGCCGTGCTTCGCAGTTCTTCCCCGTGGACGAGCTCACGCCCGCCGCTGGCGGCGGACTGCTGCCACCCATGATGACCATCCAGATCATCGGCGGGCGCAAGGAAAAGATCCGCGCCGGCGACGTGATGGGTGCCATGTGCGCCGACTTCGGCTACAGCCGCGACCAGATCGGCAAGATCAGCGTCAACGACTTTTCCACCTATGTGGCCGTGGACCGCAAGATTGCCTCGGCTGCCTGCGCCAGGCTCAATGCGGGCAAGGTCAAGGGCAAGACCGTGAAAGCCAGGTTGCTGTAAAAATCAGCCCAATTGGCTTCCAGCGCTTGTGTGGCAAGCACTGCGTGCTCACAAAAAAGCCTTCTCGTGGCTGAGAAGGCTTTTTTGCTTTGGACGGCACTTCAGCCTCTGGCGAAGAACAGCCCGGCCATCACCAGCCCCGTGGCCACAATGCCCCAGCGCAGGACATGAGGTGCAATCCTGCGCGCCGCACGGGCTCCCAGATAGCCGCCCAGGGTGGCGGCCACCATCATGACGAAGGCCAGCTTCCATTCCACAATGCCGCCCACGGCGTAGATCACCACGGCAATTGCCGTCAGCAGGGCCGAGACCAGGTTCTTCATGCCGTTCATGGCGTTGAGCGAGGTCTGGCCCAGCAGGCCGAACAAGGCCAGCAGCAAAATGCCCAGGCCGCCGTTGAAGTAGCCGCCGTAGATGGCCACGATCAGCATGCCTGCAGTGGCCTTGGCCGCAGATGTGGCGGCGTGGTCGGCATTCTTGCCCGAGGCCCAGACGCGCAGCTGCGGGCCGAAGGCGAACATGGCGGTGGCGGCCAGCAGCAGCCAGGGCACGACCTTGCGGAAGGTGGCGTCGGGCGTGAACAGCAGCAGCGCCGCGCCGGCGGAGCCGCCGATCAGGGACAGAGCCACCACCTGCTTCATGGACAGGCCTGGCGGGGACTGCATATCGTCCTTGAAGCCCCAGGCACCCGCGATATAGCCCGGCAGCAGGGCCACGGTGCCCGTGGCATTGGCAATCACTGGCGGTACGCCCGTGAAGACCAGGGCGGGAAGGGTCAGAAAGCTGCCGCCACCGGCGACGGCGTTGAGCGTACCGGCCGTGAAAGCTGCGGCCAGCAAAAGGGCAAGGTGGCCCAGGTTCTCCATGTTCTTGTCTCCTGATTTTCTCTGTCGGCTTTGCGCCTTGTGATGGGGGCGATCTTAGGCGCAGGCCTGCGTCGCCGCTGTTCTTTTCTTGTGTGGTTAATTATTTTTGGAAATAAAAGAATTTGAAAACAGTATTTTGAGGAATAAGTGATTGTTTTGACAATCAACTCCTTAGTTAAGGAGTTTTGCCGTGAATCTGCCCCGTTTCCTCTCCCGCACCGCATGGGCCATGCTGGCCGCAACCTGGGTGCCGGGCGCAGCCATGGCGCAGCAGCCGGAGTTTCCGGCGCATTCCGTCAAGCTGGTGGTGGCCAATGGCCCCGGCAGCGCTCCGGATCTGCTGGCCCGTCAGGTGGGCAATCTGGTGGGCAGGGACTGGAAGCAGGCCATCGTGGTGGAAAACAAGGGCGCGGCCGGCGGCGTCGCGGCCGTGGATGCTGTGGTCAAGGCCCAGCCCGACGGCTACACCTTGCTGGTGGGCGGCGACAGCGCCATCACCATCATGCCCAATGTGCAGCGCAATCTTCCCTATGACGTCAAGAACGATCTGGTGCCGGTGACCAAGCTGGGCCAGTCCGACTTCGTGCTGGTGGCCAATCCCCGGAAGGGCTTCAAGACCTTGCAGGACTTTGTGGCCTACGCCAAATCCCACCCGGGCAAGATCAACTACGCCTCCTCGGGCACGGGCGGTGCCCAGCATCTGGCCATGGAGCAGTTCAAGCAGCGCGCAGGCTTTTTCGCCACGCACATTCCCTATCGCGGCGGCCCTCAGGGCCTGCAGGATGTGTTGGCCGGCCAGGTCGATGTGATGCTGATTGCGATCGCTCCGGCGCTCACCCAGATCCAGAGCGGCAAGCTCACGGCGCTGGCCGTGTCCGGCCTGCAGCGTCATGCGCTGCTGCCCCAGGTGCAGACCCTGGCCGAGAGCTACAAGGGCTTTGAGGCCGGTGCCTGGTTCGGCCTGTTCGCACCCAAGGGCACGCCGGCTGCTGTGGTCCAGGCCATTGCCCAGGATACCGACAAGGCGCTGAAGGACCCCGAGCTGCGCAAGAGCCTGCTGCAGCAGGGCATCACTCCCGTGGGCGAGGGCCAGCAGGTGTTTGCCAGACAGATCAAGACCGAAGATGTGCGCGTGGCCCAGCTGGTGCGCAGCATCGGCCTGAGCGTGGAGTAAACCCGGCCGGGGTACTCTCATAAAAAGAGCTGCCTGCGCTGGTCATTCTTGATTTTCAAGGCTAAATACCTTTGAAACACATGATTGACCTGCGCAGGCAGCTCTGTTTTCAGGAGTCTACGGCACGTGGGCCGATGCCTGTCCGCTATTTGGCGTAGGGGTCTTCGTAGCCCATTTCCTTCATGATGTCGGTCTCGTAGGCCTCCATCTCTTCGGCGTCTTCCTCGCTGGTCTCGTGGTCCCAGCCCTGGGCATGCAGCGTGCCATGCACCAGCAGATGGGCGTAATGCTCTTCCAGCGTCTTGTTCTGCTCCTGGGCCTCGCGCTCCACCACGGGGGCGCAGAGCACCAGGTCGGCCATCACGGTCGGCTCCTGCTGATAGTCGAAGGTCAGCACATTGGTCGCGTAGTCCTTCTGGCGGTACTCGCGGTTGAGCTTGCGGCCTTCCTCGGCATCGACGATGCGCACCGTGATCTCGGCATCCACGGCCAGCGCATGGCGTATCCAGCGCGTGACGCGGCTGCGGCTCAGCAGTTCGCGGTGGGCGGCCGCCTCGGCGCTGGGGCCGAATTGCAGCGATAGTTGCAGTTGATTCAAGGTCATTTTGGCTTTTAGCCCTTATTTGGTAAGTGCTAGTAGCTATGGATTTTGATTAAAGCTCGTCGGCCGTGGGCAGGGAGCGGGCCGTACGCGGGCTGCTGCTGCGGTGCTTGGGCGCCGAAGTGCCTTCGGACACGCGCCCGCGTGCGTCGTACGCGTCCACGATGCGGGCCACCAGCGGGTGGCGCACCACGTCGGCGCTGGTGAAGTGGTTGATGGAGATGCCCTTGACACGCCTGAGCACGCGCTCGGCATCGACCAGGCCGCTGGGCGCGCCCTTGGGCAGGTCGACCTGGCTCACGTCGCCCGTGACCACGGCCTTGGCGCCAAAGCCGATCCGGGTCAGAAACATCTTCATCTGCTCGGGCGTGGTGTTCTGTGCCTCGTCGAGGATCACGAAGGCATTGTTCAGCGTACGACCGCGCATGAAGGCCAGCGGCGCGATCTCCAGCGCATTGCGCTCGAAGGCCTTCTGCACCTTCTCGTAACCCATCAGATCGTAGAGCGCGTCGTACAGAGGGCGCAGATAGGGGTCCACCTTCTGGGTCAGGTCGCCGGGCAGAAAGCCCAGGCGTTCGCCGGCCTCCACGGCGGGCCGGGTCAGCACGATGCGCTGCACGGCGCTGCGCTCCAGAGCGTCCACGGCACAGGCCACGGCCAGATAGGTCTTGCCGGTGCCGGCCGGACCGATGCCGAAGCTGATGTCGTGATGGGCGATGTTTTCCAGATACAGGGCCTGGTTGGGCGTGCGGGCGCGCAGATCGGCACGGCGCGTGGTCAGCTGCGGTGCCGTCAGATCGGCCTCCAGCATCTCGACATCGCCGGCCAGCATCAGCTGCAGCGTCTGTTCGGCGATCACGTAGTCGGCGATTTCATAGAGCGCCTGCAGCAGCTCCAGCGTCTCATTGGCCTTGGCCTTGGGGCCGTCGATCTTGAACTGCTCGTGACGGTGAGCGATCTTGACGCCCAGCGCGACTTCGATGGTGCGCAGATGCGCATCCGCCGGACCACAGAGATGGGTCAGGCGCGTATTGTTGTGGGGAGTGAAGGTATGGCGCAGTATCACGCGGATAATTTCTTTAGGACTTACGCAAATAGGAATGCAACAAGGGCCTGCCTCCTGAGGCAGTCGCCCGGCCTGAACCCGTTTTGCGTAAGTTGTGTTCTTAAAAGAATCGCCGCACGGTGCGGCAAAGGATTTCAATGATAGGCAAATTGACGGGAACGCTGCTGGAAAAAAACCCGCCCGAAGTCCTGGTGGACTGCGCTGGCGTGGGCTACGAGGTGCAGGTGCCCATGAGCACCTTCTACAACCTGCCCGCCAATGGCGCCAAGGTGGCCCTGCTGACCCATTTTGTGGTGCGGGAAGACGCCCAGCTGCTGTTCGGCTTTGCAACGGCCCGCGAGCGCCAGACCTTCCGTGAGCTCATCAAGATCACCGGCATCGGTCCGCGCATGGCATTGGCCGTGCTCAGCGGCATGAGCATCGATGATCTCGCGGACGCGGTATCGCAGCAGCAAGCAGGGCGATTGGTCAAGGTGCCGGGCATCGGCAAGAAGACCGCCGAGCGTCTGCTGCTGGAGCTCAAGGGCAAGATCGGTGCGGATACCGGTGCGCAGTCGCTGTTTGCCAACAACAGCGAGCAAAACGATATCCAGCAGGCGCTGATGGCGCTGGGCTATTCCGACAAGGAAGCCTCGGCCGCCCTCAAGAAACTCCCACCCGAAGTAGGGGTGAGCGAGGGCATTAAGCTCGCGCTCAAGGCTTTGACCAAATAGCTCCGCTGGCCCTGCGCCAGTCCGATCGTGAACTGCAGGAGAGCACGATATGCATGGGTGGAAACAGGGCAGACGCATTGCCTCCCGATGCGCAAGCCTGATGCTGGTGGTGCTGACGGCTTGCGGCGGCGGCGGCGGCGGGGGTGGAGGCAATGTTCCGGACCCTGGCCCCGGCGGCGGGGGCTCAGGCGGCAATGGCGCGATCATCGGTGGCGCGTCAGAGATCAGTTCCCCTTCGGGTCCGCCCACGGCCAATGTGCTGGATTCGCTGGTCGTGCCGGCTGCCCAGGCTGCGGCGGCGACCAGAAGCGTGGCGGTGGCATCCGTGGCGGTGCGGCCCAGGGCCGTCAGCCTGGCATTGCCGCAGTGGAGCGACGCGCCTTCGCCGGTCATGCCCATGCCCGGCCTGCCCATGCAGATCGGGGCGCCGCGCGAGCTGTCCTCGCTGCAGTCCGCAGGCGATATGGCGCGCACGCTGCACTGGTCCGAGACCCCGGAGGGCGCTCAGGTGGCGGCGATCAGCATCACCTCGGCCGGCGCCCATGGCCTGCGGCTGGGCCTGGTGGTCGACGCCATGCCCGATGCCGCCGAGCTCAGGCTGTACCGCAAGGATCGCAGCAAGACCGGGTTCGAGACCACGGGCCAGGCCATCAACGAGGCCATTGCGCGCAACCGCCGCGCCGACGGCGACACCCGGGCGGCCGGCATCTGGTGGACTCCCGACCTGGGAGCCGATGAGGTCACGCTGGAGATCGCACTGCCTGCGGGACTGTCGACATCGCAGCTGCGCATTGCCATTCCCACGCTCACCCATGCCTATGTCAACCTGGCCCTGCCCACGGAGCTGGAACTGCGCGATAGCCTCGTGCCCAGGAATGTGGGCGATGCCGCGGGGTGCGAGCTCGATGCCAGCTGCGCCGATCAGTACGCCACCGAGCGCAATGCCGTGGCGCGCATGACCTATGTGGGCTCCGACAACCGCTACTACTACTGCACGGGCTCCCTGCTGAACAACACGCGGCGCGATTTCACGCCGTATTTCCTGTCGGCCAATCACTGCATCTCGACCCAGGCGTCGGCCACCTCGCTGCGCACGGACTGGTTCTTCCGCTCGGCCAGCTGCAACAGCTTCGAGCCCAGTGCCCAGACCACGGCGCTGCAGCGCGGCGCCACCTTGCTGTATGCCACTGCGGCGCACGATGCCACGCTGATGCGGCTCAATGACGCAGCGCCCGCCGGTGCGACGATGGCTGGCTGGGATGCGAGAGGAACTGCGGTGACGGGAACGGCCATCTACGGCCTGCATCACCCACAGGGCGATTTGCTCAAATACAGCGAAGGCCAGGTGCAGAGCTACCGAAACTGCAGTCTGGGAGCCGGCAGCATCACCTGCAACCCAGGCAATGCCCAGAGCGATTTCGTGAATGTCGGCTGGAGCAAGGGCGTGACCGAAGGCGGCAGCAGCGGCTCGGCCATGTTTGCGAGCGGACGCGTGGTGGGTACGCTGTCCGGCGGCAGCAGCTCGTGCACGGTCAGCGGCGGCTCCGACGTCTACAGCCGCTTCGACCGGACCTTCAGCACTCAGATCGGGAACTGGCTGGCGCAGTGACCGAGGGCCGGGTCAAGCCGGGTCACTTCCCCTGCAGCTGCCTGACGGCTGCCTTGGTCTGCTCGACATGGGCCAGCGGGTCGCTGCTGACAAGGGCGAACTTCACCTTGCCGTCCTGGCCCACCACATAGGAGATGCGGTCGGCCCGGGCCGGGTTGGCGGCAGCCCCTGCGTCATAGGCCTTGATGGTGACGGCCTTCGGGTCCGAGGCCACGGCAAACTGGTCGCGGCAGGCTTCGGTGGAAAAGCGCTTGAGGGTGTCGATATCGTCATGCGACATGCCTACCACCGTGGCTTTCATGGCCGCGAACTGGGGCGTGGCCTCGGCAAAGGCATGGGCTTCCAGCGTGCAGCCCTGGGTGAAGGCCTTGGGGAAGAAATACAGCACCACCGGCCCTTTCTTGAGCGCTTCGGCCATGTCGAAGTCAAAGGCCTTGCCGGCCACGGCGGCGGGCGTCCTGAAGCCGGGCGCTGCATCGCCGGCCTTGAGTGCGGCCTGGGCAGCGGGGGCTAGCAGGGCGGCAAGCAGCCAAGGGGCGAGCTGATGGATCTTGAACATGGCAAAGCCTTTAAGAACATGTGTGTGGTCTCTACGATGCCATGGATTGTTCGCCATCCCTCATTCGCCCTGCTCTTGTCCGGCCTACTGCATTCTTGCCGGCCCCCTGGCTTGCGTGCCTACTTTGCGCTGCCCAGCGATGCGCGGTATTCCAGCGCATAGGCCAGCTTGCCGGCCTTTTTGCCATCCGCGGGCTTGGGCGTGGACAGGTCGGCATAGGTTGCCGTGCCAAAGGCCGTCATCTGTCCCATCTGCACTGCGTTGTAGCCCGAAGCTCCGATCATCTCCGAGGGATTGGCTGCCAGCATCAGGTTGGACGCATCCTTGATGGCCTGCATATAGCCGCCGTCGGAGCCGTTGCCCGCCTGGCTCAGCTTGTACTGGCTGAGTTTGAAGCTACGCGGCGAGGCCTGCAGCCATTCGCTCCAGTAGAACTCCAGAAACTCGGAAGGGTTGACCGGCTTGTTGTAGCCCACTTCGCGGGTGAAGTAGACCAGCGAGCGGAAGGGGTCGTCCTTGAGACCATTGGACAGGCCCAGCTGGCGTGGCAGATCGGCGGGGGTGATGGACGAGCCGTCAGGCAGCTTGAGCCAGACGAACTTGTTGGCACGCATGGTGCGCCAGAAGCTGGCGTTGTTGGCGTCCTTGTAATTGCCCTTGATCATCACCGGCATCTGCACCTGACCACCGGCCAGGCCAGTGGCCACATTGCCGTTGCTGTTGGGGGCTTCCCAAAGGCTGGTGAAGCTGTGATGTCCGTCGGTCAGGAAGAGCTGGCCTTTGGGTCCGACCACGGCTGTCTTGAGCAGGCTCTGGTAGTTGGCGACCTGGGCCTTGCAGGTGAAGCTGCTGCGGTCGTTGAGCTTGGAGCTGGCCGTGATGCCATTCTTGGCCGTGGAGTCCTGGCCGCTGTCTTCGCACAAGTCATCAAAGGCTTTTTGCCATTGCGAGGAGGCCACGTTGCCGGTCGCCGTGTGGGTATAGCGACCCTGCTTGTAGTAGATCTGGTCGTAGCCGATGGCGGGTTGCGTGGGCAGTGCATCTGCCAGCGTGATCATGACCGGGTCGGTGCTGGCGGCGCTCTTGTCCAGGTACTTGGGCAGCTCTGCCTGCTCGGGCAGCCGCTGGCACGCGCCCAGTGCACTGGTGTCGGTATCTGCAGGGCCGCTGCTGCCTGCGTAGTAGAAGCTGTTGGCCGAGACCGGCAGCAGCGTGCGCGCCGCACCCTTGCCGCCGGCCCATTGGCCGCCGAACAGGCCATGGGCCGCGACGCCTGTGCCGGACGCGGCATTGGCGCGGAGCTTCAGATCGATGTCGATGGTGTCGGTCTGCAGCAGGCCGTTGCCGATGGAGACATAGTGGCGCATGCTGCGGCCTGTGCTTGCCTGCTCGGGATGGGTGCACAGCCATTCGCCATCCAGCGCCGTGGCGGCCACGGGGGCCATGGCGGCAGACTGCAAGGTCCAGTTGCCCGAGGTGAAGCTGCCACCCGCAGCGGCGCTGTAGACATCGACGGATATGGCCGCGCCGTCGCTGCGCTTGCCCACCACGGCGCGGCCGATGCGCTGGCCGCCCAGCTCCAGCACCAGGGCGCCGGGATAGGTGCTCTGGTCGGGATCTACCGTCACTCGACCGGTGATGCCGTTGGTGCAGGTGTCGCTTGCGCCCTGGCCGGGGCAGACGCGCACAACGCCGTCATTGGCAATGCGCAACTGGCCCGCGCTGGCGCTGGGTGCGCCGGGCTTGCCAGAGGCGGAATACACAGCCTCATTGCGCAGATAGTTGTAGGTGCCGGCCAGTGCACTGATCTGTGCCGCCCCCTGGTTGGAGGCGGTGAGAACGCCCTGCAGCGATGCCGTCGATGTGGCCGAGGTATCCAGCAAATTGGGCAACCCGTCAACGTTGCCGGTGACCAGTCCGGTTTCCGCTGAAAAGCGCAGTGTGACGTCGCTCAGACGACTCACCAGAGCGCCAGGGAGATTGCTGCCTGCCACCGCCTGGAATGTCTGGGCCATGAACTGGCCGTTGGCATCCACGCTGTAGACGCTGGTGATGGCTCCGGCCAGACCAAAGCGCGAATCCACAAAGCGCAGTGTGATCTGCTTGGTGGTGCTGTCCAGGCTCAATGCCACGGTATCGCCAAAACTCAGCGTGCCCAGGTAGCTGCTGCCGCCTGCAAGGGGAGCCAGTGCTGGAGCGGGTGCGGGCGCAGGCACGGGGGCCGGGGCTGGAGATCCATCGCCACCACCGCAGGCCGCGAGGGCTGCCGAGGCCGCAGCAAGAACGGAGACTTGGGCGAGACTGCGAAAGGCAGCGCCAGCTGGCGTGGGAGGGTTGAGGCGCATGGAGGGGCTTCTGCAAGAGGTGGTGGGGATATTGGTGCAAGCGCATCGATGTATCTGCGGTGCAGAACTGCGCTGCGCGGGGCGTTTGCGCTGCATTCTGTGAAACATCTGTGACGAAGCTGTGACATGAAGGCGGCGCCAACAGCCTGTGCGCAACAGTGCGGTGCCGATGCACGGCACAATTGAGGTCTATGACGATTCATGTGGACGAATTTGCGGCAACGCCATCCCCCAAGCCAGTGCGTGATTCATCGCGTGAAGCAGTGCGCGAGCCGGCACCGCGCGTGGTGTCGGCAGGCAGCGCCTTCATGGGAGAGGAAGCGCTGGAGAGGGCTCTGCGCCCCAAGCAGCTCGATGAATATGTGGGCCAGGCCAAAGCGCGCGAGCAGCTCGAGATCTTTATCAGCGCTGCCAAGAAGCGCAGCGAGGCGCTCGATCATGTGCTGCTATTCGGCCCCCCGGGCCTGGGCAAGACCACGTTGTCCCACATCATTGCGGCCGAGCTGGGCGTGAACCTGCGCCAGACCAGCGGCCCGGTGCTGGAAAAGCCCAAGGACCTGGCGGCGCTGCTCACCAATCTCGAACCCAACGATGTGCTGTTCATCGACGAGATTCACCGCCTGAGCCCGGTGGTCGAGGAAATCCTCTATCCGGCGCTGGAGGACTATCAGATCGACATCATGATCGGCGAAGGCCCGGCCGCACGCTCCATCAAGCTCGATCTCCAGCCCTTCACGCTGGTGGGGGCGACCACGCGTGCCGGCATGCTCACCAATCCGCTGCGCGATCGCTTCGGCATCGTGGCGCGGCTGGAGTTCTACAGTTCCGAGGAACTCTCGCGCATCGTCAAGCGCAGCGCGGGCTTGCTCAATGCGCCGATTGACGAGGAAGGCTGCTTCGAGATTGCACGCCGTTCGCGCGGCACGCCGCGTATCGCCAACCGCCTGCTGCGCCGCGTGCGCGACTATGCCGATGTCAAGGGCGACGGCCGCATCACGCGCGAGATTGCCGACAAGGCGCTGGCCATGCTTGATGTGGACCCCCAGGGTTTTGACATCATGGACCGCAAGCTGCTCGAGGCCGTGGTGCATCGTTTCGATGGCGGCCCGGTCGGCCTCGACAACATCGCGGCGAGTATCGGCGAGGAGTCGGGCACCATCGAGGATGTGATCGAGCCCTATCTGATCCAGCAGGGCTTTTTGCAGCGTACGCCGCGCGGACGCATGGCCACGCAGGCCGCCTACCGCCATCTGGGCCTGCAGGCCCCCGCAGACGATACGGCTGCATAAGCAAGGCAACGACGCAAACATCGGCACGCCTCAAGTGAGGCAGCCGGCAAGGCCCGCCTCGCAGCGGGGCTGCCCAGGCGAGGGAGTGAAGGCAGCTGCATGGCAGCTCAGGGCCTGGTTCCCGGCGACGATTCGGAGGTCCAGGCAGCACTGAGTCGTCAAAGCACGGTCAAGGCCAGAGACGCCGAGCAAGAGCCACCTCGCAGCGGGGGCGACGTGCAACGGGAAGCCGCAAAGCGGCCCAGGGGGTCAATTATTCTGCGGTCCGGCGTTCCAGAAGGCCTGCAGCACGCCGGGCAAGGCTTCGATCTGCGTGACCACCTGGTCCAGCTCTTCGGCATGCACGGCCGTGGCGAACAGCTCGGCCTCGATTTCGGTGTTGTGCGGCGGGATTTCGTGCTTTTCCACTGCGCGCACCGGGTAGTTGGCCGCCTCCAGCAGCTCCTGCATGCCCTCGCGTACATCGGCCTGGGCTTGCTGGCCGCAGATCACGTAGACATAGTAGGTGGCCTCGCTGGCATGCTCGGCCACAGGGTGGCGGTTGATGTAGTTGACTACAGGGCGCAGCAAGGTGTTGCTGGCCAGCACGAACAGGGTGGCAATGCCGGCCTCCGGCAGCAGACCCGCGCCCGCGCAGGCGCCCACGGCGGCCGAACCCCACAGCGTGGCGGCGGTGTTCAGTCCCGTGATGTTGGCGCCTTCCTTCATGATGGCGCCGGCGCCCAGAAAGCCCACGCCCGAGACCACATAGGAGATGACGCGCGTGGCGCCGTCAGCTCCCGAGACGCGCATGGCCAGGTCGACGAACACGGCCGCGCCCACGGCGACCAGGGTATTGGTGCGCAGGCCTGCTGTGCGCTGGCGTATCTGGCGCTCAAGGCCGATGATGCTGCCGCAGACAAAGGCCACGACAAGGCACAGCACTGTGTTCAGCGTGGCGAGCAGATTGAAGTTCTGTAGGGATTGCATGAAGTTCCGATTGTTATTGCTTATGGATAGGTATCTGGGTTCATGAAACATGCGGCCCGGACTGGCGCGTCTGCCCCGCAGGGCAGATGCGAAGCGGCCCGGTGCTCACCAGCCGTACTTGCGGATATAGACGCGCTTGAGCAGCGTCGTCAGCACAGCATAGGCCAGCAATATGACGATGAGCCAGGGGAAATAGCCGAGCGGCAGGGCCTGGAGCTTGAAATGCTCGGCCAGCGGTCCCATGGGCAGGAAGATGCCTATGGCCATGATGGCTGCCGTGGCCGCCAGCAGGGGCCAGGAGGCACGGCTTTGCACAAACGGGATCTTCGGCGTACGGATCATGTGCACGATCAGCGTCTGCGTCAGCAGTCCCACCACGAACCAGCCCGACTGGAACAGGCTTTGGTCTGCAGCCGTGCTGGCATGGAAGACGAACCACATCAGCGCGAAGGTGAGCACGTCGAACAGCGAGCTGATGGGGCCGAAGAAGAGCATGAAGCGACCCAGGTCCTGAGGGTTCCAGCGCAGCGGCCGCGCGACCATTTCCTCGTCCACGTTGTCGAAGGGAATGGCGATCTGCGACAGGTCGTAGAGCAGGTTCTGCATCAGCAGCTGCATGGGCAGCATGGGCAGGAACGGGATGAAGGCCGAGGCGATCAGCACCGAGAACACGTTGCCGAAATTGGAGCTGGCCGTCATGCGGATGTACTTGAGCATATTGCTGAAGGTGCGACGTCCTTCGAGCACGCCCTGCTCCAGCACCATCAGGCTTTTCTCCAGCAGGATGATGTCGGCCGCCTCGCGGGCGATGTCCACGCCGCTGTCGACGCTGATGCCGATATCGGCAGCGCGCAGCGCGGGCGCGTCGTTGATGCCGTCGCCCATGAAGCCCGTGACATGGCCGTTGGCGCGCAGCGCATGCACGATGCGCTCCTTGTGCAGCGGCGTCAGGCGGGCGAACAGCAGGTGCGACTCCACGCAGCGGCGCAGCTGCTCCTCGTCCATGGCTTCGATGTCGTTGCCGACAATCGCCTCGTCCACCTGCAGGCCCACGTCGCGGCAGACCTTGCGTGCCACCAGCTCGTTGTCGCCCGTGAGCACCTTGACCGTCACACCGTGCTGCAGCAGCGCAGCAATGGCGGCCTGGGTGGATTCCTTGGGTGGATCGAGAAAAGCCACATAGCCGATCAGGGTCAGTTCGGACTCGTCGGCGATGCCGTAGGTGCTCTTGTCGGGCGGCACTTCCTTCATGGCCACGGCCACCACGCGCAGGCCCTCGCGGTTCAGACCTTCGGTGACGGCGCGCACCTGTTCGCGGCGTTGCGGCGTCAGGGCCTGCACGGTCTCGCCGTCTGGCCCGCTGTCCCGGATATGCGTGCAGACCTGCAGGATTTCCTCGACCGCGCCCTTGCAGATCAGCTCGTGGTGATGGTTGCGCTCGGCCACCACCACGGACATGCGCCGGCGCTGGAAGTCGAACGGAATTTCGTCGACCTTGCGATAGTCCTCGTTGACATGCAGCCGCGTGTGCAGCTCCACATGCTCGAGCACGGCACGGTCCAGCAGATTCTTGAGCCCGGTCTGGTAGTAGCTGTTGAGGTAGGCGAACTGCAGCACCTCGTCGCTGGGACGGCCCTGTACATCGGTATGGCGCTCCAGCGCGATGCGGTCCTGCGTCAGCGTGCCGGTCTTGTCGGTGCACAGCACATCCATGGCGCCGAAGTTCTGAATCGCGTCCAGGCGCTTGACCATCACCTTCTGGCGCGACAGCACCACGGCACCCTTGGCCAGCGTGGAGGTGACGATCATGGGCAGCATCTCGGGCGTCAGGCCAACGGCCACCGACAGCGCGAACAAAAAGGCCTCGCCCCAGTCGCCCTTGGTGTAGCCGTTGATGAACAGCACCACGGGCACCATCACGGCCGCGAAGCGGATCAGCAGCCAGCTGACGCTGTTCACGCCCTGCTCGAAGGCCGTGGCCGTGCGGTCCTGGTGGGTGATGCGCGCTGCCAGCGTGCCGAAATAGGTCTGGCTGCCGGTGGCGACGACCACGGCCATGGCCGTGCCCGAGACCACATTGGTGCCCATGAAGAGCAGGTTGCCGGCTTCCAGCAACTGGCCCGCCTGCAGGGCAGCCAGGGTGCGTGCATCCTTTTCCACGGGCAGCGATTCGCCCGTCATGGCCGCCTGGCTCACAAACAGGTCCTTGGCGGACAGCAGGCGGCAGTCGGCCGGGATCATGTCACCGGCCGACAGGGCCACGATGTCCCCGGGCACCAGCTCGCGCATGGGCAGCTCGGACAGCGAGGCGTCATGGCCGCCGCCGCTGTCGCGAAAGTCTGCGGCCGGTGCATCGCTGCTGCGGCGCACGGTGACGCGGTTGCTGACCAGGGCCTGCAGGCGCGCGGCGGCGCGCCGCGAGCGCCCTTCCTGGACAAAGCGCAGCAGCGTGGACAGCAGCACCATGCTGGCGATGACGATGGTGGCTTTCTCGTCCTCGGTGAGGTAGGAGACCACGGCCAGCAGCGTCAGCAGCAGATTGAAGGGGTTGCGGTAGCAATGCCACAGGTGCTGCCATGCGGGCAGCGGCTTTTCATGCGCGACCTCGTTGGGCCCATGGCGGAGCTGGCGCTGCTGGGCCTGCCCGGGGCTCAGGCCCCGGCTCGATGTGTCCAGCTGCTGCAGCAGGGCGGCCACGGGGCTGCAGGCGGCGGATTGCAGGGCCTGTACCTGTGCCGGTGGCACGGTGACGGCGGTGGAGGGGCCGCCAGCGGGCATCGGCTGCCGGCCGAAGAGGCCGGCCAGGCGGTGGCTGCGCAAAAAGGCCCGGAACAGGTTTTTGAGGATTTGCATCACGGCCTCCCGTCAGTGCAGCGTCTTGCCGGAGCTGGCGAGCTGCGTCCATGGCAACTGCGCCTGGCTCGAGCGCAGCTGCTCGTCGAGGCGGCTGCGCTGCTCGCTGGTCAGCAGCGACAGCGCATCGGCGCGCTGGCGGATGCTCAGATTGGCCATGGCACTGGCCATGAGGGGCGCGCCATGGCGGTCGACCAGGTGGCGCAGCACATCGGTGCGGCGCTCGCTCAGTGCCGAGATCACGGCATGGGTCAGGCCATGGTGGCGGGTGGTGTCATCGAGGCGGGGGGTGGGGCGGCTGCGTTGCAGCACGCGCAGCCAGGCGAGGCGTTGCATGGGCATACTCCTTGGGGTGACCCGGGAGCTGCCCGCCGCGGCTACTGCATCAGGCGTCCAGCCCCGGGTCGGGGTTCCGGTTCCTGCGTGCAGCCCTCAAGGTCACACGCAGGCCAATGGCTTGACAGCGCGCCGCACGGGGCGCGCTGCAAGATCGACTAGGGTCGGGATCCATACGTGTTCCTTGGTTGAGAGTGAGTGAAAGCGGTCCGGAGCCGGTCCGCGACCGGGTTGCTCAGCGCACGCTGCGGCTGCTCAGATAGCTGCGGATGCGGTGCGTGGGCCAGCTTGTCAGGGCATCGAGCTCCAGCGTCCGTTCCAGCGCTTGCGGCAAGGCTGCCGGTGCGGCGGGCGCTGCCTGGGAAGGCGTGGCGCGGGCGCGCAGCAGCAGAGGGCGCAGCTGGTGCAGAGTGCGGGTCAGGCGAATGCTCATGGCGGTCTCCTCATCGGTTGAGGGAGCGGGCCAGGCGGCAGTGCGGCACAAGCGTTCTGGCGCGGCCACGAACCGGCGGGCAGCCGGAGCGGGATGGCGACGCGAGAACTCAGTGATGGGCAGAGCTTGCGAGCTTGAGGCCACTATCCGTGCTGCGCACGGCAGGCCGCCCCGAACGTCGGGAAGCCAAACAGCAAGTTGCGAGGGGCGCGGGGCAAGGGATGCGGGGCGGTCGATGACGACTCCCGATCCGGGGGAGTCTGTCAGTCGGCCAGCTTCGCAGCCATTGCGGCGTGCGATAAATCACTGGTTGAACTGGCACTGTCCACGTGGGGACTCCTGAAATTGCGATCTGCCGATTATCGGCCGAGACCGGTGCAAGGGTCAACCCTAGGTGGCTTTCAGTTGCAATTGCGCCGGGGCCTGGCGGATTGCGGGCTCGGCCCATTGCCGCACGCAACCCCAGATGATGAGGGCCTGCGCTGCGTAATAGCTGCCGAGCACGCTCACTGCGGACCAGGGCAGCGGCTGCACAAAACGGTTGGTGGCGAGGATGGAGTCGCTGAGCATGAAAAAGCTGGCGCCCAGGGCGCTCAGCAGTGCGGCGCGGCTGTGCAGTTGACGATAGCGTCCCCAGGCCTGGGCCGCCATCAGGGCGATCACGCCGACATAGGCGGCCACGGGCAGGCGCAGGGCGGCAGGCAGGCCATGGGTCCAGAGAAAGACATACATGGCGGCGCCGATCGCAGCCACCAGCAGCAGTGCGCTGCGATCGGCAAACCAGGCCACATCAAGCTTGAACAGCGCAACATAGCAGACATGGGCCAGCAAGAAGCTGACCAGGCCGGGAATGAACAGACTGGTTGGCAGTTGTCCGTCCAGCATCAGGAAGACATCGCCTGACATGGAAAAAACAATAGCTGCCATCAGCAGATGGACATGCTTCTTGGATATGTTTTGCATCGTTTTCGATGCCTGCATTGCGCAAGAAGCTATGCATATGAGAGCAAAAAACATGGTGGCAGGCTTGAACAGCCAATGCCATGCCTGCAGTCCCAGCGCCGCCGTGGCCGTGGCCAGTGCGCCGCTTTGCAGCATCAGTGCCAGCCACAGGCTGATGCGGCCCTGCATGGCAGCGCCCAAGGCCCATTGCCCGGTGAGCAGCACGCCGAACCAGATCAGGTTGGTGGCCAGCGGCGACTGGTCGGCATGCCAGAGAAAGACCGAGGTGCCCGCAATCAGCGCCGCGAACTGCAGGCCGGCAAACCAGCGCAGCGCCCGGCCCATGGGCGGGGCATAGATGATGCGGTGCTCGTCCAGATCGAAGGCGGGCCTGGGAAAGTGCTGCGCCACATCGGCCGGCCGCCAGCCCGGTGGCTTGAACCAGACGCGGGCCTTGTCCAGCCAGCTGCGTGCATGCCAGCTGTCATGGGCCAGTTGGCGGTAGACGCTGAAGTTGGCCCAGAGCGGGTCCCAGCTCTTGAGCAGGCCGCGCGTGCCGTAGACGCAGGGCTCCTCGTCGTCCTCGGTTTTGTAGGTGCCGAAGAGCCGGTCCCAGACGATGAGAATGCCGCCGTAGTTGCGGTCCAGATAGCGATCGTTGACGGCATGGTGCACGCGGTGATTGCTGGGCGCGCAGAACCAGCGGTCGAACCAGCCCAGTTTCTTGACCTGCTCGGTATGTACCCAGAACTGGTAGAGCAGATCGATCAGCCCTACCACGGCAAATACCAGCGGCGGCACGCCGGCCAGGGCCATGGGCAGATAGAAGATCCAGCCCAGCAGTGCGCCGGAGCTGGTCTGGCGCAGCGCGGTGGAGAGGTTGTAGGCCTGGCTTTGGTGGTGCACGGCATGGGCGGCCCAGAGCACGCCCACTTCGTGGCCCATGCGGTGCAGCCAGTAGTAGCAGAGATCGTAGAACAGCAGGGCCAGCAACCAGCCTGGCAGGCTGAGCCAGAAGGCATCGGCCTCGATCAGCGCCACATGGCTGGCCACGACGGTGTAGATGCCCAGCGTCAGCAGCTTGGTGAAGACGGCGCTGGTCTGGCTCAGGATGCCCAGGTTCAGCGAGCTGACGGCATCGGCCAGCGCATAGGCATTGCGCCCGCGTCTGAGGCTGATGATCCATTCCACGGCAATCAGTGCGAAAAAGACCGGCGTTGCCAGAACGATGACTTGGCTGGGTGAGAGCATGGGTTCCGATTCTGGAGCGACCCGGTGTCCGGCGGCTTGGCATGAACCCTAGCGCCCGGCGCTGCAGGCTTCACCAGGTTTCAAGGGTGAATCAGGATTGCTAAGTATTTCCAGTTATGGCAGACAACAAGGTGCTCTGGGATAATCGGCGGCTTGCCCGTCCGCCGGAGGGCGCACTCAAATTTACCGGCCAGTACAGCGACGCTGCGACGCCGGGATGGGCCTGGAGCCGTCAGCCTGTCTGCTTTCTTGCTGCATGCCCATGTCCACATCCCGCCGCTCCTTTGTTGCCGCCGCCGCCTTGCTGGCCTCAGGCCTTACCGCGCCCGCCGTTTTCGCCGCCGCCGATGCCTGGCCCGCCACCAAGCCCATCACGCTGATCGTGCCGTTCAGTGCCGGTGGCAATGTGGACACCACGGCGCGCCTGATCGGCCAGAAGCTGGGCGAGCGCCTGCACCAGTCCATCGTGGTGGACAACGTGCCCGGCGCGGGCGGTGTGCTCGGGGTGAGCAAGGCCGTCAAGGCCCCGGCCGACGGCTACACCTTGCTCATGGGCTTTGACGGCCCCATCAGCATTGCCCAGCTGGTGAATTCCGCCGTCAAGTACGACGCCGAAAAGGATCTGACCCCTGTGGGGCTGACCACCATCGCACCCGTGGTCGCCGTGGCCCGTCCCGGCCTGCCGGCGCACAATCTGAACGAGCTGATTGCACTGGCGCGTTCCAAGCCCGGCTCGCTGACCTACGCCACTTCGGGCGTGGGCACCATGCTGCATCTGGCCATGGAAATGCTGCAGGAACGCGCCAAGATCAAGCTGGTGCATGTGCCCTACCGCGGCGGTGCCCAGATCACCAGCGACGTGATGGGCGGTCAGGTCGATGTGGGCATGCTCACCACCGTGAGCGCCGTGCCCATGATCCAGCAGAAAAAGCTCGAAGGTCTGGGCGTGACATCGGCCAAGCGCATCGATGCCATCCACGCCGTGCCCACCTTTGGCGAGACGGCCGAACTCAAGGGCTTTGACCTCAACACCTGGACGGGGCTGTTCGTGCCCGCCAAGACGCCTCAGGCCGTGGTCACGCGCCTGGCTACCGAGCTCGATGCCGTCCTCAAGATGCCCGATGTGCGCAAGCGCCTGGAAGATGGCGGCGCCACGCCCGGCTCCGGCACCCAGGCCAGCTTTGTCCAGTTCCTGAAGAAGGAAAAAGCCGGCTATGCCCAGATCGTGAAGTCGGCGAACATTCAGGCGGAGTAAGCCATGGCCGCGCCTCTGAACCCGGTGCATGCCGAGATCCATCCGCCCGTGCTGCCCGAAGTGGCTGCCGTCGCGGACGAGATGCTGGCCCTGCGCCATGATCTGCATGCCCATCCCGAGCTGGCCTACGAAGAGCATCGCACCGGTGATATCGTGGCCGCCAGGCTGGCCGAATGGGGCTACGAGGTCCATCGCGGCCTGGGCGACACCGGCGTGGTGGGGACGCTGCGCTGTGGCGAGCATGCCAACGGCAAGCACATCGGCAAACGTCTTGGCCTGCGCGCCGATATGGATGCGCTGCCGATCCGTGAAACCACGGGCCTGTCCTATGCCAGTCGTCACGACGGCAAGATGCATGCCTGCGGCCACGACGGGCACACGGCCACGCTGCTGGCCGCAGCCAGGGTGCTGGCCGGACGCAAGAACCAGCTCCAGGGCACGCTCAATCTGATCTTTCAGCCTGCCGAGGAAGGCCATGGCGGCGCGCAGAAGATGGTGGAGCAGGGCCTGTTCGAGCTGTTTCCCTGCGATGCGCTCTACGCCTTTCACAACGAACCCGGCTACCCGGCCGGGCAGTTCGGCTTTCGCCCGGGCGTGATGTATTCCAGCTCGGACACGGCCATCATCACCATTCGCGGCAAGGGTGGCCATGGTGCCATGCCCCATGTGGCCGTGGACCCCATCGTCGTGGCTTCGCATCTGGTGCTGGCTTTGCAGACCATACGCTCGCGCGAGATCGACCCCAACGACATGGCCGTGGTCACCATCGGTGCCATCCATGCGGGCGATGCGCCCAATGTGATTCCGGAAACCTGCGAGCTGCGCGTGACCATCCGCGCGCGCTGCCCCGAGGTGCGCCAGCAGCTGCGCGAGCGCATCACGGCCATGGCCCATGCCCAGGCCGCCGTGCACCGCGCCACGGCCGAGGTGGACTACAAATGGCGCTATCCGCCCGTCATGAACGACAAGGCAGCGACGGAGTTTGCCGTCGCGGTGGCGCGCGAGTTCCTGGGCGAGGAATGGCTGATTCCCGATCTGCAGCCGCTGCAGGCCAGCGACGACTTCGCCATCATGCTCAACCAGGTCCCCGGCAACTATTTCATCGTCGGCAACGGCATGGGCGAAGGCGGCTGCATGGTGCACAACGCGGCCTATGACTTCAACGACAACCTGCTGCCCGTGACTGCCTCGTATTGGGTGAAGCTGGCCGAGAGCTATCTGCGCCGCGACTGAGTTTTGTATGAGTGAAATTGCATCCGTGGTCGATCTTTGCGGCCAGAACCTGCCCGGCTTCGACGCCACGACCGACTACTGGCAAGCCATCGTCACCGAGGCCGAGCTGAACCAGTCGCCGCTGCCGCCCTATGCGAAGAGCTATCCGGCCCGATTGCCCGACGGCCGCTATCTGCTGCTGCCGCTGCGCGGCATGCCGACAGCCGATGGCTCGGCACCGGACCGCTGCGTGGCCTCCCTGATTGCCAATCAGGCCTCGATGGAGGTGGTGGAGCAGCTGGCGCTGCACATGGCGCAAGGCACCGGGGCGCATGATTTCGACGTGGTCATAGGCCTGCCCACGCTGGGCCTGGCCTTCGCGCCGCTGGTGGCGCGCCACCTGGGGCACAGCCGCTACGTGCCCCTGGGTTATTCGCGCAAATACTGGTATCGCGACGAGCTCTCCGAGCCCGTCAGCTCCATCACCACGCCGGGCAAGGGCAAGCTGCTCTATATCGACCCGAATCAGCTGGGCCTGATTGCCGGCAGGCGCGTGCTGGTGGTGGACGATGCCGTGAGTTCGGGCACGACCATGGTGTCCGGCCTCAAGCTGCTGGAGCGTTGCGGCGCCGAAGTGGCCGCCATTGCCGTGGCCATGCGCCAGGGCACGCAGTGGCAGCAAAAGCTGGTGCGTGCCGATGGCAGCGCCATCCCCGTGGTCGCGGCCTACGACTGCCCGCGCATGGAGCGCCGGGCCGACGGCTGGTGGCCTGAAAGCCCATAGCAAGAGGGCTGCTTGCGCGCATGGCGAAATGACGCAAATATCTAAGTCAAATCGTTCATAAGAAGCGTATTTTTTATTCGTTCTGTTTTCCCTCGGGCTTGCGTACTCTGCGCTTACGCATCCACGAAGGAAAACGTCATGACGAACAGACTTCCGAACAAGACCTCCTCGCGCTCGGTGGCCGTGAAAGCGCGGCTCGACTACCCCGTGATCGACACCGATGTGCATGTCAACGACTACACGCCGGCACTGGAGGACTATGTTCAGCACTACGGCGGCAGCGCCTTGGTGGATGCGCTGCGCAAGGCGCTGGGCGGGCGTTTCGCGACGCGCTCTGCCCAGGGCAAGGACTGGTACCAGCAGAGCCCCGAGGAGCGCCAGCACCACCGCACGCTGCGTTCGCCCTGGTGGGCCCGGGTGACGCGCAACACGCTGGATCTGGCTACCTACACCTTGCCCGATCTGCTCGCCGAGCGGCTTGAGGAGCAGGGGGCGGACTATTCGGTGCTGTTTCCCAACGATGTGCTGGCACCGGCTGCTGCGGGCGACGAATTCCGTCAGCCGCTGCACCGCGCCATCAATCACTTTCATGCCGACCTGTATCGCAAGCATGCGCACCGGCTGACGCCCGTGGCGGGCATTGCGCTCAATACCCCGCAGGAAGGCATCGAGGAGCTGGAGTTCGCCGTGAAGACACTGGGGCTCAAGGTCATCAATATCGCGGGCGGGGTGCGCAGGCCGATTGCGGCGATTGCGGCCAAATACCCCAAGGCCGACCACCCCGAGGTGGCGCGTCACGCGAGCTACACCGACTTCTACGGCCTGGACAGCCCCTACGACTACGACCCGTTCTGGGCCAAGGTGGTGGAGTTGGGCGTGCCCGTCACCACGCACTACGGCAGCCAGGGCTGGACCGGGCGCCAGTCCATCAGCAACTACATGTTCAACCACATCGGCCACTTTGCCGATGGCTCGCAGGCCTTTGCCAAGGCCTTGTTCTTCGGCGGCGTGACGCGCCGCTTTCCGAGGTTGCGCGTGGGCCTGCTCGAAGGTGGGGCCGACTGGGGATCGCATGTGTACACGCATCTGGTGGATCGCTTTGAAAAGCGCAACCGCCATGCCGTGCAGAACTACAACCCCGCGCATGCCGATGTGGAGTTGCTGGCCGCGCTGTTCGAACAATACGGCGCCGACCTCACCAAGGGCAGGCCGCTGAACAAGGAGACGCTGCTGCGCGACAGCCTGGGCATTTCCGCGCTGCCGCACAGCCGCGACCCGCAGGGCGACGAGCTGGACGATTTCCTGGCCGCCGGCATCGAGAGCGTGGAGGACATCCGCGAGCGCTGGGTCAAACCCTTTTTCTTCGGTGCCGAGGCCGACGACCGCACCGTGGCCGCAGCCTTCAACACCCGGGTGAATCCGCTGGGCGCCAGGATCAATGCCATCTGGTCCTCGGATATCGGCCACTGGGACGTTCCCGATCTGACCGAGCCGCTGGCCGAGAGCTGGGATCTGGTGGAGCAGGGCGTCATCAGCGCCGAGGACTTCCGCGCGCTGGTGTTCGACAACCCCTACCGCTTCTACACCGAGGCCAGGTCCGACTTCTTCGCGGGCACCGACATCGCCAGCAAGCTGGCTGCGCGCTGAGCGGCCGCGATCTCTCTCCCGAATTTTTCCCGTTCCGGCCCCGCACGGCGGCGCGCCACAAGCGCGGCGCCGGGGCAAGCCTTTGCCTTTGAAAGACTGCAGATGATCCATTCCCTGATTTCCCGGCCCTGGGGCCGTCGTGCCGCTCTGGCGGCCCTGGGCTTGTTGTTCGGCTCCCTGGCCCAGGCGGCGCCGCCCCAGGCCATACGCATAGGCGTGGCCACGGCGGGCGGCGGCGAGCCCATCAACTGGGGCGGCTCGCCCGGTGGTGTGGTCCGCGCCAACCAGTGGCTGGAGGAGGCTTTCAAGGACTCCGGCATCAAGGTGGAATGGCTGTTCTTCAAGGGCGCGGGACCGGCCGTGAACGAGGCGCTGTCGAACAAGCAGATCGACTTCGCCTATCAGGGCGACCTGCCCTCCATCGTGGGGCGCGCCAACGGACTCAGGACGCGGCTGCTGGTGACCAGCGGTGCACGCAACAATCTCTATGTGGTGGTGCCGCCGCAGTCGGGCATCCAGCGCATCGAGGAGCTGAAGGACCGCAAGGTGGCGATCTTCCGTGGTACCAACGGCCATCTGGTGGCGATCAACGCGCTGCAAAGCGTGGGGCTGGCCGAGCGTGATCTCAAGGCCATCAACCTCGACACGGGAAGCGCCCAGGCGGCCCTGGTCTCCAACGGTGTGGATGCCTCGTTCGGTGGCTACGAGTGGTTCAAGATCCGCGACCAGGGTCTGGCCAGGGTGGTGTATTCCACCCAGGGCAAGGACCCGGCGCTGACACGCCAGGCGGCGCTGCTGGTGCGCGAGGAGTTCGAGAAGGAGCATCCCGAGCAGGTGCAGAAGGTGGTGAACCAGTTCGTGCGCGCAGCCAACTGGGCTTCGGACGAGAAGAACCGCAGCGAGCTGTTCCAGCTCTGGGCAAGAACGGGTACGCCTGCGGCCTCCTGGGAAGCGGAGTTCGACAAGCAGGCTCTGGCCGTGCGCAACTCGCCGCTGCTCGATGACTTCATCGTGGCGCGCTACCGCTCGGTGGCCGAGGATGCGGCCAAGCTCAAGCTGATCCGCCGGCCGGTCTCGCTGGAGGGCTGGTTCGAGCCACGCTATCTGCAGGCCGCACTCAAGCAGCAGGGACTGGAAAAGCGCTGGACCGTATTCGACGCCAAGGGCCAGGTCAAGGTCCGGGGCCAGAACCCCGATGCCAGCCCGGTGGCACTGCGCTGATGCCCATGGCCGATATCCTGATGGATGCCGCTGCGGCGCGCCAGCGTCCTGTCGGACCGCCGGTCTGGCGGAGCCTGCTGCGCAGTGCCGAGCCTTTCTTCCTGCCCCTGGGTCTGCTGCTGCTCTGGGCCCTGGGCGCGGCGCGCGGCTGGATCTCGCCCCAGGTGCTGCCATCGCCCCAGTTCGTCTGGGAAACCCTGGCCGAGCTGGCCACGAATGGCGAGCTCTGGACCCATGCCGCAGCCAGCCTGCAGCGCGTGCTGGTGGGCTTTGTGGCGGGCAGTCTGCTGGGCCTGCTGCTGGGCACGCTCATGGGGCTGTCGCGGTCCGTGGAAGCCTATCTGCTGCCCAGTTTCAATGCGCTGGTGCAGATTCCCGTTTTGGGCTGGATGCCTTTTGTGCTGCTGCTGGTGGGCATAGGCGAGCCGCTCAAGTACATCCTCATCGCCAAGGCCGCCCTGGTGCCCGTCACGCTGGCCACGCTGCAGGGTTTTCGGCAGGCGCCGCAGAGCTTGCTGGAGGTGGGCTGCGTCTATGGCTACACGCGTCGTCAGCAGGTGCTGGAGATCGTGCTGCCCACGGCACTGCCCACGCTGTTCACGGGGCTGCGCCTGGGCTTCACCAAGGCCTGGTTGTCGCTGGTGGTGGTGGAACTGGTGGCATCGAGCGAAGGCCTGGGCTACCTCATCGTCTATGGGCGCCAGCTGTTCCAGCTCGATCTGGTCATGGCTGCCGTGATCATCGTGGGCGCTCTGGGCTATCTGATCGACCGCCTGCTCGATGCGGCCGAGGCGCGGCTGGCGGCGCGCAACGGTGTGCGCCCGGTCGTCGAGGGAGGACTGCTGTGAGCACACCGGACATCCTGTCTTCCGTGCCCGCGCGCTGGCGCGGACTCGTGCTGCCAGTGGCGGCTGTGCTGCTGTGGGTGCTGGCGTCGCACTTCCAGTGGGTCAACTCGGCGCTGCTGGTGTCGCCGCTGCAGGTGCTGGCCACGGGCCTGGATCTCGTCACCAGCGGTCAGCTCTGGCTGAATCTGCGGGCCAGTCTGCTGCGCGAGCTGACCGGCTTTGTCATCGGCAGCACGTGCGGGCTGGTACTGGGCGGGCTGCTGGGGCTGTGGCCGCGCTTCGGCCGTCTCGTGGGGCCCAGTTTCAATACCTTCAAGCAGATCTCGCTGTTTGCCTGGATTCCGCTGATCTCGGTGTGGTTCGGGCTGGGCGACGTGGCCAAGGTGGTCTTTCTCTCGCTCGCGGCCCTGGTGCCCGTGGTGGTCAACACCGTGGACGGCATCCGCAGCACGCCTGCCTCGCTGCTGGAGGTGGCGCGCGTCTATGGCTACACGCGTTGGCAGACCACCTGGCATGTGGTGCTGCCTTCGGCGGCGCCCTCGATCTTCACCGGCATCTACCTGGCGCTGGTCTATTCGTGGCTGGCCACGATAGGGGCCGAGTACCTGCTGGTGGCCGGGCGCGGCGTGGGCAATCTGCTCATCGAGGGCAGCGAGCATTTCCGCATGGATCTGGTGCTGTTCGGCATGGTCGCCATCGGTTTCGTCGGCTGGCTCATGAACGCCGGTGCCCGCGCGCTCGAACGCGCGCTGGCGCGGCGGCTCGGGCGCTGAGCGTCTTCTCTCTTCTTTCCAGGAAAGCATCTCTTCTATGGCAACGACGACCACGGCAGACGATCTGCATATCCACGTCGCCTCCAAACAGTTCGACCATGCCCAGGCCGCCAGCGGTAGCCTGCAGGTGCTGCAGGACATCGACCTGCAGGTGCGGGCGGGCGAGTTCATCAGCATCGTGGGCGCCAGCGGCTGCGGCAAGTCCACGCTGCTGCGTCTGGTGCTGGGCATCGATGTGGACTACGAGGGCCACATCGCACTGGGCGACGAACGCATCACGGCGCCCGGCCTGGACCGGGGCATCGTCTTCCAGGATCACCGGCTGTTTCCCTGGCTCACGGTGGAGCAGAACATTGCCGTGGGTCTGCGCAACGCCGACCGCAGCCCGGCCGAAAAGCGCGAGCTGATCGCCGAGCACGTGGCGCTGGTGGGTCTGCAGGGTTTCGAGCAGTCCTTTCCGCGCCAGATCTCGGGCGGCATGGCCCAGCGCGTGGCCATTGCACGCGGCCTGGTCAACCGCCCGCGCGTGCTGCTGCTCGACGAGCCCTTCGGCGCGCTCGATGCGCTCACGCGCACGCGGCTGCAGGCAGAGCTGCAGCGCATCTGGCAGCACGAGCGCATCACCATGCTGCTGGTGACCCACGATGTGGAGGAAGCCGTCTACCTCGGCGACCGTGTGGTGGTCATGCAGCCGCATCCGGGCCGCATCCGGCGCATCGCGCCCGTGGACCTGCCCCATCCGCGCAACCGCAGCGACCCGGCCTTCCTGCGCATCCGCGATGCCCTGCTGGCCGACTTTCTGGGCCCCGAGCGGCGTGGCCCCAGCGATGTGCCGCCCCCGGCCGAGCCGCGCGCGGCGCACTGGCTGCCGCACGGCGGCCTGCGCTTTGCCTGGTGACTTTTCCCTTCATTGAAAGCCTCTCATGACCACACAGAAAAAGCAGATCAGGCTCGGTGCCTTCCTCATGCAGACCGGCCACCACATCGCAGGCTGGCGCCATCCCGGCGCGCAGGCCGATGCGGGCGTGAACTTCGGCCACTATGCGGCGCTGGCGCAAAAGGCGGAGGCCGCCAAGTTCGATGCGGTATTCCTGGCCGATGGCGTGGCGGTGCGCTCCGACAACGATCAGGCACTGGCCCGCATTGCCCGCAGCGACCAGTTCGAGCCGCTGACCCTGTTGTCGGCACTGGCCGCCGTGACGCAGCGCATTGGCCTGATCGCCACGGCCTCCACGAGCTACCACGAGCCCTACAACCTGGCGCGCAAGTTCGCTTCGCTCGACCAGATCTCGGGCGGCCGCGCGGGCTGGAATCTGGTGACTTCGGCGACCACGGCCGAGGCCCTGAACTTCAACCGCAGCGCCCAGGATGCGCATGGCGACCGCTACCGCCGTGCGGCCGAGTTCCATGACGTGGTCGTGGGCCTGTGGGACAGCTGGGAGGACGATGCCTTTGTGCGCGACAAGGAAAGCGGCATCTACCTTGATCCCGGCAAGCTCCATGCGCTGCACCACCAGGGCGCGCATTTCCAGGTGCGCGGCCCGCTCAATGTGGCGCGCTCGCCCCAGGGGCGGCCGGTGGTGGTGCAGGCCGGTGCCTCGGACGAGGGGCGCGAGCTGGCCGCGCGCACGGCCGAAGTCATCTTTGTGGCGCATCAGACGCTGGAGGAAGGTCAGCGCTTTTACCGCAGCATCAAGTCGCGCGTGCAGCACTACGGCCGCCACCCCGACGATGTGAAGATCATGCCCGGCATCTTCCCCGTGGTGGGCCGTACCCAGGCCGAGGCCGAAGCCAAGTTCGAACAGCTGCAGTCGCTGATCGACCCCGTGGTCGGGCTGTCGCTGCTGGCGGGCATTGCCGGGGAGCTGGATCTCTCGGCCTATCCGCTGGATGGCCCTTTGCCGGAACTGCCGCCTACCGAGGGGCCGCAGAGCCGCCAGCGCCTGCTCGTCGATCTGGCGCGGCGCGACGGCCTGAGCATTCGCCAGCTCTATCTGAAGATCGCCGGCGCGCGCGGCCACCAGCAGATTGTGGGCACGCCGCAAACCATTGCCGACCAGCTGCAGCAATGGTTTGAGGAGGGAGCGGCCGATGGCTTCAACATCATGGGGCCGTGGTTTCCGGGCGGGCTCGACGATTTCATCGAACTCGTGCTGCCCGAGCTGCGCCGGCGCGGTCTGTTCCGCACCGAGTACGAGGGCAGCACCCTGCGCGAGCACCTGGGCCTGCAAAGGCCGGAGCATCCGCAAGCCCTGCGCCGGCTGCAGGCGCCGCGCAAGATCGCGGCCTGATGCCGCGCCATTCTGCAAAGCTATATCAATAGGAGAGCTGCTTACGCTTGCCATATATGAATTTCAGGTTGTTTATGCCTTGAAATCAATACATGGAAAGCGATGAAAGCTCTTTTTTCGATAGTGACCGAAGCCTCTATCAAGTCAGCGCACCGCGCCCGTCGACCGTGAAGATGCGCTCGACCACACCCTTGAGCCGGCCGCCGCGCACGCCGATCAGATGGTCGTGCAGATTCACGGTGGGGTCGCAGTGGCCGGGAATCAGCCACAGCGCCTCGCCCAGGGCGGGCAGCCAGCCGCTATGGTTGCCGGCCTGGGCATCGGGGTGCAGCACGCCGTGCTCGTCACCGCCGTTGGCAAAGCGCAGTGCGTTTTCGGGCGCCAGCGCATGCAGCCGGGGCAGGCCGGAGTCTATGGCATGGGCCTTGTGGCCGGCATCGCAGACGGCGTGATCGCTGCTGAGCGACATGACCTGGGTCTTGACGTAGAGCGCATGCTCGAACAGGGGCTGGGCCGCGTCGCGCTGGTTGGCCGCGTAGTCGGCGTCCATGAAGAGGAAGGAGCCGGGCTGGATTTCGCCATAGATGCCGCTGGCGGCCTCGTTGACCATGGTGCCCGTGCCGGCGCCCGTGATCAGCGGTATCGCCAGGCCGGCGCGGTCGAACTCGTGGCGCGTGCGGTTGACGAGCTTGAGCACCTGCTCGATGGCGGTCTTGCGCTCCTCGGCGCCGCGCAGATGCTGGGCGCCGCCGTGATAAGCCTGCAGGCCCGCAAAGCGCAGCACGGGCTGGGCCGCAATCGCCTGTGCCAGGACCACGGCGGCTTCGCCGGGCTCTGCGCCGCAGCGGTTCTGGCCGACGTTGATTTCCACCAGCACATCCATGGCAGCATCGCCGGCCTGCGCATCCTGCAGGGCCCGCGCCAGCCGCGTGACGCCTTCCTCGCAATCGACGGCCAGGGCCAGCCGGCCGCCCTGGGCATTCAGTGCCTTGGCCAGGGCCGCCACGCGTGCCAGCTTGGTCTGGGCAATGACTTCGTTGCTGATGAAGATATTCGTGATGCCGCCCTGGGCCAGCGCCTCGGCCTCGCTGACTTTCTGCACGCAGTGGCCACAGGCGCCGGCATGCTCGAGCAGATGGGCGATGTGCGCGCTCTTGTGCAGCTTGGCATGCGGGCGCCAGAGCACACCATGCTGCTGGGCAAAGCGGGCCATGCGCTCGATATTGCGGTCCATGGCGTCCAGGTCTATGACCAGGGCGGGCGTGTCTATGCGTTTGACGGCCTGGCCGACCAGGGTCTGCAGATGCTCAGGAATGTGCTTCATCTCGGCTGCCTTGCTGAAGGTGTGCGGTATCTGCCCAGCCTACCAAAGACAGGCCGTCAGGCGTCCAGAGCAGGCGATTGATGGCGCAGTTGCTCAGCTCCCAGGTGCGGGCCGTCTGGAAGTCCTGGCGCGTGGCCAGGCGGTAGAGCACGTCCATCACGCCGCCATGGGCGACCAGCACGATCTGCTCGCCCTCGTGCAGGCGTGCAATCCCGTCCACCGTGGTGGAGATGCGTTCGCGCAAGGCCTGCAGCGAGTCGCCGCCGCCGGGCGGGGCATAGACCGGGTTGCGCGTGCGCCAGAGCTGTGCGTCCTCGGGCTGGGTGGCTTCCACATCCTTGAAGGTGCGGCCCTGGAAATCGCCGAAGCAGCGCTCGCGCAGACCGGTGGTGGCATGCAGCGGTGCCCCGGATGTGCGGGCAATCGCCTGCGCCGTGACATGGGCACGCTGCAGGTCGCTGCTGTAGATGGCAGCAATGCTCTCGTCGGCCAGCGCCTGGGCCGCCTGCTCGGCCTGCCACAGGCCGGTGTCGTTCAAGGGAATATCCAGATGCCCCTGGATGCGTCCATCGACGTTCCAGGTTGTCTCTCCGTGCCGGATGGCAATGATGCGCGTGGCGTGCATGTCTTGGCTCGTTCAGCGTAGGTTGTTTTATTGAGCAGTCATTGTCTTGCAAACAAAGTCTGCCTGTCCCCCGGTCTGTTGTTACAGACTTTTTGACGCCCGGCCTTCACCAGGGCGCAGCCAGCAAGAAAAAAGGCCTGCAACCACGGTTGCAGGCCTTTTGGCCATTGCAGCGCTTGCGCTTCAAGCGCCGGCTGCCATGTCTTGCGGTGTCAGATCAGTGACTTGGCATTGTCCAGCACAAAGTCGCAGGCCTTTTCCTTGAGGTTGCTCTTGACCTTGTCCAGGCTGAAGCTCTTGCCGTCGGCGCCCGTGACCATGCCCATCAGACCGTTTTGGTAGCCCTGATCCTTGGGCTCTTCCTTCTGGCCCAGGCCCAGCTTGCCCAGCAGCTGATTCTTGACCTGGGCGGCCTTGTCGGCGTTCAGGTAGTTGTTCTTCATGCAGTAGGTGAGGACACCGGCGGCATTGCTGGCCGTGCCGGAGCTCAGGTTGCCCAGGCCCAGGGCCGACAGTGCCGAAGAGCCTCCGGAGCCGCCGAGCATGCCGCCCAGGCCCGAGGTGCTGGAGCTGCTCTCGGCCGCGCCGCCGCCCAGCTGGCCGCGCAAGGCGTCGCCGAGACCGCTGGCATGGGCGCTGAAGGAGCCCGCGGCCACTGTGGCGCAAAGCAGGGTGGAGAGAGCAAATTTCTTCATGACTTCATCCTTTTCATGGCGAAGGCCCGGGCAGGAGGCCCCGGTTCAAGCCGAGCTGGACGTTAGCATGCGCCAGGCCCGGAAACTGTTGAAGATTGCAAATCAACGTACCGGCGCCGCGGTGGCCGGTGCCGCGGTGGCCGGGGCGGCTGGTGCAGCCGATGCGGCGGGCTGTGCAGGAGCTGACGGCGTGCCGCTGGCAGGCTGGGCTCCCGGCGGCTGGATGACGGTGCGCACATTGCGCTGGCCTTGCGGCGGCTTGGGGAAGCCCGTCAGCGCAGCATCAAACAAAATGCCGAAGATGGCCGGGTCGTCGGTCCATACATCCTGGCGCTGGGCCGAGGTTTCGTAGACGATCTGCTGGGTCTTGATGTCGCGCATGACGATGCTCACGGCGCGGTAATACTCCAGCGGCGGCTCGTTGAACATCATGCCGCCGCCAAAGCCCCAGCCGAAGCCACGCCCGTAGCTCATGCCCCAGCCCCAGCGCGGACCCCAGTAGGGGTCGTAATAGGGCCAGCTGGCCCAGTCGCGCGCATAGCGGGCCATGGCGCTGATCTGCACCACCAGGCTGGCGCGCGAGTCATCGCGCGTCAGGCCGACGCGGGCCAGCGCATGCTGGGCCTGGGCTTCCACGGCCGCGAAGTTCACCTGGCCTTGCTGCGAGGGCAGGGTCTCCAGCCGGTAGGTGGCGGGCACAGGGATGGTGTTCAGTGCGGAAAAGCTCTGCACCGTGCTGTTGACCTCGCGCACCGTGCTGCAGCCGGCCAGCAGAGCCGTCGCAGTCAGGGCCACAAGGCCGATCCAGCGTAAGGAGGTTTTGCGCAGGTTCATGATGATTTCTCTGAAAACGACAAAGGCCCATGGGATGGGCCTTTGATTGGACTGCGGGGTCCGGTTTTAGTTCAAAAGTCCGCTCAGGACAGTTGTACCACTTGTACCCCGCCGGGCAGGGCGGCCATGGTTGGCAGCTCTTCATGGTCAAAGGCCATGTCGCCGTTGGGATCGGCAATGCCCGTGGCCTTGGCGTTCCTGAAGTCGTGCAGCTGGGGGTCCATCATGTGCGTGGTGACGATGTTGCCCATGGCGCGGAACATGCTCTCGATGCGGCCGGGGAACTTCTTGTCCCACTCGCGCAGCATATTGCCCACGGCCACGCGCTGCAGGCCGTCCTGGCTGCCGCAGAGGTTGCAGGGAATGATGGGGAAGTTCTGGTACTGGGCCCAGCGCGTCGTGTCCTTCTCGGGTACATAGCACAGGGGACGGATCACCACATGCTTGCCGTCGTCGCTGACCAGCTTGGGCGGCATGCCCTTCATGCGGCCGCCGTAGAACATGTTGAGCATCATGGTCTGCACGATGTCGTCGCGGTGATGGCCCAGGGCCACCTTGGTGCAGCCCAGCTGGTCGGCCACCTTGTACAGGATGGCGCGGCGCAGGCGCGAGCACAGGCCGCAGGTGGTCTTGCCTTCGGGCACGACGCGCTTGACGACGCTGTAGGTGTCCTGGTTCTCGATGTGGTAGTCCACACCGATGCTCTGGAAGTACTCGGGCAGCACATGCTCGGGGAAGCCGGGCTGCTTCTGATCCAGGTTCACGGCCACGATGTCGAACTTCACGGGCGCACGCTTTTGCAGCTTGCGCAGAATGTCGAGCAGGGTGTAGCTGTCCTTGCCGCCGGACATGCAGACCATGATCTTGTCGCCTTCCTCGATCATGTTGTAGTCGAGGATGGCCTTGCCCACTTCGCGGCACAGGCGCTTTTCGAGCTTGATCTGTTCGCGCTCGATCTTGATCTTGCCGGGCTTGGCGGCTTCTTCGCCGTTGGCGTTCTCTGCGGCCGCAGCATCGGCGGCTTCTGCCTCTTCGGCAATCCAGGGGTTGTCGTTTACTGCATTCATGGGGTTCACCATTGTCCGGTTTCGATGCGAATGGCTACTTCGCAGTCGTCAAAAATTTCCAGCTTCGCAATTTTCACACGCACGCCGCGCACGCCGGGCAGCTGCAGCAGGCGCTGGGCCAGCTTGCCGATCAGGCTCTCGAGCAGGTTCACATGCTCGGAGGTGCATTCGTCGATGATGATCTGGCGCACCTTGCGGTAGTCCAGCACATGGAGGATGTCGTCATCGCGCGGAGCCAGGGGCTGGGGGCCGAGATTGAGTTCGGCATCGACCTGGATCGGCTGGGGCTCTTGTTTCTCATGCGCAAGAATCCCGAGGCTGGCGTCAAAGCGCAGGCCGGTGAGCGTGAGAATCTGTTGTCCGGAAGTGGAAGTCATGGAAAAGGGTGCGGCCTCGGCGGGCTCACATCATCGAAAAATCGCGCTCGAAGCGCTGTAAATGTTGGCCGCCATCGACCAGCATGGTGGTGCCCGTCATGGAACGGTTTTCCAGTGCAAAGCACACGGCGGCGGCAATGTCCTCGGACGAGGAGGAGCGTCCCAGCGGGCTCATGGCGTGCAGGGCCTCGAACTTTTCCTGGCTCAGCATATGGCTGGTCAGCGTCAGGCCCGGCGCCACGCCCACCACGCGCACGCTTGGGGCCAGAGCCAGTGCCAGCATGGTGTTGGCGGCTTCCAGAGCCGCCTTGGAGAGGGTGTAGCTCAGGAAATCGGGGTTCTGGTTCCAGAGCTTCTGGTCCAGCACATTGACCACGGCGCCCTGGGCCGAGGCTTCACCCGCCGCCACGCGCTCCTGCACATGCGCGTGCAGAGCCTGGGACAGCAGGATGGGCGCGCCCGTGTTGCTGCGCAGATGCGCTTCCAGCGCCACATAGCTGAAGCTCTGGGCATCGTCATGTTCGAACAGCGAGGCGTTATTGACCACGGCGTCGATGCGGCCAAAGCGCTCCACCACACGCGGCACCAGCGAGCGTACCGATTCCTCGTCAAAGAAGTCAGCATCAAACGCGGCGCTATCGCCAGACAGCTCTGCGCAAGAAGCTACGGTTTGCATAGCTTGATCGCGGGAGTCGCGGTAGTGCACAGCCACTTGCCAGCCCGCGCGGGCCAGGGCCAGGGCCATGTCACGTCCAAGGCGACGGGCAGAACCGGTCACCAATACTGTGCGTGGTCGGGCGGGTGAGGACATTCGTGGAAAATGCGGGTTGTGACGACAGAACCCTCAAGTTTAACGAGCGCCTTGCAATCCCGCATTGCCAAGGAGATTGCCGCCGTGGGCGGCTGGTTGCCTTTCGACCGTTTCATGGAGCTGGCGCTCTATGCGCCGGGACTGGGCTATTACGCCAATGAAACGGCCAAGTTCGGCACCATGCCGGAGTCGGGCAGCGACTTTGTGACGGCGCCTGAAATCTCGCCTATTTTTGGCCAGCTAGTGGCGTCCCAGTTACGGGAAGCGCTACAAAAAACGAATACCCGCGAGATCTGGGAGTTCGGCGCTGGCACGGGCGCGCTGGCGCTGCAGATCCTTGACGAGCTGGCGGCTCAGGGTGCGTTGCCAGAGCGCTACACCATCGTCGATCTCTCGGGCACGCTGCGTGCGCGCCAGAAGCTGGCGCTGACGCGGTACGAACATCTGGTGCGCTGGGTGGACGCGCTGCCCGAGGCCATGGAAGGCGTGATCATCGGCAACGAGGTGCTGGATGCCATGCCGGTGCAGCTGTTGCAGCGCACCGCAGGCCAATGGCATGAGCGCGGCGTGGTGCTCGGCGCAGGCGGCGATGAAGCGGCCTTTGCCTGGGAGGACCGGGCCACCGAATTGCGTCCGCCTGTGGATATCGGCGGGCCGCATGATTTTCTGACCGAAATCCACCGCCAGGGCGAGGCGTTTATCCACACCCTGGGCGAGCGTCTGACCCGGGGAGCCGCCTTCTTCATCGATTACGGCTTTGGCGAGAGCGAGTACTACCACGAGCAGCGCCATATGGGGACCCTGGTCTGCCACTACCAGCATCAGGTGGACAACGATCCGCTGGTGCTGGTCGGCCTCAAGGACATCACGGCCCACGTCAATTTCACAGGCACGGCCGTGGCGGCCCAGGATGCGGGCTTCGACGTGCTGGGCTATACCAATCAGGCGCACTTTCTCATCAACTGCGGGCTTGCGCCCCGGCTGGATGCGGCCGGCATCAAGGCCCGCTCCATGGCCTCCAAGCTGGTCATGGAGCATGAGATGGGCGAGCTGTTCAAGGTCGTTGCCCTGTCCAAGGGCGTGGAGCCCTGGACGCCGCTGGGCTTTGTGCAGGGCGACCGCACGCATCGGCTATAGCGTCTGCGTGCCTGGCGCGCCTACTGCTTTTCGAGCTTGGCGGCCTGGATGATGCTGGCCCAGTGCTTGTACTCGGTGCGTGTGAAGTCGCGGAAGGCGGTCGAGCCGAGCAGGCGGGGCTCGCCGCCCAGGGCCGCGACGCGGGCCTTGAACTCGGGGCTGCTGGCCACCTTGAGCGTGGCTGCCTCCAGGCGCTGGACCGCGGCGCGCGGTGTTCCCTTGGGTGCCAGCACGCCGTTCCAGGTGGCGGTGACAAAGGACGGGAAGCCGCTTTCCTTCATGGTCGGAACCTGGGGCAGCATGGGCAGGCGCTCGGCCGAGGTCACGGCCAGCGCCTTGAGCTTTCCGCTCTGGATGAAGGGCAGCGCCGGTGTGATGTTCTCGAAGATGAAATCGATCTGCCCGCCGATCAGATCGGTCAGGGCCGGAGCGCTTCCCTTGTAGGGGGCGTGGATCAGGTCCAGCCTGGCGGCACTCTTGAGCAGCTCGCCCGACAGATGCACGGTGGAGCCCATGCCCGGCGAGCCATAGCTCATGCCGGTGCGGCGCTCGCGCGCATGGCTCACCAGCTCGGCCACCGATTTGACCGGTGTTCTGGACTCGTTGACCACCAGCACGTTGGGAATCGAGGTCACCAGCGCGATGTACTCGAAGTCGTCCAGGTTTTTCTCGCTGAGATTGCGGTACAGGCTGGGATTGATGGCCTGCGTGCCTGCCGTGCCGAACAGCAGGGTGTAGCCGTCATTGGCGGCGGCCGCGACGCGGCTGGCACCGATGGCTCCGTTGGCGCCGGGGACGTTCTCCACCACGACCGGCTGGCCCAGGGCCTCGGCCAGACCCTGGCCGACCAGGCGCGCCACGACATCGGTGTTGCCACCGGGCGAGAAAGGCACGACCAGCTTGAGCGGGCGATTGGGGAAGCTGTCGGCCGCGGCCGGCAGGGCCAGGCTGGCGCCCAGCAGCGCTGCGGTCAGAAGAAACTGTTTGCGTGAAAAGGTCTGGGGCACGGTATGTCTCTTTGTTTGTAGTTGGCGGGCCGTGACGGCAGACGCATGGGCCCGGTCCCTGCATGGCGCAGGGCCTGGACATCATGGGCAGAGGGGGGAATTGAGGTCAATCAATCTTTGGGAAGCATGTCATGCATAAACGGAATGGCTGCCTGCCAGCATGGACGCTCAGGTCTCCAGGACGGCGCGCCTCTATACTTGCGGCCTCATGATTCGCTGGTTGATCGTCATTTTTCTGGCCCTGTTGCTCGTCAACGGGTTGCACGGCTGGCTGCAGCGCATAGGGCTGGGGCGTCTGCCCGGCGACTTCCGCTTTCGGCTGTTCGGCAAGGAGTTCTTCCTGCCGGTGGCCAGCACCGTGCTGCTCAGCGTGGTGGCGGCGCTGATTGCCCGCTTTGTGAAGCTCTGAGAACGTAGACAGGTTCCGGCTTGAATCTGCAGGCTTTGGCTGCACATACAGGCCTGAGCCCGACCTGCGCCTGCCGGTGCAAGCCAGGCATTGCCAAAGAAAGTACGACTTGCGCAAAGCGGGTTCAGGCCGGGCGACTGCCTCGGGAGGCCGCTCCTTGTCGCGTTCCTGTTTGCGTCAATCCCAGAAAGGTTGCTCCGTGTCCGAATCCCTGCACTACGTCTGCCCTCATTGCCACACCACCAATCGCATCGCCAGCGACCAGCTGGGCAATCAGCCCGATTGCGGCAGCTGCCACCAGCCGCTGGTGACGGGCGAGCCCGTGGCCCTGGACAACGACAGCTTTTCCCGGCACACCGGCCGCAGCCAGCTGCCCGTGGTCGTGGATTTCTGGGCGCCCTGGTGCGGCCCCTGCCGCATGATGGCGCCGGCCTTTGCCCAGGCGGCCCAGCAACTGGCGGGGCAGGCACAGCTGGCCAAGCTCGATACCGAAGCCTATCCACAGGCCGCGGCGCCCTTGGGCATCCGCAGCATTCCGACCATGGTGATCTTCAAGGAAGGCCGGGAACTGGCCCGCATCTCCGGGGCCCTGCCGGCCTCGGAAATCGTGCGCTGGGTGCGCTCGGTGATCTGAGCGGCGGCCCTCTCACCCGGCCCCGGCTCGGGGCCGGCCAGCCTCTCAGGCGGCGATGTCCAGCACCACGCGGCCTTCGATCTTGCCCTCGTGCATGCGGGCAAAGATGTCGTTGATGTTTTCCAGCTTGTCGGTGGACACGGTGGCCTTGACCTTGCCCTGGGCAGCAAAGTCCAGCGACTCCTGCAGGTCCAGGCGCGTGCCGACGATGGAGCCGCGTACCGTGATGCCCTTGAGCACCATGGAGAAAATCGGCAGCGGAAAGTCGCCCGGTGGCAGGCCGTTGAGCGAAATCGTGCCGCCGCGGCGCACCATGCCCAGCGCCTGCTCGAAAGCCTTGGGCGACACGGCGGTGACCAGCACGCCATGGGCACCTTCAATCTCTCTTTGCAGATAGGCCGCCGGGTCGGTGGTCTTTGCGTTGACAGTGACGGTGGCGCCCAGCTGACGCGCCAGCGCGAGCTTGCCGTCATCGATGTCGACGGCAGCGACATTGAAGCCCATGGCCTTGGCATATTGCACGGCCATATGGCCCAGGCCGCCGATGCCGGAAATCACCACCCAGTCGCCGGGCTTGGCGTCGGTGACTTTCAGGCCCTTGTACACCGTGACCCCGGCGCATAGCACGGGAGCGATATCGATAAAGCTCACATTGGACGGCAGATGACCCACATAGTTGGGATCGGCCAGTGCGTAATCGGCAAAGCCGCCGTTGACCGAATAGCCGGTATTGGTCTGAGATTCGCACAGGGTCTCCCAGCCGCCTATGCAGTGGCGGCAGAAGCCGCAGGCGCTGTGCAGCCAGGGCACGCCCACGCGATCGCCTTCCTTGACATGTCTGACGTTCTTGCCCACTGCCGCCACATAGCCCACGCCCTCGTGGCCGGGAATGAAGGGTGGATGAGGCTTGACAGGCCAGTCGCCTTCGGCCGCATGCAGATCGGTGTGGCAGACGCCGGAAGCAGCGATCTTGACCAGGATCTGATCGTCTGTCGGTCGTGGCACCGGCATCTCTTCGATCGTGAGCGGTTTCCCGAAGGAACGCACCACGGCGGCTTTCATGGTCTGGGGTAAGGACATCAGAGCACCTCCTTGAAGCAAGAGGGCAAGGCCGTGGCCTGTGGGCCGGACACTTGCCCGTTTAAGAACGTGTTTACGATTTCTACGTAGCCGCGTTGGAGCGCAAGCGGGATGAGTTCGAAGCGATGGCTCGCCGCTTGCACCGGGGTGCAAGCAGGAGTCAGCGCGCCGCAAATCGCCCGATTTCGCTCCAACCCTACGGGACAGGGGCTTTGCGCACGCCCGGTCAGGGGCGGTCTGCGGTATCGCGCGCGGGGGGCGCCCCCTCGCATCCCATCCCGCAAAGCCTCTGTCGCGGCCCGAGGAGATCGTAAGCATGTTCTAAAACCACGCCGTTAAGGCATGGCTGTTACAGCGGGTTTCGTGACCCGCTGCATGGCCTTGGCGGAGCGCATCGCCACCGCCGTCTCGTACTGTGCAATGGCTGCAGCATACCTTCTTTGACTTAACTCAAGCTGCGCCCATCCTTGCCTCTCGGGCCTCGGTGCGCTGACGGCTAGGCGCCGCCTTCCAGATAGGCGGCAATCGCCTGCTCGCGCGCCTTGCTTACGGCATCGCCGATGGCCTTGCCCTTGAGGCCGCGCTGCGCTGCCGCCTGGGCAACGGGAGCGGTTTCCACGGCAAGTGCCGCCTTCAGGGCATTGCCCAGGCGCTGGTGCTGCGGGTAGGCCGTCTCTTCAAAACCCAGCCGGCCGCGTGCATCGCATTCGCAGGCCTGCAGGGCTTCCTCGAAGCGCTGGGGCTTGCGGATGGCATCGCAGCGCTCCAGCAGGCGCAGCAGGGCGGCGGCGTTGAGTTCGTTGCTGCGGTGGAGGTTGCCATGTTCGCGTGCCACGACCTCGGCCAGCTCCTTGCAGTCGTTGGGCACGCGCCAGCGCTCGCAGACCTGCAGCAGCAGACGGGCGCTGCGCTGTTCATGGCCGATATGGCGGGGCAGGACATCGGCCGGCGTGGTGCCTTTGCCGAAGTCATGGCACAGGCAGGCAAAGCGCACGGACAGCGGAGCCTGCAGGCGCGCCGACATGTCCAGCACCATCATGGCATGCACGCCGCAATCGATCTCTGGGTGGTATTCGGCGCGCTGAGGCACGCCCCAGAGTCTGTCGAGTTCGGGCAGCAGCCGGACCAGCGCTCCGCATTCGCGCAGGATGTCGAACATGCGCGAGGGCCGCTCCTCCATCAGGCCGCGGCTGATTTCCTGCCAAACGCGCTCGGGAACCAGGGCATCGACCTCGCCGGCCGCCACCATCTCGCGCATGAGCTCCATGGTTTCGGGCGCGACGCGGAAGTCGGTGAAGCGCGCCGCAAAGCGCGCCAGACGCAGAATGCGCACCGGGTCTTCGCGAAAGGCATCGGTCACATGGCGCAGCACGCGGTCCTTCAGATCCTGCTGGCCGTGATAGGGGTCCACCAGGTCCTGAAGCTCGTCCTTGCCTCTCCAGTCCGCAGGAGCGGCGATGGAGTTGATGGTGAGATCGCGCCGCGCCAGGTCTTCTTCCAGTGTCACATCGGCGGCGGTGTGCACCACAAAGCCGCGATAGCCCATGCCGTTCTTGCGCTCGGTGCGCGCCAGCGCGTATTCCTCATGGGTCTGAGGGTGCAGGAACACCGGAAAGTCGCGCCCCACGGGCACGAAGCCGCGCGCGCTCATCTGCTCCGGTGTGGCTCCGACCACCACCCAGTCCGTGTCGTTGACGGGCAGGCCCAGCAATGCATCGCGCACCGCGCCACCTACCTTGAAAACCTTGAATTCACTCATGCTGCCATGGTAGTGGCTGCGCGTCGGCCTGCAGATACCGCGATTGCGGGATTGCTGCCTCAGCGCTGCTGGCGATAGGGCTCTTCGAACTGCAGAAAATCCTGCTCGGCCAGGGCCGCCTGAATCCATTCCTGGGTGGCGGGCAGCTGGGTGACGCGCTGCACATAGGCGCGTACCGGGGCCGAGGTCGGCAGGCCGTAGCTGTTGATGCGCATGCAGACCGGCGCAAAAAAGGCATCGGCAATGCTGAACTGGTCAAACAGCATGGGGCCGCTGGCGGCGCTCAGCAGCGGGGTCCAGAGTTCTTCGAGCTGCTGGACGTCGCTGCGCAGGTCGGCATGCTCGGCCCAGAGCCGGGCGCCAGTCTCCTGCAGCTGGGCTTCGATATTCATGGGGCAGAAGCTGCGCAGCGCACCGAAGCCGCTGTGCATCTGTGCCACCAAGCTGCGCGCACGGGCACGCTGGGCCACGGTCTGCGGCCACAGATGCTTGTCGGGAAAGCGCTCGGCCAAGTATTCGCAGATGGCCAGGCTGTCCCAGATGATCAGCCCCTCGTCGACCAGCAGTGGCACCTTGCCGGTGGGGGCGAGTGCCAGCGCCTGCAGCTTGAAGCTGGAGTCGGGCGCAAAGCTGTCAAAGCGCAGTGTGAGCTCTTCGAAGCTGATGCCGCTTTGGCGCATCAGCACCCAGGGCCGCATGGACCAGGACGAGTAATTCTTGTTGCCGATATAGAGCTTCATGGCGGACTCCCGTGTGTATCTGCCGCCGAGCTTATCAAGCTTGGGCCCGGCGGTCTGTGCGTTTTGATTCCACAGTCATGTCTGGGCGGCGCGGCAGATGATGTAATTGCACCACTATGGCAAATACTTCCACTTCTTCTGCAAACCTGGCCGCGCCTGTGGCAGGGGCTGGTCACCACAAGGGCGCGCTGGTGCTGTTCTCGGGCGGTCAGGACTCGACCACCTGCCTGGCCCAGGCCCTGGCCATGTTCGAGCGCGTGGAAACGCTGGGCTTTGACTACGGCCAGCGCCACAGCGTGGAGATGCAGGTGCGCGCCGGCGTGCGCGAGCAGCTGGCTCAGCGCTTTCCCCAGTGGGCGCCGCGTCTGGGCGAGGACCATGTGCTGTCGCTCGACGTGCTCAAGCAGATCGGCGGCTCCTCCCTGACCGAGGACGTGGCTTTTGCCATGCAGGCCGATGGCCTGCCCAACACCTTTGTGCCGGGCCGCAATCTGCTGTTCCTGACGCTGGCCGGCGCGCTGGCCTATCGCCGCGGGCTGACGGTGATCGTCACCGGTGTCTGCGAGACCGATTACTCCGGATATCCCGATTGCCGCGACGACACCATGAAGGCCCAGCAGCTGGCGCTGAACCTGGGCCTGGAGCGCCGGCTGCGCATCGATACGCCGCTGATGTGGCTGGACAAGGCCCAGACCTGGCAGCTGGCCCATGATCTGGGCGGCAGCGATCTGGTGGAGCTGATTCGCACCGAGACCCACACCTGCTACCAGGGCACGCGCGATGTGCTGCACGACTGGGGCTATGGCTGCGGCAGCTGCCCGGCCTGCGAGCTGCGTGCATCGGGCTGGCACAACTGGCGCGCCAGCCAGTCGGCTTGAAACTGATAGCTTCTTGCGCTTGATATAAAAGGACTTCAGGTCTAAAAGACTCTGAAGTCCTTTTATTAAATGCGGTAGATGCTCCTCAATGATGAGCGTCTACGCTATGGACCCGACTCAGGCGCTGGGGCGCGTGGCGATCTGGCCGGCCTGAATCTGCGCCGTCATCTGGCTGAGCCAGGCCTGGCTTTCCGGGCGCTCGAACAGAAAGTCCCAGATGGCATCGTGCTGGCGCGCTGTCAGGCTGAGCGGGCCATGGCGACGCATATGGGTTTGCAGCCGCTGCAGCTCGAGCTCGGTCAGCGGCGACCGCATCACGGTCAGCGGGGGGCGCGGGCGATAGCTGCGCTGGGGAATGTTCTTGCGGGGACGACTCATGGCAAAGCGAAATAGGGGTTCAGACGGGCCAGACCACACCGTTGTCGTTGAGGATGGCGTCCAGCGGCAGATCATGCGTCTCGGGCTGGAAGTCATCGACATAGCCATTGGTGTAGCCCAGGCCCACGGTGAAGGGGCGCGGGCTCAGCTCGGCCAGCGTGCGGTCATAGAAACCGCCGCCATAGCCGAGACGGTAGCCGCCGGCCGCATAACCTACGCAGGGGACAAACAGCAGCGTGGGCACCAGCAGTTCGGTATCCTTGGGCTTGGGAATGCCATAGGCGTCCTCCTCCATGGGGCAACCGGGGTACCAGGCGTGAAAACTCAGCGTCTTGCGCTGTTTGTCGATCACCGGCAGCCCGATTCTGCGCCGTTGTGGAGTACCCTGTAGCTCGCCATCTTCCTTCCAGCGATGCAGGGCTGGCAGCGGATCGAATTCACCCTTGATGGGCCAGTAGGCGCCAATCACGGTATCGGGCCGTTCCATCAGCCAAAAGCGCATCACCTGCTGCAGCGCATCGGCGCGTTGCAGGCGATCTGGAAGGTTGAGGCGCAGTTCAATCAACTTGCGGCGTAACGCTGCTTTGTCCATCGGATAATTTCCTCCATGCACTGGCTGAAGATTTTGACACCGCTTTGTGCGGCTTCCCTGTTGACTGTAGCTGCTCCTTTTGCGCAGGCACAGAACCCGGGCGACGCCGTGTTGCTGGACATGCAAAAAGCATTCCGCAGCCGCAATCAGGCGGCGCTGACCCAGCTCCTGCCCCAGGCTGCCGGTCACCCCCTCGAACCTTGGGCCGCTTACTGGGAACTCAAGAACCGTCTGGAGACCGCATCGCCCGATGAAATCCAGGGCTTTCTGAACCGTTACGCCGGCACCTACCAGGAAGACCGCTTGCGCAACGACTGGCTGCTGCTGCTGGGCAAGCAGCGCGACTGGAGCACCTTCAGCCAGGTCTATCCCAGGTTCCGCATGCGCGACGACAAGTCCGTCACCTGCTACGCCCTGCTGGCCGACGCCCTGCAAGGCCGGGGGGCACCCAATGTGGGCCAGCAGGTACGCGATCTATGGATGGCGCAAAAAGATGCCGATGACGGCTGCACCACGGCCGCCGGCCAGCTGTATGCGAGCAAGCTGATCACCGACGCCGATGTCTGGCGCCGTGCCCGTGTGGCCACCGAAGCCAATCGCCAGAAGGCGGCCCGTGATGCGGTGGCCATCGTCGCCCCCGAAGCGGCCGACCAGGTGGCGCAGGTGTTTGCCTCGCCCGCCAAATACCTGTCAGGCCAGAGCAAGGCGCGCGGCCGCGAGCGCAAGGAGCTGGCCCTGCTGGCGCTGATCCGCATGGCGGCCAGCGACCCCGATGCGGCCGCCACCCAGATCGACGGCGGCTGGGGCGCCCAGCTCAATGGAGAGGAGCGCAACTGGGCCTGGGCCGTGGTCGGCAAGCAGGCCGCCTTCAAGCTCTCGCCCGATGCCAACGGCTATTTCGGCAAGGTGCGCCGCAACGAAGACCTGAGCGATGACCTGCTGGGCTGGAAGGCCCGTGCCGCGCTGCGCGCCGGCGACTGGAAGGCCGTTCGCCGCGCCATCGACGCCATGGGCCCGGAGCGCACCGACCCGACCTGGGCCTACTGGAAGGCCAGGGCCATGCTTGCAGGTCGCCCCAATGCCGAGGAAAAGGCCGAAGCACGGCAGTTGCTCGAAGACACGGCCGGCAACGGCAGCTTCTACGAGCAGCTGGCGCTGGAGGAGATCGGCCAGCGCATCACGGTGCCGCCTGCACCGGCACCGTTGACGGCGCAGGAAAAGGCGGCTGTGCGCAGCAACCCCGGTCTCAATCGCGGCCTGTATGCCATCGGCATGGGACTGCGCAGCGAGGGCGTGCGCGAGTGGAACTACTCCACCAATCTGCACCAGCCCGGCGGCATGGAAGACCGCGAGCTGTATGCGGCCGCCGATCTGGCCTGCGAGCGCCAGGTCTGGGATCGCTGCATCAACACCAGCGAGCGCACCAAGACCTTTGCCGACTGGAAGCAGCGCTTTCCCATGCCCTATCACGACACGGTGCTGGCCAAGTCGCGCAATATCGGGCTGGACCCGGCCTATGTCTACGGCCTGATCCGCCAGGAGAGCCGTTTCATCATGGATGCGCGCTCGGGCGTAGGCGCCTCGGGGCTGATGCAGGTGATGCCGGCCACGGCGCGCTGGACGGCCAGGAAGATCGGCATGACGGGCTTCACGCCCGACATGATCAACGACCGCGACACCAATATCACCATCGGCACCTCCTACCTCAAGCTGGCGCTTGACGACTTCGAGGGCTCGATGGCGCTGGCGGCCGCAGGCTACAACGCCGGTCCGGGCCGCCCGCGCAACTGGCGCAACGGGCCTACGCTGGACGCTGCTATCTGGGCAGAAAACGTGCCCTTCAGCGAGACCCGCGACTATGTGAAGAAGGTGCTCTCCAACACCACCAGCTATGCGGCGCTGATCACCGGCCAGCCGCAGTCGCTCAAAAGCCGTCTGGGCACCATAGGCCCGCGCCCGGCCAATGATCCCGAAACCATGAAGGATCTGCCGTAAGCATCGGCAGTGCGAACGGACGGCTCGCCGATCCACCGCCTGCAGCGCTCTGCCCGAAAGGGTCAGGGCGCTTTTTTCATGGTGTTCCGGCTCGCGCGAAACTGCTCATATCTTCTCGGGCTTGCCGGTGCGCGCGCAATACCACGCAAAGTTTGATGTAGGTGAATAACCTACAAACAGATGGCGAATGAGACTGGTTTGCGTTTACAAAAAATACATAATTGCAACCGTCAGAGCCCATAACGTCACATACAACCTCGGCTTTGTCTCCCTCAAGCTGCCTGCCAGCTGCCAAGAAGGCCCCACGGGCCACCGCTTTCTACCCCTGTTTGTGAACGACCTGCCCCCAGGGCAGGCCGAGGAGTCATCATGTCCAACGCCGCTATCAGCCGCGCCTGCCGCATTGGCTGGCAACCCCGTTTACTGGCCCTGGCCGCTGCCGCCACCTGCGCCAGCACTGCCGCTTTTGCGCAAGCCAGGGAGTCCACCATGGAGGAGGTGGTGGTCTCGGCCTCCGGCTTCGAGCAGGAGCTGAAGAATGCCCCGGCCTCCATCTCCGTCGTGACGCGCCAGGAGCTGGAGACCAAGAACTTCCGCGATCTGGCCGAAGCCCTGCAGGGCGTGGAAGGCATTGATGTGATGGGTGGCACCGGCAAGACCGGCGGCCTCGACATCAGCATCCGCGGCATGCCCAGCGACTACACGCTGATCCTGATCGACGGGCGCCGCCAGAACGTGGCCGGCGACGTCACGCCCAACGGCTTCGGCGCGGCACTGACCAGCTTCATGCCGCCGATCTCGGCCATCGAACGCATCGAGGTCATTCGCGGCCCCATGTCCACGCTCTACGGTTCGGACGCCATGGGCGGCGTGATCAACATCATCACGCGCAAGGTCAGCAAGGAATGGGGCGGCGAGGTCAGCGTGGGCATGGGCCTGCCGCAGGACAGCGAATGGGGCAACCAGTATCGCGGCAACTTCTATGTCAACGGTCCCATCAAGCAGGATCTGCTGGGTCTGGCCGTGCGCGGAAGCACCTATAGCCGCGACGCTTCCGACTGGGTGCTGGCACCCGGCGCGGCCCAGCCCGCCGGTGCACGCAACCCCGCGCCAGCGCAAAGCCGTCAGCACAGCCTGGGTGCCAAGCTGACGCTGACGCCCAACCGCTATCACGATATCTGGCTGGATGTGGACCAGGGCCGCACCTGGTACAACAACGAAGATGGCCGTCTGGGCAATCGCGATGCGGAAGCGCCACGCAATCCGCCCGGTTACAAGGATGCGCTGCGCTTCAACCGCGATCAGGTCACCATCGGCCATACCGGCCGTCTGGGCTTCGGCACGCTGGAAAGCAGCCTGATGCATACCGAAACCGAGACCATCGGTCGCACCATTCCCGGCGCGGCAGTGCCGACCAACGACCCGCGCCGTGGCGCAGACCGCGAACTCAAGACCACCAATCTGGTGCTGGACAGCAAGCTGGTGGCGCCCGTGGGTGATGCCCATATGCTGACCGTGGGCGGCCAGTTCTGGGATGCCAAGCTCAAGGACGGCCTGCTGCCGCAAAGCCACAAGCAGACCATGTGGTCGCTGTTCGTGGAAGACGAATGGCGTCTGCGCCAGGGCCTGACCGCCACGCTGGGCGGTCGCTATGACCACCATGACGCCTTTGGCGGCCAGTTCAGCCCGCGCGCCTATCTGGTCTGGGATGCGACAGCGAACTGGACCTTCAAGGGCGGCGTGAGCCAGGGCTTCAAGGCGCCGCGCCTGAACCAGCTGATCGACGGTGTCAGTGGCGTCAGCGGCCAGGGCACGACCATCAATATCGGCAACCCCAATCTCAAGCCCGAGACCAGCACCAATGTGGAACTGTCGGCCCTGTTCGACAACAAGGCGGGCTGGACCAGCGCGGCCACCTTCTTCCATAACGATGTCAAGGACAAGATTGCCTCGGGCGGCTCCTGCGCCACGGCAGCCATCTCCAGCTGCGCCTACAACCCCACGGCCGATTACGCCATCAATGTGGACAAGGCCAAGACCTGGGGTCTGGAGCTGAGCAGCCGCGCCCAGCTGGCCAAGGACTGGGCCGTCAAGGCCGGCTACACCTGGACCAACAGCGAGGTGATCGAAGGAGGCCGCAAGAACGGTCAGCTGGCCAACACCGCCAAGCATATTGCCAGCGCCCAGCTGGACTGGACCCCGAGCAGCCAGTGGCGTCTGTGGGCACGCGGCGAGTACCGCAGCAAGAGCCCGCGCTTCAGCGGCTCCTACGACAATCTGAGCAATGCCAACAAGGCCGTGTTCGATGCCGTGGGCGATATCAAGGGCTATGCGCTGTTCCATCTGGGCGGCAGCTATCAGGTCAACAAGAGCCTGAGCCTGAACGCCAGCATCTTCAATCTGTTCGACAAGGACTTCCGCAAGTACCAGCAGGTCAGCGTCAACGGCACGCCGACCTGGGTGAACAGCTATTTCCAGGGCGGCTCCTCGGTGTCGGGCGTGACCCAGGCCGGCCGCACCTTCTGGATCACGGCGAACATGAAGTTCTGAGGCTGAGCGCTTCACAAGCGGTATGAGCTTCTGAATCAGGAGCTGTCAGCGCTTATCAATCATCGGTTTCAAGCTGTTTTAGGTCTGAAATCAATGATGAAAAAGCGTTGGTAGCTCCTGTTTTCATATTTCTGATGTTTGGATACACTTCTTTACAAATGCGGGTTCTGCGCATGGCAGACCCATATCGAGTGAGGGAGAAAGTCGCAATGTCAGCAGCAAGAGGCCGCGTGCTCATCGCCACGCTGGGACTGGTCTGGGTCGGTGCCCTGATGGCACAGCCCGTCTACAAATGGGTGGATGCGCAGGGGCAGACGCATTACGGCTCGCAACTGCCGCCGCAGCAGGCGGATGCGTCGCAGGTCAAGGTCTCGCCCAACGGCAGCTCGGGCGCGGGCGCGGGGCGCTTTGGCGAAGGAGCCGAGGCACGCAATCCCGACGGCACCAGGAAGCTGCCCAAGGGCGCGCAGGAAATGGCCGACGGTCTGGCCCAGGGCCTGAGAAAGGTCGATGGCAAGGAGGTGGCGCTGAACTGCGCGCTGGCGGTGGACAATATCCGCAGCCAGATCGAGACCATGCTGGAAAACGGCCAGAAAAACCTCAGGGGCGGCTATATCACCCAGGCCCAGTACGACAGCTCGGCGGGCAACTTCGTGAAGTTGCGCTCCCAGGCCACGGTCAGCGACTGCAAGGCCGCCACGGGCCGCTCGCGCGATATGTACCAGTGCATGACCAGCATGCACAACCACCTGGTCGGCTGTGCCGAAAAGCACAGGCCCTGAGCTGTTCAGCCGGTTTCAGAACCTGTTCTCAGGTCTCGGCCCACATGCGCAGCAGGTTGTGATAGTGGCCGGTCAGGCTGACGCTCTCCTCGGTTTCGCCGAATTTCCCACGCAGGCTGGTGATGGCCTGGTCCATCTCGAACAGCAGGGCCCGGCGCGCATCGTCGCGCACCATGCTCTGGGCCCAGAAGAAGGAGCAGACCCGCTCACCGCGTGTCACAGGCTCGACCCGGTGCAGGCTGGTGGAGGGGTAGAGGATGAGGTCGCCCGCAGGCAGCTTGACCTCGTGCGTGCCGTAGGTGTCGACCACGACCAGCTCGCCGCCCTCGTAGTCCTCGGGCTCGCAGAGAAACAGGGTGCAGGACACATCGGTGCGCAGCCACTGCTCGGAGCCCGCGACGCGGCGTGCCGCGCCGTCCACATGCAGGCCGTAGGTCTCGCTGTCGCTGTAGCGGTTGAACAGCGGCGGCATGGTGCGCGCGGGCAGGGCGGCGCTGAAGAACAGCGGGCTGGCTGCCAGCGCCTGCAAGATGATGCGGCCCTGCTCCCGGGCCACGGGCGAGTGCTCGGGCAGTTGCCGGTTGCGCTTGACCTGGGCGCCCTGGCTGCCCACGGTGGCGCGGCCGTCGACCCAGTCGGCGGCATCGATGGCGGCACGCATGCTGGCGACCTGCTCGCGGCTCAGGACCTGGGGGATATGCAGCATCATGGTGAGAATTCTTTGAAATGGAGAAGCCCCGCTTGGGCGAGGCTGCAAGTCGGAAAGTGGATCGCTGTCGCTGAAGACGGCGCGATCCAGGCAAGAGACAGCGAGCAAGCGCCGCCGCGCGGCCAGGCTGTCGTCCCCCTCCGGCGCTCAGCGCCAGAGAGAGGGAAGGCGCGCCAGCGCCTCAGGGTGAGAACTTCCAATCAGAACTTGAAGTTTGCCGTCAGACGGGCCGAGCGTGCAATGCCGGGGAAGTAGCGGTAGCCGCTCTTGTTGATGGCTGCCACATAGTCCTTGTCGAACAGATTGAAGACATTGAGCTGGATGTCCAGATTCTTGTTCACGCGGTAGCTGGCCATGGCATCGAACACCCAGTAGGCGTCGGTGTGGTTGGGCGTGCCCACGGCGCCGTCGGTGCCGCGCTTGAGGCCGCCGGCATAGCGCGCGCCGCCGCCGACCGTCAGGCCGAAGGGCAACTGGTAGGTGCTCCACAGGCTGAAGGCATTCTTGGGCGTATAGGTCAGGCCGTTGCTGGCGTCGGCTGCCACCAGGGCGCCGGTGTCGACCTTGGTGTTCTGCACGGTGTAGCCCGCGCTCACGCCCCAGGCCTTGTTGATCTGGCCGATCACGCCCAGTTCCAGGCCCTGCACGATTTTCTTGCCAGTCTGGCCCACGGTGCCGTCGGAGTTGGTGACGATCTCATTGGTCACCTCGGTACGGAACAGCGCGCCGCTGAGCATCAGATTCTTTTCCGCCAGCTCCCATTTGCTGCCCAGCTCCAGCGTCTTGGCCTTTTGCGGGTCCATATTCGGGTTGGCGGCATTGTTCAGCGCGGCCGACAGCGCAAAGTTGCTGCCGCCGGGTGGCTGCTGCGAGAGCGCGTAGTTCAGATAGACGCTGCCATTGGGGGCGGGCTTGTAGAGCAGGCCGGCCTTCCAGCTCAGCAGGGTGCCGGATTTGCTCAGACCGTCCGACGTGGTGGGCACCACGGTGCCCACGGGGTTGCTGCCGCAGGGCTGGGTGGTCGAGGTGGCCGTGCAGACCGCCATGGCGTTGTACGAGGTCTTGTAGCGGTCCAGACGCAGGCCCAGATTGGCCTGCCACTGGTCGTTGAACTTCAGCGTGTCGAAGGCATACAGCGCCACGGTGTCGGTCTTGCCCTTGCTGTCGGCACCGTTGCGTACATAGGCAGGCAAAGTGACGCTGGAGTCAGGGTTGTATACGCTGACCCGGGTAGGCACTGAGCCAGAGGTCACCAAGCCGTAATTGGTCTGTTCCTCGCGCGTCAGCTCCAGGCCCAGGCTCAGATCATGCTGCACGCTGCCGGTGGCAAGGCTGGTGCTCAGATTGGTCTGGTTGGTCAGGATGCGGTTGACCTGATCCTTGGTGTTGATGAGGCGCGCCATCGACCATGTGGATGGATCGGCGGGGTTGGGAGTCTGCAGCCCATTGCTGCCAAGCACGCCATTCGTAGAATATCCCTGGCCCATGATGGCCGAGAGCAGATAGTCCTGCTTGGTCTCGCCCCAGCGCGTGGTGTTGCGCAGCTTGGTGGTGGATGTGAAGTCATGCTCCACCTTCAGCGTGGCCATGGTGGCCGTCACATCGTCGTGATCGGAGGCCGTGCCGTAGAAGTTCTTGCTATTGACGCGTGCTGCCGAATCCAGAAAGGCGCGGCGGCCTGCATAGCCTGCAGCGTCGGGCGAGGTGTAGCCGGGCAGGCCGATGGTGGCGACGCCGCCGTCGGGCACATTGCTCTGCTTGATGTGCAGCAGGTTCACGAACACGCGGGTGGGCGAGTTCAGGCCGAAGGCAATCGAGGGCGCAATGCCCCAGCGGTTGTTCTCGATGCCGTTGCGGCCCGCCACATTGGCGTCCTGCGCCATGGCGTTCAGGCGCACGGCCGTGCCGGTCTCGGCATTGACGACGCGATTCAGGTCGATGCTGGCGCGCTTGTAGCTTGCCGAACCCAGGCCCAGCGAGCCGCCGAAGCTGTTGTTCAGATTGGCCTGCTTGCTCACCAGGTTGATAGCGCCGGTGGGGGCGCTGCGGCCGTAGTCGGTGCCGGCCGGGCCCTTGGTGACTTCGACCTGATCGATGTTGAACATGTCGCGCGAGATCGAGCCGATGTCGCGCACGCCGTCCACATAGATGCTGCTGGAGCTGTCGAAGCCACGCATATAGACGGCGTCGCCCGTGCTGGTGTTGCCGTTCTCGCCTGCGTAGAAGGTGCCGGCGCCGGGCACATTGCGCAGCGCCTCTGTCAGCGTGGTCGCGCCCTGCTCCTGCAGCAGCTGCACCTTGATGACGTTGACGGTCTGCGTGGTGTTGACCAGCGGCTGGGTGAACTTGGGCGAAGACAGCTGGCCGGGCGTGTAGCCGGTGTCGGCCTTGCCTTCCACCTTGACCTCCTTGAGCGTGGTTTCGGCGGACTGGGCCTGCGCCGACAGTGCCAGCGTGGCACCGGCCAGCACGGTGGCGCAGGCGACCAGACCGGCGCAGGAGGGCATGCGACCCGCAGAATGCTTGCGGCTTTGGATATAGATGTTGGATTGAGCCATGTTGAAAGGACTGGTAGTGAAGACAGTTGGCTGGCTGGTACGGGCTGTCTGCACTTGTGATGCGACCGCAGACGAGGGTGGCGTCCGGGCGAAGTCCTGGCTAGCTAAAGCGTACTCGGGTACGAATGCATCAGATGATAATGATTCTTAATAAAACTTTGCGAAAATTTACAGAGAATCATCTCTGGCGTTGTTGCACAGCAACATGTTCGGGATAGGCGGGCACTCGCTTCACTTTGGATATGAGAGCAGCTGCCGCCTTTCCCATCTGCACTTCAGGTTGCTAGGCCATTGAAGTCATTGAGCAGCATGCGCTGGCTGCTTCTTTTTTAGAGAGTGCTTACGGTCGCGTAGCCTGGGCGCCGTCCAGTGCCTGCCGCAGCAGTTCATGCAGCAAGGCCTGCTGGGCTGCGGGTGTGGCGCTGAGCAGCTCGGTGGCTATCTGCTCGCGCCGGTGTCTGAGCTGATCGAACAGCTGCTGTCCCCGGGCGCTGAGTTGCAGGCAGCGCACGCGCTTGTCGGCTTCGCTGGCCGAGCGCTCCAGCCAGCCCTTGTCCTGCAACTGGGCCAGGGTGCGCGCCATCTGGGCCTTGTCGGTGTGGCTGTGCTCGACCAGTTCCTTTTGCGTGATGCCGGGGTGGCGACCGGTGTGCATGAGGATGCGGAATTCGTTGAAAGTCAGCCCCGGTTGCACCGCTTCAAGCGACTGGAGCAGGCGTGCGCGAAACAGGTGCAGCAGATCGTGCAGCACCTCGAACACATCGGCGGCGATGGATGAACTCATGGTGGGAAAGGTTGTTTGTTGACTTAGTCAACTTATTAATGGATATTTCGTGGACTTTATCAACTTAATGAAAATCATGTCCAACACCGAGACAGTGTCCATCATGCAGCGTGTACGCCACGAATTCCGCTCCCGCCATGTGCAGTTGCTGGCGCGCGAGCAGCTCAGCCCCGGCTTTATCCGCCTGACCGTGGGCGGCCCCGAACTGGCAGGCTTTGTCAGCGCGGGCTTTGACGACCATACCAAGCTCATCCTGCCTCAGGCCGGGATGGACAGGCCCAATCTGCCGCAGATGGTCGACGGTCGCCCGCATATCGACGGAGAGCGCCCCACCATGCGCGACTACACGCCGCTGAACTACGACGCCGCCCGCAACACACTGCAGCTGGAGTTCGCCGAGCATGGCTCGGGCCCCGCCGTGGAATGGGCGCGCACAGCCCCCATCGGCCAGTGGCTGGGCCTGGCCGGCCCGCGCGGCAGCCTGGTCGTGCCCGCCGACCTGGACTGGCATGTGCTGCTGGGCGATGAAAGCGCCATGCCCGCGATGGAGCGCCGCCTGGCGGAACTGCCGGTCGGCAGCCGCGCCATCGTGCGGGTGCAGATCGGCAACCCGGCCGACCAGCGCCGCTGGAGCAGTGCTGCGCAGCTGGATCTGCAATGGGTGGAGTCCCTGGCCGCTGCCGTCGATGCGCTGGAGCTGCCAGAAGGCGAGGGCTTTGTCTGGGCGGCAGGAGAGAATCGTGCCATGGCCGATCTGCGCAAGCGCATTCTGGCCAAGCCCGGTGCCAATCCCAAGCGCATGCGGATTGCTTCCTACTGGAAGCAGGGCGAGGCCGCCCACCACGAGGAACTGAGCGCGAATGACTGAAGAGGCAAGTCCGCCTTCACGACTGACTGCAATACCGCGCCGCAAGCTGCACAAGCGCTACACACCCCTGGTGTTTGCCTTCTACATGGCGCTGATCATGGCGTTCTTCATGTGCTGCATCATCGTGGCTGCCAGCGGCGGCCTGGGGGCAGGCTATGGATGGCGAGTGCTCAAGGCCTATGCGCTGGCCATGCCTTCGGCCTTTGCTTGCGTGGTGCTGGTGCGTCCGCTGGTCATGCGGCTGGTTGCCGCCACCGTGCAGCACTGAGCGTTCCTCACTGATTGAGCAGGATGGGCACACCGGCCGCATCGCGCCGCAGCTCGGCTGCGCCGCTGGCCACCAGGCTCTCGATCAGGCTGTCCAGCCATTGCTGTGCCGTTTGCGCGCCAAAGTAGCTCTGGTGCAGAGTGCCGAAATAGGGCGTGGCATGAACCCAGCTCTGCAGCTCCTGTACCCTGATGCTTTGCCACTCCAGCAGCTTGTATTTGAGCAGCACCTTGGCGGCATAGCTGGCATGGCGTTCCGGCGCCTGGACAAAGCCGGCCAGCCGCTTGCGGGCAATACCCAGAGCCGCCTGCACATCGCCAAACAGGCCACCGTGTCCGGGCACGACAAGGCGGGGCTCCAGGCGCTCGATCACGTCCAGGGTCGCGGCGACCTCGTCAAAGGCGGCAATGCCTTCGATTTCGGGGAACACCACGCCAAAGCCGTTCTCCCACAGCGCATCGGCAGAGATCAGGATGCGGCTGTCGGGCTCGAACAGAATCACCGAATGTGGATCATGGCCGGGGGCTGCATGGATCTGCCAGTCGCGCCCCGAAAGGCGCACCGTGCTGCCGGGCTGCAGCAGGCCCGTGATGGCAAAGCGCGGGCATTCCTGGCCCGTGGGGGCATAGCTGAGGGCGGTTTCGTCCCAGTTGCGCACCTGCTCGGCCTGGCCCGGTGCGATAAAGGTCTGCACCTGTGGATAAGCTTGCTGCAGCGCGGCATTGCCGCCGCAATGGTCGCTGTGCAGATGGGTGTTGAGAATGCGCGCCAGCGGCTGACCGGCCAGCGTGCTTTCGATCAGCGCCAGGGTTTGCGCGCTATGCGCGACATAGCCGGTGTCGATGACGGCGGCACCTTCGGCATCACCGGCCTGCGCGGCAAAGACGATGTTGTTGGCCGACAGCCAGCCGCGCTCCAGCACGGCCATGCCGGGCGGCAGTGGGACATGCATTGCCGGGGATGCATTCATCGGACTGGTCTCCTGTACGGTGCTTGGTGTTTTGCACAAGCCTAGCAGACCGCTCATCGCGCAGCTGTCGCGCGGGCGAGCAGCTCAGTGCTGCTCAGTGTGACTCGGCCGAAGACAGGATGTTGCGGCGAATCACCACGGGCTTGCCGCCAAAGCGCTGCTTGGACAGCCAGTGCGCAAGGGCCGAATCAAGATGCGTGGCATGGCCCGGGAACCAGTCCACCAGGGCCCGGGTCAGATCGCGGCAGAGCGCGACATTGCCTGCGGCGAGCTTGATGCGGACTTCTGCCACGGACTTGAGCACGGCCGCATGTTCGTCGATATGGCAGTCGCGAGGCGGGAAGCCGGTGCTCAGCATCCACTGGTCTTCTTCGGCAAAGTGTTGCTGTAGATGGCTTTCCATGGCTTGCAGCAGGCCGGGCAACTGCTCGTCGCCGGCGCATTCGAGCCGGCCTGCCAGCTGCACGAATTCCTCGTGAATCTCGTCCATGGCGCCGTGACCCATCAGCATCGCGTCGCTCCAGGCCAGGGAGGGTGTCTCTTTCATAGTGGTCTTCTTGTTGTCAGGCGGTGCCTGCTGCGGAAGATCCATTATGCAAGGGTCGCGCAATGGGAGCGGCCAGAGAAAAAGCCTCTTGGGACGATGTCTCAAGAGGCTTTGTCTGGTGCGTGATACATGGATCGAACATGTGACCCCTGCCGTGTGAAGGCAGTGCTCTACCGCTGAGCTAATCACGCAATAACTGGTGGGTGATACATGGATCGAACATGTGACCCCTGCCGTGTGAAGGCAGTGCTCTACCGCTGAGCTAATCACCCGAAGACCGCAATTCTAGCAGCAACTTTGGTGGCCTTCGGGAAAACTCGTAAATTTTCTGAAAAAGTCAGTTCGAGCGCAGTTCGCGCCGCAGGATCTTGCCCACATTGGTCTTGGGCAGTTCGTCGCGGAATTCGATATGGCGTGGTCGCTTGTAGCCCGTCAGCTGCTCCTGGCAGTAGCGCATGACACGGTCTTCGGTCAGCGAGGGGTCGCTGCGCACCACATAGACCTTGATGGATTCGCCCTGCTGATCGTCCTTGACGCCCACGGCGGCGCATTCGAGCGCTCCGGGGCACATGGAGATGACGTTTTCCAGCTCGTTCGGATAGACGTTGAAGCCGCTGACCACCATCATGTCCTTTTTGCGGTCGATGATGCGGGTGTAGCCCTCGTCGTCCAGAACGCCGATATCGCCGGTGCGCATATAGCCGTCGGCCGTGAAGGCCTTGGCGGTTTCTGCCGGCTGGTTGTAGTAGCCCTGCATGACGTTGGGGCCCTTGATGCACAGCTCGCCGGCCTGGCCGTTGGGCAGGTTGCGGCCTTCATCGTCCTTGATGGCGACCGAGATGCTGGGCAGCGGCAGGCCGATGGTGCCGGTGAACTCCTTGTTGGTCACCGGATTGTTCGTGCCGATGGCGCAGGTCTCGCTCATGCCCCAGCCTTCGATCATGGCGCAGCCCGTGGTCTGCTGCCACTGACGTGCCGTGCCTTCGGAGGCGGCCATGCCGCCGGCCTGGGAGATGAACAGCTGGGAGAAATCGAGCTGGCGGAACTCGGGGTTGTGGAGCAGCGCGTTGAACAAGGTGTTCACGGCCGGCAGCACATGGAAGGGGCGCTTCTTGAGCACCTTGACGAATTTCGGGATATCGCGTGGATTGGGGATCAGGCTCAGGCTGCCTCCCAGTCGCATGGCGAACAGGCTCACGGTGAGCGCGAAGATGTGATAGAGCGGCAAGGCCGCGACGATATGGGTTTCGTTGGCCTTGACCCGGCCTTCCAGCGCAGGGGTGAACCAGGTATGAGCCTGCAGCGTGGCGGCAACGATGTTGCGATGGGTCAGCACCGCGCCCTTGGACAGCCCCGTGGTGCCGCCGGTGTATTGCAAAAAGGCCACCGAGTCCAGCGTGGCCGTGCTGGCAACGAGCTTGCGCCCGGCGCCCTCGGCCAGGGCCTTGTTGAACAGGGTGACCTGGCGCTGCGGGCCGGTGCTGCCATGAGCCGCGCCAAGGGGCAGATCGAAGGCCGGCACCATCTTGGCCAGATGGCGCACGGCAAAAGTGATCCAGCTGCCATACAGACCGCCGAGCAGATCGCCCATGCTGGTCAGGCAGATATGGCGGATATGGCTGCGCTCCAGCACCTGGGCCAGGGTGCGGGCAAAATTCTCCAGAATGATGATGGCCGTGGCGCCCGAGTCCTTGAGCTGATGCTCGAGCTCGCGCGCGGTGTAGAGCGGGTTGACGTTGACGCAGGTAAAGCCCGCACGCAGCACGCCGGCCATGCTGACGGCGAATTGCGGCACGTTGGGCAGCATGATGGCCACGCGCGCCCCTGGCTCCAGGCCCAGGCTCTGCAGCCAGGCCCCCATCTGTGCGGAGAACCTGTCCAGCTCGGCGTAGCTCATCCAGCGGTCCATGCAGACCGAAAACGGACGCTCTGCATGCTGGGCGAAGGCTTCTTCGAGCAGGTGCACCAGCGAGCGGTACTGCTCGGGCTGCACGTCGTGAGGCACATTGGGTGGATAGTTCTTGAACCAGGGAGCGGCAGCGTCCATAGAAGAGTTACCTTGCAGAAGCCGCTCGTCGTCCTGGGACGCGGGCGGCGGGTTGAACAAAGGGGCCAGCATGCAAAACCTGCGCTGCGGCTGATTCTGCGGATGCGGTCTGCCAGGGTCTACGGGGGCTTGTCCTAGGCGTTGATCGGCATGCTTGCTACGCTGCGCATGAGGAGGTGCCGCTGTGAATACCTGGTTCTGGCGCTGTGTGGTGATGGGCAGCTGGCTGGCACTGCTGCTCTGGTGCAGTTATTGGGGGCCGCGCTCAGCTGCCGTGGCCTTGCTGGGCGCGATGCTGGTTGCGGGCGGAGCCGGGCTGCAACTGGGCACGCAGATGCTGATGATGCGGGCGGTGCTGCGCAGCCGGGGCGTGCCGCTGCCGCCTGCCATGGTCGCGCTGCGGGCCTGGCTGTCGGAGTGGCGCTGGGCCTGGCGCTTGTTTGGCTGGCAGATTCCCTTTGGCGAACATGCCGAACCCGATGGAGCGCCCGAGGATCGCGAGGGCAGGCAGGAGCAAGGGCGGGTGGGCGTGGTGCTGGTGCACGGCTATTTCTGCAACCGTGGGGTGTGGGCCGTCTGGCTGCGCGGGCTCAAGGCACGCGGAATTCCCTGCATGGCCATGACGCTGGAGCCCGCGCATGGCAGTCCTGTCGATGCCATGGTGGACGATCTCGACAGGTGCGTGAAGGAGATCGTCCAGCGCACGCATCGCGCGCCGCTTCTGGTCGCGCACAGCATGGGCGGCCTGGTGGTGCGTGCCTGGCTCAAGCGCCTCGATCCCGATCAGCGTGCGCGTTATGCAGCCCATGTGGTCACGGTGGCCACGCCGCATGGCGGCGCCTGGCTGGCGCGGTTTGCGCAGCGCCTGCCGGCCGTGGACATGCGCGAGGGCAGCGATTGGTTGCAGCGGCTGGGGCAGCCGCCCCAGGATGTGTCATTCAGCTGCTGGTGCAGCAGCAGCGACAACATCGTCTTTCCTCCCGATCTGGCGGTCCTGCCGAATGCGCAGTGTCATCAGGTCGACGATGCAGCGCATATGCAGCTGCTGTTTGACCCGCGGGTCTGGCAGCACTGCCTGCAGTTGCAGGCGCAACTGCAGGGGCGACCGCAGGCGCGGTATCAGGCTGCCGAGGCAGGCGCCTCTGCAGCCGGTGCCGGGGCACGGGCCTGCGGGTCCTGAATCAGGTGGATGTCGGTGGCGGAGACCAGGGCGATCTTCTGCTCGGCGCAGCGCTGCAGCAGGCCGAACAGCAGGTCGCTGCGCGTGCTGTAGACATTGCGCGAGCTGGAGACATGGCCGAAGCTGGTGATGTTGACCACGCTGCCGTTGATTGAGTCCACATACATGGACGGAGCGGGGGTGCTCAGCACGGCCTCATGCTCGGCATACAGGCCCAGCAGCACCTCGCGCAGCTTGACGATATCGGTGTTCAGCGGTACCGAGAACGCGATCGAGATGCGGCCCAGCGCACCGTCCATGGTCAGGTTCTGCACGGACTTGGTGATGAACTCCGAGTTGGGCACGATGACGGTGGATTTGTCATCGGTCTGGATCTCGGTGGCACGCACGCTGATGCGGCGGATATCGCCGATCTGATCGCCGATGCGCACGCGGTCGCCCAGCTTCACGGGGCGCTCGGCCAGCAGAATCAGGCCCGAGACAAAGTTCTGCGTGATGGCCTGCAGACCAAAGCCGATGCCGACGGACAGGGCGCTGGCCAGCAGGGCCACTTTTTCAAAGCCAATGCCCAGGGCTGCCAGCGTCCACAGGCCGGACAGCAGAATGCCCGTGTAGCGGGCCACGGTGCTGATGGAGTTGCGTGCGCCTATGTCCAGCTCGGTCTTGGGCAGAAAGGTCTCCACCAGCCAGTGCTGCAAGGCGCCAAACAGCGTCAGCCCCGCCACCAGCACCAGCAGGCCGCGCAGGATGGTCATGGGGCGCAGGAAGGAGTCGCCCACGGGCAGGCCGTTGGTCAGCGAATCGGCCAGCACGATCAGGCTGCTGGAGTTGCCGAATGGCGCGATCAGCGCCATCAGCCCCAGCAGAAGCAGGCAGACACGCGTGAAGGCCGACAGCAGAACGCCGACCTGCTCCAGGCGCGATTGCTTGAGCCCCGTGCCGGCAGCGAAGCCCTGGCCGATACGGCTATCGCTTGAGCACAGCCAGGTAAAGAGGTCGTCGGCAAACTTCATCAGCAGCGAGGTGGCCAGAACCACCACCGTGATCCAGACCATCTGTGTGGCCGCGAAGACCGAAAAGTTCAGATAGCCGATCAGCGCCGCGATCAGCGCGGCCAGCACCGTCAGATGTCCGCCCAGCCAGGCCAGCATCAGCCAGCGGCTGGTTGCCGCAGGGCGGTAGTCGTCGCCATGGTGGGCGGCTTTTTCGCGTTCGGCCTGCTGCTGGCGCTTGCGTTGCTTGTTGATGACCATCAGCACCGACATGATGAGCACGGCATAGATCAGTGCAATCAGTCCATCCAGGGCCACGCTGCTGACGGCGCTGGTGCGCGCGGCTATGTCCACCGCGTTGAGCATCATGGAGAACCAGGTCAGGCCGGCGGCTCCCCAGGCAAAGCGTGTAAGCGCCGGGGCGGCGATGTCGTCGATATTGAGCAGTCGCCAGGTGGGGCGCTTGGGCACCAGCAGGCTGGCGCTGACGGAGAGGAAAAAGGCCGCGACAAATGAGGATTGAATCCAGGCGTCGGCCACGGTTTGCAGGCGCGGCGCAATCGCGTCTATGGAGCGCAGGCTCTCGATGAACACCAGGCTGGCCAGGCCGGGCAGTGCCGTGCCCACCAGCAGCATCCAGACGGCCAGACCCGTGCGGCGCAGCCGTCCGTTGGGGGCGTGGTCGGAGGCCGCAAATTTGCGGCCCGCATAGCGCAGGCCGATGCGCAGCGGAAACATCACGAACAGAGCCAGGGCAATGCCGGTCAGTGTGGCCGACCAGCCATGTTCGGCAATGGCGGCGTCAAAGCTGGTACGGCCCTGGCGTGTCAGGGCCGCAATGCGTTGCAGATCGGTCGGCAGATGCTCGGCAAACTGTTTCCACAGCGAAGGCGACAGCGGGGACGCCACCTTGCGGGCGATCTGCGCGTTGAACTGCTGGGTGCGGATTTTCTCGATGCTGTCCGTGGTCTGCTTGGCCTCCATGGACAGCAGCTTGCCGCGCTTGAGCGCGGAGTCCAGCTCGCTGTGCTGTTGGGCCAGATCCTTGCGTTGCAGACTCAGCTCCGGCGATTCCTCGCTGCCTTCGGCCACCGGCCCCAGCTGGGCAATGCGGGCATCGATCTGTTTGAGCAGCGGCTCCAGCGCCGTGACGGCGTTGTCGGCATCGCGTTTGGACTGCAGGGCTTTTTCGGACAGGGCCTGCAGCGTTTCGGAGGTGTCGGCATCGTCCAGCGACTGGCGTACCTTGTCCAGCGTGGTCGATGCCTGTTGAATCTGGGCGATGGAGGTGGTCTGGATATCGCCGTTGGCAGGCAGCTCGGCCGCGACGGCCAGACCTATGCAAAGTTGGAGCGCTAGAAGCCAGCGCAGCAGTTGGTTGCAGCGGTAATGCATTGTGAAGAAGTGAGTGGGCGGCAGTTTGCCTCTGGCGCTCACTATAGGTGCAATGCAGCAGGCAGGGTTTCAGGGCGCAGCCGGGCCAAACAGGGCTTGCAGCCCGGATATTCGGCATCGATTGCTATTAGAAATGGAGCTGCATGCGCTTTGCTGAAAAGGGATGGCGCCGAATTTTCGGCAGAAAATTCGGCGCATGGACTCGCGCTTGCCAGGTCCCGTGCCGGTATACATCCGCTGACTAAATCAGCTGTTCGCCGGGCAGCAGTTCCTTGGCGCCAATGGTGGGCAGCTGGCGCAGTTGCTCGTACAGCGGCGCAAAGTCGGTATCGGCCAGGTTCAGCAGATGGGGCATGTCGTCGATCACGAAATAGGTCTGCTGATAGGTGTCGATCTTGTAGAGCGTGCGCATGGTGCGCTCGAGCTGCAGCGGCAGACGATGCGGCTGCGGGCTGTTGACGCTGTACTCCAGCTCGCCCACGGAGCTGAGAATGCCGGCGCCATAGGCGCGCACGCCGCCGTTCTCGCGGATCAGACCGAACTCCACCGTGTACCAGTACAGACGCGACAGCATCTCGCAGACGCCGAGCTCGGCGGCCTTGAGGCCGCCCTGACCGTAGGCCTGGATGAAATCGGCCATGACGGGGTTGAACAGCAGCGGCACATGGCCGAAGAGGTCGTGAAAGATGTCGGGTTCGACGATGTATTCGAACTCCTCGGGCTTGCGTATCCAGTCGGTGACCGGGAATTTGCGCTGTGCCAGCAGCGAAAAGAACGGTACCTCGGGAATCAGGCCTGGAACGCCCACGATCTCCCATCCCGTGGCCTTGAACAGTCGCTCGTTGACCTCCTCGAAGCGCGGAATGCGCTCCTTGGCGCCCAGCGAGGGCAGGGCATCGATGAAATGCTGGCTGGCGCGGCCCGGCAGCAGCGCGGATTGACGCTCGTAGAGCCGGTGGTAGGTGTCATGCTCGGCCTCGGTATAGGCGGCATAGTCCTGCGTGCAGGTGTAGTCGGCATGGGCCCGTGTGTAGTCGCCGCGTGGCGGTCGATCGGACTGGCCATAGACGACGGGCGTTGCACCGGTGCTGCCGGTCTTGGCGGTGCTGCTCTGGATGTTGTTCATGAGGCACTCCCTGAGATGAGGGGTCGCGAAGGCTGCGGCCGCAGCTCGTGGCCCGGGCGCAGCAGGAAAAAGGAGTGGTGAGCCGGAAGCTGGCTCAGTGCATCTGTATCTGGGCGCGTTTGACGAGCTGTCCGTAGCGGGCGTGCTCGGCCTGCACCAAGCGGGCAAAGTCCTGCCGGCGCAGGTCGTCGCGCACCACGCCCATGGCATCGAAGTACTGCTGTACCTCGGTTCTTTGCAGCGTCTGCGCAAAAGCGTCCGACCAGCGTCTGGCCTGGCTGTCCGTAATTCCTGCGGTGGCAAAGAGGCCGAACCAGGTGGTCAGATTCATGCCCTTGATGCTGTCGTCCAGGCTGGGGACCTCCGGCAGAGCCGGCAGTGGCGAGCGCCAGGTCACGCCAATGGCCTTGAGTCTGCCGGCCCGCAGATGCGGCAGGGCCGAGGCAATATTGTCGAACATCAGATCGGCCGTGCCTTCGAGCAGAGCCGACAGAGCCGGTCTGGCCCCGCCGAACGGCAGATGCTGCAGCGGCACCTGGGTCAGCGACTGGAACCACTGGCCCGCGATATGGCCGATGCTGCCATTGCCCGCCGACGCATAGCGCAGTGCTTGCCGGTGCTTGGACATGAAGCGCAGCAGATCTTCGGGCGTATAGATGCGCCACTGCATGGCCAGCTCGCTGCGCATGACCAGCACGTGGGGCATGCGTGCCACCAGTGTCAGCGGCTGAAAGTCGCGCAGCGGATCGTAGGGCAGCTGGGGGTTGAGCCAGGGCAGGATGGCATGTGTGGCCACAGCGCCCATCAGCAGCATGGGTTCGCGCGCTCCCGCTCTGGCCACCATGGCCGCGCCCGTGGCGCCCCCCTCGCCCGGTACATTGAGCACATTGATGTTGCCCAGGGCCGTGGTTTCCTGCGTCAGCTTGCGCGCCGCACGGTCCAGCGGGCCGCCCGCTGTATAGGGTACGACCAGGGAGAGTTCGTTGCGGCTGCGGCTGGAATTCGACGGCAGGGCGCTCGCATCCCTGGCCGCATGTGCGCTGTTGGCGATCAGAGTGGTCGCTGATGCCACCGCCAGCGACAAGGCCTGACGGCGGGAAAGGTGCGAGGTACCGGCAGGCGCATCCATCCCCGGTGTTCTGCAGTCCTCTGGGGCTGTAGCGGGGGGCTGATGTGGTCGCGGCACTTGATCCTTCCGGGCGTTGAAGCTGGCTGCGACGGCCCACGTCAGACGTGAATGCGGCAGTGCAGCATGACGGAAAGTATAGGGACGGAAATCGGTCGCCACATGGTCCGTTTGACGGAGTGGTAACCATTGGTATCTTTTTGATGGAAGGCGTAGCGCCGGTGTCCGCGCCGGCCATGCCGCCAGCAGCCGGACGGAGCAGATGCAGGCCGGGAGGGCGCATGGTCGACTCCGCCGTGGCTCAGGTCTTGAGCACGCCGCGGCGCATCTGATCGAGCTCCATGGTCTCGAACAGGGCCTTGAAATTGCCTTCGCCAAAGCCGCTATTGCCCTTTCGCTGGATGAATTCGAAGAAGATGGGGCCCAGTTGGTTTTCGCTGAAGATCTGCAGCAGCAGTTCGCCGGGCTGGCCGTCCACCAGGATATTGCGCGCCAGCAGCTCGGCAATGGGTTCCTGCAGGTCCGGGATGCGCTTGGGCAGCAGCTCGTAATAGGTCTCGCTGGTGTTCAGCAGCTTGATGCCATTCATCTGTAGACCGTCCACGGTGTCGTAGAGATTGGTCGAGCCCAGCGCGATGTGCTGTATGCCTTCGCCGTGGTACATGTCCAGGTATTCCTGGATCTGGCCGGCCTTGTCGTTGCCTTCCTCGTTGATGGGAATGCGGATCTTGCCGCAGGGGCTGGTCATGGCCTTGCTCTTGACGCCTGTGGCCTGGCCTTCGATGTCGAAGTAGCGGATCTCGCGGAAGTTGAAGATGCGCTCGTAGAACTCGGCCAGCTCGGCCATGCGGCCGCGGTAGACGTTGTTGGTCAGGTGGTCGATATAGGTCAGGCCCAGGCCCTCGGGGTGCAGATCGGCACCGGGCAGGGGCTCGAAATCCACGTCGAAGAAGCTGATATTGCCCAGGTCCCCGTCCTTGGCGCCATTCTTGCCGCGCCATTTGTCGATGAAATAGATCAGGGAGTCGCCAATGCCCTTGATGGCGGGAATGCTCAGTTCTCCGGGGGCGGCCTGCTGGGCGTAGCCCCAGGCACCCAGCGAGGTGGCGCGCTCATAGGCGTACTTGGCATCATTGACGCGCACGGCGATGGCACAGACGCTGGGGCCGTGCAGGCGTGCGAAGCGCTGGGCAAAGCTGTCGGGCTCGGCATTGATGATGAAGTTGATCTCGCCCTGGCGATACAGGGTCACGTTCTTGCGGCGGTGCTTGGCAATGGCCTGAAAGCCCATGCGCTCGAACAGCTGACCCATGGCCACGGGATCGGGGGCGGCATATTCGACGAACTCGAAGCCGTCCGTTCCCATGGGGTTGTCCCAGGTCTGGAATGGGCTGGCGTTGCTTTGGGTCAGTGGGGCGTTCATGGCAGAGGTCTCCATCGGGAAGGGGCACAACACATGAAGAACAGGTGTCGACGATGGATTCACTGTAGGACAGGCAACTGGCAAGCTTCATGCAAAAATGCCTTGGCAGCAAACCTGCCGATGCATGAAAATTGCGCATGAATTCGATTTCATGCAATTTTAATGGTTATCAAGGGTTAACCATTAATAAAAACTGCGCTGTTTTTATAATCTGCCGCCATGAGTCCCATGCACACCATCGACAAACTGGATAAGGCGATTTTGCGCCGATTGCAGGCCAATGGCCGAGAAACCTATGACGTCATCGGGGAGCAGGTCGGCCTGTCGCCCAGCGCCGTGCTGCGCCGAGTCAAGCGGCTGGAGGAAAACGGTGTCATCGACCGCTATGTGGCACTGGTGCAGCCCGAGACCGTGGGCCTGGGTCTGACGGCCTATATCAATGTGCGTCTGGAAAAATACACCGAAACCAGCAAGCGCAATCCCATGGACGTGTTCCGCGCCAGCGTACAGACCTGGCCCGAGGTGGTGGAGTGTGTCTCCCTCACTGGCGAGATGGACTATCTGCTGCGGGTGGTGGTGGCGGACATGCAGCATTACAGTCGTTTCATCATGGACACGCTGCTCAAACACCCCAGCGTGCAGGACTGCAAAACCAGCTTTGTCATGGACCGGGTCAAGGTCACGACGGCCGTGCCGCTCTAAGCCTTCGCAGAGGTCCTTCATACGGACCATGGCCTAGCCGGAAATAGACGCTAAGGTGTTGAATTAACGCAAAATCCTTACAAGATTGTTGCAATGCAATATGGTGCTTGTGAAGATTCGGGTTTTTACCTATATTTCAGGCTATGAACCTCCCCAAAGACTGGTTGACATCGCCCTGGCAGGCTGGCTCCGGCTGGCTGCGAGACATGGGCAAGTCCCATGGCGCCGAGCGTCGCTCGCCGTCCTTGGTCCCCATCCGTTCGCTGAGTCCGCGCCATCGCGACCGCATCATCAAGCATCTGCTCAAGCTGGATGCGCGGGATCGCTATCTGCGCTTTGGCTATGCGGCCAACGACGAACAGGTGCGTCGCTATGTCGAGCAGCTCGATTTCGAGCGCGATGATATCTTCGGCATCTTCAACCGCCGCCTGGAATTGATCTCCATGGCGCATCTGGCCTTTGCCGGCCACCCCGAGCATGAGAAATGCGCGGAGTTCGGCGTCTCCGTGCTCAAGAGTGCACGCGGCAAGGGGCTGGGTGCACGTCTGTTCGCGCGTGCAGTGCTGCATGCGCGCAGCAAGAACGTGAGCATGATGTTCATCCATGCGCTGTCCGAGAACACGGCCATGCTCAAGATTGCGCGCAACGCAGGCGCCACCGTCAAGCGAGAAGGCTCGGAATCCGAAGCCTATCTGGAGCTGCCGCCTGCCGACTTCGAGACCCATGTCAGCGACCTCGTGACCGAGCATCTGGGCGAGATGGACTATCAGCTCAAGAAGCAGGCCGTCAATTTCTGGACTTTTCTGGCTGGTGTGCAGGAAGTGCGCAAGGGTGTGCAGGAAGGCCGCCACAAATCAGGCGAGTAAGTAGGCTTGTGAAGCTGGCAACGCTGCAGCCCAACAAAGACAAGTGCAAGCAGCTATCAAAATAGCTTTGACCGAGCGCCCTCGGTGACAGCTAGTCATGGCTTTTGTGAGCTAGCACGTCGTCTGTCGACACAATCCGTTATTCTTGGGGACTTGTTTGACTACCGCACGTCCTGCACTCCAAGACAGTGTCTGACCCCCATCCTGCGCGACTTCCCGAGAAGGAAGACAAGCGAAGCTTCCTGCAAAAGGTGGCTGAGTTCATTCATCCGGCACCGGAATCTCCCGATGAACTGATCGAAACCCTGGCCGAAGCCGAAGACAACCAGGTCATCGGCACCGAGTCCCGCGTCATGCTGGAACGTGTGATCCGCATGGCCGACATGAGCGCCGGAGAAGTCATGGTGGCCGCGCCACGCATGGATCTCATCAATATCGACGCTCCGTATGAAGAAATCCTGCACCAGGTTCTCACCACGGCGCATTCGCGCTTTCCGGTCTACCAGGGCGAGCGCGAGAACATCATTGGCATTCTCATGGCCAAGGATTTGCTCAAGTTGCAGCGTTCTCCCACCCTGAACATTCGTGCTCTGGTGCGGCCCGCCGTCTTCGTGCCCGAGAGCAAGGGCCTGAACGACCTGCTGCGCGAGTTCCGCGCCAATCGCAACCATCTGGCGGTGGTCATCGACGAGTTCGGCCGTGTGGCCGGCTTGGTGACGATTGAGGACGTGCTGGAAGAAATCGTCGGCGAGATCGAGGACGAGTTCGACATTCCCGAGGACGAGGGCGATATCTTTGCCCTGGCCGACAACAGCTACCGCGTGGCGGGCGATGCCAGCATCGAGCATGTGAGCGAGGAGTTCGAAACCGCGCTGCATGCCAGCGACCCCGATGCCGAGTTCGACACCATCGGGGGCCTCATCGCGCACGAAATCGGACATATGCCCAAGCGCGGCGAGCAGGTTCACCTGGGCGGGCTGGAGTTCACTGTGCTCCACACCAAGGGCGGCGCGGTGCGCTGGTTCAAGGTGGTGCGCGATCCTTCGCCGGACAGCCTTGTTCGCAACTGATCGCGATTGGCGCAATTCCGGGTCAGGCCTGGTGTGATGCCGGTGGAAATACCGGTTGTACCTCTTGGTTTGCACAAGTCCTGGCCATACCTCGTATGCTTGAATTCACCCAACCACCCGGTTGGGTGTTTTGCTCTTGCCAGCCGATTCCTATGACCACCTCTGCCCCCACCGTTCAGACTGCTGCTGTCAGGCCTCATGGCTGGATGAGCGCGCTGTTGCTAGTCCTTGCAGGCGGCCTGCAGGCTCTTTCGCTGGCCTGGCCCTGGGCTCGCGGTCAGGGCGACGGCTGGTTGAGCCTGGTCGGAGGCTATGGTCGTCCGCTGTGGTGGCTGCAGATTCTGTCGCTGGCGGTGCTGGTTCATGCGCTGCTGGCTGCCCGCTCCGCGGCCCAGGCGGCAGGCCGGGCCTGGTTGTTTGGCACGGCATGGCTGGTGGCTACCTTCTGGTGGCTGTTCATCTCCATGCACACCTATGGCGGATTGGCTGCGCCACTGGCCGTAGCTGCCGTGCTGGCGCTGGCGGGCTTTCTGGGTGGCTATTACGCCGTGGCTGCATGGTGTTTCAAGCGTCTGACGCAGGTCCCGGCCGCGCTATCGACCCTGGTTTTTGCTGCACTGTGGACGCTGGCCGAACTCGCGCGCGGCTGGCTCTGGACCGGTTTCCCCTGGGGTGCCGCCGGCTATGCCCATGTGGAAGGCCCGCTGTCCGTGCTGCCGCGCTGGATTGGCGTCTATGGCACGGGCTTTGTGGCTGCCTGGGCTGCAGTCTGGCTGGCGCTGCTGGTCTGGCGCGCGCAGACCAGGGCCGTGGTGCTGAAGTCTGTGCCGGCCCTGGCATCCGCATTGGTCCTGGGTCTGGTATGGGGCGGGCTGTGGTGGTCGCGCGACAGCGCCGTTGCTGCGCCCGGCCAGCAGCCCGGCATGAGCGTGGAGCTGCTGCAGGGCAATATTCCCCAGGATGAGAAGTTCGAGCTGGGCTCGGGCGTGGTGGTCGCACTGCGCTGGTATGCCCAGCAGCTGCATGACGCCAGTGCTCAGTTGGTGGTGGCGCCCGAGACCGCCATTCCGCTGTTGCCTCAGCAGCTTCCCGAGGGCTATCTGGATTTTGTGCGTGCACCTTTTGTCGCCAAGGACTCCAGTCGCGCGGCCTTGGTGGGACTGCCGCTGGGCAATTGGGATCAGGGCTTTACCAACACGGTCGAAGGCTGGCTGCCCGGGCAGACCCAGCCGTATCAGTACGACAAGCACCATCTGGTGCCGTTTGGCGAGTTCATCCCTCCCATGTTCCGTTGGTTCACCGAGCTCATGAATATTCCGCTGGGCGACTTCAATCGCGGCGCACTGGGCCAGCCTTCCATGAGCTGGGCAGGCGAGCGCCTGTCGCCCAATATCTGCTACGAGGATTTGTTCGGTGAAGAGCTTGCGGCCCATTTCGGCAATGCGGTGACGGCACCCACGGTGCTGGTCAATCTGAGCAATATCGGCTGGTTCGGGGACTCCGTGGCCATTGATCAGCATCTGTCCATCAGCCGCATGCGTGCGCTGGAGTTCGAGCGCCCCATGTTGCGCGCAACGAACACCGGGGCCACGGTGGTGATCGATCACAGGGGGCAAGTGGTGAAAGCACTGGCACCGTTCGAGCGCGCGGTATTGCAGGGCCGGGTTCAGGGGCGCGACGGCCTGACGCCTTATGCACGCTGGGTACATGCCCTGGGCCTGCTGCCTTTGACTCTGCTGTGCCTGGCGCTTTGCGCGCTGGCCTGGCGGTCATCGAAAAGGTCGAGGAAGGCGTAGTGGCGCGCACGGAATAAGCCACGCTGACATCAGCGGCTGTGGCATTTGTGGCAGAGTCTTGGGCCTGAAAACGGGTATTGTGTCCCGGGTAGGGCTGCGAGCCTTGATAATCCCCGGTTGTACCGCCCGCAGTGGGCGCGCGCAGCGGGCGCGGATCCCGTCACCCAAATATAGAGTAACAGGTAGCTTGCACAGGCTGCCGCGGAGCAATTGAGAGAATGGCTGAATCTTTTTCCTACGAACAACTGATCGCGTCCGGCGAAGGCAAGCTGTTTGGTGCCGATAGCGGACGTCTGCCCCTGCCTCCCATGCTGATGTTCGATCGCATCACACATATCTCCGAGGACGGCGGTGCCCACGGTCTGGGCAAGATTGTTGCGGAACTGGACGTCAGGCCCGATCTGTGGTTCTTTGATTGCCACTTTCAGGGCGACCCCGTCATGCCCGGCTGCCTGGGTCTGGACGCCATGTGGCAGCTGATCGGTTTTTACCTGACCTGGCTGCGCCTGCCTGGTCGTGGTCGCGCCCTGGGTGCTGGTGAAGTCAAGTTCACCGGTGAAGTAGGCCCCGATGTCAAACTCGTGACATATGAAATTGATATCAAGCGAGTGATCAAGCGCAAGCTGAACATGGCCATCGGCGACGCACGCCTGCTGGCCGACGGTAAGGAAATTTACGTGGCCAATGACCTGCGCGTGGGTCTGTTCCTGCGTGAAGGTGATGCCAAGGGAACGGCAGCATGAGCAAGAAGCGGGTAGTGATCACCGGCGCGGGCATTGTCTCGTGCATCGGCAATGATCTGGCAACGGTGGAGGCCTCGCTGCGCGAGGGCAAGAGCGGCATCAAGGCCATGCCCGAGTTCACGGAGCTGGGCATGCGCTCGCAGGTGGCAGGCATTCCCGAGATCGATATCGAGGCGCGCATCGACCGCAAGCAGCTGCGCTTCATGGGCGATGCTGCGGCTTATTCACAGATCGCTCTCGAAGATGCGATCCAGCAAGCCGGTCTCACGCCCGAACAGGTGAGCAACCCGCGCACCGGTCTCATCATGGGCTCGGGCGGCGGCTCGCCGGCCAATCAGATCGAGGCAGCCGATACGCTGCGTGAAAAAGGTATCCGCCGCGTCGGCCCTTACCAGGTCACACGCTGCATGAGCTCCACGGTGTCGGCCTGCCTGGCCACCAACTTCAAGGTCAAGGGCATCAACTACTCCATCACCTCGGCATGCTCCACCTCGGCCCACTGCATCGGTGCAGCAGCCCAGCAGATCGCCTGGGGCATGCAGGATGTGATGTTTGCCGGCGGCGGCGAAGAGCTGTCCTGGGGCATGTCGCTGCTGTTCGACGGCATGGGAGCCATGTCCAGCAAGTACAACGAGACGCCCGAAAAGGCTTCGCGTGCCTATGATGCCCACCGCGACGGCTTCGTGATCGCCGGCGGCGGCGGTGCCGTGGTGCTCGAAAGCCTCGAGCATGCGCTGGCACGCGGTGCCAACATCCTGGCCGAAGTGGTGGGCTTTGGTGCCACCAGCGACGGCGAGGACATGGTCGCTCCCTCGGGCGACGGCGCCATAGCCTGCATGAAGCAGGCCATGGAAACCGTGGATGCGCCGATTGACTACATCAACACCCATGGCACATCGACCCCTGTGGGCGATATGCAGGAAGTGCGCGCCATGCGCGAGCTGTTTGGTGACCAGGTGCCGGCATTCTCGTCCACCAAGTCGCTGACCGGCCATTCGCTGGGTGCGACCGGTGTGCAGGAAGCGATTTACTGCCTGATCATGCTGAACAAGGGCTTTATCGCCGGCTCGGTGAACGTGGACACGCCTGACCCGCTGCTGGGCGATATGCCTCTGGTCACCCGGACCCGCGATGCCGAGCTCAAGACCGTGCTGTCCAACAGCTTTGGCTTTGGCGGCACCAATGCCTCCCTGGTGCTCAAGCGCTGGGAAGGCCAGTAAGCTGGCATCCTTGGATCGCAAGCCCGCTTGGCCTTGAGGTAAGCGGGCTTTTTTCTGTCATCGACTACCGTCATATCCCATGAAGATCGCAATTCTTGACCGTGATGGCACCCTGAACCAATGGGGTGCCCAAGGCTTCATTGGACGGCCCGATGAATGGGTTGCAGTCCCCAGTGCACTGGAGGCGGTTTCGCGTCTGAACCGTGCCGGCTGGCATGTGGTGGTTGCCACCAATCAGCCGGGACTGGGCCGCGGACTGTTCGATGTGATCGAGCTCAATGCCGTGCATGCCAAGATGCACCGGGAGATGGCCGCTGTCGGCGCGCGCGTGGAAGCCGTGTTTTTTTGCCCCCATGCTCCCGATGAAGACTGCCAGTGCCGCAAACCCGGCGTAGCGCTGTTCGAACAGATTGCCGATCGCTACGGTGCGGAAGGCCATGAGATCTGGGCCATTGGTAGCGGTGTCGAGCATTTGCAGGCGGGCCAGGCTCTGGGTGCCCATCTGGTGTTTGTGGAGTCCACTGCCAGGCCCGAGTGCAGCAGCGATGCCGATCTTCCCGAAGGCAGCGAGCGCTATCCCGACCTGGAGGCCGTGGTGAATAGGCTGCTGCCGCTTGGGGGGGGTGAAGATGCTCAGCCCCTGGATTCGGCGCCTGCCCCACATTGAGTTCTGGTTTCAGGTCAAAATAGATTCAACTGCTTGAAAGAGCAGCGTAAGCTGCTATGTTTCTTGTCGATAACCGTGCCAAATCAATGGGCCAGGCTTCAGGTCTGCGCTCACGTTCTTCGATTGCTGTCATGTCCCTGATTCGCTCTGTCCTCCACATGCTGTGGATGGCCATTACCGTTATTCCCTACACTTTCGCGGTGCTGCTGGCCAAGTGGACCAGCGGCTCGTCGACCAAGGCTTACAGCGCTGCCCGCGCTTGGCTCAAACTCTCGGTGGACAGCGCCCGTGTGATCATGGGGGTGCGGTATCAGGTGCAGGGTATGGAAAACCTGCCTGCCGATCCCAAGCAAGGGGTGGTGCTGCTGGTCAAGCACCAGTCTACCTACGAGACTTTTCTGATGCCTGCCATCATGCCGCGTCCGCTGGCCTATGTGTTCAAGAAGGAGCTGCTGAAGGTGCCGTTCTTTGGCTGGTCCATCGGTGCACTGGACATGATTCACATCGACCGGGCCCAGCGTTCGCGCGCCTTTCACAAGGTGGTGGAGCAGGGCAAGCGCCTGCTCGATCAAGGCATCTGGGTCATCATGTTTCCCGAAGGCACACGTGTCAATCGCGGAGAAGTGGGAGAGTACAAGACCGGCGCCGCCCGTCTGGCCATCATGACGGGCGCGCCCGTGGTGCCGATTGCCGTTACCTCGGCCAAGTGCTGGCCGCGCAAGGCATTCATCAAAAAGCCTGGCGTGGTGGATGTGTCCATCGGCAAGCCCATTGCTTCAGCGGGTCGCAAGCATGATGAACTGATGGCCGAAGTCGAGGCCTGGATAGAGTCCGAAATGCAGCGCCTGGACCCTGAGGCTTATCGTAAATAAAGCAAAACTGCCCATGTCCTCAGGCGATAGCTTGCAGCAAGCTTGGCAATGGCTGGTGCCGCCTGTGGTGGGGGACGGGCGGGGCGGGCTGATGCCGCGCAAGCGCCGCCCCTCCGGCACTGAGGCCACTGCACAGCGCTCGGAGCAAGCCGAGCTGGAATTGGAGAAGATTCAGCTTTTAGCGCCTGCCAGTGTTCCGGTGGAAGCCATCGATCTGGAAAAGAATGAGCCCGCCACATTCCTGGCGCATCCGGCGGCCAGCCACAGTGCCCGTCTGCAAGGAAGTGACGTGGCTTATCTGCTGCGCCGTTCGGCGCGCCGCAGCATTGGCTTCAGCGTAGGCCAGCAAGGGCTTGAGGTCACCGCTCCGCAATGGGTGGCCATGCCCGAGATCGAATCAGCGCTGCAGACCAAGGCAGGCTGGATTGTGCGCAAGCTGCAGGAGGCCGGCCAGCGACAGCAGATCAAGCAGGAGGCACGCATTCTCTGGCAGGACGGGGGCGTGCTGGACTATCTGGGGCAGCCCATGAGCTTGCGGCTGACAGGAGGTGCATCATCTCTGCTGGCGACTCACCAGACGCATCGAGAGCAGGGGGCCGATGGTTCGCAAAGCCTGCATCTGCCTTTGCCAGCGCAGGCTCCGGCGGCTCAGGTGCGCGCAGCCGTTCAGGCCTGGATACTGCGCGAGGCTCGTAGCTATTTCACGGCTCGCATGCTGCACCATGCGGCCACCATGGACGTGCGCTGGAATGCGCTGCGCCTGACAAGTGCCAGCACACGCTGGGGCAGCGCCAACAGCAGCGGGATCATTCGCCTGAACTGGCGGCTGATGCAGCACAGCCCGCAAATCATCGACTATGTGGTGGTGCATGAACTCGCGCATCTGCACCACATGGACCACAGCCCACAATTCTGGGCGGTGGTGGCACAGGTTCTGCCCGACTGGAAGCAGTTGCGCAGAGCATTGAGAGACAGGCCTCTGCCCGTGTGGGAATAGCGGCGATGACCAAGACAGGAAACGAGATGAGCAATACGACCCCTATTCAGCCCGCTGCCGGCTATGCGGGCGATGTGCCGCCAGAGCTGGCCTGGCAATGGCTGCAGGCTGGCGAGGCGGTTCTGGTCGATGTGCGCACCGATGCCGAGCGTGAGTGGGTGGGCAAGGTGCCGGGCGCTGTCGCCGTGGCCTGGAAACAATGGCCAGGCATGGCCGCCAACCCGAACTTTGATGCCGAGCTGCGAGCTGCAGTCCCCGAGGGCCGGAAAGTGGTGCTGCTGTGCCGCAGCGGAGTGCGCTCAGTGGCCGCGGCCCAGCGCGCAGCCGGTCTGGGGATCGAGGCCTACAACATTCTTGAGGGTTTCGAAGGCGATGTGGATGCCAGCGGTCAGCGCGGCCGGCTTGGAGGCTGGCGCAAGCGCGGCCTGCCCTGGCATCAGTAAGGTGCAGGGCTTGGGCCGCTGCCTCTAGTCCGGCCGGTAGCCGTTGGGGTTCTGGCTTTGCCAGCGCCAGGTGTCGGCGCACATGGTGTCCAGATCATGCTCGGCTTGCCAGCCCAGGGTTTTGAGGGCGTGATCGGGGTCTGCATAGCAACTGGCCACATCTCCGGGGCGCCGGTCTGTGATCGCATAAGGCAGGGTCTTGCCGCAGGCTTTTTCGAAGGCATGCAGCACTTCGAGCACGCTGTAACCATTGCCTGTACCCAGGTTGATGGTTAGCAGCTCTGGCTTGGCCAGGCCGGCCAGCTTTTCGAGCGCCTTGACGTGACCTCGAGCCAGGTCCACGACATGAATGTAGTCACGCACACCTGTGCCATCCACAGTGTCGTAGTCACCACCGAAGATCTGCAGTTTTTCACGGCGGCCCACGGCGACCTGTGCCACAAAAGGCAGCAGGTTATTGGGAATGTCTGAGGGGTCTTCACCAATCAGGCCGCTGGCATGGGCGCCAATCGGATTGAAGTAGCGCAGCACGGCCAGCGACCATTGGCAATCGGAGTGGTAGAGGTCAGACAGAATCTCTTCCACCATCAGTTTGCTGCGGCCATAAGGATTGGTGGCCGAAGTGGGATGCACTTCATTGAGTGGCAAGTATTGCGGCGATCCATAGACTGTCGCCGAAGAGCTGAACACCAGATTACGCACACCGTGCTTTTTCATGGCGCGCAGCAGCACCAGGGTGCCGTTCACGTTGTTGTCGTAGTAGTCCACCGGCTGGCTAACGGATTCGCCCACGGCCTTTTTGCCGGCAAAGTGCACAACGCTGTCAATGCCATGCTCCCGCAATGCCTGCTCGAGCGCCGCCTGATCGCGTACATCGCCATTGATCACGGCAATGGTGCGTCCAGTGATTTGCTCCACGCGGCGGATGGCTTCAGGATGGCTGTTGCTGAAGTTGTCGAAAATAACGACTTCATGGCCTTGGCCTAGCAGTTCAATGGCGGTATGACTGCCGATATAGCCGGCGCCGCCTGTGAGCAGAGTTTTCATAAGCCGCAGTCTAGCTTCGCCAGGAATGGAAAAAGCGCTCCTTCGAGCGCTTTTGTGCGTAACAGTATTTGCGGGGCCTTCTTTACAGCGTCGGGATACGCAGCTTCTGGCCGGGATAGATCCTGTCCGGGTTGCTGAGCATGGGCTTGTTGGCTTCAAAAATCACGTTGTACTTGTTGGCGTCGCCATAGTACTTCTTGGAGATGGCCGACAGAGTGTCGCCGCGCACCACATCGTGGTACTGGGCTTCCGGCTCGGGGTTGGTCACCGTCATCAGGTTGTCCACGGATTGGACATTGGCCACATTGCCGCAGCACAGCGTCACTTTTTCCTTGATGGCCTGAGTGGGGGCGGTCCCGTTGACCGTCACCTTGCCTTGAGAGCCATCGAACTGAACCTGCAGGTCGGATACGCCAAGATTCTGGGTGTTGATATAGCTGGCGATCGCTTGAGCCGCCTTGGCATTCAAGTCTTCGGCCGGTGCAGCAGCATGTGCGTCACTGCCGCCAAACAGTTTTTCTCCGGCTTCCTTGATGAAACTGAACAGACCCATGGTTTCGACTCCTCAAAATTAGTGGAAGAAGGCGGTTCACTTTAACGGGAAATCGAAATGAATCCTTGCAGGATATGGACTGAGCGCTTTCTTTGACAATTTCCTGCCCGCTTGTAATGAATGTGACAAACGGCTGTCTGACGAAGAGAAAAGTGCTGATAATCCGCCGCATGACATTTTTGGCCATAGACATTGGCAACACCCGTTTGAAGTGGGCCATGTATGAAGATCATCGCCCGGGTGCTGCCTTGCTGGCCCATGGAGCGGAGTTCCTGGAGCATATAGAGCGCCTGGCAGAAGGTGCCTGGGCGGGGCTGCCGGCTCCCGAGCGCATGCTGGGTTGCGTGGTTGCCGGCGAGACGGCAAGGCGCAGGGTGCACGAGCAGATCGAGCTCATGCTGGGCTGGAATTTCGAGCCTCAGTGGGTCGTTCCTTCCGTTGCAGAAGCCGGCGTGACCAATGGCTACGACCATCCCTCCAGGCTGGGGGCGGATCGCTGGGTGGCCATGATTGGTGCGCGTCACCACATGTTGCAATTGGGAGAGGCCAAGCCCTTGATCACGGTTATGGTGGGCACCGCAGTGACGGTCGATGCCATGGACGCGCAAGGCCATTTTCTGGGCGGCCTGATCATTCCAGGGCATGGCATCATGCTCAGGGCCCTGGAAGGTGGTACTGCGGGCCTGCATGTGCCTACCGGTGAAGTCCGATGCTTTCCCAAGAACACCAGCGATGCGCTGACCAGCGGCGGCACTTATGCGATTGCAGGTGCCGTGGAGCGCATGTACCAGCATCTGGCAGAACACTGCGGCGCAGAGCCCATGTGCATCATGGCGGGCGGTGCCGGCTGGAAAATGTCTCCCAGCATGACCCGACCTTTTGAGCTGATCAACAACCTGATCTTTGATGGCTTGCTGGTGATGGCTGATAAGCGCTGGGCTTGAGTGCATTGCGACCTGCAATGATTCGAATTTTGATTTGAGGCTGTTTCCATGATTTTTGTAACCGGCGGTGCAGGCTTTATCGGCGCCAACTTTGTTCTCGACTGGCTGGCACATGTGGATGAGCCCGTGGTCAATATCGACAAGCTGACCTATGCGGGAAATCTCGAGAATCTGGCCAGCCTGAACGGCGATGCCCGCCATGTGTTTGTGCAGGCCGATATCGGCGACAGCGCCAAGCTTCCGCAATTGCTGGCGCAGCACCAGCCTCGCGCCGTGGTGAACTTTGCGGCCGAGTCGCATGTGGATCGCTCCATTCATGGTTCCGAGGATTTCATCCAGACCAATGTGGTGGGCACTTTCCGCCTGCTGGAAGCGGTACGCGCCTATTGGCATGGTCTGCAAGGCGAGGCCAAGTCCGGCTTCCGCTTTTTGCATGTCTCTACCGACGAGGTCTATGGCACGCTGGCGCCGACCGATCCAGCGTTTACCGAAGAGCACAATTACGAGCCCAACAGCCCGTACTCGGCCAGCAAGGCAGCCAGCGACCATCTGGTGCGGGCCTGGCATCACACCTACGGCTTGCCGGTGCTGACGACCAATTGCAGCAACAACTACGGCCCGCTGCATTTCCCGGAAAAGCTGATCCCGCTGGTCATTGTCAATGCGCTGGCGGGCAAGCCGCTGCCCATCTACGGCGACGGCATGCAGGTGCGTGACTGGCTCTATGTGCGCGACCATTGCAGCGCCATCCGCCGTGTTCTCGAGGCTGGCCAGTTGGGCGAGACCTATAACGTGGGCGGCTGGAACGAGAAGGCCAATATCGATATCGTCAAGACCGTGTGCAGCTTGCTCGACGAGTTGCGCCCGCGCGCCGACGGCAAGACCTATGCCGAGCAGATCACCTATGTGACCGACCGTCCCGGCCATGATCGCCGCTATGCGATCGATGCACGCAAGCTGGAACGCGAGCTGGGCTGGAAGCCTGCCGAGACCTTCGAGACCGGCATTCGCAAGACCGTGCAGTGGTATCTGGCCAACCCCGAGTGGGTGGCCCATGTGCAGTCCGGCGCCTACCGCGACTGGGTGCAGAAGCAGTACACCGACGAGGCTTCGGCATGAAGCTGCTGCTGCTGGGCAAGAACGGTCAGGTCGGCTGGGAGCTGCAGCGCAGTCTCGCGCCTTTGGGCGAGGTGATTGCGCTGGATCGCCAGAGCGTGAATGTGGATGGAAACAGCCTGTGCGGCGATGTCGGCGATCTGCAGACGCTGGCGCAGACCATTCGCAGCGTGCGCCCGGATGTGATCGTCAATGCCGCAGCGCATACGGCGGTGGACAAGGCCGAGGGCGAGCCGGATCTGGCTTGGCGCCTGAACGCGGAGGCGCCCGAAGTCATGGCGCTCGAAGCCAAAAGCCTGGGCGCCCTGCTGGTGCACTACAGCACCGACTATGTCTTCGACGGCTCCGGCAGTGTGGCACGCAAGGAGGGCGATGCGACGGGGCCGCTATCGGTCTATGGCCGCACCAAACTTGAAGGCGAGCAGCGGATAGCGGCCACAAACTGCCGTCATCTGATTTTTCGCACCAGCTGGGTCTATGCGGCGCGTGGTGGCAATTTTGCCAAGACCATGTTGCGTCTGGCGCAGGAGCGGGAAGCGCTCAGCGTGATCAACGATCAATGGGGCGCGCCGACCGGCGCCGATCTGATCGCCGATGTCACGGCCCATGCCGTGCGCCATATGAGCGCTCATGAAGGCGATGGCGGTCTCTACCATCTGGTTGCGTCAGGAGAGACCAACTGGCATGCCTATGCCAGCCATGTGATCGAGCGCGCCCAAAGCCTGCGCCCCGATCAGGACTGGAAGGTGCAAAGCATTGCCGTTGTGCCGACCACGGCCTTCCCGACACCGGCCGTGCGACCCTTGAACTCGCGTCTGGATACACAAAAGCTGCAAGCGGCCATGCAACTGCATCTGCCTGCATGGCAGCATGGCGTGGAGCGCATGCTGCGCGAGATTCTCTAATTTTCAAAACCTCGCTTCAAACGCTTATCGGTAAAGCGCTGGAAGCTTTTTATTGATTCATCATGACGACAAAGCGCAAAGGCATCATTCTGGCTGGCGGCTCCGGTACTCGTTTGCACCCCGCCACGCTGGCCATCAGCAAGCAGCTGCTGCCGATCTACGACAAGCCCATGATCTACTATCCGCTGAGCACGCTGATGCTGGCGGGCATCCGGGACATTCTGATCATCAGCACGCCGCAGGATACGCCGCGCTTCGAGCAGTTGCTGGGCGATGGCAGCCAGTGGGGCCTGAACCTTCAGTATGAGGTGCAGCCCAGCCCGGATGGCCTGGCCCAGGCCTTCCTGATTGGCGAGAAATTCCTCGACGGCGCTCCCAGTGCCCTGGTGCTGGGTGACAATATTTTTTATGGTCATGATTTCCCGCGCCTGTTAAAGGATGCGGACGCCAAGGAGCACGGTGCGACGGTATTTGCTTATCACGTGCAAGATCCTGAGCGTTATGGCGTTGCTGAATTCGATGCCAAGGGACAGGTGCTCTCTCTGGAAGAAAAGCCTGTGGTTGCGAAGTCCAACTATGCCGTCACAGGGCTCTACTTTTACGATGCCCGTGTGGTGGAGCTTGCCAAGTCTGTCAAGCCATCGCCAAGAGGTGAACTGGAAATCACGGATCTGAACAAGATTTATCTGGCGGATGGCGCCTTGAATGTGCAAGTGATGCGCCGTGGTTATGCGTGGCTGGATACCGGTACGCATGATAGTTTGCTCGAGGCAGGCCAGTTTATTGCAACCCTGGAACAAAGGCAGGGCCTGAAGGTTTCTTGCCCTGAGGAAATAGCTTTTCGCTCGGGCTGGATTGATGCTCTGCAAATGGAAAAACTGGCGCAGCCACTTTTAAAGAATGGATATGGGAAATATTTGATGCACTGCTTGAATAGTGTCCTATGAAAGTAACTGAACTGAAGCTTTCTGGACTCATGCTCATTGAGCCTCGATTGTTTCTTGATGATCGCGGATTTTTTTTCGAAAGCTTCAGTCAACGGGAGTTCGAGGCCGAAACAGGCTCCCAAGTTGATTTTGTGCAAGACAACCACAGCCGGAGCCTTCGGGGAGTCTTGAGGGGCCTGCATTATCAAATGCCTTCATCCTCCCAAGGAAAGCTGGTGCGGGTCGTACGAGGTTCAGTCTGGGATGTCGCTGTAGATATCCGGAAAAGCTCAAAAACTTTTGGCCAATGGGTTGGTCAGTTGTTGACAGAAGAAAATCATTTGCAGATGTGGATCCCTCCGGGGTTTGCGCATGGGTTTGTGACTCTTAGCGATTCGGCAGAATATCTGTATAAGACCACAGGCTACTACGATCGCAGTGCCGAGCGTGGCATAGCCTGGAACGACCCCGACATTGGCATCGAGTGGCCCCAGCTCGATATCGCTTTTTCCTTGTCCGAAAAGGACAGGAATCAGCCCGCATTCAAGCGGGCCGAACTGTTCGACTAGCGCTTTCTTGATTCGGCCATCTGCAGAAACGGCTGGATCAGTTGCGCATCGCATCGCTCGCGCAGGCAGTACAGGTATTCGGGCAGACAGGGCACCTCGCCTTTCAGATCAAGCACGACGAGGTCCGGGTGGGCCGATGCTTCGTGCCGCGCAAAAATGCTGATGCCCATCTGGCGGATCACGGCTTCGCGTATGGATTCGCGGCTGGCAATTTCCAGAATCCGCTGTGGGCTGACCTGGGCGGCTTCCAGCATCTGCTCGGTCATCTGCCGGGTCATGGAGCCGCGCTCGCGCAGGATCAGCGTGTTCTTCGCCAGATCCCTGATATCGACGGACTTCTGCCCGGCCAGCGCATGCTGCCGGTGCACGACCAGGGCCAGCGGGTCGCGCCCCAGCTCCAGGCGCAGCAGGCGCGGGTCGGTGTCCAGATGCGATGAGGTTGCCAGATCCACCTGGTACTCGGCCAGCGCCTGAATCATCTGGCGCGAATTGCCATTGACGATGCTGACCTCCACCAGTGCGTATTGCTGCTGATAGCGCTTGACAATGTCCAGTACATAGTAGGGTGCGGTGGCGCCTATGCGCAGCTGGCCCTGGTTGACATGGCCCGACTGGCGCAGCGCCGATTCGATCTGGGCCGACTGCAGCAGCAGCTTCTCTATCCCGGGCAGCAGCTTCAGGCCCGCATCGGTGATGGCCAGCCTTCCGCTCTGGCGCGTGAACAGCTCGACCTCATATTGCTCCTCCAAGGCCTTGATCTGCGCCGTGACCGTGGGCTGGCTCAGCCCCAGCTGGCGCGCAGCTTGCGTGATGCTTCCGAGACGGGCGACCCAGAAAAAGGATTTGAGCTGTGTGGCAAACATGACCAAGTCTTCAAGAAAGCGGTCCCCGGATTTCAACATGAACGCTGCAGCCGGCAATGCAGATGGATTGCTTTGATTTCAATAGCTTCTTACGCTTATATGTGTTTGTATTTGGATGGTTTTATATATAAATATGAGACAGATAAAGCGAAATATGCTTTTGAATCAATAGCATTTCGGTGGCGAACACTGGTGCGGTGCGCTGACTACAAAGTTTGCTGATGACATCCTTGGCAGATTTCAGTTCTGTGACACCAGCGTTTCATAGTGAGTTTCTACAGTTCCCTCATGTCGCAAATGACCGCGTTGGTCAGGCGGCAAAGATCAATCCAAGGGACTGTTATCCATGCGTCACGCTTTTGCACCCGCCACTCGCCGCTTCACCTTGAGCGCTTTTGCCACGGTTGCCACGGCCTTGTTGGGCCTGGCTTCCGCCGCCCAGGCCAGGACCGATCTGCTGGTGTATTCGGCCCTGGAGGCCGACCAGATCAAGGCCTATAAAGCGGCTTTTGAAAAAGCCCACCCCGAGATCGAGCTGAAGTTCGTGCGTGACAGCACAGGCATCATCACCGCCCGCCTGCTGGCCGAAAAAGCCAATCCCCAGGCCGATGTGATCTGGGGCGTGGCCGCCACTTCGCTGATGCTGCTGGACAAGCAAGGCATGCTGCGGCCCTATGCGCCCAGGAACCTGGCCAGGGTGCGCTCCAGCATGCGCGATGCAGCAGCCACGCCGAGCTGGGTGGGCATGGATCTGTGGTCGTCGGCCGTCTGCTTCAACACCGTGGAAGGCCACAAGCGCAAGCTGCCCACGCCTGCGAGCTGGGCCGACCTGACCAGGCCCGAGTTCAAGGGCGCGATCACCATGCCCCACCCGGCGTCCAGCGGCACGGGCTATCTGATGGTGGCCGCCTGGCTGCAGATGATGGGCGAGGACAAGGGCTGGGCCTATATGGATGCGCTGCACCAGAACATCGGCGTCTACACGCACAGTGGCTCCAAGCCCTGCCGCCAGGCCGGCGCGGGCGAGTTTCCCGTGGGCCTGAGCTTTGAATACCGCGCCAACAAGACCAAGAAGGATGGCGCGCCCATCGACATCGTCTTCCCCCGGGAAGGCCTGGGCTGGGATGTGGAAGCCACGGCCATTCTGAAGACCAGCAAAAAGCAGGAGGCCGCCAAGGTCCTGGCCGACTGGGCGGTGACGCCCGATGCCAACAAGCTCTACGCCGCCAACTTCGCCGTCCTAGCATTGCCTGAGGCCCAGGAAAAGCACGAGTTCATTCCGGCCGATCTGGAAAAGCGCCTGGCCAGAAACGACTTCAACTGGGCAGCGGCCAATCGCGATCGGATTCTTTCCGAATGGAGCCGCCGCTATGAAGCCAAGGCGGAGAAGAAGTAACACCCCCTGAGGCGCTTCGCCTTGGCGGCGCCGCGCCTTCCCCCTCTCTGGCGCTGCGCGCTGGAGGGGGACACTGCCCTCGCTGCGGGGCGGCCCTTGCTCGGCAGTTCTGAGCTGGGTCAGCGCCAGTTCTACGCAGCAGGTCTCTGAAATTTTTTGCACGTTGAAAGTGATTGCAGATGCTGCGCATAGACCATATTGCCAAGCAGTACAAGGAAACGCCGGTGCTGCGCGACATTGACCTGTTGGTGGAGGGGGGCGAGTTCGTCAGCCTGCTGGGCCCATCGGGCTGCGGCAAGACGACGCTGCTGCGTATTCTGTGCGGCATCGAGCAGGCCGATGCGGGCTGCATTGTGTTTCAGGGCGAGGACATCACACGCTGGCCCGCCGCGCGCCGGGGCTTTGGCGTGGTGTTCCAGAGCTACGCACTGTTTCCGAACCTGACGGCGGCCCAGAACGTGGCTTTCGGCCTCAAGGGCCAACCCGTGGCGCAGGTGCAGGCCCGGGTGCAGGAGATGCTGGCTCTGGTAGGCCTGGGCGCGCAGGCGCAGCGCTACCCGGCGCAATTGTCGGGCGGCCAGCAGCAGCGCATTGCGCTGGCCCGCGCACTGGCGCCGAGCCCGCGTCTGCTGTTGCTGGACGAGCCGCTGTCCGCACTGGATGCCCAGGTGCGCACCGAGCTGCGCAGTGAAATCCGCCAGTTGCAGCGTCAACTGGGCATTGCCTGCGTGATGGTCACGCACGACCAGGAAGAGGCGCTCTCCATGGCAGACCGCGTGGTGCTGATGCACCAGGGGCGTATCGAGCAGCAGGGCTCGCCCGAGCAGCTCTACGCCGAGCCGGTCAGCCACTTTGCGGCCGGTTTTGTGGGCCGCATGAATTTGCTGCCCGCCGTGGCCGAGTCGGGCGATGCGGTGCGCGTGGGCGAGGGGAGGCTTGAATGCTGCACTGCCGGCTTTGAGGCCGGTGATGACTTGCTGGTGGGCGTGAGGCCCGAGAGCGTGGTGCTGCACCCGGCCCAGCCCGCAGCACTGCCCAATCTGTTCCGGGCGCGGGTGGTCGAGACCTCGTTCCTGGGCTCGCTGGTGCTGGTGCGCGTGTTCAGTCCCACGCTGCAATGCCAGATCGATGTGCAATGGCCGCTGCGCCATGACGCGCGTCTGCCCGACTGGCTGCAGGGCGAGGTGCTGGTTGAGTTGCCGGCTGCTGCGCTGCAGTCGCTGGCAGCACCCGAGCTTCTGCGAAAGGCGGCATGAGCATGGATGCCTCTTCTTCTGCGCTGCCCGTGGGGAGCTATGCGCCCGCAGCGGCATCGTGCCAGCAACACAGCATCAGCCCTGCGGCGCCACGGAAAACGCGATTCTTCCATTGGGAAAAGCTCTGGCTGGGCGCGCTGGTGCTGGGCCTGCTGGGCGCGCTGCTGGTGGCCATTGCACTGCCCGTGGGAGCGCTGCTGGGCCGCAGCTTTGTGTCGGCCGATGGCAAGTTCTCGGGCCTGGCCCAGTACCTCGCCTACGCGCAAATGCCGGGCGTAGGCCAGTCACTGTTCAACAGCCTGTGGCTGTCGGCCGTCAGCAGCACCTTGTGTGTGGCCCTGGCCTATGGCTATGCCTATGGCGTGATGCGCAGCTGCATGCCGCTGGCCAGGTTCTTTCGCGCGATCGCCCTGGTGCCTCTGCTGGCGCCGTCGCTGCTCTTGGCCATCAGCCTGATCTATCTTTTTGGCGCACAGGGTCTGCTCAAGAGCTGGTTGGCGGGCGGCACGGCCTACGGCCCGTTTGGCATCATTCTTGGCTCGGTGCTGTGGACGTTTCCGCATGCGCTGATGATTCTGTGCACCACGCTGGCCTCGGGCGATGCGCGCCTGTATGAGGCCGCCGCCACGCTGGGCGCGGGCCGCTGGCGCAGCTTCTGTCAGGTCACGCTGCCAGCCAGCCGTTACGGGCTGATGATTGCCTGGTTTGTGGTGTTCGTTCTGGTGGTGACTGACTTTGGCGTGCCCAAGGTGATTGGTGGCAACACGCAGATGCTGGCCACCGATATCTACAAGCAGGTGATTGGCCAGCAAAACCTGTCCATGGGTGCCGTGGTGGCCATGCTGCTGCTGGTGCCTGCGGGCCTGGCCTTTGCTGCCGAGCGCCATTTGCGTGTCCGGCAGGCCGCTGCCATGAGCGTGCGGGCCGTGCCTCTGGTGCCGCAGCCCTGCGCGGTGCTCGACCGCGCGCTGCTGGTGTATTGCAGCCTGATGGCTTTGGCGCTGCTGGCGATGATGGGCATGGCCGTGCTGGCATCCCTGGTCAGCTTCTGGCCCTACAACCTGAGCCTGAGCTTCAAGCACTACCAGTTCGACATGATGGACGGCGGCGGCTGGGCCAGTTACGCCAACTCGCTGACCATGGCCGCGGCCACGGCAGTGACCGGTGCGTTGCTGAGCTTTCTGAGCGCCTATCTGGTGGCCAGGCCCACAGGCTGGGTGCGCGCGCGCCAGTGGCTGCACGCGGTGGCCACGCTGCCCATGGCGGTGCCAGGGCTGGCGCTGGGTCTGGGCTATATCCTGTTCTTCAATGCGGGCGGCAATCCGCTGCACTTTCTGTATGGATCCATGGGCATTCTGGTGCTGTGCTCGGTGGCGCATTTCTTCTCGGTGGCACACATCACCCAGCTCACCGCCTTGCAGCAACTGGACGCCGAATACGAGCGCGTGGCCGATTCCATGGGCGTGCCGTTCTGGACGCTGCTGTGGCGTGTGCATCTGCCCGTGTGCCTGCCTGCGGTGATGCAGGTAGCGGGCTACTTCTTCGTGAATGCCATGACCACGGTGTCGGCAGTGGTCTTCTTGTACTCGCCCGAAACCACACTGGCCTCGGTGGCCGTGCTGGCCATGGATGACGCAGGCGACATTGCTCCCGCCGCCGCCATGGCCACGCTGATCTTTGCCACTGCAGCCGCGGGTCGCCTGCTGATTGCGCTGCTGGATGCCTGGCTGCAGCGGCGTACCCAGCACTGGCGCCAGCGCTGAGGACTTTCTCCACATCACTTGATTCCCTGAACGTCTCTCGCTGCATCGCTCTGGCGCTGCGGCAGGGACTTGGCTTGTCTGCTTTTTCTGTAACGCTATGAAAAACTACGATCTGATCGTCGTCGGCGCCGGCATTGTCGGCCTGGCGCATGCCTATACCGCTGCCACGCGCGGCCGCTCCGTGCTGGTGATAGAGCGCGACGGCGCCTGCCTGGGCGCCTCGATTCGCAACTTTGGCTTTGTCACCATCACGGGGCAGCGCGCCGGCTCCCATTGGCGGCGCGCCATGCGCTCACGCGATGTCTGGGCCGAGATTGCCCCCAAGGCCGGAATCGATGTCGTGCATGCCGGACTGTGGCTGACGGCGCGCCGTCCTGCGGCTGCTGCTGTGCTTGAAGCCTTTATGCACACCGAAATGGGCGCAGATTGTGAGCTGCTGACGCCAGCCCAGGCCGCAGCGCGCCATTCGGCGCTGCGCACCGACGGGCTGCAATCCGTGCTCTACAGCCCGTATGAGCTGCGCGTGGAGTCGCGCACCGCCATCCCGCAACTGGCCCTGTGGCTGCAGCAGACGCTTGGAGTGGATTTCGCCTATAGCGAAAGCGTGACGGAAGTGGCAACCCCGCGCGTCACCACCTCGCGAGGTACTTACCATGCCGAACGTGTGGTGGTCTGCAACAACGCCGATCAGGGGGGGGCTGTTCGCCAGCGAATGGACTGATCACAAAGTGCAGCTGTGCCAGTTGCAGATGTTGCGCGTGCAGCCGCAAGCAGGCTTCAAGCTCGAAGGATCGGTCATGGGGGATCTGAGCCTGGTGCGCTACGAGGGCTATAGCGCGCTGCCCGAAGCCGCTGCACTGCGCGCTCAGCTGGAACTTGAGGAGGCGCAAAGCCTGAAGCACGGCATCCACCTGATTGCCGTGCAAAGCGCCGACGGCTCGCTGGTGGTGGGCGATTCGCACCACTACGGCAGCGCGCCCCAGCCTTTTGCCAGCGAAGCCGTCGACCAGCTCATGCTGCGCCATATGCACGAGGCGCTGCATATCGACAAGGCCCAGGTTGTGGAGCGCTGGACGGGTATCTACCCTTCCAGTGCCGAAGCCCCTTGTTTTGTCAAAGCGCCCGATGCCGCGACACGCGTGGTTGCGGTGACCAGCGGCTCGGGAGCGAGCACGGCGTTTGGTCTGGCCGAGGAAGTCTGGGGAAATTGGTAGTCACCCCCTGAATAGCCCCACCTAGGCGGCCCCACCGCCTCCCCCTCTCTCGCTACGCGGTAGGGGGGCGGCACCATCGCTGCGGGGCGGCGCGGCCGGCTCAGGTCCTTGCTCGGTGTCTCTGGCAGGTATGGCAGGCGATCACTGCTGCACAAACAGCGGTGCAATCAGCACCAACAGCAAGATCACGGCCAGTACGGCAAACATGATCTTGACCCAGCTGTAAGGCCGCTCGCCCGCAATCTGGCCGGTATAGCCATTGGCCACGATCTGGTAGGTCTTGCTGCCATAGGTGTAGCCGACCAGCCAGACCGGCACCAGCGTGTGCTTGAAGCTGCGCCCCGAGTATTGGCGCTGGACCTGCAGATTGCGCTGCGTGTCGCCCGGCACCTCACGCGAGCACATGCTGCGCAGCTGGTTGTCCATGTCCTCCTCGTTGATCCTGGCAGCCTTGGAGAGGTCCACCTGGTAGCGCTCCACCGTCCAGCCTCGCACGAACTCCGGGCTGTAGGGCTTGAGGTCGGTGGTGGTCGGGAAGGGCTCCACCTGGCGCAGCAGATGGGCCTGCACGCCCACGGTGCCGGGCACCAGCTCATCGTCGAAGAAATGCTGCAAGCTGCCCGATGCCGGCTCCCAGCGCACATGCTGGACCTGGCGGGTCTGCAGATTGCCGTTGCCGTCGCGATAGGACTCGGTGGTGTAGTAGTAATAGCCGGCCTCTGCCCACCACTGTGCGCTGGCATGGGCGTCAAAGGTCCAATAGGGCAGATAGACGCCGTGCAGCGTGTCCGTCAGCGCGGCGCTCTTGAGCTTGCTGGGTGCAAACCAGCGGCTGCCATACCACTGGCGGATCTTGTCGCGAATCTGGCCGTCGCTGATCTTGAACGGCAGAATGCTCTGCGGCGTGATGGCGTCGCTGCGCTCCTCATGGGCGACGATGGCCGGCGAGCCGCAGAAGTCGCAGCGCTGGGCCACGTTCTTGCCGAGAAACACCGAGATGGCGCGGCAGTTCTGGCACTGCACCTCGTAGCGCTCGTCCGAGCCCCAACCGCGACCGCTGGCCGGGTTGCGCAAGGCCTCGGCCAGATCCTGCTCCACCACGGCGCGTCCCAGCTCGGGCTGTGTCTGCTCGCTCCAGGGAACGACGGTGCCGCAGTATGGGCATTTGAGCGACTGGGCCTTGGCATTCCACTCCAGATTGCCGCCGCATTCGGGGCAGACATGCTTGCCCACCATGGAGGGGGGCGCAGTCTCGGAGACAGGGGTGAATGCAGATCCGGAAGAGCGAGAGGAAGAAGCGGGTGTGGCCACGGCAAAAACGGGGTCAGGCGGCAGCAGCGGCTGGATGAGTTTCGTAGAAGGTCACGCAGTTGCCATCCTCGTCGAGAAGACTGAATTCCTGGGTGCCCCAAGGCTGCTGGCGCAGACCGCCGTTGGGGTGAACTGCATTCTCGGCCAGACACTGCGCATGCAGGGCGGCAATTCCCGCCACCTGGATACGGCAGCTGGTCTGCCTGGGAATCTCCGGGTCCTGGCAGGCCCAGAAATGCAGCTCCAGTCCACTCAGCGAGACGATGGCGTACTCGCCGGGCTGGGCGTGAACGGTTCTGGCGCCCAGCACGCGGGCGTAGAAAGCCACGGTGCGCGCCATGTCCAGCGATGCCAGCACCGGAGTGGTGCTGATGAAAACCGGTTTGTGTTCATTCATGACGTGCACCCGATGCCATGGGTTGCGGATCAGCCGCGCAGGAATTCGTCCAGCGCAACCTGGGCGATGCGCCACTGGCTGCCGATCTGGCGGGCCTTGAGGTTGCCGGCCTGGATTTCGGCCAGTACATCGGCTTCGGCCACGCCCAGCACCTGGGCCGCCTGGGCGGGAGTCAGCACCTGCAGGCCGGCCGAGGCCGGGGCTGCAGGCGTCTGGGCGGCTTGGGCTGCAGCCGGCGAAAAGGGGTCTGCCACTGCAGCGGCTGGCGTGCCTGCCGCACCGCCGCCCTGCATGCCCTTCATCATTTCCTGGGCCATGCCGAAGCCCATGGCCATGGTGGCCGGAATGGTGGCTGCGGCAGCGCCTTCGCCGCCGTTGGCCATGGCCTGGCCCATCTGGTACTTCACATAGTCGTTGAGGTTGCCGATGGCGCCCATGCTGGAGCGCTTGTCGATGGCCTGCTCCACTTCGGGCGGCACGGAAACGTTTTCCAGCAGGAAGCTGGTGATTTCCAGGCCGTATTTCTCGCTGACGGCCGGGTTGATGAGCTGCAGCAGCGCGTCGCCCAGCTCGCTGTAGCGCTGGGCCACGTCGAGTGCCGGTACCTGGGCCTTGGCCAGGGCTTCGGAGAAGATGCTGACAATGCGCGAGCGCATGGTGTCGGCAAACTCGTCGATGCGGAAGTTCTGGTCCGTGCCCGCCACTTCCTTGAGGAACAGGGCGGCGTTGGTGATGCGGAAGTCATAGGTACCGAAGGCGCGCAGACGGATCACGCCAAAGTCCTTGTCGCGCATCATGATGGGGTTGGAGGTGCCCCATTTGTTGCCCGTGAACAAGCGCGTGTTGATGTAGTAGACATCGCACTTGAAGGGAGAGTTGAAGCCGTACTTCCAGCCGCGCAGCGTGGACAGGATCGGGATGTTCTGCGTGGTCAGCAGATAGCGGCCCGGGTTGAACAGGTCTGCGAACTGGCCTTCGGAGACGAACTGCACCTGCTGCGACTCACGCACGATGAGCTGGGCGCCGTTCTTGATTTCCTTGTCTTCATCAGGCCAGCGATACGACAGCGTGTCGCGCGAATCATCGGTCCATTCGATGATTTCGATCAGTTGCTTGGTGATGATTTTCATGAAATCCATGACGTGCTCCGAAAGAGGATGACGGGAAAGGAATCATTCTAGGAGGCAAACCGCAGCGGCCGGTTCCGTGATGCATGGCAGTTGCGCGGAAATTGTTAAAAAGTGAGCGCATAGCGCATGCCATACAACAGTTTTAGCATCGATTGACGCTGTATTTGCCTGTCCACGGGTGGTAAGTGCTAGCGTTTTGATTTCCACAGTTTGAAATCACCGGCTGGAGCCCTTTCGTGAAAGTGCCTGCTGTGGGGCCGCGCAGACAGACTACGTCCGTGATCAGTGGCACAGACTTAGAATCTACCGCTTATGCGGTCGATACCGCCCAGAACACCTCTTAATGAAGATGCCGCCCGCAATCGCCAGTGATTGCAGACGCGCGAACGTATACAAGTCATGCTGACCTTCCAACAAATCATTCTGAAACTGCAGTCCTACTGGGCCGAACAGGGCTGTGCATTGCTCCAGCCCTATGACATGGAAGTCGGCGCCGGCACTTCGCACACCGCGACCTTTCTGCGCGCCATCGGCCCCGAGCCCTGGAAGGCCGCCTATGTGCAGCCCAGCCGTCGTCCCAAGGACGGTCGCTACGGCGAGAACCCCAACCGCCTGCAGCACTACTACCAGTTCCAGGTGGTGCTCAAGCCCGCACCCGACAATATTCTCGAGCTCTACCTGGGCTCGCTCGAAGCCCTGGGCTTCGATCTGAAGAAAAACGACATCCGCTTTGTCGAGGACGACTGGGAGAACCCCACGCTGGGCGCCTGGGGTCTGGGCTGGGAAGTCTGGCTCAACGGCATGGAGGTGACCCAGTTCACCTACTTCCAGCAGGTCGCCGGCATCGACTGCAAGCCCGCCACGGGCGAGATCACTTACGGCCTGGAACGCCTGGCCATGTATCTGCAGGGCAAGGAATCGGTGTACGACCTGGTCTATACCGACGGCCTGTCCTATGGCGACGTGTTCCACCAGAACGAAGTGGAGCAGTCCACCTACAACTTCGAGCATTCGAATGCCGAGTTCCTGTTCAGCGCCTTTGCGGCCCATGAAGGCACGGCCAATCAGCTGATCGACGCCCAGCTGGCGCTGCCCGCCTATGAGCAGGTGCTCAAGGCCGCCCATACCTTCAACCTGCTGGACGCCCGTGGCGCCATCTCGGTGACTGAGCGCGCTGCCTATATCGGCCGCATCCGCAACCTGGCCCGTGCCGTGGGCAAGAGCTATCTGGACAGCCGTGCACGTCTGGGCTTCCCCATGGCTTCCAAGGCCCATGCCGACGAGGTGCTGGCAGAACTGGCCAAGGCCGCAGAGCAGGCAGCCAAGAAAGCCGCCTGAACCTGCCTGAGCCGCTTTCACGCTACCACCGTCCCATATTCCAAAATTTCAGCAGCCAGCCTTGATCTGACAAGCGCTGACTGCTATCAGAATCATCATGAACGCATCGAATCTACTGGTTGAACTGTTTGTCGAAGAGCTGCCTCCCAAGGCGCTGCAAAAGCTGGGTGACGCTTTTGCTGCCGTCATCTTCGAGCAGCTCAAGGCCCAGGGACTGCTGGCATCGACCGAGTCGCGCCTGACGGCCTACGCCTCTCCCCGCCGCCTGGCCGTGCACATCACCGAAGTGCTGCCCCAGGCCGAAGACAAGGCGGTCTCGCAAAAGCTGATGCCAGTCTCCGTGGCGCTGGATGCCGAGGGCAAGCCCACGGCTGCACTGCTGAAAAAGCTGGCGGCCCTGGGTGCCGACGAATCCGCTGTGGCCGCTCTGAAGCGCCAGGGCGAAGGCAAGGCCGAAGCCCTGTTCTACGAATCCACGGCCAAGGGCGTGCTGCTGACCGATGGCGTGCAAAAGGCTCTGGACGAAGCGCTGGCCAAGCTGCCCATCCCCAAGGTCATGCGCTACCAGTTGCAGGACGGCTGGACCAGCGTGCACTTTGTGCGTCCGGCCCACGGTCTGGTCGTGCTGCATGGCACCCAGGTGCTGATCGGCGTGAAGGCCCTGGGCCTGACGGCCGGTGCCGCCACCCATGGTCACCGCTTTGAAGCCGCTGTGGACCCCGTGGTCATCCAGAACGCCGACAGCTATGCCGAGCAACTGCGCGAAGAGGGTGCCGTGATCGCCAGCTTCACCGAGCGTCGTGCCGATATTGCCCGCCAACTGCAGGCAGCTGCCGAGCGCATTGGCGGCGGCGTGATCCCCATCGACGACCCGGCCCTGCTGGACGAGGTGACGGCCCTGGTCGAGCGCCCCAACGTGCTGGTCTGCGAATTCGAGAAGGAATTCCTGGCCGTGCCCCAGGAATGCCTGATCCTGACCATGAAGGCCAATCAGAAGTACTTCCCGCTGCTGGACGCCAACGGCAAGCTGACTCACCAGTTCCTGATCGTCAGCAACATCCAGCCCCAGGACGCTTCGGCCGTGGTCGGCGGCAACGAGCGTGTGGTGCGCCCGCGTCTGGCCGACGCCAAGTTCTTCTTCGACCAGGACCGCAAAAAGACCCTGGCCAGCCGCGTCGAGCAACTGGACAAGGTGGTCTACCACAACAAGCTGGGCACGCAGGGCGAACGCATCGCCCGCGTACGCGCTATCGCCAAGAGCATTGCCCAGCAACTGGGTAACTCCGAGCTGAGCCGTCTGGCCGATCAGGCAGCCATGCTGGCCAAGACCGATCTGGTCACCGACATGGTGGGCGAGTTCCCCGAGCTGCAAGGCATCATGGGCCGCTACTACGCCCAGAACGACGGCCTGGATGTGGCCGTGGCCGACGCCATCGAAGACCACTACAAGCCCCGCTTTGCCGGCGACGAACTGCCGCGCGGCGATGTTGGCGTGATCGTGGCCCTGGCCGACAAGCTCGAAACCCTGGTCGGCATGTTCGGCATCGGCAACCTGCCCACCGGCGACCGCGATCCTTTCGCCCTGCGCCGTCATGCGCTGGGCGTGATCCGCATGCTGGTCGAAAAGGATCTGGAGCTGGATCTGGAAACCCTGCTGGTCAGCACCTTGCCCGCTTTCGGCGACAAGATCCAGGACGCTACGCCCCAACTGGTCGAATTCATCTACGACCGCCTCGCCAATATGTTCCGCGAACAAGGCTATAGCGCCCAGGAAGTGGAAGCCGTGCTGGCCCTGCAGCCCCAGCGCCTGTCCGACGTGCAAAAGCGCCTGGAAGCCGTGCGTGCCTTTGCGACCCTGCCAGAAGCTCCAGCCCTGGCGGCGGCCAACAAGCGCGTGGGTAACATTCTGAAGAAGGCCGAAGCTGACGTTCAGCCCCAGGTGAACGACGCGCTGCTGCTGGAACAGGCCGAAAAAGACCTGTATGCGGTGCTGCAGCAGGTGGCACCGAAAGCTCAGCAACAGTTTGCAGCAGGTGATTACACCGCCAGCCTGCAAACCCTGGCAGCATTGCGTGCTTCGGTCGATGCGTTCTTCGAACAAGTCATGGTCAATGCGGAAGATCCAGCCCTCAAGGCCAATCGACTGGGTTTGCTGGCCGCCTTACATGAGACGGTGAACCGGGTTGCGGATCTTTCGCGATTGGCAATGTAAGCAAGATACAGAACAGCTCTTGCGCAGTGGGCAATCTTTCTGATTTTGCAGGCAGAAAGTGGGTCCTCTGTGCATCAGTGAACGGCAACTCTTTTCGCAAAGCCTATTTGTCACTGTCATGACGCTAGAAAAAAGTATGTCTGTCTAGTGCGAATCAGGCATGGCTTTGAATCATCGTTTTTTAACTAGGCCCACTGCATGTCACTCATTCACTGGACTCATTTCCCCCCGCTGGGCGACGATCGGGGCTCTTTGGTTGCGTTAGAGGGCAAAAAAACCGTCCCTTTTGCCATCCAGCGTGTGTATTACCTGTTTGGTACCAAGTCGGGTGTTTCTCGTGGCTTTCACGCTCACAAAAAGCTGCAACAAGTGGCTGTTTGCGTGACAGGCCGCTGTCGCATGGTGTTGGACGATGGCAAAGAGCGCGAAGAAGTGTGGCTGGATTCGCCCACCACAGGTCTGCTGATCGGCAATATGATTTGGCGAGAGATGCACGACTTTAGCCCTGACTGCGTATTGCTGGTTTTGGCGAGCGAGCATTATGACGAGGCGGATTACATTCGGAATTATGAAGATTTCATAAGGTTTGCCAGAAAATGACCGTCTCGATTCATCCTCTGTCAGATGTAAAATCCACAGCGATTGGTAAAAACACTCGTATATGGCAATATTCTGTCATTTTTGAAAATGCACAACTGGGTGAGGGCTGTAATATCTGCGCTCATACTCTGGTTGAGTCTGATGTGATCATTGGCAACAATGTGACAGTTAAATCTGGTGTTTATATTTGGGATGGGACCCGCATTGAGGACAATGTGTTTCTAGGTCCAAACGCGACGCTAACCAATGATCCAATGCCACGTTCAAAACAGTATCCAGAAAGATTTTCGGGGATCACTCTGAAAAGAGGATGCAGCATTGGTGCCAATGCAACAATCCTTCCTGGTATTACGATTGGTGAAAATTCCATGGTTGGTGCTGGTGCTGTCGTCACCAAAGATGTTCCAGCCAATACTGTTGTGGCTGGTAATCCTGCAAAAATTATTCGTTATCTGAAATGACCCCCTTTCTTGACCTTCAAGCTATTAATGCACAATACCGTGCTGAGTTGATTGCTGCCTGTACCCGTGTCATTGACTCCGGCTGGTACATTGGTGGCAAAGAACTCAGCCAGTTTGAACAGGAGTTCTCCGCGTATTGTGGCAGCGGGCATTGCATTGGGGTGGCCAATGGCCTGGATGCACTAATCCTCACCTTGCGTGCCTGGTTGGAAATGGGGCGCTTGCAGCCCGGTGACGAAGTTATTGTGCCTGCCAATACCTATATCGCCAGTATTCTCGCCATCAGTGCCAATGGCTTGACCCCGGTTCTGGTAGAGCCCAACGCTGCCAGCTTCAACCTCTGCCCTGTCAATGCGAGGGCTGCAATTACAAACAAGACCCGTGTAATCTTGCCCGTGCATCTGTATGGCCAGTTGGCTGATATGCCCGCCATCATGACTCTGGCACACGAGTATGGTCTATTGGTTTTGGAGGATGCAGCTCAGGCTCATGGGGCAGCCATTGGAGGAAAAAAGGCCGGTAGCTGGGGTGATGCCGCAGGCTTTAGCTTTTATCCCGGAAAAAACCTGGGTGCCCTGGGTGATGCTGGTGCCATCACCACTCATGATGCCGATCTTGCGCAAACACTGCGAGCCCTGCGCAACTATGGAAGCCATGAGAAGTACAAGAACCTGTTCAAGGGGGTAAACAGCCGCTTGGACGAAATCCAGGCAGCCATGCTGCGTATCAAGCTGCAGCATTTGGAGCTGGAAACGCAAAATCGGCGAATGATTGCGCGTGTTTATCTTGAAAATATCCGTAATCCTGCTGTCCAATTGCCGCAGCTTACAAGCGACGAGCAGCATGTATGGCATTTGTTCGTCGTCCGCACGAGCCAACGCGATGCTCTACAAAAATATCTGGCGGAACAAGGCATTCAAACGCTGGTTCACTATCCGATCCCGCCACATCAGCAGCAGGCTTATCAAGAGTGGAATGCACGAAGCTATCCGTTGACGGAAGGCTTGCACCAAGAAGTAATCAGCTTGCCTATGGGGCCAACGCTCAGCCAGTTGGAGGCACTGCGAGTGGTTGCTGCGGTAAATGACTTTACCCCCACATGACACTGATCAAAACAAGTTTGCTCAATGCCATTGCGGTGGTAATAAAGATGCTCACAATGTTGGGCATCAATAAAATACTTGCGGTTTACGTTGGCCCTTCAGGCTATGCGGCATTAGGACAATTCCAAAATGCGGTGCAGATGATTACCACATTTGCCAGCGGGGCAGTTAATACCGGAGTTACGAAATACACAGCGGAATATTTTCAAGATCAAGATAAGCAGATTTCGCTCTGGAGAACTGCCGGAACAATATCTATTGTAGGCACCCTGGTTAGCTCCATATTGATAATATCTTTCAGTAAATTCTTGGCTGAGTGGTTTTTAAAAGACAAGAGTTTCTACAGTGTTTTTATCTATTTTTCTTTGACATTGGTTTTTTTTGTTTTCAACTCTCTGTTCATGGCTATTATTAATGGAAAAAAGGAAATTTTTCATTATGTCGTGGCTAATATTTCCGGAAGCATCTTTTCACTGGTTATTACTGGGATTCTGGTAAATAGGTTTGGCATTTATGGTGCATTGGTATCGTTGGCTGTGTACCAGTCATTTTCTTTTTTTGTGACTTTTTTCATTATATGTAAAAGAAAATGGTTTCACATTAGCTATGTATTGGGGCGGGTCGACAAGGGAATCGCTATAAATTTGTCGAAGTTCACCGCAATGGCCTTGGTCTCTGCCGTATGCGTTCCACTTAGTCATATATTTATAAGAGATTATTTGGGAAAGTCTTTAGGCGCCGATGCTGCTGGATTCTGGGAGGCAATGTGGCGATTGAGTGGCGCGTACTTGTTGCTAGTAACGACTACGTTGAGTGTTTATTATCTTCCAAAACTTTCTGAGCTGTCATCGACCTCCCGAATAAGAAATGAAATTCTTTATGGGTTTAAGCTGATTGTCCCGCTGGCTGCAATTTCAGGATTTGTTATTTATCTTCTAAGAGAATTTATAATTCTTTTCTTGTTCACGAAGAATTTTTTGCCAATGAGTGAGCTTTTCGCGTGGCAAATGTTCGGCGATGCTTTGAAGATCTGTTCATGGATAATTTCCTACTTGATGCTGAGTAAAGCAATGGTGAGAATCTATATATGTACAGAAATTATGTTTTCTATTTTTTTCTATGTTCTTGTCTATCTTTTTGTGGAGTATTTTGGATTAAAAGGTGCTGCAATGGCTCATGCGGCAAATTACGGGGTTTACCTGCTGGTCATGTATAAATTGGTGTTTGCTGAATTAAGGAAAGATGCTGCGCAATGATCCCATCAATAACCGTTGCTGTCATCGCATTTAATTCTGAAAAGACAATTGAAGAGACACTCAATAGCATTGCTGCGCAGAATTTTCCGCTTGAGAAGGTTGAGCTCATTATTTCCGATGATCACTCGACCGATGGGACATTGGATATTGTTCTGAAATGGGCTAAAGCGCACAAGGATTTATTCTCTGAATTCATTGTTATTGAGAGCTCAATGAATCATGGTGTATCAGCAAATTTTAATAGAGCGGCAAAGAAAGCAACTGGTGATTGGTTTAAGGTAATTGCTGCCGATGATTTGCTGAAGGAGGATTGTTTATCAAGGAATATAGCTTTTATCAAAGCTAATCCTGACGCAAAAATTGTGTTTTCCGGGATGCTCAAGTTCTCTGGATCAATTGAGAACAGTGTTGAGTTGCCATTCGATGCGGACTTCTTTGCGAGAAACGCGAAGAATCAGAATGAAATTCTGAAAGATGGCTGTCATATTTATGCACCTACATCTTTTATTAAGAGAGAGTCTTTGAGAGATGTCGGATATGCGGATGAACGCTTTCCCATGCTCGAAGACTATCCACTTTGGTATAAGTTGACGAAAAATGGCGAAAAACTTTACGCATATAAAGAGCCTACTGTTTACTATAGAGCTGGCGATAGCTTATCCCAGCAATCAGATCGAATTGGCAGTATTTCTTATATTTCATCACTATATTCGTTTCAGAGAACTTGTATTTGGCCTGATCTTTCGACGCGCGATTTTCTTAAAAAATGGGATGATTTCATTCTGTATAAAGAGAAGTTCATTGGAATAAAATTTTTTAGAAATAAAAGAGAAACGCCATATAAAATTTTCAGGGGTGTATTGTTTATTTTTAGACCCCATAGAATTTATACATATCTATCAAGATTTTTGAGAAAAGAATATGTTTGAATTCTTTCTGACTTCTGTTGTATTTCTATTTTCACTGCTTCTTCTCAATCGGCGTGTTCGAATTTTATCAACTCGGCCATCTGTGCTGGGTTTTACCATAATCATCACTGTACTTGTACAAATTATTCCAGGAATAATTCTGGTTTCTTTGTTTGAGTATCCAATGAGCTACGGAGTTCATGATTCTATTTCTGCGAGTACGAGGATTTTTACCTTGTGGTATACGCTAGGATCTCTGGCTATACTATTTTTTTCTTTATGGGTGGTAACTCTATTCGTTGATCTGGATGTTGACTTCTCAAAAGCACTAGCAAATAAGCAGATTGCTTATGTGGTTTTTCTTCTTGCGCTTTTGGTTATTTTCATAAAGGTTGCCTCTGTAGGTGATATTCCCTTATTGACGGCATTAAGAGGCGATGGGGAGTTGGCAGCTCTGCAAAAGGCGAGAATCCTTCGAGGAGATGTCGGGGCAGGTGGATTCGTAATTGGTTATTTATTTGTTTATTTTCCATATGTCGCTCTGGTGTATCTATTTTTGGCCAGAAGCCAGAAAAAGGTGGAGCGATGGTTGTTTCTGGCATATTTGGTGCTGATTGCATTTTATTCTCTATACGATCTTCAAAAATATAAATTTGGCTTCCTGGTATTGATGCTGATGCTTCTAAGAATATATTTCTACGGTATGAATACGTGGAGAATTTTCCTTGCTTCTGTATTGATAATAATTTCGTTATTCCTTTCTTTCTATTTGTTAGGCGATTTGCCACTTGATGAAATATTAAATGCAATCGCCTCGAGGCTATTTATTGGCCAAATGGAGGGTTCATATATGATCTATGAATCTCTGGTTCCGGACTTTTCTAGACTACTTTACGGGATGCCAATGGCATTCTTGTTTGGCGATCGTTCCGTGATGGATCCCGCAGCTGAAGTTATTGGTATATTTTTCCCTGATGCTGGAGAGGCATGGGTTAATTCAAATACCTATGTTCTAGCGCATGCGTGGAGTATTTTTGGATTATCCGCCATTTTTATAATGCCATTGATCGTTGCAGGAAATGTCATGGCATTCGCATTTCTTCGGAATGTTTTTTCTAAATTTATTGGTGGATTATCTTTGTCGATTTATTTTGTGTTGATAATGACGCTGCAGCTGAATAATGATTTTTCTTTTTTCTTGTATTTTAAGTCTATAGTGGCATTTTGTGTTCTGGGTGTTTTTTCCGTAGCTCTTATTTCATTTGCAAGAGTATTTAAAAATAGATTGAGGAGACAGCAGTGAATATTTTAAATATTGTTGGCAATGATATTGAACTGGGAAATGGTATTGGTAGACTTATTCCTGAAATGATTCAGATGCAGAATAAGTATTCTGAAAAAATTGATTCAAGCCTTTTGTTATTGAAAAAGCAGAATATAGATTTTGATTTCAAGTATTATTTCTTTGATGATGTAAATCTGAAACCTGACTTTTATCGATCATTTGATTTGGTTATTTTTCACGGTGTGTACTTTTGGGACTTCTTGGCAATAGCTTCTTTGCTTAAAAAGAATAAAATTCCCTATTGCATAAAGCCGCATTCGAGCTTTATGCGAATTGCCCAAGAAAAATCGTGGCTGAAGAAGACTGTAGCTAATTTTTTATTTTTTGATAGATTTATAAATCACTCTAATGGAATAATTTATACAAATAAGGATGAAGAAGTTAACTCGAAGTTTTATGGAGTTAAGAAATTTATAGAAGCTAATGGAATAGATTTCCCTTACGAAGATCCAGTGCGTGATGTTAATCAGTATGAAAAGAAGAAGAGATTTATCTATCTTTCAAGAATTGATTTTAACCATAAGGGCATTGACGTATTGCTTGAGGCACTGAAGATTCTGCATGCAAGGGGCTTTTCAGATCAGTATGAATTTAGATTCTATGGAAAAGGAAGCTTGGAAGATGAGCGGAGACTAGAGCAATCCTTGAAAGGGATAGGGAGCCCTTCCTTGAGATTCTACGGTCCTTGCTATGGTGAAGAAAAAATCGCAGCCTTTAAGGAAAGTGATGTTTTCGTCCTAACGTCAAGATATGAAGGTTTTCCCATGGCACTATTGGAAGCCATGCACCAGAGACTTCCATGCTTGGTAACTCCTGGAACTAATATTTCAGAGATAGTAGCTAATTTTGATGTTGGCTGGTTGGTGGATTTTAAGGCTGAAAAGATTGCAGATGGGTTTGAAAAGATAATAAAAGAATCGCATGCTCAAATTTTGAAGAAAGGGGAGAATGCGAGAGCCTATGTCCTCAATAAACATGATTGGAAAACTCTGATTGGAGAGTCAGAAGATACCTATCAGAATATTATTCAAGGAGGTTCATCTTGAAAACGGTCATGTTATTTGGTGGTGCTGGATTTATTGGAAAGAATATAGCGAAAACGCTTTTGAATTTAAACTTCAAAGTTGTTATATTTGATCGAAGTGATCCAGAACTTGAGCATGAGCGGTTGGTATATGTAAATGGATCTCTCGGGGATTTGGATACTTTGAGGGATGCTCTCAAGGAACATTCAGTTCTTGAATTTGTCTACTTGGTCAATAATATACCTGTTAATGCAGGTGGTGTGAATATTGATGATTTGCTGGAGATAAATAAAAAATCTATTGAGATAATATATCAATATGTGAATAGATTGGTTTTTTTCTCATCAGGTGGCAGGGTTTATGGTCAAGGTAGTCTTGCTCACAGTGAGGAAGATGCATTGATTCCAATATGCGCATATGGAACGTCTAAGGTTATTCTGGAAGAATTCATACTGGACTTGTCGGCTAAGAATAATAAGAAGACCTTAATTTTAAGGCCATCAAATCCATACGGGCCTTATCAGAATATATACGGAAACCAAGGGCTTATTTCTATAATTCTCGGAAATATAATTTCCGGAAAAAAAATAGAAATTTGGGGAAGTGGGGATGAGGTTAGAGACTATATTTATATTGATGACTTATGCCTGATGTTTTTGAATTTATTTTTGGCAGAAGAATTGCCTCATCATATCTATAACATTGGGTCAGGACGAGGGTGTAGCACCAATCAGATCGTCGACATCTGTGTTGCTCTGAATGATAGCTTTAAGCCAAATATTGTTCATAAAGAAGCTACTAATCTTGTAAGAAAAAATATATTGAATATAGGACGATATACGTCTATTTTTTCTGAGCCGGAATTTATTCCAATCGATAGAGGTATTAAGGAATACTATCATTTCCTTTTGCGTATGAAAATTTGATGAAATATCAAAATGTCCTTTGATAATATTTCTAGACCGTTGGTATCGGTTATTACACCTGCATTTAATTCTGAAAGTTATATCAATGAGGCTATAGACTCAGTCTTGTCCCAAACCTACAAAGAGATTGAGCTAATTGTGGTGGATGACTGTTCATCAGACGGAACTCAGTCAATTGTTGAAGAATATATTCGATTTGATGATAGAGTTAAATATGTTCGGATGCAAAATAACTGTGGAGTTGCGGAGGCAAGAAATAGTGGAATTAGATTGGCCAAGGGGCGTTTTATAGCTTTTCTCGATAGTGACGATATCTGGTATCCTCAAAAGATAGAGCGACAAATAGAATTTATGCGGGAGATGAAAGCCTCATTGATTTTTTGCGCATACGAGAAAATAAATGAGCATGGAGATGTGTTTGGAGTGGTTTCTGTCCCAGCTAAAGTTGAATATTCTCAGCTTTTGAAAACTTGCGTTATAGGATGCCTGACGGCTATGTATGATGTAGATAAGCTCGGGAAAGTTTATATGCCGCTCAACACGCGTAGAGAAGATTTCGCTACCTGGCTGTCAATACTCAAAAAGATCGATTATGCGTTTGGATCTCAAGAAGTTTTGGCGAAATATAGAGTTTACTCTTTACAAAGTTCTTCAAAGAAGATGAAGATGGCTGCTGAGAATTGGAATTTGTATCGAAAAATTGAGAAACTAGGGTTATTGAAGTCTGCTTATTATTTCTCTCACTATGCTGTAAAAGGAGTTTTTAGAACAAGGTTCCCAAAGTTGGCAAAATTGATGGGTTTTCTGGATTGACATTCATTGTCGGGTTGTGGATTAATTAAGTTATTTTTGAAGCCATTCTTGTTTTTTAAGAGATTTTTCTTCACCTGCTTCTTTCTTGTTTCAATGACTCTTTCTATAAAGACTGGCGCTGTTGCATAAATCAGCCTCAGGTCAGACCTCCCCCAACCCCCAAACATGGCTATGCCACAGCCACCGTTTGCGGACAGCCCAGTTCAGTGAAGCGATTGAGAATGGCGGCTCCGATGTGCAGTTCGTTGGCCTGGTGCTCGAAGGTTCTAGACCTGATCCGCTCGCCCAGGCGCTTAGATGTACGGTCCCAGGAAGTCATGGTGCATTCTTCAGCCTGGAACAGGAGAAAGCACTATGGCAACCCGCCGGCATGGCAGCGCCCGCACAACGCCGCGTATCCGCGCAGAACTCCAGCGAGCGACCGGATCCCATCGGTCCTTGGCCAAGCTCTATGGCCTCAACCCCAAGACCGTGGCCAAGTGGCGTGCGCGCACCTCGGTGCTCGATGAGCCCATGGGTCCTCGGGACACAGCGAGACAGCATCTTTCCCAGGAGCAAGAACACCTGGCGATTGCATTACGCAAGCAAGGGCATCTGTCGCTGGACGATCTCATGGGGCAGATCCTGGAGACAGCCGCCTTGCATCGATGCCTGCAGCGTCACGGAATCAGTCGACAGCCCGCAACGCAGTTGCCACGAAGGCACGGAAAGTTTGAAGAAACGACGCTGGGCTTCGTGCACATCGACAGCGCCGAAATGAAGGTCTCCAGCGGCAGACAGCGCATGCTCGTCGCCATAGACCGCATCACAAAATTCACGCATGTTGCGTTCTTTGACAGGGCCACGAAAGCCAACGCAGCGCAGTTCCTTCGGCAGGGGCCTGTGGCCTTCCCGTACCGCATACATACCGTTCTGACGGTCAACGGCATGGCATCTACGGGACAAGAACGCTTCAGAGGCGGCGTCATCGACACATGCATCGTGTCACATCTTCGAGCGCATCTGTGTATTGACCCAGTGAAAACCTGCTCAGGTGTTACCGTCGAGAGAAAGACACCATGAGCACATTGATGGAAGAAGAGATCAAACGCTGGACCGCAAAGCGCAAGACGGCACTGATCCTGGAGATCATCCAGGGCAAGACCAGCGTGTCGGAGGCCAGTCGAACCTATGACCTGCCGCCGTCGGAGATTGAGGGCTGGGTGGAAGATGGCCGCAAGGGCATGGAGAATGCGCTGAAGGCCAACCCGCAGGATGTGCGCGAGCAGTACGAGCGCCAGCTGAAGGAGTTGCAGGAGGCCTACGGCGAGGCGATGCTGGAGTTGCGCGCAAGAAAAAAATTGCAGTCCCTGCTGGGCGAGGACGAGAAGTGATCGAGACGATCCGCCAGGGACTGCAGGCCGACGGCATCACCGTCTCGATCAGCAAGCTGTGCCGGTGGTTCGAGGTGCCGCGGCGCAGCGTGTACTACCGGCCGGTGAAGGCTGCCCCCACGCTGCAGGGGCACTTCGTGGCCCCGATCAAGGCCATGATCGAGGAGAACCCGTCCTTCGGGTACCGAACCGTGGCGCACCTGCTGGGGTTCAGCAAGAACACGGTGCAGCGCATCTTCCAGCTCAAGGGCTGGCAGGTGCGCAAGCGCCCGGTGGGCTTCAGGCCGCGGATCCAGTCGCTGCCCTCGGTGGCCAAGGCGCCCAACGAGCGCTGGGCCACGGATATGTGCCGGGTCTGGGCCGGGCGTGATGGCTGGACGACGATGGCCCTTGTGATCGATTGCCATAGCCGGGAACTGCTGGGCTGGCACCTGTCGCGCAGTGGGAAATCGAAGACGGCGGAGTCAGCACTGGAGCAGGCCCTGATCGCGCGCTTCGGCACGCTGGGCCGAGTATCTGAGCCGTTCCTGCTGCGTTCAGACAATGGCCTGGTCTTCACCAGCCGCAGCTTCACCTCGCTGGTCAGAAGCTATGGGCTGCGCCAGGAGTTCATCACGCCACACAGCCCCGAGCAGAACGGCGTGGTCGAGAGGGTGATCCGTACGCTCAAGGAGCAATGCGTGCATCGGCATCGCTTCGAATCGCTGCAGCATGCCAGTCGCCTGATCGGGGACTGGATCCACTTCTACAACCACCGACGCCCGCATCAGGCGTTGAACATGAGAACACCCGCTGAGGCATTCGCATTAGCGGCCTGACCTGTGCAGGTTCTGCTGGGTCAATACACAGGTTCTCGGTGGTCAGGCAAAACTGGATGGCGGAATCGGAGAAATGCGGGCCGCGCCCGCGTTTGCCACTGGCAGCGGCAAACCAGGACATGTTCTTATCCAGCCAGATGGTCAGAGAGCCTCGCGCTTTGAGCGCTGCGTTGTATTGCTTCTAGTTGGTGGTGCGCTAGCGGGGCTTGGGCTGCAGGGACTGACTCATTGTCCGAGGCTACCAGAGGCTGACCGGTGATTTATGCAACAACGCCGACTCACATACGTCAGATCGACCCCAAATACCGTCCTATCTTGGAGGAATCCAACGAAAATATGCCAGCTTGCTATAAAACGTTAGGTAGCACACTACGCTGATGACAAAGCAGCCGCCTGTCAGCCATTTGTTCTGGTAGGTGAATACTGCCATAAGACAAGGCACAGCCGCATACATCCAAAGGAAAGGCGATGTCAAGCCATTCTGTATTGGTTTGGAAAAGCCGGAAAACACTTTCTTGGCCCAGCGCTTATTAGCCAGCATGTGCAGATGTACGCCATCGGGCTGGCTTGGGTGGTAGCCTTCTCGAATCGTTTTTCTCACAAAGCTGAAACCAACTTCAATAATGGGGTAGGAGCAGATCAACAGACTGGTCCACGGTGAAACTGAGGCATTGCGCTCGGGTAGTAAAACCGAAATCCATGCCAGCATGAAACCCAGAAAGTAGGCCCCGCCATCGCCCAGAAAAATCTTACCTGCAGGCCAGTTAACCGCGAAGAATCCCGCGACTGCGCCTGCAATGATGAGGCAGGTGAAGGCCAATGGAATATCACCGACCTGGCGTGCAATAAAGCCAAAAGCCGCGAGCATGATGATGGCCGTGCCTGCCGTCAGACCATTGAAGCCGTCGATGATATTGATGGCATTGGCCACTCCACCTACAGCAAAGGCCGTGAATATAACGGAAATTAGGGTGAAGCCCAAAAGCCAGTCCATACCCCAGATATCGACGTGTGTCAGAGAGGTGCCTGTAATACCCCATCCCAGCACACCGGAGGCCATGGTGGCGAGCAGTCGCACCTTGACCGAGACTTTCTTTGTGACGTCTTCCATGAGGCCGAAAACAAAGGCCGGTATGCCTGCAAGCAGGATGGAGCCGAGAATGGCGCGTTTTTCGGCGGCCGCTTCTCCATGACTGGAGGCTGCATAGCCTACGAATACTCCAATGGCAATTGCGATACCGCCAATTCGAGGTGTAGGGTTGGTATGGAATTTTTGCAAGCCGTCTGTGGTGTCCATTGACAGACTGCCATGCCATTTCTTGGTGGTAACCAGCAACACGCAAGTAATAAACGAAGCCAAACCTGCAAGAAACGCGTCATACCTGAATAACTCTTGAACAGAGAAAATAATCGAATTCATGGAGTGAGTGGATGTGGAATCGTTTTAAGTTTTATATCGAGAGGGTAGCTGACTCGGGGAAGTTGGCATCTTGCTCGTCTCCAAGAGCATTTGCGGCACAATGCAGCCCATCTGACTTGAACATTGTCCCACGGGACAGAGCCTTGATCTATGACCACCATTGACACCACCACCCAGATCGCACCCCGCGACAAAGCTGAAATCCTGGCGCAAGCGCTGCCCTACATCCGCAAGTTCCATGGCAAGACCATGGTCATCAAGTATGGCGGGAACGCGATGACCGATCCTGCCTTGCAGGCCGACTTTGCGGAAGATGTGGTGTTGCTCAAGCTGGTGGGGATTAACCCTGTGGTGGTTCATGGTGGTGGACCTCAGATCGAGGCGGCGCTGGGCCGTCTTGGCAAGAAGGGTGAATTCATTCAGGGCATGCGTGTCACGGATGAAGAAACCATGGAAGTGGTGGAGTGGGTGCTGGCCGGCGAGGTTCAGCAGGACATCGTGGGTCTGATCCATCAGGCGGGTGGCAAGGCCGTGGGCCTGACGGGGCGTGATGGCGGCTTGATTCGTGCCAAGAAGCTCAAGATGCTGGACAACAAGGATCCAAGCATCGAGCACGATGTGGGTCAGGTGGGCGATATCGTTGCGATTGACCCCAGCGTGGTGAAGGCGCTGCAGGACGATGCGTTCATTCCGGTGATCAGCCCTATCGGTTTTGGTGAAGAGAACGAAAGTTACAACATCAACGCTGACGTGGTTGCAAGCAAACTCGCAACAGTGTTGCAAGCTGAAAAGCTGGTGCTTTTAACCAACACTCCGGGTGTGCTGGACAAGGCGGGCAATCTGCTGACGGATCTGACAGCGCGCGAGATCGATGGTCTGTTTGCCGACGGCACGATTTCCGGCGGAATGCTGCCCAAGATTGCCGGCGCCCTGGACGCTGCCAAGGCCGGCGTGAATGCGGTGCACATCATCGATGGACGCGTGCCGCACTCCATGCTGCTGGAAATCCTGACCGACCAGGCGTATGGCACGATGATTCGCAGCCATTGACGAGCCTGTCTGGCCCTGACATGTGCTTGTGCTTGCCGGCTGACTTTTCGCAGAAGGCGTTAACATCGCTGCAGGGCTTTCCCGGGCGGAGCCGTGCCCGGGACTCTGCCGCAAGCCGCCTTTGGGCGGCTTTTGTTTTTGAGCGAGGTAGGACTTTATGCGTTTGCTTCTGGTGGAAGATGATGTGATGGTGGCCAGCGGTATCAAGCTGGGTCTTTCCGATGCCGGTTATGCAGTGGATTGGGTGGGCAGTGCCGAGCGCGCGTTGGAGGTGCTGGCCCAGGAAGCGTTTGACGTGGCGGTGATCGATATCGGCCTGCCGGGCATCAATGGCCTGGAGCTGACGCGGCGCCTGCGCAGCAGCGATGTGGAGAGCAAGGCCATGCCGGTGCTGATCCTCACGGCGCGCGATGCGTTGCAGGATCGGGTGCAGGGCCTGGACTGGGGCGCCGACGACTATATGGTCAAGCCTTTCGAGCTGCCCGAGTTGCTGGCGCGCCTGCGTGCGCTGATGCGCCGCTCCCAGGCGGCGACTTCGGCGGTGCTGAACTTCGGCTGCATCGAACTGGATACGGCGGGCCGTCGCGCCGGCGCACGCCAGCTGCCTCAGGAAGGCGAAACCGAAGGTCGCCTGCTGCCCATCGATCTGGGGCCGCGTGAATGGACGGTGCTGGAGTATCTGCTGCTCAATGCTCCCAAGCCCGCCAGCAAGGAAAAGCTGCTGCAGGCCCTGACCGGCTGGGACCGTGAAATCACGCCGAATGCCGTGGAAGTTTATGTGTCCCGCCTGCGCAGCAAACTGGAGCCGCATGGCGTGGCCCTGCGTTCCATTCGCGGCTTCGGTTATCGGCTGGAGCTGATGCCCGAATCCGTTTGATTCTCTATTTGATAGCTGCTTGCGCCCGATTGATATGGGATTTGGTTATTTATATAGCTGAACTGGTTATTAATGAAGCGCTTGCAGCTATGAAAATGGAATACTCAAAGTTTCATTAAATAAGCATTAATGACCGCCAATTTGCGTTTTCGGCTGCTGGTTCTGCTTTTGGTGCCGCTGATGCTGCTGGCGGCCATGGGCGGCTGGTTCAGCTACAGCGCCGCGGACGAGGCGTCCACCCAGCATGACCAGCGTTTGCTGCGCCTGCTGCCGGCCCTGGCCGACTCGGTGCTCGCGCCTTCGATTGCGGACGGCACGCCGCCGCTGGTGTCGCTGACGCCCAGTGTCGAAGATTTTTTGCGCAATCAGGGCGACGAAGCCGGCTATGCCGTGGGCGATCTGCAAGGCAACGTGGTGGCCGGGGATGCCTGGATCAGCTTCGATGTGCCGGCGACCGGCACGGCGGAATTCCATAGCCAGGAGCATGACGGGGTGACCTATCGCGTTGCCGTGCTCAAGGCCGAAACCTATGGCGCCGGCGAAATGGTCGTCATGCTGGCTGACAGCAGCGATGTGCGCCAGCAATGGGTGCGCCAGCTGCTGATGCATGTGCTGCTGCCCAATCTGCTGCTGATCGCCGGCGCGGCCGTGGCCATTTACTGGTCGGTGAGCCGGGCCTTCAAGCCGCTGCACAAGCTGACCCAGGCGGTGGAGCGCCGCTCGCCGCGCGATCTGAGCCCGATTGACGAGCAGACTTCGCCGGCCGAGGTGCGGCCCCTGGTGCGCTCGCTCAATCGTCTGTTCTCGCTGGTCAATGCGCAGGCCGAGGGCCAGCGCCGTTTCGTCGCCGATGCGGCTCATCAGCTGCGCACGCCGCTGGCGGCCCTGCAGACCCAGGTGGAAGCCTGGGCCCTGAGCGGGCAGGAGGCCAGACGCCTGGCCAAGCGGACCGGGGAGCCGGCACAGGTCGTGCTCACGGTGGAGCAGATCGAGCAATTGCGTGATGCAACGCGGCGCACCTCGCAGCTGGCGCGTCAGTTGCTGGCCCTGTCGCGTGCCGATGCGCGCAATGCCGAGGTGCAGCCGCTGCAGGAGGTGGATCTCAAGGAACTGTGCGAGAGCATGCTCGAGACCTTTATCGATCGCGCGTCGATCAAGGAGCTGGACTTCGGTCTGGAGGTCGAGCCGGCATCGGTCTGGGGCCATAGCTGGTTGTTGCGCGAACTGGTTTCCAACCTGGTGGAGAACGCCATCAAATACACGCCCCGAGGCGGCAGCGTCACCTTGCGCTGCGGTCTGCGCTCGCGGCCCGTGGGCACGGACGACGCCACCCTGCTGCAGATGGCGGGCGTGCAGCAATGGGCTTTTGTCGAGGTAGACGATGACGGACCCGGCGTGCCCGAGGAAGAGCGTAGCCAGATTACCCAGCGCTTTTATCGCGCTCAGGGCGTGGTCGAAGAGGGAACCGGTTTGGGCCTCGCAATTGCGGACGAAATAACGCAATTGCATCAAGGTGTACTGAGTTTTGCAGATGGAAGTTTCGGTAAAGGCTTATTAGTAAGACTTGAAATTCCGGTTCAATCAGTTTCAGAAGGCATTCATGCGGTATCTGAAGCTCTCAAAGGTTAATTTCTCGGTTACGCTTGCGTGTTGGTGAGAGCGGGGGTGAAAGTTGGGGTGGAGACCGCAAGCCTGCTGTTTATTAAGGTTGGTTTGACGCACCTGACGCCTACCGGTAAGGATAGTCGTGTGCTTAACAGTGCAACTGGCTGTGAGAAAATTGCTAATAAATACTGAGTCGCCTATGTCTGAGTCTGAAGTCCTGTCGCCTGTTTCCAATATTGAAAATCCCGCGGAGGACAGTCCTGCCGCTCCCGCCATGGCTCCCGCGCGCAAGCGTCCCAAGCCCGGCGAACGCCGCGAGCAAATCCTGCAGGCACTGGCCTCCATGCTGGAAAAGCCGGGTGCCGATCGCATTACCACGGCGGCCCTGGCAGCCCATTTGAGCGTGAGCGAGGCAGCGCTGTACCGTCACTTCGCCAGCAAGGCCCAGATGTTCGAAGGTCTGATCGAGTTCATCGAACAGTCCGTCTTCACGCTGGTGCAGCAGATCGTGGGCCGTGATGTGCCCGAGGCTGCGCATGACCCGATCACGGGCGTGCGCAATGCCAACCGCGTGGTGGCATTGCTGCTGCAGTTCGGTGAAAAGAATCCCGGCATGGTGCGCGTGATGGTCGGCGACGCCATTGTTTTCGAGCGCGAACGTCTGCAGACCCGCATGAACCAGTTCTTCGACCGCATCGAGTCCACCTTGCGTCAATGCCTGCGTCCCGCGGCCGGCGCCATGGGTTCTGCTGCGCCGACGGCCGAGGCATCGGTCGCGGCCAGTGTGCTGACTTCATTTGCGCTGGGCCGTCTGCAGCGCTATGCCCGCTCGGGCTTTCGCCGTCTGCCTACCGAGCATTTGGATGCCAGCCTGGCCATGATGGTGGTGGTCTGAGTCCCTTCCCGGACACTTTTTCAAGAACGCCGCAGTCCCCGGACTGGCGGCGTTTTTTATGGCTATCGAGCAGACAGAGCCGGTGAAAAACCGAGCAAGAAAAGCCTAAGTATTTACCCTTGATGAAGTCAAAACGGGCTGGAAACTGTGCAAAATAGAACGAACGTTCGTTTTATTGAGAGTTTCATGGCCTCGTCTCCCGTTTCCCGTTCTTCCACTTCTCCCGCAGCCAGGGACGCGGCGCATAGGGCCGGCCGTTCGGGGCAGCACGGAGAGGCCGGGCCCGCGAAGACCAGCGCAAAGTCTCGCAAGCTGCACGCCCCGGCGCAAGCTGCGGTTAGCCCCAGTAAGGCTGTCGAGGCCGCCGCCGTCCGGTCTGCGGGCCGCTCGCTCGCCAAGGGGCAGCAGACCAAGGCCACGATTGTGGAGGCGGCACTCAATCTGGCAACCCATATCGGGCTGGAAGGCCTGTCCATTGGCGCGATTGCCGAGCTCACGGGCATGAGCAAATCGGGCGTGTTTGCCCATTTCGGCTCGCGCGAGGAATTGCAGATTTCCGTGGTGCACGAGTACCACGACCGTTTCGAGCAGGAAGTCTTCTACCCAGCCATCGAGGCGCCACGCGGCATTCCGCGTCTGCGCGAGCTGTTTGGCAACTGGATGAAGCGCACTTCCATGGAGATCGATTCCGGCTGCATCTATATCAGCGGGGCGGTGGAGTTCGATGATCGTACGGGGCCGGTGCGCGATGCGCTGGCCGAGTCCGTCAGCACCTGGTTGGCCGCCATGCGCCGCACCATCGTGCAAAGCCAGGAATGCGGCGATCTGCGTGCCGATGCGGACGCCAGCCAGTTGCTGTTCGAGATTCACGGCCTGATTCTGGCCCTGCACTACGAGGCCCGCTTTCTGCACAGCGAAGGCTCGATCGAGCGGGCCCATGCAGGCTTCAACAATATTCTGGCGCGCTATGCCAGCGAGCCGCCGGCCGCCTGAGGCCGTCCGCAACCCGCGTCAGTTCACAACCCAAAAGCAAACCGTTCAACGCGCAACCCTCACAGGAGACGACCCATGCCCAGCTACAACCCGCCACTGCGTGACATGCAATTCCTCATGCACGAGGTCTTCAAGGTCACCGAGACCTACCAGCAGATTCCCAAGTACGCGGAGGTCGATGCCGACACCATCAACGCGGTGGTCGAGGAGGCGGGCAAATTTGCGGCCAATGTCGCGTTCCCCTTGAATATCTCCGGCGATGAAGAGGGCTGCACGCTGAACAAGGAGACCCACGAGGTCACCACGCCCAAGGGCTTCAAGCAGGCGTATGCGCAGTTCATCGAAGGCGGCTGGCCTGCTCTGTCCTGCGATCCGGAATATGGCGGCCAGGGCCTGCCCTTCGTGCTCAATTCGGCGCTCTATGAAATGCTCAACAGCGCCAACCAGGCCTGGACCATGTATCCGGGCCTGTCGCATGGCGCCTATGAGGCCCTGCATGCCTACGGCACTCCGGAGCAGAAGAAGATCTACCTGGGCAAGCTGACCAGCGGCGAGTGGACCGGCACCATGTGCCTGACCGAGCCCCATTGCGGCACCGACCTGGGCATGTTGCGCACCAAGGCCGAACCTCAGGCAGACGGCAGCTACAAGATCACCGGCAACAAGATCTTCATCTCGGCCGGCGAGCATGACTTCACCAGCAATATCGTGCACCTGGTGCTGGCGCGTCTGCCCGATGCGCCCCCCGGCTCCAAGGGCATCAGCCTGTTCGTGGTGCCCAAGTTCAAGGTGAATGCCGATGGCTCGCTGGGCGAGCGCAATCCCATCTTCTGCGGTGCGCTGGAGCACAAGATGGGCATTCACGGCAATGCCACAGCCCAGATCAATATCGACGGTGCCATCGGTACCCTGGTGGGCGAGCCCAACAAGGGTCTGCAGGCCATGTTCGTGATGATGAACGCGGCCCGCCTGGGCGTGGGCAACCAGTCGCTGGGGCTGACCGAAGTGGCCTACCAGAATGCGCTGGCCTATGCCAAGGACCGCCTGCAGATGCGCAGCCTGTCGGGCGTGAAGGCCAAGGACAAGCCGGCCGATCCCATCATCGTCCACCCCGATGTGCGCCGCATGCTGCTCACGGCCAAGGCCTATGCAGAAGGCGGTCGCGCGTTGTCCACCTTCTGCGGTCTGCTGCTGGACAAGGAGCTGCACCACCCCGACGAGAAGGTGCGCAAGGACAGCGGCGAGCTGGTGGCATTGCTGACGCCCATCGTCAAGGCCTTCATCACCGACAACGGCTGGACGGCGACGACGCTGAGCCAGCAGGTCTTCGGCGGCCACGGCTTCATCAAGGAATGGGGCATGGAGCAGTTTGTGCGCGATGCGCGCATCAACATGATCTATGAAGGCACGAACGGCATCCAGGCGCTGGATCTGCTGGGCCGCAAGATCCTGGGCAACCAGGGGGCGACGCTCAAGAAGTTCGGCAAGCTGATCGCCCAGCTGGTGGAGGAAGAAGGCGTCAACGAGAAGATGAGCGAGTTCATCACGCCCATCGCCGTGCTGGGCGAGCAGATGACCAAGTTCACCACCGAGATCGGTTTCAAGGGCATGCAGAACCCCGACGAAGTCGGCGCCGCCGCCGTGGACTATCTGCGTGTAGCCGGCCATCTGGTCTTCGGCTACCTGTTTGCCCGCATGGCCCAGGTGGCGCTGCGCGAGATCGCGGCCGGCAATGCAGATCCCTTCTACCAGGGCAAGCTGCAGACCGCGCGCTTTTACTTCGCCAAGCTGTTCCCCGAGACGGCGACGCTGATGCGCACTGCTCGCGCCGGCAGCCACTCGCTGATGGACACCGACGCGGCCCTGGCCTGATGTTCCGCAGGCGCGTGCTGTTTTTTTTGCTATTTAAAGAGTAGCTGCATGCGCTTATTCATCCCTTGTTTTGAATATGAAGGACTCGGAAATGAAGAAGATAAAAGCGGTAGCAGCTCTTGTATTGGTAGCGGGCAGCCTGTCGGCCGCCTGGGCGCAGATGTCGCCCGTAGGTACCTGGCGCAGCATGGATGAAAAGGAAAACACGCCCAAGGCGCAGGTGAAGATCTCCGAGGCCGGCGGCGTGGTCACGGGCAAGGTCGAGGCCCTGCTGCGCAAGGGCGCGGACCCGAATGCACTGTGCACCGAGTGCAAGGACGAGCTCAAGGACAAGCCCGTGGTGGGCATGACGCTGATCAGCGGCGTCAAAAAGGTCGAAGGCAGGGAGGTCTGGGAAGGCGGCAGGATTCTCGATCCCGAAAACGGCAAGACCTATGCCGTGCGCCTGACGCCCATCGACGAAGGCCAGAAGCTGGAAGTGCGTGGCTCCATTGGTCCTTTCTGGCGTACCCAGACCTGGATCCGCGTTCAGTAATTGAAATGAAGCCCCCTGAGTCGCTGCACCTGGACGCTTGCCCTGCTCTTTCGCGCTACGCGCTGGTGGAGGGTGCAGCCCTCGCTGCGGGGCGGTGCGGCCGGCTCAGGCCCTTGCTCGGCTGCCCTGACCTGGGGCGCGCCAGTTTCATGCGCTGTGCGCATTATGAATAACTGAAATGAATGCAATCATGTCCCGATTCAATGTGAAAAAAGTCGCTGTGCTGGGCGCGGGCGTGATGGGTGCGCAGATCGCCGCCCATCTGGTCAACGTCAAGGTGCCGGTCATTTTGTTCGACCTGCCCGCCAAGGAAGGCTCCAAGAGCGGCATTGCAGAGCGTGCCATTGCCAATCTGAAGAAGCTCAAGCCTTCGCCGATCGGCGTGGCCGAGGATGTGGAGCTGATCCAGCCGGCCAACTACGAAGAGCATATGAAGCTGCTCAAGGGCTGCGATCTGGTGATCGAGGCCATTGCCGAGCGCATGGACTGGAAGCTGGACCTGTATCACAAGATCGCGCCCTTCGTCGCCAAGCATGCGCTGCTGGCGTCCAATACCTCGGGCCTGTCGATCACCAAGCTGTCCGAGGCCTTGCCCGACGCCATCAAGCCGCGCTTTTGCGGCATCCACTTCTTCAACCCGCCGCGCTACATGCAGCTGGTGGAGCTGATCAACACGCCCACCACGCAGGCCGAGGTGCTGGACCAGCTCGAAGCCTTTGTCACCAGCACGCTGGGCAAGGGCGTGGTCCGTGCGCACGACACGCCCAACTTCATCGCCAACCGCATCGGTATCGCCGGCATGCTGTCCACGATGAAGGAGGTCGAGAACTTCGGCCTGTCCTTCGACGTGGTGGACGACCTCACGGGCAAGAAGCTGGGTCGCGCTTCCTCGGGCACCTTCCGCACTGCAGACGTGGTGGGCCTGGACACCATGGCCCATGTCGTCAAGACCCTGCAGGACAATCTGAGCCTGGAGACCGATCCCTTCTATGGGAGCTTCGGCACGCCGCCCGTGCTGGCCAAGCTGATCGAGCTGGGCAACCTGGGCCAGAAGACCAAGAAGGGCTTCTACAAAAAGGTCGGCCGCGACATCTTCCAGTTCGAGCTCGACAGCGAGGACTACATTCCCGCAGGCGGCAAGGCCGATGAGGTTTACGGCCGCATGCTCAAGAAGCCTGCTGCAGAGCGCCTGAAGCTGCTGCGCAATGCCGAGGGCAAGGAGGGCCAGTTCCTCTGGGCCATTTTGCGCAACAGCTTCCACTATGCCGCCGTGCATCTGCAATCCATTGCCGACTGCGCACGCGATGTGGATCAGGCCATGCGCTGGGGCTTCGGCATGAAGCAGGGCCCGTTCGAGCTGTGGCAGGAAGCCGGCTGGCTGGAGGTGGCCAAGATGGTCCAGGAGGACATCGACGCCGGCAAGGCGCTGTGCAAGGCGCCGCTGCCCCAATGGGTCTTCGAAGGTCCGGTGGCCGAGGCCGGCGGAGTGCACACCGGCAATGGCTCGTGGAGTCCTGCGCAGAACAGGTTCGTGCCGCGCCGTGTGCTGCCGGTGTACGAGCGTCAGTTGTTCCCCGAGAAGCTGCTGGGTGAAACCGATCTGCCCGACTGGCAGACGGCTGGCACGACGATTGCCGAAACCAGGGCGCTGCGCACCTGGACGCTGGACGAGGATGAAAGCCCCTCCGGTAAGCGGGTCTTGATTGCCAGCATCAAGAACAAGATGCACGCCATCAGCCCCGAAGTCATGGAAGGTCTGATGGAGGCGGTGGATACGGCCGAAAGCGACTTCGACGGCATGGTCATCTGGTCCGGCGATGCGCCCTTCAGCGTGGGCGCCGACCTGGAGGCCACCATGCCTGCCTTTGTGATCGGTGGAGCGGACGCCATCGAGAGCATCGAGCAGGAGCTGCAGAATCTGATGCTGCGCCTGCGCTACGCACAGGTGCCCGTGGTGTCTGCCATTCACGGACTGGCGCTGGGCGGTGGCTGCGAGATGGCGGTGTACTCGGCGCGTCGCGTCGCCCATATGGAAAGCTATATCGGTCTGGTGGAAGTCGGCGTGGGTCTGGTGCCCGGCGCCGGCGGCCTGACCTATATCGCGCGCCGCGCTGCCGAAAATGCCGCCACCAGCACCGGCAAGGATTTGCTGCCCTTCCTGACCGAAGGCTTCACGGCCGCGGCCATGGCCAAGGTGGGCACCAGCGCGCTGGAGTCACGCAAGCTCGGCTATCTGCTGGACAGCGACATCGTCGTGGCCCACAAGGACGAGGTGCTGTTCGTGGCCATCAACGAGGCCAAGGCCATGGCGGCCGGCGGCTGGCGTGCGCCGCACAAGCGCAGCTTCCCCGTGGCGGGCCGCAGCGGCCAGGCCACGATCAAGGGTTCGCTGGTGAATATGCGCGACGGCGGCTTCATCAGCGAGTTCGACCAGCATATTGCGGGCCTGATCGCCAATGTGGTCTGCGGCGGCGATGTCGATGCCGGCACGCTGGTGGATGAGGCCTATCTGATGAGCCTGGAGCGCAAGGCTTTCTGTCATCTGATTGCTCACCCCAAGACCCATGAACGCATTCTGGGCATGCTCAATACCGGCAAGCCGGTACGCAACTGATTCGATATGAGCATCCCCCTGAGTCGCTGCGCGCCTTCCCCTTTCTCTCGCTTTGCGGGAAGGGAAACGCCAGCAACGCTGCGGGGCGGCCCTTGCTCGCTGGCTGCGGGTATGCGCCGCGAAGTAATTGAAGCCTTGCACACAGGTTGAAGAGCTAAGAGACAACCAAGGAATTTGGTCATGAAACAAGTACAAGACGCCTATATCGTTGCTGCCACGCGCACGCCCATCGGTCGCTCGCACAAGGGTTTTTTCCGCAACTACCGTCCCGACGATCTGCTGGCCACCACGCTCAAGGCGGCGCTGGCCCAGGTACCTGGCCTGGACCCCAAGGCGATCGAGGACATCGTCTGCGGTTGTGCGATTCCCGAAGCCCAGCAGGGCCTGAACGTGGCGCGTATCGGTGCTGTCCTGGCGGGACTGCCCACCAGCATCGGCGGCATCACCGTCAACCGTTTCTGCGCCTCCGGTCTGTCGGCCGTGGCCATGGCAGCGGACCGCATCCGCGTCGGTGAAGCCGATGTGATGGTTGCTGCGGGCGTGGAGAGCATGAGCATGGTGCCCATGATGGGCAATGCGCCCAGTCTTTCGCCCAGCATCTTCGAGCGCGATGGCGATGTGGGCATTGCCTACGGCATGGGCCTGACGGCAGAGAAGGTGGCCCAGCAGTGGAAGGTCTCACGAGAGGCGCAGGATGCGTTTGCACTCGAATCGCACCGCCGCGCGATCGCCGCGCAGCAGGCCGGCGAGTTCGCAGCCGAGATCACGCCGATCGAAGTCACGGACCGTACGCTGAACATCGCCACGGGCGAAACCGTGGCCAGCACGCGCACCGTGAGTCTGGACGAAGGCCCGCGCCCCGATACCAGCCTGGAAGGCCTGGCCAAGCTGCGCACCGTGTTTGCAGCGCGCGGCACGGTCACTGCGGGCAATAGCTCGCAGACCAGCGACGGTGCGGGCGCGTTGATCATTGCCAGCGGCGATGCCGTCAAGCGCTTTGGCCTGACGCCGCTGGCGCGCTTTGTCAGCTATGCCAGCAAGGGCGTGCCGCCCGCCATCATGGGCATTGGCCCCATCGAGGCCATTCCCGCCGCGCTGCGCTACGCAGGTCTCAAGCAGGACGATATCGACTGGTTCGAGCTCAACGAGGCTTTTGCGGCCCAGTCCCTGGCCGTCATCAACACCCTCGGTCTGGACCAGAGCAAGGTCAACCCCATGGGCGGTGCGATTGCACTGGGCCATCCCCTGGGGGCAACCGGTGCCATCCGTGCCGCCACCGTGGTGCATGCGCTGCAACGCAAACAGCTCAAGTACGGCATGGTGACCATGTGCGTGGGCATGGGTCAGGGCGCGGCAGGCATCTTCGAGCGCGTCTGAACGCCACAGCCGCCATGCAGACCGACCCGTCGCAAGCCTCTGTGCAAGTTCCGCTGCAAGCTGCCGTGCAATGGACGGAGATGGCCTTGCCCATCTCCGTGGGTTCGGCCCATCTGGCGCTGCGCCAGTGTCAGCCCAGGGCGGTAGCGCCGCTGGCGCAGGTGGTGGTGGCTGGCGCCATGGGCGTGCAGCAAAGCTATTACCAGGCCTTTGCCCGCTGGCTCGCGGAGCAGGGCTATGGCGTCACCACCTTCGACTACCGTGGCCATGGCCTGTCGCTGCAGGTGCCGCTGCGCGACGCCAGGGCCGACTTGCTGGACTGGGCCAGGGACTGCGAGCTGGTGGCAGCGCAGCTCAAGCAGCAGTTTCCCGAGCAGCCGCTGATCTGGATCGGCCATAGCGTGGGCTCGCAACTGCCGGGGCTGGCTTCCATCCCCCTGCCCATCAACGGCTTGCTGTCCGTGGGCAGCGGCAGCGGCTACTGGCGCGACAACGCGGCGCCCACCCGGCGCATGATCAGGCTGTTCTGGTGGGGTGTCGCCCCGCTGGTCACGGCTTTGTACGGCGCGTTTCCCGGACGCAAGCTGGGCATTGTGGGCGATCTGCCGGCAGGCGTGATCTGGCAATGGCGTCGCTGGTGCCTGAATCCTCTGTACGCCATGGGGGTGGAGGGGCGCTGGGCGGCCGAGGCCTATGCAGCAGCCCACTACCCCTTGCATGCGCTGTATTTCGAGGACGACGAAATGATGTCGCTGGCCAGCGTGCAAGCGCTGGTGGACTGGTACAAAAGTGCGCCCAGCACGCTGGAGCGTGTGGACCCGGGACTGGCTCCTGCCGGACGCATAGGCCATCTGGGGTATTTCAAGGAAGAGATGCGCGAGCTGCTGTGGCAGCCCCTGCTGCCCTTGCTGCAGAGCTGGCGCAACGGTGATCGCGGCCCAGGCAAACCCTTGTTCGGGCCGCATGAGTCACCTGTTTGACGGCTTTCATTCCCGCCCTTGGACAACACTGCCAATCATGAGCACAGACCCCCACCCCTTTGATCGTGCCGTGGCGCTGAGCGCTACGGGAGTGCCCAATCAGTACCAGGGAACGGCTTCGCCCGATTACTGGAATATGGTCGGCCCTTATGGCGGTATCACGGCGGCCAGCCTGGTGCAGGCCATTCAGCAGCATCCGCAGTGCCTGGGCGATCCGCTGTCCATCACCGTCAACTATGCGGCAGCCGTGGGGCCGGGCGCTTTCGAGATCGACGCCAGGCCGGTGCGTACCAACCGCTCCACCCAGCACTGGCTGCTGACCATCACCCAGCCCGATGCCGAAGGCCAGCCGCAGATCGTGACCACGGCCACGGCCGTGACGGCGGTGCGCCGCCAGACCTGGAGCGTCAGCGATATGCCCATGCCCGAGGTCCGGGCTGCTGCCGAGGTACCGCGCGTGCCGCCGCTGTTCAAGGCCTCCGAGTGGCTGACCCGCTACGAGATGCGATTTGTGGACGGCATCCTGCCGCGCGAGGAGGACGGTGCCGAGCGCGACAGTCTGACGCGGCTCTGGGTGAGAGACAATCCGCCGCGTCCGCTGGATTTCGCGTCGCTGGCTGCGGTCTCCGACGTGTTCTTTCCGCGGGCGTGGCTGCGCCGCTCCAGGCGCGTGCCGGCGGGCACGGTGTCCATCACGGTCTACTTCCATGCCGGACGCGAGGAGCTGGCCGAAGCGGGCGACGGACTGCTGCTGGCGCAGGCGCGCGGGCAGGAGTTTCGCAACGGCTTTTTCGACCAGACGGCCCAGCTGTGGAGCCAGTCCGGCCAGATGCTGGCAACCAGCCACCAGATTGTTTACTACAAGGAATAGCGCGCCGAAACCGGCAAGCTGTTCACATCACTCACAAGGCAAGACCATGAGCAATACCGAGGATAGCCAGGACATCCTGGTACACACCGAAGAGGGCGTGTGCACCATCACCTTCAACCGCGCGGCGAAGAAGAACTCCTTCACCGAGGCCATGTACAGACAGATGGCGGATGCACTGGCGGCCGCCAAGCTCGACGCAGGCGTGCGCGTGGTGGTGTTTCAGGGCGATATCGCCATCTTCAGCGCAGGCAACGATATTGCGGACTTCCTGAAGCAGGCGGCCACCCCCGACGCCATGGGGGCTGATGCCCCCGTGTGGCGTTTTCTGCAGGAGGTCTCGGCCTTTCCCAAGCCGCTGATTGCTGCGGTCTGCGGCCCGGCCGTGGGCATCGGCACGACGCTGCTGCTGCACTGCGATCTGGTCTATGCCGGCGACAACGCCGCGTTCTCGCTGCCCTTCATCAACCTGGGCGTATGCCCTGAAGCCGCTTCCAGCCTGCTTCTGCCCCAGATGCTGGGCTACCACCGTGCCGCCGAGGCCTTGCTGCTGGGCGAGCCATTCATGGCGGAAGCCGCACTGGAGGTGGGTCTGATCAACCGCGTGGTGCCTCCCAGCGAATGCAATGCCGTGGCTCAGGCCCAGGCCAGAAAGCTGGCGCGCAAACCCCTGTCCTCGCTGATCGAGACCAAGCGCCTGATGAAGGGCGGTCAGGCCAAGGCAGTGGGCGAGCGTATTGTGGAAGAGGGCGCGGTCTTCGCCCGCATGCTGCGTGAGCCCGCGGCCAAGGAAGCCCTGACAGCCTTCATGGAAAAACGCCACCCTGACTTCAGCCAATGCTGAAGTCAGACATTGCGGCAGCAAGACGAGCGCAGCGATGGGTGGCGGTTTCGCCAAAAACGCCACCCTGACTTCAGCCAATGCTGAAGTCAGACATTGCGGCAGCAAGATGAGCGCAGCGATGGGTGGCGGTTTCGCCAAAAACGCCACCCTGACTTCAGCCAATGCTGAAGTCAGACATTGCGGCAGCAAGATGAGCGCAGCGATGGGTGGCGGTTTCGCCAAAAACGCCACCCGGATTCCGGCAGTTGCCGAATCCAGGCCAGCTTTGCCGTCCTGCACCTGTGCCGTTCTGAAAATCGCCCCTTGTCGGGCGATTTTTCTTTGACCAATTTTTCAGGGTTGCCTATGACATCCAGGTCCGTACCATCCCGCAACTCAGCGCAGGAGGCTGCCGAGTCCATTCAGTTCGAGCCTGAGTTCATCTCCGGCTTGCGCGAGATCTTTGAAACGCGCGTGGCCTTCAATCAGACGATCGGTCTGAAGATCGGCGAGATCACGCCGACGCTGGTGCAGGGGCATATCGCCATGCGTCCTGATCTGATCGGACATTCGGCCTACCAGCGCATTCATGGCGGCGTGATCAGCGCCGGCCTGGACTCCATGGGCGGACTGGCTGTGATGGCGGCCATTGCGGCCAAGCATATGGACGATACGCCGGCGCAAAGACTGCATCGGTTTTCCCGGCTGGGAACGATCGATCTGCGTGTGGACTATATGCGCCCCGGAATCGGCAAGGAGTTTCTGCTCACCGCCAGAGTGCTGCGCCTGGGCTCACGGGTGGCGAATACCCAGATGGAGTTTCTGTCCGTGGACGGCGAGTTGCTGTCTACCGGCACGGCCGCCTATATCGTCTCTTGACGCTGTTCAGAAAAGAGAGCGTCTGGCGCCTGCGAAATATGGGGTAGAGATCGAAATGCGTAAAAACAAGGCAAGTGAACGCTTGCCCGGATGCAGCCAGATCTTTCATTGTGTGAGATCAGGCAATGCATGCAAGTAACTGAAACTTGTGAAAGCTTTGCTTACCGTTATTGCGAGATAAGGGCAAATGTTGCTGCTTATGCTGCATAGGATGGCGTTTTCTGACTAGGAGATTCCTGCCATGGCTGTGCAAAACCCGTTTTTCGGCAAACGTGAAAACGATAGCTTTCCTCCACGCAATTCCGTCACCGGGCTTTCGACAGCGAATAGCGCTGCGACATCGAGTGCCAGCTCTTTGAGCAGTGCAGGCCTTGGCTCGGCGCCTTCCAGCTCCATGCGCGCCTCTGCGGCCCCCGCTGCGCCTGTGGCAGAGGAAAGCGGTGGCAGCAAGCTTACCGTCGGCCCCAACATCAAGCTCAAGGGCGTGGAGATCACGGACTGCGACACCCTGGTGGTGGAAGGAACGGTCGAGGCGACCATGAATTCCCGCGTCATCAAGATCGCCGAGCAGGGGGCGTTTCATGGCACGGCCGAGATCGATATCGCAGAAATCCATGGCAAGTTCGACGGCTCGCTCACCGTCCGTGAAAAGCTGGTGATCTATGGCTCTGGCAAGGTCAGCGGCAAGATCCGCTATGGCAAGGTGGTGATCGAAGAGGGCGGGGAGCTGACAGGCCAGATCGAGGCAGGAACCAGCTCCAGCAATAGCAGTGCCGGCAGCACCTCCGCTTCGGCCTGGAGCAAGAGCAGTGCCGCCAGCACGGCGACGGCTGCAGCCAGCAGCAGTGAAACCTCGGGTAGCGCTGCAGTCGCCTGAATCTCTGCGCACAGCCCATGAAAAAAGCGACCTTCAGAGGTCGCTTTTTTCATGGGCGATGGCGTGGATCAGCTCTTGGCGGCCGCCTGAGCCTGGATTTTTTCGCGCCAGGCGCGCGTCTGCTCGGTATCCGGCAGAGACTGGGGCTTGCCGGTGGCATCAATGGCCACATAGGTCAGACGGGCTTCGGTCACCTTCACATATTTGCCCTGGTCGGAAAAACGCTCGGCAAAGACCTCCACATCCACAGCGACCGAGGTGCGGCCTACATGCTGCACGCCAGCGTAAAAGGACAGAATGTCGCCCACGCGCACGGGTTGCTTGAAGATGAATTCGTTGACGGCCACGGTCACCATGCGGGTGTGGCTGATGCGCTGCGGCAGCACCGAGCCTGCCAGGTCCACCTGCGCCATGACCCAGCCACCGAAGATGTCGCCATTGGCATTGACATCGGCAGGCATGGGCACGACTTTGAGAACCAGTTCCTTGTCGGCGGGCAGGGCAACGCTGGGAAGGTCGGGCGAACGGGGGGGCATGGAAATCTGTGACACGAATGTAAAGGTGTAATTGTCCCTCAACATCGGGTTTCTACCATGTCAACGGGAGAAAGCCACTAGCGACGGTTCGGGCAAGTAAGTAGGGGGTAACTATGGGACGGTGTTTGTGGTGGATCTGTGGATGCCTGAGTGTCATGCTGACGGCCTGCAGCAGCCATCCGGTAAAAGCCCCAATGTCGGGAAGCGGCGACGTGTCTCCACAACGCCGATTAAGCCGCTGGTACAGGCCATGCAGCCATCTTGCCATCCGGAGCCCTTGACCGGTGCAGCGGCACTGGGGGGCGTTCAGCAAGCTGTCTCCGCGGCAGGCCTTGCAGACTGCCCCTGACCGGGCGTGCGCAAAGCCGCTTTCCCGCAGGGTTGGCGCGAAATCGGGCGATTTCTGCACACTGTCTCTTGCTTGCACCCCGGTGCAAGCGGCGAGCCATCGCTTCGAACTCATCCCGATTGCGCTCCAACGCGGCTGCGTAGAGATCGTCAACATGTTCTTAAGGCCGTCAGCGAGCAGCGCGATGGCATGGTTCTGCTGCATGCCGGTTTCAATGAGCAGGGGTTTCTGTCATGGCCGCGCGAGGCCAGCTTCTTCAAGGCCTGCGGTGCTGGCCCGTATGACAGACAGTTGCTGCAGCCCTTCACCCTGGTCTGGGTGAGCGCGAAAGTGACGGGACAGGCAGAATTAGCAGGTACCCAGATTCCCGTCATAGAAATAGACGCCCTCTACCGCGGCTCCGACTGCCAGCAGGGCGACACAGCCCCACAATGCGTTCACAGTTACCTGCAACCCCTGAAGAAGCCGCAGTAGCGGCAAACCAGTCAGACGGCGCCACACTGCGTCGCCTCTTTCCCTATATCTGGCGCTACAAATGGCATGCGCTGGCAGCGCTGGTGTTCATGATCTGCGCCAAGCTGGCCAACGTGGGCGTGCCCATCTTGCTCAAGCATCTGGTCGATGCGCTGGATATCAAGCCCGGGCAGGCGCAGGCCGTGCTGGTGGTCCCCGTGGGTCTGCTGGCGGCCTATGGATTGCTGCGCTTTTCCTCCACCATGTTCACCGAGTTGCGGGATCTGGTCTTTTCCAAGGCCACGCAGGGCGCATCGCGCTCGATCGCGCTGTCGACCTTCGAGCATCTGCATGCCCTGAGCCTGCGTTTTCATCTGGAGCGTCAGACCGGTGGCATGACGCGCGACATCGAGCGCGGCGTGCGCAGCACCGAGTCGCTGATCTCGTATTCGCTCTACTCCATACTGCCCACGCTGATTGAGATGGCCCTGGTGCTGGGCATTCTGGCCGTGCGTTTCGACATCTGGTTTGCCGTTATCACGCTGGCGGCGCTGGTGTTCTATATCGGCTTCACGGTTACCGTGACGGAATGGCGCACCCGCTTCAGAAAAGAGGCCAATGCCCAGGAGTCGGCGGCCCATACCAAGGCCATTGACTCGTTGCTGAATTACGAGACCGTCAAGTACTTCAACAACGAGCAGTTCGAGTCCGCACGCTATGACGAGAACCTCGAAAACCTGCGCCGCGTGCGGCTCAAGAGCCAGACCACGCTGTCCGTGCTCAACTGCGGCCAGCAGCTCATCATAGGTGCTGCGCTGGTGGCCATTCTGTGGCGGGCCACGCAGGGCGTGGTCGACGGCAGGCTGACGCTGGGCGATCTGGTCATGATCAACGCCTTCATGATTCAGCTGTACATCCCGCTGAATTTCCTGGGCGTCATCTACCGCGAGATCAAGCAGAGCCTGACCGACCTGAACCGCATGTTCACGCTTATGGACAAGGAGCGCGAAGTGTCCGATGCGCCAGGCGCCCAGCCCTTGCAGATCGACAATCCTCCGCCCGAAGTGCGATTCGAGAATGTGCAGTTCGCCTACGATAGCGCGCGCCCCATCCTGCACGATGTGAGCTTCACCATTCCTGCAGGCAAGACCGTGGCCGTGGTCGGGCCCTCGGGTTCGGGCAAGAGCACGCTGGCGCGTCTGCTGTTTCGCTTCTATGACGTGCAGGGCGGTCATGTGCGCATTGCCGGGCAGGACATCCGCACGGTGACCCAGAGCAGCGTGCGGCACTGCGTGGGCATCGTTCCGCAGGACACGGTGCTGTTCAACGACACGGTGGCCTACAACATTGCCTATGGGCAACCGGGCGCCACGCAGGAGCAGGTGGTTGCAGCGGCCAAGGCCGCACGCATCCATGACTTCATCGAGCGCACGCCCCAGGGCTATGCCACGCGAGTGGGCGAGCGCGGCCTCAAGCTCTCGGGCGGTGAAAAGCAGCGTGTGGCCATCGCGCGCACCCTGCTCAAGAATCCGCCGATTCTGATCTTCGACGAGGCGACTTCGGCACTGGACAGCGCCAACGAGCGTGCCATCCAGAACGAGCTGCGCAGCGCGGCGCAGGGCAAGACCTCTCTGGTCATTGCCCACCGCCTGTCCACCGTGGTCGAAGCGCATGAAATCCTGGTCATGGACAGCGGCCGCATCATCGAGCGCGGCACGCACGAGGAGCTGCTGGCCGCCGGAGGACGTTACTCCAGCATGTGGAATATGCAGCTCAACCAGGCGGAGTCATCGGAGATTCCCGCCTGACTGCGGTCACCTTTCGCCAGACGTTTGATAAGCCACCTTCGGGTGGCTTTCTTTTTGACTGCTTTGCTGATATGTATACATGTTGATAGGTGCTTACCCTTGTATTTGCCATTTAATCGCTGATTTTTTGATTTTTATGTATACATTTCTTCCGTCTACCAAGAACTAATTGCCCCGCGAGACATGCCACCCTCCATTGCCACCGCTGCTGCAGCGGAAGAAAACCATTCCCAGGTCGTGAAGGCGCAGCTGCAGCTGCGCGAAATGATTCTTGCCGGCGAGATGGCAGCCGGCGAGCGCATCTCCGAGCTGGTGCTGGCCGAGCGTCTGGGTATCTCCCGTACTCCCATACGTGCAGCGCTGATGCGGCTGGAGCAGGAGGGCATGCTGGAAGCCACGGCTGGCGGGCGCGGCTACAAGGTGCGCGTGCTGTCCGAAGCCGATGTGTCGGACGCCATCGAGCTGCGCGGCACGCTGGAAGGTCTGGCGGCGCGCATGGCAGCCGAGCGCGGGGTGGATGAAGCCCTGCTGGTGCGGGCCACGCGCTGTCTCGATGCCATCGACCGTGTGCTGGATGCCCAGAACTGGGGCGACGAAGCGTTTTCCGCCTATGTGGCCTTGAACTCCGAATTTCACGACATCCTGCTGGAGATGTCGGGCAGCAGCTTCATGCAGCGCGAGCTGGAGCGGGTCAAGCGTCTGCCCTTTGCCTCCCCCTCGGGCTTTGTGGTGGCCGACTCCGAGTCTCCGCGCGCGCTTCGCAGCCTGATCCTGGCCCAGGAGCAGCACCGTGAAGTGATTGACGCTATCGAGCACCGCGAAGGCGCGCGTGCCGAGGCGCTGATGAAAGAGCACTCGCGCATTGCGCGGCGCAATCTGCGCGAAGCCATGCGCTCGCCCGAGACCACACGCGTACCCGGTGCGCAACTGATTCGCGCCAGCCGCTGAGGGCCGGGCTGCCGCGCCGCAGGCTGCGCCCGGATCAGAACCCCCGACCGATAAATACAAGGAGACATCCACGATGAACCATCAGGAACAAGCCATTTATCCCCGCAACACATGGTATGTGGCGGCCACCGCAGCCGAGGTCACGGACAAGCCGCTGGGGCGCCAGATCTGTGGCGAGCGCATGGTTTTCTACCGCGCCCTGGAAGGCAAGATGGCCGCCGTCGAAGACTTCTGTCCGCATCGTGGTGCACCGCTGTCACTGGGCCGCGTCTGCGAAGGCAAGCTGGTCTGTGGCTATCACGGGCTGGAGATGGGCTGTGACGGCAGGACGGTTGCCATGCCCGGCCAGCGCGTGCGCGGCTTTCCTGCCATCAAGAGCTATCCGGTGGAAGAGCGTTACGGCTTTGTCTGGGTATGGCCGGGCGACAAGGATGCGGCCGATGCAGCGCTGATCCCGGATCTCCAATGGCATGACAGCCCCGAGTGGGCCTATGACGGCGGCCTGTTCCACATCAAGGCCGACTATCGCCTGATGATCGACAACCTCATGGACCTGACCCATGAGACCTATGTGCATGCCAGCAGCATCGGTCAGGCCGAGATCGACGAGACGCCCTGCAAGACTGAAGTCATAGGCGACAGCGAAGTGGTCACCAGCCGCTTCATGGAGAACATCGAGGCGCCTCCGTTCTGGAAGATGGCTCTGCGCAGCAATGGTCTGGCCGATGACGTGCCTGTGGACCGCTGGCAGGTCTGCCGCTTCACCCCTCCCAGCCATGTGCTGATCGAGGTGGGTGTGGCACATGCCGGCAAGGGCGGTTATGACGCCGCGGACGAGCACAAGGTCTACAGCATGGTGGTGGACTTCATCACGCCCGAGACCGATGGCAGCATGTGGTACTTCTGGGGCATGGCGCGCAAGTTCAACCCCGGCGATGCATCGGTGACGGCAGCCATCAAGCAGGGCCAGCACAAGATCTTCAGCGAAGACCTGGAGATGCTGGAGCTGCAGCAGCGCAATCTCGAGGACTATCCGCAGCGTCAGCTGCTCAAGCTCAATATCGATGCCGGCGGCGTGCAGTCGCGCAAGATCATCGAGCGCCTGATCGACGAGGAAAAAAACGAGTCGGGCGTTGCGGCGCTGGCTTGAGCGGCGGCAGACAGGGGCAGATCATGTCTTTAGATGGAGTAATCTTGCAGCTCCCCGAATCGGAGTCAGCGCTGTCCATAGTCAGCGCTGCCCTTGCTACGCTGCTGCATGGAATCGCCCACCACACCCAACCCGCTTTCCCTGGATCTCTACGACCAGCCAGGTCATCTGATTCGACGCGCCCAGCAGATTGCTGCGCTGCTGTTTCGAGAAGTGCTGGGCCCCGATGTGACGCCGGTTCAATACGCCATCCTGCGCATGCTGCAAGAGTCTCCGGGCATCGACCAGGTGACGCTGGCGCGTCTTGTCGCGCTGGACAACTCGACCACGGCCGATATCGCTGCGCGTCTGGAAAGCAAGGGCTGGATTCATCGCGAGCTGCTGCCAAGGCGTCAGCGCCGTTTGAGTCTGACCACCGAGGGCGAAGCCATGCTGGCCGCGTTTGTGCCCAATGTCTACGAGCTGCAGCAGCGCATGCTTTCCGCGCTGGAGCCCGAGGAGCAGGCGGAGTTCAAGCGTCTGCTGCGCAAGTTCGTGCAGTTGCACGACAGCACTGAAGCCGGCGAGCAAGCCGTGATCAACGGCTAGCAGCCCGTTCTGGCTCGGCGGCTTCACCACGATCAAGCCGGCCAGCGCCGGCGGTGAACCGGCACGACTAGGGAATTCACTTGTGCTGGATCAAGAGTTCATTCAGTAAACTGAATGTGATTCAGTATGCTGAATGAATGATAAAAAACAAGGAGACAACGATGGAACAGGATTTGCGCGCGCATCTGGACCAGCGGCCCATGACGACCTTCCAATGGTCGGTCATCGCGGTATGCATGGCCCTGAACATGATTGATGGCTTTGACGTGCTGGTGATGGCCTTCACGGCTTCGGCGGTGTCCGGGCACTGGAAGCTCAGCGGCTCGGAGCTGGGCTTTTTGCTCAGTGCCGGCCTCTTCGGCATGGCCGCAGGTTCGCTGCTGCTGGCGCCCCTGGCCGACAAGCTGGGGCGCCGTCCCCTGATCCTGCTGTGCCTGGCCGTGTCCGGGCTGGGCATGCTGGCTTCGGCCTGGAGCCAGACGCCGGCGCAGCTTGCGGTGCTGCGCGTGATCACGGGCCTGGGCGTGGGCGGCATTCTGGCGTGCAGCAACGTGATTGCCAGCGAATATGCCTCGCTGCGCTGGCGCAGTCTGGCGGTCACGCTGCAATCGACCGGCTATGCGCTGGGCGCGACCATCGGCGGCAGTATCGCGGTCTGGCTGCTCGCGCACCATGGCTGGCGCTCCGTCTTCATGTTTGGCGGCTTTTCCACGCTGGCGGTACTGGTTCTGGCCTGGTTTGCCTTGCCGGAGTCAATGGACTTTCTGCTGGTCAAGCGGCCCGCCAATGCGCTGCAGCGTCTCAACGCACTGATCCGCAAGATGGGCCTGCCCGCACTGGGCTCCCTGCCTCAGGCCGTGGTGGCAGGCAGCGGTGAAAGCAAGCGCATGGGGCCTTTGCAGCTGCTGTCTCCCAAGCTGCTGCGCCCCACGGTGCTGGTCTGGCTGTCCTTCTTCTCGGTGATGTTCGGCTTCTATTTCGTGATGAGCTGGACTCCCAAGCTGCTGGCGGCCTCGGGCCTGACGCCCGAGCAGGGCGTGACCACGGGCGTGCTGCTGAGCCTTGGCGGCATTCTGGGCGCGACCTTGCTGGGTCTGCTGGCGGCGCGCTTTGCGATTCACCGTGCGCTGGCGGTCTTCATGCTGGTGACGGCAGTGCTGCTGTGCTTTCTGGTGGGCAGCTCCGGTGCGCTGTGGATGTCGTACACGCTGGCCTTCCTGATCGGCGTGTTCGTGAATGCCTGCGTGGCCGGCCTCTATGCGATTGCGCCGGTGGTCTACGGCAGCGATGTGCGCGCCACCGGCGTGGGCTGGGGCATCGGCATCGGTCGCATCGGGGCGATTGTGTCGCCGCTGGTGGCTGGCGGCCTGCTGGATGCGGCCTGGTCGCCCGATCAGCTGTACCTGGGTTATGGCATGGCGTTTGTCCTGGCTGCCGTCATCGTGTCCATGCACCGCATTGCCGGCCCGCAGGTCGCGCACAGGCGCGCCACGTCCGAAACAGTGGCCGCTCATTGACCAGGGAGACTTCGATGAACCAGATTTCTCACACCATGAGCGCAGCCGCGCCTGCCTTTCCGCTGGACCAATGGTACGTCGCGGGCTTTGCCTGGGAACTGAAGGACCTGCCGGTGGCGCGTACCTTGCTGGGTCAGCCGGTGGTCCTGTTCCGCACGGAAGATGGCCGGGTCGCGGCGCTTGAGGATCGCTGCTGCCACCGCGAGCTGCCGCTGTCCTGCGGCACGGTGGAAGCTGCGGGTCTGCGCTGCGGCTACCATGGCCTGCTCTTCAGCCATGAGGGGCAGTGCCTCGAAATACCGGGCCAGGAACGGATTCCGGCCAAGGCCTGCGTGAAGTCCTTCGAGCTGCGCGAGCGCGACCAGATTCTCTGGATCTGGATGGGCGCGACACCGGATTCCGTGCCTGGCACGGAGCCGCCGGCCTATGCCGTGCACAGCGACCCGCAATATCGTTTTGGGGGTGGCGTGTACCACTACGACGCTCCGTATCAGCTGATTCACGACAACCTGCTGGACCTGAGCCATCTGGGCTATGTGCACCTCAAGACCATCGGCGGCAACGCCCGCGTGCATATGAACGCGGATCTCAAGGTCAGCCAGGACGGGGACAGCGTGAAGGTGGTGCGCTGGATGCCGGATTCGGACCCTCCACCCACTTATGCACAGGCCTGGCCTTTTCAGGGCCGCATCGACCGCTGGCAGGAAGTGGAGTTTCATCCCTCGCATGTGCGCATCTGGACCGGTGCCATGGATGCGGGCCAGGACAGACTGGACAACCCGGCGCGCGAAGGATTCCATATGCGCGGCTTTCACGGCGTGACGCCGGAGACGGAGACCAGCGCGCATTACTTCTGGACGATTGCGACCAATCCGCATCCGCAGATGCAGGACACGACACAGCTGGTGATCGATCAGACGGCTGCCACCTTCGAGGAAGACAAGGTGGTCATCGAAGCCCAGTTCCGCAACCAGCAGCGGTTTGGTCCACGTGCCGTGGTGGATATCCACGTGGATGTGGGGCCCAACCGTGCGCGGCGCGTGATTGAGCGGTTGCGCCAGGCCGGCGCGCAAGCCTCGCAGGCGGTGGCCTAGCGACGCACAAGCAAAAGAGAAGTACCCGAGATGAAGACTGAAACCACGTTCGAGGTGCGCATTGCGCACAAGCAGGAGCAGGCAGCCGGTATCTGCAGCCTGGAATTGCGGGCTCTGGAAGGCGCCAGACTGGCGCCGTTCAGCGCCGGCTCGCACATCGATGTGCACCTGCCTGGTGGGCTGGTGCGCCAGTATTCGCTGAGCAACGATCCCGCCGAGCTGGATCGCTATGTGATTGCCGTGCTGCGCGAGCCCGCCTCGCGCGGTGGCTCGGCGGCTGTGCATGAGCAGCTGCAGGCCGGCCAGCAGATCACCATCAGCCACCCGCGCAACCATTTCGAGCTGCATGCACCGGCCCGCAAGCATTTGCTGCTGGCAGGCGGCATTGGCATCACGCCGATTCTGGCCATGGCGCGCAAGCTGGCGCATGACGGTGCGGAGTTCGCCTTGCACTACTGTGGCCGCTCGCGCGAGCGCATGGCGTTTGCCCAGACCATCGAGACTGCGCAATGGGCTGACAAGGCGCAGATCCATGTGGATGACGTGAATGGAAAGTCGTCGCTGGGTTTGAGCGAATTGCTGCAGCAAAGAGAGCAGGGTCAGCATCTGTATGTGTGCGGACCCAAGGGCTTCATGGACGCCGTGCTCGACACGGCGCGAGCGGCGGGCTGGCCTGCCGAGCAGCTGCACTACGAGTTCTTTGCCGCCGAAGTGGAGCACCGCGCCGACGACGAGAGCTTCGAGGTGGAGGTCGCCAGCAGCGGCCAGGTGGTGCGCGTCACGCCGGCGCAGACCGTGGTGCAGGCGCTGGAGTCCATCGGCGTCTGCGTTCAGACCTCGTGCGAACAGGGCGTCTGCGGCACCTGCCTGACGCGCGTCATCTCGGGCCAGCCCGATCACCGCGATATGTATCTGACCGAAGACGAGCAGGCGGCCAACGACCAGTTCCTGCCTTGCTGCTCGCGAGCCAAGTCCGGCCGTCTGGTGCTGGATCTGTGACCCGCTGATTGGGCAGGCTTTGACCATGCGCGGGCAGGGCTGGCGCAGCCTGCTCAAAATAGGCGTTTTCCATGAAAGCGCCGTGTTCCTGCCATGAAGCCTGCCCTGCTAGTTCTGAATCTCCAGGTCCCCGCCCATCTGCAGCAGATGGAGCAGACCTTTGCCGACTTTGATGTGATCTATGCGCCCGATGCCGATCAGGCCGAGGCCGCAATCGCCGCCCACGGCGCGCGCGTGAAATGCGTGTGCACGATTGGTGCGACGGGCCTGTCGGCCGCGCAGATGCAGCGCATGCCCGGGCTTTCGCTGGTCTGCGCCATGGGCGCGGGCTATGAGAACATCGATGTGGCCCATGCCAAGGCGCACGGGATTGCCGTCGGCAACGGCGTGGGCACCAACGACGACTGCGTGGCCGACCACGCCATGGGCCTGCTGATCGCCGCGGTGCGCGGCATCGTCAAGCTGGACAAGGCCACGCGCGCCGGCATCTGGCGCTCGGCCCTGCCGCTGCCGGCCAATGTCTCGGGCAAGCGCCTGGGCATCGTGGGACTGGGCCAGATCGGCGCCAAGATCGCCAGGCGCGCGGCCGCCTTCGACATGCCCGTCGGCTATCACAACCGCAAGCCCCGCGAGGGTGTCGAGCACCAGTACTTCGACGATCTGCTGGCGCTGGCCACCTGGGCTGATGTACTGCTGGTGGCCACGCCGGGTGGCGCGGGCACGCGCCATCTGATCAATGCCGAGGTGCTCGATGCGTTGGGCGAAAAAGGCGTGCTGGTGAATATCGCGCGCGGCTCGGTGGTCGATACCGCAGCGCTGGCCGAAGCCGTGCGCGCAGGCCGTCTGGCCGGTGCCGGACTGGATGTCTACGAAAGCGAGCCGCAGCCGCCGCAGGAGCTGATCGATCTGGACGCCGTGGTGCTGACGCCCCATGTGGGCGGCTGGTCGCCTGAGGCCGTGCAGAACTCGGTGGACCGCTTCATCGCCAATATGCGCTGCCATCTGGATGGCAAGCCCTTGGTCTCGCCGATCTGAGTGCTATTGAATTGAAAGCTGCTTGCGCTTGATTTTTAGGGATCTCAGATAACTTCTTTATTGAAATCATTTGGTAATAAGCGCTATCAGCTTCGATATGCATAGCAATAAGAAATCCCCGCGCAGATCGCTCTGGCGGGGATTTTTACTATCTGCAGCGCCATGAAGCTGGCGCGGACCAAACCAGTGACACCAAGCAAGGGCCGCCCCGCAGCGAGGGTGTCGTCCCTCTCCCGAAGAGAGAGGGGGAAGCCGCGGGGCCGCCTAGGTGTAGCGGCTCAGGGGGAGCTTATTTCTGGCTGGCAGCAATGGCCTTTTCGGCCTTGTCGACCAGTGGTGCGCCGATCTGGCTCTTCCACTTGTCGTAGACGGGGCGGGTGGCCTTGACAAAGGCTTCGCGCTCGGCAGCGTTAGGCGTGGTCACCGTCACGCCGAGGCCGGCGAGGTCCTTGAGCAGAGGCTTGTCGGCCTCGACCAGGCCCTTGCGTGCAATGGCGATTTCTTCCTTGGCGGCATCCAGCGCGGCCTGCTTGACGATGGCCTGGTCGGCAGGCGTCCAGCTGGCCCAGACGTCCTTGTTGACGACGAAGATCAGCGGGTCGTTCATATAGCCCCACATGGTCAGATGCTTCTGACCCACGGACTGCAGCTTGGCCGCCATGTACACGCCGATGGGGTTCTCCTGGCCGTCCACGGCGCCGCTGGCCATGGCTGGCTGGGCATCGGCCCAGCTCATCTGCGTGGGGTTGGCGCCCAGGGCCGTGAAGGTGTCCAGGAACAGGGGCGAGCCCACGACGCGGATCTTCATGCCCTTGAGGTCGGCAGGCGTCTTGATGGCGTGCTTGGAGTTGGAGATTTCGCGGTATCCGTTCTCACCCCAGGCCAGAGGCACGACGCCGCCTTTTTCCAGGGTCTTGAAGATTTCCTGGCCCACTTCGCCCTGGGTCACGGCATCCACGGCCTTGAAGTTGGGGAAGAGGAAGGGCATGGAGAACAGGTTCAGCGACTTGACCTGGGGCGACCAGTTGATGGTCGAGCCCACGGCCATGTCGATCACGCCCTGGCGCAGCGCAGAGAACTCACGCGTCTGGTCGCCCTGCACCAGCGAGGTGCCGGGGTAGAGCTTGATGTTGATGCGGCCCTGGGTGCGTTCGCGCACCTTGTCGGCCCACAGCTCGCCGCCCTTGCCCCAGGGGAAGGCCGTGCCCAGCACCAGAGACATGCGGTATTCGCTCTTGTACTTGGCCTGGGCCATGGCCATGGGCGATGCAAAAGCCAGTGCGGCGGCTGTCGCCACGGCGGATGCGAGGAAGGTACGAAGTTTCATTTGGTTTGTCTCCCTTTTAGAAACGAAAAAATGCTTTGCTTGTTAGATGCATTGCACATTGAATAAGCACGGCCCATCTCAGCAGACACCGCGCAAGGGCCGCCCCGCCGCGCTGGTGTCATCCCCTCCAGAAGAGAGAGGGGAAGCGGCAAAGCCGCTCAGGGGTGCTAGTACCCCATCTTTGCGGGCAGCCACAGAGCGAGCTGCGGGAAGGCAATGACCAGAATCATCACGACGAACATGGACAGCAGCATCCAGCCCACCCAGCGCACGGTGGACTCCATGCGCACGCCCGCGATGCGGCAGCTGACCATCAGGTTCACGGCCAGCGGCGGCGTGAACTGGCCCAATGCCACCTTGAGCGTGAGGATCACGCCAAACCAGACGGGGTCCCACTGGTAGTGATTCATGATGGGAAGCAGCAGCGGCACAAAGATCAGGAAGATCGAGATGCCGTCCAGGAACATGCCCACGGTGATCAGCAGCAGGATCAGCAGACCCAGCACGCCATATTCGCCGAGACCGGAATTCACGATGGCATTGGCCACCGGATCGATCACGCCCAGGGTGGACAGCGAGAAGGCAAAAATGCCGGCCAGCGACACCACCAGCAGGATCACGGCCGACAGCTCGCCCGCTTCGCGCAGAATCGGAAAGAGGTCGCGCACGCCGATGGTGCGGTGAATCACCATGCCGACGAACAGCCCGTAGAACACGGCAACCACGGCGGCCTCGGTGGGGGTGAACCAGCCCATGCGCATGCCGCCCAGGATCAGCACCGGAGCCGCCAGACCCCAGGAGGCCTCGCGCAGGCTCTTCCAGAACGGCGGGCGGGGCATGGAGGCTTCGAGCGCGCCCATCTTGTGCTTGCGCGACATCCACACGGCGGGAATGATGAGCGCGATACCCGCCAGCACACCGGGAATCATGCCGGCCGCGAACAGGGCCGGTACCGAAGCACCGGGCACCAGCACCGAGTAGATGATGAAAGCCACCGAAGGCGGAATCAGAATGTCCGTCGCTGCGGCCGCTCCGACCACGCTGGCCGAGAAGCTCTTGGGATAGCCGGCGCGGCTCATGGCGGCAATCATCACGCCGCCCACGGCCGCCGCATTGGCCGGTCCGGAGCCGGAGATGCCACCCAGGAACATGGCCACGGCGATCGCCACCAGCGGCAGCATGCCGGGGCCGCGGCCCACGATGGCCACGGCAAAGTTCACCAGCCGCAGGGCAACGCCCGAGCGATCGAAGATGGAGCCCACGAGCACGAACATGGGAATCGCCAGCAGCGGATACTTGCCCAGCCCGGCATAGAAATTCTGCGGCACGGCCAGCAGGCCGAACCACTGCGTATCGGCATTGGCCAGGGCAATCGCGGCCGCACCGGCCAGACCGAGGGCCGCGCCTATGGGCACGCCGATGAACATCAGGCCCAGAAAGGCCACGAACAGCAAGGTGGCGATCATGCGATCTCCTTGCTGTGGTCTTTTTCCACGGGCTCGTCAGGGAAGGCGCCGGGCTTGCCCTGGCGGATGAACAGGCCGGCGGCGCGCAGCGTGATCAGGGCCGAGACCACGGGCAGCCAGATCGAATACCACCACTGCGGCACGCCGATGCCGGGCGAGGTTTCCTCGAAGCGGAAGTCGTCCCAGACCACGCGCACGCTGAGTACGGCAATGATGGCAAACAGCAGCGCCACCATCAGCGAGCCGAAACGGGCCAGAGCCTTGCGGCGCTGGACGGAGCCGCTGTCCGAGAAAAACTCGATGCGGATATGCTGATTGCGCGCCACGGCGGCAGAGCCTGCGACCAGGGCCAGCAAGATCATCAGAAAGACCGAGATTTCCTCGGTCCAGGCAAAGGAGGAGTTGGTGAAATAGCGCACCAGCACATTGGCAAAGGTGATCAGGGCCAGAGCGGCCATGATGATCACGGTCAGCCAGTCTTCAATGCGCAGGGAGCGAGGCTCGTCCGGGCGCGCGCCGGTATCGGCGCCACCATCGGTCTCGGGAGGAGTGGAGGACATGAACGCGGAAAGTCAGAAAAACACACAGGGGTCAGGGCAGCTCGCCTGAATGGCGTGATCCGCGCGCACTCGATGAAAATGCCCTTATGTTCACGACTTACGCAAAACGGGTTCAGGCAAGACGATTGCCTCAGGAGGCAGGCCGTTGTTGCATTCTTGTCTGCGTAAGTCCTTATGTTGTTCCTTGACCTTCACGGCGTTGTGCACCGGGATGGCTTGGAGCGAGTAGACACACCGGATAGATGTGAGCAAATATTATCAAGGTATCTATGTCGCATGGCTTACGTCGTGCAGCAGGCATTACCCTAGGGTCTGGTGAGCAGGGCGGGCTTGGCGCCGAGTCCGTGCTGTGTCCCGTTTAGCATCCAACAAGGATTACCTCCGTTGCACAGCTTTGGTGCAGGGCAGCGGATAATGAGAGTCTATGGAAACCAAATGGCTTGAAGATTTTGTCAGCCTTGCTGAAACCCGCAGTTTCAGCCGCTCGGCCCAGTTGCGTCACGTGACGCAGCCTGCGTTCTCGCGCCGCATCCAGGCACTGGAGGCCTGGGCGGGCACGGATCTGGTCGACAGAAGCTCGTACCCGACGCGACTGACGCCAGCAGGCAAGACCATGTACGAGCAGGCGCTGGAGATTCTGCAGTCCCTGCAGAGCACCCGGACCATGCTGCGTGCCCACGTCAGTGCCGGCAAGGGCATGGTGGGCTTTGCCGTGCCACATACGCTGGCGTTCACGTTCTTCCCGAACTGGGTGTCGGCCGTGCATGAGAAGTTCGGCCCTTTCCGCAGCCGCCTGTTCGCCCTCAATGTTCACGATGCGGTGATGCGCCTCGTGGAAGGCGGCTGCGATCTGCTGATCGCCTACTACCACTCTTCCCAGCCTTTCCAGCTCGACCCCTCGCGCTATGAAATGGTGAGCTTGGGGCATGAGGTGCTGGCTCCCTACTCCAAGCCCGACGAGAACGGCAACCCTATCTTTGCCCTGCCCGGCCGCCAGGGCCAGCCGCTGCCCTATCTGGGCTATGCCGCCGGCGCCTATCTGGGCCGCGTGACGGAGCTGATCCTCAAGGAAGCGTCCGAGGCCGTGCACCTCGAGCGTGTCTATGAAACCGACATGGCCGAAGGTCTCAAGGCCATGGCACTTGAAGGTCATGGCGTGGCCTTTTTGCCTTATAGCGCGGTGCGTGGCGAGCTGGAGTCCGGCCGTCTGGTGCGCGCCGTGCCCGAGGGCGTGACCGGTTTCCAGATGGACATGGAGGTGCGGGCCTATCGGGAAAAACCCACGGGCGATGCGCCCCAGGGAGGAGCTGCCGCGCTCTGGAACTTCCTCAAGGAGCAGGGCGAGATTGCCGGTGGCGAGGTCAAGGCTGTGTAACCCGACCGAGTGTTGCTTTTCTTCCAAAAGGGCCAATTGGCCCTTTTCTTGCTTGTGTGACCAGGTTTGAGTGATTTTGGGTGTTTTACTGGTGAAAACCCTAATGTTATGCATCGGGTAAATACTGAATATGCAAGTTGCGCATAAGGATTTTTGCCATCGGCATTGGCTTGTGAAATCACGAAAGCATTAGAGTTCGCAGCTTGCACAAAAAGAGGTGCTGCTTTGCAACACAAGATTGAGGCGGTGAGTAGGTGGTTGCCTTCCTGAATTCCCTACGGGAAAAGTCTTAGAAATGATTGCAATTCAGCCATCTTCATGACTGCACAATGTGTGCAGTACATTTGTTAACGCAACCTGTCCACCCTCACAAAGGGCGATGCGTTAAGGAGTGGCAAGCGTTTTTGGTCCTTACCAATAGGAGATCCGTATGAAGAAGCATTTGTTGGCCATCGCCGTAACCGCACTGGCAACTGGCACCGTGTTTGCACAGGCCAATGACACCCTGGCCAAGATCAAGTCCACCGGCAGCGTCACTCTGGGCGTGCGTGAGTCGTCCGGCCTGGGCTATACGCTGGGCAATGGCAAATATGTGGGCTTCCATACCGAAATGGGTGAGCGCATCCTCAAGGACATCCAGAAGCAACTGGGCCTGACAGCGCTGGAAGTGAAGTACCAGCCCGTGACCTCGCAAAACCGTATTCCTCTGGTGCAGAACGGCACCGTGGACATCGAGTGCGGCTCCACCACCAACAACACGGCTCGTCAGAAGGACGCAGCCTTCGCCTTCACCACCTATGTGGAAGAAGTGCGTATCGCCACCCGTGCCAACTCGGGCATCACCGGCATCAAGGACCTGAACGGCAAGACCATCGTGACCACGACGGGCACGACTTCCGTGCAGACCCTGCGCAAGAACAAGCGCGCCGACGGCCTGACCTTCAAGGAAGTCATGGGCAAGGACCACGCCGACAGCTTCCTGATGCTGGAAACCGGCCGTGCCGACGCCTTCATCATGGACGGCTCCATCCTGGCCGCCAACATCTCCAAGTCCAAGGCCCCCAACGATTACAAGATCGTGGGTGAAGTGCTGTCGGTGGAACCCATCGCCTGCATGATGCGCAAGGACGATCCCGCCTTCAAGAAGGCCGTGGACGAATCCATCGTGCGTCAGATCAAGGATGGCTCCCTGACCAAGCTGTACGACAAGTGGTTCCTGCAGCCCATTCCTCCCAACAACGTGAAGGTGGGCCTGCCGCTGTCGGCTGCCACCAAGGATGCGTGGGCTCACCCCAACGACAAGCCCATGGAAGCTTACGAAGTCAAGTAATCCCGCCCAATAGGTGTACCGCCCCTTCTGCCAAGCGGTTAGAAGGGGCTTTTTTGTTGCGAGGGCCGGTGTGAGCGTTTGCCCTCATAAACCGAGAATGAAAGAGGTGCTCGTATGAGTTGGGATTGGCAGGTGTTCTGTGAGGACACCATTACCCAAGAGGTCGGGCAGAGTTGTTTTGGCAAGAACGGTGACATCACCTATCTGGACTGGATGATGTCGGCCTGGGGCTGGACCGTGGCGGTGGCCTTGCTGTCGCTGGTCATTGCCCTGGTGCTGGGCGCAGTCATCGGTACCTTGCGTACCTTGCCCGACCGTCCGTGGATCGTGCGCCTGGGCAATGCCTGGGTGGAGTTGTTCCGCAATATTCCCTTGCTGGTCCAGGTGTTCATCTGGTATCACGTGATTCCCGCCATGGTGCCGGCCATGAAGTCCCTGCCGGGCTTTGTGCTGGTGGTGTTTGCCATCGGTTTCTTCACCTCGGCGCGTATTGCCGAGCAGGTGCGATCCGGTATTCAGGCCCTGCCGCGAGGCCAGCGCTACGCCGGTATGGCCGTGGGTTTCACGACCTTCCAGACCTACCGCTATGTGCTGCTGCCGATGGCGTTTCGCATCATCATCCCGCCGCTGACCAGCGAGGCCATGAACGTGTTCAAGAACTCGTCCGTGGCATTTGCCGTGTCAGTGGCCGAGCTGACCATGTTCGCCATGCAGGCACAGGAAGAAACGGCGCGCGGCGTCGAGATCTATCTGGCTGTCACCGGTCTGTATGTGATTTCTGCCTTCATCATCAACCGCATCATGGCCTTCATCGAGAAGCGTTCCCGCGTTCCCGGCCTGATTGCAGCCAGCGGTGGAGGCCACTGATATGAATCTCAACCTCGACTGGTCGTTTTTCTCGTTGGAACTGTTCAGCAACTTTGTGCTGAAGGGGCTGTATTTCAGCGTGTTCCTGACGGTGGTCGCCACGCTGGGCGGCATCTTCTTCGGCACCTTGCTGGCGCTGATGCGCCTTTCGGGCAAGAAGTGGCTGGAGCTGCCTGCCACCATCTATGTCAACGGCATGCGCTCCATCCCGCTGGTGATGGTGATCCTGTGGTTCTTCCTGCTGATGCCCATGCTGATCGGCAAGCCCATCGGCGCGGAGACTTCGGCCATCATCACCTTCGTGGCTTTCGAAGCCGCATATTTCTCTGAAATCATGCGTGCCGGCATCCAGTCCATTCCACGTGGACAGGTGTTTGCGGGCCAGGCACTGGGCATGACCTATGGTCAGAACATGCGTCTGGTGGTGCTGCCTCAGGCCTTCCGCAACATGCTGCCCGTGCTGCTGACCCAGACCATCATCCTGTTCCAGGATACTTCGCTGGTCTATGCGATCGGTGCCTACGACATGCTCAAGGGCTTCGAAATTGCCGGCAAGAACTTTGGCCGACCCATCGAGTCCTATCTGGCGGCTGCCGTGACCTATTTTGTGATCTGCTTTGCACTGTCTTGGTTCGTCAAGCGTCTGCACAAGAAGATCGCCATTATTCGATGAAACACCCCCTGAGTCGCTTCGCGCCCTCCCCCTCAAGGGGGACGACGGCCTCGGCTGCGGGGCGGCCCTTGCTGGCCGTCCCTGGCCTGACCGAGCCCGTTGCAGGCGCTGCGATGGATCACTGACAAAAGTCGGAGTGAAAAATGATTGAACTCAAGAACGTTTCCAAGTGGTACGGCAGCTTTCAGGTGCTGTCCGATTGCTCCACCAATATCAACAAGGGCGAGGTGGTGGTGGTGTGCGGCCCTTCGGGCTCTGGCAAGTCCACGCTGATCAAGACCATCAATGCGCTGGAGCCCTTCCAGAAGGGCGAGATCTTTGTGGACGGCACGGCCGTGCACGACCCCAAGACCGATCTGCCCAAGCTGCGCAGCCGCGTGGGCATGGTGTTCCAGCACTTTGAGCTGTTCCCCCATCTGTCGGTGACGGAGAACCTGACCATCGCGCAGATGAAGGTGCTGGGCCGCAGCGCGGCCGATGCCAAGACCCGTGGCCTCAAGATGCTGGACCGCGTGGGCCTGACCGCTCACAAGGACAAGTTCCCCGGTCAGCTCTCCGGCGGCCAGCAGCAGCGCGTGGCCATTGCGCGCGCGCTGTCCATGGACCCCATCGTGATGCTGTTCGACGAACCCACTTCGGCGCTGGATCCGGAAATGGTGGGCGAAGTGCTGGACGTGATGATGGGCCTGGCCAACGAAGGCATGACCATGATGTGCGTGACCCACGAAATGGGTTTTGCACGCAAGGTGGCCAGCCGTGTGATCTTCATGGACGTGGGCGGCAAGATTCTGGAAGACTGCAGCAAGGAAGAGTTCTTCGGCCATCCCGAAAACCGCCAGCCGCGTACCAAGGAATTCCTCAACAAGATCCTGCAGCATTGATGCCGCAGGCAAGCCGCAAAAAAGGCGCTCGCAGGAGCGCCTTTTTTCATGGCCTCGGGCCAGCCTCAGACTGAGTCGCTCAGCATTGCAGCACGCCGCGAGGCTCGCGCATCAGCGTGCTCTGGCCAAACAGGCTTTGCACCAGATCCACCACCAGCTCCGCCGTCTGGTTGCGCAGGTCCAGTGCCGGATTCAGCTCCACGATGTCCAGCGATGCAAGGCGGCCGGTGTCGGCAATCATTTCCATGCACAGCTGGGCCTCGCGGTAGGTGGGGCCGCCGCGTACCGGCGTGCCGGTGCCGGGCGCGATGTCGGGGTCGAGAAAGTCCACGTCGAAACTCAGATGCAGATGGACGTCGCTGTCGTTGCGCCCCAGCAAGGTGGCCAGCGCGCGGCGCATGACTTCACGCATGCCCAGCTCGTCGATGGCGCGCATGTCGTAGACCTCCAGCCCCAGCTCGCGGATCATGTGCTTCTCGCTCTCGTCCACGCTGCGCAGCCCGATCTGGCAGAACGAGGAGGCGGGCAGGGCGGGAGTTGCCCCGGACAGCGCAGCCAGCTGAGCCGGCCCCAGTCCGCACAGGCTTGACACCGGCATGCCGTGCAGATTGCCCGTGGGCGAACTGTCGGGGGTGTTGCAGTCCGAATGGGCATCCAGCCAGAGCACGCGCAGCTGCTTGCCCGTGGCGCGGCAATGGCGGGCCACGGCGCTGATGGAGCCCGTGGCCAGCGTGTGGTCGCCGCCCAGCAGCATGGGCAGCCGGTTTTGCTGCAGCACCTGCAGTACCGCGTCATGGGCGATCTGGTTCCAGCTCAGGCATTCGGCCAGATTGCGCAGGCCCTGGGCATCGCGCGCGCCACGCGGATTGCCGGGGCCGGCCAGGTTGCCCAGATCGCTGACCTGTACGCCCAGTCGTTCAAGCGCCGGACCGAGCTGGGCTACGCGCAGGGCGTCGGGCCCCATGGCGGCGCCAAGGCGCGAAGCGCCGACATCGGTGGGAAGACCTATCAGTGTGCACGAGGTGTGTGTCATAAGCCGCTCCGCTTCAGGCCGTCTTACGGGCCGCAAGATGGGTGAACTGAGGACTCGATGCCTGTCTCACCATGGCAAACAGATCCTTGGGGTCGGCGAGCTCCGGCACCAGCTCGATCTGCGACAGCAGGCCCGCCTCGCCTGCCAGGCGGTGCATGGTGCGCAGCGCCGAGTAGTCCTCCAGTGCGAAGCCCACGGAGTCGAACAGGGTGATCTGGGCGTCCGATGTCCGGCCCGGCGCCAGCTTCTGCAGCACGCGCCACAGCTCGGTCACGGCAAAGTCGGCCGGCATCTGTTGCAGCTCGCCTTCGATGCGCGTCTGCGGCTCGTATTCGACAAAGACCTGTGCACGCTGCAGGGCGCTGGCATCGAACTCCGTCTTGCCGGGGCAGTCGCCGCCCACGGCATTGATATGCATGCCGGGCTCCAGCAGATGGCCGGGGATGATGGTGGCGCGGGTCTTGTCGGCGGTGGCGGTGGTCACGATATCCGTGCCGGCCACGGCATCGCGCACGCCGGTGCAGACGATGGCCGTGGCGCCAAAGCCGGGCAGGAACGGCTGCAGGTTGCGCAGCAGCTTTTGCGAGGCGGCCGGGTCGATGTCGAACAGGCGCAGCTCGCGCACGCCCAGCAGTTCCATGAAGGCCAGTGCCTGAAATTCGCTTTGCGAGCCGTTGCCGATCAGCGCCATGCTGCGGTTGCCGGCGCGCGCCAGATGGCGCGCGGCCATGGCCGATGTGGCGGCGGTGCGCAAGGCCGTGGTCAGCGTCAGCTCGCTGACAAAGCGCGGCATGCCGGTGGCGACATCGGCCAGCGCGCCGAAAGCCATCACCGTGGGCAGGCCCAGGCGCGGATTGTGCGGATGGCCGTTGACGTATTTGAAGGCGTAGTCCCGTGCATCGGCCACAGGCATTAGCTCGATCACGCCGCTGGCGGAATGGGCGGCCGTACGCGCGCTTTTGTCGAAGTCCTGCCAGCGGCCGAAGTCGGCCTCCAGGGCTTCGCTGACCAGGCGCAGCACCTGGGTGATGCCGATGCGCGCGACCAGCCGGGCAGCGTCGCTGGCGCTGAGAAAGTCGGTGCGCAAAGGTGTGCCGGCCAGAGCTTGAGGAACAGACATAAGACCTCCTCCTTGGCTTCATTCTTGAGGATTTCTGCGCCAAATGCCAGAGACAACAGCCTGTGACCGTCGTGGGAGCACTGCTCTTGCGGGTCGGGTGCGACCTTGCCGCCAGGGAAGATGGGACAATACCGGCCATGACTCAGACCATCACGATTACCCGCCCCGATGATTGGCACTTGCATGTGCGCGATGGCGATGCCATGCGCTGCGTGGTGCCGCACACGGCCCGCCAGATGGGCCGTGCCATCATCATGCCCAACCTCAAGCCCCCGGTCACCACGGCGGAGATGGCAGCGGACTACCGCGCCCGCATTCTGTCGGCCGTGCCTGCAGGCAGCCGGTTCCAGCCGCTGATGACGCTGTATCTGACGGACAACCTGGGCCCCGAGGAAATCGTGCGAGCCAAGGCGGCCGGCGTGGTGGCCTGCAAGCTGTACCCCGCAGGTGCCACGACCAATTCCGACCATGGCGTGACCGATCTGCGCAAGATCTACCCGACGCTGCAGGCCATGCAGCGCGAAGGCCTGGTGCTGCTGGTGCACGGTGAAGTGACCGATCAGAGCATCGACCTGTTCGACCGCGAGGCCGTGTTCATCGAGCAGCAGCTCAAGCCTCTGCGCAAGGATTTCCCCGAGCTCAGGATCGTCATGGAGCATGTGACGACCAAGGAAGCCGCCGAGTACGTGGCCGCAGCCGATGATTTCCTGGCGGCCACCATCACGCCCCAGCATTTGCTGTTCAACCGCAATGCCATCTTCCTGGGCGGCGTGCGTCCGCACTTCTACTGCCTGCCGGTCCTGAAGCGAGAAACCCATCGCCTGGCGCTGGTGCAGGCCGCCACCAGCGGCAGCAGCAAGTTCTTCCTGGGCACGGACAGCGCTCCCCATGCCGCGCACCTGAAGGAAGCCGCGACCGGCTGCGCCGGCTGCTACAGCGCCCACGCCGCCATCGAGATGTATGCGGAGGTGTTTGACGGCGTTGGCGCCCTGGACAAGCTGGAAGCCTTTGCCTCCTTCAACGGCGCCGATTTCTACGGCCTGCCCCGCAACACCGACACCATCACCCTGGTCAAGGAAAGCTGGACACCTCCCGTGAGCTTTGAATACGGCGAAGGTGCGCAGCTCAAGCCTCTGCGCTTTGGCGAAGCCTTGCCCTGGAAGATGCTGGATTAAAAACAGTAGCTGTAAGCGCCTGTGTTCACTTGAATCAAAGGTGTTTTCGGTCTGAAATCAAGAAAGGAGTTGCGCAAGCTGCTCCTTTTTTAATTTGGCTTTACGCAAGGCCTCGGTTAGGCTTGGCCAAACAGCGCTCAGGAGATTGCATGCCCAACGATGTCCAGCCCAGGATTGCCTTGCTGATCGATGCGGACAACGCGCCCGCGGAGATGATTGACGAGATATTGACCGAGCTGTCCACCTTCGGCCTGATCAATATCCGCCGTGCCTATGGCAACTGGACCAAGGCCGGTCTGCATGGCTGGCAGAGCAAGCTGCTCGAATATGCCGTGCGGCCCATGCAGCAGTTCGATTACTCCAAGGGCAAGAACGCGACCGACATGGCCATGACGGTGGATGCCATGGAGCTGCTCTATACCGAAAAGCCCGATGCCTTCGGCATCGTCTCGTCGGATGCCGACTTCACCCCGCTGGTCATGCATTTGCGCGCCAAGGGCGCTGCCGTCTATGGATTCGGGGCGGAGCAGACGCCCAAGGCTTTCGTCAACGCCTGCTCGCGCTTCCTGTATTTCGATGCGCTCAAGGAGCTGGGCGACGGCATTGTCAGCCGCAGCGAACGCCGCGAGTTGGAAGAAGATGCGGGGGACGCTTTGCCACAGTCATCTGCCAGCCTTGTCGCGGCTGTGACGGCCGTGCCTGCCATCCTTGAAAAAGCACCAAGCTCTGCGGAGCCGGCGACTCCGGCGCCGGTGCCGACCAATTTGCTGCGCCAGAACACCAAGCTGCTGGCGATGTTGCGGGATGCGGTGAAGGCTACCCAAGATGAAGCCGGGTGGGCGTTGGTGGGTAAGCTGGGCACGCATATCGGCAACAAGCTGTCCTTTGATGCGCGCAACTATGGCTACCCTTCCTTGAGCAAGCTGCTGGCAGCAATTCAGGCATTTGAATTCCGGGATGAAGGCACTTCGCGGGTCGCCGTGCGCGACAAGCGCATGAAGAAGGCAGCATCGCCCCAGAGTACCTCGGCCGCAATGCCACCGCCAAAATAGCGGCATGGAATGCATGAATCCGCTGCGCACCGCATGTCAGGGCCTGTCGAGTGCCAGCGATGCCGAGGAGTTTTTAGCGATCGACTGGTCACGCCCTTGGCTGAGCTGTCTGGCTTCTGCCGGGCGGACGATGGCGGAGCGCATTGCGAAAGGGATGCCTGTGTACCTTGCGCTCAATCACAGGCTGCCCTCGGCACTGAGCGATCATGGCTGGCAGTTCGTCGATCAGCTGCAGCTGCCTGTCGGTCAGGCCTATGAGGCATTTATCCACAGCCGGCGCTGCATTCCCACTCGCGACAATCTGCATGATTTCTTCAACGGCCTGATCTGGCTGCACTGGCCGCTGCTCAAGCAGCGGCTCAATGCATTGCAGGCGGCCGAGATCGCGCGCCAGGGCGTGGGGGCGCAGCGCGGGCGCCTGCGCGACTCGATCACGGTGCTGGACGAGAACGGCGGCCTGCTGCTGGCGCCTCAGGCCCTGTGCGATGCGCTGCGCGACAAGCGCTGGCAGGAGCTGTTCGTGGACCGGCGGGCGCTTTGGGAGCAGGCGCGCTTCCTGCCCATAGGCCATGCCCTGCTGGAAAAGCTGGTCCAGCCGCGCAAGGCCATCACGGCGCATGTGATCTGCGTGCCGACGCAGCAGGCGCCGTGCCTGGCATCGCCGGCCGAGGCCGATGACTGGTTGTGCGAACAGCTGCGCACACAGTCTTGCAATCTGGCCGACAAGCCCTATCTACCAATTCCCATATTGGGAATCCCGGACTGGTGCCTGCAAAACCAGAACTTTTCCTTCTATGATGACTCTCTAGTTTTCCGAGCCCCACGTACCGTACAAACAACACAACAACGGGTACCGCCAGAAAGAGAACTGGCTTGATGCGCATTCGCCCTGCACAGGCGGTGCCTCAAGGGTTCTGGTCATTTTGTCCCCTGTGTGGAGTACACCCTCGATGAAACGTATTGCCTTATTTCTACTGACCAATATCGCCGTGGTGGCGGTATTGGGCATCGTCGCCAGCTTGCTGGGCGTCAACCGCTACCTCACTGCCAACGGCCTCAACCTGGGCGCCCTGCTGGGCTTTGCCTTCATCATGGGTTTTGGCGGTGCCATCATCTCGCTGCTGATCTCCAAGCCCATGGCCAAGTGGACATCGGGCGTGCAGGTCATCAACGAGCCGCGCAATGCCGATGAGGCCTGGATCGTCAACACCGTGCGCGGCTTTGCCGAGAAGGCCGGCATCGGCATGCCCGAGGTCGGCATCTATGAGGGCGAGCCCAACGCCTTTGCGACCGGCGCCTTCAAGAACTCGGCCCTGGTGGCGGTGTCCACGGGGCTGCTCGAAGGCATGACCCGCGAAGAGGTCGAGGCCGTGATCGGCCACGAAGTGGCCCACATCGCCAATGGCGACATGGTGACCATGACGCTGATCCAGGGCGTGATGAACACCTTTGTGGTCTTCCTCTCGCGTGTGATCGGCTATGCGGTCGATTCCTTTCTGCGCCGCAACGACGAGCAAAGCTCGGGCCCCGGCATCGGCTACATGATCACCACCGTGGTGCTGGATATCTTGCTGGGCTTTGTCGCCGCCATCATCGTGGCCTGGTTCTCGCGCCAGCGCGAGTTCCGTGCCGACGCGGGTGCCGCGCAGCTCATGGGCCGCAAGCAGCCCATGATGAATGCGCTGGCCCGTCTGGGCGGCATGCATCCGGGCGAGCTGCCCAAGAGCGTGGCGGCCATGGGCATTGCCGGCGGCATCGGCCAGCTGTTCTCCACCCACCCGCCCATCGAGCAGCGCATTGCTGCACTGCAAAACGCCCGTTAAGCGTACACCTGTGTAAACGGCAGTAGCCGGTCTTTACCGCTGCTTCACAAGCCCCTGTCAACAACTGGCAGGGGCTTTTGCGTTGTAGGAGCATATACATGTCCCCGGACTTTCAGGAGTTGTGATGTCCTTCATCTCTCAAACCATGACCCGCCGCCTGCTGCCGGTCTTGCTGCTGGGCGGCTCGGCCGCCCTGCTTACGGGCTGTGTGGTGGCCCCGGCCTATCCGGCTTATGGAACCGAGGTGGTCGCGGGCGACGTCTATGCACCCATGGCCCCGCCTGCCCTGATCAACGAGGTGATCCCGGTGGCTCCCTCGCCGGCCTATGTCTGGATCGGCGGCTCCTGGGGCTGGGGCGGCGGACGCTACAACTGGCGTCCCGGTCGCTGGGCCATGCCGCCACGTCCCGGCTACGGCTGGCATGAAGGGGGCTGGAACCATGGCCCTGGTGGCTGGCATCATGGCGGTGGCCATTGGGGGCCACGCCGCTGAGGGCGTCCGCTAGGTGACAAGAGAGGGCACAAGCCCGCTAGGCGGGCCATGCCGGCATCGCTAGAGTCGGATGCAGGAGGTTTGCCGTGAATCCTGCTCTTGTCACCCGCCGCGAAGGCGCTGTTCTCGTTCTCTCCAACAACAACCAGGCCGCGCGCAATGCGCTGTCGCCCGAGTACTACCACGCGGTCATGGAAGCGCTGCGTGCGGCCGGCACCGATGCCTCGGTGGCCGCCGTGATCCTCACGGGAGAGGGCGGTCATTTCTGCGCTGGCGGCGATCTGAACCAGCTGGCGACGCGGCGCGAGATGCCGCTGGCCGAACGCCGCCTCAGGCTCGAGGATCTCAACCATCTGATGCGTGCCATACGCGACCGCCCCAAGCCCGTGATCGCGGCGGTGGAAGGCGCTGCCGCGGGTGCGGGCCTTTCTCTGGCCATGGCTTGCGACATGCTGGTGGCGGCAAGGTCGGCGGTTTTCTCGGTGGCCTATGTGAAGGTCGGCCTCACCCCCGACGGTGGCGCGACGTCTTTTCTGGCCGAGTTCATGTCCCGTCAGTTGCTGACCGAGCTCTGCCTGACGGGTGAGCGCATCAGCGGCGAGCGCATGCATGCGCATGGCTGCATCAACCGCTTGACGGAGCCGGGCCAGGCCTTGGCCCAGGCGCTGGAACTGGCGCGGCAACTGGCCCAGGGGCCGGAGGTGGCGACCACGCGTATCAAGGCACTGTGCCGGGTGGCTCACAACCACAGCCTGGAGCAGCAGCTGGCGCTGGAGGCTGACCATATGGTCGAGACCCAGGGCAGCGAGGAGTCCCGCGAAGGCATCGCGGCCTTTCTGGAAAAGCGTGCGCCCGACTTTGCCAGGCTGCGCGGAGCCTGATGGAGCGCTCCTGGCGACCTAGCGAACCGTGTAGTTGAGCTGGAACATCACGCCGGCATTGCCCAGCACATTGACCTGGGCTCCCCAGTTCCGATTGAAGTCATAGCCCACGGCCGGAATGGCCGTGATGCCCCAGCCATGCCGGTTGTTGAACGGGATCTTCTTGTTGTACGGAAACTTGTAGCCGTGAATGATGCCGCCCGTGACCTTGAAGAAAAGGCCTGGCACGCTGTCAAACGGCCTGAAGCGCCAGCCGTAGTAGGCGTACTGGCTGGGCTGACCGAATGAATTCCTGAAATAGGCAAAGCCTGCGATATGGCGTTCGTCCAGCTCCTTCTCGGCCTGGATCAGCCAGACATAGGCATGCTTTTGTTCGTCAGGCTCGAAATCGTTTTCCTTTTTGGCATCGGAGAAATGCCAGTCCAGGGGGGCGTAGCCAAACATCCAGCCCGACAGCGCAGAGGGCTTGTCGGCGGCAGTGTCTGCCGCAGCAGCTAAATCACTGGTTTGAGCGCTGGCACTGGCGGCAGCCAGCCAGCAGGCCAGTCCCAGGGTGACAGAGGCAGGTGCGAGTCGCAGAGGTTTCATGGTGACGCTTGGCGTGCGATGAAGTCCCCAGCGTACCGATGCCAAGCCTGGCGCAATGTCAGTCAGCGTCCAAAAACTTGTAAGAGCCATGACTTCCGGTGTGCTCGCGCCCCTCAAAGGCAGCCAGCCGGGGGGCTGGCATGCCTGGGGCGCAACGAGGCAGGCCGCGTGGCTTACAGGGCGCCGCCCGAGCCGCGTGCGCCCGAGGAGGGTACTGACACGCCGAGAATCGCCGCAGCCACGGCCTCGCCGACCTTGATGCCGTCGACACCGGCCGACAGAATGCCGCCCGCGTAACTGGCACCTTCACCGGCCGGGTACAGACCGCGCGTGTTGTCGCTCTGGAAGTCGGCGCCGCGGCCGATCTTGACCGGGGACGAGGTGCGTGTTTCCACACCAGTCAGCACGGCATCCTTCATGTCGTAGCCGCGAATCTTCTTGCCAAAGGCGGGCAGGGCCTCGCGCATGGCTTCGATCGCATAGGCGGGCAGTGCCTGGTGCAGATCGCCGAGGCTGATGCCGGGCTTGTAGGAGGGCTGAACTTCGCCAAATTCGGTGGATGGCTTGCCAGCCACAAAGTCGCCCACGAGCTGGCCGGGCGCACTGTAGTTCTGGCCGCCGAGCACATAGGCTTTGGACTCCAGCTGGCGCTGCAGCACAATGCCGGAGAGCGGGTGATGCTCGCCTTTTTGCAGCTTTTCGACGCCAAAGGTCTTGCCGTCGAAGGCCCAGGCAAAGCTCTCGGCGTCCTGCGGGTAGTCCTCGGGGCTGATGGCGCAGACCATGCCGGCATTGGCATTGCGCTCGGCGCGCGAATACTGGCTCATGCCGTTGGTGACGACGCGCCCGGGTTCGCTGGTCGCGGCCACCACGGTGCCGCCCGGGCACATGCAGAAGCTGTAGACGGCGCGGCCGTTTTTGGCATGGTGCACCAGCTTGTAGTCGGCAGCGCCCAGCAGCGGATGGCCGGCATCCTTGCCCCAGCGGGCGCGGTCGATCACGCTTTGCGGATGTTCGATGCGAAAGCCCACGGAGAAGGGCTTGGCCTCCATGGCCACGCCGCGCTCGTAGAACATGGCAAAAGTGTCGCGCGAGCTGTGGCCCAGAGCCATCACGGCATGATGGGTGGGCAGCGCATAGCTTTGGCCCGTGGCCTGGTCGAGCACCTGCAGGCCGACCAGCTGGCGCTGGCCGTCGACCTCTTCGATCTGCACATCGGTCACGCGCTGCTCGAAGCGGATTTCGCCGCCCAGGCGCACGATTTCCTCACGAATGCCTTCGACCAGCTTGACCAGCTTGAAAGTGCCGATATGGGGGTGAGCCGCGTAGAGAATTTCGGGCGGAGCACCATAGGTCACGAACTCGGTCAGTACCTTGCGGCCCAGATGGCGCGGGTCCTTGATCTGGCTGTAGAGCTTGCCGTCTGAGAAGGTGCCGGCGCCGCCTTCGCCGTACTGCACATTGGACTCGGGCGTCAGCTCGCGCTTGCGCCACAGGCGCCAGGTGTCCTTGGTGCGCTCGCGCACGGTCTTGCCGCGCTCCAGCACGATGGGCCTGAAGCCCATCTGGGCCAGCACCAGTCCGGCAAACATGCCGCAGGGACCAAAGCCCACGACCACGGGGCGCTCGTCCAGGTCGGCCAGGGCCTGGCCCACGGCTTTCCAGCTCATGTCTGGCGTTGGGTTGACATGGGGGTGGTCGGCAAACTGCGTCAGCAGCGCGGCCTCCTGGCCCTCGTCGGCCAGCGTGATGTCGACGATGTAGACGGCCAGCAGTTCCGCCTTGCGCGCATCGAAGCTGCGCTTGTGCACATGCAGCCTGGCAATGGCGGAGCATGGAATGCCCAGGCGCTCGGCTGCGAGCTGGGTGAGCTGGTCCGTGGGCTGATATTCGGTGTGGTTCTCGGGGTGGTATTCCACCGCCGAGAGAGGGAGTTTGAGTTCTGCGATCCGGATCATGGCTTGTACCTATCAAGCAAGGGTCTGGATGGTAAGCCAAAGCCTTTGGGCCGGCTTGGCGCGGGCGGGGTGACCTTGGCGCCTGATCGGTGACACTATCAAAAACTGTAGCGCATGGCGCTTTATGGAAAAGGCATGGAGAGCAATTTTGTATAGCATCGGTAAAGATGAGGCAGCCGCTGGCTGCGTTGGCGGCTGCGGCGCTAGCATGGTGCGATTCACAGACGAGTCCATATCGCCCATGACCCAGCCGCACTCCTCATCCGAAACGCTTGTACCGGCCGCGTGCGCAACCTCGCGCAGAAGCTGGCTGCGGCAATCCGCAGCCCTGCTGGGGGCACTGCCCTTCATGCCATCGCCCGGTCGTGCCGCGCCCGCCGCAATCGGTTCGGCAGCAGCGCCAGCGACGGACGGCGCGGCGAAGGCCGCTGCTCCCTGGCTCAGCGGCGGTACCAAGGCCATCACCGCTGCCGTGCGCGGCATCAATCCATTTGCTGCGGCCGGTCTGGCGGGCGGTTGCCGCCTGACCTGCGAGGCCACCATCGGCCCCTGCCATACGCTGTCGCCCGAGCGCATGGATGTCAGCGATGGCTGGGACGGCCTGCCGCTGCATATGCAGATTCGCGTGGTCAACGAGCGCTGTGAGCCGGTGCCGGGCACGATTGTGGAGATCTGGCATACCAATCACACGGGCGGTTACTCGGGCCAGACTCACCGCATGTGCAACAACGATGCCGCCGATGTGAACAAGCAGTTCTTTCGCGGCTATCAGCGCACCGACGGCCATGGCGTGGCGCGTTTCGACAGCTGCTACCCCGGCTGGTATCGCGGCCGTGCCGTGCATGTGCACTTTCGCATCCTGCAAGGCAGCTACGACCCGGCGGACAGTGCTGCATCGTGGCTGACCAGCCAGCTGTTGTTCAGCGATGCGCTCAACAGCGAGATCTTTGCGCAGGCACCGCTTTACAAGGACAAGGGCCAGCCCGATACCCGCCTGGATGTGGACAACGTGGTCGGGCAGGAGCCGGACAAGACGCCTTATGTTTTCGATGTGCAGAACCTGGGCGGGGTGATGCTGGCATCGAAGACCGTGGTGGTGCGCAGCGACAGTGCCGACAAGCTCTGCCAGGTCAAGGGCTCCATGCCGCCAGGCGGCCCGGGTGGGCCAGGAGGTCCGGGGCGTCCCGGCGGCATGCGGCCGCCGCGCCCTGGCATGATGCCGCCACCTCCGCCCGGCACCTGAGTCAGGCTTCAGATCAGCAGTCTGGAGTAACCGATTCCGGCTGCCTTTTCCACGCGGATCTGCGCCGGAATACGCTCCTTGAGCGCTTCCACATGGCTGATGACGCCAATCATCTTGCCGCTGGCGTTGAGTGCATCTAGCGCGGCCAGGGCGATCTCCAGCGTGTCGCCGTCCAGCGTGCCGAAGCCTTCGTCCAGGAATAGCGAGTCAATCGAGGTCTTGCTGCTGACCAGATCCGACAGTGCCAGCGCCAGTGCCAGGCTGACGAGAAAGGCCTCGCCGCCCGAAAGCGTGCGCGTGTCGCGTGCCACGTCGCCCTGCCAGCCGTCCACGATGTCCAGTTCCAGCTCGCCCGTGGGCTTGCGCTGCAGCAGATAGCGGCCGTGCAGGCGCTCCAGGTGCCGGTTGGCCAGCAGCAGCAGATGGTCCAGCGTCAGCCCCTGGGCAAACTTGCGGAGCTTGTCGCCCTCCTTGGAGCCGATCAGGCTGTTGAGGCGCTGCCATAGATCGTTGTCCTGCTCCAGTGCCGCAATTTGCAGCAGCAAGGCCTGCTGGCCCGTGCGGCGCTTTTCATCGTCAGCCAGGCGCGCACGCTGGGCACCCAGGCGCTCGGTCAGGTTGCCGCGCTCGGCCTCCAGGGCCTGCAACTGGGCGGTGATGGTCTCGGGTGTTTCCGCAGTCAAGGCCTGGGCCTGCAACCGGGCATGGTGTTGCGTGGCTTCAGCCAGCAAGGTCTGGTTGCGCTGCAAGGCTTGCTGCAATTGATCGCTGCGCTCTGTCAGGCGCTGCCATTCATCGGCGGGCAGCAGGGCCTGGGCAAAGGCGGCGGCATCGGCAAAAGGGCTGGCCTTCAGCGCGGTATCCCATGCGGCCTGCGCTTGGGCGCTGCTTTGCTGCAACTGGGTCAGATGGCCGCTGGCCTGCTGGCTCTGGCCTTGCAGGCTGGCCAGCTGTTGCACCGTGCGCTCCAGCAGTGCGGCGCATTCGACCAGATTGGCGGGCATGGCAGGCGCGGGCACTTGCGCGTCCACGGCCAGCAAATCCGCAGGCGAATCCGTCGGCAATTGCGCAGCGCCTTGCTGCCAGTGCCGGGCGTCTTGAGCGGCTTGCTCCACCTGACGCTGCTGCAATACCAGCTGCTGAGCCAGCGCCTGCAACTGGGTGCTGCGCAGCTGCCATTGCTGCCAGTCCTGCTGGCGCGCCTGCAGCCAGGCCTGGCTGTGCACCGCATCGGGCACCTCCCAGCCGGCTTGCGACATGGCCGCTTGCAGCTCGGTATTCAGGGCAGATGCGCTGGCTTGCAGGGCCTGAACGGCATCGCTCAAACGCTGCTGCTGGGCAGCGTTGCCCTGCTGGGCCTGCTGCACGCGCTCTTGCTGGTGCTCGGCGCCCTGCAAGCTTTGCGCGGCCGCATGAGCCGCATCCCTGGCTTGCTGTGCGCGGCGCTCGCCTGCCTCCGTATCGCTCAGCGCCTGCTGCAGGCTGGCGGCTTGCTGGCTGCCTTGTTGCTGTATCTGCGCCAATGCTTCGGCATGCATCCAGGCATCATCGGCCAGCATGGGCGCGCAGGCCTGGCGCAATGTGCTCCACTGCGCCTGCCATTGCTGGATATGGGCGGTCGTCGCTGCCAGCTGCTTTTGCAGACTGCTGTGCTGGCTTTCGCTGGCCGCGTGATCGGCCTTGCGCTGGCTGCCTTGCTCCTTGAGCGATTCCAGCTCGGCTCTGGCAGTTTGCAGTGCGGCCTCGGTGGCCGATATATCGAGCGCCGCATAGGCGGTGATGGCAGGATGTTCGTGCGAGCCGCACAGCGGGCAGGCCTCTCCGGGTTGCAGCGTGCGGCGGTGCGCCTCCAGGTTTTGAATGCGCCGCTCTTGCGCCAGCAGCTGCTCCTTGTCGCTGACTTTTTCGTTCTGTGCCTTGTACCGGCTGCGCAGGCTGACAAGATCCGCAGCTTGCTGCTGCATGCGTTGGTTGCATTCCTGCAGATCGGCGTCCAGCTGCTGCTCTTGCTGGTGCATGGCATTGCGCTGGCTGGCCTGCTGTTGCAATTGCAAGATGAGCTGCATCTGCTGCTGCGCAGCCTGCCAGCGGGCACGCAACTGAGCCAGGCTGCCGCCATGGGGAGCCAGCAGAGTTTGCTGAGCCGCGTTGGCTTGTTCGGCAGCGCTCTGGGCCTGTTGCAGTGCGGTCTGCGCCTGCTGCACCACGGTGGCTTGCGCACTGCTTTGCTGTTGCAGGGCTTGAGCCTGATTCTGGGTGTCTTGCAGCTCGGCCTGCGCGCTCTGCAATTGCTGTTGGTGTTGTTGGCGTTGTTCAAGCTGTTCGCGCCAGCCGCTCAGCTGTTCGCCGAGTTGGGCATGGGTGGCATGTTGCTGCTGCCATTCGATCAAATCGGTCTGTTGCGCCTGCAGGTCATGCGCAAGCAGCTCTGCTTTTTGGTGTGATTGCGCGGCCAAGGCACTGGCCTGATGGTGCAGGTGCCACTGCGTGCCGCGCGTTTGCGTCAGTCTGTCTTGCAGATCGCTCAGCTGGCTTTGTGCAGCCTCGCTGGCACTTTGCATCTGTTGCCAGCGTTGGTGCAGTGCGGCAATGGCCTGGGCCGGGCCGTGGGCTTGCAGGCGCTGCAGATCGGGTGCGGCAGCATGCAGCGCTTGCCGGGCTTGCTGGACCTGCAGTTGGGCCTGCTCGGCCTGCACCCGCGCTTGTGCGGTTTGTTCCTGCCAGCGCTGCAGGCTGTGCAGGTGCTGGTGGCTTTGTTGCAGATCAGAGAGCGCGCTTTGCAGCTGTGCGGCCTCGGCCTGTAACTGGGTGCGCTCTTCCTCGGGCAGCAACTGCATGCCGTCGGCCTGTGCCTGGGTGGTGCTCAGCAACTGGCGCGCATCGCGGGCGCGCTCGAACACGGTTTGCGAGATCTGGCTGTAGATGTCGGTGCCGGTCAGCTCTTCCAGCAGCTCGGCGCGCTCGTTGGCGCTGGCCTGCAAAAAGGCTGCAAAGCCGCCCTGGGCCAGCAGCATGGATTTGGTGAAGCGCGCAAAGTCCAGCCCGGTGATCTGGGCCATCTGTCTGAGCTTGTCCGCACTTTGGCTGCTGAGGATATGACCGTCGGCCACGCGCGCCAGTTCCACCTTGGGCGCCTGCAGCGCGCCGCTGGCCTTGTCGCGTGCGCGGCGCTGGCTCCAGAAGGCACGGTAGACTGCACCTTTGACTTCGAACTCCACCTCGGCCAGGCAGTCGGCCTGATGGCGTGTCATCAAGTCATTGCTGCCGGCGCTGATGGTAGCCAGACGCGGTGTCTGGTGGTACAGCGCCAGGCAGATGGCGTCCAGCAAGGTGGACTTGCCTGCGCCCGTGGGGCCAGTGATGGCAAACAGGCTGTTGCCGGCAAAGGGTTCGGCAGTGAAATCGACCTGCCACTCGCCCTTGAGCGAATTGAGATTCTTGAGACGCAGCTTGAGGATTCTCATGCGGCGCTCCCGGGGAGGTTCTCAGGGTGGCTCAGGGATTCGACCACGCTGCGATAGCGCTCGGTCAGCGCCTGCTGCAGCGGCGGCTCCAGTGTCTCCAGTGCCAGGCGGCGGGCAAACACGTCCTGCGGGGTCAGCTCGTCCAGCGACTCCATGGCTGCGCTTTGCAACTGCGGTGCGCTATTGCCGCGCTGGCGCTTGATGCGCAGCACCTGCACGGGCAACTCCTCGACCAGGGCCTGCACACGGGCGGGCAGGTCGGCCAGATAGTCATCCTCTTCAATCGTGATATCCAGCCAGGTGGCGCGCTTGGGGTCTGCGTCAGCGGCTATTTGTTTCAGTGCGTTTGGCAGATCGGCCAGGGTACAGCGCAGCGCGGCCATTGCTTGGGACACCGGAACGGGCAGAGACGTTACGCCCTGCAAGCCGCTTTCGTTCAGCTCGACCAGCAATACCTGCTTGGTCTGGCGCGCTTCGTCAAAGCCCAGCGCAATCGGCGAGCCGCTGTAGCGGATATGTTCCATGCCGCCCACTTTTTGCGGCTGGTGGATATGGCCCAGCGCAATGTAGTCGGCGGGCGGGAAAGCATTGGTGGGAAAGGCTTCGAGCGAGCCCACATAGATCTCGCGCACCGACTCGTTGCTGCTGGCGCCCACGGTGGTCAGATGGCCGGTGGCGATGATGGGCAGCTTGCGGCCCAGCGTGGCTTGCAGCTTTTGCTGCAGGTCCAGGGCCGCTTCATACACCTGTCGATAGGTGGACTGAATGGCGGTCTGCAAGGCCAGCTGCTTGTCCTGCGCGCTTTGACCGGCCTGGCTTTGCTGCACGTCGCGGGCGCGGATAAAGGGCAGGGCGCAGACAATGCAGCCGGGCTGGCTTGCACCGTGTGGGTCTGAGCGGCGTGCATCTGGACCGCGTAGTGGCAGGGTGACGGCATGCTGCTGCGGAGCGCCGGTGGAGGCAATCACCTGTGTGCCCAGATGGCGCAGCAGATCGCGGCTTTCGTCGAGCACGCTGACCGAGTCATGGTTGCCGCCCAGAATCAGCAGGCCCACACCGGCCTGGTGCAGCCGCGCAATCAGCTGGTTGTAGAGTTCGCGCGCATAGCTGGCCGGTGCGCCGGTGTCGAACACATCGCCGGCAATCAGCACGGCGTCGACCTGATGGGCCTGTACCTGCTGCAGCAACCAGTCAATCAGGGCCTGATGTTCGGCCTGGCGGCTGCGGCCCATGAAGTGCTGGCCCAGGTGCCAGTCGGAGGTGTGGAGAAGACGCATGCGGCGATGGTATGCCAGCCGGGCCGGCTGGCGGGCGCAGGCGCCTTCTTATTCGCTGTCCAGCCGTTCTTGCGACAGCTCTTGTTCGAACAAGGCATGGCCTTTGGCCCAGCCGCCACCCCAGATCAGATCCATGGTCTCGGCCAGAGCTTCCAGGCGCGGTTCGTCGAGGTCCGAGCGCGCATGCTCGGCCTGAAAAAGGCGGTAGAGCGCGGCCTGGGTCATGCCTTCATCCCTGAGTGCCTGGGCCAGCGCCACCAGCGTCGCCGCAGGCGGAGGCGGCTGGTCTGGCCGCAGAGCTGCCTGCAGGCGCCGGGCGGGCATCATCTCAGCGCCTGCCAGCGCGCTTGGCCGTCCAGTAGCTGAATTCTTCCTTGCCCACCTCATAGTCCAGCTCCTGCAGCCTGGCCTGCAGGTTCTCCTGCACATCGGCCACGGCACGGTTGTAGATGCTGGGGCCTATTTCCGCGAGAAAGAAATTCAGCAGGGCACCGGATTGCATATTGCCTATGGGCTCGTCCATGTTTTCGCGGAAATAGCGTTCTATGGAGGCAATGGCCTGCTGCTGTGCGTGTTTGGGGAGTTCTATGCTCATCGATCAAGCGTTCCTGTAAATTTCTGGCGCTTCAAGCGTCTGACGGACAAGGATTATTGTGGCGTATCGTGCTTCATCGGCTCCGGAGCGAGCGGTGCTGCAAGTCGATGTATTTCTGGCTGCCTTTGCTGCCGCAACAGTCTGTGCCTGCGCGGGCCTGGCATGCAGACCTTCATGGATGGACGCGGGCTCGGCGCTCTTGTTCAGGCAGGCCGCGACGTCGCCTCGCGGCTGGCGATGGGCCAAGAGTGCCTGATTCTGGCTGTCGGCCCTGGTGCATGTCAGCATGCAGATATTGCTGCATCGCATGCACTTATCATGTGCATGCGCTCATGTTGATGCACGCAGATGGCATGAATACGATGGTTTCTTCATCATTCCCAAGGAAAAGCCATGGCCCTCGCCATTCGAATCTACAACGCAGGTGCGCCCGAAGTGATGCAGCTCGAAACGCTGGATCTGCCGTCGCCGGGGCCGGGCGAGGTTCTGCTCGAGCAGACTGCCATCGGTGTCAATCCTCTGGATGTCAGCCAGCGCAAGGGCCTGGTCCCGATTGCATTGCCTTCGGGATTGGGTCTGGAGGGTGCGGGGAGCGTGGCCGCAGTGGGTGCGGGAGTCCCGGGCCTGAAGGTGGGGGATCGGGTCGGCTACGCCACCGGTCCGCTGGGTGCCTATGCCAGTGCGCGCCTGTTCCCTGCCGGTCGCCTGGTCAGGCTTCCGGACGCACTCGGGGATGACGCTGCTGCGTCGGTCCTGTTCAAGGGCATCACGGCCCAGTATCTGCTCAAGACCACCGGCCAGGTGAAGCAGGGCAGCCGCGTGCTGATCTATGGCGCTGCGGGGGCGCTGGGGCAGCTGATGTGCGCCTGGGCAAAGCACCTGGGAGCCCAGGTACTGGGCGTCGTCTCCAAGCCGGCCAGCGTGGAGCGCGCCAAGGCGGCAGGCTGCGACCAGGTGTTTGTCTTCGACGCGCAGTCGCTGCCATCCCAGGTGATGCAGGCCACGCAGGGGCAAAAGGTGGACGTGGTCTACGACCCCATCGGAAAAGACACTTTCTCCGCTTCGCTGGACTGCCTGCGGCCCAGAGGGCTGATGGTGTCGTTTGGCGCCACCTCGGGCTTGCCGCCGGCCGTCGAGCCGGGAGTGCTCAATGCCAAGGGTTCGCTGTTTCTGACCCGCCCTTCGCTGGCCGCACATACGGCAACGATAGAGGAGTACCAGAGCCGCGCGCAGGACGTGCTGGATGCCATCGCCGCCGGCATACTCAGGCCCCACGTCTGGAAAAGCTACGCGCTCAAGGATGCCGCTGCGGCGCACGCGGACCTGGAGCAAGGCCGCTCGCAAGGATCGATCATCCTCACTCCCTGAATCGCCACAGACACCATGCACATACTCGACAGTCAGCGCACGGACGAGCTCGCCACGCTGCTCGCACTGGCAGAGCAGGGTTCATTTGCCGCCGCGGGACGGTCTCTCGGGCGTCATCCTTCGGTGCTCTCCAAGCGCATGCAGGCGCTCGAGCGAAGACTGGGTGTGCGGCTGGTGGAGCGCACCACGCGCCAGCTGCATTTCACCAGCGAAGGCCTGCGGCTGGTCGAGAAGGTGAGTCAGGCCAGCCACCTGATTCGGGAGGCGGAGCAGGAAGCGGCGCAGGGAGCTCAGGAAACGCGAGGACGCCTGCGCCTGTCCATACCCGCGTCGATGGGGCGGCGCTGGATCAGTCCCATGCTGGCCGAATTTTCCCTGGCCTATCCGGAGGTCGTGCTCGAAGTGGAGTACAGCGACCGCATCGTGGACCTCGTGGGAGAGCGTTTTGATGCCGCCATACGCATCGGCCATCTGTCGGACAGCCGGCTGGTGGCCGCGCGACTGTGCTAGCAGTACCGTCTTCTGTGTGCATCCGCCCGCTATCTCGAGCGCCACGAAGCACCCCGCAGACCCGAGGATCTCGCCCGTCACAACTGTCTGGGCTACACCGGTCTGCTGGATTTTCCGCAATGGCGGCTCGTCAGGCCCGCAGGCAGGCGCTCAGCCAGGGTGGTCGAATCGGTGCGCGTCAGCGGTTCCATGCTCAGCAACGACAATGAAGCGCTGCTTCATGCAGCCCTCAAAGGTGTGGGCATCATCGCCGGCAGCGACTGGCACCTCGTGCCCTCCATCCATGCCGGAGAGCTCGTCCGCATATTGCCGCAATGGACATTGGGGGAAGCCGGCGGCATCTACCTGGTGCGCCCATCGGGGCAGTACAACACGGGCGCCATGAAGGCGTTCAAGCCATGGATGACCGAGGCCTTTGCGGCAGCGCCCTGGCGGCCCGCAGATCGCTGAGGAACCTTGCCTGTCCCGCTGCTCCAGGGCGATGAGGGCGGGCTGCACAAGGCCTGGGGCGCGGCTGCTGCGCGAGGGCTAGGTGCCGCTCTTGCTTCCCAGCCAGGCCGCGCTATTGAGAAAGAAGCGCACCAGCTCGCTCTGGCGACGGGCGCCGGTCTTGGAGAAGATGGAGCGCAGGTGAGCTCTTGCGGTATTGAGGCGGATGCCCAGCGCTTTGGCGGCCTCCTCCAGCGTCAGGCCATGGGTCAGCTGGATCACCAGCGCGGTCTCCGCCGACGTGAGCTGAAACAGCTGCTGGGCCAGATGCGCGGACGGATCGGCCTTGCCATCGGTGTTGCGCATGAACACCGCGACGCAGGGACGACTCTTGGCCTCTGCTTTTTCATCCGAGGAAATGCTCTGTACGACAAGCCCCCAGTTGAGCTGACCCGAAGGACGCGCAATCGAGATGCCTTCGGTCATGACCGAGGTCGATGTCCGGGAGGACAGCAAGGCATCCTTGATCAGGCGCTGGAGCTTGCGGTTGTCGCTCGCATATTCAGCCTCCAGCATGCCGCCGGAGATCCGGATGCCGTCCTGAGCATCGAGAATGCCTTTGGCCGCAGGATTGCTTTCCAGCAAGTGAGCATTCTGGTCCAGGATGACGACACCGACCATCAGGCGCGCCGTGACGCTGCTGTACAGCGACATGACCTGGCGGTCATGGTGCAGCGCCAGATGCATGTTCAGCGCACGGCGGATATGCGGCATGATCATGCGCCCCAGATCCAGATCCCTCTGGCTGAAGGCGGGTTCCGACTCGGGACGCGTGATCCGCAGGCCGTAGACACTGCCATCGGTGGTCACGATATCGGCAGCCATCACATGGAAAATATTGTGCACACGGCACCAGTCCTTGTAATAGACGCTGCTGCGCCATTCGCTTTCGGACATCAGGTCCGGAATGGTCTTGAATTGCTCCTTGGGCATGCCAAGGAACGGACTGTGCTCGCTGTAGACGTCGTGCGTAAGCAAGTCCTTGAGTCCTCCGGATGCGGTGATCGTCAAACCGATATTGTCGCCCTCGGTCTGGCGGATGATCAGCACGGCAAAATTGCTGCGCATATGCGTGCGAATCACTTCCAGGCAAGACACCCAGGCTTCCGGCAGGGAAGCCGCGTCATAGAGGTGATTGATGAATTCGCTGAAACGCTCCGCGCTGATCAGCTCTTCGGTCGCCGGGCTCTGAATGGCGGATAGCGGGCCATCCTTGATTGCAAAACTCGTGGAAGCTTGTGCGTAATCGATGGGTTTCAGTTTGCCGTAGGTGGGACTCATTGCGTTGACCTCTTGCTGCATCGCATTATCAGCGTCTCATTGCCCGGCTTCGATTTGCAAGACTTCATCCATGGTGTCATCAGTGCTCCCTGGCTCCGGCGCTGGCCAGGACGAGCCGGCCGCAATTGGCAGGGCCGATATTCTCGCTCCTGGCCCGGCCGGCAGCGGCAGCCACAGGTGCGGGCACCGCACTGCCTGGCGAGACATCAATCGTCAAAGTCCCAGAGCTCATGCAGGTCCAGGCGCAGGCGGCTGTCGCTCTCCAGCGTGTCCACGCGTGCCATGCGCTCGGCCAGCACGGCGTCGGCAAGCACGCGGCGCGCAGCCAGCAGCTCGGCCAGGCCGGACTCGCCGGCACGATAGGCACGCATTGCGCGGTCGGTCGCGCTGCGCTGGAGCGTCGCCGCACGGACCTGTGCCGCGGCGGCAGCACGCCTGCCATTCAGCTGGCTCCAGAGCACATCGAACTCCGCACCCAGGCGTCTGGCTACCGCCAGGCGACGCGACAGCGCTGCATCGGCATCGGTCAGCGCTGCCGCAGCCTGGGACTGCCGATAGGCGGAGCCCAGTGGCAGACTGATGCTGAGGCCTGCAATGCGCTCGGCACCGCCGCGCTCGCTGCTGGCAAACACACCGATCGTGGGGTCGGGGTGGCGCTCGAGATCCGTGCGGCGGGCCTGGTGCAGCGCCAGAGTCTCCTCGGACAGGGCCAGCAGATGCTCATGGCTGTGCTCTATGTAGCGTGAGCGCAGCTGAGCCTCCGATCCGCTCGGGAGTGCGGGCAGCGCGCTTGCGTCGATTGAAATGCGGGCCAGAGGGCAGAGGTCGGGAAAGCGTGCGCAGAGCTCGGCCCGCGCCGAGGTCTGCGCGGCCTCTGCTGCGGCCAGCGCAGCCTGCATGCGGGCCTGTTCGGCGGCAGCCAGCTCGGCTTCAAGTCTGGCTGCATCGCCCGCGCGCAGGCGGCGCTCGGTGACGCGCGCCAACTCTGCAGCAGCATCGGCATTGTCCTGCGCCGCCTGGCGGGCCTGAGCCGCGCGCAGAGCCGAAAACCACAAGGCCAGCAACTGGCGTGCCGTCTCGTGTCGGGCATCTTGCGCTGCCAGCAGGCCGGTGGCCCGGGTTGCCTCGGCCAGCTCGGCGTCGACAGCGGCCTTGCCCCAGAGTCGCAGCGGTCGCTCCAGGGCAATCTGGCCTTCGGTAAAACGCTGGCCTGAGCCGTCATGCGTCCAGCGGCGCTGGCCGGAGGCGCGCACCACGGTTTCATGTGATCCCGTGCGCAGGCCGTCGGCGCGGGCTCGGGCCGCGCGTGTTACCGCCTCGGCCTCTTGCACTGCCGGTGACTGGTCCACGGCCATGCGCACGGTGGCTTCGGCAGGCAGATAGCTCTGAGCCTGGGCCGCACCCGCAAGCAGCAGAGCGCAGGCACAGGCATGAAACAGGGCGTTCTTCATAGACATACCCGGGAAATGGAAATTGAAATTGCCTAGGGATCTTGGGCACAAAGCGTTTGCCGCATTCATGGGCGCACCTCCTTGGCGCTGCGTGCCAGGCCAAAGCGTTCGAACAGCAAGGGCAGCAGCAACAGGGTCAGTGCCGTGGAGCTGATCAGGCCCCCGGCCACGACCACGGCCAGCGGGCGCTGGATTTCCGAGCCCGGACCGGTAGCCAGCAGCAGCGGGACCATGCCCAAAGCCGTGATGCAGGCCGTCATCAGCACCGGCCTCAGGCGGTCACGCACGCCCTGGCGTACAGCCTGGGCCAGTTCCATCCCCGATGACAGCAGCGCGTTGAAGTGTGAAACCAGAACTACGCCGTTGAGCACGGCAATGCCCAGCAGTGCAATAAAGCCCACGGAGGCGGGGACCGACAGATATTCGCCACTAAGGCGTAAAGCGGCCATGCCGCCCACCAGCGCGAACGGGATGTTGGCGATGACAAGCAAGGCTTGTCGCGTCGAACGGAAGGTGAGAACCAGTAACACGAAGATGGCCGAGAGCGCCACAGGCACGACCAAGGCCAGACGTGCGGCCGCGCGTTGCTGGTTTTCGAACTGGCCGCCCCAGACAATGCGCAGATTCTTGAGGTCGGGGTCGGCATTCACCAAGGCCTGGGCCTCGCGTACAAAGCCTGCGAGATCGCGCCCCTCGACATTCACCTGGACCACGGCAAAGCGTGCTCCGTCCTCATGGTCGATACGTACCGGACCGTCCTGAGGGGAGAGTGTCGCGAGAGAGGTGACTGGCCAGACCGTGCCGTCGGGTGCGGTCACCAGCAGGCTTGTCAGGCCTTCCGGTGACTGCCGCAGCGCTGCTGGACCACGCAGCAGCAGCGGCGTGCGCGCCATGCCTTCGGGCACGATGCCGATACGCTCGCCCTCTACCAGTGCACGTAGCTGGGCCTGCAGGGCATCACCGGAGAAACCGGACTGACCGAGTGCTGCGCGATTGAGCACGACCTGCAGGTATTGCACGCCGCTGTTGCTGGGTGCAATCACTTCGGAGGCGCCGGGGATGCTGCGCATGCGCGCCGCAATCGCCTGGGCGGCGGCGTCTATCCTGGCCAGGTCGGCGCCGAAGATCTTGATGGCCACGTCGCCGCGCGCACCGGTCAGCATCTCGGATACGCGCATCTCGATGGGTTGTGTGAAGCCGTAGATCAGGCCTGGAAAACCCTCCATCACGCGGCGGATGGAATCGGCGATGTCCTCCTTGCTGCCGCGCCATTCGGCGCGAGGCTTGAGCACCAGAAAGGTGTCGGTCTCGTTGAGACCCATGGGGTCCAGCCCCAGATCGTCCGAGCCCGTGCGCGCCACGATGGAGCGGATTTCCGGAACGCCTTCGAGCAGCGCTTGCTGCACGCGCTGATCCATATCCAGCGATGCGGGAAGCGAAATCGACGGAGCTTTCTGCAACTGCACGATGAGATCGCCTTCGTCCATGGTCGGCATGAAGGTCTTCCCCACGGACAGATACAGGGCCGCCGCGCCGGCGAGCGTCGCTACCGCGAGACCGAGTACCGTGCTTCGGTGCGCGAGGCTCCAGGCCTGCATCCGCGCAAAGCCGCCTGCCAGCCTTCGCATCAGCCAGGGCGCATCGTCGGCATGTGAGCGCAATACCAATGAAGCCAGCGCCGGAACGACGGTAAATGCAATGAGTACAGAAGCACCCAGGGCCAGGACGATGGTCAGCGCAACCGGCGCAAACAGCTTGCCTTCCAGGCCTTGCAGCGACAGCAGCGGCAGGAAAACAATGGCGATGATGGAAACGCCCGCCAGCATGGGAGCCGACACGGCCGACACTGCATCCCGAATCAAGGCGAAGCGGTCCTCGGCTGTTGCCGCAGATCCGTCTTCCTGCCGCTGAGCCAGTGCGGTCTCAATGTTCTCCACCACCACCACCGAGGCGTCCACCAACATGCCCAAGGCAATCGCCAGACCACCCAGGCTCATCAGATTGGCTGTCAGGCCCACATAGTGCATGAGCAAGAATGTGCTCAGCATGGACAGCGGAAGCGTAGCCGCCACCACCAGCGCAGCACGCAGGCCACCGAGAAACAGATAGAGGATGACGACCACCAGCACACTGGCTTCGACCAAGGCGCGCATGACGGTGCCAGCGGCGCGCGAGACCAGCTCGCCGCGGTTGTAGAACACCTGGGTGCTCATTCCCTCGGGCAGGCGCGGCGCCAGTTCGTCGAGTCTGGCCTGCACGGCGTCGACCAGGCGGCGAGCATCCACGCCGCGCAGGCCCAGCACCAGTCCCTGTACCGCCTCGCCCTGCCCGTCGCGGCTCACGGCCCCATTGCGCGTGGCCTCGCCCAGGCGCACAGTGGCCACATCACCTACCGTGGCGGCCGCCTGTGCATTGCTGGCCGGCACGACCACCACTGCACGCAAATCGTCGAGCCCGCGGACCCCTCCCTCCACGCGCACCACCCAATGTTCCTCGCCACGATCCAGCCGGCCTGCTCCGTCGTTGCGGTTGTTGGCCTCTAGCGCCTGACGCAGCTGATCCAGCGTCACGCCGCGCGCGCGCAGCCGCGCCGCGTCCGGAATCACCTCGTAGCCGCGCACCACGCCGCCCAGGGCATTCACGTCGGCAACGCCCGCAACAGTGCGCAGTGCCGGTCGTATCACCCAATCGAGCACATAGCGGCGTTCGGCCAGCGAGTGGCTCTCGCTGTCAATGGTGAACATGAACATCTCGCCCAGCGGCGTGGTGATGGGAGCCAGCCCCCCTTCGGCCGTGGCGGGCAGATCACGCTGCAGGCCGGCCAGGCGCTCGGACACCTGCTGGCGTGCCCAGTACACATCCGTGCCTTCCGAGAAGTCCACGGTCACGTCGCTGATGCCGTACTTGGAGACCGAGCGCACGATGGTCTTGTGCGGCAGGCCCAGCAGTTCCTGCTCTACGGGCGTGGAGACGCGCTGCTCTACCTCCTCGGGCGTCATGCCCGGCACCTTGAGGATCACCTTCACCTGGGTGGGCGAGATATCGGGAAAGGCATCAATGGGAAGTTGCACATAGGCCCAGGCGCCAGCGAGCGCCAGGGCCGCTGCAGCGAGCAGCACCAGAGCGCGCTGGCGCAACGAGAAATCGATCAGCTTGGCCAGCACTACTCACCTCCGGACAGCAGGCTTTTGAGTGCAGCGATGCCTGCCACCGCAATCTGCGCCCCGGCCGGCAGCCTGCCGCGCACCACGGCAGTCGCCTCGTCCCGGGTCTCCACCGACAAGGCCGTGAAGCGCACGCTCTGTCCTGTTTCTATGAATACACCGCTCTGGCCTTGCCAGTACACCAGTGCCGCCGCCGGGATGCGCAGACGGTCTGCGGCATTGGCCTGCGCCTTGCCCGTGCCAGACTCCTTGAGCGTCAGCATGGCCGTGACACTCTCGCCCAGACGCAGATCGCCGTTGTTGCTCAGCGCCACGCGCACGCGCATCCCCGCGCTGCCGTCCCCCACGGGCGCAATGCCCTCGACACGGCCTGTGGCGGCGCGCGTGGCAACCTGCACACGGTCGCCCACAGCGGGCAGCGGAACCTCGCGACCGAGCAGCAGATCCAGTTCCAGCGCCTTGGGGTCAGCCACTCGCACCAGCGCTGCCGAAGCCTCGACGCGCGTGCCGGGCTGGACCATGACTTCGGTCACAATGCCCGCGCGCGGCGCCAGCAACTGTGCCTCCTTGCCATCCATCTTCACGCCGCTGGCAGCCAGTTCGGCGCGTCTGGCCTGGGCCATGGCCGCCGCTTCGACAGCGTGCGCCTGGGTTGTCTGCCAGCGGCTGGCGGCGATGATGCCGTCGTCATGGAGCATCCGGTCGCGCGTCAGGGCCTGCTGCGCCAGCCGCGACTGCGACTCGGCTTGCGCCACTGCGCGACGCGCTTCATAGAGCTGTGGACTGGCAAATGTCGCCACGGGCTGGCCGGCTCGCACGGACTGTCCCACCGCGACCAGCACGCGCGGCAGCATGCCGGCATAGGGAGCTGCAACCACGACCTGGGCATCGGGTCTCAGCAGCACACGCGCATGGGCCGAAACATTGAGTTCGCCAGAACTCTTGATGGATTGAAAGCGCACGCCCAAGGTACGCGCCTGCTCGGGGGATAGGGGCACGGCCTCGGCGGCCATGCCTGTGACTGGCAGCGCAAGTGCGCCAGCCAACAGCCATTGGTACAAGTACATTCCTGACTCCGGAAAAGGAAAAGACATGCATCCATGCGCAGGCACGGATGCTGACCAGCCTGTGAAAGGCTTGGGAGCTCAGGAAAATTGAGGCGGAGCTTGGGCCGGAGACGGCCGGATGATGCGACCGCGCCAAGGCCAAAGCCTGTGCACGGGTTTCGGGCGCGGTACGGGTCTGGCGGCAATGCAACGCATGCGCGACGCACGCAGACCCCAAGTCAGCAGAGCCAGGCCAATGATGGCCAGCAGCGGAACCGCCAGCAGATCCAGCGGTTGCAATGCGTTCTGCACATCCACTTCAAAGGGCTCGGCTTGAGCCTGAGGGGCAGGGTGGTCGCTGCGAGAGTCGTGTCCGGTGAACAGATGGAAATGAGAATCAGCAATTCTGGAGGGCGTCGTGTGCACGTGCAGGCCAGATTGATTCGGAGTCCCGAAGTGGCCGTGCAGCAGCGGAATCAGCAGTTGCGCTGCCATGATCAGCAGCAGCAATGCGCTCCGCAGAGAAAGTCTCTGGATGGCACGCGACATGCGGTCGATTGTAGCGCTGCGACTTTCGGTGCAACAGCGCAATCCATTGATCAGGATTAGACATCCCGCCGATAAACGGCCGGCCTTTCAGCGGGCAGGGCCATCCGCAGCAGCGCCTGCAGCGATGGCTGAGGCTCGAGAGCATGGTGTCGTGCCGGCCATTGCATGGCTGCTGCAGCGCAGTCAAAAAAAGGGGAGCCAAGCTCCCCTTCGAATTGCCGGTGCCCTTATGAAAAGAGCCGAATGCGCCGCATATCAAGCGCTGCAAGCCATGCCGGCTGGGCCGGTCTATTGCACGGCCTCGTCCTGGTCGGCCAGAAAGCCGCCGCTCTGGTGTGCCCAGAGCTTGGCGTAGATGCCGCCGTGCTGCAGCAGTTGCTGGTGCGTGCCTTCCTCCACGATATGGCCTTCGTTCATCACGATCAGGCGATCCATGGCCGCGATGGTGGACAGGCGGTGGGCAATGGCGATCACGGTCTTGCCGTCCATCAGCGAGTCCAGGCTTTCCTGGATGGCGGCTTCCACCTCGCTGTCCAGCGCGCTGGTGGCTTCGTCGAGCAGCAAGATGGGCGCGTCCTTGAGCATCACGCGTGCAATCGCCACGCGCTGGCGCTGGCCGCCCGAGAGCTTGATGCCGCGCTCGCCGACCTGGGCGTCGTAGCCGCTGCGGCCCTTGAGGTCGGTCAGCGTGGCGATGAAGTCCGAAGCCTCGGCCTTGTCGGCAGCGGCGTGCATGTCGGCTTCGCTGGCGTCGGGGCGACCGTAGAGGATGTTGTCGCGCATGGATCGGTGCAGCAGCGAGGTGTCCTGCGTCACCATGCCGATGGCGCTGCGCAGGCTGTCCTGCGTCACGCCGCGGATGTCCTGGCCGTCGATGGTGATGCGCCCGCTTTGCGGCTCGTGAAAGCGCAGCAGCAGATTGACCAGCGTGGACTTGCCAGCGCCCGAGCGTCCGATCAGGCCGATGCGCTCGCCGGGGCGGATGTGCAGGTTCAGATGGTCCAGCACCTTTTTGCCGCCCGCCTTGTAGCCAAAGCTCACATCCTCGAAGGCAATCGCTCCTCGCGTGACCTGCAGCGGCTTGGCGTCGGGTGCATCGACGATGGTGCGCGGCTTGGTCAGCGTGGTGATGCCGTCCTGGATGGTGCCCACGTTCTCGAACAGGCCCGTCATCTGCCACATCACCCAGTGCGAGTAACCCATCAGCCGCAGCGCCATGGCAATCACGGCCGCCACCACGCCGGCGGAGGCCTGACCTTGCGTCCACAGATAGAGCGCCGTGCCGCCGCTGCCCAGCAGCAGCAGGGCAATCATCAGGTGGTTGGTGATTTCGAACAGGCTGACCAGACGCATCTGCGCATAGCCCGTGGCCTTGAAGGCCTCCATGGCATTGCGCGCATATTCGGCTTCGCGGCGCGTGTGGGCAAACAGCTTGACGGTGGCGATATTGGTATAGGCATCGGTGACGCGGCCCGTCATCATGGAGCGCGCATCGGCCTGCTCCTTGCCGATCTGGCCCAGGCGTGGCACGAAATAGAAGCAGGCAGCGGCATAGGCGACGAACCACAGCGCAAACGGAATCATCAGCCGCCACTCGAAGCTGGCGGCCAGGATCAGAATGCCGATCATGTAGACGCCCACGCCCACAAACACGTCCACCACCATGAACACCACTTCCCGCACCGACAGCGCGGTCTGCATGATCTTGGTGGTGATGCGGCCGGCAAACTCGTCCGCATAGAAGGACATGCTCTGGCCCAGCATCAGCTTGTGGAACACCCAGCGCAGCCGCATGGGGAAGTTGATGGCCAGTACCTGGTGCATCACGGTGGTGTGCAGGGCCAGCAGCGCCACGCTGCCGAGCAGGATGGCGGCAATGCCCTGCACCGTGGCCTGCTGTTCGGCCCAGAAGTTGGCGGGCGAGACCGTGCCCAGCCAGTCCACCACGCGGCCCATGATGGCGAACAGTACGGCTTCATAGGCGGCCAGCAGGGCCGAGGTAAGGGTCATCAGGCCAATCCAGCCGCGCATGCCCTGGGTACAGGCCCAGACAAAGGCAAAGAATCCCTTGGGCGGAACCTTGGGCTCCTGGCCGGGATAGGGGGCTACCTGTTTTTCAAAAAATCGGAACAAGATGGAAATACTCCCGTGTCATGCTTGTGGCATATCTTGTCCCCATGGTAGGGGAGTGCCCTGGTTTGGTGTCAAGCGGACTCGATGACCGCTTGTCCCATGGGCCATTGGCATGGGTCGATGAGCGCGCGGCGAACTCGGGCTATGCGCGAGGTGTGCGGCGGGCATGAAAAACGCCGCATCTTGTGCGGCGTGGCAGGAAAGCGCGCGGCGCGATCAGGCGTTGGGCAGGAAGCCTTCCACCGACAGATAGCGCTCGCCCGTGTCGTAGGCAAAGCCCAGCACCCTGGCGCTGGGCGGCAGCTCGGGCAGCTTCTGGGCAATGGCGGCCAGCGTGGCGCCCGAGGAGATGCCGACCAGCAGGCCTTCCTCGCGAGCGGCGCGGCGCGCGTATTCGCGTGCGGGCTCGGCTTCCACCTGGATCACGCCGTCGAGCAGGCTGACGTCCAGATTCTTGGGCACAAAGCCGGCGCCAATACCCTGGATGGGGTGGGGCGCGGGCTGACCGCCGGAGATCACGGGCGATGCCGCGGGCTCCACCGCATAGACCTTGAGGTTGGGAAACTTGGCCTTGAGCACCTTGGCCACGCCGGACAGGTGACCGCCCGTGCCCACGCCGGTGATGAAGGCGTCGAGGCCGTCGGGGAAGTCGCGCAGGATTTCCTGGGCCGTGGTGGCCTCATGCACGGCCACGTTGGCGGGGTTCTCGAATTGCTGGGGAATCCAGGCTCCGGGCGTCTGGGCGGCCAGTTCCTGGGCGCGGGCGATGGCGCCCTTCATGCCTTTTTCCTTGGGAGTCAGGTCAAAGGATGCGCCATAGGCCAGCATCAGGCGGCGGCGCTCGATGCTCATGCTCTCGGGCATGACCAGGACCAGCTTGTAGCCCTTGACGGCTGCGACCAGGGCCAGGCCCACACCGGTGTTGCCGCTGGTGGGCTCGATGATGACACCACCGGGTTTGAGCGCGCCGGATCTCTCGGCGTCTTCCACCATGGACAGCGCAATACGATCCTTGATGGAGCCACCTGGGTTGCTGCGCTCGGACTTGATCCAGACGTTGGTATTGCTGCCGAACAGACGGTTGATGTGAATGACGGGCGTGTCGCCAATCGTTTGCAGAATGTTGTCAGCTCTCATCGGACCTCCGCGAATAAGGGGTGGTGGGACAGTGGATCGCAGCGCAGGATGTCTGCGCAGACACAGAGCATTGTGCACGCAAGCGTTCTGCGAATGGGCTATATCGATATGACCCGAAAAGTGGGCAAGGCAGCGGGCGGTGATTAACATCGCCCCATGAATCTACGGTTTCTGGAAACCTTTGTGCTGCTGGCCGAGCTGCGCAACTTCCGCATGACGGCCGAGCGGCTGTTCACCACACAGGCTGCCGTCTCCAGTCGCATCGCCACGCTGGAGCAGGAGTTCGGCGTGCGCCTGTTCGACCGCGGCGTGCGCGAGGTCACGCTCACGGCCGACGGCGCCAAGGCCCTGGTGCATGCCGAGCGCATGCTCAGGCTGATGCGCGAGATGCGCGAGGACATGCTGGACAAGCAGGCCTATGCGGGCGTGATCCGCATCGGCGCCATCGAATCCATCGTGCACAGCTGGTTCCCCGACTTTCTCGCACTGCTGCAGCAGCGCTATCCGCGCCTGCAGGTGGAGATCGCCTGCGACACCACCATCCATATGTCGGAGCAACTGCTCAAGGGCCAGCTCGATGTCTCGCTGCAGGCCAAGCCCGTGTCCGGCGGTGCCATTGCCAATCTGTCGCTGGGCGAGTTCGCCATGGCCTGGGTGGGCAGCCCCAAGCTGGGCATAGGCGACGAGACCCTGAGCCTGGCCGAGCTGGCGGCTTTTCCCATCATGAGCTTTGCGCGCGGCTCCGAGCCGTATGCGGTGATCGAGCAGCTGTTCAGCGCCGAAGGCAACGCCTCGCCGCACATGAACTGCATTGCCTCGGTGGCGACCATGATCCGCGTGGTCTGCGACGGCCTGGGCGTGGCGGCCGTGCCGCCGGCCATCATCCAGCGTGAGCTGGCCGAGCAGCGCCTGCGCCTGCTGCGCGTGGATCGCGAGTTCCCCTCGCTGCCGCTGGTGGCCTGCTGGCGCAACGATCACCAGAACCCGCTGGCTGAAACCGTGGTGCGCGCCGCCGAAGAGGTGGCCACGGCGTTTGCGCTGAACCACGGCCAGGCCGTGGCGCGGCTGCCGGGCGCCCGTCTGGCAGGGGACGCTTAAAGCGCAGGAGCAGGCACAGCTGGTGCTGGCACCAATGCCTGCCGAGCCTGGGGGGGGGGCCTCATACTGAATAAAAAAGGAGCTGCTACCGCCTGTTGCATATAGATTTCAGAGTGTTTTCTGTCTGAAATCGTTTGCAGTAAAGCGTTAGCAGCTCCTATTTTTTGATCGGCAATCAGGCTTGGGCGAGCAAGGCCTCGACGGCCAGTGCCACCGACAGCAGGCGTTGGTCCTGAGCGGCCGTGCCGGCCAGGCTCAGGCCCACGGGCGCTTCGCCCGGGCGGTGGCAGGGCAGGGACACCGCGCAGCCGTCGAGGAAGTTGATCAGCGTGGGATTGCGCAGCATCAGCCCGTTGGCCGCGAAATAGGCTTCGTCGCTGGCCTCAAGCTCGGCAATCTTGGGCGCGATCACGGGCACCGTGGGCATGAGCATCAGGTCGTGATCGGCCATCTGCGCCTGGACGCGGGCAATCCACTGCTGGCGGCGCGCCAGGAGCTCGATATAGTCGGCCGCGCTGATGTCCTTGCCGCGCAGAATGCGCGTGCCCACGCGCGGATCGTAGTCGGCCAGGCGGCCGGCGCCGTCGATATGGCTGCGGTGCCAGGCCCAGGCCTCGGCGGCGGTGAAGCCGCCCTTGGCATTGATCTGCGCAAGCTCGGAGAAGGGCGGCACCACGGCCTCGGTGATCTGCACGCCGGCCGCGTACAGCAGCGACAGCGCACGCTGCCAGGCCGCGGCCACGGCGCTGTCCATGCCGTCCAGCACCACATTCGTGGGCGTCAGCAGGCGCAGGCCCTGCAGCGAGGCCGCGCGCAGTTCGCCCTGCGATTCGCCCGACAGCACCGCGTCCAGCGCGGCGCAGCAGCGCACGCTGGGCGCCAGCGGTCCGATGGAGTCCAGATTGGCAGACAGCGGCAGCACGCCCTGCATGGGCACGCGGCGCGCCGTGGGCTTGAAGCCGGTCAGGCCGCACAGCGCCGAGGGAATGCGCACCGAGCCGCCGGTGTCCGAGCCGATGGCGGCCAGCGCCATGCCGTCGGTCACCGAGATGGCCGCGCCGGAGGACGAGCCGCCGGGAATGCGGCCGCCGTCGTTTTCCCGCTGCCAGGGATTGCGCGGCGTGCCGTAGTGCGGATTCAGCCCCAGGCCCGAGTAGGCGAACTCGGTCATATTGGTCGTGCCCACGATGACCGCGCCCGCGCGGCGCAGGCGCTGCACGACTTCGGCCGTCTGCGTGGCGGGTGCGGCATCGGCCAGCAGCCTGGAGCCGCCCAGCGTGGGGTGGCCCGCGATGTCGAACAGATCCTTGACCGAGATGGGCAGGCCTTCGAGGGGCGAGCGTGCCAGGCCAGCCGAGCGCAGCGCATCGCTGGCGCGGGCTTCCGCCAGGGCCTGCTCGGGCAGCACGCGGGTGAACACGCGCGGGCCTTCGCCTTGCGTGGCGCGCTCCAGTGCCTGCTCGGCCAGTTGCACGGCGCTGGTCTGGCCTTGGGCCAGGCGCTCGGAGACCTGGTCCAGGCGGGGAGAGACTGACGTCATGGGTAGCTCCGTGTTCAGGCGACGATGTCCAGCAGCTCGCTGCGGTAGCGGTGGCGGATGCTGCGCTGGCTGCGCGGGTCGTACAGCTCCATGGCGAACTGCGTGGCAGGGCGTATGCCGCCGATGGCGGCCATGGTGCCGCAGGTCATGCCACTGCCTTCGGGCAACTGGCTCTGGCCGCCGGTGTAGCCCGCGATCAGGTCCTGGGGCGTGCGCAGGCTGGCCAGCGTGCCTTCCTGGTACAGCACTTCGCGGCCGTCCTCCACGATCCACGAGCGCAGGATCAGCTCGTCCCAGTGGCCGGCCACATCGGCGAAGCGCCAGGCCTGAGTGGCCACGGGCTTGATGCAGGCCTGCTTGGAGAAGGCAACGCTATAGGCTTCGAGCTTGCGGTCGGTGTGGTCCGAGGCCAGGCTCACGAACATCTCGCCGTCATGGCTGAAGACGAAGACCTCGGCCTCGCCCGAGGAGTCCGGGCCGAGTACCTGCAGCGTGCTGCTCTGGCTCAGCTGGTTGCTGGCGATGCGGTAGTACAGCGGCACGGCGCTGGGGCGCGGAATGCCGAGCGCGGCCAGCTCCTCGATGTGGTGCTCGATGGCCGCATGGTCGCGTCCGGCCCAGCCGGCGACGATCAGGGTGTCGAAGATGGGGGCCAGGGTCTGGCCTTCGGGGGTGGTGAATTGCAGTTGCATGGCGGAAAGCTCAAAAAGGAGAGAGCGGGGCCTTGGGCCCCGCATGGCGGCGCTGCGCAGGCAGCGTCAGGAAGTCACTGCTTCTTGACGAAGAGCACGACTAGGAAGGCGGCGAGGAACTCCAGCGCGGCCACGAAGTACAGCCCCGAGGACAGCGAGCCGGTGCTGGTCTTGAGCGCGCCGATCATGTAGGGCGCCACAAAGCCGGCCAGGTTGCCAACGGAGTTGATGAGGGCGATGCCGCCGGCGGCCGCCGTGCCGGCCAGAAAGGCCGAGGGAATGGACCAGAACACGGGGAAGGCGGCGAGGATGCCGACGGAGGCCAGCGTCAGCGCGCACAGGGCCAGCACGGCGTTGTGCAGGAACATGCCGGTCAGGATCAGGCCTGCTGCGGCGATCAAGGCGGCGATGGCGCTGTGCATGCGGCGCTCGCCGGTCTTGTCCGAATGCATGCCGTTCCAGACCATGGCCAGCGTGCCTGCGAGAAAGGGAATGGCCGAGATCAGGCCGATCTGCAGATTGTTCTGGATGCCGATCTCCTTGATGATGGACGGCGACCAGAAGGCGATCGTGGCGTTGCCGCTGACGATGCAGAAGTACACGGCGGCGCACAGCCAGACGCGGTAGTTGCGGCAGGCATCGGCGAAGGAATGCTGCTTGTGGCCTTGCTGGCTTTCCTCGGCCACGGCGGCGCTGACGGCGCGCTGCTCGGCTGCGCTCAGCCACTTGGCGTTCTCGGGTTTCTCGGGCAGCCAGGCCAGCACGAAGAAGCCGGCGATCACCGAGGGAATGCCTTCAAGGATGAACAGCCATTGCCAGTTGGCCAGATGGCCCACGTCCTGCATGCCGTTCATGATGGCGCCTGCGATCGGGCCGCCCACGGCGCCGGCGATGGCGAACGAGGTCATGAACAGGCCGTTGATGCGGGCACGGTGGCGGGCCGGGAACCAGTAGGTCAGATACAGCACCACACCGGGGAAGAAGCCCGCCTCGACCACGCCCAGGATGAAGCGCAGCACATAGAACATGGTGGGCGTGGTCACATAGGCCATGGCCATGGACGCCACGCCCCAGAGGATGGTGATGCGCGCCAGTGTCTTGCGTGCGCCGATCTTCTCCAGCAGCAGGTTGCTGGGCACTTCGAACAGGAAGTAGCCGATGAAGAAGATGCCGGCGCCCAGGCCGTAGACAGCCTCGCTGAACTGCAGGTCCTGCAGCATCTGCAGCTTGGCGAAGCCGACGTTGACGCGGTCTATCCAGGCCAGGACAAAGAGAAAGACCAGAAAGGGGATCAGGCGCCAGGTGATCTTGCGGTAGGTGGCGTCCATGTCGGGGTGCACGTGCGCACCGGCATGGCCGGCAAGAGGGTGGGTGGCGGAAGCCGGGCTGCTCATGGGAGTCTCCTGTATGCGAAAGTGCAGCGGGCACATGGGGCGCTTTTGCTGGCGCTCCTGTGTGTCTTGGAACATTGGAATGCGGCGCGGGCCGGTGTTCCTGTGGCGGCAGTATCGAAAGGCAGCGAGGGGCTGTCCAACAAGAAATTCTGAGCGGCCCTGAATGCAAATTCTTATGAGCAGAGGTGGTGCGGGCTGTGCACCGGCATGAGGCAGGCGTGCACCGATAAGGCGCGGGAAAACCCTAGGCTCTATGCGCGCCGGATCGCGCTGCCGGGCCGCTCAAAACCCCGGTCGGCGCCTGGTGCCGGAGATTGCTGATTGATTCACATCAAGTCCTGGGGAGATGGTGTTTCCCCTTGGGCCTGCAATCGGGAACAATGGGGCAAAGTCTGTTTGAGGGAGGACTGCTCTTGCTCACGTTCAACACAATTCTGGTGCTGCTGGGGGTCTGTTGCGTAGGCCTGCTGGTCGGCTTTTCCTGGCGCGAGCAGCGCTGGGGCCCCTGGGTCATGCTGGTGTTCGTGGTGAGTCTGCTGTCGCTGATGAGCTACGCGATTCTCAATCTGCTGCTTTAGCACCGCAGGCCAGGGAAGGCCGCGCGCGCAGCGGGGCCTTCCAGAGCTCGGCCAGCAGCAGACCGGCAATCGTCATGATGCCGCCCACCGCGTGGTAGCCCGCCAGGGGCTCGTTCAGGGTGAATGCCGCGATCAGGGCGGTGAAGACCGGGATCAGATTGAAGAACATGCTCGATCGCCCGGGCCCCAGCGTCTGCACCGCCTTCATCCACAGCAGCGGCGCGGCGATGGAGGCCATGATGCCGGCGTAGCCCACCAGCGGCAGGTTGCTGGCGTCAAGCCCGGTCTTGGGCGAGAAGAGATACAGCGGGAACTGCACGACCACGGCAACCAGCACCTGCAGATACAGCAGCTGCACCGTGGCCAGGCGCGGCATGGGCCAGCGCTTGAGCAGGATGTTGTAGACCGCATAGGCCAGCATGGCCAGGAACATCATGGCGTCACCCAGGTTCAGGCCCTCGGAAGCCAGATGGCTGAGCCGGCCCGATGAAACCACCAGCGCGACTCCCACAATGGCCAGCAACGAACCCCAGATGCCGCCATGCGTCAGCGGCTGGCCCAGCATGAACACGGCCAGGGCCAGCACCAGCATGGGCGTGAGCGAGCCGATGATGCCCATGTGCGTGGCCGTGGTGAAGTGGGCGGCGTAGTAGGCCAGGCTTTGGTAGATGACCATGCCCAGCACGCCCAGCACGACGATCCGTGGCAGCAGGGGCTTGATGTCGGCGCGCTGGCGCCAGATCGAGGGCAGGACGAAGGGCGTGAAAAGCACGGCCGCCACCAGCCAGCGGAAGAACCCGATCTCGGCCGCGCTGATGCTGTCTGCGGCCAGCTTGCTGACCACGGTGTTGACCGACCAGATCAGTACCGCGCCCAGTGGTAATAGGTATGCACCCATATGAAACTCCTTGAGGTGCTTATGATGCGCTTGACGTATTTGAAGCGCATTGCTGATTTCAGACATTTCATAACTCAAGCCGGACGAACCCATGCCCGCCTCTGCCCCGACTCCCGGCCCGGCCGCCAAGCGGTATGCCGTACAGATACTGGACACCGACAAAGTGCCTGGCAGCTATTACTTCCGCTATGACGAGTTCGGCGAACACAGCGAGGCCCCGTCGCACAGCCACCGCTGGGGGCATCTGAACTATGCGGCCCACGGCAGCCTGAACATGGATGTGCCCAGCGGTCATATCCTGTGCCCGCCGCAGCATGGGGTGTGGATTCCGCCTGGCGTGGTGCACAGCTGCTATCTGCAGCATGCGGTGCAGTACCGCTCCGTCTATCTGGCCCCCGATCTGTGTGCGGACCTGCCGCAGACGGCGGGCTGCATGCGCCTGGGACCTATCGTCAAAGCCGTGCTGGCGGACTTTGGTGCCAGGGGCGTGCAGATCCCGGTGACGGACGCCGATCTGCGGCTGGCCCGGGTGGTGCATGACCAGTTGCGAGCCACGCCGCTGGAGCTGAGCTTTCTGCCCGTGGCCCGGCATCCCGCGCTGGTGCAGGTGCTGGACGCCATGCAGTCGCGCCCCGACGACCACCGTAGCCTGGCCGAATGGGCCGAGACCGTGCACATGACGGAACGAACCCTGGCCCGCCACTGCCAGCGCGAGCTGGGCATGAGTCTGGGGGAATGGCGCCAGCGCATGCGCTATCTGCAGGCGATCGACGCGCTGGAGGCCGGCCACACCGTGCAGCGCATCGCCTATGACATGGGTTACAGCACGCCATCGGCCTTTATTGCGATGTTCCAGCGCGAATCAGGCCTGCCGCCCGAGCAGTTCAGGCGCGAGTTCTGTGCAAGTTCTTTCTGAACGCGGGATAATGCGCGCCGTGAAGTGCGCCAGACCGCCGCTGGTACTAGCCGAAAGGCCAACGCTTGCGTTGGGTCGAAAGACCGTACTGGAGGAACGTCCGGACTGCATAGGGCGGCGTAGCAGCTAACAGCTGTCCACCGTGAGGTGAGGATCAGAGCAACAGAGACGAGTCTGGCAGGAGTGCCGCAAGGCAGACCAACCAGGGTGAAACGGGCAATCTCTACGCGCAGCAATACCAAGTAGGCACACGTTGACGGGGCCCCCGGAGTGTGCGGGTAGGTAGCACCGAGCCATCAGGCGACTGATGGCCAAGATTAATGGCGGTCACATGGCGGGCAACCGTTGTGCACAGAATCCGGCTTATCGGCGCACTTCACACTTTCTTCCTCGGCCGGGCACAGCACCGGCGAATCCCCGGCATTCACTCCACCATCAGCGCGAACAACTGGTGGCGGTGGTGGATATCGAGCCGCGCAAAGGCGCGGTTGCGATAGGTCTTCACGGTGGCTGCGCTCAGCCCGAGATCGGCCGCAATGCCGTCCTGGGTCATGCCGCGCAGCAGGCGCAGGCAGACCTCGAGTTCACGCGCCGTCAGACCCGGTGCCAGCTCGCGCAGTCGAGCCGGCCATCTCTCATCTCCGGCAGCCATGTCCGCCGTCAGCGCCAGGTGCTTGTGCGTCAGAGCCATCAGGGCGCTGGACAGGTCCGCGAAGTCGCTCAGATGCCGGTCGGCAAAGGGCTTCTGGTGCGCATGGCGATAGAGGTTGACGGCAAACACCGAGCCGTCGGCACCGGGCTCGGCAATCGAGATGCGCTCAGCCACGCCATGCGCGTCATACACGCACTGGCGATGCAAGGGCGTGACCTCGTTGGCCTGCACATGGACCAGATTGCGGGCGCCTGGCGTATGCATATGTCCGGGCCATTCCTGGCCCCAGCTTCTGTCCTCGTGCTGGGGTCCCGAGAGATAGGCGCTCCAGCACTGGCGCGTGGTGTCCGCAATGCCTTGGGAGGCCGAGAGAAACAGCCGCGGCCGGTAGCTGCCGATGCGATACACCGAGAGCGAGGCCGTGGGCGCGATGGCGCTCAGCTGCTCCAGCGCGGTCTGGGCAAAACAGCTCTGTCCCAGATGCTCCACCAGACCGGCCAGCAAGGCGCTGGCCTGGGCCATGCCGCTGGCCTGGGCCATATCACTGGCCGGCATGGCGTCAGTCGTCGAAGGTAGCTTCCAGGTTCTCATCGGTGTGTCTTGGCGTGGGCTGTCATCTTCTTGGGGGACAGCGAAATCTTCAACAGTGCTTACGCTCATGTCCCTGTGCCTAGACATCGCAAGGAGAGCAATGCTGTCGCCAAACCATGATTTCCAGATTGTCGCTCCAGGGCTGCGCCACTTTGCCGAATTTCGCGTGCAGGTAGGGCCGGCGCAGGAGGTGGGCGAAACGACACGCGGCTTGCGGCGTGTGATTCCCATCGTCGGCGGCCAGGTGCAGGGAGAGGACTGGTCGGCGCGTGTGCTGCCGGGCGGGGCCGACTTCCAGCTGCTGGTCAGCGAGGAAGTGGCCGAGCTGGACGCGCGCTATGTCATCGAAACCGACGGCGGCGATCTGATCTATGTGAGCAACCATGCCTTGCGCACCGGGCCGGCCGAGCTCATGCAGCGTCTGCGCCGCGGCGAGAGCGTCGATCCCTCGGCGATCTACTTTCGCTGTGCGCCTCGCTTTGAAACGGCCTCCAAGCGCTTTGCCTGGCTGGGGCAGCGCCTGTTCGTGGGTGCGGGAGCGCGCTTTCCGGAGCAGGTCGTCATGCGATTTTTCGAAGTGCTGTGAAACAGCATCGCAACAAGGAGACAAAAACATGAAAGTACTGCAAGCCCAGAACCTGCCTGGACCCGCTTTAGAACGTGTTCACGATCTCTACGCAGCCGCGTTGGAGCGCAATCGGGATGAGTTCGAAGCGATGGCTCGCCGCTTGCACCGGGGTGCAAGCAAGAGTCAGCGCGCAGCAAATCGCCCGATTGCGCTCCAACCCTGCGGGACAGCGGCTTTGCGGGCGGTCTGCGGCGTTGCGAATCCTCGCAATAGCGCGGCTATTGCTGCGGTATCGCGCCTTGCATCCCATCCCGCAAAGCCTCTGTCGCGGCACGAGGAAATCGTGAACACGTTCTTAGCACGGGCCTGGCGACGTCGGCTGCTGGCCCTGGCACTGCTGGCCGGCGGCAGTGCAGCCCTGGGCGTCGCTCAGGCCCAGACGGCTTATCCGAGCAAGACGGTGCGCATGATCGTGGGCTTTCCGGCGGGCACGGGACCCGATGTAGTGGCCCGGCTGCTGGCACAGAAGCTTTCCGAAGCATGGGGCGGCGTGGGCGTGGTGGTGGACAACAAGCCCGGTGCCGCCGGCCTGATCGCAGCCAGCGAGGCGGCGCGTGCACCGGCCGACGGCTACACCATCATGCTGGCCGAGACCGGACAGCTCAGCATTGCACCCAATACCTACCAACGACTTGCCTACCAACCGCGCAAGGATTTCGCCCCCGTCAGCCAGGTGGTGAGTTCCGACTTCGTGCTGCTGGTCAATCCCGAAAAGGTCAAGGCGCGCAACGTCAGGGACTTTGTGGCCTGGACCCGGCAGCAAAACGGCTTGTTCATGGCCACTTTCGGAGCGGGCACGCCGGGGCATTTCGGGGCCTATATGTTTGGCGATGCCGTGCAGTCCAAACCCGAGGTGGTGCACTACAAGAGCACTTCGGATGCCTTGAGCGGCATTTTCAGCGGCGATGTGCAGGGGGTGTTCGCTTCCTCCGGCATGGCGATCCCGCAGGTGCGCGCCGGCAAGCTGGTGGCCCTGGGAAGCACGGGCAGCGCGCGTGTGGAGCAGTTGCTCGAGTTGCCGACCATGAAGGAGCAGGGCTTTGGCAACCTGGAGTTCAGCTCCTGGTTCGGCATCGTGGCGCCCGCCAGGACACCCGCGGACGTGGTGAGCAAGCTCAATGCCGATCTGCTCAAGGTCCTGCAATCGGGCGACGGCAGGGCGCGGCTGCAGGAGGCAGGCTTCAGGGTCACGGGCACCAGTGCGCAGCAGTTTGCCGACATCATTGCTGCCGATACCGTCAAATGGGGCAAGGCAGTGGCTGCGACGGGCTTCAAGGCGGATTGAGCGGACCGGCGCGTGCCGCGGCCGAGTCCGGTTGGCGGCACGCGAAGGCCGTTCCGCTCAGAACCTTTCCCAGGGCATCAGATAGCGCCACTGACCCTCGGGTACCTTGGCCAGCGAGACGCGGCCAAGGCGCAGCCGGCGCATGCTGACCACCGTCAGGCCGATGGCGGCGCACATTTTCTCGATCTCTTCGGGCGCAATGCCCTTGAGAGCGAAGCGCAGATGGTTGTCGCTTTGCCAGCTGACATGGCAGGGAGGCATGCGGCGATGGCCGTTGCCACCGGGAATGGGCAGACCTTCGTACAGGATCTCCAGGCCATCTTCAATGATCTGGCCCTCCACGCCGACGATGATTTCCTGCTCCAGCCAGATGCCTTCCTCGGCCAGCTTGCGTGCCACGCGCTTGTCCTGGGTGTAGACGATGAGACCGCTGGCAGGCAGCGGAATCGTCAGAAACGACTCCAGATTCCTGAAGTGATGGTCCAGCACCAGCTGGGGCATGGGCGTGTCCAGCTTGGCCTTGGTGTCCTCGCTCAGCAGCGAATGCGCGCTGCGCACGCGGCCATAGGCCGGGCCCTGGGTCATGCCCGCGGGCTTGTTCATCAGGATGGTGACGGGCGGAATGGCTTCAGGCTTGGCATCCTTGCGCAGGATCACCACCTGGTCGGGGCGCACACGGGTTTCGGGCACTTGCACCACTTTGCCGTCCACCTGGACATTGCCCGCGACGATATGGAGCTCGGCCTCGCGGCGCGAGCATTGTTCTTGCTCTGCCAGGCGCTTGGCCAGGCGGATGCTTTCTTGTTCAGGCAGGGATTCAGACATGGCAAGAGCTTAATGCTCCGGCCATGTCCTAGTTGTCCACAGGTCTAGCGCGGCGCTTGCGGCGCGCTATCGGCCCAGGCAGAGCTTCTGGATGCGTTCCACATGCGCCAGCAGCGATTGCTCGGCCACGGGCCACAGCGCTTGCGGCGTGTCGGCATAGGCAATCGCCACCCAGTCCTGAATGCTGCCGTCCGGCTTGGTGCGCATGGCCTGATGCACCTTGGCCTCGCGCGCCAGGCGGTGGGCCTTGAGGCGGGTGATCTGGTGCGCAGCAAAGCCCAGCACGTAGCCGTGGGCGGGCAGGATGTAGCGAATGTCGTACGCCAGACACAGGGAGTGCAGCCGGTCCAGCGAATCGAGGTAATCGATCATATTGCCGTCCGGCGGGCTGATGACGGTGGTGCTGCCATTGAGGATGTGATCGCCGCTGAATAGCAGTGCGTCCTCCTCCAGCACAAAGCACAGGTGGTTGGCCGCGTGGCCGGGCGTGAAGACGGCTTGCAGCGTATGCGTGATTTCGCCTTCTTCTCCTTGCCCGCTAAGTGTGATGCGCTCTCCGTCCTGCAGCGTCACCTCGGGTCGGAAGCGGCTGTTGGCACGTGCCGTGGGCGCAGACGGCAGGCCCATGATGGGGGGGCTGGCATGGCCGGAGAGCAGGACCATGGCCTGCAGCGGCGCGGCACCCGGCGAGTGATCGGGGTGGGAATGGGTGCACACGATGTAGCGGATATCGCCGCCGGCGGCATCGTGCAGGCGCTGCAGATGTTCGGCATCGTTCGGTCCGGGGTCGATGGCGATATAGCCGGTGTGCGCATCGCCGACCAGATAGCTGTTGGTGCCGGGGCCGGTCATCATGCCGGGGTTGGGGGCCGTCAGACGCATCAGGTTCTTGCGCAGCGGCACGGCTTTTTCAAACTGCCAGTCGAGATGGTGGGCAGCCTGGCCGTCGGGGTGGACCATCTCCAGTTCGCCGTAAGCCGTATCGGTTTCCAGCTGTCTTGTGTCCTGCCCCTTGAGATAGCCCGCACGAGGGTGGGCGTGCCATAGCGGCTTTTCACCCTGCAGGGCATCCAGCACGGCTTGTGTGTCGGCATAGCCCGTCAGGCGCTGCAAGGTGCGCTGGGTGGGGAAGAGGATGAACAATTCCTTTTCCTCGAAGCGCTGCAGGGCTTGCTGGGGGCGGATCCAGGTGGGCTCGAACTGCTCGGTCTCATCGGCCACCGCTGTTTGGCCCTCGGGCATGCGGGCCACGAAAAACGGCACGTTGAAGCGCTTTGCCAGGTTCAGCGGCGCCGTCCAGTGGGCCAGATACCAGAGCTGATCCACGGCCAGGCTCCAGCCGCGCGCGCGGCATTGCTCGTACAGCGATGCCTTGCGGTCCAGCTGCTCGACTTCGGCCGCAGGCACGGGCCGGCCGGCCTGGTCATAGGCCAGCAGGATGCCCAGCTCCTCAAACGTTTCGCGAATGCCTGCCAATGCCTGTGTGATGCGGCCGGTGCCGGCAATCTCCGCCATGGATGGACGAACCCGCGCCAGCGCATGGTTGGCAGGGGTCGCGTCCTGATCCTCGAGGCCTCCGCCGGGGAACACATAGGCATTGGCAAAAATACCCTGATCGGCGCGCCGCGTCATCAGCACTTCGAAACCGTTGCCGTCGGCGCAATCGCGCAGCAACAGCAAGGTCGAGGCGTCACGCGTGGGCACCGGTTCGCGCTGGGGCAGAAGGAGCTGGCTGGGACGGGGCTGGCTGGTTGATGTCATGAGGTCACATTATGCGAAGTCGCAGGCTTCGTGCCTGTCACGCCCGGACTAGTTGTGCACTACAGCACCCGAATCGGGGAAAGCACTGAGAGCAAACACCTGAGGATGTCTTGCATTTAGTTATTTGAAATAACAATAATGATGCAAAAGGAATGGTTATGACTCATAAAGAAATTGCAGTGGAATTCCGTGGCGAAGCCGAACAGGTTGCCGTCATTCGCCTGATGCGCGCTGCCAAGCGCAATGCCTTGTCCGATGGACTGGTGCTGGGTCTGCGCGATGTGTTCATGAATCTGCCCGCCAGCGTGCGCGCGGCGGTGGTGGATGGCGATGGCCCGCATTTCTGCGCCGGCCTGGACCTGAGCGAGCTCAGCGAGCGCGATGCGGCCCAGGGCGTTCTGCATTCGCGCATGTGGCATGAGGCCTTGCGTCAGGTGCAGTTTGGCGCGGTGCCCGTGGTCGCCGCCCTGCATGGCGCCGTGGTGGGCGGCGGTCTGGAGCTGGCCAGTGCCTGTCATATCCGTGTGGCCGACAGCAGCACCTTCTATGCCTTGCCTGAAGGCTCGCGCGGCATTTTTGTCGGCGGCGGCGGCTCGGTGCGCATCCCGCGCCTGATCGGCGCGGCGCGCATGGCAGACATGATGTTCACGGGCCGTGTGTACAAGGCCGAAGAAGGCGAGCGCGTGGGTCTGTCGCAGTATCTGGTGCCAGAAGGACATGCGCTGGACAAGGCTGTGGAGCTGGCGCTGCGCATTGCCGAAAACGCCCCCATGACCAATTACGCGCTCATGCATGCGCTGCCCCGGATTGCCGATCAGCCCGCCGATCAGGGTCTGATGACCGAAGCTCTGATGGCCGCCGTGGCGCAGAGCGCGCCAGAAGCCAAGTTCCGTTTGCAGGAATTTCTGTCCGGGCGGGCCGCCAAGGTCAGCAAGGACTGAAGGCAAGCCAAAAAACAACGCTGTGGAGACAAAGACAATGCAGGAGACAGACACAGCCATGCAGGCTCTGGGCCAGGTGGCAGAGGGGGGCAGGCCCCGCTACCGCGAGCTGGAGTTCGGCGTGCGCAGCATCCGGGTCAGGGAAGCGGGCGACGGCACTTTCTACGTGCGCTCCGATCAGGAGCTGGCAGGGCATGCAGCGCGCATGACGGACAGGCTGGTGCACTGGGCGCAGACCACGCCGCAGCAGACCTTCATCGCCCAGCGGCAGCGATTGGCGGACGGCAGCACAGGAGACTGGCAACGCATCAGCTATGCCCAGACGCTGGCTGCGGCACGCGGCATTGCGCAGGCACTGGCGGACAGAAGACTCTCGGCAGAGCGTCCCGTCATCATCCTTAGCGAGAACGACCTGGACCATGCCATGCTGGCCATGGGCTGCCTCTATGCGGGCGTGCCCTATTGCTCGGTCTCCACGGCCTACTCCCTGGTCAGCACCGATTACGCCAAGCTACGCCATGTGGTCGATACGCTCACGCCCGGCCTGATCTTTGCGGCCGATGCGGCGCGCTATGACAAGGCGGTACGCGCCGTGCTGCCCGAGGGCTGTGAGGTGGTGTACCGCAAGCCGGCCGTCGAGGCCGCGAGCTGCACCTTGTTTGCCGACCTGCTGGCGACCGAGCCCACAACTGCAGTGGATGTGGCCATGCAGGCCACCGGGCCCGACACCATCACCAAGTTCCTGTTCACCTCGGGATCGACCAAGCTGCCCAAGGCCGTCATCAACACCCACGGAATGTGGTGCGCCAACCAGCAGCAGATTGCCCAGACCATGCCCGATATGGTCCAAGGCCCGCCCGTGCTGGTGGACTGGCTGCCCTGGAACCACACTTTTGGCGGCAACAAGAACATCGGCCTCGCGCTCTACCATGGCGGCACGGTCTACATCGACGAAGGCAAGCCGACGGCGACGGGCATTGCCGAGACGCTGCGCAATCTGCGCGAGCTCTCACCCACCGTTTACTTCAACGTACCCACCGGCTTTGAATACATCGCCCGCGCCATGGAGAGCGATGCGCAGCTGCGCCGCAGCCTGCTCAAGCGCGTCAAGCTGTTCTTCTATGCCGGAGCCTCTCTGGCGCAGCCCGTCTGGGATAGCCTGCACCGCACGCAGGAGGCCGAGTGCGGCGAGCGCATCGTGATGGGAACCGGCCTGGGCATGACCGAGTCCTCGCCATCGGCCCTGTTCATCAACCGTCCCGATGTGCACTCCGGAGACCTGGGCGTACCGGTGCCGGGTCTGGAGCTAAAGCTGGCGCCCGTGGATGGCAAGCTGGAGGTCCGCTATCGCGGGCCGAACGTCACGCCCGGCTACTGGCGCGCGCCCGAAGCCACGGCAGAGGCATTTGACGAGGACGGATTCTTCCGCACCGGCGACGCCGTGCAGTGGCGCGACCCGCAGGATAGAGACCAGGGTCTGCGCTTCGATGGCCGCATTGCCGAAGACTTCAAGCTGGCCACGGGCACATTCGTCAACGTGGGGCCGCTGCGCGCGAAGATCATTCACGCAGGCGCGCCCTATATCCAGGACGTGGTGCTGACCGGCCTGGATCGCAAGGAGGTCGGTGCCATCGTTTTCGGGACCCCGGCCTGTGCGGCCTTAAGCGGCCTGGCCGCGGGAGCGACGCTGGAGCAGATCATGCACAGCGAGCCGGTGCAGCAGCATCTGCAGGCGGTTCTTAACGAGCTGGCGCAGACGGCAACCGGCAGTGCCACCCGCATTGCGCGTGCAGTGGTGGCGATCAAGCCGCCATCGCTGGATCTGGGCGAAGTCACGGACAAGGGCTCCATCAACCAGCGTGCCGTGCTCCAGCACCGTGCCGATGTGGTGAGCGGCCTGTATGACGAAACGCTGGCCCTGATCCTGAAGCCGAATCTCTGAGCCCGTACCGGCTTGAGCCCGACAACAGAAAGCACAAGCAGCTTTTGAAAGGATAGTGATATGCAAGTTCAGGATCAGATTGCCATCGTGACCGGGGGAGCCTCGGGCCTGGGCGAAGCCACGGCGCGTGCGCTGGCTGCCGCAGGGGCCAGGGTTGCGGTGCTGGATCGTCAGATCGACAAGGCCAAGGCGGTGGCTGCCGATATCGGCGGACTGGCGCTGGAGTGCGATATCTGCGATGCGGCCAGCGTCACGGCTGCGCTGGATTCCGTTCGCGAGCAATGGGGCGGCGATGCACGCATTCTCATGAATGTGGCCGGCATCGGGACGGCCAAGCGCGTGATCGGCCGCGATGGCGAGCCCGCACCGCTGGAAGACTTTGAGCGCGTGATTCGCGTCAACCTCATTGGCAGCTACAACATGACGCGGCTGTTTGCCGCACGCTGCGCCAAGTTGGCGGCGCTGGAGGATGGCGCCCGTGGCGTGATTCTCTATACCGCCTCGGTGGCAGCCTTTGACGGTCAGGTGGGCCAGCAGGCCTACAGCGCATCCAAGGGCGGACTGGTCGGCATGACGCTGCCCATGGCGCGTGATCTGGCCCAGCATGGCATTCGCGTCTGTACCGTGGCGCCAGGCCTGTTCGCCACGCCGTTGATGAAGGAACTGCCCGAGCCGGTCCAGCAGTCGCTGGCGGCGTCCATTCCCTTTCCTTCGCGCCTGGGCAAGCCTTCGGAGTTTGCCGATCTGGCCGTGCATATCGTGCACAACGATCATCTCAATGGCGAGGTGATTCGCCTGGATGGTGCGCTGCGCATGGCTCCGCGGTAAGTGTCACCCCCTGAGGCACTTTGCGCCTTCCCCCAAGGGGGACGACACCATCGCTGCGGGGCTGCCCTTGCTCGATGTCTCTGGCTTGGAGAGTGCCAGAGCCAGCTCAGTGCCAAAGATTGAGACGTGTATGGATTCCACAGGACCGAAGAGTCCGTATTTCAAGCAGGAGACAAGTCATGCAAGGTCGTCGCAATTTCGTCAAAGGCATGGGCGCTGGCGCAGCGCTGGCCGCATTCGGCGGCATCGCCAGCCGCGGCGCCTATGCCCAGGGCAGCGGGCCGTTGGAGCAGGTGCGCATTCTGTACGGTTTTCCCGCAGGCAGTGCTGGTGACTCGGTGGCCCGCCGTGTGGCCGAAAAAATGGGCGGCAGCAGCTACACCAGAAATATGGGCGTGGTGGAAAACAAGCCCGGTGCCGGTGGCCGCATCGCGCTGGAGAATCTGCGCAACTCCGTGGGCGATGGCTCGGTGATTGCGCTGTCCCAGGTCTCGGCTTTCTCCATCTACCCGCATATCTATAACAAGCTGACCTATCAGGCCAAGGATTTCGAGCCGATCTCCATCGGAGCCATCATGCACCACGGTCTGGCCGTCGGCCCCGCCGTGCCGGCCGAGGTCAAGACGCTCAAGGATTTTCTGGCCTGGTGCAAGAGCAACCCCGACAAGGCCAGCTTCGGCAGCCCCGGTGCCGGCAGTCAGCCGCATCTGCTGGGGGCCCTGCTCAGCCTGCGCTCGGGCGTCAGGCTCAGCCATGCGCCTTATCGCGGCATGGCTCCCGGCGTCTCGGACGTCGTGGGCGGCCAGATTGCCGCCATCATGGGCACTTGCGGCGACTATCTGAGCTATTACAAGGCCGGCAAGCTGCGCGTGCTGGCCACCAGCGGGCCGCAGCGCAATCCCTATCTGCCCAATGTGCCCACATTTGCCGAGCAGGGTTTTGCCGATCTGACGGCTGAAGAGTGGTTTGGCTTCTATGCCAATGCCAAGACGCCCGCCGATGTGCGCGCACGCGCCCATGCGGCCATCACGACAGCGCTCAAGAGCGATGCGCTCAAGGAAAGCCTGGGCGTGGTCGGCCTGATTGCCACCAGCTCCACGCCCGAGGAAATGGCCCGTTCGCAGCAGGCCGAGTTCGAGCGCTGGGGCCCCCTGGTCAAACAGATCGGTTTCACGGGGGACTCCTGATGGCCCGCAGTATCGAATAGCATTCGAGTCGAGATTTTTCAGACAGGCTCAAGCCTGCACATAGTGATCGAACAATAGAGGAGACAAACATGCAAGATCGTCGCAATTTCGTCAAAGGCCTGGGCGCTGGTGCCGCCCTCGCCGCATTCGGGGGCCTCACCAGTCGCAGCGCCTATGCCCAGGGCAGCGGCCCGCTGGAGCAGGTGCGCATTCTGTACGGCTTTCCCGCAGGCAGCGCCGGGGACTCGGTAGCCCGCCGCGTGGCGGAAAAGATCGGCGGCACCAGCTACTCCAAGAACATGGGCCTGGTGGAGAACAAGCCCGGTGCCGGTGGCCGCATCGCGCTGGAGAATCTGCGCAACTCCGTGGGCGATGGCTCGGTCATCGTGCTGTCCCAGGTCTCGGCGTTCTCCATCTACCCGCATATCTACAGCAAGCTGACCTATCAGGCCAAGGACTTCGAGCCGATTTCCATCGGCGCCATCATGCACCACGGTCTGGCGGTTGGCCCCGCCGTGCCGGCCGAGGTCAAGACGCTCAAGGACTTCCTGGCCTGGTGCAAGAACAACCCCGACAAGGCCAGCTTCGGCAGCCCCGGTGCGGGCACCCAGCCGCATCTGATCGGCTCCCTGCTCAGCCTGCGTTCGGGCATCAAGCTCAGCCATGTACCTTATCGCGGCACGGCCCCTGCCGTGTCTGATCTGGCCGGTGGCCAGATTGCTGCCGTGATGGGCCCCAGCGGCGACTTCCTGAGTTACTACAAGGCCGGCAAGCTGCGCGTGCTGGCCACCAGCGGCCCGCAGCGCAACCCCTATCTGCCCAATGTGCCCACGTTTGCCGAGCAGGGTTTTGCCGATCTGACGGCCGAGGAATGGTTTGGCTTTTATGCCAATGCCAAGACGCCCGCCGATGTGCGTGCACGCGCCCATGCGGCCATCACGGCTGCGCTCAAGAGCGAGGCTCTCAAGGAAAGCGTGGGTGTGGTCGGCCTGATTGCCACCAGCTCCACGCCCGAGGAGATGGCCCGTTCGCAGCAGGCGGAGTTCGAGCGCTGGGGGCCGCTGGTCAAGCAGATCGGCTTTACTGCTGATACCTGATCACCCCCTGAGCCGCTTTGCGGCTTCCCCCTCTCTCGCTGCACGGGAGGGGGACGATGCCCTCGCTGCGGGGCGGCCCTTGCTTGGCATCCCTGGCTTGGGCCGCGCTCCGGCATGAATGGGGCAGCCTCTAGAGATTTTTATTTGCTGCTTGGCAGCCGGTTTTGTATGTCTTATTTGCCTGCCATTGCCGATAACGCGTTTCTTCTATTTGATGTGCTCAGGGCCGATGAGCAGTTGCAGCGCCTGCCGGCGCATGCGGCAACGGACCGGGGGCTGATGCAGCAAGTGCTGGAGGAGTCCGGCAAATGGGTGGGCGAGGTGGTGGCTCCGCTGTCACGTTCTGGCGACGAGACCGGAGCCAGGTTTGAGGGCGGTCAAGTCGCTACGCCACCCGGTTTTGCGGCGGCCTATCAGGACTTCTGGCAGGCGGGCTGGCCTGCGCTGGCCTGTGCCGAGGAGGACGGTGGTCAGGGGCTGCCCTGGGTGCTGGAAGGTGTGCTCTATGAATGGCTGAGTGCCGCCAACCATGGCTGGACCATGGCTCCGGGCTTGCTGCATGGCGCTTATGAGTGTCTCAAGCACCATGGCAGCGAGGCCTTGAAGAGTGCCTATCTGCCCAATGTGGCCAGCGGCGAATGGCTGGCAACCATGTGCCTGACGGAGGCCCATGCGGGCAGCGATCTGGGACAGGTTCGCACCCAGGCTGTGCCGGCTGGCGCGTCCGAACTGGGCGAGCGCTTCGAGATCAGTGGCAGCAAGATTTTCATTTCCGGCGGTGAGCATGACCTGAGCGCGAATATCGTGCACCTGGTGCTGGCGCGTCTGCCCGGAGCTCCGGCAGGGCCCAGGGGCCTGTCGCTGTTTCTCGTGCCCAAGCTGCTGCCGGGTGGCGAGCGCAACGGCGTGGTCTGCGAGCGTATCGAGGAGAAGATGGGCCTGCATGGCAGCCCCACCTGCGTGATGCGTTTTGAGGCGGCTCAGGGGTGGCTGATCGGTCAGCCCGGCGCGGGTCTGAACGCCATGTTCGTCATGATGAATGCCGCGCGTCTGCATGTGGCACTGCAGGGCATGGGTCTGCTGGATGCAGCATGGCAGAAGGCTCATGCCTATGCTCTGGAGCGCCGCCAGATGCGTGCTCCAGGGGCGGTGCCTGCCTCGCGTGGTGCTGGCGATGCAGCAGATTTGATCATCGAGCACCCGGCCATTCGCCGTACGCTCGATCTGCAGCGTGCCTGGGTGGATGGCGGGCGCGTGCTGGCCTACCAGACCGGTATCTATCTCGATGTGGCGCGACATGCCGAAAGCGCCCGTGAGCGCGAGCAGGCCCAGCAGTGGTGCAGCCTGATCACGCCCATACTCAAGTCCGCCTGGACCCAGCAGGCTTTCGAGGGGGCCAGCGCCTGTCTGCAGGTATTTGGCGGTCACGGCTACATCCGCGAGTGGGGCATAGAGCAGATCGTGCGCGATTCGCGCGTGGCCATGATTTACGAGGGCACCAACGAGATTCAGGCCATCGACCTGCTGGTGCGCAAGGTCTTGCCCGATGGCGGCCAGGCCATGGGGCAATGGCTGCTGGGCCTGCGCAAAAGCCTGGATGCAGGCCGGGCGCTGGATGCAGAGGTGCTGCGCTGCCTGGCCCAACTGCGCTACTTCACCACGGTGCTGGCGCAGGCTTGCAAGGAGGATGACACCCTGGCCTGGCGCGTGGCCGATGACTATCTGCGCAGTGTGGCCGTGGTGTTGCTGGGCTGGTCCTGGGCACGTATCGCGGCCACCGAGGGTGGCGACGGCGAGCGCTGGCAAGGTCCATGCAAGCAGGTGCAGCAGCGCATTCTGCCCGAGATGGACTGGCGTCTGGGTCTGATGAAGGCGCAGTGGGCGCAGGCTTCCGTCGTACACGGCAACCAGCTGTTCAGCCCTGCTCACTGACCAAAAAGGCTGCAAGATGCAGGCAAGACCGGCACAATTGCAGTCTTCTCATCGCGCTCCCGGATTGCTCTTTTGCCATCGAAGTTGACATCCCCAATGCTCGCTCACAAGACCGCCGAATCAGACTCCAAACCTGTGCGCCCTGCGCGTAGTTCTCGCTCCAGAGAGGCCGAGGCGGCGGGTTCGGTCCCGGAGAACGAGTCCAGCGGCGCTGTCGAGGTCTTTGCGGTCGATCGGGTCGACGCCAGCTTTCTGGAGTCGCTGCTGGGCTACAACGCCAGGCGTGCCTCGCTGTCGCTGGTGGGGGTCTTCATGCGCTGCATGGAGCGTTTTGACCTCAAGATCGTCGAGTTCTCCGTGCTGTCGCTGGTGGGCAGCAATCCGGGCATCACCTCGCGCCAGCTCTGCCAGCAACTGGCCGTGCTGCCGCCCAATATGGTGGGCATGATCGATGTGCTGGGCAAACGCGGTTTTCTGGAGCGGCGTCCGCATCCGCGTGACGGGCGTGCCACAGGGCTGTATCTGACCGCCGCAGGGGGCGAACTGGTGGACACCGCCGAGCCCGAACTCAAGAGCAGCGAGGCCCGCTCCATCGCGCATCTGAGTGCGACCGAGCAGGCGCAGCTCATGGAGTTGTTGCAAAAGCTGTACCGCTGATCTCGTGGCATGGCGCAGATCCTGCGCCCGGCGCGATAATGTGCGGCATCATGCAGATTCGCTTTACCAAGATGCAAGGCGCAGGCAACGACTTTGTCGTGCTCGACGAGACCCAGGCTCGTCTGGGCCTGAGTGCCGCCCAGTACCGCTACCTGGCCAACCGTCACTTTGGCGTAGGCGCCGACCAGATCCTGACCGTGCGCCCGGCGCCCTCGGAGGGCGTGGACTTTGAATATGTCATCCACAACGCCGATGGGGGAGAGGTCGAGCAATGCGGTAACGGCGCGCGCTGCTTTGCGCGCTATGTGCATGACAGGGGCCTGACCGACAAGAGCGTGATCCGCGTGCAGACGCTCTCAGGCGTCATCGCTCCAGAAATTCATGCCAATGGCCGCGTCACGGTCGATATGGGTGCGCCCCAGCTGGACCCGGTCAAGGTGCCTTTCTCGACCGAGGGTCTGCAGGCCGAAACTTTGGGTTCAGCGCAAAAATGGCCGCTCACGCTTGATACGCCTGTCCAGCCAGCTACAGTCTGGATAGCGCCTGTTTCCATGGGCAACCCGCACGCGGTGCAACTGGTGGACGACGTGAATGCCGCTGCGGTGGAGGTCCACGGACCGCTGATCGAGAGCCATGTCCGTTTCCCTCAGCGCGTGAACGCGGGCTTCATGCAGATCGTCAACCGCGGCGAAGTCAATTTGCGCGTCTATGAACGCGGTGCCGGCGAGACCCTGGCCTGCGGCACAGGGGCCTGCGCCGCTGTGGTGGCAGGCATTGGCTGGGGTCTGCTGGACCAGCGCGTGGATGTGCATACCCGAGGCGGTCTGCTGACCATTGAATGGGCCGGCGCAGCGCAGGATCGCGTGCGCATGACAGGCCCAGCCGAATTTGTTTTTGAAGGCCAGATCGACATACCTGATACCTTATGAACAGCTTGACCGACACCGCCATGACTGAAGAGTCGATTGCCGACTATCTTCAGGAAAATCCCGACTTCTTCGAGCGCCATGCCGAAATGTTGACGAGCGTGCGCTTGATCAGCGGCCACGGCCCGCGTGCCGTCAGCCTGCAGGAGCGTCAGGCAGAGATGCTGCGCGAAAAGATCAAGGGTCTGGAGCATCGCATCATGGACATGGTGCGCCATGGCAGCGAAAACGCCTCCATCGCCAACAAGATTCACCAGTGGACCCATGCCCTGGTCAAGGTGCAGGACCTGCGCGAGCTGCCCCATGCGCTCACCGCCAGCCTGCAGCACACCTTTGATGTGCCACAGGTCGCGCTGCGTCTGTGGAATGTGGCGGGCGCTCACAGCGGCACCGTCTACACGATGGGAGTGAGCGATGATGCCAAGGCCTTTGCCTCGTCGCTCACGATGCCGTTTTGCGGTCCCAATATGGGCTTCGAGCCCGTGACCTGGCTGCCCAATCCGAATGCGGTGCAGTCGGTGGCGCTGCTGACCCTGCATGACGGCGCCATGGACAGCACCTCCAATGCCTTCGGCATGCTGGTGCTGGGCTCGCCCGACCCGCTGCGCTTCGATGCCACCATGGGGCTGGAGTTTCTCTCGCGCATCTCCGAGCTGGCCAGTGCCTCGCTCTCGCGCATGCGTGCTCCGACGCTGACGCTGGCGCACGGCTGACGCAGCAAAAGGTTGCAGACATTGATGCCAGAGCGCGAGCAGCTCTCTTTTGAGGAGCAGTACGCGCAGCTGCCGGAAGTTGTCCACAGCTATCTGGAGCATGTGCGGGTGCAAAAGCGTCTGGCCGACCGCACGCATACGCTGTATGCCCTGGACCTGATCAAGCTGCAGAGCTTGGCGCAGGCCGCAGACCAGGAGCTCTTGACGCTGCAGCCGGCGCATATCCGCCGCTTTGCTGCACAAATGCACAGTGCCGGCCGCAGCGCACGCGGCATCGCACTGATTCTTTCGGGCTGGCGCAGCTTTTTCCGCTGGGCGGCCCAGCGGGAGCTGGTGCCGTTCAATCCCGTGGAGGGGGTGCGCGGCCCCAAGGCTGCCAAGCCACTGCCCAAGGCGCTGGCCGTGGACGACGCCGTGCAACTGGCCAGCTTTCAGATCCCCGATGCAGACCCGTGGATAGAGGCGCGCGACGTTGCCATGACCGAGCTGCTCTACAGCTGCGGGCTGCGTGTGGCCGAGCTGGTGGGGCTGGACCTGCGGCCGGACCAGCAAAGCCTGCAGCAAGGCAGAGGCTGGATCGACCTGGAGGCGGGCGACGCCCATGTGCAGGGCAAGGGCAGCAAGCGCCGCATCGTGCCCGTGGGGCGCATGGCGATCGAGGCCTTGCAGCGCTGGCTGGCGCTGCGCAGCAGCGCGCTGACGGGGGCGGCACAGTTCAAGGCGCAGGATGAGACGGCCTTGTTTATCGGTCGTCGCGGCGAACGGCTCGGCGGCCATTCGGTCTGGTCACGGCTCAAGCAGCGCGGCCAGCGGGCGGGGCTGGCCTCGGGCGTACATCCGCATGTGCTGCGTCACTCCTTTGCCAGTCATATGCTGCAGTCCAGTGGCGATCTGCGTGCCGTGCAGGAGTTGCTCGGGCATGCCAGCATCGCCACCACGCAGATCTACACGCGCCTGGATTTTCAGCACCTGGCCCAGGCCTATGAAAAAGCCCACCCGCGTGCCCAGCGCAGCAGCGCAGCCGAGAAGCCCGGGGCGCGACGCAAGCCCGAGGACAAGGAGAAGGATTGAGAAGTCATTTTTTGATAGCTTGAAGCGGTTATTGGGGAAGCGTTTGAGTTTCATTTTTAATGAAATATATGCCGCCCCTGCTGACCGTGCGCGCTTGAAAGCGCCGCTACACTCCCCAGCTGTTATCACCGGAGCGCGCATAGGGATGCGCCGCCCAGGTGTTTTTTGGACAGCCGCATGTGGCGGCTGGCCGCAGCAAGAGGTTTCAACGCATGGCTCTCATTCCAGTCACCATCCTCACGGGCTTTCTGGGCTCGGGCAAGACCACGCTGCTCAAGCGCGTGCTGCACGAATCCCACGGCATGAAGATTGCCGTGATCGAGAACGAATTCGGTGAGGAGAACATCGACACCGATATTCTCAAGACCGAGTCGAAAGAACAGATTCTGCAGATGAGCAACGGCTGCATCTGCTGCACCATCCGTGAAGATCTGCGCGAGGCCTTGCAACTGCTGGCCGCCAAGCGCCGCAAGGGACAGGTGGACTTCGACCGCATCGTGATCGAGACCACCGGTCTGGCCGATCCCGGTCCCGTGGCCCAGACCTTCTTCATGGATGACGAGATCGCAGAGACCTATCTGATCGACTCCATCATCACTCTGGTGGATGCCAAGCATTCCAACCAGCAGCTCGACGATCGTCAGGAAGCGCGCCGCCAGGTGGGCTTTGCCGACCAGATGTTCCTGTCCAAGACCGATCTGGTGACGGACGCGGAAAAAGAGGCTCTGATCCATCGCCTCAAGCACATGAACCCGCGCGCGCCTATTCGCGCCGTACATTTTGGCGATGTGCCCCTGAGCGAAGTGTTCGACCTGCGTGGCTTCAACCTGAACGCCAAGCTGGATATCGACCCCGACTTTCTCAAGGAAGAGGGTCACGAGCACGATCATCATGACCACAGTGCCTGCGACCATGACCATGGCCAATGCGAGCACGATCATGACCATGGACACCAGCATGACGAGCATTGCGGCCACGACCACCATGACCACGAACATGGCGAACACTGCAATCACCCGCACCACCATCACCACGACGATGATGTGAAGAGCTTCGTCTACCGCGCCGATCGCGCGTTCGACCCCGCCAAGCTGGAAGACTTCCTGGGCGCCATCGTCAATATCTACGGCCCCAAGATGCTGCGCTACAAGGGCGTGCTTGACATGAAGGGCACCAGCCGCAAGGTCATCTTCCAGGGCGTGCACCAGCTCATGGGCAGCGATCTGGGCCCGGAGTGGGAAGCCGACGAAAAGCGTGTAAGCAAAATGGTCTTCATCGGTATCGATCTACCCCAGGACATCCTCCGCCAGGGACTGGACCAATGTCTGGTGTAAACCCTGAGTTTGCCTGCCGTTTTGGCGAAAGCTAACGGGTTGCTGACAATCACTGACGGCCTGCCAAGCAGGCCGTTTTTTTGTCTGTTATTTCTCGCAAACTGCTCGAAACAGGCGCAGGCTTTGTTGCAAATTGTGGGGTATGTGCAACGGAGACGGGCAGGGGTGACTTGCGTGGCTACAATGCCGCCCCTAAAGAGGGTGTTGGAGCAATCCGGCCCGGCAAGGGCTCTGTACTGTAAGGAGACAGGACGTGACCGCTGTGAAAAGTAAACCGCCCAAGGCTGCAGTCAGGACTGCGGCAGAGGCTGTGCACACCCGCAGCGTCGAGACCTCTTTGGTGGACGCCGCGTTGGACAACCCGGTGCTGGCACCTGCAGCAACGGAAAACTCTTCCAAATCGTCCAGATCCAAGCGTTCTGCATCGCCTCCTGCGCGGCAGCCTGAAACAGATGTTCCGCTCGTGGCCGCTTCGGCAGCCAAGGCAGCGGCAACCATGAGAGATACGAAAGCAATGACCAACACAAAGCAAGCTGTGCCCAAGAAAGACCCCAAGCTGGCCAACGCCTGGAAGACCAAGTCGGTAGAGGAGCTGACCGATGCTGAAGTGCTGGCCATGTCCGATGACGATTACATGAACGACGCACAGCTGGCGTACTTCCGTCGCAAGCTGGTCGCGCTCAAGAACGACATGCATGTGAATGCCGGTGAAACCGCAGAAAACCTGCGTGAAGACACCGTGGTGGTGCCCGATCCCGCCGATCGCGCCACCATCGAGGAAGAGCATGCTCTCGAGCTGCGCACCCGCGACCGCGAGCGCAAGCTGCTCAAGAAGATCGACCAGTCCATCGCCCGCATTGATGCCGGCGACTACGGCTACTGCGATGAAACCGGCGAGCCCATCGGCGTCGGTCGACTGCTGGCGCGTCCCACGGCTACACTGTCGCTGGAAGCCCAGCAGCGCCGTGAGCTCAAGCAGAAGATGTACGGCGATTGATCTGCGTCAGGTGTTGGTGGGGCAGCAGGCAGCAAACTAGAGGACCATGGTGAAAGAAGAAAACAAATCGGGAGGGCTGCTGTCCAAGGTGGCGCGTTTTGTGCGTCACCCGACCGTGAACTGGTCCGATTTGGAGAATCTCAACCAGGACAGCGAGGAAAGCCAGTACAGCAAGCAGGCGCTCAAGGAAATGCTGGAGCGCAAGCGCCAGAACGACTTTGTGCGCAAGCGCGAGTTTGAGCAGCTGCGCAAGCTGCGTCAGGCCCAGTTGTCCAAGGCGGCGCTGAGCGCCAGGGCTCCCCTCGATACGCCCACACCGCTGGCGGCGTCCTCTTTTTTGCATACCGCCCAAAGCTCCGTCCCCGGCGAGCGCGCGGAGACCATCAAGAAGATCGACGAGATCGAAGCGCAGATGGCCCAGCAATGGTGGCGCGGCAAGCAGGCCGCCGATGCCGCGACCATGCCGTTGCAGCTGCCCGAGGAGGGGAACACCATGCCTTCGGTGTTCAAAACCCAGCCGCCTTCGATCAGCACCCTGCCTTTGCTGCAGGATGTGTTGCCCAGCGACATCAAGCTGCCGCCGTCGGGCGGGCAGGGCCATCCGGTGGGCATGCCTGGCCTGCGTGGCGAGACGGATTTTTCCCCGGGGTTTGCGACGACCGAAGTTTCAGCCCCGACCGATATCAATATGGTGCCGCCATCCTTTGCGCGCTTCGAGCACGACGCCGCGCTGGAGGATGCCGCGATTGTGTTTGCCAGCGGTGATAACGCTGCGGCAGAGGCCTGTCTCAAGGCCTTGATTGCCGAGCGCGCCCAGGATACGCCAGCGCAGTTGCAGGTCTGGCTGGCCTTGCTGGATATGTACCGTGCGGCTGGCATGCAGGCCCGTTTCGAAGACGCGGCCATGGACTTTGTGGCGCGCTTCGGGCGCTCGGCCCCGCAGTGGTTTGTGATGCCGCAGCAGGCAGGCCGACTCAGCGAAACCCCGTCGGATGCCGCTGCAGCGTCGACAGGCCTGCGCTGGCAGGCGCCGGTGCAGCTGGATGAATCCGGCTTCAAGGCCTTGCTGGCCAACAAGGCGCGCAGCGTCGGCGGTGCAGTCATGGACTGGAGCGCTCTGGAAGGCTTTGGCTCCGGCGTCCAGAAACCGCTGCTGGATGCGGCGCAGCGCTGGGCTGGCGAAAAAGGATCTCTGGTTTTTGCCGGTCACGAGAGATTGCTGGCGGTGCTCAGCAAGCACACCCCGTCCGGTGACCGCTCTGTCGATCAGGACTGGTGGTATTTGCGTCTGGCCATGCAGCGTCTGATGCATCTGCAGGACGAATTTGAGCTGACGGCGCTTGACTACTGCGTGACCTACGAGTTGTCGCCCCCCTCATGGGAAGATCCGCTGTGCGCGTATGCGAATGAAGGGCAGGCGCAGAACCAGCGCCCGCAGGACAGCCGGCTTCTGGGGCCGGATACGCTTCAGCCCGGCATGCTGTGGAAAGAGCACAAGCCACGTTTTGCGCTGCAGGGCGTGATCGACGGCGACGCCTTGCCCTGGCTGGCCGAAGTGCAGGAGAAGGCCAAGCTTGGCGAAGCCATCGCGATTGACTGTATGCGTCTGGTGCGCATGGACTTTGCGGCAGCCGGCTCGGTGCTGAACTGGTCGGCTCAGATGCAGGAGCTGGGTCATGTGCTGCAGTTCAGCCAGCTGCATCAGCTGCTGGCGGTGTTCTTCAATGTCGTGGGCATTCAGGAGCACGCCCAGGTACTTCCAAGGCGGGATTAGTCGGCTTGAGCCGCCTTGCAGCGCTCCGTGCTTGCGCGCCTGCAATTTCTTTTGCTGACGCTCTTGAGGTTGCCGCAGGCAGCCCCCATCTGCGGCGGATGGAACAGTTTCACGGCACCACCATTTTGAGCGTGCGCCGCCAGACTCCCGAGGGCGTGCAAGTCGCCATCGGCGGTGATGGTCAGGTCACATTGGGCAACATCGTCATCAAGGGCACGGCGCGCAAGGTGCGCAAGCTCTATCACGGCAAGGTGCTGGCGGGTTTTGCGGGGGCCACCGCAGATGCCTTCACGCTGTTCGAGCGCTTCGAGGCCAAGCTGGAAAAGCACCAGGGCAATCTGACCCGCGCCGCGATCGAGCTGACCAAGGAGTGGCGTACCGACCGTGTGCTGCGCAAGCTCGAAGCCATGCTGGCAGTTGCCGATGCAACGACCTCGCTCATCATCACCGGCAATGGCGACGTTCTGGAGCCCGAGCAGGGCATCGTGGCCATCGGCTCCGGCGGTGCCTATGCGCATTCCGCCGCCAAGGCCTTGCTGAACAATACCGAGCTGTCGGCTGAGGATGTGGTGCGCAAATCCCTGGCGATTGCCGGCGAGCTGTGCATCTACACCAATATGAATCACACGATCGAGACGCTGTAAGCACCTCGACTATCCGAATTGATAGCTGCTGGCGCTTTATGGATGGGCGCTAGAGGCATATTTGACTGAGAATTCACATGTCTTCTGCCATGACTCCCCAGGAGATCGTCTCCGAGCTGGACAAGCACATCGTCGGCCAGCACGGTGCCAAGCGCGCGGTGTCGATTGCCTTGCGCAATCGCTGGCGCCGCCAGCAGGTGCCCGAGGGCCTGCGCCAGGAAATCACGCCCAAGAACATTCTGATGATCGGCCCCACGGGCGTCGGCAAGACGGAGATCGCCCGCCGCCTTGCAAAGCTCGCCGATGCGCCCTTCATCAAGGTCGAAGCAACCAAGTTCACCGAGGTGGGCTATGTGGGCAAGGATGTGGACGCGATCATCCGTGATCTGGCCGAGGTTGCCGTCAAGCAGACGCGCGAGTCGGACATGAAGAAGATGCGTGCCCGCGCTGAGGATGCCGCCGAGGAGCGCATTCTCGATGTGCTGATCCCGCAGGCCCGCACCGGCGAAGTGCCGGCCGACAACACGGCGCGCCAGGTTTTCCGCAAGAAGCTGCGCGAAGGTCAGCTTGACGACAAGGAAATCGAGATCGACATCGCCGAGCAGATGCCCCAGGTTCAGATCATGGGACCCCAGGGCATGGAGGAGATGGCCGAGCAGTTGCGCGGCATGTTCAGCCATATGGGCCAGGAAAAGCGCAAGACGCGCAAGCTCAAGATCGCCGAGGCCTTGAAGCTGCTGACCGATGAGGAGGCGGCCAAGATGGTCAACGAGGAAGACGTCAAGACCCGTGCCATCGCCAATGCCGAGCAAAACGGCATCGTCTTCATCGATGAAATCGACAAGGTGGCGACGCGCCAGGAAACCAGCGGCTCCGACGTCTCGCGCCAGGGCGTGCAGCGCGACCTGCTGCCGCTGGTCGAGGGCACCAGCGTCTCGACCAAGTACGGGGTGGTCAAGACAGACCACATTCTGTTCATCGCTTCGGGCGCTTTCCATCTGTCCAAGCCCAGCGACCTGATTCCCGAGCTGCAGGGACGCTTTCCCATTCGCGTGGAACTGGAATCTCTGTCGGTTCAGGACTTCGAGGCGATTCTCATGCAGACTCACGCCTCCCTGGTCAAGCAATACCAGGCGCTGCTGGCGACCGAAGGCGTGACCCTGGAGTTCAAGCCCGAGGGCATTACGCGTCTGGCGACGATTGCCTTTGACGTCAACGAGAGTACCGAGAACATCGGTGCGCGGCGCCTGTCGACCGTGATGGAGCGTCTGCTTGACGAAGTCAGCTTCGATGCGGCCAAGCTTTCGGGCCAGACCGTGGTCATCGATGCGGCCTATGTCGATCAGCGCCTGCAGGTGCTGAGCAAGGATGAGGATCTGTCGCGCTTCATTCTTTGAGGAGCGCAGCGCTTGAAACCAGCTGCCCGCCTGTGCGGGCAGTTTGCATTTGTAGGAGAAGGTCGAGACTTCAATCAGTTCTTTCCATTGAATTGAATGGTTGCAATTGACGCCACCTAATGAGAGTCCACTTGCATTGACTTTGCTAAGTGCTTGTAAAGGAAAGGTATTTTCGGAATAAGGCTTTTCTTTTTCTCTCTAAGTGCTTGATTTCATTGCAAATAATTGTTCCTTCGGGTTTGGAATCACCTGAAATTGCTGCTACAGTGCAAAAAAGTGCAATTAAGTGGTGAAAGCTGCCCTCGCGCCCTATTTCTGGGGAGTGAGTGGCTCCAGATGACCGGAGTAACCAGCCGTGTTTCAAGGGGCGTCTTCGCTGAATCTCGATGGAAAGGGGCGGCTTTCAGTGCCGACCCGGCATCGTGACGCCCTTTTGTCCTTGGCTGAGGGGCAGGTCACTTTCACCAAGCATCCCGATGGCTGTCTGTTGCTGTTTCCGCGCCCCGAGTGGCTGCAGTTTCGCGAGCGTGTCGCGCAACTGCCCATTACGGCTCAGTGGTGGAAGCGGATTTTTCTGGGCAATGCCATGGATGCGGAGATGGATGCAACCGGTCGGCTGCTGATTTCGCCCGAGTTGCGTGAGGCCACAGGTCTGACCAAAGAGGTCTTGATGCTGGGCATGGGGGCGCATTTCGAGGTCTGGGACAAGGCCACTTATGAAATGCGCGAAGCGGAAGCGCGCCAGCAACCGATGCCGGCGGCTTTCCAGGATTTTGTTTTGTAGGAAGTGCTTGTGAATCAGCCGTTGCAACATATCACCGTCTTGCTGGACGAGGCAGTGGACGCCCTGCTGGGTGGTGCCGCTGAGCCGCCTGCCGGCCAGTGGGTCGATGCGACGTTCGGTCGGGGCGGTCATTCTCGGCTCATTTTGCGAAGGCTGGGGCCGGACGGGCGTCTGATTGCGTTCGACAAAGACCCGGACGCAATTGCTGAGGCGGCGCGCATCACCGATGCGCGTTTTTCGATTCGGCATGAAGGATTTCGCCATCTGAGCGAGCTGCCCGAAGGCAGTGTGCAAGGGGTGTTGATGGACCTGGGCGTGAGCTCGCCCCAGATCGACAACCCGGACCGGGGCTTCAGCTTCCGCTTTGATGGCCCCCTCGACATGCGCATGGACACCACGCGTGGTCAAAGCGTTGCCGAGTGGCTTGAAGACGCGGAAGTGCAGCAGATTGCGGAGGTGATACGTGACTACGGCGAAGAACGGTTTGCTGGCCCCATTGCAAAGGCGATTGTTGCTAGGCGCGAAAGCCAGGGCCCATTACGCACCACTGCCGAGCTGGCCCAACTCGTGGCTGGCGCGGTCAAGACCCGCGAGGCTGGGCAGAACCCGGCAACACGGACCTTCCAGGCTCTTCGGATTTTCATCAATGCCGAACTTCAGGAGCTTGAGCAGGCGCTAGAAGCCAGTCTGCGCGTGCTGGCGCCAGGCGGACGCTTGGCCGTGATCAGCTTCCACTCGCTGGAAGATCGCATCGTCAAGCAGTTCATTGCCAAGCATTCCAAGGAAGTCTACGACCGCCGTGCGCCGTTTGCTCCCCCTACACCGATGCGGCTGAAGGCGCTGGAGCGCATCAAGCCCAGTGCTGCCGAGGTGGCTGCCAATCCGCGCTCGCGCTCTGCTGTGATGCGCGTCGCCGAGCGCACCGAGGTGCCTGCATGATGCATCGCCATGCCGCCTCGAGCATGGCTGCGGGAGGGCTGCCATGCTGCGCATAAACCTGCTGCTGCTGCTGGCGGTCATGACCAGCGCCATTTTTCTGGTGCATACCCAGTATGAGTCGCGTCGCCTGTTCACCGAGCTGGACCGCGCCGAGGCAGAGGCGCGTCGTCTGGCGACCGACCAACTGCGCCTGCAGGTGGAAAAGCGTGCTCAGGCCACGCCTCAGCGCATCGAGACCTTGGCGCGCGAAAAGCTGCAGATGAAGCCCGCTTCGCCCGCGATCACCCAGTATGTGCAGGAATCTGCTGCGGGAGCGGCGCGATGACACGCAGCGTGCTCTACACCACCAGTCCACTGCTGGCCTCCAAGACGCCGCTGTGGCGCAGCAAGTTCATCGTGGCTGCGCTGGCGCTGGGCTTTGTGGGCCTGGGCGCGCGTGCCGCCTATGTGCAGGTGTTCGGCAACGACTTCTTCAAGCGCCAGGGTCTGGTGCGCTTTGCGCGTACCCTGGAGCTGCCGGCCAACCGTGGCCGTTTGCTGGATCGCAACGGCCTGATCCTGGCATCCAGCGTGCCGGCGGCCAGCATCTGGGCCATTCCGGAAGATGTGGATCTGAAGGATCCCGACGTGCAGCAAAAGCTCAAGGAGGTGGCGCGTCTCATGGACATGCCGCTGCGCTCCCTGATGGAGAAGCTGGATGTCGAGGACAAGACCTTCGTCTGGGTCAAGCGTCAGCTGGACTGGGACGTGGGCCAGAAGATCGTGGCGCTCAATATCAAGGGCATCTACAACCGCAAGGAATACAAGCGCCAGTATCCCGAAGGAGAGTCGGCTGCGCATATCGTGGGCTTCACCAATGTGGAAGACCATGGTCAGGAAGGCATGGAGCTGGCCTTTGACAAGGAACTGGCGGGGCGGCCCGGTTCGCGTCGCGTGATCAAGGACCGCCTGGGCCGTGTGGTCGAAGGCGTGGGCGAGGAGGTGCCGCCCCAGGATGGCCAGGACATTCAGCTGTCCATCGACAGCAAGGTGCAGTACTACGCCTACCAGAAGCTCAAGCAGCAGGTGGAGTCGCAAAAAGCCAAGGCCGGCAGCGTCGTGGTGATGGATGCGCACACCGGCGAGCTGCTGGCCCTGGCGAACTATCCCAGCTATGACCCCGGCCACCGCAAGAACCTGACGGGCGAGCAGCTGCGCAATCGCGCGCTGACCGACACCTTCGAGCCTGGCTCGACCATGAAGCCCATCACCATTGCCACGGCACTGGAGCTCAGGCGCGTCAAGCCGTCCACCATCATCGATACCTCACCCGGCCGCTATACGGTGACGGGTTCCACCATCACCGACACGCACAACTACGGCGCGCTGACGGTGGAGGGCGTGATCCAGAAGTCCAGCAACGTGGGTGCAACCAAGGTCGCGCAAAGGCTGTCGCCCCAGGAGATGTGGGAGTACTTCAGCGCTCTGGGCTTTGGCCAGAAGCCGCAGATTCAGTTTCCGGGCGCGGTCTCGGGGCGTCTGCGTGCCTGGAAGACCTGGAAGCCCATCGAGCAGGCCACCATGTCCTATGGCTATGGCCTGTCGGCCTCGTTGTTCCAGATGGCGCGCTCCTATACCGTGTTCTCCAACGAGGGCAATGTCATTCCCTCGACGATTCTGAAAACGACCGAGCCTCCCGTGGGAGTGCGCGTGATCTCCAAGGAAAACGCCGAGGCGGTGCTGCACATGCTGCGCATGGCTGCAGGCCCTGGCGGTACCGGCCAGAAGGCCCAGGCCGAGGGCTACACCATCGGCGGCAAATCGGGCACTGCCCGCAAGCAGGTGGGCAAGAGCTATGCCGCGGGCAAGTACCGTGCCTGGTTCACGGGCATCGCCCCCATCGACAAGCCGCGCATTATCGTGGCCGTGATGGTGGACGAGCCTACGGCCGGTTCCTACTACGGCGGCACGGTGGCCGGTCCCGTGTTTGCGGACGTGGTCCAGCAGACATTGCGTTTCATGGGCGTTCAGCCCGACAAGGAAGTCAAGCCTCAGATCGTGGCTGCACCCGCTGAGGAGCCTGTGCTATGAGCACCCCCATTCAAATCCTGAACAATGCAGCCGAGGCCGTCGCCTGGCTGCGCAGCCGCGTGCAGGGTGAGCTGCAGACCGATAGCCGCAAGGTCAAGGCCGGCGATGCCTTTGTCGCCTGGCCCGGTGCTGCCACCGATGGCCGGGCCTATGTGGGCCAGGCCCTGGCCCAGGGCGCCGCTGCCGTGCTGGTGGAGGCCGATGGCCTGCAGGCCTTTGATCTGAGTGGCGACCGCATTGCCGCGCTCAAGGGGCTGAAGGCCGCCACGGGCCTGATTGCCGACCAATGGTTTGCGCATCCCAGTGGCGAGCTCGACGTGCTGGCCGTGACCGGCACCAATGGCAAGACCACCACCGCCTGGTGGCTGGCACATGCGCTCTCGAAAGTGACGTTGAACACGCGCACCGGTTGTGCGTTGGTCGGCACCCTGGGTGTGGGCGTGCCGCCTGCATTGGAGTCGACGGGCATGACCACGCCGGATCCGGTGCTGCTGCAGCGTGCGTTCCGCAGCTACGCCGACCAGGGCCTCGCGGCCTGCGCTATCGAGGCTTCGTCCATCGGCATCGTCGAGCACCGCCTGGACGGCAGCAAGATTCGCGTGGCGCTGTTCACCAATTTCACGCAGGACCACCTGGACTACCACGGCAGCATGGATGCCTACTGGCAGGCCAAGGCCCAGCTGTTCGACTGGCCCGGCCTGCCGACGGCCGTGGTCAACATCGATGACGCACACGGCGCCAGGCTCTGGGCCAGGCTGCAAGGCCGCGCAATGGATGTGTGGAGTGTCTCCATCCAGGGGCCGGCGCGCCTGCAGGCCAAGGACATCGGTCTGGGCGACGAGGGTCTGAGCTTTACCGTGCTGGAAGCCGGGCACAGCCTGCGCATGAATACGCGTCTGGTCGGTCAGTACAACGTCTCCAACCTGCTCGGGGTACTGGCCGCCCTGCGTTGCCTGGGCCTGACGCTGGAAGAGGCTGTGGCTGCCTGCGCCCATCTGGAACCCGTGCCCGGTCGCATGCAGCAGATCGTCAAGCCCGGCCAGCCTCTGGTGGCCGTGGACTATGCCCATACTCCCGATGCACTGGAGAAGGCCTTGCGCGCCCTGCAGCCCGCCGCCCGGCAGCGCCAGGGCAAGCTGTGGTGCGTGTTCGGCTGCGGCGGTGACAGGGACAACAGCAAGCGCCCGTTGATGGGACAGGCCGCCCAGGCGAATGCCGACGGCGTTTTCGTCACCAGCGACAACCCGCGCAGTGAAGTGCCCGAAAGCATCATCGACCAGATTCTGGCCGGCATGCAGGCGGGCGAGACATTGCATGTTCAGGCCGACCGCGCGGCGGCCATTGCCCAAGCCATTGCCCGTGCCGATGCGCGCGATGTGGTGCTGATTGCCGGCAAGGGACATGAGGACTATCAGGAGACGAAGGGCGTGCGCCATCCGTTCTCCGACATGGCTGAGGCGCACAAGGCGCTCGCAGCCCGCGAAGGAAAGATTCGGTCATGATGACCCTGGCAAAAGCGCTGGAGCTGATCCAGACGCATATCCCCCAAGCCCGCCTGGTCGGCAACGGCCAGCTGGAGCTGGCACGCGTGCACACCGATACGCGCACGCTGCAGGACGGGGACTTGTTCGTGGCACTGAAGGGCGAGCGTTTTGACGCCCATGATTTTTTGTCCCAGGCGCAGGCCGCAGGTGCCGTGGCTGCTGTTGCCAGCCACGGACTGGGGACCGCAGGCATGGCCGGCATCGAAGTGCCGGACACCCTGCTGGCGCTGGGTGCTCTGGCGCGGGCCTGGCGTGCGCAGTTCGATCTGCCGCTGATTGCCGTGACCGGCAGCAATGGCAAGACCACGGTCACGCAGATGATTGCCTCCGTCCTGCGCGCGCACGTGGGCGCGCAGGGCGAGGCAGCGCTGGCCACGCGCGGCAATTTCAACAACTCCATCGGCATGCCGCTGAACCTGCTGCGCATGACGGGCGCGCATCGTATTGCGGTGCTGGAGATGGGCATGAACCACCCCGGTGAGATTGCCGAGCTGGCCGCCATCGGCCAGCCCACGGTGGCCCTGGTCAACAATGCCCAGCGCGAACACCAGGAGTTCATGGGTACGGTGGAAGCCGTGGCGCGTGAAAACGGCTCGGTGCTGGGCTTTCTGCCCCGGGACGGCGTGGCCATCTTTCCCGCTGGCGATACGTACACCCCGCTGTGGACGGAGCTGGCCGCCGGCCGCTCCTGCCTGATGTTTGGCGAGGCCGTTGCCGGTGCCCAGGTTTTTGCCAGCGATGTGGTCTGGGCCGACGGCGCCTGGAGCTTTGCACTGAACACGCCGCAAGGCGTGGCAGCCGTGCAGCTGCATATTGCCGGCCGCCACAACGTGCGCAACGCACTGGCCGCGGCTGCCTGCGCCCATGCCGCCGGTGTGTCTCTGGCGGCCATTGCGAAGGGACTGTCCGGCTTCGAGCCCGTGACCGGCCGTTCGCGCGCGCTGGCCGTGCAGGTCAATGGCCAGGGCGTCACGGTGGTTGATGACAGCTACAACGCCAACCCCGATTCGGTGGCCGCCGCCATTGCCGTGCTCGCCGAGCTGCCTGCGCCGCAGTTGCTGGTGCTGGGCGATATGGGCGAGGTCGGCGACAACGGCCCGCAGTTCCATGCCGAAGCCGGTGCACTGGCGCGGCAGTCCGGGATTGCCCAGGTCTTTGCTCTGGGCGAGCAAAGCGCGTTTGCGGCCTCTGCCTTCGGCAGTGGTGCTAGGCATTTTGATAGCATGGCCGCCCTTGAGCAGGCGGTGTGCGCAGTTTTACCCAAGGTAGGTAGCGTTTTGGTCAAGGGTTCGCGGTTCATGAAGATGGAGCAAGTGGTGCAGAGCGTTGAAGCCTGCGCAGACAACAAGCAGGGCAACTGCGGGGAGGCCGCATGCTGCTGATGCTGGCTCAATGGCTGCAAGGGCTTTCGCCGGATTTCGGCTTTCTGCGCGTCTTTCAATACCTGACGCTGCGTGCCGTGCTGGCCGCCGTCACCGCCTTGCTGATCGGCCTGATCGTCGGCCCCAGGGCGATTCGCATGCTGACCGCACTCAAGATCGGTCAGCCCGTGCGCGGCTACGGCATGGAGACCCATCTGGTCAAAAGCGGCACGCCCACCATGGGCGGCGTGCTGATTCTGTTCTCGATTGCCGTTTCCACCCTGCTGTGGTTTGACCTGTCCAACCGCTTTGTCTGGATCGTGCTGCTGGTCACGCTGGGCTTCGGTGCGATTGGCTGGGTGGACGATTGGCGCAAGGTCGTCAACAAGGACCCCGAGGGCATGCGCTCGGGCGAGAAGTATTTCTGGCAGTCCGTCATCGGCCTGCTGGCCGCTCTGTATCTGGTGTTCTGCATTTCCGAGAACAACAACGCCGAGGTTTTCGGCCTGTTCATCTCCTGGGTGCAGTCGGGCTTTTCCATGGACCTGCCCCCCAAGGCCGGCCTGATGGTGCCCTTCTTCAAGGAGGTCAGCTACCCGTTGGGCGTGCTGGGCTTCATCGTCATGACCTATCTGGTCATCGTGGGCGCCAGCAATGCCGTGAACCTGACCGACGGCCTCGATGGCCTGGCCATCATGCCCGTCATCATGGTCGGCACGGCCCTGGGCATCTTTGCTTATGTGACCGGCAATGCCACCTATGCGCGCTATCTGCTGTTTCCCAGTATCCCCGGAACGGGCGAACTGATGGTGTTCTGCGGCGCCATGGCGGGTGCCGGTCTGGCTTTTCTCTGGTTCAACGCACACCCCGCCCAGGTCTTCATGGGCGACGTGGGCGCACTGGCGCTGGGCGCCGCTCTGGGCACGATCGCCGTGATCGTGCGCCAGGAAATCGTGCTGGCCGTGATGGGCGGCATCTTTGTGGCAGAAGCCATCTCGGTGATGCTGCAGGTGACTTACTTCAAGTACACCAAGAAGCGCTATGGCGAGGGCCGTCGCCTGCTGAAGATGGCACCGCTGCACCACCACTTTGAAAAGAGCGGCTGGAAGGAGACCCAGGTCGTGATCCGCTTCTGGATCATCACCATGCTGCTGTGCCTGCTGGGCCTGTCCACCCTGAAGCTGAGGTAGTCGCCATGCAAGACGAAGACCTCAAGCTCGACGATCAGGTTCTGCAGCCGGATACGGATGCGGGAGTGGATGCTATGCAAACGCAAGCGCCTATCGCTGATCTGCAAAGCATTTCAGATGAAAATATGTCTGAAATGAATCAGGAGCAAGCGCAAGAAGCTCCTGAAATGGAAGCGCCTGCCATCATCGCCAAGACGCTGGATGCCGAGCCGGTGCCCGATATCTCCACCTTGACGGCCGCCAGGGATGCGGCCGCCTTTGTGGCACAGATCTTTGCCGATCCCAGCATCTCCGACGCGGCCGACGCCGAAGTGACTGCCGCCGAGCCGCAGCCCGAAGCCGAGCAGCAGGAGGCGGTGGAACTGCCGCCTGTCCCCGTGCATTGGCCGCAAGGCGCGGCCCAGCATCTGCAGGGTCAGCGCGTGCTGATTCTGGGTCTGGGCATCTCGGGTATTGCGATGGCCCGCTGGTGCGTGCGTGCCGGTGCCGACGTCACGGTGGCAGACACGCGCGAAGTCCCGCCCTATCTGTCTGCGCTGCAGACCGAGCTGCCCGGCGTGCGCTTTGTCGCCGGCGCATTCACGGCGGCCCTGGTCGATGGCCAGAGCCTGAGCTCCGTCTATCGTTCGCCGGGCCTGAGCCCGGCCAGCGTGGCGCCGGTCTTCAATGCCGCGCGCAGCATCGGCCTGCCCACGGGCGGCGAACTCGATCTGTTTGCCTTTGCGCTCAAGGGCCTGCGCGAAGCCCATGGCTATGCGCCCAAGGTGCTGGGCATTACCGGCACCAACGGCAAGACCACGGTCACCTCGCTGACCGGTCAGCTGCTGGAGCATGGCGGATTGAGCGTGGGCGTGGCCGGAAATATCGGTCCCACGCTGCTCGACACCCTGTCCGGGCGCATCGATGCCGAGACGCTGCCCCAGGCCTGGGTGCTGGAGCTGTCCAGCTTCCAGCTCGATGACTGCCGCGGCTTCGAGCCCACGGCGGCCACGGTGCTCAATATCACCCAGGACCATCTCGACTGGCATGGAGGCATGCAGGCCTATGCCGACGCCAAGGCCCATGTCTTTGGCGAGCAGGCTCTGATGGTCCTCAACCGTGAAGATCCCGTCGTCATGGCCATGCTGCCCGCGCCTGTGGCGGTGCCCGGCAAGCGCGGCAAGACTTTCCAGCGCGCCCATGTCACCTTTGGCGGCGACATGCCGCGCCGCCCTGGCGACTTCGGTCTGGAGGTGGTCAACGGCATGACCTGGCTGGTGCGCGCCCACGAGGCCGACGAAACCAGCAAGGGCAAGAACGTCGACGATCTGCACATCGTGCGCCTGATGCCCGCCGATGCGCTGCGCATCCGCGGCCGCCACAACGCCATCAATGCGCTGTCGGCCCTGGCGCTGGCGACCGGCGCGGGATGCACGCTGGCACCGCTGCTCTACGGCCTGCGCGAATACCGGGGCGAGCCGCACCGCGTACAGCCCGTGGGCCGGGTGGGCGATGTCGAATACTTTGACGACAGCAAGGGCACGAATGTGGGTGCCACCGTGGCCGCCCTCATGGGCCTGGGGCCGGACCACCGCATCGTGGTGATTCTGGGCGGTCTGGGCAAGGGCCAGGACTTCACGCCGCTGGCTGCTCCCGTTTCGCGCTATGTGCGCGCGGCCGTGCTGATCGGTCAGGACGCGCCGCAGATTCGCGAGGCCCTGGGCGACACCGGCGTGACCCTGGTCGATGCCGCCTCCATGCAGGACGCCGTGCAGCAGGCCGCGCGTCTGGCCCATGCGGGCGATGCAGTGCTGCTCTCGCCGGCCTGCGCAAGCATGGATATGTTCAAGGACTACGCGGACCGCGCCCACCAGTTTGTGGAAGCGGTGCGCGAGCTGGCACTTGAAGCCGGCCAGCAACTGGAGGACGGCGCATGACAGCCGCCTTCATGACCAGCCTCTCCGGCCGCATGCGCTCGTGGTTTCGCACGGTCGGGGACAAGCCCATCGACGTGCTGCCGGTGCGTGTAGGCGGGCCCGTGTACGACCGTCCGACCCGCACGCCAGCCAGCGTCCTGGGGCTGGACCAGGCTCTGATCTGGGTCGTCATCGCCTTGCTGTCCTGGAGTCTGGTCATGGTGTATTCGGCATCGATTGCGATGCCCGACAATCCGCGCTTCGGCAAGATCGAGCCCTATCACTTCCTGCTGCGCCACACCATGTCTATAGGCATGGCCTTTGTGGCCGCGCTGCTGGCCTTCCAGGTGCCCATGAATGTCTGGGAGAAGGTGGCGCGCAAGCTGTTCCTGATCTCCATCGTGCTGCTGGTGGCGGTGCTGATTCCGCATGTGGGCACGGTGGTCAACGGCGCGCGGCGCTGGCTGTCGCTGGGCATCATGAACTTCCAGCCTTCGGAGCTTGCCAAGTTCTCCATCCTGATCTATGCGGCCGACTACATGGTTCGCAAGATGGAGGTCAAGGAGCGCTTCTTCCGCGCCGTGCTGCCCATGGGCCTGGCCGTGGTCGTGGTGGGGGTGCTGCTGCTGGCCGAGCCCGACATGGGGGCCTTCATGGTGATCGTCGTGATCTCCATGGGCATTCTGTTCCTGGGCGGCGTGAATGCGCGCATGTTCTTCATCATCGCGCTGCTGGTGGTGCTGGCCTTCGGCATGATCATCGCCACCTCGGAGTGGCGACGCGAACGTATTTTTGCCTACCTTGATCCCTGGGATGAAAAGCATGCGCTGGGCAAGGGCTATCAGCTCTCGCATGCGCTGATCGCCATCGGGCGGGGCGAGATCTTTGGCGTGGGCCTGGGCCGCAGCGTGGAAAAGCTGCACTGGCTGCCCGAAGCGCATACCGACTTCCTGCTGGCCGTGATCGGCGAGGAATTCGGTCTGGTCGGTCTGCTGCTGATTGCGGCAGTCTTCTTCTGGCTGACCCGCCGCATCATGCTGATCGGCCGTCAGGCCATCGCGCTGGACCGTGTCTTTGCGGGCCTGGTGGCGGAGGGCGTGGCGATCTGGATGGGCTTCCAGGCCTTTATCAACATGGGCGTGAATCTCGGCGCCCTGCCAACCAAAGGCCTGACTCTGCCGTTGATGAGTTTTGGCGGTTCGGCCATTTTGATGAATTTGATTGCGATAGCTGTGGTGCTCCGAGTCGATTACGAAAACAAGCTGCTGATGAAGGGAGGTCACGCATGACGCTTCCCGTTGAGCAAAACAGGCAGCGCACCGCGCTGGTGATCGCCGGCGGAACCGGCGGCCATATCTTCCCCGGGCTGGCCGTGGCGCAGGAGCTGCGCGCACGCGGTTGGAATGTGCACTGGCTGGGCGCGCCGGGCTCCATGGAGTCGCGCATCGTGCCGCCGCAGGGCTTTGCACTGGAGACCATCGAGTTCGGCGGCGTGCGCGGCAAGGGCGTCAAGACTTTGCTGCAGCTGCCCTTCAAGCTGAGCAAGGCCTTTGCACAGGCGCGCAGCGTCATCAGGCGCGTGCAGCCCGATGTGGTCATCGGCCTGGGCGGTTATCTCACCGTGCCCGCAGGCCTGATGGCCGCGCTGTCCGGCGTGCCCGTGGTGCTGCACGAGCAGAACTCCGTGGCCGGCATGGCCAACAAGGTCGTGGCCAAGGTGGCCAGGCGCGTGTTCACGGCTTTCCCCAAGGTGTTTGCCAAGGGCGAATGGGTGGGCAACCCGCTGCGTCAGGCTTTTCTGGAGCAGGCCGAGCCGGCCCAGCGCTTTGCCGGTCGCAGCGGCCCGCTGAAGCTGCTCGTCGTGGGCGGCAGCCTGGGAGCCAGGGCGCTCAATGAGATCGTGCCCCAGGCTCTGGCCCTGATGCCTGCCGATCAGCGCCCCGTGGTGCTGCACCAAAGCGGTACGGCCCAGATCGATGCGCTGCGTGCCAACTATCAGGCTGCCGGCGTGCAGGCCGAGCTGACTCCTTTCATCGACGACACGGCCAAGGCTTTTGCCGATGCCGATCTCGTGGTCTGCCGTGCCGGTGCCAGCACCGTGACCGAGATCGCTGCCGTAGGGGCTGCAGCGGTCTATGTGCCCTTCCCGGCGGCGGTGGATGACCACCAGACCAGCAATGCCCGCTTCCTGGTGGATGCCGGTGGCGGTTGGTTACAGCCTCAAAGTACTTTGAGCGCCCAAGGGTTGGCGGAAATGCTACAAAATATGCAGCGTGCGACGCTGTTGGAGCGCGCTGAACTCGCGAAGAAAATGCAAAAGACTGATGCCACCGCGAAGGTGGTCGCCGCTTGTGAGGAGTTGGCAGCATGAAACACGCCATTCATCACATTCACTTTGTCGGTATTGGCGGCGCCGGCATGAGCGGTATTGCAGAGGTTCTGCACAACCTGGGTTACGCCATTTCAGGTTCCGACCTGGCTGACAGTGCCACGCTGCGCCGCCTGGCCGGCCTGGGCATCAAGACCTTTGTCGGTCATGCGGCCGAGAACGTCGCCGGCACCGATGCCGTGGTGACCTCCACGGCCGTGCAGGGCGACAACCCCGAGGTTCTGGCGGCCCGCGAGAAAAAGATTCCGGTGGTTCCCCGTGCCCTGATGCTGGCCGAGCTGATGCGCTTCAAGCAGGGCATCGCCATTGCCGGCGCGCATGGCAAGACCACCACCACCAGCCTGGTGACCAGCGTGCTGGCCGAGGCGGGCCTGGACCCTACTTTCGTGATCGGCGGCAAGCTCAATAGCGCTGGCGCGAATGCCAAGCTGGGTCAGGGCGACTACATCGTGGTCGAGGCCGACGAGTCCGATGCTTCCTTCCTGAACCTGCTGCCCGTGATGGCCGTCGTCACCAATATCGACGCCGACCACATGGAAACCTACGGCCATGACTTTGGCCGTCTCAAGCAGGCCTTTGTCGACTTTCTGCACCGCATGCCGTTTTACGGCCGTGCCATTCTCTGCGTCGACAGTCCTGCCGTGCGCGAGATATTGCCCAGGCTGGCCCGCCCGGTCACGACCTACGGCTTTGCCGAAGATGCCCAGGTGCGTGCCGTGAACGTGCGTGCCGAAGCCGGTCGCATGCGCTTTACCGTGCGACGCCAGAACGGACAGAGCTACCCCGACCTCGAAGTCGTTCTGAGCCTGCCCGGCGAGCACAACGTGCTCAACGCCCTGTCTGCCGTGGCGGTCGCCATGGAGCTCGAGATTTCCGATGAAGCGCTGCTGCGTGCCCTGGAAGGCTTCAAGGGCGTGGGACGGCGCTTCCAGCGCTATGGCGAGCTGCCGGCTGCCGATGGCGGCATGTTCACCGTCATCGACGACTACGGTCACCACCCTGTGGAAATGGCCGCCACGCTGGCTGCAGCACGCGGCGCCTTCCCGGGCCAGCGCCTGGTGCTGGCCTTTCAGCCGCATCGCTACAGCCGCACACGCGACTGTTTCGAGGACTTCGTGAAAGTCATAGGCAGCGCCGATTCCGTGCTGCTGGCCGAGGTCTATGCCGCAGGCGAGGCTCCCATCGTGGCCGCCGACGGTCGCTCCCTGGCCCGCGCTTTGCGCGTGGCCGGCAAAGTCGAGCCTGTATTTGTGGAAAACATTGCCGATATGCCGGCAGCCATCGCCGCCAATGCGCAAGCAGGTGATGTATTGCTGTGCATGGGAGCGGGATCGATTGGTGCCGTGCCCGGGAAACTGGTTGAAATGCTTCAGAAACAAGAGCCGGCTGCGCCCGCAGGGAGCGCGCAATGAGCATGTTTGGTACCAATATCGACGTGAAGGCACTGGGCAAGGTCGCAGTGCTGATGGGGGGGCGCTCGTCCGAGCGCGAGGTCTCGCTGATGTCCGGCACCGGCGTGCTGGCAGCGCTGCAGTCCAAGGGAGTCGATGCCCACAAGTTCGACCCCGCCGAGCAGGGCCTGGACCAGCTCAAGGCGCAAGGCTTTGACCGCTGCTTCATCGCGCTGCATGGCCGCTATGGCGAGGACGGCACGGTGCAGGGCGCGCTGGAGTTGCTGGACATCCCCTACACGGGTTCGGGTGTGATGGCTTCCAGCATCGCCATGGACAAGATCATGACCAAGCGCATCTGGCGCTTTGAAGGTCTGCCCACGCCGGACTGGCGCATGGTCGATTCGGCCGAAGCCACCCGCGCCGCATTGCAGGCCCTGGGTGCTCCCATGATCGTCAAGCCTGCACGCGACGGCTCCAGCATCGGCCTGACCAAGGTGATGGATGCCGACGAATGCGCCAGGGCCTACGAGCTGGCGGCCCAGTACGACGCAGAAGTGCTGTGCGAGCAGTTCATTGCCGGCGACGAGACCACCTGCCCCGTGCTGGGCACGGGAGCGAAGGCCGCTGCGCTGCCGGTGATCCGCATCGTGGCGCCCGAAGGCAACTACGACTATCAGAACAAGTACTTCACCGATACGACGCAGTACCACTGCCCGAGCGGCCTGCCGGCTGCCGAGGAAGCCGAGATCCAGCGCATCGTGGAGAAAGCCTTCCGCACCCTGGGCTGCCGCGGCTGGGCGCGTGCCGACATCATGATCCGCGCCAGCGACCGCAAGCCTTTCTTGCTGGAGATCAACACCTCACCTGGCATGACCGGGCATTCTCTGGTCCCCATGGCGGCGCGCGCCTCCGGCGTGAGCTACGAAAACCTGTGCCTTGGCATCCTGGCCATGAGCACGCTGGATGGAGAAGCGGAGCAGCCATGAACCGCAGCCAGCCCACAGCCGTCGTCCCGTTCGACGTCAAGCTCATGAACATCACTGCCACGGTCATGTTCATGGGGTGCTTGACGGCGTGCGTGATGGCCGTGGGATGGTGGTTGATGCGAACTCCGGCCTTCAATATCGGCCGCATCGTGGTGGAAGGCGAGCTGGTGCATAACAACGCCGTGACGCTGCGTGCCAATGTGGCACCGGTGCTCAAGGGCAATTTCTTCACGGTGGACCTGAAGGCGGCGCAGCACGCATTCGAGCAGGTGCCCTGGGTACAGGAGGCGCAGGTGCGCCGGGAGTATCCGAACGGCTTGCGCGTGGCGCTCAAGGAGCATGTGGCCGAGGCTTTCTGGGGCCCCGAGACCGGCACCGGCCTGGTCAACAAGGCCGGCGAAGTGTTCGAAGCCAATCTGGGCGAGCTGGACCGCGAAGGACTGCCGCGTCTGCAAGGCCCCGAGGGCTCGGCTCCGCGTGTGCTGCGGATGTATCACGCACTGGCGCCGGCGCTGAAGCCACTCGATGTGGAGCTGGACAGCCTGACCCTGGATGCGCGTGGCAGCTGGGAACTCGTGCTGGACAACGATGCATTGCTGACACTGGGCGGTGGCACCACCGAAGACATATTGCAGCGTGTGCAGCGCTTTGTGCGCACGCTGCCTCAGATCACCTCTCAATACAAGCGCTCGGCTGCAGCAGTGGAGTCTGCAGACCTGCGTTACGAAGACGGCTATGCCTTGCGACTCAAGGGCGTGACCACTGGAACCTCCGCGCCGGCAGCTGCTGCCAGGGCCAGACGATGAGCGGGAGCAGGAGAACAGACATGCAAGGCGCACACAAAGACAAGACAGAACCTACCGGGGGCGGAAGCTGATATGGCAAGAGAATACAAGGATGTGATTGTTGGGCTGGATATCGGCACGGCCAAGGTCATGGCGGTGGTGGCCGAGGTCATGTCCAATGGCGAGCTGAAGCTGGCGGGCCTGGGCGTTGCCCCCAGCAACGGCTTGAAGCGTGGCGTGGTCGTGAACATCGATGCGACCGTGCAGAGCATCCAGCAGGCGCTCAAGGAGGCCGAGCTGATGGCCGACTGCAAGATTCAGCGCGTGTGCACCGGCATTACCGGCAGCCATATCCGCGGCCTGAATTCCAGCGGCATGGTGGCCATCAAGGACAAGGAGGTCTCGTCCACCGATATGGCGCGCGTGATGGAAACCGCCAAGGCCATCAATATCTCGTCGGACCAGCGCCTGCTGCTGGTCGAGGCGCAGGAGTTCGTCATCGACGGGCACGAGGTGCGCGAGCCCATCGGCATGAGCGGCATTCGCCTTGAAGCCAAGATCCATATCGTCACCGGTGCCCAGAGCGCGGCCGAGAACATCATCAAATGCGTGCGCCGCTGCGGCCTGGAGGTCGAGCAGCTGCTGCTCAACCCGCTGGCATCGGCCCAGGCCGTGCTGACCGACGACGAGCGCGAGCTGGGCGTGGCCGTGGTGGATATCGGCGCGGGCGCGACCGATGTGGCCATCTTCACCGGCGGTGCGATTCGCCACACGGCCGTGATCCCGATTGCCGGCGACCTGATCACCAGCGACATCGCCATGGCCCTGCGCACTCCCACCAAGGATGCCGAGGACATCAAGGTCGAGAGCGGCTACGCCAAGCAGCTGCTGGCCGACCCCGATGCCCAGGTCGAAGTGCCGGGCCTGGGTGACCGCAGCCCGCGCATGATCAGCAAGCAGGCCCTGGCCGGCGTGATCGAGCCCCGCGTGGAAGAGATCTTCTCGCTGGTGCAGCAGGTCATCCGCGAGTCGGGCTACGAAGAAGTGCTGTCCTCGGGCATCGTGCTCACGGGCGGCAGCGCCGTCATGCCCGGAATGATCGAGCTGGGCGAGGACATCTTCCTCAAGCCCGTGCGCCGCGGTCTTCCCAAATATTCCGGTGCGCTGGCCGACATGGTCGCCCAGCCCCGTGCCGCCACCGTGATGGGCCTGCTCGATGAAGCGCGCCTGGCACGTCTGCGTGGCTACAAGGTGGCCCAGAAGAGCGGTTCCATGAAGACCGCCTTCGGCCGGTTCAAGGACTTCATCGTGGGGAACTTCTGATATGAGCACCTATCGCATGTTCATCACCGGACCACCAACGATGGATTTTTCGCGGCATCGACGACGAAGACCGCGAAGACCTCAAGAGTTCGAAATTTCTTTTCCACAGCAGCGACAAACCACCACTAGAGAACAGGAGCACCACCATGCCTATCGACATGATTGAAACCGAAGAATTCAACCAAGGCACGCAGATCAAGGTGATCGGCGTCGGCGGTGGCGGCGGCAATGCCGTCGACCACATGATCGAACGCAGCGTCCAGGGCGTCGAATTCATTACGGCCAATACCGATGCTCAAGCTCTGTTGCGCAGCCGCGCTCACCGCACCATCCATCTGGGTGGCAGCGGCCTGGGTGCCGGCAGCAAGCCCGACAAGGGCCGCGACGCTGCGGAAGCTGCTGTGGAAGATATTCGCGCTGCCATCGAAGGCGCGCACATGCTCTTCATTACGGCAGGCATGGGTGGTGGTACGGGTACCGGTGCATCGCCTGTGATCGCACGAGTGGCCAAGGAAATGGGCATTCTGACGGTGGGTGTGGTGACCAAGCCTTTCGAGTGGGAAGGCGGTCGCCGCATGCAGAACGCTGACGCCGGCCTGGCCGAGCTGGAAGCGAATGTGGACTCGCTGATCGTTGTGCTCAACGAAAAGCTGCTCGATGTGCTGGGTGACGATATCTCCCAGGACGAGGCTTTTGCCCATGCCAACGATGTTCTGAAGAACGCCGTGGGCGGCATTGCTGAAATCATCAACGAGTACGGCCATGTGAACGTCGACTTCGAAGACGTGCGCACCGTGATGGGCGAGCCCGGCAAGGCCATGATGGGCACGGCCAAGGCAGCCGGTCCCGACCGTGCCCGCATCGCAGCCGAGCAGGCCGTGGCCTGCCCGCTGCTGGAAGGCATCGACCTGTCCGGCGCCAAGGGCGTGCTGGTGCTGGTGACGGCCGCCAAGGGCAGCCTGAAGCTGTCCGAGTCGCGTCTGGCCATGTCCACCATCAACGCCTACGCGTCTCCCGATGCGCATGTGATCTATGGCGCCGCCTATGACGACTCGCTGGGCGACGAGATCCGTGTGACCGTGGTGGCCACCGGCCTGTCGCGTCCCAATGTGCGTCGCCAGAACATCCAGGTGGTGCAAGGCGGCCTGCGTACCGGTACCGACAACGTGGCCGTGGGCCTGCCTCCCCTGGGCGGCATGGAATACGGCACGGCCAACACCAATGTGCCCAGCGTCTGGCGCACCAACCGCACCCAGGCTTCCGAGCGTGTGAGCGCGCTGGCCTCTGGCGGCATGGACGATGTGGAGATCCCGGCCTTCCTGCGCAAGCAGGCTGATTGAGCTCCCCCTGAGCGGCTTTGCCGCGTCCCTCTCTCTGGCGCTTTGCGCCGGAGGGGGACGACCCCCTCGGTGCGGGGCGGCGGGGCCGCCCAGGCCCTTCCTCGGTGTCGCTGCCTCCGAGTACGCCAGGGCTTGATCGTCAGCCGCAAAGGCCTTTGGTTCGTTAAGGACTGAAGGCCCATCAGTTCGCTGTATCGCAGCGATTAAGACAACCCTGGGTTGGTGTAAGCCGGCTCGGGGTTGTCCCATTTAAAATACAGAGATGCTTCAGCAACGTACCATCAAGACCATTTCCCGTGCCGTAGGCGTGGGCCTGCACAGCGGCCAGCGTGTCGAGTTGACGCTGCGCCCTGCCCAGCCTGATACCGGCATCGTGTTCCGTCGCGTGGACTTGCCCGAGCCTGTGGATATCCCCATTTCCGCCGAGGCCGTGACCGATACGCGCATGGCCTCCACCATCGGCAGCGGCGGTGCCAAGGTGCATACGGTCGAGCACCTGATGTCGGCCATCGCCGGCCTGGGAATCGACAACCTCTATGTGGACATCACGGCCGAAGAGGTGCCGATCCTCGATGGCTCCTCGTCCTCGTTCGTGTTCCTGCTGCAAAGCGCCGGAATCGAGCTGCAAAAGGCCCCCAAGCGCTTCATCCGTATCAAGAGCCCGATCGAGGTGCGCGAAGGCGAAGGCCATAACCTCAAATGGGCGCGCTTTGATCCCTACCATGGCTTCAAGCTGCGCTTCGAGATCGACTTCGCTCACCCCGCCGTGGACTCCACGGGGCAGTGCGTGGAGTTCGACATGGGTCTGGACAACTACACACGCGATATCGCCCGCGCGCGCACCTTCGGCTTCACCAAGGATGTGGAAATGCTGCGCAACAACGGCCTGGCACTGGGCGGCGGGCTGGACAACGCCATCGTCATGGATGACTACAAGGTCCTGAACAGCGACGGTCTGCGCTATGACGACGAGTTTGCCAAGCACAAGATCCTCGATGCGATCGGCGATCTGTATCTGATCGGCAGGCCCATTCTCGGAGCCTACAGTGCCTTTCGTTCGGGCCACGGCCTCAACAACAAGCTGCTGCGCGCCATGGTGGCGCAGCCCGAGACCTGGGAGATGGTGACCTTCGAGAGCGAGCGCCAGGCTCCTCAGGGCTTTGCCATGCCTGCCCAGGCCTGGTGAGCAGGAGCTCCATGCTGATCTTTCGCTGGCTGGCCAGCCTGCTGATTCTGGCTTCGGCGCTGAGCTTTGCCTTCTATCTGGGAACCGGCAAGGCCCAGTACAAGCGTCTGGGTTTCCTGCTGTTCAAGTGGACGGTGATCGCCGGTCTGGCCTTTTTTGCCGTGATGCTGGTGGGGCGCATTGTCTGAGAAGCTATTCATTTTGATAGCTGCTTGCGCAAGCCGGACAGGCGTTGCATTGGTTTCTGCTTTGTAAACGTCCGGCAAAAAGTGGTAAATCGGCATTTGCTCACGTCAGGCACTGCCGAAATGGGGCGAAGATGGAACGCCTGCGGTCGCCATGGCGTGCCGCACCGCTTGTTGACCGAAACGATTCGACAAAGGAGTATCCATGTCCCGTTTGACTACCCGCATTCTTTCCGCCTCGGTTGCCGCCTGTCTGGGTCTGGGCAGTCTGGCCGTACAGGCGCAGCCCGGCCCACCTCCGGGCCGTGGCAACGGTCATGGGCCGCAGGACATGCGCCATGGCGGTCGTCATGATGACCGTGGCCGGCATGAGCAGCGCTATGACCGGCGCGACGACCGACGTGCCGAGCGCCACGACAACGGCCGCCGTGGCGGCGGTCCCGACCATAACTGGTACAAGGGCAGCCGCGTGCCGCCCCAATACCGCAGCCAGCACTATGTGGTGAATGACTGGCGCGGCCACCGCCTGTCGGCCCCGCCGCGCGGCTATCACTGGATCCAGAACGGCGGCGACTATCTGCTGGTCGCCATTGCCACCGGTGTGATTGCCTCCATGGTGCTGGGCAATTACTAAGCACTGACACCCCTCGAAAAGTCGTGGCCTGCCGCGGCTGTTTTGTATGGAAGTCCTGTAAAGCAGGCTCAGTTTGGGTCATGCAATTGACCATCTCCAGAATCTGGCCGAACATTCTGCGGACGCACTGCAATGCAGACCCGGAGCGGATCACGGAGGGTTGACTTTATATGCGAAGAGTCGAGGTGCCGACCAGGGATGGGCATTCCATCGTGCTGACACGCATCGGCCCCGCAGGGGGGGGCTGTGGTGGTCTTGACGCACGGCACGTTTTCCAGCGCCTCTTCATGCCAGAGGCTGGGTCGATTCCTCGCCGCGCAGGGTTTTGGCGTCTGGCTTTTCGATTGGCGAGGACATGGACTGAATCAGTCAGTCAGCCACGATTACGACCTTGAAACCGTGGCCGAGCAGGATGTTGACAGCGCTCTTCAAGAGATTCTCCGCCAGGAGCAAGGTCGGTCCATGGTATTCATCGGGCATAGTGGTGGAGGCATTGCCGCGGCCATCTGGGCAGCGCGCCAGCCCGAGCATGCGCAGGCGCATCTGGCCGGTCTCGTGTTGCTGGCCGCCCAGACGACCCATGCAGCTGCCACCTTTTCAGCGCGGATCGCAATCCACGGGTACAGGGCCTGGATAGGCCGTAGGCAATGGCTGGCCGCAAGCTCCATGGTGGGGCCCGAGAGGGAAAGCGCCCGCCTGATGCGACAGTGGTGCCATTGGAACCTGCGCCGCAGCTTTGTCGGCAAGGACGGCATGGATTACCCGAGCAGCCTGGCCCAGGTTCGGATTCCCGTTCTGGCACTTGCAGGATCTGCGGACCGTGTGATCGCTCCCTGGCGGGGCTGCGAAGCCCTGGCCAGGACCTTCGGTGGGGCAGATGTGGAGTTTGTGCTGTGTGGCAGGGCTGCTGGCTTTGCGGAGGACTATAGCCACAGTCGGTTGCTGATGTCCGGCAATGCGCAATCCGATGTGTTTCCCAGGATCGCGCAGTGGATCAGGCTCAGGTCCGCACTGGCTCAATAAACCCGTCCACCCCGGTACATGGCATGTTGCTTGCGGCGCAGATCGGTGGCTTTGGCCATCAGTCCCATGGCGGCCGCCGCATGGGCATGGGTGATGGCCAGTCCCAGCGCATCGGCGGCATCGGTGCCGGGCAGGCCGGGCAGCTGCAGCAGGCGCTTGACCATTTCCTGAATCTGATTCTTGGCCGCGCGACCATGGCCGGTCACGGCTTTTTTCATCTGCAGTGCGGTGTACTCGGAAACCGCGAGATTGGCGTTGACCAGGGCCGTCAGCGCCGCGCCTCGGGCCTGGCCCAGCAGCAGCGTGGACTGTGGGTTGACGTTGACGAAGACGATTTCCACGGCAGCCACCTCGGGCTGGTAGCGCGAGGCGACTTCGGAGATGCCGTCAAACAGCACCTTGAGACGGCCCGGCAGGTCGCCGAGTTCCATCTTGTTGGTGCGTATGGTGCCGCTGGCCACATAGGACAGCCGTTGACCGTCCATGTCGATGACGCCAAAACCCGTGGTCTGCAGGCCTGGGTCGATTCCGAGAATTCGCATGGCTGTCGATTATCCACGTACAAAACCCTCACGCTCCATGCGGGTGGCAGCAAGCAAGAGCCGCCTCGTGGCGATGCTGCCGAAGGCACGGGCCGCCCAGGCGAAGCGCCTCAGGGGGCTGTCACCATCGGTATATAGCGTGCAATTGTGCGGCTGCGCTGCGCCAGATAACGCGATTGCGGCATTTTCTCGAAGCGCTTGGGCGCCGGAAGCATGGCGGCCAGTCTGGCCGCCTCAGCTGCATTGAGCTGGGCCGCACTCTTGCGGAAGTAGTGCCGTGCGGCGGCTTCGGCACCGAACACGCCCTGGCCCCATTCCACATTGTTGAGGTAGATCTCAAGAATGCGCTGCTTGCTCAGCATCAGCTCCAGCAATTGCGCCAGCACCAGCTCCTGGCCCTTGCGCAGAAAGTTGCGCTCGCCCGACAGCAGCAGGTTCTTGGCCAACTGCTGGGTGATGGTGGAGCCGCCATAGATCTTGGCGGGCTTGCTGTGGCTTCCGGCGGCTCTGGCCTCGGCTTTGGCATTGCGCTGCCAGGCCTTCTGAACAGCATCCCATTCCACGCCATGATGCTCCATGAAGCCGGCGTCCTCGGAGGCAATCACCGCACGCTTGAGGTTGCCGGAGATCTGGTCGTAGTTCACCCATTGCTGGCGCCAGCGCAGGCCCTCGCTGCTGTGCGCAAGCTGCCAGGCTTCGGAGCGCTGATAGCTGGTGGAGTCCGGATCCAGCCAGGCCATGACTGCGATGCGTGCCACAAAAAACAATTGCAGCAGCAAGGTGGCGCAAAGCACCAGCAATAGCAGTCGGCCGAGAGCTTTCATGGTGGCGTGGCTTCGGCGTGCAGCATAGCGCGCAGCTCGGCCAAGACTTGTGCCGACGGCGGACGCACGCCGCGCCAGAGCGTAAAGGACTCGGCGGCCTGCTCCACCAGCATGCCCAGGCCATCACGCGCCAGCGCGCCATGGCTGCCGGCCCAGTCCAGAAAATTCTGGGCGGCGGGGCCGTACATCATGTCGTAGGCCAGACTGCGTGCGTGCAGAACGCTGGCGGGGGCGGGCACATCAGCCCCGGCCAGGCTGCTGGCCGTGGCGTTGATGACGATGTCGAAATTCTGGGTCAAATCGGTTTCAAGCACTTGTCTTTCAAGTGCTGCCAGCTCTACTTTATGTAGTGCGGCAATGGCCGCGTGCTGCTCAATCAGCGCCACGGCCTTGGCCTGTGTGCGGTTGGTGACGACGATGCGCTGCGGCTGTTGCTCGATCAGCGAACCGAGTGCCCCGGCTGCTGCGCCACCCGCACCCAGCAGCAGCACATTGCGCCCGGTGATGGGCACGCCGGCATTGCGGGTGATGTCGGCCACGATGCCCAGACCGTCGGTGTTGTCGGCATGAATGCCGTTGCTGCCGAATACCAGGGTATTGGCGGCACCGGCCAGACGCACGCGTTCGCTGGCGCTGGTGGCCAGCTCGGCTGCCTGCAGCTTGAAGGGAACGGTCACATTGCAGCCCTTGCCGCCGCGCGCGGCAAACTCGCGCACAAAATCGGCAAAGCCATCCAGCGGCACCAGGGCGCGCTCGTAGCTGACGGGCTGGCCGGTCAGCTCGGCAAAGCGGGCATGGATCCAGGGGGAGCGGCTATGGGCAACGGGGTTGCCCATGACGCAGTAGGCATCAAGCGTATTTGTCATACAAAGGCTGAAAGAAATCGCTCAACAGAGTTGGGTGCGCTTGGGGTCAGTGGCCTGCGAAACCGACGCAGTCTAAGCCAAGGCAGCCGTGTAAGAGCCGTCCCGGCGCACTGGCTGCGCTCCCCGCGCGAGAGCGGGGAAAGAAGTCGAAGGGGGTACAGGGGGTCACCTTATGTCTGTTTCCAGTGTCTGCTCGCGTGTGAACCTGAAGCGCGAGACGACGGCGATCTGATCGGCCTTGGTGCGCATGGCCGGGCCGAAGTGGCCGTAGGGGCCGGCGGCCCGGGCGATGGCCTCGGCACGGGTATCGAGCATGCGGTTGCCCGAACCCTGCACGACCTCGGTGGAGAGCACGCGGCCGTCATGGTTCACGGTCAGGATCATGACCAGCTCGCCATACAGCTTCTTGCCCTTGTTTTCGGGAAAGTTTTCCGTGCCTTTGTCTTCCACCTTGCGGCGCAGCGCGTCGTAGTAGACGGCGTAGACGGCCTCCTTGGTGGCTGGGCTGATATAGCGCTTCTTGGGCCGCGCGTTTTCTTCGTTGATGCGCTTTTCAATCTCGGCCAGCAGCTTGATGAGCTGCAGGCGCTTTTCTTCCTGGGCTTCCAGGGCCTTGTTGTCGGCGCTCAGGCGAGGATCGATGGGTGGCAGCGCGGCCACCTGCTGGCGCAGCTGCGTCAGCAGCTGGTGCTGCTGCTCCTGCATGGCATCGAGCTGGCGCTGCTTTTCCTCGAAGTCGTCGCCCACGGCCGTCAGGGCCGAGTAGGGCATGGGGCTGGTGGCCCGGCCCTGGTCCGCATCGCCGCCTCCGGCCAGCGAGGTCTGGGCGATGGCCTGCGCCTTGTCCGGCACCTCGTTGGCGCGGGCGTTGACCAGAATCACTTCCAGCGGTGTGTCCTGAAACACGCGCTCGAAGCTTTCCGGATCCACGAACCGGATGGTCAGCAACACGGCATGGACGGCGATGGACACGCCCAGCGCCAGCTGCAGCGTGCTCAGTCGTTGAAGAGAGGTGGGCAGTTTCACGGCAGCGTCAGGGCGATGAGGTGTGGAGATCAGGACTTTGGCTGGTCTGCAGCGGGATCGGCGTCGTTCATGTCCACCGCAATGGAGATGGGGCCGGCCACGGTGTCGTCATCGTCCTCGCCGCTGTCCTCGCTGTCGTTCCCGGCCTCGGCATCTGCATCCAGGCGCTCGATCAGCGTGCCCGAGATGTCCAGCGAGATCTCGTCGATCTCGCCGAGCCTGACGCGTACATGGGCTGCGCGCGGGAGATTCTGCGCACCCAGCACGGGCAGCACCAGCGGCAGATTGTCGGCGCGCACCAGGAAGGAGCCGTTGGGGCCTTCCTTGAAGACGCTGGCCGTGAGCTCGGTAATGCCGTTCTGCTCCAGATACTTGAGCGTCCAGAAGCGCTCCATGCCGGCCTGATAGCCGTTGTAGGCGCTGTAGGCGCCGTCAAAGCTGCTGATGATGCCGAACAGCTCGGCATCCTTGGGCTTGAACGGGGCGGCCAGGGCCGCCGTCTTGCCGTGGCGGGCACAGGCAATGATCTGCCACTGATTGACCAGATCCACATAGCGGCGCAGCGGGGAGGTGGCCCAGGAGTAGGCCTTCACGCCTATGCCTGCATGCGGCAAGGCCTTGGTGCTCATGCGCACCTTGACGCCGGGTGCCAGGCTGGCCTGGCTGCGGTAGATGCCGGGCACACCGTGCTCGGCCAGCATCAGGCCCCAGGTGCTGTTGGCCACGATGGCGGCCTCGGCCACGATCAGGTCCAGCGGTGCGCCGCGCTTGCGCACGGTGATCTGCACCTGCTCGCTGCCGTTGGGCTCGGCGCCGTCGTTGCCGACGAGGCGGAAGTTGTAGTCCGGGCGGTTGAAGTTCTCGGGCTTGCCGCGCACCACTTCGCGATTGGCCTTGAGGAATTTGGACCAGCGCTGCAAAAAGGTGAGCTCCTTGCGCTTTCCCTGCAAGGAGTCAGGCGTGTTTTCAACCTGGATTGAGGAGTCGGTCAGCCATTCCTCGGTGACGATGTGATCGAGTTTGTCGTAGCGGAAGTTGACTTCCACGGGCACGCGCTCGAGACGGGTTTCGCTGGAGACGGTCTCCAGCGTTTCCTCGTTGATCTGCACATAGAGCGAGACCGCTGGGTTGGAGCGGCCCTCGTCCAGCGTGTAGATATGCACCACGTCGTCGGGCAGCATGGTGATCTTGTAGCCGGGCATGTAGACCGTGGACAGGCGGGCGCGGCCCAGCTTGTCGAGCTCGCCGCCGGGCGTGATGGCCAGACCGGGAGCGGCAATGTGGATGCCCACGGTGACGGTGCCCGTGCCCAGGCCCGTGACGGACAGCGCATCGTCGATTTCGGTGGTGGCCGAGTCGTCGATGGAGAAAGCCTGCACATTGGCCACGGGCAGATCGGCCGGCGGCTGGGGAGCCTGCACGGCGGGGAAGCCCGTGCCCTTGGGGAAGTTGTCGAACAGGAAGCGCTTCCAGTGGAACTGGTAGGAAGAGTCGATGGCGCCTGCGCGGTGCAGCAGCTCCAGCGGGGCCAGCTTGGTGGCGCGGCTGGCGTCGACCACGGCCTTGTATTCGGGAGCGTTCTTGTCGGGCTTGAACAGAATCTTGTAGAGCTGCTCGCGAATCGCCTGCGGGCACTCGCAGCGGCCCAGCTCCTCGGCCCAGGTATCGATCTGCGCCTGGATCTGCTTTTTCTTCTCGATGGCAGCCAGGGCTTGCTGCAGGATTTCCGCAGGGGCCTTCTTGAAGCGGCCCTTGCCTGCACGACGGAAATAATGCGGTGCGTCGTACAGCCGGAACAGCGCGCCGGCCTGCTGGGCCAGCGTCGCGGATTCGGAAAAATAATCACGCGCCAGGTCGGCAAAGCCGAACTCTTCCTCGGGCGCAAATTCCCAGGCCAGATCCAGATCGATCTCGGCGGCCTGGGCCTGGCCCTGAGCGATCAGCTCGGCAGGCGCCGGCTTCTCGAATTTGAGCAGGATATTGGCGGCCTTGACCTTGACCCGCTTGCCCGAGTCCAGTTCGACTTGGGCCGAGGATTCGGCTTCGGAGAGGATGCGCCCGGCCAGAAATTTGCCGGCTTCTTCAAACAGTGCGTGCATAACCGCGCATTTTCCCACGAGCCGAACATTTGGCGCTCGGAAGTGATTCAGTTCATGCTTGAGATCGGTCAATATCCAAGGCGGCGCTGCGAACAAAGCGGCGATCTGCAGTGTGGCAGCTGCTGCCGGGAGGGCGGCGCATGGCGGCCAGAAGGGGATCAGGCCAGGGCCAGAAACTCGTCGATCCGGTCCAGATACTCGGCAAAGTTGCTCAGGGCATGGTCGCCGCCTTCCTGCACCAGTTGCAGCGCGTGAGGGTAGCGCTCGCTCATTTCGTTCCAGTCCAGCACCTCGTCGCCCTGGGCGATCAACACCATCTCGGGCGCTGCCGGCGTCATGGCGCGGGTGTCGAGCTGGCGCAGTTCCTCTATGTATTCGGGGCGAAAGAAGAAGGTTTCCTCGGGGTCATGCCAGCTGGACTGCTCGCCGATGTATTTTTCCAGGTCGCGGGCCGGGTTTACGGCGGGATTGATCATCACGCTCTTGCAGCGCGCCAGCTGGGCCACCCAGCTGGCGTAGTAGCCGCCTAGCGACGAGCCCATGACGGCCATGTTCTGGCGCGGCCAGTTGGCGATGCCCTCGACGATCACGGCTGCCGCTTCGCGCGGCGAGGGCGGTAGCTGCGGGCACCACCAGCGTACCTTGGAATGCCTGGCGCCCACATAGTCCGCCATGATGCGTGCCTTGTTGGACTGGGGGGAGGAGCGAAAGCCGTGCAGGTACAGCAGGTGGGTGGTTGTCATGGTGGCAATCTCCTCTTGTGAATGCGCTTTGGTCCCGGCCATTGTGGACTGTCTGCCTCAAGACTATCAGGGGGGCAAGGCCTATGACAGGGTGAATGGGGTCAGGCAGTGCTGAGCCGTCAGCAAAGCTCAACCCTGCAGACTGCACGGCAGCCGGCTCCCCCGATAATTGCGGCCCATGTCCGCCATCGAATTCGATAAGCCCTCGCTGCTGCAACGCATTGTTCCGCTGTTTCGCGGCTTTGACTTCCTGTTGCTTCTCTTCATCGCCATGCTGGCGGGTGCGGGGCTGCTGGCCATGTATTCGGCGGGTTTCGATCACGGCACGCGCTTTGTGGATCATGGACGCAATATGCTGATTGCGGCGGGTCTGCTGTTCGTGCTGGCCCAGATATCCCCCCAGCAATTGATGAAGGTGGCTGTGCCGCTGTACACCCTGGGCGTGGTGCTGCTGGTGGCGGTGGCCTTGTTCGGCATCACCAAGAAGGGGGCCACACGCTGGGTGAACGTGGGGGTGGTGATTCAGCCCTCGGAGCTTTTGAAGATCGCCACGCCGCTGATGCTGGCCTGGTGGTTCCAGCGCCGCGAGGGCAATCTGCGCGCCTCGGACTTTGTCATCGCCTTTGTGCTGCTGATGGTGCCCGTGGGCCTGATCATGAAGCAGCCCGATCTGGGCACCTCGCTGCTGGTGATGGCTGCCGGCCTGTCCGTGATCTTTTTTGCCGGCCTGCCCTGGAAGCTCATCGTGCCGCCCGTGCTGCTGGCCGTGGTCGGCATTTTCCTCATCGTCTGGTTCGAGCCTCAGCTCTGCGCCGATGGCGTGAGCTGGTATTTTCTGCATGACTATCAGCGCACACGCGTCTGCACCCTGCTGGATCCCACGCGCGATCCGCTGGGCAAGGGATTCCACATCATTCAGGGCATGATCGCCATCGGTTCAGGCGGCGTCTGGGGCAAGGGGTTCATGGCCGGCACGCAGACCCACCTGGAATTCATTCCCGAGCGCACCACCGACTTCATCTTTGCCGCCTATTCCGAAGAGTTCGGCCTGATAGGCAATCTGTTCATCATCGTCGGCTTCTTGCTGCTGGTCTGGCGCGGGCTGGCCATTTCCATGAACGCCAACTCGCTGTTCGGCCGGCTGATGGCGGCTGCCGTGGCCATGATCTTTTTCACCTATGCGTTCGTGAACATGGGCATGGTCAGCGGCATCCTGCCGGTGGTGGGTGTGCCCCTGCCTTTCATCAGCTATGGCGGCACGGCCATGGTCACGCTGGGGCTCGCGCTGGGCGTTTTGATGTCGGTGTCGCGGGCACAGCGGCAACTGCCCGGCGGTGATGGGCATATTCCCCATGCGTGAAGACCCGTGATTGGGCTGCTGTGCTCTTAAAAAAAGAGCTGCTATCTCATGCTTTGCAAGCTTTGAGTAATGGTTTTATGGAAAATTGCGCAGCGGGGCGGTGGGCTTAGATCGTTGAAAAATGTCAGTAGTTCCGCCCAGGGCCTTGCCTGGACTGTAAACAGCGTTTACAAACGGTTCTGGGGGTCAAAAGACCGATCAAGCGGGAGCGGCAAAGACCCAGGTGGGGTTCTGCCATGCAAAGCGGGCAGGGCGGAACCCGGCAAGTGAGAAGCTAAGTGAATGGAGCGGAATGTTGTTCAGCCTGGTGGGGCAGCATTCCGCTCTTTTTTATGCGCAGCCCGAGACAAGTCAGGACTTGCAGCTATCTCTACAATGCTCTCATGATTTCCCGCGAACCCACCATCGAACGCTTGGCCACGGCCCGTCAGTTGCTGCTTGAGCCATTCGGCCTGGACGAAACCCATCTTGCGCGCGCGCTTGCCGAAATTCGCTCGCACCAGGTGGATGATGCCGATCTCTACTTCCAGTACACCCGCGCCGAAGGCTGGAGTCTGGAAGAAGGCATCGTCAAGACCGGCTCCTTCTCCATCGATCAGGGCGTCGGTGTTCGCGCGGTCAGCGGCGAGAAGACGGCGTTTGCCTATTCCGACGACATTTCCGAAGCCTCGCTGCTGGATGCTGCACGCACCGTGCGCTCCATCTCCAGCGCGACCCAGACGCGCCGCGTCAAGGCAGGGGCTCAGAAGATTGCGCAAAGCCGCTCCCTGTATCCTGAGCTGGACCCTATCAGCACGCTGGACAGCACGGCCAAGGTCGAACTGCTGGGCAAGGTGGAAAAGCTGGCCCGCGCCAAGGATCCGCGCGTGGTGCAGGTCATGGCCGGCCTTGCGAGTGAATACGATGTGGTGCTGGTGGCCCGCGCGGACGGCACGCTGGCGGCCGACGTGCGTCCGCTGGTGCGCCTGTCGGTGACGGTGATCGCCGAGCAGAAGGGCCGCCGCGAGGTGGGCTCCTCCGGCGGTGGCGGTCGCTTCGGTCTGGCCTATTTCAGCGACGAACAGATCAGCCAGTATGTGGACGAGGCCGTGCACGCGGCCCTGGTCAACCTCGAGTCGCGTCCCGCACCGGCAGGCGTGATGACGGTGGTGCTGGGCTCGGGCTGGCCCGGCGTGCTGTTCCACGAGGCCGTGGGCCACGGCCTGGAAGGCGACTTCAACCGCAAGGGCTCCAGCGCCTTCAGCGGTCGCATCGGTCAGCGCGTGGCCGCCAAGGGCGTGACCGTGCTGGACGACGGCACGATTGCCGATCGCCGCGGCTCCTTGAACGTGGACGACGAAGGCCATGTCAGCCAGAGCAATGTGCTGATCGAGGACGGTATTCTCAAGGGCTATATCCAGGACTCGATGAATGCGCGCCTGATGGGCGTCAAGCCCACGGGCAATGGCCGTCGCGAAAGCTACGCCCACATCCCCATGCCACGCATGACCAACACCTATATGCTGGGTGGCGACAAGGATCCGCAGGAGATCATCGGCTCCATCAAGAAGGGCTTGTACGCCACCAACTTCGGCGGCGGTCAGGTGGACATCACCAGCGGCAAGTTCGTGTTCTCCGCCAGCGAAGCCTACTGGGTGGAAAACGGCAAGATCCAGTACCCCGTCAAGGGAGCGACCATCATCGGCAGCGGCCCGGAGTCACTCAAGCACATCAGCATGATAGGCAACGACATGCGCCTGGACTCGGGCGTGGGCACCTGCGGCAAGGAAGGTCAAAGCGTGCCTGTGGGCGTGGGCCAGCCCACGCTGCGCATCGACGGCCTGACGGTCGGCGGCACGGCCTGACGGAGATTCCCCCCCGGCGGGTCTTCCCGCCGAAAGCAAGACCCCGCTCTGCATGGCAGACCGGGGTCTTGTCGTTTCCGAGAGCGGCAATCGCCTGCCAGCAGGGTCTTTCAAGGGTGTTTTGATGTCTGAGCGCAAATATTGTCGATTCGCTGAAAAATTGCATTCAATATGGGTATATGGAAATTTATATCAATAAAATTCTGAAAAAATAGAAAAAACACAAAAAAACTGCATGAAAGAAAATTGTGAAAAATGCGCCATGTCAGAGGGGAAACCTGTTTTTGACAGAACTGTCGCGCCGGCCGCGGATGTTGCAATGCAAAAGAGCTGTGCTACATTGAAAGACATGCAAACGCAACGCGCTTATTTCTTTTACTTTTGGTTCTCGCCCCCGGCGGCTGAGAGGTAAACGCGCGCACCCTGCAAACACCTCCCAAAGAACCGCCGAAGCTGCAAAGCCCGGCGGTTTTTTTTCACCCCTACGTTTCAGCACCCCCGGTTTTCAACGATCAAACACCTCACGAAAGATAGCCATGACTGCTCTGAACACTTCATCCACCGATTCCTGGTATCGCGCCGGCTCTCCCAAGACAGGCCAGACCGACGACGCACGTATCAAGGAAATCACAGTGTTACCTCCTCCAGAGCACCTCATCCGCTTCTTCCCCATTCGCGGCACCGCCGTGGAAACGCTGATCAGCGACACCCGCCGCAGCATCCACAACATCATGCGTGCGCAGGATGACCGTCTGCTGGTCATCGTCGGTCCTTGCTCGATTCACGATCCGGCCGCTGCCCTGGACTACGCCCGCCGCCTGGCCGTCGTGCGCGAGCAGTACAAGGACACGCTGGAAGTGGTGATGCGCGTCTACTTCGAGAAGCCCCGCACCACCGTGGGCTGGAAGGGACTGATCAACGACCCCTACCTGGATCAGAGCTACCGCATCGACGAAGGCCTGCGCATCGCGCGCCAGTTGCTGATCGACATCAACCGCCTGGGTGTGCCTGCGGCCAGCGAGTTCCTGGACGTGATCTCGCCCCAGTACATCGGCGATCTGATCAGCTGGGGTGCCATCGGTGCCCGCACCACGGAAAGCCAGGTGCACCGTGAACTGGCCTCGGGCATCTCGGCGCCGATCGGCTTCAAGAACGGCACTGACGGCAATATCCGCATTGCCACCGATGCGATTCAGTCGGCCAGCCGCGGTCACCACTTCCTGTCGGTGCACAAGAACGGCCAGGTCGCCATCGTGCACACGGGAGGCAACCAGGACTGCCACGTGATTCTGCGCGGCGGCAAGACCCCCAACTACGATGCCGAGCATGTGGCGGCGGCCTGCCGGGATCTGGAGGCAGCAGGCCTCACGCCTTCGCTGATGGTGGACTGCAGCCATGCCAACAGCAACAAGCAGCATGAGCGCCAGAAGGATGTGGCCCGCGATATCGCGGCGCAGATCGCCGGTGGCTCCAGCAGCGTGTTCGGCGTGATGGTCGAAGGTCATCTGGTCGGCGGTGCCCAGAAGTTCACTCCCGGCAAGGACGAGGTCTGCGATCTGACCTACGGCCAGAGCATTACCGATGCCTGCCTGGGCTGGGACGATTCCCTGGCAACGCTGCAGGAGCTGTCGCAGGCCGTGGGCCAGCGCCGAGCGGCGGCGGCAGCCTGCAAGCAGGAAGCTGAAGTACCGGCCTGATCGACAGAACGGGCATAAACGACACAGACCACAGGGAGTGTTCCCTGTGGCCTGTTTGCCTTTCGAGATGGAATGGAGCGGACTGTCTGGAGGCTCAGTGCTTGGTGTCCGGTCCCGGCTCAGGTGTCATATCGCAGCCGTTGAGCGTGGCATCGATGCGGTTGAGAAGGCGCAGCAGATGCTGCTTGTCAAAGTCGGTGCGCTGCTGCCACTCGTGATCGGCCAGCGGATAGACATGGCTTTGGTGGGGCAGGCTGCCCTTGGCATCGATCACGGCGCGCAGTCGCGGGATGAACACCCACTGCAGCCATTCGTGCAGCTTGAGCGTGTCGTACATGAAGGGCGTGGTGGATTCCAGTGCCTTGGGGTCCGGGGCAACGGCAGACCAGAGCTTCTGGACTTGAAGTTCGGCCTCCAGCTGCAGCAGATGCTCGCGTATTTCTTGATGGATGTTTTCAGCGGTCATGGTGAGGGTTCCTGAAGGCATTGCAACGGCCTTGCAAACTGGCATTCGTCAAAGAGCTGCCCAATATCTGAGTCCTCTCATCGTGTTTTCAAGATAGCGACCGGCCTGGAGATAACCAGCGAGTTACGAGGTCGCAAGAGCACTTGAAAAAGATAGTTTTGCCCTTATATTGATGCCAAGTATGTGAGTAATGCTATGAAATTTACTGTGTTTTGCATTGCTTTGCACACCATGTTCCCGTAACCACTGTGATGCTTGAGGCACGCTTTCAGGCCTTGCATGGGTTGCCGCAGCTGTTTGCAAGCCGTCAGCTTGCAGCGTCTTCAGCACCGCGGCCACACATTAAGCTGTGGCCACGACAACGAATGGTGCAAGAGTCACCAGGTCAGAGGAGATTTATGCGTAGTGAAGTAATCGTGGTTTTGGATGGCGACCGTGAATACCGGGTCGATACCCAGTCGCTGTCCCCTGTGAGTTCGGACGAAGGCCGACGCTGGCTGGACCAGCAGTTTGTCTCGCTCGAATGCGAGCCTTTGCGGGCTACCGGCAAGGTGTTGCTGGCCGACAAGCTGGTGGTGGTGGCGCGTGAGGCGCGCAACCGTCCCGAGCTGTTTGACAACCAGGACTGGCGCAACAGCTATGCCCTGGCTGCCCATGCCGTGCTGGCCAAGCCCCTGATCCGGGTGGATGTGCCGGCGATGTCGATTAGTTACTGATCCCCCTGAGCCGCTTTGCGGCTTCCCCTCCCGGGGGACGACGCCTTTGCTGCGGGGCGGCACTTGCTTGGCGTCTCTGGCCTGGTCTGTGCCCGAGCAATGAAAAATGCCCGCGTAGAGCGGGCATTGGCTTTTATCCGGGCTTATTTCAGCGCTTGCAGCAGCTTGGCGTGGATGCCGCCAAAGCCGCCGTTGCTCATGCAGACGATATGGTCGCCGGGGCGTGCGACCGCGGTGATCTGCGCTATCAGGGTCTCGATATCTCCGGCGACCTGAGCGCGCTGGCTGGGGCCTACGCCCATGGATTCCAGCGCTTCGGCGGCATCCCAGTCCAGGCCCGCCGTGTGGCAGAAGACCAGATCGGCGCTTTCCAGCGACCAGGGCAGCTGGCTTTTCATGGTGCCCAGCTTCATGGTGTTGCTGCGTGGCTCGAACACCGCCAGGATGCGGGCCTGTGCACCCAGCTTGCGGCGCAGGCCGTCCAGGGTGGTGCGGATGGCTGTGGGGTGGTGCGCGAAGTCGTCATAGACATCGATGCCGTTGACGGTGCCGCGCAGCTCCATGCGGCGCTTGACGTTCTGAAAGCGCGACAGGGCTTCGCAGGCCAGTTCGGCGCTGACGCCCAGATGGTCGGCGGCGGCGATGGCGGCCAGCGCATTGAGCTGGTTGTGCACGCCGGTCAGGCTCCAGCGCAGCTGCGCCACTTTTTGGCCACGCTGCAGCACGGCAAAGTCGCCGGGATCGCCATCGGCACTGAAATCGCTGACAGTTGCGCCAAAGCTGCGCACTTCGCTCCAGCAGCCCTGGGCCAGCACGCGGCTCAGGCTTTCTTCCAGACCATTGCTCACCACGCGACCGGTCGATGGCACGGTGCGCACCAGATGGTGGAACTGGCGCTCGATGGCAGCCAGATCGTCGAAGATGTCGGCGTGATCGAACTCCAGGTTGTTGAGTACGGCCGTACGAGGGCGGTAGTGCACGAACTTGCTGCGCTTGTCGAAGAATGCGGTGTCGTATTCATCGGCCTCGATCACGAACACGGGCTGATCGCCCACGGGGCCGGGGCCGGTGACGGGGCGTCTGGCAGCGCCGAGGCGGGCGGAGACGCCGAAGTCCAGCGGCACGCCGCCGACCAGAAAACCGGGCTGCAGACCCGCGCACTCCAGCACCCAGGTCAGCATGGAGGTGGTGGTGGTCTTGCCGTGGGTGCCGGCCACGGCCAGCACATGGCGACCGTGCAGCACATGCTCGGCCAGCCATTGCGGACCGCTGGTATAGGCGGCGCCGGTGTCCAGAATCGCTTCCATCAGCGCAAACTTGGGCGAGCCATCGGCCAGGCGCTTGCGGCTGACCACGTTGCCGACCACATACATATCGGGCTTGAGCGCGATCTGGTCGGCGCCATAGCCCTCGATCAGCTCGATGCCCAGTTGGCGCAGCTGATCGCTCATCGGCGGGTAAACGCCGGAATCGCAGCCCGTCACCTTGTGACCGGCTTCTCGTGCCAAGGCGGCCAGGCCTCCCATGAAGGTGCCGCAAATGCCCAGAATATGTATGTGCATGGCCGGGGATTCTACGTTTGCCGACATGACCTGGCGGCGAGCCATGACCCGCCTGGGTACTGGCGGTAACCTTTCTTATCAAATTGATAGCTTGTTGCGCATGATCTATATAGATCTAAATGTGTTTTTACTTTCAGTTCCATACAAAGAGGGTGCCAGCAGCTATCAAAACATTGGCCTCTACGGGCCAGGTCAAAGTGCGGTCATTCATCTGGGTCACAATGCGTAAATGACCTGCTGCGCTTGCTGCGGTGGGCGTGATGAAATGGCGCTATGAGTTTGGATAACGTGACTGCTGAAATCGCTCAGGCAGCGGCTCGTCTGGTGGTGGAGGAAGGCCTGGAATGGGGTCCTGCCAAGCAGCGGGCCGTGCGCCAGCTCGGTCTGCCCGGCCGCTCGGCGTTGCCCGATAACGACCAGCTTGAAGAGGCCGTGCGCGAATATATAGAGCTGTTCTGCGGCGACACGCAGCCGCAGGAGCTTCAGGCGCTGCGCGAGCTGGCCCTGGTCTGGATGGACAGGCTGCAGGAGTTTCGCCCGCATCTGGCTGGAGCCGTCTGGCGCGGTACGGCCACGCGGCTGTCGGACATCTATCTGCAGCTGTTCTGCGATGATCCCAAGTCGGCCGAAATAGCGCTCATCAATAATCATGTGCAGTACGAGCCGAGCACGGTCACCGGCTTTCAGGGCAAGCCGGTCGAGGCGCTTTCGGTTCACGCACTGTGCAAGCCGATCAACGAAACCGTGGGCGTGCACCTGTTGGTCTACGACCATGACGATATGCGCGGCGCCATGAAGCCCGACAGCCATGGCCGCAGCCCGCGTGGCGATGCCAAGGCCTTGCGCAAGCTGCTGCAGGAGAGCCGCGATGAGTGAAAACACCCCTGAGAACAAGTCGACCAATGGCTCGCGCCGTCTGTGGCTGACCGGCGCGGTGGCCGCAGTGGCGGCCGGGGGGGGTGCCGGTGTGGCCTGGTGGCGCAGCCAGCCGCAGGCCATGGGCCCTGGCGTCGAGGCACAGCTATGGAGTCAGACGTTTGAAACTCCCGATGGCAAGCCTTTTGCCATGGCTGGTTTACAGGGCCGTCCCCTGCTGGTGAACTTCTGGGCCACCTGGTGTCCCCCCTGTGTCAAGGAGCTGCCCATGCTCAGCGAGTTTGCGGCGCAGCAGGGCGCAAAAGGCATTCAGGTCGTGGGGTTGGCGGTCGACAAATCCGAAGCAGTGATGCGTTTTTTGCAGCGCCAACCCGTGCAATTTCCGGTAGCCATTGCCATGCAAGGGGGATTGGGGCTGACCCGTAGCCTCGGTAACTTGCAGGGGGGCCTGCCATTCACGGTTCTTTTTGACGCCAAGGGGCAAGTGCGACAACGTAAAATAGGCGAGCTTTCCCGCGAAGATCTGACAGATTGGAGCAAATAGAGCGAACGAACATTGCTCTTGTCGTCAGAAAAGTGTAGGTAACTAAATTCCATGGCGACGTTAGTGAAAAATATCTGCCAATGCACGCAGAAGGCCGAATTTGAGGTAAATTCGCGCCCTGTTTAGAATTACGTCGCTGGAGCTCCCATGGATTTGCGAAAACTCAAGACCCTTATTGATCTGGTGTCCGAATCGAATGTGTCGGAACTGGAGATCACCGAAGCAGAGGGCAAGGTCCGTATCGTCAAGAGCGAAGGTGTGGTCCACCAATACGTCGCTGCCCCCGTGCAAGCTGCTCCCATGATGGCCGCCCCCGTGGCTGCCGCAGCCGCCACGCCGGTGGCCGCCCCGGCCGTTGCAGAAGGTCACGTGGTCAAGTCGCCCATGGTCGGTACTTTCTACCGTGCCTCCAGCCCTGGCGCCAAGGCCTTTGTGGATGTGGGCAGCCAGGTCAAGGAAGGCGACACGATCTGCATCGTTGAAGCCATGAAGATCCTCAACGAAATCGAAGCCGACAAGACCGGCACCATCGTTCGCGTTCTGGGTGAAAACGGCCAGGCTGTGGAATACGGCCAGCCTCTGTTCGTGATCGAGTGATAGATCATGAGGCGTTGCATGCAGTTCGCATTGCAGCGCCGAGGTGCGCTAGCCACTGGCTGCGCGACTGAGTCATTGGCAGTGGTCTGTGCTGCGGCACAGGCACCAAGCTGCGAGGAACTTCATGTTTAAGAAAATTTTGGTTGCCAACCGGGGCGAGATCGCCCTGCGCATCCAGCGCGCTTGCCGTGAGCTGGGTATCAAGGCGGTGATGGTGTATTCCGAAGCCGACCGTGATGCCAAGTACGTCAAGCTGGCCGATGAGGCCGTGTGTATCGGTCCGGCTCCTTCCCCGCTGTCCTATCTCAACATGCCGGCCATCATTTCGGCTGCCGAGGTGACCGATGCGGAAGCCATCCACCCCGGCTACGGCTTCCTGTCCGAGAACGCCGACTTTGCCGAGCGCGTGGAAAAGAGCGGTTTCACCTTTATCGGCCCGACGCCCGAGAACATCCGCACCATGGGTGACAAGGTGTCGGCCAAGCAAGCCATGATCAAGGCCGGCGTGCCTTGCGTGCCCGGCTCGGACGGCGAACTGCCCGACGATCCCGCACTCATCAAGCGCATTGCCAAGACCATCGGTTATCCCGTGATCATCAAGGCCTCGGGCGGCGGCGGCGGTCGCGGCATGCGTGTGGTGCACACCGAAGCTGCACTGATCAATGCCGTGCAGATGACCAAGGCCGAGGCCGGCGCTGCTTTCGGCAATCCTGCCGTCTACATGGAAAAGTACCTGCAGAACCCACGTCACGTGGAAATCCAGGTGCTGGCCGATACGCACAAGAACGCCGTGTATCTGGGCGAGCGCGACTGCTCCATGCAGCGTCGCCACCAGAAGGTGATCGAGGAAGCTCCGGCTCCCGGCATTCCCCGCCGTCTGATCGAGAAGATCGGCGAGCGCTGCGCCGCGGCCTGCAAGAAGATCGGCTATCGCGGTGCGGGTACCTTCGAGTTCCTGTACGAGAACGGCGAGTTCTACTTCATCGAGATGAACACCCGCGTGCAGGTGGAGCATCCCATCACCGAGCTGATCACGGGCATCGACATCGTGCGCACCCAGATCATGATCGCGGCCGGCGAGAAGATGCCTTTCACGCAGCGCCAGATCGAGTTCAAGGGCCACGCCATCGAGTGCCGCGTGAACGCGGAAGATCCGTACAAGTTCATCCCCTCGCCCGGTCGCATCTCCATGTGGCATGCTCCCGGCGGCCCTGGCGTGCGTGTGGACACCCATGTGTACAACAACTACTTCGTGCCGCCCAACTACGACTCCATGATCGGCAAGATCATTACCTATGGCGACACCCGCGAGCAGGCCATGGCCCGCATGCGTACCGCCTTGCTGGAGACCGTGGTGGAAGGCATCAACACCAATATCCCGCTGCACCAGGATTTGATGGTCGACTCCAAGTTCATGGAAGGCGGCACCAACATCCACTACCTGGAAGAGTGGCTGACGCATCGCACGCCCAACAAGCGATGAGATCAGGAGCCTTGCAGCTCTGAGTTCCCATGCTGGCCTCTGGCAACGGAGGCCAGCATTTTCGTTTTTCAGGAAAGTACAACTTGCGTTCTCGTCTTCGGCCCCGGCCTGACATGAATGACGCGGTTGCTAGAAAGGATGGCCATGTTCGAGCTGAGCCTGCTGTGCCCCGAAGATCGGGTCGAAACCATTAGCGAAGCGCTGGATGCACTCGATGCATTGAGCGTGTCCGTCGAAGATGCCGATGCGCAGACCGAGGCCGAGCAGGCGCTGTTCGGCGAGCCCGGCATGCCCGCGCCCAAGGAGGGCTGGAACCGCAGCCGCGTGATCGCCCTCTATCCCAGCGAAGCTGCGGCTACCGAGGCGCGTGATCTGCTGCTGCCGCAGGACTTTTTCGAAGGCTGCAAGATTCTGGCCGTCAAGCCCGTGCCCGAGCAGGACTGGGTGCGCCTGACGCAGTCGCAGTTCGAGCCCGTGGACATCACGCCCGAGTTCTGGATCGTGCCCACCTGGCATGAGCTGCCCGAGCAGGCCAAGGTCAGCATCCGTCTGGACCCCGGTCTGGCTTTCGGTACCGGCACCCATCCCACCACCCGCATGTGCCTGCGCTGGATTGCGCGCCAGCCCCAGGCGACGCTGGGACGCACGCTGGACTACGGCTGCGGCTCGGGCATCCTGGCCATTGGTGCCGCCAAGTTCGGCGCGACCGATGTGGATGCGGTGGACATCGATCCCGCTGCCGTGGAGTCGACCAACTACAACAGCAGCGCCAACCATGTGGAGGTCAAGGCCGGTCTGCCCGATGCGGCCGACGGCGAGTACCAGACCGTGCTGGCCAATATTCTGGCCACGCCGCTCAAGGTGCTGGCGCCGCTGCTGTGCGGCCGTGTGCAGGCCGGTGGCCATCTGGTGCTGGCCGGCATTCTGGAGCGCCAGGCCGACGAGCTGAAAGAGGCTTATGCGCCTTATCTCAAGCTCGAGGTGGCCGATAGCGAGGACGGCTGGATTCTCATGACCGCCCGGCGCGCGGCCTGATCGCGAGACAGACCCGCCGCCAGCAGGTGTGCGGGTGGTTGCTGCCTACAATGACATCTTGATGAGCCAAGTCACCCGTTGCCCTTCCTGTGGAACCCGCTTCAAAGTGGTTGCCGACCAGCTGCGTATCTCGCAGGGCTGGGTGCGCTGCGGGATGTGCCAAAGCGTCTTTGATGCCTCGCAGGATTTGCAGTCCGTGCCCGACGAGCTGCTGCAGCCGGAAGCTGCTGATGCGCCGCAGAAGCCGGCCGAGCAGGAAGTGCGGCAGACGGAAGCCGGCGAACAGCAGATGCCGGCTTGGCCGCAGCAGGATGTCGCGGATGTTCCCGGCTTCGATGTGCAGAAGGCCGAGGCTCTGCAGGATTCGGCTTCGGATTCGGTAGACGCGGCAGCGACTGCTGCTCAGACCGCAGAAGCCGCGCCGGCAGCGGAGTCTGCCGATGCGGTTTCCGAACCAGAGCCTTGCGGGTCCATGCCCGGGATGGCGGATGGGCAGCCCTCGTTTGTCGATCAGGCGCGTCCTCTGACTGAAGAGGATGCAGAGGCTGCCCTGCATGAGCCTCATCCCGAGGTGAGGGAGCCGCAAGACAGGCTGGAAACCAGTGATATTCCCGCTCCCTCCGAGCCGGAGCCGGAGCCGGAGCTGCTGGTGCCGCCAAGCGAAGTCCTGATGCCCGAGGCCGAGCATGGCCTCGAGGATAAAGCCCGGAGCGAGGCGCCGCCGCACGCCGATATCGGCGCTATACAACCCGCCAGGGACCGGGCGCAGGGCGTCACGGATGCGGATCAGGATGAGGTTGGTGCCATCGCTGGCAATGAGCCTGGCTTTGTGCGCCAGGCCCGTCGGCAGGCCTTCTGGCACTCGGCAGGAATGCGCGTGGCGCTGGTGCTGGGTTCGCTGCTGGCTGCTGCCGGTGTCGTCGGACAGCATGCCTGGCAGCAGCGCGATGTGCTGGCAGCGCAGTATCCGGCACTGGCTCCCGTGCTGGCCAAGGCCTGCAGTCTGGCAGGCTGCGAGCTGCAGGCCCGCCGCGCGATTGCCGATGTGGTGATCAGTGGCTCGGGCTTCAAGCAGCTTGCCGATGCCCGTCAGTACCAGTGGAGCCTGACCCTGGAGAATCGCTCCGATGTGCCGGTGGCCATGCCCATGGCCGAGCTGACCCTGACCGATGCACAGGACAGACCTTTGCTGCGCCGAGTCATCGACCTGAAGCCTCTTGGTGCCCCGGAGCAGCTGCAAGCCCGCCAGGAGTGGAGCGTCAACTTGCCTGTGCAAGTGCAGGATCTTGGCGCTGCCGTGGCGGGTTACCGGGCGCTGGTTTTTTACCCCTAATACGGCTTGTGCCAATTCGGATCAGGCAGGGTGTCTCGTCAATAGAAATGCCCGTTGTACATCCTTGTTGGCGCAAGCCCCCCTTCATTCATTTCTGAAAGAGAACGCACCATGGCCGCTTTGATCTGCGGGTCGCTGGCATTCGACAACATCATGACCTTTGAAGGTCGTTTTGCCGACCAGATTCTTCCCGACCAGCTGCACATCCTCAATGTGTCGTTTCTGGTGCCCACGCTGCGCCGCGATTTTGGCGGTTGCGCCGGCAATATTGCCTATAGCCTGAGGCTGCTCGGTGGTGATGCTCACCCCATGGCCATGGTGGGTAGCGACGGCGTGGACTATGTGCAGCGCTTCAGGGACCTGGGCATCGAAACCCGCCATGTGGGCCAGCTGCAGAGCACCCACACGGCGCAGTGCATGATCATGACCGATCGTGACAACAACCAGATCACGGCCTTCCATCCCGGAGCCATGATGCAGGCGCACGAGAACCGGATCACGGCCGATATGGCCGCCGAGGTCAAGGTCGGCATCATTGCTCCCGATGGCCGCCAGGCCATGATCGACCACGCCGCCCAGTTCAAGGCTGCAGGCATTCCTTTCGTGTTCGATCCGGGTCAGGGCCTGCCCATGTTCAACGGCGATGAACTCAAGGCCTTTATCGAGCAGGCCGACTGGGTGGCAGTGAACGACTATGAAGGCAAGATGCTCAGCGAGCGCACGGGCCTGAGCTTTGACGAGATCTCGCGCAAGGTGCGCGGTCTGGTTGTGACCCTGGGTGCCGAAGGCTGCGAAGTCTGGCAGCAGGGTGAGAAGACCCTGGTGGCGCCGGTGAAGCCCGCCGCTGTGGTCGACCCCACGGGTTGTGGCGATGCCTGGCGCGGTGCTTTCCTGTTTGGTCTGGAGCGTGGCTGGGATCTGCTGCGCTGCGCCGAACTGGGCAACCGCTTGGGGGCGCTGAAGATTGCGCAACGCGGCCCGCAGAACTATCAGCTGGACTTCCAGCCCTGATGCGATGTCAGTGCCCTGAGGGTACTGATCGCGGCGCATGTAAAAAAGCCCGGCTCTCGCAAGAGAGCTCGGGCTTTTTTATGGCGTGCAGGTCAGCGAACCGATCAGGGCTTGTTGCCTGTGGGGAAGGGCCAGGCGGCTTGAGGTGCCAGGCGGGTCTGCGCCACGGGTGCGGTGGTTTCGGTCACGGCGGCAGGTGCAGGTGTGGCAGCCTTCTTGGGAGCAGCCTTGGCACCATTTGCAGCCTTCTTGGAGGCAGCCTTCGCTGGTGCAGCGGCCTTGGAAGCAGTTGCAGCCTTCTTGGGGGCGGCTGCCTTGGCAGCTACAGCCTTCTTGGGAGCGGCAGCCTTGGCGGGAGCAGCAGCCTTGGCAGTTGCAGCCTTCTTGGGGGCGGCAGCCTTGGCAGGAGCAGCGGCCTTGGCAGCAGTTGCAGCCTTCTTGGAGGCAGCCTTCGCCGGAGCAGCGGCCTTGGCAGCAGTTGCAGCCTTCTTGGGGGCAGCCTTCGCTGGAGCAGCGGCCTTGGCAGCAGTTGCAGCCTTCTTGGGGGCAGCCTTCGCTGGAGCAGCGGCCTTGGCAGTTGTTGCAGCCTTCTTTGGTGCAGCAGCCTTGGCAGCAGTTGCAGCCTTCTTGGGGGCAGCCTTCGCTGGAGCAGCGGCCTTGGCAGCAGTTGCAGCCTTCTTGGGGGCAGCCTTCGCTGGTGCAGCGGCCTTGGCAGCAGTTGCAGCCTTCTTGGGGGCAGCCTTCGCTGGTGCAGCGGCCTTGGCAGCAGTTGCAGCCTTCTTGGGGGCAGCCTTCGCTGGTGCAGCGGCCTTGGCAGCAGTTGCAGCCTTCTTGGGGGCAGCCTTCGCTGGAGCAGCGGCCTTGGCAGTTGTTGCAGCCTTCTTGGGGGCAGCCTTCGCTGGAGCAGCAGCCTTGGCAGTCGTTGCAGCCTTCTTGGGGGCAGCCTTCGCTGGAGCAGCGGCCTTGGCGGTTGTTGCAGCCTTCTTGGGGGCAGCCGCCTTGGCAGCAGTTGCAGCCTTCTTCGGTGCAGCCTTTGCAGGAGCAGCAGCCTTGGGAGCAGCAGTCTTGGTTGCAGCTGTTTTCTTCACAGCTTCAGCCTTGGGCGCGGCCGCCTTTTTGGCAGGTGTCTTTTTCTCGGTTGTGGCCTTGGCGGCCGTCTTCTTCGCAGTTGCCATCATTTTCTCCTTCGTTGATTTGCATAAGACGTCCGGCTCTTTGCAGTGCCGGACGATTCAAAGCGATGTGGAGTTACGCATCGCTAGGAACACAAATTTGCTTCACGCCAAAAATCTCAGTTTTTTGTAGCAATGAAGTGAAGCAAGTCATGACTCGCATTGTGCCTGCTTAGAAGCAATTAATCCCAAGAAAGTGCGCCTCCGGTCTGATACTCGATCACTCGTGTCTCAAAGAAGTTACGTTCTTTCTTCAAATCGATCATTTCGCTCATCCAGGGGAAGGGATTTTCTTCACCGGGGAACAGCTCTTCGAGACCGATCTGCGTGGCACGACGGTTGGCGATGTAGCGCAGATAGCCCTTGAACATGGATGCATTCATGCCCAGCACGCCGCGCGGCATGGTGTCTTCGGCGTAGCGATATTCGAGCTCCACGGCCCTCTGGAACAGCTCCGTGATTTCCTGCTTGAACTCGGCCGTCCACAGATGGGGGTTCTCGAGCTTGAGCTGGTTGATCAGATCGATGCCGAAGTTGCAGTGCATGGACTCGTCGCGCAGGATGTACTGGTACTGCTCGGCAGCGCCCGTCATCTTGTTCTGGCGGCCCAGAGCCAGGATCTGCGTGAAGCCGACGTAGAAGAACAGACCTTCCATCAGGCAGGCAAAAACGATCAGCGACTTCAGCAGAGTCTGGTCGGTCTCGGGCGTGCCGGTGTGGAAGTTGGGGTCCATGATCGCTTCGATGAAGGGGATCAGGAACTCGTCCTTGTCGCGGATGGATTGGACTTCGTTGTAGGCGTTGAAGATTTCCGATTCATCCAGACCCAGCGATTCCACGATGTACTGGTAGGCATGGGTGTGGATGGCTTCCTCGAAGGCCTGGCGCAGCAGGAACTGGCGGCATTCGGGCGCCGTGATGTGGCGGTAGGTGCCCAGCACGATGTTGTTGGCGGCCAGCGAATCGGCCGTCACAAAGAAGCCCAGGTTGCGCTTGACGATGCGGCGCTCGTCTTCGGTCAGGCCGTTGGGGTCCTTCCACAGCGCGATGTCGCGCGTCATGTTCACTTCCTGCGGCATCCAGTGGTTGGCGCAGGTGGCCAGATACTTTTCCCAGGCCCACTTGTACTTGAAGGGAACCAGCTGGTTCACGTCGGTCTTGGCGTTGATGATGCGCTTGTCTGCGGCATTCACCCGCTTGTGGGTGCTGGTGGACGCGCCAGCTTCTGCGCTGGTGGCGGAAGAGGCAAAGGTGTCGTCGTCAAAGCTCAGCATGAGTTATTCCTTTTGGGAAAAAGCTGGGCGCAGTGCAATCGACATCCAGCTTTTCAATCATTTATTGATGGAGTGGCGCCACTCAAATACTGGCGCACTCTAAAGCGAGAGACACCGAGGAAGCGCCGCTGCGCATCGAGGGTGTCGTCCCCCTCCCGCGTAGCGAGAGAGGGGGAAGGCGCGGGGCCGCCTAGGCCAAGCGCCTCAGGGGGAGCTTATTGGCAAGCCTCGCAACCAGGATCGTCAATCGCGCAGAACTTGATGTCCGTGGCGGGTGCCTGGGCACGGGCAGCGGCGGCAGCCGCTTCCAGTGCGCTGACCGCAGGCTTGGCCGCAGGGGCCGCCGAAGCGGCAGGAGCACCGGAGGACACGGCGTTCAGCACACGGCTTTGCACGGTGGACTTCTCGATATTGGTCGCGCTGGTGGTGCGCAGATAGTAGGTGGTCTTCAGACCGCGCAGCCAGGCCAGCATGTAGGTGTCGTGCAGCTTCTTGCCCGATGCACCGGCCATGTAGATGTTCAGGCTCTGGGCCTGGTCGATCCACTTCTGGCGGCGCGAGGCGGCTTCCACCAGCCATTCGGGCGAGACTTCGAACGCGGTGGCGTAGAGGTTCTTGATCTCTTGCGGCACGCGGTCGATGGCGCGCAGCGAGCCGTCGAAATGCTTGAGATCCATGACCATCACGTCGTCCCACAGGCCCAGGCGCTTGAGGTCGCGCACCAGGTACTGGTTGATGACGGTGAATTCGCCCGACAGATTGGACTTCACGGACAGGTTGCCGAACGAAGGCTCGATCGAGGCATCCACACCCACGATGTTGGAGATGGTGGCGGTGGGGGCGATGGCCACGCAGTTGGAGTTGCGCATGCCGTCCTTGGCGATCTTGGCGCGCAGTGCGTCCCAGTCCAGCTTGGCGGAGCGATCCACTTCCACATAGCCGCCGCGGGCCTTTTCCAGCAGCTTCAGGGTGTCGGGGGGCAGGATGCCCTGATCCCACAGCGATCCCTTGAAGGTGGAGTAGGTGCCGCGTTCCTTGGACAGCTCGGTCGATGCCCAGTAAGCGTAGTAGCAGATGGCTTCCATGGCTTCGTCGGCAAACTCGACTGCGCCCTGGCTGGCGTAGGCGGTGCGCATTTCATACAGCGCATCCTGGAAACCCATCAGGCCCATGCCCACAGGGCGATGGCGCAGATTGGAGTCCTTGGCCTTTTGCACGGCGTAGTAGTTGATGTCGATCACGTTGTCCAGCATGCGCATGGCCGTGTTCACGGTCTTGCGCAGCTTGTCGTGGTCGATCTTGCCGTCCTTGATGTGCTGGACCAGGTTCACCGAGCCCAGGTTGCAGACAGCGGTTTCGGTGTCGCTGGTGTTGAGCGTGATCTCGGTGCACAGATTGGACGAGTGCACCACACCCACGTGCTGCTGGGGCGAGCGGATGTTGCAGGGGTCCTTGAAGGTGATCCAGGGATGGCCGGTCTCGAACAGCATCGAGAGCATCTTGCGCCACAGATCCACGGCAGGCACGCGCTTGAACAGCTTGAGCTCGCCGCTGTCGGTCTTGGCTTCATAGGCGGTGTAGGCCTTCTCGAAGGCTTCGCCGTACAGATCGTGCAGATCGGGAGCGTCGGCGGGCGAGAACAGGGTCCACTGGCCTGCTTCCATCACGCGCTTCATGAACAGGTCGGGGATCCAGTTCGCCGTGTTCATGTCGTGGGTGCGGCGGCGGTCGTCGCCGGTGTTCTTGCGCAGCTCCAGGAATTCTTCGATGTCCAGGTGCCAGGATTCCAGATAGGTACAGACCGCGCCCTTGCGCTTGCCGCCCTGGTTCACGGCGACGGCCGTGTCGTTGACCACCTTGAGGAAGGGAACCACGCCTTGCGATTCGCCGTTGGTGCCCTTGATGCGCGAGCCCAGGGCACGTACACGGGTCCAGTCATTGCCCAGGCCGCCGGCAAACTTGGACAGCAGAGCGTTTTCCTTGATGGATTCGTAGATGCCGTCCAGGTCGTCGGGCACGGTGGTCAGGTAGCAGGACGACAGCTGCGAACGCAGTGTGCCGCTGTTGAACAGCGTGGGAGTGGACGACATGAAGTCGAAGGACGACAGCAGTTCGTAGAACTCGATGGCACGGGCGTTGCGGTCGGGCTCGTTCAGTGCCAGGCCCATGGCCACGCGCATGAAGAAGGACTGGGGCAGCTCGATGCGGGTCTTGCGCACGTGCAGGAAGTAGCGGTCGTACAGGGTCTGCAGACCCAGGTAGTCGAACTGTTCGTCGCGCTCGGCCTTCAGGGCCTTGGCCAGACGGGGCAGGTCGTAGTTCAGCAGCTCGGGGTTGAGCAGCTCGTTGTCCACGCCTTTTTGCACAAAGCCGGGGAAGTAGTCGGCATAGGCGGCCTGCATTTCTGCGGGCTGAACGTCGCGGCCCATGACTTCGCGCACGATGGTGTGCAGCAGCAGACGGGCGGTGACGTAGGTGTAGTCGGGGTCTTTTTCGATCAGCGTACGGGCGGCCAGGATGGACGCCTTGTAGACCTCGGCCAGAGGCACGCCGTCATACAGATTGCGCAGGGTTTCGGCCACGATGGGGGCGGACTGGATGTCGGCATTCAGATTGCCGCAGGAAGCGACGATCAGGGCTTCCAGGCGCTCCTGGTTCAGCGGCACGCGCTGGCCGTTGTCGGTCACATGCAGCACGGGCTTGGTGGCGGCAGCGGCTGCCACTTCGGCGACCTTCTTCTGTTCGGCACGTTCCTGGTTGCGGCGCTCGCGGTACAGCACATAGGCGCGGGCCACGTCCTGGTGACCGGCGCGCATCAGGCCCAGCTCGACCTGGTCCTGCACATCTTCGATATGGAAGGTTCCGCCATCGGGACGCGAACGCACCAGGGCGCGCACCACGCCGTCGGTGAGCTCGTTGACGGTGTCACGCACGCTGGCGGAAGCCGCGCCCTGCGCGCCGCGCACGGCCAGGAAAGCCTTGGTCAGGGCCACGGCAATCTTCTGCGGTGCGAAAGCCACCACATCGCCGCTGCGGCGGATGATCTGGTAGCTGTCATTGGGGGAGGAAGAATTGGCTGCACCGGCAGGTGCGGCAGAAGGCAGTGAGTTCAACGCTTCTTGCATAAGTTCCTCTGAGTCAGTATGTGGATAGGCAGACAAAGGCCTGCACTGTGGGCAGGCCATCAAAAACACGATTCGGCGCCTTGGTCTACACATGGTTTGCACAGGGTGTGCACAGCTTGTAAACACTAGATATGGGGTCTGAGGCGCCCTTAAACACTACCGGTAGTGTATCGCGCTTAAAACTGGCTGACCTGATGAAACTACTGAATCTGACATTTCGGCCACCGCTTGACAGCTGAAAAAATGACTTCATCCCGCATGAATAAAGGCCTGTGGCGCGGTTGCGCGCGGCGGGAGAGCGGACCGGAAATATGTAAAAAATTTGCGTGTTTGATGCAGGCGACAGTTGTTGCGCGCGCGCCATTGACATGCCGCTTCCAGGCGCAGAAGCGATAGATGCAGCGGGCCTGCAAAAAGAGGAGCGCCTGACGACTGTAATCAGGCAATTTCAGTGCTAGATCACCAGGAATTCAAGAGACAGCAAGCGGAAGATGCTATGAAAAGATCAGGCCGGCGATTAAGCGCGCGGCGGAAATTCCCATGACCGGGTGCCGCCCGCGCTGCCCAGCTGCTGCTGCAGACGCTGCCAGTCAAAGCCAGGCCCGGGGTCCTGCTTGCGTCCGGGCGCGATGTGCTCGTGCCCGGCGATGTATTGCACCGGGTATTGCGCGGCGATGGCGCTGCAAAGCTGCTGCAGGGCCTGGTACTGGGGGGCTTCGAAGCTCAGGCCTTCGAGGCCTTCCAGCTCGATGCCTATGGAGTCGTCGTTGCAGCGATCGCGCCCGCGCCACTGACTCACGCCGGCATGCCAGGCGCGGTCGTCGCAGCTGACGAACTGCCAGATCTCGCCCTGGCGTGTGACAAAGAAATGGGACGAGACTTCGAGGCCGCGAATGCCCTGGTAATAAGGATGGGCGTCCCAGTCGAGCTGGTTGGTGAACAGTTGCTGGACAGCGCCCGTGCCGTACTGGCCCGGCGGCAGGCTGATGGAGTGGATGACGACCAGGTCTATCCGTGCCTGCTCGGGGCGCGGGCCGAAATTGGGCGAGGCCAGGTGGCGCGCTGCGCCATACCAGCCGGCCTGCCACGCCGGCTGCTGCGGCAGGTTTTGGGCAAGGGGGGCGGTATCAGACATTGTCGCTCTGGTGTGGCAGGTCGATGCCCAGCCGGTCGATGCGGTAGCGGATCTGGCGCAGGCTGATGCCCAGCCTGGCCGCCGTGGCCGTGCGGTTGAAGCCGTTGTCCTGCAGGGCTCTGACCAGAATGCTGCGCTCCTGCTCGTCGAGCCAGCCTTGCAGATCCTCGGGCAGCGTGGCCGGACTGCCCGCGTGCTGAGGCGCGGGTGCGCCGGTCTCCGATGCCTGAGTGCCTGAGACCGGGGCTGGCATCGCTGCCGAAGCACCGGCGCCGGGGCCGGATTCGGGCAGGCGCAGCGGGCCTTCATCGCCCAGTGCAATGGCGCGGTGCAGCACGTTTTCCAGCTCGCGCACATTGCCGGGCAGCGGCAGCCCGGCGATCTGGCGGAGGCTGATCTTGTCCAGCTCCGGCGTGGGCAGGCCGGACTCGCGGGCCAGCTTTTGCAGCAAAGCCTGGCAGAGCTGGCCCAGGTCTTCGCGGCGCTCGCGCAGCGCGGGCAGCTCGATTTCGATGACGTTGAGCCGGTAGAACAGGTCCTGGCGGAAATTGCCGGACTGCACTTGCGCGCCCAGGTCGCGGTGGGTGGCACTGAGGATGCGCACATCGACAGCTTCTTCCTGGGTGCTGCCCAGCGGGCGGATCTTGCGCTCCTGGATGGCGCGCAGCAGCTTGGCCTGCATGGCCAGGGGCAGATCGCCGATCTCGTCGAGAAACAGGGTGCCACCCTGAGCGGCCTGAAAGTAGCCGGGCCTGTCCTGCGTGGCACCGGTATAGGAGCCCTTGCGGGCGCCGAAGAATTCGGCTTCGAGCAGGTTTTCCGGGATGGCGCCGCAGTTGACGGCGACCATGGGGCCGTCGGCCCGCTGGCTGCAGGCATGCAGGGCGCGCGCCACCAGCTCCTTGCCCGTGCCGGACTCACCGTGGATCAGCACGGGAGCCATGCCCTTGGCAACCTTGGCGATGCGCTGCTTGACGCGTTGCATGGCCTGAGAGTTGCCCACCAGCGCTTCCAGGGCGTCAGGCTGGGCTGCCGGCCCCGCGTCATGGGCCGGTGCGCTGCCACCGGCCTGCGGATTGCCGGGCTTGGGCACCGCGCCCATGCCTTGTACGGCCGAGGCCACGACCTGGCGGAACTGGCGCAGGTCCACGGGCTTGGTCAGATAGTCGAAGGCACCGGCGCGCAAGGCTTCCACGGCGTTCTCGGCCGAGCCGTAGGCCGTCATGACGATGCAGCGCTCGCTGCGCGACGGATCGCGCAGCTGCAGCAAGAGCTCCATGCCGATCCCGTCGGGCAGGCGCATATCGGTGATCACGACATCGAAATGGCGCTCCTGCAGCTGGGCCATGCCTTCCTGGACCGAGCCTGCGGTTTCCACGCGGTAGCCTTCGCGCAGCAGCGTCAGCTCGTAGAGCGTGCGCAGATCGGGTTCATCGTCGACCACGAGAATGCTGGCTGCTGCGGAGGAGTGAGGCGAGGATGTCACTGGGCTTACACCATGATCGAGTCAAACAGGCCGTGGCTTGCGAGCGAGGCAGGGCCGCTGCGCAGAGTCACGATAAAGGCGTTGCCGTCCACATCGCCTTGCGGCGTGCGCAGGCTCAGGCGCTGATAGCTGATGGAGGCATCGTAGCGCTGGCAGAGCTCGCGGCAGATATACAGTCCAAGGCCGCTGGAGCGGCTCTGGGAGGAGAAGAAGGGCTCGAACAGATGGCGCTCGACGCTGGAATCCAGCGGTGCCCCGTCACTCCAGACCATGAACCAGCAGATGTCGTCCTGCGGCGCGAGACCCTGGGGCTGGCCGTTCAAAGGCCCATGGCCGCTGATCAGCTGCAGACCCGTCTCATGGCCGGCGTTGCTGCGGTGGCGCTGGGCATTGTCCAGCAGGTTGATCAGTACGCGGCGCAGATGCTCTTCATCAAACAGGATATGGCGGGCCGTGGCATTGAGCCGCAGCAATAGCTGGCGGGATGGCGTGGCCTGCATGCGCCATTCATGGCTGATCTGGGCCAGCAGATTGTCCAGCGGCAGCGACTGACCCTGGTGGGTTTCCGAGTCCTGTTGCACGCGCGCCAGATTGAGGATCTCTTCGGCAATGCGGGCCAGCCGGTCGGCATTCTGGCCCACGATGCGGCATAGCTGCTGGGGGCCGGGCTGGCTGCTCAGGTCTTCGGCCAGCAGCGCGTTGGCCTGGGTGATGGCGGCCAGAGGGTTGCGTATCTCATGCGCCACGGCCGCCGACATGCGGCCCATGGAGGCCAGCTTTTCGGTGCGCAGCTGCGCCTCCATCTCGCGCAGGTCGTGCAGAAACATGACGCAAAGCGAGTGGCTGGCCTGCGCCTGCGGGCCCTCGTCCAGGTAGGGTGCCGAAACCTCGGTGATGCGGGTGCGCACATGGATGCCCGTGGCGCCGTGGCGCTCATGGGCCTGCAGATGGATGGTGGCGGACAGCGGGCGGGCATGGGCGAAGCTGGCCTGTGTCGCATGCGCCAGCGGCTCCCACCAGCTGTGGGCCTGCAGGGAAAAAGGCTGAGGGTGATCCATGGCCAGGCCCAGCAGCTGCAGCGCGGCAGGATTGGCCTGCAGCACCTGCAGGCTGGAATCGACCACCAGCACCCCGTCGGAGAAGTGGTTGATCACCAGGCTGTTGACCTGCTCCTGGGTCTGGGTGCGCAGGCGGTCGAACAAGGCCTGGGAGCGCTCGCGCCGGACACGCTTGGCCAGTTCGTGCGTGAGGTAGGCCACGCAGAAGTAGCCGGCACAGGAAAAAGCCGCCTGGTAATAGGACTGGGCGCCATCGTTGAGGCCGCCATGGTATTGCCAGAAGGTGTAGGCCAGCGTCAGCAGCGTGATGCCGGCCGTGGCGCCAAAGGCCAGCATCAGCCCGCCCAGTGCCGAGGAGATCAGGACGGGAATGGCCAGCAGCGCCGTGTAGTTGAGCGAGCCGACCTGAAAGATCTGCAGCAGAAAGATCACCGCGATGTCGACACCGATCACGGGCAGCCATTGCAGGGCTGCGCGAGGTGCTGGCAAATGCCGTGCTGCAGCCAGACGCAGCACCACGGTGAGTGCCAGATAGGTGAAACAGATCAGCCAGGCCAGGGGCGAGCTGATGTTCTGCAGCTGCAGGTTCAGCGTCTGAAGCAGGATGAGGGCCAGCGCCAGCAGCACGCGGCCGCTGAGGAAGGCCTGCCACAGGCGCACAAACGGGGCGTTGAGGCTGGCGTCCGCGCGCCGGCTGATGGCCGCATCCAGCGGAATGGCGGTGTGCTGCCAGGGTGAGGTGGAGTTCACCATGGGATCAGTGGCTGCCGGGTTCTTGCTGGGCCAGGCGGCGATGTTCCGTGCTGCAGAAGCTCTGGCCCGAGGCATCGCTTACGGCATCTGCCTGCGGCAGGTGCAGGCCGCAGTGTGCGCAGGCCACCATGGTCTGAGCTTGCGGGAGAGTGGTGGCCGTCCGGGTGGGCTCTGCCGCTTCGGCGCGGCGCTTGCTGCGCCAGATGCCGACTGCCACCACCACGACCAGCAGGACCAGCAAATACTTCATGCCGCGCGCTCCAGCAGGACTTCAATCACAAAGCGCGAGCCGACATAGGCCAGCAGCAGAAAGATGGCGCCGATATAGAGAACGCGCACGGCGCTCTGGCCGCGCCAGCCAAATCGCTTGCGCCCGAACAGCAGCACGGCGAAAGCCAGCCAAGACAGCAGCGAGAAAACGGATTTGTGATTCCACACCCAGGCCTTGCCGTAGAGCTGCTCGCCAAACAGCCAGCCTGCGGCCAGCGTGGCGGTCAGCAGCACAAAGCCGGCACCGACAAAGCGGAAGGTCAGCCGCTCCAGGGTCAGCAGCGGCAGTCCGCTGTCATGGTCCCCGCCCTGGCGCATCTGCCGCTCGGCATGGCTCATCAGCGCCCCGTGCACGACGGCTGCGGCAAACAGGCCGTAGGAAGCAATGCCCAGGGCCAGATGCAGCGGCAGCCAGGCCGAGGCGTTGACATGCAGCGGAGTGCCGGGAAACACCACGGCCAGAAGCACGGCCACACTTCCGAGGATGGACAGCGGCCAGCGTGAGCGCAGCTGCGGGTACAGCTGCTGCTCGACCACATAGACGGTCAGCACCAGCCAGGCGGTGATCGAGAGTGCGGGTGCGAAGCCGAAGCGCGGCTGCTCGCCCAGCAGGCCCCAGCCCAGCAGCAGGGCATGCAGGGCCCAGGCCAGGCGCAGGCAGTGGCGGGCGCCGGTTTCTTGCAGATGCCGGCTGGCAAGTGCAGGGATGGCATAGGCAATGGCTGCTGCCAGGGCCAGAATCCAGCCAACGGGGCCAGCTGCAGTGAGCGGTTGGGAAAGCATGCTTTCTATGATAGTGCCGCGGGCCTGCACTCATGCTTTGCAGGATGCTGCCATGCGTCAAATTTGCACATAAAGCGCAGCCGAAGCCGCTTGCGACCCGGGTTTGAGCGCCTGCACAGCCGCCGAACCCCATTTCCAAGGGCTTTCGCCTGGCGGCCGGGAGCCGGGCTGGCGCAATCTCCCGCGATGCCCAAGGTCTTGCAGGGCGCTCCGGATCGCTCTCTTGCGGGCCAGCCCGCCTCTGGGCAGGGGCTGCGCTGGCTTTGCGCGCCCGGGGCATGCCACGGCAAGTCTGCAGGGCATCGTTCATGAAGGGCAGCGGGTAAAATGCGGGTTCATGCCGCTTCGTCCCGCCCGTCTGGGTCCCGCCAGGCTCGGCCTGCAAGCTGCCCGGAGATGCGTGCTGCGCTCGCTCACGACTCCCGTCCATCCATAACTTTCGAATGCTTTTTGCTTATGGCCTCCGCACTCACCGATAAACTCTCGCGCCTTGTCAAGGAGATGCGCGGCCAGGCCCGCATCACCGAATCCAACGTCCAGGACATGCTGCGCGAAGTGCGCATGGCCTTGCTGGAGGCCGACGTGGCCCTGCCCGTGGTGCGCGACTTCATCGCCCGCGTCAAGGAAAAGGCGCTGGGCCAGGAGGTCATCAGCTCGCTGCAGCCCGGCCAGGTGCTGGTGTCCATCGTCAACAAGGAGTTGGCGGCGACCATGGGCGAAGGCGTGGCCGACATCAACCTCAATGCCCAGCCGCCCGCCGTCATTCTGATGGCCGGCCTGCAGGGTGCGGGCAAGACCACCACCACGGCCAAGCTGGCCAAGCATCTGATCGAGAAGCGCAAGAAAAAGGTGCTCACGGTCTCGGGTGACGTGTATCGCCCTGCGGCCATCGAGCAGCTCAAGACCGTCACGGCCCAGGCCGGAGCCGAGTGGTTTCCTTCCACGCCCGACCAGAAGCCCCACGATATCGCCGTGGCTGCGATCGACTACGCCAAAAAGCATTTCTTCGATGTGCTGCTGGTGGATACGGCCGGCCGTCTGGCCATCGATGAGTTGCTGATGGCCGAAATCAAGGATTTGCACGCCACGCTCAAGCCCGTCGAAACCCTGTTCGTGGTCGATGCCATGCAGGGCCAGGATGCGGTCAACACCGCCAAGGCCTTCAAGGAAGCGCTGCCGCTGACCGGTATCGTGCTGACCAAGCTCGACGGCGATTCGCGCGGCGGTGCGGCGCTGTCGGTGCGCCAGATCACGGGCGCGCCCATCAAGTTCGCCGGTGTCTCGGAAAAGATCGACGGCCTGGAAGTCTTTGACGCCGACCGCCACGCACAGCGCGTGCTGGGCATGGGCGACATCGTGGCCCTGGTCGAGCAGGTCACCAAGGGCGTGGACATGGAAGCTGCGCAGAAGATGGCCGAGAAGCTCAAGAGCGGCGACGGCTTCGACCTCAACGACTTTCTGGCGCAGCTGCAGCAGATGAAGCAGATGGGCGGTCTCTCGACCCTGATGGACAAGCTGCCCGCAGAGCTGGCCGGCAAGGCCGGTCAGGTCGATATGGACAAGGCCGAGCGCGAGATCAAGCGCAAGGAAGGCATCATCTGCTCCATGACGCTCAAGGAGCGCAAAAAGCCTGAAATCATCAAGGCCACGCGCAAGAAGCGTATCGCCGACGGCGCCGGCGTCCAGGTCCAGGAGGTCAATCGCCTGCTCAAGGAGTTCGAGCAGATGCAGACCATGATGAAGAAGTTCAAAGGCGGCGGCCTGATGAAGATGATGAAGAAGATGGGCGGCATGAAGGGTATGAAGGGCATGATGGGCGGCGGCATGCCCAAGCTGCCGTTCTGATATTTGATCCCCCTGAGCCGCTGCGCGGCTTCCTCTGACCGGGCGCCCCCAAAGGGGACAACAGCCTCTCTGCGAGGCGGCGCGGCCGGCATAGGCGCTTGCTCGCTGTCCCTGAGTTGGGTGTGCTTGATTTGAGATCAGCGATCTATAAAAAGTGAGCTGCTTGCGCTTGTGATTTATGGGTTTAGATGAAAAATGCATCTGAATCAAAGGCATGACAAGCGAGAGCAGCTCACTTTTTTGTAAAGAAGCGCGGTAATTGTGGGTAGAAGGTGGCTGTATGGGCGGCTTTCTGAGAACATGCCTTTCCATGAAGCTACAAGACAGGACTTTCGGGGAGGCGGGTCAGCGGCAAGCTCTGCCTCAATGTCTGGAGCGCCGCGGCGCGCTGCTGCTTGCGGGCTCGCTGCTGGCGCTGCTGGCAGGCTGCTCCACCACCCGGGACAAACCACGGCCTGCCGCGCAAGGCGGCTCATCGGTGCGCCCTCTCAATGCGCTCAGCCTGGATGCAGAGCTGCGCGAGTCCCTGCTGGCGCGCACCATGCTGGTGGTCAACACGCCCTACACCTACGGAGGCAACTCCCCTGAGGGCGGTTTTGACTGCAGCGGCCTGATTCAGTGGGCCGTTGGCGGCATCACGGAAACCCGTCTGCCCCGCACCACATCGCAATGGGCACAGGCCAGCAATCCGGTGGAAGGGCGCGATCTGATGCGCGGCGACTTCGTGTTCTTCAACACCCTGGGCGGGCGCTACTCCCATATGGGCATTTTTGTCGGCAACGGACAGTTTGTGCACGCGCCGTCCAGCGGCGGGACGGTGCAGCGGGTGCGCATGGACAATGTGTACTTCGCCAAGCGATTCACCGAAGCGCGCAGCATCTTTGCCTGAGCGGCGCGCGGCGGATGCGAAAAGGGACTGCCTGGCAGTCCCTTTTTTTCAGCGTTGTCTGCCTATGCCGCGGGCGCTGCAGTCCCATCGCCGCTCAGGGGCAGATTCCAGCACATCGCATGCCAGGGGTGCTGCTCCTGCGTCACCCATTGGGCCACCTCTTCGCTCGTGAAGGCCTTGCCCAGCACATCGCTGCGGCCTTGCGCCAGCCATTGGCTGCGGCCCTGGGCATAGGCCTGGCCGAAGGCCAGCCAGCTGTCGAAGCATTGCTGGGCGCGCTGGGCATTGAGCTGCAGGATGTCCCAGTGCAGGGCTTCGTCCACCCAGTCCAGCAGCCTGGCGCTGCGCACAAAAAAGGTCACGCGCGCGCAGGCAAACGCCATGGCGGCGCGCGCATCGTCGCTGCGCTGCAGGCGCTGCAGATCCAGCATGAACCAGCGCTGGCGCATGGCATCGGGCAGCTGCTGGCGCACCTGTTCGTCGCTGAGGTCGGTGCGCAGGCCCAGGTGGTGCAGGATCATGGGGCGCAGCTGTTTGGCCAGCGCATCGTCGGCGCCATGCAGATCGCTGGCAAAGCCACCCTGCATGGCGTGGTAGGCCATGGGGTGGGCCAGGGCCAGGGCCCAGTTGCGCTCCTGGCTGCCGGCCTGGTAGCTGATGAGGTCGCCGCGCTGCTTGGCCTCCTTGAGGCGCTTGAAGCCGCCGCGCAGCACCCAGAAAATCAGGGCCACGACAAGCAGGAGAATCGTCCATGCGTTCATGAGCGCACTCCCTGACGGCCGGGGCGCTTTCTGGCCATCAGCAAGGTCTGCTTCAGCGCGGCGGATTTGGGCATGCGCTCGATGACTTCGCTGTCCAGCGAGTCCTTGCGTGCAGCCACCATCCACTGCATCAGCGGCGACTGCAGATTGAGCTGCGGCAGCAGTGCGGGGTGCTGCTGCATCAGCCACAGCTGCTCGGCGTCGGTCTGCAGCTCCTGCACCGAGCACCAGGGCGCCAGCCCCGGATGGGACTTCAGCACCTCGGGCGGGCGGCGCACAATGCCCATGGACAGCGCGTCCTCGGGCACCTCGTCATTGAGCGGCAGATGGTTGAGCAAGGTCACCACATCGGGCATATAGCGCGCGATCGGAGGCCGGTTCTGCTTGCCCTTGATCTGCTCGATCTGCAGCTTGCCGTCCTTTTGCACATAGGCGTTGACGGTGATGCGCGGCTGGGCCGTGCCCGTGCGGTAGCTGAACAGCCGCATGCGCCCCGATTCCAGGCCCTCGGCGTAATGCTCGCCATAGCCGCCGCTGAAGGACTTGCGGTTGGCGAACTGGCCCACGCAGTGGCCCATCATCTGGCTCTCATAGGCCATTTCCTGGCGCACCTGCGCACTTGTGGCGTCGAACTCCACGAACGTGCCGTGCTGGCCGCGCAGCAGCCCGTGCACGGCGCCCGAGCTGTGCTCGACACGGCCGCTGCTCTGCTTTTTCTCGAAGGCCAGATGCTCCAGCGTCCAGCGCGCCAGCGCCTGAGGGCAGTTCACGCGCTGCAGCTTGCCTTCGAGCGAAGTGCCCTTGCGGGTGGAGAGAAACTCCACCAGTCGCGTCTCCAGCGCCAGCAGGGCTGCGCTGTCGGGCTGCACCCACCAGAGCTCGGGCAGCTCGAAGCCGGCCTGTCTGCGCTCCAGGCGCTCCAGCGCCCAGGCTGGCGGCTGCTGGCGGCCCGTCAGCTCCTGCAACTGCTGGATATCGCCAATGCGCAGCACGGCCGGCTCGTCGGCCTGCAGATTGCCCACCACATGGCGGTAGAAGTGATTGCCCAGCCAGGCCGCGACCTCGGCCGCGTCGCCGCGCGCGGCGCTGCGTTCCTTGATGCGCTGCTTGATGGCCGGCGCGTTGACCACATCGCGCGCCTTGTAGGCGCTGGCGGCAGCGGTTTTCTCTATGACCTGATTCACCAGAATTTCCACCATGGCTTGCGACCCGCTGCTGCAGCTCCGGCCTGGGCATCGCGCTCGGCCAGCTTGCGCTCGGCACGCTCGATGCCGGACTGCGACATGCGCCGCTCGTCTTCGTCGTCGTCCTGGTCCAGATAGCTGTTGGCCTGCTTGTGCAGCGCCACGGACTCTTCCAGAAGCTCGGGATAGGCTTCCAGCGCACAGGCCAGGCGGCGCAGCGGATAGCAGTCCTGCAGCGCAACGATCTCCTGCTGATGTGTGCGCAGACGCGGCAGCACCAGCTCGGGGCGCGTGCTCGAGAAAAAGTCCAGCATGGACATCAGGGACGCCAGGTAGTTACGGCGCACCCCGCGCTGCTCGTCCTCGTCGAGGTCGTGGAACCACTGGTCCAGACGCTCCATCCAGATGCTGATCTCGTCGTCGCGGTCGAGCTTGTAGAGCGACAGTGCGACGGTGGAGAAATAGCGCGTGGGCTCATGACGGCTGTAGCCATGCTCCTGGGCGAAATGCCACAGGCGCTCGGCCTCGACCACGGTCTGCGCGTCGTCGTCTTTGCCCACGGCACACCACAGCAGGCCGTTGTGGTGCTCGGCAAACGGGCTGCTGCCCAGCCCCTTGTGGTGCAGCTCGGCGGCCTCGTCGTAGCGGTCCATGAAGCGGTACTTGATGGCCAGGTTGTTGCACAGCATGGAGTAGACATGCAGGTCGGCGTCCTTGAAGCGGCCCTGGCCGCTGGTCCAGAAGTGCTCGAAGCGGGCCAGGCCCTGCTCGTAGTAGCGCACCACCAGAGGCTCGCGCACCTCCTGTGCCGGCACCTTCTTCTTGCCGCCCATCAGCGGCGCCAGATCGTCGGCATCGTCCAGGACCACGCCGGCGGCATAGCACCAGTGCGCGCCATGGGCGTCGGGGAAGGGCCTGGCCAGCGCTTCTTCCAGCGGCAGTGCGGCAAAGCGCGCCGCCCAGAGCGTGGGCAGCTTGTCGCTGTCGGCCATCTCGGGATGCTGGCCCACGCCGATTTCCAGCAGCGGCAGGGCCTGTTCCATCTGGCGCTTGCGTGCCAGACGCAGGCCGTCGAGCAAGGCCAGCACCGGATGGGCTGGCTGGGCCGCACGCACCATGTTCAGATAGAAATCCGCCGGGTGCAGCGGCATCTCCTCCTGCGCGAGCAGCTGGCGCATGTCCTCGTCGGCCTGGGCGATGGCCAGAACCAGGGCCCAGGTGATGGCGTTGGCCGGGTCGTTGCTGAACTGCTTCTTGGCCAGCTCGAAGGCGGCGACGGCCGAGACGGGACGCGCGTGAAGCACGCTCTCCAGCGCCAGATCGGCGGCTTGCTTCAAGCGGCCGGTCTGCTCCAGCCAGCCCAGCCAGGAGGCGGTGAAGGGATCGCCCGAATCATCCGTCAGGCCAAAGTGTCCCTGAGGGGCCAGCTGCAGGGCCGCTTCCAGCTGACCGGCCTGCGCGCAGGCCTGGGCCTGCAGCCGCAGGATCTTGACCTGGCGATGTGCCTTGACGGCCTGCGAAGGCGGGGGATTTTCCAGGACGCCGAGCTGCTGCTCGCAGGCCATGAGCAAGGCCGGCAGGCTTTGCGGAGCCAGCGGCAGCACATGATCGGCCAGCGTCATCCAGCGATCAAAGTCCACCTGCTGGTCGGGGGCGGCATCGCGCAGCAGGTTGATGGCGTTCTGCACCAGGCTGGCAGCCTCGCTGACGTGGCCGCCTTTGTGGGCCATTTCCGCCTTGCGAACGCAGACGATGGCATCGAGGTAGGCCGCATCTTCGGCCAGATCGGGATTGCGGCGCTCCTGGCCGCGTTGCAGCTCAAGCCCGGTGGCTGCTGCATCCCAGGCCTGCAGCTCCGAGGCCATCCAGTGCCAGCCATGCCAGTAGTTGTCGCTGTCCACGGCTTCGGGCAGTCGGGCAATGGCCAGCGCTGCCGATCCCAGCAGGGCGCGCGCGGAGGGCTGGTCAAAGCCCATGCGGCTCTGGATGTCGCTGAGGTTCAGGCGCAGCATTGCTTCGGCAGGAATCAGCTCGTCGGCGCCGGAAAGGACGGCAGCGCGATGCTGCTGCAGCAAGCTGTTGGCCGCTTCGGGCTGATCAAGGTACAGCCAGAAGTCGTGCACGCGCTCGAGCTCCTGCACGGTGGCCGGGGCAAAGTTCTGCTGACCCATCAATTCCACCGCCGCCGCGATGCGGTCCTGACGGCTGATGCTGCCGGGCTTGTCGTCGTTGTAGTCGTTCAGTAGCTCATGGGCTTGATCCAGCAGGGCGTAGATGGCGTCGCCTTGCAGTGCAGCAGTTTGGTTCATGGTGTACAGAGTTCAATCCGAGGCAGCTTGGCCCCAATAGGCCACCATCCTAGCTGCGGATTGCAAGGGCGTGTGCCATCCGGCAAGGCATGACTATTTGTTACAAAATTTATAGCCAGTCATGAAAAAAGCCTGCGCGGCATGGCCGGCAGGCTTTTGGTAGATGAGGCCAGGGAATGTCGGGCCATCAATCCTTGAGCAGCACTTCGCCGCGCAAGGTGTAAGCCTTGGCTTCGGTAATCTTCACATCCACCATCTGGCCGATCAGGCGTGCGTTGCCGGGGAAGTTGACCACGCGGTTGCAATAGGTGCGGCCCATCAGTTCGCTGCCGTCACGCTTGCTCACGCCCTCGATCAGCAGGCGCTGCACGGTGCCGACACGCTCCTCGCTGATCTCCTTGATGTGGCTGTTGATCACGGCCTGCAGCTCCTGCAGGCGGCGCAGCTTGACCTCGTGCGGCGTGTCGTCGTGCAGATTGGCCGCAGGCGTGCCGGGGCGGGGGCTGAAGATGAAGCTGAACGAGTTGTCGAAGCGCACATCGTGGATGAGCTTCATCATCTTCTGGAAGTCTTCCTCGGTCTCGCCGGGAAAGCCCACGATGAAGTCGCTGCTCATGGCCAGATCGGGACGGATGGCACGCAGCTTGCGGATGGTGCTCTTGTATTCCATGGCCGTGTAGCCGCGTTTCATGGCCATGAGAATCTTGTCGCTGCCATGCTGCACGGGCAGGTGCAGGTGGCTGACCAGCTGCGGAATCCTGGCGTAGGCCTCGATCAGGCGCGGCGTGAATTCGTTGGGATGGCTGGTGGTGTAGCGGATGCGCTCGATGCCGGGAATCTCGGCCACGTATTCCAGCAGCAGGGCGAAGTCGGCCATCTCGCTGGTGTCGCCCATCTTGCCCAGGTAGGCGTTGACGTTCTGGCCCAGCAGCGTGATTTCCTTCACGCCCTGCTCGGCCAGGCCCGCGACTTCCACCAGCACGTCCTCGAACGGGCGGCTGACTTCCTCGCCGCGCGTATAGGGCACGACGCAGTAGCTGCAGTACTTGGAGCAGCCTTCCATGATGGAGACAAAGGCCGAAGCGCCTTCCACGCGTGCCGGTGGCAGGTGGTCGAACTTCTCGATTTCGGGAAAGGAGATATCGACCTGGGGCTTGGCCTTGGCTGCACGCTGATTGAGCAACTCGGGCAGGCGGTGCAGGGTCTGGGGGCCGAAGACCACGTCCACGAATGGAGCACGTTTGATGATCTCGGCGCCTTCCTGGCTGGCCACGCAGCCGCCCACGCCGATCAGCACGCCTTTTTCCTTGAGATGGCGGATGCGGCCCAGATCGCTGAACACTTTTTCCTGGGCCTTCTCGCGCACCGAGCAGGTGTTGAACAGGATCAGATCGGCCTCGTCCACGTTCTGCGTGGGCTCGTAACCCTGGGCCGCACCCAGCACATCGGCCATCTTGTCCGAGTCGTACTCGTTCATCTGGCAGCCAAAGGTTTTGATAAAGACTTTCTTGCTCATGGGGCGCTCTTGTCAGGTGGGCCTGCAGTGTCTGCAAGCACAAAGTGATAGCGGCTGGCGCCTGCCATCACTGGGTTTCAATGGGTAAATGAATTGAGGTGCTTGCAGAAAAAGCGCAAGCAGCTCTTTAAACAATAGCGGTCGGCGCGGGCCGAACTCAGCTGCCGAAAACGCGCTGCAGCAGGGTGCGCGGCTGAATCGGCTTGTATTTCTCGATCTCGGCAGGGGTCAGAATCCAGGCCGTGTGCAGACCCTGGGTCTGTGGCTCGATCACGTAGCCCACCAGCATCTTCTGGCCTGCATAGTTGCTGGCAAACACAATGCTGCGCTCGCGGCTGAACAGGCGAAAGCCCGGCGTGGTGCGGATCGCCGTGCCGTTGATGGCCACTTCGGGGAAGTTGGTCACCGTCAGCTCGCCGAACTGGGCCGTCGGCGGGAAGTTGCGCGTCTCGTCCGAGGGCAGGCCCTGGGCCAGGGCCGGCAGGGCGGCGCCGGCGACGGCTGCCAGCAGCGCGCAGGCCGCGCAGCGGCGGCTGATGAGGTCGGTGGTGCAGCGGTTCATGGTGTATATCCAGGGGCTGATCGTGGGGCGGTCAGAGCTGGAGTCATGGCCGCAATGCCGTGATTCTAGAGGCTGGCGCTTGGCAGCAGGGCTTGCTCAGGCTTTGCCGCCCGCAGCATAGAGCACGGCCCGCGGCGGGCGGCACAGCCCCCAGAAGCGCAGGCCGGTCAGTTCCGCCATGCGCACGCCCATGTCCGTGGGGGCCGAAATCGTGGCCAGTGCGGCGATGCCGACCTTGGCGCATTTGCGCACCAGCTCATGGCTGCCGCGGCTTGACAGCAGTACAAAGCCGGGCTCGCCGAGGCGGCCCGTGCGCGACAGCCGGCCGACCAGCTTGTCCAGCGCATTGTGGCGGCCCACGTCTTCCAGCACGTCCGTGATGTCGCCCGCCAGCGTAGCCCAGCCTGCGGCATGGATGGCGCCGGCCTCGGCATTCAGGATCTGGTGCGGGGCCAGGGCGCCGATCGCCTTGAGCACGGTGGCGGCGTCGACCTGCTCCAGCCAGTCCTGGGGCGGCAGGGCCTCAAACGACAGATCCAGCGCCGCAAAGCTCTCCACTCCGCAGACGCCGCAGCCCGTGCGGCCCGTCATGCTGCGGCGCCTGTCCTTGAGTCGCGCAAAGCAGCGCGAGGCGATGTCGAGCTGCACTTCCATGCCGTCCATGCCTTCGGGCAGGCCGGCCGCGGCGGCAGATATGGCGCGGGCTTCGATGCCGTAGCAGTCTGCAGCGCTGTCGATGATGCCTTCGGTCAGCGCAAAGCCGAGGGCAAAGTCTTCCACATCGGTGGGCGAGCCCATCATCACCGCATGCGAGATGCCGTTGAAGACCAGTGCGATCGGCACCTCGGCCGCCAGCACACGTTCCTGCCGCTCCTGCTGCCCGGCGTTGAAGAAGCGCACGGCACGGGTGTGCAGCGGTGCGATCGGCTGGGCCGGGATGGGGCAGGAGGACTCGGTCATGGGCTGATGATAGTCAGCAGGCGCATCCCTTGCCGGCAAGGGGCGGATGCGCTGCGCTCAGTCCAGCAGCGCCATGCCCTTGATCTGGGCAAACACCGGCATGCCGGTCTGCAGCTGCAAGGCCCGGGCCGAGTGCTGGGTGATTCTGGCCAGCAGCCGCGTGCCGCCCGCCTGCAGCGAGACCATGACCTGGCCCGGCCCGTCCTCGCGCAGGTCCAGCACCTGCACCGGCAGGATATTGAGAATGCTGCTGCCTTCGGGCCTGAGCAGACTGAGGCTGACATCGCGCGCCTGCACGCGCAGCGGCACCGTGCTGCCGGGCTCGCGCGGGCGGGCCATGACGAGTTGCAGCCGGCCTCCGTCAAAGACCAGGGTGCTCAGATGATCGGCGGCGTCATGGTCGTGCACCGTGGCATGCACCACGCTGGAGGCCACGTCGCCATGGGCCAGTGGCAGATCGAGGCTGGACAGCAGCTCGGTGACGGAGCCCTGCGCCAGCACCTTGCCCGCACCGAGCAGCACCATGTGCTGGGCCAGGCGTGCGACCTCGTCCATGGAGTGGCTGACGTAGATGACGGGAATCTGCAGATGACGCTGCAGCTGCTCCAGATAGGGCAGGACTTCGGCCTTGCGCTGGGCGTCGAGCGCAGCCAGCGGTTCGTCCATGAGCAGCACTTCGGGGCTGGTGGCCAGCGCTCTTGCAATCGCCACGCGCTGGCGCTCGCCGCCCGAGAGCGTGGCGGGCATGCGCTCCATCAGATGGGCAATGCCCAGAAGTTCGACGGCTCTTTCCCTGGAGACCTTGCGGCGTTCCTGCGGCGTGCGCCTGAGACCGTAATCGATATTGCGCCGCACCGACAGATGCGGGAACAGGCTGGCCTCCTGGAACACATAGCCGAGCGCGCGCTGGTGCGTGGGCAGCCATTGCCGGCCGGCATCGTCCTGCCATACGGTCTGATTGACGGTGACGCGGCCTTGCGCGCGCTCCAGTCCGGCCAGGCTGCGCAGGCAGGTGGTCTTGCCGCAGCCCGAGGGGCCGAACAATGCCGTCACCCCGTGGCCGGGAAGCTGCAGATCCACATCGAGTGCAAAGTCCGGCCGGGTCAGCTTGAGCTGGGCAGTGATGAAGTGGGCAGCGGTCATGCGCGGCGCTCCGCTTTGGGTTGCAACCAGTTCAGGGCCAGCAGCACGATGAAGGAGAACACCACCATGCCGGCTGCCAGCAGATGGGCGTGGCCGTATTCCATGGCTTCCACATGGTCGTAAATCTGTACCGAGACCACGCGCGTGACGCCGGGGATATTGCCGCCCAGCATCAGCACCACGCCGAACTCGCCCACGGTGTGGGCAAAGGTCAGCACGGCAGCGGTGATGAAGCCGGGCCGCGCCAGCGGCAGGGCCACGGTCAGAAAGCGGTCCAGCGGACTGGCGCCCAGGCTGGCCGCCGCCTCCATGGGGCGCGGTCCCAGGGCTTCGAACGCGCGCTGCAGAGGTTGCACGGTGAATGGCATGGAGTAGATCAGCGAGCCCACCACCAGGCCGGCAAAGGTGAACGGCAGATTGCCCAGGCCCATGGCCTGCGTGAGCTTGCCTATGGGCCCGTTGGGGCCCATGGTGACCAGCAGATAGAACCCGATGACGGTGGGCGGCAGCACCAGCGGCAGCGCCACGACTGCACCAATCGGGCCGCGCCAGCGCGAACGGGTATGGGCCAGCCACCAGGCCAGCGGCGTGCACAGCAGCATGAGCAGCACGGTGGTCACGCCCGCAAGCTTGAGCGTGAGCCAGATGGCTGCGTAGTCTTCGGCATTCAGTTGCATGGAATCAAAAACAGGACTTGCGCAAACAAGGGGGCGCAACGGACATTTCCATCGACCCAGCGCCCTGACCGACCCGAATTTGCGCAGTCGTAAAAAAAGACCCCTGGAGCGCCCAGCTTAGCCGAGCAGTGCCAAGGGTAGAGCGGAACAGTTTGCGCTAAATCGGCTCTAGGTGGGTCAGCGTCAGAAGCTATAGCCGTAGGAGCGGATGATGTCGTGTGCCTTGGGGCTGCGCAGGTACTTCATCAGAGCCGTGGCGGCCTCGTTGTCCTTGGCGCCGTTGAGCACGATGGCGTCCTGGCGGATGGGTTCATGCATGTTGCCGGGCACCTGCCATGCCGAACCTTCGCGGATCTTGCCATTTTCCATGACCTGGGACAGGGCCACGAAACCCAGTTGCGCATTGCCGGTGGCTGCGAACTGATAGGTCTGGGCAATGTTCTCGCCCATCACCACCTTGGGCTGCACCTGTGCGCTCAGGCCGAGCTTGTTCAGCACTTCCATGGCCGCCGTGCCATAAGGCGCCAGCTTGGGGTTGGCGATCGCGATGTGCTTGTAGTCGCCGGTCTTGAGCACTTCGCCCTTGTCGTCCACATAACCGGCCTTGGGGCTCCACAGCACCAGTGTGCCGATGGCATAGGTAAAGCGCGAATCGGCCACGCCCTTGCCTTCCTTGGCCAGCTTCTCGGGCGTGGTGTCGTCGGCGGCCAGCAGAATGCCGAACGGCGCGCCGTTGTTGATCTGGGCGTAGAACTTGCCGGTGGCGCCAAAAGACAGCTCGGCCTTGTGGCCGGTGTCCTTTTCGAACTCGGTTGCAATCTTCTTCATGGGCGCGGTGAAGTTGGCCGCCACGGCGACCGTCACTTCGGCCGCCTGTGCCTGAGCCGACCACAGGCCCAGCACGGCCGAACTGGTCATGGTCGCGATCACGGCCGCAGAGCGAGCCAGCTGAAAGGAGAAACCGGTGGGGCGGGCAGTGATCTGAGTCATTGAGATTTCGCTATTCATTGTTGGAATAGCGAGTGTAGCGTGAATGAACAACTGAGGTCGAGCGAGGAAATTGGCTGTCAGGGCATGATGGGGGTCTATGTCTGACACAGAAAATCTCGAACAAGAACAACTGGATATGCCCGGCGACGAGGCCAGCCAGGGTGGCGCGCTATCGTCCGATTCGGTCTCCCAGGCGCTGGGCTACGACATGGCCGATCGCCGCATCGCCATCCTGCGTGGCATTGCGCACAGTGGCTCGATCTCCCAGGCCGCACGGGATGTGGGCGTGAGCTACAAGGCGGCCTGGCAGGCCATCGATACCCTGACCAATCTGGCCGGCGTGCCGCTGGTCGAGCGCAGCGTGGGCGGCGCCGGTGGCGGTGGTGCGCAGATCACGCCGGCGGGCGAGGAGCTGCTGCATGCTGCCGAGGCCATGATGCGCCTGCGCAGCGAATTGCTGCAGCGCATGCAGGCCGGCACGCCCGGTGGTGGCCAGCCCAATCTGGGCCTGATGACCAGCATGCGCAATCAGTGGCCCTGCAGCGTGCTCAAGGTCGAGTCAATAGGCGGGCAGATCCGTGTCTGGCTGCGGGCCGCAAGCGATGCGGGCTCGGACTGGACGATTGCCGCGCGCATCACGCCCGAAAGCTATGAGCTGCTGGGTCTGGCACCCGGCGTGCAGGTGCTGGCGCTGTGCAAGGCCACGGCGGTCAAGGTCTGGCTGGGGCAGGAGCGGCCCGCAGCGGCCTCGCAGCCCATCAATATCTGGCCGGCCGTGGTGCAGCGCGCGACCTATGGCGCAGCCACGGTGACCGAAGAAAGCCTGGCCAGCGACGAGGCCATCTGCCGCCTGGGCTGGGGCGCGCAGATCGTGGGCTTTGCGCCGGCCATGAGCGGGCTGGTGGCCAATGACCATGTCTGGCTGGAGGTGGCCGAGTCTGCGGTGGTGGTGGCGGTGGCATCCCACTGAACACGACTTGCGTCCCGTCGGGCCGGCTCTGGTGTCCGCCGATGGGCATGCCTCTTGTGCATGCAGGTCTGTGCAAGAGGGGTAAAAAAGGCCGCCGGTCCTTGTGGACGGGCGGCCCAAAGGGAGTGTTCGGGCAACCGGACTCCCGCATTGAGTCGAAATTCTCTAGTCCACCTTCAAGCCGATTTCCTTGATCAGCGGAGCGAAGCGAGCGCGCTCCTTGGCGTGATGGTCCACGAAATCCTGGCGGCTCATGCGAGGCTCGGGCGTCGAGCCCAGGCCTTGCAGCACCTCGATCACGTTCTTCTGCTCCAGGGCCTTGAGCACGGCGGCGCGCACGGCCTCCACCACGGGTGCCGGAGTGCCGGTGGGAGCGTAGATGCCGAACAGCGTGTCGGCATCAAAGCCGGGCAGACCGCTTTCGGCCAGCGTGGGGACCTTGGGGTACAGAGGAGAGCGCTGTGGGCTGCCGATGGCCAGCAGCTTGAGCTTGCCGGCCTCCACCTGCTTGAGGCCGGGACCCGGATCGAACCAGTACTGCAACTGGCCGCTGAGCACATCGGTCAGGGCCGGGCCGGCACCCTTGTAGGGGATATGGCTGGCATCGACCTTGGCTGCGCGCTTGAACATCTCGCCGGCCAGATGGGGCGAGCTGCCGGGGCCGGGCGAGCCATAGGAGAGCTTGCCGGGGTTGGCCTGCAGGTGCTTGATGAAGTCCTGCACATTGCTCACGGGCAGGCCGGGATTGGTTTCCAGAAACACATGAACGCGTGCCACGGCGGCCACGGGGATCAGGTCTTTTTCGGGATTGAAGGGCAGCTTGCTGTAGATCAGCGGATTGATGCTGATGCCGCCGCCGCTGCTCAGCAGCAGCGTGTAGCCATCCTTGGCCGAGCGCACGGTTTCGCCGATGCCGATATTGCCGTTGGCCCCAGGCTTATTGTCCACCACCACGGATTGGCCGAGCACCTGGCTCATGGTGGGGGAAATCGCGCGTCCCATCACATCGGCGGCACCGCCGGGGGCGAAGTTCACGATCAGGCGGATGGGGCGATCCGGCCATTTGTCGGAGGCCGAGGCGGTGGTGGCAAAGGCGCCGCAGAGCAGGGCTGGAAGAGCAGCCAGGCCCAGACGGCGCAGGCGATTGATGACAGGCTTTGAGGCCATGGTTTTTTGTCTCCTGTTTGGGTTCTGTTTGTGAGTGTTGCCATGCCCGCTGGGGCATGGCGAGAAAGCCGTCTTCGCCCTCAGAGAAGGCAAGGCGCAAAGCGGCTCGGGAAAGCGGTCAGGCCACCTCGACTTCCACCACGATGGGGCGTGGATGGGCAATGGCCTGCTCGAGCACCTGAGCCAGTTCGGCGGCGTTCTCGACATGCACACCGTCGCAGCCATGACCCCTGGCCATGGCCACAAAGTCGATATCGGGCAGTTCCGTGCCTTCGACCTTTTCGCCGTCGCGGTAGCCAAACACCTTGGAGAAATCCTGCAGTGCCGCATAGCGGCGGTTCTTGAGGATCACAAAGGTGATGGGCAGGCGCAGATTGGCGGCACTCCACAGGGCCTGAATCGCATACATCGCCGAGCCGTCGCCGATGACGGCGATCACCTTTTTTTCGGGCTTGGCCATGGCCACGCCGACCGCGGCGGGCATGCTGTGGCCCAGGCCGCCGCTGCACATGGTGAAGAAGGTCTCGCTGTGGAAGATGGGCAGATGGGTCTGAATCGTGGGGCGCGAACTGGGGGCTTCCTCCACGATGATGCTTTGCGGATCACGCACGCTGGCCAGAGTGTGCATGGCATAGGCCACCGACATGCGTTCGCCGGCCGCAGGGGCTGCGGGAGTGGCCGGTGCGGGCTTGCGCGCCGGGGCGGGGCGCTCGGCGATGCGGGGGCGCTCGAGCAACTCCTGCACGCCCAGGCGGATATTGCCCACGGCCGCCGTGCCCACGGGGGCCCAGGCAGCAATGGCGGGATCGTCAATCAGTTGAAACAGCTCGGAGCCAACGGGGATGAAGGGGCCCGCGCCTTCGACGTGATAGGTGAAGGCGGCTGCGCCCAGCGCAAAAATCTTGTCGTGGCTGCCCAGCAGCTCCACGATGCGCTCGCGCATGGCAGGCAGAAAGCCGGCGAATAGGGGGTGATCCTCGGGGAAGCTGCAGCGCCCGCTCATGGGGGCCACGAAAACGCGGGCCTGATGGCGCTCGGCCAGCGCCACGACCTCATCCCAGGCCTGGCCGCGATCCACGGCAGCACCGACCACAAAGGCCGGGGAGCGGGACGCATCCAGCGCCTCGCCGATGGCGCTCAGCGTCTGCGGATTGGGGCGGGTCTCGAAGCCCACATGGCGCAGCGTGACAGGCTCGCAGGGCTTGTCCCAGTCGTCCGCGGGAATCGAGACGAACACCGGGCCGCGCGGCTCCTGCATGGCGATGTAGTAGGCACGGGCCAGTGCCTGGGGCACGTCCTCGGCGCGGGCCGGCTCGCAACTCCATTTCACATAGGGCTTGGGTAGCTCGGCGGCATCGCGCGAGTGCAGAAACGGGTCGAACTGCAGCAGCGAGCGCGCCTGCTGGCCGGCCGTGATGATCATGGGCGTGCGGTTCTTGAAGGCCGTGAAGATATTGGCCATGGCGTGGCCGACACCGGCGGCGGAGTGCAGATTCACAAAGCTGGCATTGCGCGTGGCCTGGGCATAGCCATCGGCCATGCCCACGACCACGGCCTCCTGCAGGCCCAGCTCATAGGAGAAATCCTCGGGGTAGTCGCGAAACAGCGGCAGCTCTGTCGAGCCGGGGTTGCCAAAGATGCGGGTCATGCCCAGCTCGCGCAGCATGGCGATGACGGCGTGGCGAACGGTGTAGCTATCGGACGGGGTGGCGACTTGAGGCGTGACTTGCACAGTAGGTTTCCTTGATCTGGCCGCTCTTCGTGGGGTGGAGCGCTTCAGGCCTATCTTGCATGGCGGCATAATTTCCAGCAATTGAATAAAGCATCTAAGAGATATTCGTTTTATGGATATATCGGGCCTGGACCTCAATCTGCTGCGTGTTTTCGATGCGGTGTTTCGCCATGGCAGCGTCAGCCGTGCTTCGCAGGAGCTGGGCCTGTCCCAGCCCGCCGCCAGCCAGGCGGTGACGCGGCTGCGCCAGTTGCTGGGCGACCCGCTGTTCGAGCGCATGCATGGCGGCGTGCGCCCCACGCCGCGTGCCGAGCGGCTGGCGCAGGCGGTGAGGACGGCGCTGGCAACCTTGGAAGTGGCTCTGGCGGAGGCGCACACCTTCGACCCCTTGCAGGCGAATCAGTGCTTTCGCATTCACCTCAGCGATATCGGCGAAGCGCGCTTCCTGCCGCCGCTGATGCAGGCCCTGCGCGGGCGGGCACCCCATGTGCAGCTGGAAACCCTGCCCATGCCCATGGGCGAGATTGCCGATGCGCTGGATCGCGGCTCGCTGGATATCGCGATAGGCTTTCTGCCCGGTGTGACGGGCACGCAGCAGAAGGTGCTGCTGTCCGACCACTACGCGCTATTGCTGCGCCGGGGACATCCGGTGCTCAGGGGCCTGAAGTCCCAGAAGCTGGATGCCGAGCATTTGCGCGGTCTCGACTATGTGGCCGTGCGCTCTCACTCCGAGACACTGCGCATTCTGCGCAAGCTCGAGCTGCAGGATCAGGTGCGCCTGTCGGCGGCCCACTTCATGGCCGTGCCCTCCATCGTGCAGCAGACGGATCTGGCCGTCATCATGCCTGCCGAGATTGCCGAAACCTTTGAGGCACAGGGCGGCTATGTGGTGCTGCAGGCCGATCTGCCCGAGAGTGCCTTCGATGTGTCGCTGCACTGGAGCTGGCGCTTTGCCCGGGAGCCCGCAAACCAATGGCTGCGGGAGCTGGTCAGCGAAGTGTTCCGGCAGCGCAGATAGAGTGCCCGGCTCATCAGAAGCCCCCGCGCTTATTCTCGCGCTGGACATTCCGAGGGAGCCGCTTGTGGCCTGGGGACGTCCCGTCAGTCATGAAAAAAGCGCCAGGCTTTTCAGGCTCTGGCGCTTTGCAGGATTGCGATGGCAGCGATTCTTACTGAAGTTCCTTGCCCTTGAGCTCAGGAATCAGAAACACCGTGGCCAGCATGTCCAGCACATAGATGGCGGCCAGCAGCGCAATCGCCACCTGGAAGGAGTAGGCCATGGCCAGCGCACCGATGACGACCGGGCCCAGGCCGCCGACGGCGCGGCCGATGTTGAACAGCACGTTCTGTGCCGTGGCGCGGGCTTCGGTGGGATAGGCTTCGCTGATGACGGCACCATAGCCGCCCATCATGCCGTTGACACACAGGCCCATGATGGCTCCCACCCACAGCATGGCCGTGGCATCGGTGAGCTGGGAATAGGCCAGCACCGAGATCACGGAACCGACCTGGAAGATCAGGAAAGTGGGCTTGCGGCCGATGCGGTCGGCCAGCTGGCCGAAGACCCAGATACCCAGCGACATGCCGATGATGGTGACGGCCGTCCACACCGACGACTTGGTCAGGCTGAAGCCCATCTGCTTGGACAGAAAGCTGGGCATCCAGATCATGATGCCGTAGTAGCCGAAGTTCTGCACCGAGGTCAGCACGATCACGCCCAGGCTGATCTTGCGCGTGGCCTTGTCCTTCATCAGCAGCTTCAGGCATTGCATGGCCGAGGGCTGCTCCTTCTTGCTGCGCGCCACGAACACTTCGGGCTCATGCAGCTTGTTGCGGATGACCCAGGCCACGACAGCGGGAATCACGCCGACCAGAAACATGCCGCGCCAGCCGATGGAAGGAAGCAGCAGCGGGGTCAGTATGGCTGCGCCCAGCACGCCCAGCTGCCAGCCCAGTGCCACATAGGACGAGACGCGTGCGCGATGGCGTGCGGGCCAGGCTTCGGCGGCCAGGGCCATGCCGATGCCGAACTCTCCCCCCAGGCCGATGCCGGCAATGGTGCGGTAGATCAGCAGGTCCCAATAGCCTTGTGCGAAAGCACACAGGCCGGTAAAGACGGCAAACAGCACAATCGTCCAGGTCAGCACACGGATGCGACCGTACTTGTCGCTGAGCATGCCGAAGACGATGCCGCCGAAGACGGCGCCGATCAAGGTCCAGGTCACGAGAGAGCCAGCCTGGCCGGGCGTGAGGTTCAGGTCCTTGGAGATGGCCGAGAGCATGAAGCCCAGAATCAGCAGGTCAAAGCCGTCCATGGCGTAGCCGACGGCCGAGCCCATGAGTGCTTTCCAGCTGTATCCGTTGACTTCTGTTGGAGCGGCGGGCGCGGCTATGCCTGCCACGGCGCCTGTGGTTTGTGTGGTCACGGGAGAGTCCTTGAGCGAAGACGGACTTCGGGTGCCTGCAGGCCGGCTTTTGCAGAAAAAAGCAGGCCTTCGCTGGGCGCAAGACCAGCGCGCGGGCACGCAGCGTGCGTGCGGCATCCTTGAGGTGCAACGGGCACGAAAAAGTCCTTGAAGGGGAGTTTGAGCGGCTGGAGCATGGCGGCGCGATCTGCGCTGATTTCTGCAGGGCAGAAAGGGCAGTGCGGCGCCATGTCGCCTCTGTAAAAAGCGAAAAGCCCCAGCTGCGTGAGCAACTGGGGCCTGGATTTGGTGGTCGTAGCGGGACTCGAACCTGCGACATCAGCATTATGAATGCTGCGCTCTAACCAACTGAGCTATACGACCGACAGCCCGCAATTGTATAGGAAGAAATGGCCTTGGCAGCCAAGCTGGGAATTTTTGTGCGCAGACTGCAGAGAGCGTTGCGGCAAAGAAAAAACCGCAGTGCTTTTGCAAACACTGCGGTTCCTGTCTGGTGGTCGTAGCGGGACTCGAACCTGCGACATCAGCATTATGAATGCTGCGCTCTAACCAACTGAGCTATACGACCGAAGACAGCGATTATATGCAAAAAATGGCTGCTTCAATCGGTTCTCTGAAATTTCTTGCGAAAAATCTGCGGATTACTGGTGGGTGAAGTTGGCGGGGCGCTTGTTCACGAAGGCGTCCATGCCTTCCTTCTGGTCCTGGGTGGCAAACAGGGCGTGGAACAGGCGGCGCTCAAACATCACGCCGTCGGACAGTCCGCTTTCGAAGGCGCGGTTCACGGACTCCTTGGCTGCCATCACGGCCAGCTGGGAGAAGCCGCTGATGATGATGGCGGCGCCCAGTGTCTCTTCCATGAGCTTGTCAAAAGGCACGACGCGGCTGACCAGGCCGGCACGCTCAGCTTCCGTGGCGTCCATCATGCGGGCCGTCAGTGCCATGTCCATGGCCTTGGCCTTGCCCACGGCACGCGGCAGGCGCTGCGTGCCTCCGGCGCCGGGAATCACGCCCAGCTTGATTTCGGGCTGGCCGAACTTGGCATTGTCGGCGGCGATGATGAAGTCGCACATCATTGCCAACTCGCAGCCACCGCCCAGGGCAAAGCCGCTGACGGCGGCAATCACGGGCTTGCGGATGCTGCGAATGGTTTCCCAGTTGCGCGTGATGTAGTCGCCGCCATAGGCGTCGGCAAAGCTGTACTTGGCCATGGCTCCGATATCGGCACCGGCGGCAAAAGCACGTTCGCTGCCGGTGATGATCATGCAGCCAATGCTTTTGTCGGCATCGAACTTCCTGAGCGCATCGCCCAGTTCGTCCATGAGCTGGTCGTTCAGGGCATTGAGCTGCTTGGGACGGTTCAGCGTGATGATGCCGACTTTTTCCGCTTCCACGCGGACTTCGATGGTTTCGTAGGCCAAGTTTGTCTCCTGCTAAAGAATGAATCGCTGCTGCCAAGAATAACCGCTGAGTCTGGCTGCCGGCTGTCGCGCAGCAGCGCCACCTGGGGGGGCGGTTCAGGCCGCAATGCCCGTCAGCCAGCGCTCTGCGGCGGCCTTGTCGCTGATTTCAAGCCCCAGATTGCTGATGGGGCTGGCGCTATCTGCATCCTCGCTGGCGGCTTTGGCGAGCAGGCCGTCCAGGTTCAGCGTCAGCTGCAGAATCTGCTGGTCGCGTGTCACCCAGGCGGTGAGCTGATCGGCTCCGGCCGCGTAAAGCAACACATCGTCGAGCTTGCTGATGCGCCAGCGCTGGCCATTGACGTCAACGGCCAGCCACTCGTCTGCGGCCATCATGCCGGCCTGTTCGGCCGCACCGCCGCGCAGCACGGTCTTGATCTGCACGCTGTGGTTTTCCTGCACCCGCAGACCCAGCTTCTGGGCCAGTTGTGCAGGCTCGGCCTTGCTTTTGATTCCATGCGTGGCCAGCAGCTCGCGCAGTGGCAGCTCGCCGGTGGAGTGCACCCAGGTCTGCAGCTGTCCGGCAATGTCGGGGTTGCCCACTTCGCTGACCACGGCCAGCACATCGGCTTCGCTGATGGGGCCGCCCGCGCTTTGACGCCACAGGCCGCGCATCACATCGTCCAGGCTGCTCGTGCCATTGGCGCGCAGGGCCAAGTCCAGGCACAGAGCGACCAGCGAGCCCTTGGTGTAGTAGCTGACCGTGTGATTGGCGGTGTTCTCGTCCTGGCGGTAATACTTGACCCAGGCATCGAAGCTGGCCTCGGCCACGGATTGCACCAGGCGGCCCGGTGTCTGCAGCACCTGGTTGATGGTGCGCGTGACGAACTTGAGGTACTGGCTGTTGTCCAGCAGTCCGGCACGGCGCAGGAACAGATCGTCGTAGTAGCTGGTAAAGCCTTCGAAGAACCACAGCAGCTCGGTGTAGTTCTCCTGCTCGTAGTCGTAGCGGGCCAGTTCGGCCGGGCGCAGGCGCTTGACGTTCCAGGTGTGGAAGTACTCGTGGCTGATCAGGCCCAGCAAGGTGTTATAGCCTTCGCCAGCCTTGGCCTCGCCCTTGCGCGGCAGATCGCGGCGGCCGCAGATCAGCGCCGTGCTGTTGCAGTGCTCGAGGCCGCCATAGTTGTCATCCACCACATTGAGCATGAAGACATAGCGGTCCATGGGCGGCTGGCTGCCGTCGGCATGCCAGAAGGCGATCTCGGCTTCGCAGATCTTTTTCGTATCGGCCAGCAGGCGCTCGCCATCAAAGCTGGGCGCGGCACCGGCGACGACAAATTCATGGGGCACGCCGCCGGCCTCAAAGCTGCCGCGCCAGAACCGGCCCATTTCGACGGGGCAGTCCACCAGCTCGTCATAGTGGGCGGCCTGGTAGAGGCCGAAGCCGTTGGCGTCGACCTGTGCCGGCTTCAGGCCGGTGGCCGCCTGCCAGTCCTCGGTGGCGGGGCTGCCAAGCAGCTCCAGCGCATGGGGGTGCTCTTCCTGCCCATGCACGCGCAGGCACAGGCTGGTGCCGTTGAAAAAACCGCGGCGGCGATCCAGCCAGGCCGTGCGCACCGAGGTGTCATAGGCGCAAACTTGATAGCTGACAACGCACGCTGCATCTGCATTGCAGGCAATTTTCCATTGATTTTTGCTGAGTTGCAGAACGGCCACGGGCTGGTCGTTCTGCACGGCTCTCAAGCCTTGTAGGTTCTTGGAGAACTCGCGCACCAGATAGCTGCCAGGAATCCACACCGGCAGCGACAGCAACTGCTGCGCGGCGGGCCGGGCGATATGCAGCTGCACATCGAAAAGATGGGCGTCCACCGCGTTGGCCTGCACGACGAAGCGGATGTCGGGGCGAATGCCGGATGTGTTGGGGACAGAGGTCATGGCAGCTCCAGAAATGCGGGCCGGAGCATGCGAACCTAGCGCAGCGCGCCTGAAACTGCATCAGGTGCGCGCTGCTCCGGCAAAGAGACAGAGATTACTTGGCGGCGGCCAGGTGCTTTTCGACCTCGGCTGCCGAGATGGCGCCGGGCACACGCACATTGTTGGAGAAGATCACGGTGGGGGTGCCGGTGATCTTGTACTTGCGGCCGAAAGCCAGATTGCGCTGGATGGCGGCAGGGTCGCACTGGGCGGCAGCCGCATTCTTGCTGTTCAGCATCTGATCCTGCCAGGCCTTGGCCTGATCCTTGGCGCACCAGATATTGCGCGACTTCTCGGCCGAGTCCGGGCTCAGGATGGGGTAGAGGAAGAGGTAGATGGTGACGTTGTCCACGCTCTGCAGGTCTTTTTCGAAGCGCTTGCAGTAGCCACAGTTCGGGTCTTCAAACACGGCCATCTTGCGCTCGCCCTTGCCATGCACGATGGTGATGGCGTCCTTGATCGGCAGCTGTTTGAAGTCCACGGCCGTGAGCTGGGTCATGCGGTCTTCGGTCAGGTTGCGGCGCGCCTTGGTGTCGATCAGCTCGCCCTGAATCAGATAGTTGCCCTTGGCATCGGTGTAGAAGATGTCCGTGCCCACGCGTACCTCGTACAGGCCGCTCATGGGGGTGGAGCGCACCTCGTCGATTTTCTCGAGCTGGGGAATGCGCTCGGTCAGCGTCTTCTTGAGGTTGGCGTCCTGGGCGTGCACGCTCAGTCCGAAGGTCAGGCTGGCGGTGGCCAGCAGGAAGGCAACAAGTTTCATGGATGGTGTCTTGGCTGCAGCAGGCTGCAGCGTGAAAGGATAGAAGTCGGCTGCCATCCACGGTACATGGATGGCAGGTCTGTTGCTTGGAGTGCGGGTCGCGCCAAGGGTTCCCCGAGCAGTTTCTCAGAGCAGGCCCATGGCCTGCCTGGCCATCCAGGACTTGAGCGGACCGCTGCGCTCGAAGCCCTTCATGCCCCAGTTGCGCAGCATCTGCACCGGCACTTCGGGGCGGGCAAACAGCTGCTGCAGCCCGTCCATGGCCAGACCCATGGGGGCCAGGGCCGCCTTGCGCTCGCGCTCGTACTGGCGCAGCAGCTTCAGATCGGCGGGGCTGCGCCAGTAGTCGCGCTCCTGCAGGACGCGCGCCAGCGCCTGCACATCGCCCAGGCCCAGGTTCAGACCCTGGCCGGCCAGCGGATGGACGTTATGGGCGGCGTCTCCTGCCAGCACCCAGCTTTGCTGGCTGTTCCTGTCCAGCGGTCCGCACCAGCGGTCGGCCACGGCCTGCTGCAGGGGCCAGGTGGCGCGCTCGGCCACCAGCTCCAGCTGGCCCAGTGCATCCTGGCTGATGGACTGCAGGCGGGTGGTGAAGCTCTCTTCATCGCTTGCCAGCCAGTCGGGCACCAGCGAGTGTTCCAGCGACCAGACCACGGCCACTTCATGACCCTCGGCCCCGCCCAAAGGCAGAAAGGCCAGAATCCCTTCGGGTGTGAACCACTGGCGTGCAATGCCTCCATGGGGCAGCTCGCAGCGCAGGCGTGTGGCAATTGCGTGCTGGGAGTAGGGCGTGACGGAGAACTCCACGCCGAATTCGCTGCGTGAGCTGCTGTGACGGCCTTCGCAGACGGCGGTGAGGGCGGCCTCCACGGGTTCCGCGACGATTTCCACCTGAGGCTGATAGCGCACGGCCTCGGCCAGGCGCTGCTCCAGCGCAGGCACGTCGACGATCCAGGCCAGGGCCTGCACGTCCTGGGAAGCTGCATTGAACTGAACCTGGCCGTCGAGATCGCCAAACACCTGCATGCCGAGCACGGGCGTCGCATCCTGCTCGTCGGGCCAGCAGCGCAGCGATTGCAGCACGGTCCTGGAGCTGGCATTGAGCGCATAGGCACGCACATCCCTGTGCTGCGGGGATCGAGGCTGCGGAGGCACCACCAGCGCGACACGCAGACGCTCACGCGCCAGCAACAGAGCCAAGGTCCGGCCCGCAATGCCGGCTCCACGAATACATACATCAAAGGTTTGCGCCATGTCCGGCATTGTAGGAGGCGCGGACAGGGCCTGCGCTCAGAGCGGAAACCTCAGGCCGGTTGACCGCCGGTTGCGGGCGACTATGTTGTTGATAGCGGCCTGCGGATGTCAGGCAAGGGATTGGCGGCAAAATGATGAAGAATCCGTAATCGAAGGAGATGTGATGACCGACTCCAGCTATGACGTGCAGGGCAGGATTGCCGAGCTGTGGATCTACCCTGTCAAATCCTGTGCCGGCATTGCCCTGCCCAGGGCCAGGCTTTCGCGCCATGGCCTGCAATGGGACAGGCACTGGATGGTGGTGGATGCGAATGGAGTTTTTTTGACCCAGCGCAGTCATCCGCGCATGGCACTGATCCGCCCCGAGATTACGGATGCGTATTTGCTGCTGCATTTTCCGGGCATGGACAGCCTGCAGATTCCCTTGGAGCTGCAGGGCGGCCAATGCCGCGTTCGAGTCTGGAAGGACACGGTCGATGCCTGGGATCTCGGTGCATGGGCGCAGCCCGCGCGCAGCTGGCTGAGCCAGGTGCTGGCCGAGGATTGCCGCCTGGTGCGCTTCGATGCTTCCCGGCCGCGCCGGGCCAGCGAGCGCTGGGTGGGCGATGGCGATGCCCCGGTGCACTTTGCCGATGGCTACCCCTTGCTGCTGCTCAGCCAGTCGGCCGTGGACGATCTCAACCAGCGACTCACGCTGGCCGGCGAAGCCGCCGTCGATGCGCGGCGCTTTCGTCCGAATATCGTGATTGCCGATATAGAAGCCCACGATGAAGACCGCGTGGAGCAGCTGGATCTGCAGGAGCTGCCCGGCCTGAGCCTGAAACCCTGCAAGCCCTGTACGCGCTGCCCGATTCCCGATGTGGACCCCGATACCGCCGTGCCCGGGACTGCTGTGGGAGATTCAATTTCCGGTTACCGTCAGGACCCGCGTGTGGATGGCGCTATTACTTTCGGCATGAACGCGATGGTGCTGGGCCTGTCCGATGCCGCTGGTTCAGGGGCTGAACTGGCTGTGGGTCAGCAGCTGGCGGGCCATCTGCGCTTTGATTGAGGGTGGCGCAGGTCTTTGTCTTTCAAGGACTTGGGGCATCCCTGTAATAGGGATGCCGCCGAAGCAGTGTCCAATAGGGTCATTGGCAGCAGCAACGAGGGGAGGGCAGCATGGCTGAATTCAAGTCTGGCGATTTCGTGGTTCTCACCGGCGGCAGCGCCTTTGCCGGAAAGATCGCCCGCCTGACGTTTCGTGCGCCTGACGGCGACTTCCGCCTGCCGGACGGCCATGGTCATATAGGCTGCGAGGCTGGAGACTGGGTGCTGGAGTTTGCCCAGAAGGTGCCGGCCCTGATGCGCGGCTGCCAGACCCCCTGCATGACCAAGTATCTGTGCCGCTCGCAGTCCCAGTTCCGAAGGCTGCAAGAGACCGCAGGGCTGGAGCAGCTGTTTGGCCCCATGCGTACTTGCTCGCCGGCGGTGAGCGCAAGCTGATTCGGCATTTTCTCTCTCAAGCCTGCCTTGCGGCGGGCTTTTTGCTTGGCAGCTGCAAGGGCGGTGCAATCTACCGCACAAGAGCAGAGATTGCCGGGTCATTACAATCATGGGCTTTCCGTGGCCAAACCGGGACGAAACTCTGGACGGACAGAGTGCCCAGGGGTCACGCTTCAGAAGAACCAGATTCGCGCCGATGCGGATCGGGCACTTCCGCCACATGGGTGTGGTGCTCGATAGTGCATTGATACATAAGGAATTTCCATGAGCCTCAAATGCGGCATCGTGGGCCTGCCCAACGTGGGCAAGTCCACTCTTTTCAACGCGCTGACCAAGGCCGGCATCGCCGCCGAGAACTATCCCTTCTGCACGATCGAGCCCAATACCGGCGTCGTGGAAGTGCCGGATCCGCGTCTGGATCAGCTCTCCGAGATCGTCAAGCCCGAGCGCGTTGTTCCTGCCATTGTGGAGTTTGTGGACATCGCCGGTCTGGTGGCTGGCGCCTCCAAGGGCGAAGGTCTGGGCAACCAGTTCCTGGCCCACATCCGCGAGACCGACGCCATTGTCAACGTGGTGCGCTGCTTCGAAGATCCCAACGTGATCCACGTGGCAGGCAAGGTGGACCCGATTGCCGACATCGAAGTCATCCAGACCGAGCTGTGCCTGGCCGACCTGGCCACGGTGGAAAAGGCGCTGAACCGCTACAGCAAGGCCGCCAAGTCCGGCAACGACAAGGAAGCCGCCAAGCTGGTGGCGCTGCTGACGCCCATTCAGGCGGCGCTGAATGAAGGCAAGCCGGCTCGCGTGGTGGCCGTGTCCAAGGAAGACGCGCCCCTGCTCAAGCCTTTCTGCCTGATCACCGCCAAGCCCGCCATGTTCGTGGGCAATGTCTCCGAAGACGGCTTTGAGAACAATCCTCTGCTGGATCGCCTCAAGGAATACGCCGAAGCCCAGGGCGCACCCGTGGTGGCCATCTGCGCCAAGATCGAGGCCGAAATGGCCGAGATGGAAGATGAAGACCGCGATATGTTCCTGCAGGAACTGGGCCTGGAAGAACCGGGTCTGAACCGCCTGATCCGTGCCGGCTTCAAGCTGCTGGGCCTGCAGACCTATTTCACCGCCGGTGAAAAGGAAGTGCGTGCCTGGACCGTGCGCGTCGGCGCCACGGCCCCCCAGGCTGCGGGCGTGATCCATGGCGACTTCGAGCGCGGCTTCATCCGTGCCCAGACCATTGCCTTTGAGGACTACATCGCTTTCAAGGGCGAGCAGGGTGCCAAGGATGCCGGCAAGATGCGCGCCGAAGGCAAGGAATACATCGTCAAGGACGGCGATGTGATGAACTTCCTGTTCAACGTCTGACGCCTGCTGCGCATTGCAGCGCTAAAAGCCCCGCCAGCCATGGCGGGGCTTTTTTTATGCGGGCTTTCGGCGGCAAGGGCCAGGATGCGGCTGCGTCTGGTCTCTGCCTCAAAGTCTCGCGGACCTCTGGCGGTCCGGGTGTTCTTGGCGCTGCCGAGCCTTGCTGACGCCGCTCAGAACAATATGCAGGGGCCAACCTGGGCTTTCGCCATCCATCAGGGCCGGCGGCGAGGCAGGGACCAGCGGAGCGCAGAAATCTTTGATATACGCAAGTGACGCAAAGTAACGAATAATGAGCCCTCACGACTGCACAGCGCGCTCGAGGTCCCCAACATGATTCGTGCCAATGCCACCGCAAAGCGAACGATCACCGGCCAGCTGCTGGAGATCGCCATGGGCCAGTCCTTCTGTGCGGTGATGATTACCGATGCCAGTCTGGGCGGCGAAGGGCCGGTGATCGAGTACTGCAATGCGGCCCTGTGCGAGATGACCGGATATGCCGAAGCAGAGCTGCTGGGCCGCTCGCCGCGCATGCTGCAGGGGCCGCTGACGGACCTGATGGAGCTGCAGCGCCTGCATGACTCGCTGGAGCAGGGTCTGCCGTTCCAGGGCAGTGTGGTGAACTACCGCAAGGACGGCCAGAGCTACCACGTGGAGTGGAATATCTCTCCGGTGCGTGACGAGCGGGGCGTGATCCGGCATTTTGTGGCCGTGCAGCGCGATATCTCGGAGCGTGTGCAGGCCGAGCAGGAGCGCGCGCTGCTGGCCAGGGCCTTGAATGCGGCCAATGATGGCATTCTGATCACGGACCGCCACTCCACCATCGTCTTCGTCAACCAGGCTTTTGAAGCCCTGACGGGCTATAGCGCGGCGGAACTGCTGGGCCAGCCGACCGAGATGCTGCGCTCGGGCCTGCACGAGCCCGAGTTCTACGCCCAGCTGCAGGAGGCCCTGAGTCTGGGGCACAACTTTCGCGCCACCTTCATCAACCGCCACAAAAGCGGTGGCGTGTACTACGCCGAGCAAAGCATTGCGGCCCTGCGCGATGAGTCGGGCCAGGTCAGCCACTATGTGGGGGCATCCAAGGACATCAGCCGCATGGTCAAGCGAGAGATGGAGCTGCGTGAGCGCGCCAACCGCGACAAGCTGACGGGCTTGCTCAACCGCCATGCGGGAGAGGCCGAACTCAAGCGCGGCCAGCTGCAGGCCCAGAACCAGTTGCGGCCCTATGGGGTGATCCTGGGCGATATCGATCTTTTCAAGCAGGTCAACGACCGCTTCGGCCATGTGGCCGGAGACCGCGTGCTCAAGATGGTGGCGCAGGTACTTTCGGGCAAGGTCCGTCGTTATGACCATGCCGTGCGCTGGGGCGGCGAGGAGTTCCTGATCATTCTCTCGGATGCCAGCCTCGGCGTGGCCGTGAGCCTGGCCGAACGCATCCGTTGCGCCGTGGAGGCATGTTCGGACCCGGAGGTCGGGGGCTTCACCATCTCCCTGGGCGTGGGGCTCTGGGAGCCGGGCGAGACCGAGGACGATTTGCTCAAGCGCGCAGATGCCGCGCTCTACCGAGCCAAGCACCGGGGCCGCAATCAGGTAGCCATTGCCACGGGGTCGATGAACATGCCGCTGGTGCAGGCTCCCGAGGCACTTGCGCAGTGCGATGCCCTGAGCTTTTCGGGGCAGAGCCCGGATAAGCCGTGGACAGGGTCGGCCGCACCGTAGAATTTGTCTTTCTTCCCGACCTTGTCTCCAAAGCTTTTGAGTGGTTTGAACAATTCAGAACTGCATTCCGTGCAGGCCGATCTGGTGGCAGTGCTGGTCGCCGTCACGGGCGGCCAGCCCCGTATCCTGACCACCGGGTCCGGGCGGGCCTTGCCTGCCGGGCCCTTTACCAGCAACCACCGCTCGCTGCAGGCCAGCCTGCGCGCCTGGGTGGAGAAGCAGACCCACCATCCGCTGGGCTTTGTGGAGCAGCTCTATACCTTTGCGGATCGCGAGCGCTCGCAGCAACTGGGCATGCATGTCATCTCCATCAGCTATCTGGCGCTGACACAGGAGCTGGACGAGACCGGTGCCGCCCAGCCGGGCTGGCAGGACTGGTACCGCTACTTCCCCTGGGAGGACTGGCGCGAAGGCATGCCCGGCGTGATCGCCGAGCGCATTGCGCCAGCGCTGCATGCCTGGAGCGAAAAAGCTTCGGACAGCGTGGCCAGAAGCGCCAGATGGCAAAGAGCGGCCATGACTTTTGGTCTCGATGAGCACGAGTGGAACGAGGAGTTGGTGTTGCAGCGCTACGAGCTGCTGTTCGAGGCCGCCGTGGTGCCCGAAGCCTGGGGAGAGGGGGAGGGCGATGCTGCCGCTTCGCTGCTGCCCGGTGCGGCCATGGGCAACGACCATCGCCGCATTCTTGCCACCGGCATGGCCCGCCTGCGCGCCAAGATCAAGTACCGGCCCGTGGTGTTCGAGCTGATGCCCGAGGAGTTCTCGCTGCTGCAGCTGCAGCAGACCGTGGAGGCGCTGGCCGGGCGCGGTCTGCACAAGCAGAACTTCCGTCGCTTGATCGAGCAGCAGGCACTGGTGGAGGAGACCGGCCAGGTGACGGCCGTGGGTGCGGGCCGCCCGGCCAAGCTGTTCCGCTTCCGGCGCAATGTGATGCTGGAGCGCGCCATCGCAGGCAACAAGCTGCCGCTGGCCAGAAGTCATTGACGGCCTGATTCCTGCAGTGGATGGGGAACTGTTTTCACTGCGGCGACGGCTTGACTTAAGTAATGCTCAGATTTAGCATAAGTCGGTTTGCGCGAGGCGCGGCAGTGATCCGGATGCCTTCGCGTTTTTTATTGAACCATAAATACTCAAAATGAGCATTAATAAAATTGCGGCCTTGCCCATCCCCTCCTTGCCCGATGTGATGCTGGAGCCGCTGGTGCGCATGGCCTTGCTGGAAGACCTGGGGCGCGCCGGAGACCTGAGCACCGACACCATTGTTCCCGCCGATGCCGTGGATGAGCTGCGCCTGGTGGCCAGGCAGGAGGGCGTGCTGGCCGGACTCGATCTGGCACGCCTGGCCTTCGTGCTGATGGACGCTCGCCTGGAGTTTGACGTTCGCTGCGCAGACGGCACGCGGCTGCAGCCCGGCATGGAGATCGCCCGCATTCGCGGCAAAAGCCGGGCCATGCTCACGGCCGAACGCACGGCGCTCAATTACCTCTGTCATCTCAGCGGCGTGGCCACGGCCACGCATTCGATCGCCGAGGCCATCAAGCCCTTTGGCACGCGGGTGACCTGCACGCGCAAGACCATGCCGGGCCTGCGTGCCTTGCAGAAATACGCCGTGCGGGTCGGCGGCGGCAGCAACCACCGCTTTGGCCTGGATGACGCCGTGCTCATCAAGGACAACCATATCGCGCTGGCCGGCGATGTCGCCACGGCCGTGGGACGCGCCCGCGCCGGCGTGGGCCATATGGTCAAGATCGAGCTGGAAGTGGACACGCTGGCGCAGCTGGACGTGGCGCTGCAGCTGGGCGTGGACGTGGTGCTGCTGGACAATATGGGCCTGGAGGATCTGCGCACGGCGGTGGCCATGTGCAAGGGCCGGGCCATCACCGAAGCCTCGGGCCGTATCACGCCGGAGACCGCGCCGGCCGTGGCCGCCACGGGGGTCGAGCAGATCGCCGTGGGCTGGCTCACGCACAGCGCGCGCGTGCTCGATATTGGCCTCGACGCCTGAGATGGCGCGTCTCGCGGCAGGACCGGCCGCTCGCCGCATCGGGATGACTGCGGCGGCCACGCTGGCCCTGGCCGTCGTGGCTGCGGGCCTGTGGCAATCGCACAGGGGCGCTGCGGCCACGATGCGCTTTGACAAGCCCGTCACCATCGTCGTGACCTTTCCGCCCGGCGGCGGCACGGACCTGCTGGCCCGCCGGCTGGGCACGGCTCTGCAGGAGCGCATAGGCCAGAGCGTGGTGGTGGACAACCGCCCGGGCGCCAGCGGCAACATCGGTGCACGCGAGGTGGCGCGCGCTGCGGCCGACGGCAGCGTGCTGCTCATGGTCAACAGCTCGTTTGCCATCAATCCCGGCGTCTACCGGCAGCTGGATTTCGATCCGCAGCGCGACTTCCGCGCCGTGTTCAACGCGGGCACCATCGCCTCGGTACTGGTGCTGCCGCCGGAGGATGTCGCTCCGAAATATGCCCCGCAGGGCGCTGGCGCACAGAAGGGAGCCGCGCCCACCGGCGCGCAGGCTCTGGCGGATGTGCTGGCCCCGTCCGCGGAAGGGGCTGCCCAGGCCTTTGCGAGCTGCGGCAACGGCACGCCCCAGCACATGGCGGCCGAGATGCTGGCCCAGGCCCTGCACACGCGGCTGCAGCATGTGCCCTACAAGGGCTGCGGCCCGGCGGCCATGGCCGTGGCTGCAGGCCAGGTGCCGCTGGGCGTGGTGACCATCAGCAGCGCCGCGCCGCTGATTGCGGCCGGGCGTCTGCGCGCTCTGGCTGTAACCGGCCCGCAGCGCGTGGCCCAGCTGGCCGGCGTGCCCACCGTGGCCGAGCTGGGCGTGAGGGGTTTTGCCGTGGAGCAGTGGCATGGCCTGCTGGCGCCGGCGGCCACTCCGGATGGCGTGGTGGCGCGACTGCACGAGGAGCTGGCACGCATCCTGAATCAGCCGGCCATGCGCCAGGCGCTTCAGGAGCAGGGCTATGTGCTGGCCTCGGATTCGCCCGCGCAGTTCGAGGCGCGGATACAGGCAGACATGCAGCGCTACGCGGCGCTCGCACAGCATCTGGGGCTGGGGGTGGACTGAGGGTGAATCGATAATTTTGATAGCTGTAATCGCCAATAAATAAACAAATTCAGTATGTTTTCATATTGAAATTGTTTATCAGAAGGCGACAGAAGCTATTAATTTATTACTCCCTGAGCCGACCAGAGACTTTGCCGTCTGCACATGCCACAGCGGCCCGTCCCTGAATCGGCGCGGCTTTGTTCAGGCCTGCCAAACCTGTGTCACAGTGCGGCGCTAGATTGTCGGGCTCGGAGCGTGAACATGCGCTTGCGCGGCCTCAGAAGAACCTATACAGACCAGGAAGAACCGATGCGCCCCATGACACTGTTGACCGCTGCCATGGCCGTACTGGCCGGCAGCGCCCATGCCGCGCGCCCGATGAACACCGACGATGCGCGCATTGTCGACGCCAAGGCCTGCCAGCTCGAGAGCTGGGTACGCCACCCCAAGGGGCATGCCGAGTTCTGGGCCCTGCCGGCCTGCAATTTCACAGGCAATCTGGAGCTGACCATGGGCGGCGCGCTCACGCGCATGGATGGCAGCACGCGCGCCAGCGCCCAGGTGATCCAGGGCAAGACCCTGTTCAAGCCGCTGGAGACCAACGGCTGGGGCGTGGGCCTGGCCATGGGGCTGGCACGCGACCCGCGCCGCGATGCGGGTGGCGGCCACGATACCTATGCCTATGTGCCGGCCAGCTTTTCCTTGCTTGACGACAAGGTGGTGCTGCACACCAATGTGGGCTGGCGGCGCGATCAGGGCGTGCACAGCAACCGCTTCACCTGGGGGCTGGGTTCGGAGACGCAGCTGACGGGCCGCACCTGGCTGATTGCCGAAACCTATGGCGGAGGCTCGGGCCGGCCCCTGGCGCAGGTCGGGCTGCGCCACTGGCTGGTGCCCGACCGTGTGCAGATCGATGCCACCTACGGCAATCGCTTCGGTGACGGTAGCCAGCGCTGGATCTCGGTGGGCTTGCGCCTGCTGACGGCCCCCTTTCTGCCCTGATGCGACGGCAACGGCTGCCGGGCTTGGAACGCCAGCAGGTTCTCAGGGGATGAAGTGCAGTATGACCACCGTCATGATCAGATAGCGCAGGAATTTGCCAATGGCCATGTACAGCACGCAGGGCCAGAACGGCAGGCGCAGCCAGCCGGCCACGGCGCACAGCGGATCGCCCACCACGGGCAGCCAGCTCAGCAGGCAGGCCTTGGCGCCGAAGCGCCGCAGCCAGTAGCGTGCCAGACGGTGGTAGCGCGACTGCCTGTGGGGCGGCTTGTGCGGCGGAGCCGGCGCCTCGTCTCCCTGATGGCGGCGGCTTCGGGCCAGCTTCCAGGCCTTGTGGGCGCCCAGGCCCATCCACCAGCTGATGCCTCCGCCCACGGTGTTGCCGGCCGTGGCCACCAGGATGGCCGGCCAGAACAGGTGCGGATTGAGCGTGAGCAGCCCCGCCACCGCAGGCTCCGAACCCAGGGGCAGCAGCGTGGCCGAGACCAGGGCCACGATGAACACGGTACTCAAACCGAACTGCGGCAGGGCCAGCCACTGCAGCAACTGATGCATCCAAGCTTCCATAGGCTGGTGAGTTTAGGCGCTGCGCGATTTCCCTTGGACCGCAGCAGGGCCCGTGGGGCATGGCAGCGCGAGAATATTTTGCGGCGGGCAGGGCATGGGCTGAGGTATGGTGTGCACGCACAAGAACAAAGGAGTGAGTAGGAATGGCTTTCAACACAGCACGCGTGGCGATGGCCGGGCAATGGTTCAAGACGGGCCTGGCGGCCACGGCCCTGGGCCTGATCGCGGGCTGCGTCTCGTTCACAGGCGTGGCGCCGGGCACGCAGGCACCGGTCGATATCGGCACGGCGCGCCTGGTGAAGCTCTCCAGCGTGGCTCCGGGCGTGCGCCAGGATATGCGCTATGCAACACGCCACAACTTCCTGGGCCGTCCCGTGGCCGGCTATGAGGCCGGGGAATGCTGGCTCAGCCGCGCGGCCGCCGAATCCCTGGCCGCCGTTCAACGCGAGCTGGCAGGACAGGGCCTGGCCCTGAAGGTCTATGACTGCTACCGCCCGCAGAAGGCCGTCGACGACTTTGTGCGCTGGGGCCGTGATCTGGCCGACCAGAAGAACAAGGACATGTATTACCCGCGCGTGCCCAAGAGCGAGCTGTTCAAGCGCGGCTATATCGCCGAGAAGTCGGGTCACAGCCGTGCCAGCACCGTGGACATGACGCTGCTGGTGGTGGATGCCAGGCGCGCCAGCAAGTGGGTACGCGGTCCGCTGGCCGACAGCATCGAGGTGGACATGGGCACGCCCTTCGATCTGTTTGACGAGCAGTCGCATACCGACAATGCCCAGCAGTCGCCCGATGTGCAGCACAACCGGCGCTGGCTGCGCAGCCTGATGCAGCGCAACGGCTGGAAGAATCTGCCCGAGGAGTGGTGGCACTACACGCTGGTCGGCGAGCCCTATTCCGAGCAGTACTTCGACATGCCGGTGCGCAGCAACTGAGGCGCCGGGGCCGCAGCGCCTGATAGTGATTCGACCCGCAGGGTGATGCATGGTGTTTGGTTCTGCTGAAATTTTGGGCAGGTATAATCCGGCCCTCTTTTCCAGCGCCCGGTTTGCGCCAGACCCTGTCTGCCGCCGAAGCCAACTTTCTCCATGCCCGCCCTGCACATTGGTCATATTCCATTGGCAAATCGTCTGTTTGTCGCTCCCATGGCGGGAGTGACGGACCGGCCGTTTCGTCAGCTGTGCAAGGCCTTGGGGGCCGGCTATGCGGTCAGCGAGATGGTGACCAGCCGCAAGGATCTGTGGAACAGTCTCAAGACCAGCCGCCGTGCCAACCATGAAGGCGAGCCCGGACCGATTGCCGTGCAGATCGCCGGCACCGAAGCGCTCATGATGGCCGAAGCCGCCGTCTACAACATCGAGCGCGGCGCGCAGATCATCGACATCAACATGGGCTGCCCGGCCAAGAAGGTCTGCAACAAATGGGCGGGCTCCGCCCTGATGCAGAACGAGCCGCTGGCCGTGGAGATCGCCCAGGCCGTCGTGGAAGCCGCACGCCCCTACAACGTGCCCGTCACCCTGAAGATGCGCACGGGCTGGTGCGACACGCACAAGAACGCTGTCTTGCTGGCGCGCCAGTTCGAGGAGGTCGGCATCCAGATGCTGACGGTGCACGGGCGCACGCGCGAGCAGGGCTACAAGGGCTTTGCCGAGTACGACACGATTGCGGCCGTCAAGCAGGCGGTCCGGGTGCCCGTGGTGGCCAACGGCGATATCAACAGCCCCGAAAAAGCCCGCGATGTGCTGGCCTACACGGGGGCGGATGCCATCATGGTCGGCCGCGCAGCGCAGGGCAGGCCGTGGATCTTCCGCGAGATTGCGCACTTTCTGGCCACCGGCGAGCATATGGCTGCGCCTCTGGTGGCCGAGCTGCGCCGCCTGCTGCTCGAGCATCTGCAAGATCACTACAGCCTGTACGGCGAGGGAGTCGGCGTGCGCAGCGCCCGCAAGCATATTGCGTGGTATCTGCGTGCTCTGCCGGGCGGGGAAGAGTTCAGAAAACACATCAACACCATTGAGGACTGTGCGGTGCAATGGCAGGCCGTGGCCGACTATCTGGAGGCCCTCGGGCAGCAGATGGATCGTATCCCGGCGGCCACGGCCGCTGCTGAAGCAAGCAGCGAGCTGGATGAACCGGCAGAAATGACTGCATGAGCCATCAGAATTTAGAACAAGTCGTTCGCGATAGCCTGGAGGGCTATTTCCGCGATCTCGAGGGCGAAACACCGGCCAATGTCTACGACATGGTGATTCGTCTGGTTGAAAAACCGCTGCTGGAAGTGGTGATGGGCCAGGCCGACAACAACCAGTCGCGCGCTGCCGAATGGCTGGGCCTGAACCGCAACACCCTGCGCAAAAAGCTGGTCGATCACGAGTTGCTCTGAACGACGAGGCTACCGAATCCATAGCTGCAAGCGCCGATCCATCTGCACTTGCAGCTTGTTTTTATCCAAACTTTGAATTGACGCCCATGAAAGCTCTGATCTCCGTCTCTGACAAGACCGGTATCGTCGAATTTGCGCAGGCCCTGCACGCTCTTGGCGTGCAGCTGCTGTCCACCGGTGGCACTGCCAAGCTGCTGGCCGACAAGGGCCTGCCCGTGACCGAAGTCGCTGAAGTCACCCGATTCCCCGAAATGCTGGATGGCCGCGTCAAGACCCTGCACCCCATGGTGCACGGCGGTCTGCTGGCTCGTCGCGACCTGCCCGAGCACATGGCCGCGCTCAAGGAACATGGCATCGAGACCATCGACCTGCTGGTGGTCAATCTCTACCCCTTCGAAGCCACCGTGGCCAAGGCGGGCTGCACCCTGGCCGACGCCATCGAGAACATCGACATCGGCGGCCCCGCCATGGTGCGCTCCGCCGCCAAGAACTGGAAGGATGTGGGTGTGGTCACTGCCGCCGACCAGTACGAGGCCGTGCTGGGCGAGCTGAAGGCTGCCGGCAAACTGTCCGACAAGCTGCGCTTTGCGCTGTCCGTGGCGGCATTCAACCGCATCAGCCAGTACGACGGCGCCATCAGCGACTACCTGTCCTCGGTCAGGTTCGAAGACGAGAAGCTCAGCGAAGAATACGTGCCTGCACGTGATCTGTTCCCCGGCCAGAGCAACAGCCAGTTCGTCAAGATCCAGGATCTGCGCTACGGTGAAAACAGCCACCAGCAAGCTGCCTGGTACCGCGACCTGTACCCCGCACCCGGCTCGCTGGCCACGGGCGTGCAGCTGCAGGGCAAGGAACTGAGCTACAACAATATCGCCGACGCCGATGCGGCCTGGGAATGCGTCAAGAGCTTTGACACCCCTGCCTGCGTGATCGTCAAGCACGCCAACCCCTGCGGCGTGGCCGTGGGTGCGAGCGCCTTCGAAGCCTACTCCAAGGCCTTCCAGACCGACCCCACCAGCGCCTTCGGCGGCATCATCGCCTTCAACCGCGCCGTGGACAAGGCCGCTGCCGAAGCCGTGTCCAAGCAGTTCGTCGAAGTGCTGATGGCCCCCGATTTCAGCGCCGAAGCCCTGGAAATCTTCAAGGCCAAGGTCAATGTGCGCCTGATGAAGATCGCTCTGCCCGCGGGCGGCGCAACCGACTGGGACAACGGCCGCAACGCCATCGAGTCCAAGCGCATCGGCTCGGGCCTGCTGCTGCAGACCTCCGACAACCACGAGCTCAAGCTGGCCGACCTGAAGGTCGTGACCGTCAAGCAGCCTACGCCCGAAGAGCTGCAGGACCTGCTGTTCGCCTGGAACGTGGCCAAGTTCGTCAAGTCCAATGCCATCGTCTTCTGCAAGAACGGCATGACCATGGGCGTGGGTGCCGGCCAGATGTCGCGCCTGGATTCGGCGCGCATCGCCTCCATCAAGGCCGAAGCCGCCAAGCTGTCGCTGCAGAACACCGTCGTGGCGTCGGATGCCTTCTTCCCCTTCCGTGACGGCCTGGACGTGGTGGTCGATGCAGGCGCTACCTGCGTGGCCCAGCCCGGCGGCTCCATGCGCGATCAGGAAGTGATCGATGCGGCCAATGAGCGTGGCGTGGCCATGGTGTTCACCGGCGTGCGCCATTTCAGGCACTAATTGCTCCCCCTGAGGCGCTATCGCGCCTTCCCCCTCTCTGGCGCTCAGCGCCGGAGGGGGGCGACACCCTCGGTGCGCGGCGGCGCTTCCTTGGTGTCTCTGGTTTTAGGGCGCGCCAGTTTTGTGCTTTGTGCTCTGTGGCCGGCATTTGCTGGCCATTTTTTTTCAATCTGGTGCTTGGTATGACAGATCCCATCGACGACGAAGAAAACTATCCGCCCAGGCCGCGCTGGATGGGCTGGCTGATCGGGCTGGTCATGGTGGCTAGCGCCTTAGGCGTGGCCAATATCGGCTGGCGCATCATGCGGGTCAGCACGGCCGAGAAGGCGGCGGATGCGCTGGTGGCTGCCAAGCCCGAGCTGGCGGCGGCCCGAAAGCTGGTGGAGGGCGCAGATTGCATGCGCTGCCATGGTCTGGACCGCAAATTTGTGGGCCCTGGCTTTACGGAGATCGCACAGAAGTATGGCTCGCAAGCCGATGCCCAGAGCTATCTGGCAGACAAGATTCGCAGTGGCAGCGTGGGTGTCTGGGGCAATGTGATCATGCCGCGCCACCCGCAAATCAGCGAGGCCGATTCTCTGCAGATGGCCCGTTGGGTGCTGTCGGCTCAGGCGCCAGCGGCTGCGGCTCAATAAGCCCGGTTGCCGAGATCCTGCGTGAATTCAAAGGCTGCCGGCGCTTTGCGCTGGTGGCCTTTTTTTGCTTTGCAGCCTGCGCAGGGTGACCGGCCTTGCTTTCATAATCCGCACATGAGAAAACCGCCCGCGCCCGTTCCTGTGCTGAGTCAAGCCGATCAAGCCCTGCACAGGCCTGTGCATGCCCCGGCGCGTCAGCGTGGCTTTGTCTTCTGGGCCATCTGGGTGAATATCGCCACCTATGCGATCTATCCCACGGCCAACTGGCTGGCCAGCCTGCGCGATCAGCGCTATGACTTCATCACGCGCTGGGACGCGATGATTCCGCTGGTGCCGGAATTCATCTTTGTCTATTTCTCGTTTTTCCCGTTTCTGGCCCTGCCGTTCTGGCTGGTGGGCCAGCCCGATACGGCGGCGCTGGGCAAGCGCCAGGTGCTGGCCACGCTGATCTGCGGTCTGGTCTTTGTGCTGTTTCCGGCGAATCTGGCCTTCGACCGCGTGATCCCCGAGGTGGAGCCCTATCGCAGCATTTTCTCGACCATGTTCTTCGTGGACCAGCCGCACAATCTGCTGCCCTCGCTGCACATTGTCTACACGGCGCTGACCTGTCTGGCCATCTGCCAGGCGCAATGGCCGCGCGGTCGCCGCGCGCTGTGCGTGCTCATGGTGCTGTGGAGTGTGGCCATCTGCGCCTCCACCATGCTGGTGCACCAGCACCATGTGCTGGACGTGGTCACGGCATTGCTGCTGACAGCCGTGCTCTGTGTGCTGATTCGCCCGGCCGATGTGCCGCCGCAGCCACCGCGCATCTGAGCTCTCGGGGCAGGCCCGGCCCATTGCGAATCCTGCGTCAGTGATCGCTTGCATGCAGTTCTGCGGCGCTGTTCCTGCGCCCTGTGCAGGCTTCGTGAAGCACGCGACTGGCTAGTCGGTTTTGCGAAGGCTGTGCTGCCAGGCTTGCACAAAACATGCAAACGGACTGGTGATGCTGCAGGGAATCTGCGCGTTATTGGTGGAATCCCTAGGATGCCGTTTTGAACAAAAGGACCGGGCCGAAGACGCCGCACCACCAATGCGGCCAAGAGTCCGGAGATATGCATGCAGTGGCTGAAAACCAAAACCATTGAACAGGCGCTGGCCGATTCGGACGAGCCGGGCCGTCAACTTCAACGCAGCCTGGGCGCGTTCGACCTGATGATTCTCGGCGTGGCCGTGGCCGTCGGTGCCGGCATTTTCTCGGTCGGCGCGCGTGCGGCGGGCAGCTTTGCCGGGCCGGCCGTGATTTTTTCCTTCATCCTGGCGGCCGCCACCTGCGCGCTGGCCACCATGTGCTATGCGGAGTTCGCCTCCAGCGTGCCGGTCACGGGCAGCGCCTATACCTATACCTATCTGACGCTGGGCGAGGGCGTGGCCTGGATCATCGGCTGGAATCTGCTGCTGGAGATGATTGCCGCCGGCGCGGTGATCGCCAAGTACTGGGGCATCTACCTGTCCACGGTGTTTGCCACGGCAGGCGTGGACATTCCCAGCACCCTGCATCTGGGAGCCATCAGCCTGGAGTGGGGGCCGTTCTTCATCGTGGCGGTGTTCACCGGGCTGCTGATCCTGGGCACGCAGGAGTCGGCTCGGGTCAACAATGTGTTCACCCTGATCAAGATCGCCATCACCCTGTTCGTGATCGTGGTGGGCTTCACCTATATGGACCTGAAGAACTTCACGCCCTTTGTGCCGCCGGCCCAGCCGCCCGTGGCAGGTCATGGCGTGACCGCCGATGTCTGGGGCCAGCCCATGCTGGCCTGGCTGTTCGGTGCCCGCCCCAGCCAGTACGGCTGGCTGGGCGTGATCTCGGGCGCATCGCTGGTGTTCTTTGCCTTCATCGGCTTCGACGTGGTCGCCACCTCGGCCGAAGAAGTCAGGGAGCCACAGAAAACGCTGCCGCGCGGCATCTTCGGCGGCCTGGCGCTGGTGACTCTGCTCTACATCCTGGTCACGCTGGCGCTGACCGGCATGGTCCCTTATACCGAGCTGGCCAAGGCCGAGAATCCCTCGCTGGCCACGGCCTTCATCAGCGTGGGCGCCAACTGGGCCGCCCAGGTGATCGCCGTGGGCGTGCTGCTGGGCCTGACCACGGTGGTCATGGTGCTGCTCATGGGCTCGGCCCGGATCCTGATGGCGCTGTCGCGCGACGGCCTGCTGCCGCGCAGCTGGAGCGTGACCTCGGCCAGGCGCAAGACGCCGGTACGCCTGCAACTGATGGTGGGTGCCGTGGTCGCGGTCCTGGCAGGGTTCACCAAGGTGGAGCTGCTGGAGGAGATGATCAACATCGGCACGCTGTCGGCCTTTGTGCTGGTCAGCATCGGCGTGCTGCTGCTGCGCAAGAAGCGCCCCGACGCCGGCACCGGCTACCGCGTGCCCTGGGTGCCGGTGCTGCCCCTGCTTTCGGCCCTGCTGTGCTTTTATCTGATGCTGAATCTGACCACGCTGACCTGGCTGCGCTTTGTGGGCTGGATGGCGCTGGGTGCGGTGATCTACATGGCCTATGGCATGCGCCATTCGCGCCTGGCTCAGGAGGATAAAAAGTGAGCTATAAACGCATGATATTGCTTGATTTCAATATGTTTTGTATCTGAAATCGTTTTATATCAAGCGAAAGTAGCTATTAATAAAAGAGCGCTGCACGGAACGTCCTGCAGGGCTTTTGCATTGGTTAGAGTGCTGGGCATGAGTACCGAACCCACCGAGACCACGCCGACCCGCTCCCCCACCCAGTCCGCCGAAGATGGCCAGCAGCGCTGCCGCTGGTGTCTGGCCACGCCGGGCTATGTGCACTATCACGACCGCGAATGGGGATTCCCGGTGGACAGCGATCAGCGCCTGTTCGAGAAACTCTGCCTGGAAGGCTTCCAGTCCGGCCTGAGCTGGCTGACCATTCTCAACAAGCGCGAGAACTTCCGGGCCGCCTTTGCGGGTTTCGACTTCCGGCGCGTGGCGCAGTTCGGCGAGGCCGATGTGCAGCGCCTGCTGCAGGACGCGGGCATTGTGCGCCACCGCGGCAAGATAGAGGCCGTGATCAACAACGCCCGGCGGGCCATCGACATGGTCCAGGCCGAAGGCACGCTGGCCGCGTTCTTCTGGCGCTATCAGCCGGCTGTGCCCTCGACGGGCACGACCATCCAGGCCCAGACGCCGGAGTCGCAATCCCTGTCCAAGGAGCTCAAGAAGCGCGGCTGGAAGTTTGTCGGGCCGACCACCATGTATGCGCTGATGCAGGCCATGGGCATGGTCAACGACCACGCGCCGGGCTGCATCACCAGAGCCGAAGTGGAGCGCGCCAGAGCCGCTTTCCAGCGGCCCTGAGCAACTGCCAGAGTGCGCCCTGGCAGCTGTCCCTGGCGTGCAGCTTGCCGGGCATCGAGGGCTGGGCCAGGCTGGCCGGCTGCCGAGGTGTGGTCACCGTCTGCCGCAAAAACAAAAAGCCCTGCAGACATAGACTGCAGGGCCTGGTGGGCGGGCTGGGAACTACAGTGTCTTGAAGACTTCGCGTGCCGCTTCAATGGTGCGGTCGATGTCTTCGTCGCTGTGCGCGGCGCTGACAAAGCCTGCCTCGTACAGTGCCGGAGCAAAGTAGTGGCCGCGCTCCAGCATGCCGTGATAGAACTTGTTGAAGACCTTGCCGTCGGTCTTCATGACCTGGGCGTAGTGCGTGGGCAGCTCGGGCAGGAAATAGAAGCCGAACAGCCCGCCTTGCCAGTCCACGCTGAAGGGAATGCCGGCGGCATTGGCTTCGGCCTTCAGGCCCTGCATCAGGTGGCCGGTCTTGAGGTGCAGCTCGGCGTGGAAGCCGGGGCGGCTGATCAGCTCCAGCGTCTTCAGGCCGCAGGCCGTGGCAATCGGGTTGCCCGACAGCGTGCCGGCCTGGTAGACGGGGCCCAGCGGCGAGAGCTTTTCCATGATCTCGCGGCGCGCACCGAACGCCGCCATGGGCATGCCGCCGCCGATGACCTTGCCCATCACGGTGATGTCGGGCGCAAAGCCTTCGATCTCCTTGGCATACAGGCTTTGTGCGCTGCCCAGGGCGACGCGAAAGCCGGTCATGACTTCGTCATAGATCAGCAGCGCGCCATGCTCGCGGGTCAGCTCGGAGATGCGGCGGGTGAAGTCCACCGAGGCGCGCACAAAGTTCATATTGCCGGCAATCGGCTCCATGATGACGCAGGCGATGTCGCTGCCCATCTTGGCAAAGGCCTCTTCGAGCTGGGCGATGTCGTTGTACTCCAGCACGATGGTGTCCTTGGCCACATCGGCGGGCACACCGGCCGAGGACGAGGCGCCGAAGGTAGCCAGGCCCGAGCCGGCCTTGACCAGCAGCGAATCCGCATGGCCGTGGTAGCAGCCGTTGAACTTGATGATCTTGTTGCGGCCGGTGTAGCCGCGCGCCAGGCGCAGCGCGCTCATGCCGGCTTCGGTGCCGGAGCTGACCAGGCGCACCATGTCCATGCTCGGCACGAGGGCGCGGATCTTCTCGGCCAGCACCACTTCGCGCTCGGTGGGGGCGCCAAAGCTGAAGCCTTCGAGCACTGCGGCCTGCACGGCCTCGACCACTTCGGGGTGGCCATGGCCCAGGATCATGGGGCCCCAGCTGCCGATGTAGTCGGTGAACTGCTGATCGTTCTGGTCCCAGAAATAAGCACCTTGCGCACGCTTCACGAAGCGGGGAGTGCCGCCCACGGCGGCAAACGCGCGCACGGGCGAGTTCACGCCGCCGGGGATCACGCCCTTGGCGCGCTCGAACAGTGCAGTATTCAGATCAGTGTTTTGTGTCATGGGAAGGAATCACAAAGCCTTCAATCGGCTTGGAGTCGGGTTCGTCATCGGTGGAGTCTTCGGCCTGCTCGTCTTCGGACTCCTCGTCCTCGGTGGGCTGTGCCCAGAAAAGACGATCCGGCAGATAGTGGCCCATGCCGGGGCGAAAGCCTGCATCCAGGCTGTGGTCCAGGTATTCCAGCGCCTCCAGGGTCGCAGCACCCAGGTCGTTGCCGGTGGCCAGCAGGGCCGTGATCGCTGCGGACAGCGTATCACCGGCACCTGTGAACGTGGCGTCAAACATCTCGTACTTGCTGTTGCCCAATACGGACTGGGCCGTGGTCAGCACGTTGTCCACGAACTGGTCGGGCAGGGGGATGCCGGTCACCAGCACATAAGGCACTTCCAGTGCCTCGGCGGCCATGGCAATGTCGCGCGCCGTGGGCGCACGGCTGTTTTCCCAGTCCGGCAGCAGCCAGCGCCACAGCGTGTTGTGGTTTCCAACCAACACCGAGGTTTGAGGCAGGACAAGCTCCTTGAACGCATCGAGGTACTGATCCTGCTTGTCGTCCTCCCACCAGGACAGGTCCGGCATGTAGCTGATGATGGGAATGTCGGGGTAGTCCGAGGAGATCGTGGCAATGGCGGCCAGGTTGGCAGGACTGCCCACGAAGCCGACCTTGATGGCGGTGACGGCAATGTCCTCCAGCACCATGCGTGCCTGCTCGGTCACCGCGTCGTCGTCGAGTGCAAAGTGCTCGTAGATGCGCGCCGTGTCTCTGGCGTAGGCGCCGCAGGCCACCGGCAGCGCATGACCGCCGATGGAGGAGATGGTGGCGATGTCGGCCGAGAGTCCGCTGGCTCCGCTGGGGTCACTGCTGTTGAAGGACAGCACGCAGACGGGAGCGGATTCTGTCGCTTCTTCCTGGCGGGTGCGGCGAGGGGGGGGAGGAGATGGGATTCAATGCCATGGCGCACCCCAGTTTGCACCCGGGAATGCAAGGGTGGGAGCCGGGGTTGTGACTAGATACAATCGTTGCATTCTATGTGAAGCCCCTTTAAGCTGTGACTGACCCTAAAACCTGGATGTGTTTGACCTGTGGCTGGCTCTATGACGAAGCCCAAGGTTGCCCCGAACATGGAATTGCTCCGAACACCCGCTGGGAAGATGTGCCCATGAACTGGACATGCCCGGAATGCGGTGCGCGCAAAGAAGACTTTGAAATGGTGGAAATCTGAGTGCCTCAGACACTCGATTCCATTGACGACCGAATTGGGAGGGATTTCACCGTGACAGCATCTGCTGCGCCTTTGCGCGTTCTGGTCGTGGATGACAGCAATACCATCCGCCGCAGCGCTGAAATTTTCCTCAAGCAAGGTGGTTACGAGGTTCTTCTGGCCGATGACGGCTTCGATGCCTTGTCCAAGGTCAACGACTACCAGCCGCAGCTCATCTTCTGCGACATTCTGATGCCCAAGCTCGACGGCTATCAGACCTGCGCCATCATCAAGCGCAATGCGCGTTTTGCCAATACGCCCATCGTGATGCTGTCATCCAAGGACGGTGTCTTCGACAAGGCCCGTGGACGCATGGTGGGCTGTCAGGACTATCTGACCAAACCCTTCACCAAAGATCAATTGCTGCAAGCCGTACAACAGTTCGCGCTGCAAGCTGCAGATGTGGGAGCTGCATGATGACAATTCAAAAAGTTCTGGTCGTTGACGATTCCAAGACGGAGCTGATGGCTCTGAGCGATATCCTGCAAAAGCAGGGCCTGCAGGTGCGCACTGCGGAAAACGGCGAGGAAGCCATGAAGCGTCTGGCCGAAGACAAGCCAGACCTGATCCTGATGGACGTGGTCATGCCCGGACAAAACGGCTTTCAGCTGACGCGCGCCATCTCGCGCGATCCCCTGTATGCCGATGTGCCCATCATCATGTGCACCAGCAAGAATCAGGAAACCGACCGGGTCTGGGGCATGCGTCAGGGCGCACGTGGCTATATCACCAAGCCCGTGGATGCCGCCGAGCTGCAAGCCAAGATCGCCGCTCTGTAACGAGCTGCGCTGCTTATGGCGAACCGCGAAGCCCTCCGAGATCTTCAATCCCGTCTGGCCGGGCGCCTGCAGGCAGCACGCAGCGAAGGCGTCAGCGTGGCTGCCTGGCTGGCAGTGCAGGCTGGCGGACGGGACTATTTGCTGCCGCTGAACCAGGCGGGAGAGATCTTCCCCTGGACCGGCGTTCAGCCCGTCCCCTACACACAGGCCTGGTTTCTGGGCATCGCCAATCTGCGCGGTTCCCTGATGGGCGTGGTGGACCTGGCTCAGTTGCTGGGCCATGGCAATGTCCGCAATGAGCAGGAGCTGATGGATTGCAGCCTGCTGGCCTTCAACCCGGCTCTGGAGGTCAACGCGGCCCTGCTGGCCGATCGTCTGCTGGGCCTGCGTGCCGCCGACGCTTTTTCCAGGTCCGAGCCCGCGCCTGAGCACTCCCCGAGTTTCTTTGGAGCCGTCCATATCGATGCGAGCGGCCGCCGCTGGCAGGAGCTGAAATTGCAGCCCCTGTCTCAAACCGCCAAATTTTTGAGCATTCGTGCTTGAGGTTCCTGGATACAGCGCTATGTCCTTTGCACAGAAAATAAATCAGTTGTTCCGACGCAAGCCCATCGCGGCAGCCGCCAGTGGTGATAGCAGCATGATGGGAGACACGGTCGTACAGGATCTGTATGACGGCTCGCTCAACAGCGTGCAGGGGGCACCTTCCGTCTTCGGCGTCGAGGAAGCCGGTCGTGCGGACGAGCTGGTGAGCCTGCCCATTCTCGGCACGGCCACGACGGCCAAGCACCAGCGCACCCTGTTCACCCTGCTCGGTGGCTCGGTGCTGGTGCTGGTGGTGCTGTCGGCCTGGATGCTGCGCGAAGCCAGCAACTCCAACCAGCAGCTGGCGGCAACCGGCCAGGCGCTGATGCAGTCGCAGCGTCTGGCCAAGTCGGTCTCCATCGCCATGACGGGGGCCGCTCCTGCGTTTGCCGACGTCAAGGACAGCGCCGGCGTTCTAGCGCGCAACGTGCGAGCGCTGGCTGCCGGCGATTCCGACCTGGGCGTGAATGCGCTGGGCGGCGGCTTGCAGGACGAGCTCAGCTCCATCAGCACCCTGATGGAGCGCGCGGAAAAGAGTGCGGGGCTGATTCTCGGGCAGCAAAAGACGCTGACCCAGGTGGGCGACGCGCTGCGCACCATCAACCGTCAGTCCTCCGATCTGCTGGAAACTGCGGAAACCATTTCTTCGCTGAAGCTGCAGCAGGGTGCCGGTGCGGCCGAGATCTCTGCTGCCGGCCAGCTGGTGATGCTGACCCAGCGGATTGCCAAGTCTGCCAATGAATTCCAGACCCTGGAGGGCGTGAGCCCCGAGGCTGTGTTCCTGCTTGGCAAGGACTTGAACTCGTTCAAGGAAATCTCCGAAGGTCTGCTCAACGGCAGCGCCGAAATGCGGCTGTCGGCGGCACGCGATCCCCAGGTGCGTGAACAGCTCGAGACGCTGATCAAGCAGTACGACGACACGCGCACGCAGGCCAGCGCCATTCTGGGCAATCTGCAAGGTCTGGTGTCGGCCCGTGAAGCGCAGGCCAGCATTAACAACGACAGCGAACCGCTGCGTCAGCAGCTGGAGCAGCTGCAGACGGCTCTGCAGGGACTGGGCGGAGCCAGCATGCTGCAGCTGGCGCTGCTGGCCGTGGCCATTCTGGCCGCAGTTCTGAGCGGTATCGGCATCTCGCGCGTGCAGCTGCTGGACAGCCGTGCGCGCCAGCAGGAAGCCGAGCGCCATCAGGTCGATGCCCGTTTGCAGGAGCAGGAAGCCAAGCGCATCAACGACGCCAACCAGGCCGCCATTTTGCGTTTGATGAACGAGCTGCAGTCGGTGGCCGAAGGCGACCTGACGCAGGAAGCCACCGTGACCGAGGACATCACCGGCGCGATCGCCGACTCGGTGAACTACACGGTGGAAGAGCTGCGTGCGCTGGTGGGTTCGGTGCAGAACACCGTGACCCGAGTGGCCCAGACCACCGAACAGGTGGACGTCACCTCGACCGAGCTGCTGGCTGCATCGAACGAGCAGCTGCATGAAATTCGCGAGACCGGCAAGTCGATTCTGGACATGGCCGGCCGTATCAACAACGTCTCGGCCCAGGCGCAGGAATCGGCCCAGGTGGCCCGCCAGTCGCTGCAGGCTGCGGACTCGGGTCTCAAGGCCGTGCAGAACGCCATCGGCGGTATGAACTCCATCCGCGATCAGATTCAGGACACATCCAAGCGAATCAAGCGCCTTGGCGAATCGTCCCAGGAGATCGGTGAAATCACCGAACTGATTTCGGACATTACCGAGCAGACCAACGTGCTGGCGCTGAATGCCGCCATTCAGGCCGCGTCCGCCGGTGAAGCCGGTCGCGGCTTCTCGGTGGTGGCCGAAGAAGTGCAGCGTCTGGCGGAGCGCTCTGCCGACGCCACGCGACAGATTGCCGCGCTGGTGAAGGCGATTCAGGCCGATACCCAGGATGCCGTGGCCGCCATGGAGCGTTCTACCCAGGGTGTGGTTGAAGGAGCCCGTCTGTCCGACTCGGCGGGTACCGCACTGTCTGAAATCGACAGCGTGTCGCGCCGACTGGCCGAGCTGATCGAGCAGATTTCCCACTCCACTTCGCGTGAAGCCAATATGGCCAACGGCGTGGCGGAAAACATTCAGCACATTTTTGCCGTGACCGAGCAAACCGGCGAGGGCACTCGTACCACGGCACAGCAGGTGCGCGAGCTCTCCCATATGGCCGAAGAGCTGCGTCAGTCCGTTTCCCGATTCAAGATTGCCTGATTTGACTGGCTCTTTCTCTCGTAAAAATGCACGACCCTTGAGGGTTAAGGAACTAGAGCATGTCAGTGGTTGACGACTCGCCAATACGTGCAGCCATGTCTGCAACAGCAGAGCAGGATCTGGGGCCGCTGGCCTGGGTGCTCGATGAAGTGCGCAAGTCGCTGGAGGCAGCGTCCAAGGCGGTGAACCGTTTCATGCGCGATGCGGATGCAGCCCGTTTGTCTGATCTTGAGGAGTTGGATACATCGGCGCTGCGCATTGCTCGCCAGCAGCTGCACCAGGCCTGCGGCGCCCTGGAGATGGTGGGCGTCACCGCTCCGGCGCAGGTGATGCGCAGCATGGAAGCTGCGGTCAACCGCTTCGTGCAGCGCCCCGAATACTGCACGCAGGAAGCGGCGACCACGCTGGAGCGCACGCATTTTGCGCTGATGGAATTCCTGGAGGCCGTGCTGGCCGGTCAGCAGGTCTCTGCCGTAGCCTTGTTCCCCCAGTATCGTGAGACCCAGGTGCTGGCCGGCAACGACAAGGCACACCCGGCAGACCTGTGGCCTGCGGAGCGCCGTGCGCGCGAGCCCCGCTGGAGCGGAGCCATGCCCGAGCCTCTGGCCTATGGCCCGCATGCACGCGCCATGCTGGACGGCGTGGTGCTGCGCATGGTCAAGAGCGACGACCGGGAGGCAGCTGCGCAGATGTGCGAGCTCTGCCGGCGCTTTGCCGCCGCTCAGTCCGAAGATGTGGCGGCGCGCAGTTTCTGGAAGATTGCCGCAGCTTTCTTTGATGCTCAGGCTCGCGGTCTCATCACTGCCGACATCTACGTCAAGCGCATGGCCTCGCGCGTGCTCATGCAGTACGCCAGCATGGCCAAGGGCGACAGCCTGCCGCCCGCCCGACTGCTGCAGGATTTGATGTTCTTTTGCGCGCAGGCCAGGCCCCGCGAGCAGGCCGGCGAGAGCCTGAAGGCCGTGCACGAGGCCTATGCCATGGAGCACATGCCGGTGGTGGACTACCACGTGGCGCGCTATGGGCGTTTCGATCCCTCGGTGCTGGTGCAGGCGCGCAAGCGCATTGCGGCCGCCGCCGAAACCTGGTCAGCGGTCGCCGGTGGCGACCGCAGCAAGATCCGGTCCATGGCCGAGCAGTTCGGGCTGGTGTCCGAGTCGCTGGTCAAGCTGCAGCCTGTCAGCCACGGTCTGGCGCGCGCGCTGATTCGTGTCGCCGAGACGGTGGAACGCATCGGCGAGCCACCACCGGCCGAGCTGGCCATGGAGGTGGCGACCGCAGTGCTCTATCTGCAGGCCAGCTTCATGACCGCCGGGCATGACGACGAGATACAGGCCGCCCAGTCCAGCGTGCTGGTCCAGCGTCTGGATGCGGCGCTGCATGGCGCGCAGTCCGAGCCGCTGGAAATCTGGATGGAGGAGCTCTACCGTCAGGCCAGCGACCAGCAGACCATGGGATCGGTGGTGGGCGAGCTGCGCATCACCCTGGGTGAGGCCGAGAAGCAGCTGGATCTGTTCTTTCGCAACCCCTCCGATACCTCGGTGCTGGCCTCGGTGCCGGGCCAGATGGCGCAGATGCGCGGCGTGCTGTCGGTGCTGGGCTTCGAGCAGGCCGCGACCGCCATGCAGCGCATGCGTGACACCGTCGAGCATCTGATGCTCGGCGAGGTGACGATCGAGAATCAGCCCCGTATCTTCGAGAAGCTGGGCAGCAGTCTGGGTGCCATGGGCTTTCTCATCGACATGCTCAGCTACCAGCGCAATATGGCGCGCAAGCTGTTTGTCTATGACGAGGAAAAGGACGAGCTGCGCATCGTCATGGGTCACAGCCGCAGTCGCGGCCCCGAAGCTTTCCGGCCGACCGTGGATATTCCCATGGAGGGCGTGCCGTCTGCGCAGCCTGCGGCCGCAGCGGTTGCCACAGCGGCCATCCCAACAGCTGCAGCGGCCATCGAGCCTTCGGTCGCTGCACCGCCGCCGCCCGCCGAATTGCGGCCTGCGGCGCAGCCGCAGCCCTTGCAGGCGCGGCTCACAGACGACGAGGACACCCCGCCCTGGGCCGCAACCGAACCAGGTGCCTTGCCCGACTTCGAGGCAATGCCTGCACCTGTTGTGGCCGAGCCGGCGGTGGCAGGCTCCGATGCCCTGGCCGATGCCATGGCCCAGGTGTTTGCGGACATGCAATCGGGCAGGCCGGCAGCGGATGATGCCGTCACCGCCTCCCATTCCGGCCAGGATCTGGCCGGCCCGAGCAGCGCAGCAGTTGCTGCGACAGAGCCCCTGTCTGCGTCCGCCGAGCTGAGTGCCGAAGCGCTGGACGGCGACGATGAACTGCTGTCGATCTTCCTGGAGGAAGCCCGTGAAGTCGTGGACAACGGCTTGCAGGCCCTTCAGGCTCTGGCCGATGAGCCCGGCAACCTGAGCGAGCAGACCACGCTGCGCAGGGCGTTTCACACGCTCAAGGGCAGCTCGCGCATGGTGGGGCTGGATGAATTTGGCGAAGCCGGCTGGGCCATGGAGCAGATGCTCAATGCCTGGCTGGCAGAGCAGCGGCCCATGCCGCAGGCCATGCAGCAACTGGCTCAGGATGCCCTGAAAGCCTTTGCCGCCTGGGCCCGGGATATTGAGAGCCGGCAGGCGCAGAACTGGTCGGCCACGGCCTTCCGAGCTGCCGCCGACGCCATGCGTCTGCAGGGCGAGCGTGCCGACGTGGCCCTGGTTCCTCGTCGCGCGGAGCGTATGGAGCCGGTGTGGGACGCAGCCGAGGCGCAGGCCGCTGCAGCGCACGCGCCAGTGCCAGTGCCAGTGCCGGAGCTGCCCCCCGCGCTGGCCGCCGAAGTGCAGGAGTGGCCGCAGGAGTTCGAGGCCGAGGCTGCAGAGCACGGCTCCGATGCCCTGACTGCCCGGAGCGAGCCCGCATTTGCCATGCCGGAACTGGACTTCTCCCTGGAGGAGCTGCCTTCCGTGCCCGGGCAGGAGTCTGTTCCTGAACCCGAGGCGGCAACGACCGACTTTGCCTTGCCGCAGCTGGATATTCCCGACGATCTGCTGCTGCAGCTGGCGGCCCCGGGGCTGCTCGACGCATCCGCGCTGCCCACGCTGGAGTCGGAAGGCGAGCCTGCGCCAGAGCGGACCGAAGATGCGGCTGCCGATGCTGTGATCGAGGCTCAGTCGTCGCCAGAGCAAAGCAGCAGTGCGGACGAGGTGCAGGAGCTGGACTTCGCCGCCTTCGAAGCGGCCATGCGCGAAAGCGAACAGGCTGCCATCGCCGTGCAGACCGCGCTGGAGGCGGATACGGCCCCCGTGGAAACGGCCCCCGTGGAAACGGCCCCCGTGGATACGGCCTCCGCTGAGACAGCCTCCATGGACACGGTGGCCGAGTTGCCGTCCGCAGAGGCCGTGCTTGAGCTGGAGGCGATTGAAGCCTTGCTGGATGGCGTGCCCGAGCCAGTCATGGTCGAAGAGCCGCTTCAGGCGGCAGAGCCCGAAGTCCCGGCGACGGAGCCGTCGCCCGAGCAGGCAGCCGAGCCGGACGACGGCTATCGCAATATCGACGGCCTGCGCATCAGCGCAGCGCTGTACAACGTCTATCTGAACGAAGCAGACGACTGGTCCGAGCGTCTGGGCGAGGTGTTGCAGCAGTGGCTGCAGGAGCCTGGCGAAGCCATTCCCGACGATGCGATCGCGCTGGCGCATTCGCTGGCAGGCAGCTCCGGCACCGTGGGCTTCAAGGCCTTGTCGGAGCTGGCGCGTTTGCTCGAGCATGCACTGCTGCATCTGCAGCCTCAGGGCTACGCCAGCGCGCTGCAGATTCAGCAATGCCTGAGCGCGTCCGATGAGGTGCGTCGTCTGCTGCATCAGTTTGCGGCGGGCTTTCTCAAGGAGGCCTTGCCGGCCGTCGAAGAAGCGCTGCGCGAAATTCTGGACACCCCCATCGATGCCAGCGCCCTGGGCGAGTCGGTCGATCTCGAGCCAGTCGATCTGGCCGGGCTGGACGAGGCAGAGTGGCCCGAGGTGCAGGTGCTGCAGCAGCCCGCCGACCTCAAGGATTTGCCGCTGGACTTTGCCGCCGAGCTATCTGGGGAGGCGGCTTTGCCCCAGCTTTGCGATGCGGGTGCCGTGGAGCCCGCCGAGGAAGCCGTGAATGCAGCGGCCGCCGATACGTTGCTGGATGTGGCGCCGCCTCCAGCCCAGCAGCCGCCGTACTCCATGGTGCCTGCCGGAGGCAGCGTGGAGCATGAGGCCGAGCTGCAACGCCGCATTGATGAAGCCATCGCGCTGGCGGTGCATGCCGGTGATGACGAAGACGACATCGATGTGCTCGATCAGGTCGATCCCGACCTGTTCCCCATCTTCGAGGAAGAAGCCATCGACCTGTTGCCCAAGCTCGGCGCTGCACTGCGCCGCTGGCATGGTCGCCCGGCGCTGGATGAAGCCCGTAACGAAGTCCTGCGTGCCCTGCACACCATCAAGGGCAGCGCCCGCCTGGCGGGTGCCATGCGCATGGGCGAAATGGCCCACCGCCTGGAATCGGCGGTGGAACGCATCGATCAGGAGCGTCCCGCTGCCGACGCGATAGAGCCGCTGCTGAGCAGTTTCGACGCTTTGCAGGCCAGCTTCGATGTGCTGCGCATGGCCGGCGAGCAGGAGCCCGAGCAGCCGCTGGCGCAGCTGGACGACCACCTGGCACAGGCAGCGCTGCATCTGGGTGCGGCAGAGACCGAGGCGACGCCGACCGCGACGGCTGCCGAGGCCGGCGAGAAGAGCGCCGCAGAGACCGCGCAGGCGATTCAGCTGCCGGCGCCGGTGGTGCCACGCGCCGCCTCGCAGCAGACCGTGCGCGTGCGTGCCCAGCTGCTGGACCGCCTGATTTCCCAGACCGGCGAAGTGTTGATTGCGCGCTCGCGTGTCGATGCGCGTCTGTCGCAGGCCCGCTCGGCGCTCCATGATCTGACGGGCAACCTGGAGCGTCTGCGCACGCAGCTGCGAGACATCGAGGTGCAGGCCGAAAGCCAGATGCAGTCGCGTCTGGCCCTGTCCAAGGACACGGCGGCCGGTTTTGATCCGCTGGAGTTCGACCGCTTCACGCGCGTGCAGGAGCTCACGCGCATGATGGCCGAGTCGGTCAACGACGTGGCCACCGTGCAGCGCAATCTGCAGCGGGATCTGGCGGCAGCCGAAGACGATCTGGTGGCCCAGGGCCGGCAGGCGCGCGATCTGCAGCGCGATCTGCTGCGCACGCGCATGGTGGAGTTCGACTCCTTTGCCGAGCGACTGTATGCCGTGGTGCGCCAGACCTCCAAGGAGATGGGCAAGCAGGTGCGCCTGAACATTCTGGGCGGCACCATCGAAATGGACCGCGGCATGCTGGAGCGCATGATGCCGGCCTTCGAGCATCTGCTGCGCAACTGCGTGGCTCACGGCATTGAATCGCCCGAGCAGCGCGAGGCGCTGGGCAAGCCGGCTGTCGGCACCATCGAGATCGTGCTGAGCCAGGAGCGCAACGACGTGGCACTGTCGGTGGAAGACGACGGCGCCGGGCTGGACCTGGAGCGGATTCGCAGCAAGGCCCTCAGCCTCAAGCTGTGGACTGATGAGCGCCCCATGACGCTGGAAGATGCGGCGCGCCTGATCTTCGAGCCGGGCTTTACCACGGCCAGCGAGGTGACGGGCGTTGCCGGTCGCGGCATCGGCATGGATGTGGTGCGCTCCGAGGTCAACGCCCTGGGTGGTCGTATCGAGACCCATACCGAGCCCGGCAGGGGCAGCGCCTTCCGTCTGGTGCTGCCGCTGACCACGGCCGTGACCCAGGTGGTGATGCTGCGCATGGGGGCCGTGTCCATGGGCGTGCCCGCCAATCTGGTGGAAATCGTGCGCCGCGTACCTGTCGATGTGCTGGAGCAAAGCTATCGCAGGCAGGAGTTCCAGGACGGCAGCGAAGTCATGCCTTTTTACTGGGCCGGCGCGCTGTGGCAGACCTCGCTGCGCAGCGAGGAGAACCTCGGCCGCACGCGCCCGGTGGTGATTGTGCGCAGTGCCTCGCAGCGCGTGGCGCTGCATGTGGACGAAGTGCTGGGCAACCAGGAAGTGGTGATCAAGAACCTGGGCCCGCAGCTGTCGCGCCTGCCGGGCCTGACCGGCATGTCCGTGCTGCCCTCGGGTGCTGTCGTGCAGATCTACAACCCGGTGGCGCTGGCCAACGTCCATGGCGAGCATGTGCGCGCCATGCTGGCCAGGGCCGAGCAGGCGGCCGCCGAAGGCGGCCAGCAGGCCGAGGCCGGTGGTGTCGATCTGTTGGGCGCCGATGCCGCGCAGACCACGGTGCCGCTGGTGCTGGTGGTGGATGACTCCATCACCGTGCGCCGCGTCACCCAGCGTCTGCTGCAGCGCGAAGGCTACCGCGTCACGCTGGCTGCCGATGGCCTGCAAGCCATGGAGCGTCTGCAGGACGAGCGCCCGACCCTGGTGCTGTCGGACATCGAAATGCCGCGCATGGACGGTTTCGATCTGCTGCGCAATATCCGCGCCGATCAGACGCTGGAAGGCCTGCCCGTGGTCATGATCACTTCACGCATTGCCCAGAAGCACCGTGAAATGGCCCGTGATCTGGGCGCCAATCACTATCTGGGCAAGCCCTATTCCGATGAGGAACTGCTGGGCCTGATCCGGCATTACGCGCTGCAGCGCAGCGGTCCTGCACCCGAGCGCAGCCCGCTTGGCGGGCCTGCCGAGGAGCCAGGAGTGGTGGTCGAATAAGCGCTGCTCCTGATAAGGAAGCGGCTTGCGCCAGTCAGTATTGCATTTCAGGTTGATATCAGTCTGAAATGTAGGATGGACTTGCGCAAGCCGCTTCTTTTTTTGAACGGGAGCCGACTGAGCACCTGACAGCCTCGTGTAAAGCAGCATGCACTGTGCCTTGGGGCAGGACCGTCACAGGGCCTGAAGGCAGGAGGCAGATCAGGACTCCTTCTTGAGGATTCCGTAGCGTGCCAGGGTTTTCTCCCGCGCCGCCGCATGATCCACGACGGGCAAGGGATAGTCGCGCCCCAGTGCGATGCCTGCTTCGGCCAGTTCCAGCGGCTTGGCCAGCCAGGGGGCATGCCGCAGTTTGGCCGGCAAAGGCGTCAGCTCGGGGACGTAGCGCACGATGAACTTGCCCTCCGGATCGAACTTCTCGCTCTGGGTCACCGGGTTGAAGATGCGGAACCAGGGCTGGGCATCGCAGCCCGTGGAGGCCGCCCATTGCCAGCCGCCGTTATTGGCCGCCAGATCGAAGTCATTGAGCTTTTCGGCGAAATAGGCTTCGCCCCGGCGCCAGTCCAGACCCAGGTCCTTGACCAGAAAGCTGGCCGTGACCATGCGCAGCCGGTTGTGCATATAGCCGCTGGTATTGAGCTGGCGCATGGCGGCATCGACCAGCGGGTAGCCGGTGCGGCCTTCGCACCAGGCGGCAAAGAGGGCGTCGGCTTCGGCTCCCGTCTCCCATTCGATAGCGTCATAGGCTGGCTTGAAGCTGCGTTCCACGACATAGGGCTGGTGGGCCAGGATCTGGAAGTAGAAGTCGCGCCAGATCAGCTCGCTGAGCCAGGTGGCCGCCCCTTCGCGCGCTGCGGCAGACCAGTCCTCGTGGTGCGCCGCCTCATGGGCGAGTCGGGCCAGCTCGCGTATCGAGACGGTGCCGAAGCGCAGATGGACGCTGAGATAGCTGGGCCCCTTGAGGGCAGGAAAGTCGCGCGCCGCCTTGTACTGCGGCAGGCGCGGCAGAAAATCGGCCAGCAACCGGCGTGCTCCGCTGACTCCGGTGGGCAGGCGCAGGCCGGCCAGCGTGTCCGGAGCGAATCCCAGATCCGCAGCCGAGGGAATCGTGCGGCGCTCGGTGTCCGGCAGGTCGGCCAGCTTGCTCGCCAGATCGCGCTCGCTGGGGTAGGCCGAGAGATAGAACGGCGTGATTTTTCGCAGCCAGGCGTTCTTGTAGGGCGTGAAGACCGAAAACGGCGACAGGCTCTGGGTCAGCACCTCGTCGCGCGCAAAGATGCGGTGGTCCTTGAAGCGCAGCAGCAACTGCCCCTGGCTTTTGAGGCTGCGCGCCACCTGGGCATCGCGGGCAAGAGCCGCCGGCTCGTCGTCGTCGTTGCAGAAGACCGCACCCGCGCCCAGCTGCCGGGCCAGGGCCGGGATGATGTCCTGGGGCAGGCCGCGCCGCGTGATCAGCCCTGTCTGCGGGCGCCCGGTGGTCTCGCGCAGGGCCGCATCCAGCTCGGCCAGACTCTGGCAGATGAATTCCACGCGGCGGTCGGCGCGGGGCAGGGCGGCAAGAATGCTGTCGTCGAAGACAAAGACGCAATACAGCTTTTCACATTGCTGCAATGCATGATAAAGGGCCGCGTTATCGGCCAGGCGCAGGTCGCGCCGCAGCCAGATCAAGCCCACAGGGTAAGAAGGAGTCATGGATCGCCAGTAAAATCGCTGTATGTCTGCAGAATCTGCGCCTATCAACTTGACGCACCACTTCCTGATTGCCATGCCCGGCCTGGAAGATGAGTCGTTTTCGCGCAGCGTTGTTTACCTGTGCGAGCATAGCGAGCGTGGCGCGCTCGGTCTGATTATCAACAAGCCCTCCAAGCTCAGCCTGCAAGGCCTGCTGCAAAAAGTGGATTTGGGTCTCAAGCGCGATGATTTGCGCGATCAGCAGGTCTTTACCGGTGGCCCGGTACAGACCGATCGCGGCTTTGTGCTGCATGAGCCCATGGTCATCGAAGGTGCGCCCGAGAACGAATCGGCCTATGCCTCGACCATGACCATTCCAGGCGGTCTGGAGATGACCACCTCCAAGGATGTGCTCGAAGCCCTGTCGGACGGTGCCGGCCCCAAGCGCGTGCTGGTCACGCTGGGCTATTCCTCCTGGGATGAAGGCCAGCTCGAATCCGAAATCGGCGAGAACGCCTGGCTGACCGTGGAAGCCGACCCCGAGGTGATCTTCAGCACCCCGGTGGACGAGCGCTATGACCGTGCTCTGGGCCTGCTGGGTCTGCAGCGCTGGATGCTGTCCCCTGAGTCGGGTCGCGCATGAACGATATTTCCTCTTCCAACAAGGCCGCCGATGCGGCCTTTTCCTCGACTTTTTCCTCGGCCGACAATGCGGCTGCCAGGCCTGCAGCGGCGCCCGCACCGCAAAAGCCCGAGGTGCCGGCCCATTTCCAGCAGTTCCTGGGCTTTGACTTCGGCATCAAGCGCACGGGCTGCGCCTCGGGCAACCGCGTGCTGGGCGGCGCCAACCCGCTGCCCACCATCAGGGCCGAAGGGGCGGATGCACGTCTGGCCGCAGTGGAGAAGCTGATCCGCGAGTGGCAGCCCAATGCCCTGGTGATAGGCGTTCCCTACCATCCCGATGGCGCGGCGCACGAGAACACGGCACGGGCCCTGAAATTCGGCCGCCAGCTCAGAAGCCGCTTCAAACTGCCGGTGTATGAGGTGGACGAACGCTACAGCACGACCGAAGCCCTGGCGGGTGGCGCACGCGACGCCGACGCGGCTTCGGCCTGCATCATTCTTGAACAGTTTTTGAGGAGTCTCCCATGAGTGAAACCATTGCAGGAAACCAGCCGGGACAAGGCAGCCTGATCCTGGACGCCGAAGCCCTGTATAGCGAGCTGCTGCGCGGTGTGCAGCGCATCATGGGCCCCAATACCCGTCTGGCGGGCATCACCTCGGGCGGTGCCTGGCTGGTCGAGCGTCTGCACAAGGATCTGAATCTCAAGGGCAAGCCCAGCGTGCTGTCTTCCTCGCTGCACCGCGACGATTTTGCCCAGCGCGGCATGGCTTCCAGCGCTCAGACCCAGATCGCCTTCGATGTGAACGGCGCCGATGTGCTGGTGCTGGACGATGTGCTCTACACCGGCCGCACCGTGCGTGCCGTGCTCAACGAACTCTATGACTACGGCCGTCCCGCCAGTGTGCGACTGGCCGTTCTGGTGGACCGGGGAGGGCGCGAGCTGCCCATCCAGGCCGACTTTGCCGCAGCGCGCGTGGCGCTGCCGGCCGACCGTTCCCTGGCGCTGGCGCGCGACGAGAGCGGTGTTTTCCACTTCCGCATTCAAGAGGCCTGATCGTGCTGTACAAGCGCAACCCACAACTCAACAAGAACGGCGAGCTGATCCACCTGCTCTCCACCGAAGGCCTGTCCAAGGACATCCTGACCCAGATTCTCGACACGGCCAGCAACTTCGTCAGCGTCAACGACCGTGAAGTCAAGAAGGTGCCTCTGCTACGCGGCAAGAGCGTGTTCAATCTCTTCTTCGAGAACAGCACGCGTACCCGCACCACCTTCGAGATTGCGGCCAAGCGCCTGTCGGCCGACGTGTTCAACCTGGACATTGCGCGCAGCTCGGCCAGCAAGGGCGAGACCCTGCTGGACACCATCGACAATCTCTCGGCCATGGCGGCCGACATCTTTGTCGTGCGCCACAGCGAGTCCGGTGCTCCCTATCTGATCGCCAAACATGTGGCGCCGCATGTGCATGTGGTCAATGCCGGCGACGGCCGCCATGCCCACCCCACCCAGGGTCTGCTGGACATGTACACCATCCGCCACTACAAGCAGGATTTCTCCAATCTGCGCGTGGCCATCGTGGGCGACGTGCTGCACTCGCGCGTGGCGCGCTCGGACATCCACGCCCTGACCACGCTCGGCGCTGCCGAGGTTCGCGTGGTCGGCCCGCGCACCCTGGTGCCCTCGGACATGGCCAGCATGGGCGTGCGCGTCTTCCACAATCTGGAGGAGGGCATCAAGGACTGCGACGTCATCATCATGCTGCGCCTGCAGAACGAGCGCATGAGCGGGGCGCTGCTGCCTTCGAGCCAGGAATACTTCAAGAGCTTCGGCCTGACCGAAAAGCGCCTTGAGCTGGCCAAGCCCGATGCCATCGTCATGCACCCCGGCCCCATCAATCGCGGCGTGGAGATCGACTCCGCCGTGGTGGATGGCCCGCAGGCCGTGATCCTGTCGCAGGTGACCTTCGGTATCGCGGTGCGCATGGCTGTCATGTCCATCGTCGCTGGTAATGAAGCTTAAGCACCCCCTGAGCCGCTGCGCGGCTTCCCCCTCTCTCGCTACGCGGGAGGGGGACGACGCCTTCGCTGCGAGGCGGCTCTTGCTCGGCGTCCCTGGCTTGGAGCGCGCCGGTTTTCAGATAAGTAATATTTTTGTAGCTGCTAGCGCTTATGAGATAAGGGCTGGTGGCCAATTTGGTGCCAAACCATGAAAATTCTGATTCGCAATGGCCGGGTGATGGACCCGGCACGAGGTTTTGACCAGCAGGCCGATATCGCCATCGATGGCAGCGTGATCGTCGCCATCGGCACGGTGCCCGATGGCTTTGTGGCTGAGCGTGAAATCGACGCCTCGGGCCAGTGGGTGCTGCCCGGTCTGGTGGACCTGGCCGTGCGCCTGCGCGAGCCCGGCCACGAGCATGAAGGCATGCTGCAGTCCGAGATGGCGGCTGCCGTGGCAGGCGGCGTGACCAGTCTGGTCTGCCCGCCCGATACCGAGCCTGTGCTCGACGAGCAGGGCCTGGTGGAAATGCTCAAGTTCCGTGCCGAGAAGCAGCACAAGTCGCGTCTGTTCCCCATGGGGGCGCTGACCGTAGGCCTCAAGGGCGAAACGCTGACCGAGATGGCCGAGCTGACTGAGTCCGGTTGCGTGGCCTTCGGCCAGGCGGACGTGCCGCTGTCCAGCATCACCACGCTGAGCCGTGCGCTGAGCTACGCCAACACCTTTGGCTATGCCGTGTGGCTGCGCCCGCAGGACAAGGATCTGGGCAAGGGCGTGGCCGCCAGCGGCGCGCTGGCTACCCGCATGGGTCTGGCCGGGGTGTCCGTGGCGGCAGAGACGATTGCGCTGCACACCATCTTCGAGCTGATCCGTGGCTCGCAGACCCGGATTCACCTGTGCCGCATCTCCAGCGCCGCAGGCGTGGAGCTGGTGCGTCGAGCCAAGGCCGAAGGCCTGAACGTGACCGCCGACGTGTCCATCAACTCGCTGCTGTTGACCGAGAACGATATCGGCTACTTCGACAGCAGCGCCCGTGTGGTGCCCGTGCTGCGCCAGCAGCGCGACCGCGATGCACTGTCTGCCGCACTGGCGGACGGCACCATCGATGCGCTGGTGTCCGATCACTGCCCGGTGGACGAAGACGCCAAGGTGCTGCCTTTTGCCGAAGCCGAGCCCGGTGCGACCGGCGTGGAGCTGCTGCTGTCCATCGCCGTGAAGTGGAGCCGCGACTACAAGGTGCCGCTGAACCGCGCACTGGCCGTCGTGACTTCGGCGCCCGTGGCCGTGCTGGGTAGTGCGCTGGGCGAACAGCAGTCCCTGCTGGGACGGCTCAGCGTGGGCGGCGTGGCCGATCTGTGCATCGTCGACCCCGAGGCTGAGTGGACGGTCGATCCCAAGGCGCTGCAAAGCCAGGGCAAGAGCACTCCCTTCAATGGCTACGAGCTGCCCGCGCGCGTGGTAACGACTATCGTTGACGGCGCTGTGGCGTATCAGAGATAAGCACCCCCTGAGGCGCTTTGCGCCTTCCCCCTCTCTCTACGCGCTTCCCGCTAGGGGAGGGGAACGACAGCCTCGCTGCGGGGCGGCCCTTGCTCGCTGTCACTTTGTTGGTGTGCGTCGGTTTTAGGCGTTATCCGTTTCAAGTTGCTGCATCTCCTCTGAGTTGAGTCGCTAAACTTCCTGGAAATCATGGCAAACGGCTTGCACAAAATCAGAACCGGCTTGCGCGCAGTCTGGCGCGGACTGCGTCTGCTGGCCCATGTGGCCAAGGGCACCTGGATCGTGGCGTTTCGCTTTCCGCAGCTGCACTACCAGCAGCAGCACGAGCATGTGCAGGCCTGGGCCGCAGCGCTGCTGTTGCGCGCCGGGGTGCAGCTGGAGGTCAGAGGCCTGCCGCCAGCCAAGGGGCCGGTGCTGATGGTCAGCAACCATATCTCCTGGCTCGATATTCCCCTGCTGCATGCGGCACGCCATTGCCGCTTTATCTCCAAGTCCGACGTCAAGGGCTGGCCCATCATCGGCACGCTGGCGACGGCAGCGGGCACGCTCTACATCCAGCGCAGCTCGCGCCGCGATGCAGTGCGCATGGTGGGCGCCATGGAAGAGGCCTTCAAACGCGGCGAAATCCTGGCCGTCTTTCCCGAGGGGACGACGGGCGACGGGCGCAGCCTGCTCTCGTTTCACTCCAATCTGCTCGAAGCTGCCGTGCAATGCGATGCGCCGGTGCAGCCCGTGGGGCTGCGCTTTGTCGACGGCAAAACCGGCGGCACCAGCTATGCCGCCACTTATGTGGGCGACGAGACCCTGCTGGGCTCCATCTGGCGCGTGCTTTGCTCGGAACAGCTGATTGCCGTGGTGCATTACGGCGAGGCAGAGACTGCCCAGGGGCGCGACCGCCGCGCCTGGGCCAAGGACCTGCACACCGAGGTGGACAGGCTGCGCCAGAACTAGGTGCTCTGCCGGCGCTTTCCGCAGCCGCACAAACCCGTGTAGGCTGCGCGCATGCACGCCAGAGTTTTGCGCTATCTCGATGAAGTGGTCCGCCGCGGCTCCATCCGCAAGGCGGCCGAGTACCTGCATGTGGCTCCCACGGCCGTGAACCGGCAGATCCTCGATCTGGAGGCCGAGCTGGGTGCGCCGCTGTTCGACCGCATCCACAATCGCCTGCGTCTGACGCCCCTGGGTGAGATGGTGCTGACCCATGTGCGCAGCACCTTGCGCGAACATGCAGCGCTGTGCGAACGCATTGCCGACTTCAAGGGCATGAGACGCGGCGAGATCACGGTGGCGGCGACGTCCGGCCTGGCGGGCTCCTTGCTGCCATCGCTGGTGCATGACTTTCGCAGCAGCCATCCGGGGATGGTCGTGCGTGTCATCGACCTGCCCATACAGGCCATTGTGTCTGCCGTGGAAGCAGGGGAGGTGGACCTGGGTCTTGCCTACGATCTGGCACCGAGACCCGGTTTGCGCATGCTGGCAGCCAGCGAATGGCAGATCGGAGCCATCCTGCCGGTCAAGCACCCACTGGCCCATCAGTCGTCGCTGCTGCTCAGCGAATGCGTGGGTCATCCGCTGATTCTGCCGGCACCGGCCCTGACCATACGCAGTCTGCTCAACGAAGCCTTCGCGCGCAGTGCCATCGAGGTGACGCCGGTGGCCGAGTCCACCTCCATGGCCCTGATACAGCGCCTGGTCATGCTGGGCGAAGGCATTGCCCTGCTCAACGCGCTGGATGTACTGGAGGAGCTGGATCGCGGCTCGCTCAGTTTCGTGCCTCTGCGCGACGCACATCTGCAGCGCCAGACCCTGATGCTGTTTGTGCGCAAGGGCGCGGAGCTGAGTGCCGCCGCAGCACTCATGGCGGCAAGCATCGAATCCGCGCTGGCGCGGCTCTACGCGAGAAAACACTGATTCTTTGTCCACATTTTGTGGACATGGTTGGCGGAATTCAGCGCTATCGCGCGCTTGGGCGGCTCTCTAGACTTGCGCTTCTTGTTTAGAGAGAAAGAAACCATGACCCTGATAGCCCTGAATGCCGACGTATTGGTCACCATGGATGCGCAGCGCCGCGAGATCAAAGATGGCGCGCTGGTGGCGGACGGCCCAGCCCTGCTGTGGGTGGGCGCAACGGCCGAACTGCCGGCGCAGTACCGCCGCATGGCAGACGAGGGCCAGGCGCGCGTGCTGGACATGCGCGGCAAGGTCGTGACGCCGGGCCTGGTCAACACCCACCACCACATGTACCAGAGCCTGACGCGTGCCGTGCCGGCCGCTCAGGATGCCGAGCTGTTCTCGTGGCTGCAGAACCTCTACATGCTGTGGTCGCACCTGACGCCCGAGATGATACATGTCTCGACCCAGACCGCCATGGCCGAACTCATGCTGTCGGGCTGTACCACGACCAGCGACCATCTGTACCTGTTTCCCAATGGCTCGCGCCTGGACGACTCCATCGCGGCTGCGCAGCAGATGGGCATGCGCTTTCACGCCGCGCGCGGCTCCATGAGCCTGGGCCGCAGCAAGGGCGGCTTGCCGCCCGATGTGGTTGTGGAGGAGGAAGAGGCCATTTTGCGCGACAGCCTGCGCTTGATCCAGCAGTACCACGACGGCTCGCGCCACTCCATGCTGCGCGTGGTGCTGGCGCCCTGCTCGCCGTTCTCGGTGACCCGCGATCTGATGCGCGAATCGGCGGTGCTGGCGCGTGCGCATGGCGTATCGCTGCACACCCATCTGGCCGAGAACGACAACGACGTGGCTTTCTCGCGGGAGAAGTTCGGCCTGACCCCGGCGCAATATGCCGAGGACCTGGGCTGGGTAGGGCGCGACGTCTGGCATGCGCATTGCGTCAAGCTCGATCCCGAAGGCATTGCGCTGTTTGCACGCACCGGCACCGGTGTGGCGCACTGCCCATGCTCCAACATGCGCCTGGCCTCTGGCATCGCGCCCATTCGCAGCATGCGCGATGCGGGCGTGCCCGTGGCCCTGGGTGTGGACGGCAGCGCATCGAACGACGGGGCCCACATGCTGGGCGAGGCGCGCCAGGCCATGCTGCTGCAGCGCGTGGGCTACGGCCCGGCGGCCATGAGTGCCCGCGAGGCGCTGGAAATTGCCACGCTGGGCGGTGCACGCGTGCTCAACCGCGACGACATCGGTGCGCTGGCTCCCGGCATGTCGGCCGACTTCGTGGCCTTCGACATGGAGGCTGTCGGCTATGCGGGCGCAGGCCATGACCCCGTGGCGGCGCTGGTGTTCTGCACGCCGGCCAATGTGTCCAGCAGCGTCATCAACGGCCGTGTGGTGGTCGAGGATGGACGCCTGCTGACCGCCGATCTGCCCATCGTGCTGGGCCAGCACCGCCATCTTGCGCGCAGCCTGTTCGAGCGGGCTGCAGCAGGGCATTGAGACTTTCCGATGACGGCCATCGTGGGGCCATTGCGATGGCCGGACATCGGTGTGAGAGAGATTCCAAGCCTTTGTGGCACTGGAAGAAAAGTGGGCTCGGGACTGGTGTCAGGTGACTTGGAGTGCCAGAAATTCTTTCTCGATTCCGGACAAGCTATACGGCGCCGCGCATGGGCTGTATCGGCAACGGCATATGAGAGCTCCCGGTTGCGTGCTTAGTCTTGTGGCCTTCGCGGGGAAGCCTATTCCCCGGCGATTGCATACCTAAAAAACAGGAGACAAGACCATGGAAAAACTGCTTTACGGGGTGGAAGACCGTCCGCCCAGCCTCATCACCACCACGCTGCTTTCGCTGCAGCACTTGCTCGCCGCGCTGGGCGGCATCATCGCCGTACCGCTGGTGTTCGGCGGTGCGCTCAAGCTGCCGGCCGACCAGATTGTGGCCCTGGTCAATGCGGCTTTGCTGGGCTCGGGCGTCGTCACCATCATCCAGTGCCGCGGCGTGGGACCTGTCGGCATACGCCTGCCTTGCGTGATGGGTACAAGCTTTGCCTTTGTCGGCGCGGGCATCAGCGTGGGGCTGGAGCATGGCGTTCCCGGCATCCTGGGCTCCTCACTGGTGGGCTCGCTGGTGATGATCATCGGCAGCTTTTTTATGCCGGTGATCCGTCGCTTCTTTCCGCATACCGTGACCAGCGTGGTCGTGACCATGATCGGGCTGTCGCTCACGCCCGTCGCCGTGGACTGGGCCGCAGGCGGCGTGGGCAGCGGCAGCTACGGCGCCGTGGGCAATCTGGCGATTGCGGGCTTTGTGCTGGCGCTGGTGATCGGCTTTGTGCAATGGGGCAAGGGCGTGATCTCTGCATCGGCCGTGGTGCTGGGGATTGCCTGCGGTTATCTGCTGTGCCTGGCCCTGGGTCTGATCGACTTCACCCAGGTGCGCGAGGCGCCGATCTTCGCGATTCCGCAGCCGTTGCATTTCGGTATGAGCTTTCCGGTATCGGGCATCGTTGCCATGTCCATCGCCTTTCTCGTGACCATTGTCGAGACCACCGGCACTTTCATGGCATTGGGCGCGGCAACGCAGACGCCGATCCGCGGCAAGCGCCTGGCCAGCGGCATGTTGTGTGACGGCGTGGGCTCGGCCTTTGCTGCCGTGATGTCGAGCCCGCCGGTTTCCACCTTCGCGCAGAACGTGGGCGTGGTTTCGCTCACCGGCGTGGCCAGCCGCCATGTGGTGATGCTGACCGGCGTGATGCTGCTGCTGGCCGGACTGTTCCCGGTGCTTGGCGCGCTGGTGGTGACGATTCCCCAGCCCGTGCTTGGCGGCGCGGGTCTGATGATGTTCGCCATGATCATTCTGGCCGGCATCCGCATGCTCAGCAGCGCAGAGCAGACGCGTCGCAGCGGCCTGATCATTGCAGTCTCGCTGGGCTGTGGTCTGGCCGTGACGGTGCGGCCCGATCTGCTCTCCAAGATGCCAGCCTTTGTACGCGAGGTCTTTGGTTCAGGCATCACCGTGGGGGCGCTGGTGGCCGTAGGCCTGAATCTGCTGCTGCCGGGGCGCGAGCTCGATGCGCATGAGGAAGAGCTGGAGCCGGCGACGGCTGCCGTGACCGCCACTTCTGCTGCGGCCTGACGCCTCAGTGCTGCCCGCTCACAGCGTCATCTTGCTGTCGATGATGACCTTGCGCCAGCGCGCAAGGTCCTTGACGATCAGATCGCCAAAGACCTTGGGCGTGCCGGGCATGGGCTGGGCGCCTTCACTTTGCAGACGTTCCAGAATGGCAGGGCTTTTGAGCGAAGCGTTGATCTGCTGATTGATCCTGGCGACCACATCGGCAGGCATGCTGGCCGGGCCGACCACGCCATACCATTGGTCGGCCTCGAAGCCGGGCAGGCCTGCTTCGGCCACGGTGGGCACATTGGACAGCGCAGGGATGCGCTGCGGTGACGACACGGCAATCGCCTTGATCTGGCCTGCGCGGATCTGCGCAAGCACGGCGGGAATGCCGGTGAACAGGGCCTGCACCTGACCGGCCACCAGATCATTGACGGCGGGGGCCGTGCCCTTGTAGGGCACATGCTGCATCTTCAGCCCTGCTTGCAGACTCAGATAGGCCATGGTCATATGCGCGGCGCTGCCGTTGCCGCCCGAGCTGAAGTTCACCGCTCCGGGATTGGCCTTGGCATAGCTGATGAACGATGCCAGATCATGGACCGGCAGCGAAGGATGCACGACCAGCACATTGGGCACACGCGCAACCCAGGCCAGAGGCGTAAAGCTCTTGATCGGGTCGTAAGGCAGCTTGGGGTAGAGCGTGGGTGTGACGGCCAGCGTGCCCACATGGCCCATGAGCAGGGTGTAGCCATCTGCAACGGCCTTGGCCACGCGGTCGGCGCCAATGCTGCCGCCTGCGCCGGCAACGTTTTCCGGCACCACACTCTGGCCCCAGGCCAGGGTCAGCTCGTGACCGATGGCACGTCCAAGAATGTCGGCAGAGCCGCCGGGAGTGAACGGGATGACCAGGCGTATGGCCTTGGCGGGGTATTTGGCATCTTGCGCCAGGGCTGTCCCGGCCGGCCCTCCCAGTGCGGCTGCTGCAGCCCATTGGCTCCACTGGCGACGGGTCAGCGCCAGGGGCTCGTGCTCGGTGAAAGCGGTCATTGATGTCTCCTCTTGATGTTTTGCAGACAGTCTATGAGATGGCGCACAGCCTGGCTCTGGCGCTGCCGGCATAGCTGCTATGCAGCGACTGCGGGCAACGCCGGGCTCGCTACACTGCCGCCATGAGTACAAGTACAGACACCCCCGTGAATCGTCCCGATGTCACCATCTTCCACAACAACCGCTGCAGCAATTCGCGTGGCGCACTGGCATTGCTGCGCGAGCGTGGCATCGAACCCAATATCGTGGATTACCTCGCCACACCACTGACTGCGCCAGAGCTGGCCGAGCTGGTGGCGCATCTGGGCGTGCCTGTGCGCGATTTGCTGCGCAGCAAGGAGGCCCAGTTCAAGGAGCTGGGTCTGGACAGCGCCGCTGTCGGCGATGTGCAGCTGATTCAGGCCGTGGCTGCGCATCCGGTGCTGCTCAATCGCCCCATCGTGGTCACGCCCAAGGGCGCCAGACTTTGCCGTCCGCCGGAGCTGGTGCTGGAGCTGATCTGAGTGAGGCGAGTCTCAGGCGCAAGAGGCCTGGGTCACGGGGCGGCAAGCGGCGGTGGATGCCGATTCAGGAGCCTTGCTGAAAACCGAGAGCGCCTAAGTCTCGCCTAAGTGTGGATGGTCAAACTTCCCTTCAATGACACCGATCCGGTGCTTTTCTTTGAAAGGATGACCATGAACACAATTCTGTCCACGCCTCGCCGACTGGTGATGGCCCTGGTGGCTGCTGGTGCGATTGGCGCACTGGGCGCCACCGGTGCCGGTCTGGTGGGAACCCGCAGCGCAGCCCAGGCCACCGAGTCTGCAGTGGCTGTGCAGCCCGCAGCGCCTAACCTGCCTGCGGTGAATGCTCCCAATTTTGCGGATATCACGGCGCGTAATGGCGCGGCCGTGGTCAATATCAGCGTGGTGGGTTCCTCTCGTGCCATGAGCGACGATGAAGGCGACCAAGCCAGCGAACGTCAGCCACAGGGCCCAGGCATCAGCCCTGACGATCCCTTCTTTGAATTCTTCCGCCAGTTCGGCATTCCAGGCATGCCCGGTGGTCAAGGCATGGGGCCGCGTGCGCAGCAGCCCGATACACCCATGCGCGGACAGGGCTCGGGCTTTATCGTTTCCAGCGATGGCGTGATTCTGACCAATGCCCATGTGGTGCGCGGAGCCAAGGAAGTGACGGTCAAGCTCAACGACCGTCGCGAGTTCAGGGCCAAGGTGCTGGGAGCCGATCCCAAGACCGATGTGGCGGTACTCAAGATTGACGCCAGCGGTCTGCCTACGGTCAAGCTGGGCCAGACCAGCCAGCTGCGTGTGGGGGACTGGGTGCTGGCGATAGGCTCGCCCTTCGGATTTGAAAACAGCGTGACGGCCGGTGTGGTGAGTGCCAAGGGGCGTTCTCTGCCTGATGACTCCTTTGTGCCTTTTCTGCAGACGGACGTGGCAATCAACCCCGGCAACTCCGGTGGACCGCTGTTCAATGCCCAGGGCGAGGTCGTGGGCATCAACAGCCAGATCTACACCCGCTCGGGCGGCTATCAGGGGGTTTCGTTTGCGATTCCCATCGAACTGGCAACCCGTGTGCAACAGCAGATTCAGACAACAGGCAAGGCACAGCATGCCAAGCTGGGCGTGAGCGTGCAGGAGGTCAACCAGGCCTTTGCCGACTCCTTCAAGCTGGACAAGCCGGAAGGTGCATTGGTGGCCAGTGTCGAGAAGAACGGCCCCGCCGCCAAGGCCGGTCTGGAGCCTGGTGATGTGGTGCGCAAGGTGGATGGCAAGCCTGTGGTCGGCTCCGGCGATCTGCCAGCCTTCATCGGCCAGGCCCTGCCCGGGCAGAAAGTGACACTGGAAGTCTGGCGCAAGGGTGAATCCAAGACCCTGAGCGCAACTCTGGGCGATGCCAGTGACAAGGCGGTGAAGGTGGCCAAGTCTTCACCCGATGGTGACAAGGGCAAGCTGGGTCTGGCGCTGCGCCCCCTGCAGCCCGAGGAGAAGCAGCAGATCGGCGTAGATTCCGGTCTGCTGGTGGCCCAGGCCAGCGGTCCGGCTGCTGCCGCAGGCATCAGCCAGGGCGATGTGCTGTTGTCCATCAACGGCGCGCCTGCCGGGAATGTCGACGAGGTGCGGGCCGCAGTCGCCAAGGCGGACAAGACCGTGGCCGTGCTGATCTGGCGCGATGGCAACAAGATCTTTGTGCCGGTGCGACTGGGTTGAATGGCACCTTGACTACGCAGAAAACCGCAACCGCTCCGGTTGCGGTTTTTCTTTATCCGCTTTTTATTGATTTAAAACAAAAAACATCTAAATAAATGATTTTAAAGTGGATTTCCCCATGTTGTTGTCATGTTTCCAGAGGTAACGAGTTGCTGAGGATGTAATGCCATAGACTGCCGGCCAAACATTCATTCGCCGTTTCTGGCGCCATGCGGTGGCGATTCGGTGTGGCCGCAAACAAATCGTGACGGCCCTCGAAGCAGGCGCTGCGAAGGGGACATTCTTGGATCAGCAACACAGTCTGCAAGTGCAAGGCCTGGGCGCTTCATTCGGTCCACGAGTGGTTCTGGCCGAAGTGGATTTCACGCTGCCGCAATCAGGCGTAACTGCTTTGCTGGGTCCTGCGGGCACGGGCAAGTCCACGCTGCTGCGCACGCTGGCTGGACTGAATGCGAGCAATCCGCGCTTTCGCAGCTGGGGGCAGGTGGTCTATGCCGATCAGCCATTGCACATGCCTTTGAGCGCCGATGGCGAGCAGGTCTTGCCTCGCCTGGTGCAGCAGCATGCCAGGCTGATGCGCGCCAACACCCTGGATGCGCTGATCGAGAAGGCGCGCCAGAGCGAGCCACGTGCACCACTGCAATGGCGCCATTGGGTGAGCGAGCAACTGCAGCACTATGGCCTGGCCGAGCTGGCCCAGGTGCTGGACAAGCCCACCATGCTGTTGAGTGCGGTGCAGCAGCGTGCCGTGGCCATTTTGCGCGAGGCCTGGGCCAGGCCGGCAGTGTTGATGATCGATGAGCCCACGGCCGAGCTGGAGGGTTATGAGGCATTTTTGCTGCTGGACGTGATCAAGCAGATCGGTCAGCACCGCAGTGTGCTGCTGGTCACGCACCAGCAGCAGCATGCCCAGGCTGCTGCGCAGCAGATGCTGTTGCTCGCCGGTGGGCGTATCCAGGAAGCTGCGGCAATGGCGCAGTTCATTCAGCATCCGCTCAGCGCTGCCGGTCAGCAGTTTGTGCGCAGCGGCAGCTGCGCCGTCCCCATGCCGGGAACGCCTGTGCATGAACTGGCCGACGATGTGCTGCCGCCGCCTCCCTTGCCTGCTGCAGCCCTGGTGGCCATTGCTGAATTTTCCGACCTGCGCATATCGTCTTCAGCCGTGAGCGAGGTCGTGGAACCCGTGCTGCCTGCGGCAAAGCCTGTATCGGCATCGGAGCCTGCGGCGCCCAGGCCGGTTGCGGCCGCAGGGCTAGCGGCATCTGGCACGACCGCTAGAGACCGTTATCAGCCTCGCCCCGTCAATGCGGCCGTGCTGATGGAAATGCAGCCATTGCTGGCCGCTGAAAATGCCGTGCCAGCCAGCCGTGGCCCGAGCGGATTTTCCTGGCTGGTGCCAGGGCGGCTGGCAGGTACGCCCTGGCCGGGCGTGGTGCACGACATGGACGCCGATCTCAAGGCCTTGGGTCGCTGCGGCGTCACCATGCTGATCACGCTGACGGAGAGGGATTTCCCGCAGGAGGCGCTGGCCCGCAACGGGCTCAGGAACTTTCACCTGCCTGTCTATGACCACGAGCCTCCCACGGTGGCACAGATGCAGATGCTGCTGGCGCGCATGTCTGCCGCCCTGCGTCGTGGCGAGGTGCTGGCCGTGCACTGTCTTGCCGGATTGGGTCGCACCGGCACCGTGCTGGCGGCCTGGCTGGTGCGCGAGGGCCTGACTGCCGAAGAGGCTTTGCGTCGTGTGCGATTGATTGACGCGCAGTACGTGCAGTCCGAGACACAGGAGGCGCTGCTATATGAATTCGAAAACGCATTGCTGCAGAAGATGGCGTGATGTTTTCAAGACCGCTTTGACATGTTCCTTGCCGACTGGGTAAGGGTGCATGACGCCAAAGATAAGCAATAGGAAAGAGAGAACCCAATGAGTTTGGATGCTGTGTTGACGCAGGCCGTGGCTTCGGTGCCTGAATGTCTGGCCGCTGGTTATGTGGATGCTGCCTCGGGCATGCTGCTATCGATTCGCACCGTGGATTCCCACCCGCGCGAAGTGATTGATCTGGTGGCGGCCGCCACGGCCGATCTGTTCAACGGCCCCAATGTCTCGATGATCGAGACCTTGTTCAAGCGTTCGCGCGGCATCAGCGACGATGGCCATCACTACTTTCAGGAAATCATCATCAACAGCGATAACCTGATTCATGTCTTTCTGCGCAGCAAGGCCGTGCCCGACTATGTGGCCGTCTTTGTCTGCCGCCGTACTGCCAATCTGGGCATGGCGTTGACCAAGGCGCGCATGGCCATGCCGGGCATCGAAGCTGCGGTGTAACCGGCAGCCCTTCATGTGAGGCGGCGGCTTGCCCGCTCAGGGCGAGGCTGCATCGCTTGCCACCTTTCGCCTTGCGGGCATGCAGGCGGCTTGCGATGCACCCTTTGTTTCTGGTACTGGGCATTCCCGCTTTAGCGGCGCTATCCTTGCGCCATGCGTTTACTGCTCGTTGAAGATGACACCATGATCGGCCAGGCCGTGCAGGCACTGCTGCGTGGCGAAGGCTATGTGGTGGACTGGGTTCAGGACGGAGCCCGGGCCGATACGGCCTTGCGCGGACATCAGTACGATCTGGTTCTGCTCGATCTGGGGCTGCCGGAAAGGGACGGCCTGCAGGTGCTGCGTCAGCTGCGCGCGCGCAAGGACGCAACGCCCGTGCTGGTCGCCACGGCGCGTGATGGGGTGCGTGATCGCATTGCCGGCCTGGACGCAGGGGCCGATGACTATGTCATCAAACCCTATGACATGGATGAGCTGCTGGCCCGCATTCGTGCACTGGCACGCCGCGCGGCCGGGCATCTGGAGGCTGTGTACGAGCATGGCGGCATCATGCTGAACCCCAATACCCGCGAAGCCAGCGTGAATGGTCAGCCGGTCACCCTGTCAGGCCGTGAATGGGCGGTGCTGCAGGCATTGCTGGCAAGGCCCGGGGCCACGCTGTCGCGCCAGCAGCTCGAAGACAAGCTTTACGGTTGGGGCGATGAGGTCAGCAGCAATGCCGTGGAGGTCTATATCCACGGGCTGCGTAAAAAGCTCGGCGCCGCAGCGGTGCTCAATGTGCGCGGTCTTGGATATATGGTGCCCAGACCATGAGCAAAAACCATGCATTGAAGCGGCCGAGGCTGCCTGGTTCGCTGGGCGGACGCCTGTTGCTGTTCATCGGCATGGCGATTTTGCTGGTGGCTGTTCTGCAGGGGGCATTTGCATATCGCAATGCACTGGAGCAGACCGATACCTTGTTCGATTACCAGATGCAGCAGACGGCGTTTGCGCTGCGAGCGGGTCTGCCAGTCGATGTCAAAGGCCGGGCGCAGGGGGCACCGCCCGAAGATGAGAACAACGAATTCATCGTGCAGGTCTGGACCAATGAGGGCCTGAGAATCTTCGAGTCGGCCCTGGGCGAGGCTCTGCCCCAGATGGCCGTGCTGGGCTTTGCCGATGTGCCGGCGCGTGGCACCACCTATCGTGTGTTCTCGCTGCAGACACGCTCTCAGGTGATTCAGGTTGCCCAGGACATGCGCGTGCGTCAACTTCTGGCGCGCGCTGCGGCCTGGCGCAGCCTGCTGCCTGTGGTGTTGCTGCTGCCGCTGCTGGCTCTGGCCGTATGGTGGGTGATTCGGCGTTCGCTGACGCCCGTGCAGCGGGTGCGCAGGGAGTTGGCCCTGCGTCAGCCCCAGGATCTGGCGCCGGTTGCGGAGCATGATTTGCCGGATGAAATGCGCCCTTTGGTGCAGGAGTTCAACAGCTTGCTGCAGCGCGTTCGCGAGGCTTTTGAGACTCAGCAGAATTTCGTGGCAGACGCAGCACATGAGTTGCGCTCTCCGCTGGCCGCCTTGCAGCTGCAATTGCAGCTGCTGCGCAAAGCTACGGACAGCGTCGAGCGCGAGGCGGCACAGGCTCGCCTCGCGGAAGGCATCGAGCGCGCCAGGCGCCTGGTGGAGCAATTGCTGGCATTGGCCAGGCAGGAGGCCAAGCCGCAGGCCGAAGGCGCGCCGCTGGCTGACTTGCGCTTGCTGGTTGAACAGGCTCTGGTGGATGCCGCACCGGCAGCCCAGGCCAAAGGGCTGGACATGGGTTTGAGTGAGGAGCCGCAGCAGCAGTCCTCATTCAGCGTGCCTGCAGACGCTGAGGCGCTGGCAGTACTGCTGCGCAATCTGCTGGACAACGCGATCAAGTACGTGCCTGCAGGCGGGCGTGTCGACGTGGGCTGGCTGCAGGACGAGCAAGGGCGGGCGCTGGTGGTGGAGGATTCGGGCGCGGGCATCGCCGCGGCCGAGCGCGAGCGCGTTCTGCAGCGCTTTGTGCGTGGTCAGGGTGCTGGTGGGATGGCCGGCGGCAGTGGACTGGGGCTGGCAATTGTGCAGAGCATTGCAAAAAGCAGTAGTGCTGAGCTTTTGCTTGACGAGTCACCGCAACTGGGCGGCCTGCGTGTCCGGGTCCTGTGGCCTCAGGCCTAGTCCGACAATCGATTGCTTGAAATGACAGGCGCTGAAATCCGGCTTTCATTGCATGATTGGCGAATTGTCTGAGCCGCATGCAAGCGATGATGTCGAGACTTCAGACCTTGTTTGAGCAGCCGCACTTGTCGTGTGTTCCTTCCCTCCAATTGCACCATGCCATCAATTATTCAGCGCCTTTCCCAGACCGTATCCAATTCTCAGAATCTGCCCAGCTTCACGCGGCCTCTGCTGGAAATCATGGTGGAAGTGACGGATCTCGAGTCGGCCTATCTCACCACGGTGGATGAGGCACGCGGTATTCAGAATGTGCTGTACTCCCTCAATACGGGAGGGATGACGATTCCTGAAGGACTGGAGGTTCCCTGGCACGACACCTTGTGCAAGCGCTCGCTCGATGAAGGGCGTACCTTTACGGACAATGTTGGCGAGTGCTGGGGCGACTCGGATGCCGCGCGCCAACTGGGCATCCAGACCTATGTGAGCACGCCCGTGCGCTTTTCCAATGGCGCATTGTTCGGCACTTTGTGTGCCGCCAGCGATCACTCCGTCGCGCTGGCGGGCGAGGCCGAGGATTTGCTGCGCCTGTTCGCCAAGATCATTGCAGGCTTTGCCGAGCGCGAGCAACTGGTGCGCTCGCTGCAGCATGCCAACGAGGAGCTGGCTTCGCTCGCCATGCTTGATGCCCTGACCGGATTGCCCAATCGCCGCTGCGTGACCGAGGAGCTCAACCGGCTCATCGCCCATTGCCGACGTACCCGTGAATGGGTGCTGGTGGGATTCGTGGATCTTGATCGCTTCAAGCAGATCAATGACCAGTTTGGTCATGAAGCCGGGGATGCGTTGCTGCGTTCCATGGCCGAGCAATTGCGAGCCGGCCTGCGCAGCAGTGACATGCTGGCTCGCTTTGGCGGCGATGAATTCGTCATGGTCGGCACAGGGCCCTTGCTCGATGAAGACGGTGACAGCGTGATCAGGGAGATGCAGCTGAGGCTGAGCAAGGCCTCTGCCACCAGCTTGCAACTGTCCGACGGGCGCAAGATCGACTATGCCGGAGCCAGCGTGGGCATGGTCTGCTTGATGCCCGATGAAACCGATGTGGACGATGCCCTGCAGAAAGCCGATGCCGCGATGTACAAGGTGAAAGCCACGCGGCAGAGACTGCCCGAGGCGATCTGAGCCGAGAGACTCCCACGGGAGTCTTTTTTCATGGCGTCGGGACAGCCCATCGATCCTGCGCAAGAGGGCATGCGCACAGGCCTGTCGTCTCGGTAATAATTGTTGGCGGAGGTATCGTTTGTGAAAAATTCTCTCGCTGAAGGTCTGGACTTCGAGGATATGTTCAACCTGGCCCCGGTATCGCTCTGGATGGAGGATTACAGCGGCCTCAGACAGATATTCGATCAGTGGCGAGCGGATGGGGTAAGCGATCTGCTGAGCTTCCTCAGAGAGGATCCGGAGCGACTCAAGCTGTGCAGTCAGTCCTACAAGGTGCTGCGGGTCAACCAATACACGCTGGATCTGTTCAAGGCCGCAGACGAGCAAACCCTGAAGAGCCGGTTGAGCGAAGTCTTTCGCGGCGACATGCTCGACAGCATCATGAACGAGCTGCTCGCCCTCTGGGACGGGGTGCTGAGTTTCGAGACCCGTTCGGTCAACTATGCACTGGATGGGCGGCGACTCGATGTGCAGGTGAGGGCACGTGTGCTGCCGGGCTACGAGCAAAGCTGGAGCCGGGTGCTGGTCTCCCTGGAGGATGTGACGGCCGAAGTGCAGAGCACGACGCGGCTGCAGAGCAGCGAGCAGTACGCCCGTGACCTGTTCGAGTACTCACCGGTGTCGCTGTGGGTCGAGGACTTCAGCGTGGTCAAGCGCCTGATGGACGATGTCCGGGCGCGCGGGATCACCGATTTCAGGACCTTTCTGAAGGTGCACCCGGAGTTCGTGACGCGCTGCATGCAGGAAATCCAGGTCCTTGATGTGAATCGCCAGACGCTGCAGATGTTCGGTGCCGAGAGCAAGCAGCAACTGCTGCAGAACCTGTCCAGGGTTTTCAGGGGCGAAATGTATGACTCGTTTGCCGAGCAACTGATAGACCTTTGGGACGGCAAGCTGGTGCAGCAGCGGGAAGTGGTGAACTACGGGCTGGCCGGTGATGTGCTCCATATTCACATGGAGTTCGCCATCATGAGCAGCCACGCGGAAAAATGGGGCTTGGTGCTGCTGTCACTGGTGGATATCACGGCGCGCAAGAAGGCAGAGGCTTATCTTGAATATCTGGGCAAGCATGATGTACTGACACAGTTGCGCAACCGTGCTTTTTATACCGAAGAACTGAACCGGCTGTCGCGCAAGGGCCCCTGGCCCTTGTCCATGATCGCCATAGATATGAATGGCCTCAAGGTCGTCAACGACGAACATGGCCATACGGCAGGCGATGCCATGCTCAGGCGTATGGGAGAGGTTCTCACCAAGGCCGTCGATGCGCCGGCCTGTGCAGCCCGTATCGGCGGCGACGAGTTTGTCGTGCTCCTGCCGGGAACCGATGAGCGCGGTGCCATGGCATTGCAGGAGCGCATCTTGTCCTTGCTGGAGTTGAACAATCAGTTCTATCCGGGCCACAGTATTCAGGTCTCGATGGGCCATGCCTGCGGCCAGGAGGGCACCTCTATAGAGAGCATTGTTCAGGGGGCCGACAAGGCGATGTATGCTGAAAAGGCGCGCCTGTATCGGGACAAGGAGCGCGACAGGCGTGTAAGCCCTGCCTGAATCAGGTTGGGGGTGGCGCGGTCCAGATCGCTCGGCAGACGTTGGAACTGGCATCGACCGGCTGCCTCAGTCCTGCTTTGAAATGTCAGGGGAGAAATCTATGAGAGTCACTGGATCCGCCTTGTTCATCGCCATCGCTGTCAGTGCCTGCAGTGCTGTGCCACCTCGGGATGCGGAGCGTGAAGTGGCCTTCGCCTGTAGCAATGGAGAATCGATCTCGGTGCGCTTTTTGCCGGCCAGCAGCAAGGCAGTCCTGATACGTGGCGGTCAAAGCGTTGAGTTGTCGCAGCAACCCAGCGGTTCCGGGTTTGTATACAGCAACGGGCCCAACACCATTCGAGGCAAAGGGCCGGAGCTGACGGTGGAGATCGGCCGCATGGTGCCGATTCAATGCAAGGCCCGTTGATACCGAGCTTGCCTGTCATCACTCCATTCCGGTCTATGTGCTGGGTAGAGGGTACAGACCTATGGCCGCACCGTCTCTGATGCGCAGGCCGGGTGAGGGGCCGGCCTTTTTCGCGAATCTGATCGCCTTATGCTGTCAGCTGCTTTTGCAACTCCTCGATAAAGCGTTGCGTGCGCTCCGAAGGCGCGGAATGCCCTGGCAGCGCCAGCACGACTTCTACGGAGCATTCGGGCAGAAAGGGCTTGATGCAGAGGCTTGAGGCAAACGTTGCCGCCACATAGGGATTCACCACACCCAATCCCGTACCTTGCGCAGCTAGGCAGCAGATGGTGGAGGAGTAGGTGGTTTCGACGGTTGAGCCTGGACGGACGTCATGCTTGAGCATGGTTCGCTGAAGCTGCAGGTAGATGTTGTCGTCCGAATTCAAGGTCAGCAGCAGCTGGCCCTCCAGATCTTTGACATGCAGGCTGCTGCGCTGCGCCAGCGGATGATCTGTATGCATCACGCACACTGCCCGCGTCTGATGCAGCACGCTTGCGTTGAGTTCGGGCGAGCCAATGGCCATGGTGCTGACCACCAGATCGAACTGGCCGTGCAGCAGCCCTTCCCGAAGATGCGTGGTGCCTAGCGTCTGCAGGCTGATGTGGGTGCCCGGGTAGTAGGGCAGAAAGTTGTGCAGTGCAGCAGGAACAATGGACAAACCCAGTGCCGGAGTGCAGCCTATGCGCAAGGTACCGGCACCGAATTGCCGCAGCCCCTGCAGGTCGTGCTCTATGCGGTCCAGACCGACGAAGTGCTGCTGCACGGTCGAGAACAGCTCCCTTGCCTCTGCGGTCGGGCGCAGCCGTCCTTTGTGCATATCAAACAGCTTCAGGCCCGCACCTGTCTGCATCTGAGCCAGCAGGCGGCTGATGGACGGCTGCGTGGTGTGCAGCAACTGGGCCGCAGCGGTCGTGGTGCCGGTTTGCATCACGGCACGAAAGGCTTCGATTTCCTTAAAGCTCAAAGGGCGTGGCATGGCGCAGGCGGTTCGATGGTGAGATGCAAGGGTATACCAACTGCGTATAGGTAGGTTTGAAAAATGAATTTTTCTGAGTAGGGCTGGCTTTCTACACTGACTTCCAACGAAACAATGCATGCGCTTTCAGGCATCGAGAGCGCAGAAATAAATCCAAGGAGTCATTAGATGGTTTGCATTAGCGCTCGTCGCTCTCTGTGTCTCGGTGTGCTGGCTGCCGCAACGCTGGCAGGCGTCAGTTCTGCCTGGGCTGAAGGAAGCTCTGCATATCCCAATCCTGCTCGTCAGATTCGCATCATCGTGCCGTTCACTGCAGGTGGCAGCTCGGACGTGCAAGCCCGCATGCTCGCCGACAGGCTGGGTCGCCTGTGGAACCAGCCGGTGGTGGTGGAAAACAAGCCCGGGGCGGGCGGTCATCTGGGCGGGAAATATGTGTCCGACCAGCCCGCGGATGGCTATACGCTGATGGTGGGGTCCATAGGGCTGCATGCTGCTTACGCGGTCTACAAAAAGCTGCCTTACGACCCCGCCAAGGAGCTGCGCGTTGTCACCGTGCTGGCAGAGATGCCTCATGTGGTGGTGGCAACCCCCAATCTGCCCGTGAGAAATCTGCAGGAGCTGACCGCGCTTGCCAAGCAGGAGCCAGGCAGCATCAACTTTGGCTCTGCCGGCGTGGGCTCATCGGTTCACATGATGGGGGAGCTGTACAAGCTGCAGTCCGGTGCGCCTATTGTTCATGTTCCTTATCGTGGCAGTTCTGCCGCGCTCAACGATCTGCTGGGTGGCCAGATCCAGCTGATGTTCGAGAACCCTCCGACGGTGCTGGCGCATGTCAAGGGCGGCAAGCTCAAGGCGCTGGCGGTGACCGGCAATGAACGCCTGGCGGCATTGCCGGAGGTGCCGACGGCCAGCGAGGCCGGAATGAAGGACTATGTGGCCACGTCATGGACAACGGTCGCCGTGTCTTCCAAGGTGCCTCAGGCCGTGGTGCAGAAGCTCAGCGAAGACATCCGCAAGGTGGTCAATACGCCCGAGTTCCGCAAGGGGCTGCAAGAGCAGGGGATGAGCGCCGTGGCCAATACCTTGCCAGAAGCGCAGAGCTTTGTGGCCAGGGAAAAACAGCGCTGGGATCAGGTGATCGCCGCCGGAAAGATCACGGCGAACTGACCAGAGCCGGGCCTCTGTGCCGGACCGGAACCGCTTTCGAGTCGCAGCCCGACGCTGCGACGCTACTGCTTGACATCCAATGACTATTTCCTTTGACTCTTCCTTTGTTCCCTGCCGCCGCGTGGGCAGCAGCAGCCGGCATCACTTCTTCGGCTATTACAACAAGTCCAACTGGGACAGAAGCAATAGCCTGCTCGCGGCGCAGCAGACCCCCTGGATGGACATCTATCTGACGCCGCAGGTCAAGGCCACGATCGGCTATTTCGACACCCAGGACGGCGACCGCTTTCACGCCGTGGGCGAGACCGGCGCCTGGAATTTCCAGATGGGCAGCCAGCTGCAATGGCTGGACGGTGCCTCGGGCAGAAAGTTGATCTATAACGATCGCACGGGCGATATGTCCGCTCCTTACCCGGGCTTTGGCGCCGTGGTGGTGGATGTGGATACGCAAGAGCGCCGTGTTCTGCCCATGCCTGTGTACGTGGTGGCACCCAGCAGTGCCTGGGCACTGTCGGTCAACTACCGGCGTCTTTACATCACGCACGAGACCATTGGCTACAGCGAGCCGGGCCAGCCGTTTGAGTTGCCTCTGGCACCCGCCGACGACGGTATCTGGCGCATGGAGCTGGCGACAGGCGATGCCCGGCTGCTGGTCAGCTATGCGCAACTCAAGGCATTCCATCCTGTGGCGTCGATGGAAAAGGCCATTCACTGGGTGAGTCATATCGAGGTCAACCCGGCCTCCTCACGCATGCTTTTTCTGCATCGCTGGACAGAGCGTGTGAAAGATGAGACCTGCTTTCTGCACCGCCTGATCACCATGAATCCGGACGGATCCGAGATGCGCTTGCTGGAGTGCTCCGATCATCCGCTGCCGCAACTGGCCGACGACTTCGACCCCGATGCCGTAGGCACGTTTGACTATGAAAAGTCGGAGTACCAGATCTCTCACCCCCTGTGGCAGGACAACGAGCACATCATCGTCTGGGGGCCGCATGCCGGCGAGATCCACTACCACCTCTATCACGATGTCGACGAAGGCGAGGTGCAGGTGATCGGCCGCGATGTGCTGGTGGAGAACGGCCATATGACCTTCTCTCCGGTCAGCACCCGCTGGATGCTCAGTGATACCTATCCCGACGACAGCACGCACGAGCGCTTTCTGTTCCTGTTCGACATGCAGACCGGCCAGCGTCGCAATCTGGGCAGCTTTTATGCCACTCCCGAGCTGAGCAAGGAAAACCGCTGTGACCTGCACCCACGCTGGAGTCGGGATGGCAAGCAGGTCTGCATTGACTCGGTGCACGAGGGGCAGCGCCAGATGTATGTGCTGGATGTCTCGTCGATTGTGAGCGCCGCCTGAAGATTGCAAGCAGCTCTACGGTGATGAAGTTCTGGTGATCCGAGCTGCACTGTGCCTCGAGGGAGTGGAAATTCTGGCAGCCTGGTGGCTGCGTCTGCAGGAGAGATCTGAGGCGAAGAAGCCCTGGGCGTAGAGGGCTGTCCTGCAATTTTTGGTGGAACAGAGCAAGTGCGGCTGTGTTCCATGTGCTGGCGTTGCTCTCGGTGACTGCAGACTTTGTCCTCGGCGTGTACGAGTGCCCGGGCGACTGGGCTAGAATTTCTGCATCGGGAAAGCAGCCTCCCGTCCCGCAAGGGTAGACGGTGTCCCGTCCAAGAGCTGGATATTCCCTATGGAGCTTTTATGGACACCGCTTTGCCCAGGCCCACCGATCCGGTTGCGCCCACCTCTCTTGCGCTATCAGAAGCGCTGCGTTTCTGGTTGAAGCTTGGCTTCATCAGCTTTGGCGGCCCCGCAGGTCAAATAGCACTCATGCATGAGGAGCTGGTAGATCGGCGTCGATGGATTTCCGAGAAGCGATTTCTCCATGCCCTGAACTACTGCATGCTGCTGCCGGGGCCCGAGGCTCAGCAGCTTGCCACTTACCTGGGGTGGTTGCTGCACCGGACATGGGGCGGCATTCTGGCAGGGGTTCTCTTTGTCCTGCCATCGCTGTTCATCATCATGGCTCTGGCCTGGCTGTATATGGCCCATGGCGACATGCCGCTGATTGCGGGCTTCTTCTACGGCATCAAACCTGCGGTGACGGCGCTTGTGGCACAGGCCGCCTGCCGGGTGGGCTCCAGATCGCTCAAGAGCAGCTGGCATTGGGGCATTGCGGCAGCTGCCTTTCTCGCCATATTCACACTCAATATTCCGTTTCCGCTCATCGTCATCGCGGCTGCAGCCATCGGCTTCGTAGGGGGTAAATTGCATCCCGAAGCCTTTGGTGGCTCCAGCCATGAAAAAGGCAATGCGTATCGGTCACTCGGTGCTGCATTGATCGATGACGACACTCCCACTCCGCCGCATGCGCGATTTTCCTGGCGAGGATTCTGGCGGGTATCGCTGGTCTGCCTGACGCTGTGGGCCAGCGTGATGGGCGTGCTCGCCACGGCGTTTGGTCTGGAGTCTCCTTTGGTGCAAATGGGGTGGTTCTTCACCAAGGCTGCGCTGATGACCTTTGGGGGCGCATATGCGGTGCTGCCCTATGTCTACCAGGGGGCGGTGGAGCACTTCCATTGGTTGACTGCAACACAAATGATCGATGGCCTAGCTTTGGGAGAGACCACTCCAGGTCCTCTCATCATGGTGGTGTCCTTTGTGGCCTTTGTAGGTGGCTGGACCAAAGCGATCTTCGGTGCGGATTCGCTGCTGCTGGCCGGAGTCGTCGCAGCAGTGATCGCGACCTTCTTCACTTTTCTGCCGTCGTTCTTTTTCATTTTGCTGGGCGGTCCCTTCATCGAGTCCACCCACGGCAAGCTGAAGTTCACTGCGCCATTGGTCGGTATCACCGCTGCGGTGGTGGGAGTCATCCTGAATCTGGCCGTCTTCTTTGCCTACCATGTCATTTGGCCCCGAGGCTTTGCAGGGCACATGGAGTGGCCCTCGATTGCCATCGGGCTGGCAGCGGGCATCGCCTTGCTCCGCTTCAAGATCAATGTCATCTACGTCATCATCGCGGCCGGGATGATGGGGCTGCTTGTTCAATTGTGGAGATAGGCCAAGACCTCGCACTGGGCGAAGTCATGGGCGTTCAGCGACTGCCACTGGCCGGGAGCTCTGGTTAAACTTGACCTCCCGTACCATCCACCAGGCGCCAGTCTCCTTGCCACGAGCCGCGCTGGCGCCCATGCCGCATAGGTCCAGGTGATGCCTTCCGTCAAATCCGTCATCCCGCTCGAACGGGCTCCGACCCTGTTCAAGAGTGCCAAAGCCTTCGAGGTCTGGCTGAAGAAGAATCACGCTGCTTCCGGCGGACTCTGGCTCAGGATCGCCAAGCGAGGTGCCAATGAGCCCAGCGTCACCTATCCCGAGGCGGTGGAGGTTGCGCTGTGCTGGGGCTGGATCGATGGACAGAAGAAAAGCCTTGACGACCAGCACTATCTTCAGCGCTTCACGCCCAGGCGCGCGCGCAGCGTCTGGTCAAAGATCAATGTCGAGAAGGTGCAGGCTCTTATTGAAGCGGGTCGAATGCAGCCAGCGGGTCAGGCTCAGATAGATGCAGCGAAGGCTGACGGACGCTGGGAGCGGGCCTACGATGGGGCGCGTACGTCGACGGTCCCTGAAGATCTGCAAGCGGCGCTGGAGGCAGAGCCTGCAGCCAAGGCCTTTTTTGCAACCATCAATGCCTCCAATCGCTACGCGATACTGTGGCGTATCCAGACAGCCGCCAAGGCCGAGACACGTGCCAGGCGCATCGAGCAGCTGGTGGCGATGCTTGCCCGCGGTGAGACCATCCATATCTTCAAACCCCGTCCCAAGGCCTGATGGCGCAACACGCGTGCGCCCTTGTTTTGGGCATTGAGCTACCCGTGCTCGGGCGGCGGTGGCCAAGCCTCCGAGTCATGCGCCAAGGCTGCGGCAGAGCTGACAAGAATGTCATCGCGCTGTCCCGATTCTGATGGGCTCCGATCTCTAGCATCAACACATCTTCTCCTCAGCTTGAAGCAGGCCAAGGAGTTGTGTTCCCTAGACTTTTTCTGGAGCCAACCATGTCTCAACATCGCTTTTCACTGTCCCTTGCACTGGCCGGTGTGGCCACAGCCATCACACTTGCTCTTCCGGGTATGGCCTCTGCTGCCTATGAGCATCCGGCGAACAATGAGCAAGGGGTGAGCGTTCATCCGGATCATTTCGTGAGCCAGAAAACCAGGGCTCAGGTCAAAGCCGAAACCGAGGCGGCCATCAAGCAGGGTGGTCTGTCGTTTGGCGAAAGCAGTTTTCCGAGAGAGATTCCCCGCAGCGGGTCCAGCAAAACCCGCGAGCAAGTGATTCAAGAATTGCGTGACGAATCGCCATCCGAGCGAGAGGCGCGCCTGCAGTCCATCTCGGGCTAGGGAAACCTGGCGCCAGTGCCAGCAGCAAGTGCGAGTGTCTGGCGCAAGCAAACTCTCATTCAGCGGCAGAACGGATGTCTGCACATCAGGAAGTCGGTCTGCAGTCCTCGGGCATGTCCGCGCGCCAGTCTGGGCGACGGGGCATGAGCAGTTGCTCGTTCCTGGATAATGAAACGTGCTGGCTCAGCTCGCCGCTGCTATGAGAGTATTGGCGATGCGAGGATGAGCGGTCGCCTTGTGTGCTCGACGCTGAGAATTACTGAGCTTGTCCATCGACGGTTTTACGGCTGGAGTGGACAGGCGCCCGAACCGCCGTCATACGATGCGTTTGAGTTGAGAGCTACTGTCATGACCACACAGTCCAATGGAAGAAGAGTGTTGCTGGCGGGCGCGACAGGGCTGGTCGGCAGCATGCTGCTTCAAGCCTTGCTGGCCGACGGCCAGGTCGAGCAGGTACATGCACTGAGTCGCCGGATGCTGAACATCAGCCATCCCAAGCTCCAGGTGCACATCGTCGATTTCAACCACCTTCCCGCGCTGCCTGAGGTCGATGAGGTCTATCTGGCTTTGGGAACGACCATCAAGGTGGCAGGCAGTCAGGACGCATTCCGTGCCGTCGACCTGAACGCGAATCTGGCCGTAGCCAGGGCCGCTGTGGCTGCGGGAGCCCGGCGAGTGGGTCTGGTCAGTGCCGTGGGTGCCAGCGCACGCTCTTCGACGTTCTACAACCGCGTCAAGGGCGAGTTGGAGGATGCGTTGAAGACGCTGGATCTCCTGGCGCTGGTGATCGCCCAACCATCGCTGCTTCTCGATAAACGTGATGGGCTGCAGCAGCCGCCGCGCCTTGGCGAGCGGTTTGCAATTCCAATCGCCAGGCTGTTGGCTCCGCTGCTCCCCGGCAATTACCGACCAGTCCATGCGCGGGCAGTCGCTTTGGCGCTGTTGCATACCGTACCGGTGGCACTGGGGCTGGTCGTTCTGGCTTCGGACCAGATGGCTCGCCTGGAGGCCGGCCGCTGAAGTCGACGGCATGATGGAAATAGAACTCTGACTGCTGATCCTTCGGTTCGGTAAAAAAGAGAACACGGCCAGGTTTTTTTCATGAATCGCAATGAAAGCCTTGGACGCATGTCCGCATTCGTCATTGTTGAAGCGATGAATGAAAGTGGCGTCAACACCCTAGCTTCAAAGCTGGTTCGCTATTTTCAGTCCTGATTGAATACCCGGCGATATTATTCGGCTGCGTCTTCATTGGTATTTATGGGAGAGCAAGCTGCTCGGCAGTTTTATTTTCAGCATCAGCTTCTGGTGTGCAGCATGAACTGGCCGGCTCGGTTTCTGTTGCTCAGGTTTGCAGTGCCCATCTGCTGCGAGGCATCTGCAGTTGCAGCGTCACGTCTTGCGGCGCGAGCGGCAGACTGGATGAGCATTTGAGAAAGAGCTTTGTATTCGTATTTTCTTTGAGCTGATGCTGATTTAAATCAATGAAATCAAGTTAGGAGTTGTTTTCACTGGGAATGGTTAACTTTATTCTACAGTCGTTCATGGCTATTTGATCGAATTGCCTGCAGTCCGTTTGTCATTTGGAGATATCCATTTAAATATATTCAATAGTGAATGCAGATAAGTATTATTTCACCTACAAAGGAGTAATTGATGATCAAGGAAGTTAGCGGCGATATTCTCTTGAGCAATGCAGATTTGCTGGGACACGGTATCTCGGCGTTCGATCCCTTTGACAGCGGCCTGGCTCTGGCCTTGCGTGAGCGCTGGCCCTCTCTGGTGAAGGATTACCGTCACGACACGCGCAACAAGTCCATTGTTCCCGGCGATGTCTGGGGCTGGACGGGCGTGCAGGAAGGTGGTGGTGTGCGCAAGATCATCAATCTAGTCACACAGAACACGATGGGGCAGGGGCCTGGCGCCAAGCCCGGCAAAGCGAACGTGGAAAACGTGCGCCGCGCACTGCAGAACCTGTCGAGATATATCAAGGAAGAGAAGATCCGAAGCGTTGCATTGCCCCGTCTTGCAACCGGTGTGGGTGGCTTGGAATGGGAGGATGTGAAACCTCTGATTTCTCAGTACCTTGGTGAGGCAGGCATCCCGGTGATCATTTATTCGACTTATCGCAAGGGTGAGAAGGCCGACGAGGGTCTTTGATCGGCAATATCGACCTCGCAGTGCAAGGCAGCTTTTAAGCTGCCTTTTTGTGCCCGGTATTGCGCTGCTATTGCACGCCTGTGTCGCTTGCGCTGTCTGCGCCTTCTCTAGGCTAGGCGGGGGACGGAGCGATTCGGCGAGCATACCGGCACACAATTTCTCAAGCCCTGGACCAGTCAGCCACCGACTGCTGTGGGGCATGAGGGTCGATGGAATGCATTGGAGTGGCTGATCATTGTCTTGGCGTATCGCCATGCCTTGAGCGGCAAACCGGACGGCTCAAGCGGATGTCGGTCTGCGAGCTTGCGGCACAAAACGAGATCAGTGCCCTCACTCCTGGCAATAGCCGGCAATAGCCGGTAAGAGCAATCTGTTGTCGCGCATCGCTGCGGCAACGCCTGCCAGGCATTGGCGATGTCGGTCACGTTCTATGGGAGCGAAACTCTGCCGTTGCAGGCACGTTTGAGACCTTCAAGAACTCTGGCAGAGCATGAAGCATGCGAGGTTTCAAGCTCATCGGGCGGCCTATGCGGCACAGCTTTTTGTCTCTTGAAGATCGCGGGAAGAACAGGCGCTCAGGGGGCGTGGGCTATGGTGTTCGGATACCACTCCGAAATGGTCATTGCTGCATGTGCATGGGCCAATCGCCAGTGATCCTTTGGAGTGCTGTCGGGCCGATCGGGTAATTCAATATGCCGGTCGGCCGCCCTGATCGCAAACCAGAGCCCGCTGCCCCAGCCGTTGTTGAGCGGTGGCTTATGAAGTGCTGGTGAAGTAATCACAATCACCCTCTTGTTTGTCGCACGTGCGTAGCCGATCTCGACCATGGTGCCATAGGCTTCGAGGTCTTCGAGATAGGCCACAACGACATCGGCCCGTGAGATGCCTTGCAGAGCTCCACGGTATGCGGCATTCTGAGCTCTATCGGGCGAGGATGAGCTGACGCCATTCAGGTATCCGTGGTCGATGCCCTGGGCTTTCCACGGACCTGAATACATGAACCTCGTACGCGTTCCGTGAAAGACCATTTCTTGCGGCGGAGCAATCAGCACGTCGGTTTCCGAGCTTTCAGTTCCCAGATTTCCGCGAGCACTGGATCTGGAAACGTCGAAGATTCGCCAGCAAGAGAAATGGCTGTCTGGCTTTTGATTGTCTTCAGGCCCTCCCATTTTGCCTGCCATGTAGATGACGGGAAGCGCGAGGTTCGCTTGACGATTTGCTTTGCTGCCTTGCAGCCAGTTTTCGACATCAACCTCGAACCAGCCAATGCTTCTGTTGCTCATCGGCGTGGGATGAGGAAACTTGTCCTGCCGCAAAAGCTTGTAGAGCGTTGACTTGGAAATCGCTGTCCGTGCCAGAACCTCATCCATGGGAATGACATGCTTGGTGGAACGTAACGTGCTTTTCCTTGGCATATGGTCTCTCTAGCTCGGACGTCGGGTGAATGAAGTGCAGTTGATCGATGCAATAAGTATTGATTTTCGATAGTCGTGTTCAATGTAGGTGAGACTCTAACATTGCTGTGAAATACGAACGATTTTTATTTCAAGAGTTTCGCTTGACCACCTCTCGTCCTTGACGTCCTTGCCACACCTGACGCTTCGTGCAGTACCAATTTCGACCCCATCGGTCGAGCTCGGGTTCCTCCGGCATGGACTGGAAGAGCACACCAGCCGAGTTGTCGGATTGTTTGGCGAGCTGCATGAGAGGGAGCCAAGTCAAATGTGCTTCCCCCGAACAGCAGGGAGGGCGCTGGGTAGCGAGAACCGGCGCAGGCAAACGCCAAAGATCGGGCGAATCTGGGCCTGCGCGCCTATCGGCCCGTGATGACTGGAATGCATGGGCAAATGAAATATGCCCCGAGATGCGCCCTAGGAAGTCCTCGGATTGAGGTACTGTTCTACGGGCTTCGGCGTACTTTCAATTGAAGTCTGCGGAGGGAAAAAAGAAAAAGGCCGGAAGGTTATGTACCTTCGCGGCCTTGAATTTGGTCCCCCCGACAGGAATCGAACCCGTTACACCAGCTAGTCTGTCTAAATCCGCAGAGCCTTCCCTGTATGCTCCCTGGAGGAGCATCGTTAAATTCGTATTTTTGAACCCCTAATGTCCCATGCAATGTCCCACAGCTTAGGGAAAAATGCGCTTCTTTGGAGTGCTTGCATGAATCAAATATCGTAGATTTACTTCACTGACGCTCAGAAAGGTGTGATGCGGCTAGCTCACGCTCAAGCTATTCGACAGTGCAGACAGCTGTTTAGCTATGCGCGCACAACGCAACGCCATCGCCGAAGAGAAAGAGGCGATGGAGCGAGCTATTTGCCATGTTCGCAGCTCCTCGGGTGAATAGTTTGCACCAGACACCGCCACTTTTAAGTCACACGATAGGTGAGAAACGACAAGACCAGAGCATGCGGGCCTTTCCATTGCTACTTCTTTGAAGCAAATGCTGCAGCGGCCTTGGCACGACGCTCAATTGCTGTCTTTAGCACATCTGCCTCTGTGACAGGAGGCAGCAACGTGCCTGTTGGCTTTTTGAACGATGGCTGCGCCGCCTTATATGCCTCACACAGCTTTTCGTGCATGAAGATTCTTTCCATAGCATTGGCTGTCTGCTGGATCAGCCCACTATCACGCATAACGTCATTCCACAGAAAGGCATATGCGGCGTAAGTAGTGTCATGCGCTAATTCATTGCGCAGCTTGGCCAACTTATCAACATCGAGGCCAAAGCCAGCAAGGTAGTTCAGATGAACTTGGGCATGTTGGTGGTCGTTCAGGTTGTATTTGTGTTCCGTGACGCCAAGCTTGACCTTCAATATTTGGTCAGGCTCTGGCTGCTCCTTGGCAAAGTGACGCACTACGCTGAAGCCTTCGCTGACCTGCATGACGCGAAACCGCACTGCATCGCGAGTTGCCGACAGATCTGCCATTCCGGGAATCGCTAGATACGCTTCTGGATTGTCGATGGGGTTGGCACCGATGGGGTCGTTCTTGCTAAATTCTGCTTCCTTACAGTGAGGAAGCATGTTCATGTAGGTGCGCAGTGAGACTATCGACGAAAACGAACACATCAACCCATCGGCGACGAGCTTTGTCACCATTGGGGAGCCTAGTCCTCGCGGGGGGTCTTGATTATCTTTTGCTGATTCTTCTGATTTGCCTGTCACCTAGCCACCATTAGTGATGTACGCAGGTGACTAGTATCTCATCAGGAAGGGCACAGATGTCAACAACGCGCGGCGTGAACGCAATGTTGAAGCGTCGAAGCACATCGGCTACTTTTTCACGGAATTCGGCCAGCTGCAGCGTTCCGGCGTCTTCCGGGAACAAGGCTGCGATGGCGGCAGGCTTGTCTGCATTGAATTGCCCAGCAGCAGTGGCACTACCAGTTCGCACGGCTTCGTCGCTCACGAACAGATACTCTACACCCAGTTCATCGGCAAATCTGTCGATGTCCTTGGTAATGCCAAATTTCTTGGCGATGTTGGGAGTAAACACGGTTTTAGCCATAGTGTTGACCTCCTGAGTTTGCTGCTCGGCGAAGGGCGTAGAGAACTTCTTTTTTAAGACCTGAGTCGCAGCAGCATGCATGTACGAGACCTTGTACCCCAACAAAATGCGCGTGGCAACACCGGTGGGAGCGGGTGCGACCGGCAAGGGCGCAAAGTCAGAAATGTAGGTTGTTTGCTCGGCTAGCGTCATCAGTGATCTCTAAACTGCATAGCCGCCGGCTATGGTGTCGGCGGCGATTGCTTCTTGTAGGCAGATGATACTTATTGCAATGAAAGCCTACGAAAATTGCAATGCATTTGCGCAACTGTGCACCATGTCTAAAAAGCGTGCAATGCTTTGGTCACTATTCTTTGTTGCGGCGTGGGGTAAAAAAGTGACAAGACGCCAATTTTTTTGATCGCCCGCACAAAAATTAGGCATTGACTGACTGTGGTGCACGTAGCCCCTCTCTCGATGAGTGCGGTGCGCTGAGCAAGATGGTTGCCTGCACTCGCAGGCCTAACTCTTTGCAATAAATGCATCCAGCTTGCGGCGCTCGGCGCCCTGGTCTGCGCCTTGAATCCATCGGCTGTACACGCGGAAAAACATCTCGATGGAATGCCCCATCTGCATGGCCACCCAGCCGGGCGTGATGCCCGCCATCAGGCACATGGTTGCGAAGGTGTGGCGGGTCTGTCGGGCATCCCGGTAGCGCAGGCCCAGCGCGCTGACGGTTGGGCGCCACCATGCATCCAGCGGAATGTCAGTGGATCCAAAAGGCTTGCCCTGCTCAGTCTCAAACACATAGACGGCATTCCTGTGGCTGCTCACTTTTTGACGGCGCAATGCCTCCAAGGCATTGGCGGTCAACTCCACGGTGCGAGTGTTTCCGGTCTTGGTCCCCTTTTCCTCGCCGCGCGTCCTGGCGGCATCGACCAGCATTTTTCCGGCCTTGAGGTCCACCTTGCTCCACTGCATTGCAATCTGCTCGGACGGCCGCATGCCCGAGAAGAAAGCGAGCTCGAAATAGTTGCGAGCCTGACCAGCAGGCATGGACTGGATGATCTGATTGACCTCATGCAGCGGAAACGGGTCCGGCCCTGGCTTCTGATGGCGGCGCATCTGCACATGGTCATGCAACGGCTCTGCCAGGAGCTTGGCCTTGAACCCATATTCCAGCACTTGGCGCAACACGGTGGCCACGTTGTTGAAGGTCTTGCCATTGGACGGGAAGTCCGCCAGCAGCTTCATCAACGCGCGGTAGTCCAGGCTGGCCAGCCGCATTTCCATCAGCTCGTTGTAGTGGTAGCTGGTCAGGGTCTGTTCATAGTGGTGGAAAGTGCTGTGCTGCACTTGCGGCTTTTTCACGCGCAGCCACTCACCGGCCAACTGTTTGAAGGTGAGGGACAGCGCGTCCTTGACCGCGCGCGGCGAATCCGGGAAATAGTCCGCCAGGGCAAATGAACCGCGCTCGATCTTGGCCAGAATCTCCAGCCGCAGCCGCGCTGCGTACTGGATATTTGCTGGCGTCGGCGCCAAGTCCAGGCGCTCGCGCCCGAAGCCCTGGGCGCGCAGATCGATCTGCAGGTGTGACTCCCGAACAATCACCCCTGTGGTTTTGGCTACTGCTCTTGGCATGTCTTCGCCTTCTTGCGGCCTCGGTTGCTGCGGACGCTGGGCGTCTTGTCGACCAGCGAATAGAAACCGTTCATGTTGATGAGCTTGCGGCCCTCAAACCACTTCCAGACTGGCCCCTCTGGCCAGATGCCGGAAAGCCCGGTGCGCTCGTTGAAAAAGGATTCCGGCAGCCCTGTTTCTGCGCCTGCTTTTGCGATGGTGACCCAATTGGATTGATTCATGTTCATTTCTCCCGTTCTCAGGCTGCGGCCTTGTTCGTGCTGTTGATGTGGATGCTGATGGCGGCCTCGATCACCTCCAGGCCCAGGGACTGAGCAATGCTGTATTCAAGGCGGGCGCCCTTGCTGTTTTCCCAGCCGGGCAGCAGGTAGATGGCCTCGCAGCTCACCAGCTGCCACAGGGCCATCCGCATATAGCCGCGCCAGGAGCCGCAGGGCGGGGCAGGGTTCTCTGCCGGGTTCTCCACATGCCAGCCGCGCGCACGCAGCTCGGCGGCCTTGTCATTGAAGGTCGGATAGTTCAGCTCTGGCAGGCCACTCATGGGGCCGGACAGATAGACACGCTTTGCGCTCTGGCGGGCCTGCATGACTTCCAGCATGGAGAAGATGCAGCGCAGGTCTTGCTTGCCCAGCAGTATCTGGCCCATTTGGCGCACCCTGTCTGCGATGTAGTGGCGGGCGAAGGCCCAGCCCATGGCGCCACCGCCAAGCAGTGCCAGCTTTAGGGCGATGAGTCGAACGAGGTTCAGTGTGTTCATTGCTCAGCCCTCCACGCGCTCAACACGCAGCACGCCCTGGCCGCTGGCCACATGCGCATTGACTTCGGCCTGGGTGGCATTGCTTGCCTTGACGCGGATGGTGGGCAGCAGGCCCGCGTCGGCCAGGGCTTCCACGTTGCTGGAGGCGTCGGCAGGAATGAGGATGGCGCGATAGCTATGCAAGGCTGTGATGTTCTGGTCCATGGTGTTACCTCCTGATGTGGGTTGGGTTAGACGGCGTGCTTGAAAAGTTGGACAACCTGGGCGGTCTGCTCCAGCTCCAGTGCCTGCTGGGCTTGCACTGCTTCGAGTGCTGCGGCATTGCGCTGCTGCTGGGCTTGCCTGCGGCGAATGGCGGCAAAGCTTTTGGCGAGATCGGTGCTCACTGCGGGCGTGTACTTGAAGCCCGCGGCCGGATTGACGGCCGCGCGGCTGGGTTCGGTGCGTTTTGCGGGCATGGCGAGTCCTCCTGTGATGGATCAATGGGCGTTTTTGAAGAAGTGCGCGGCTTGCTGGAAGCGGTTGGCCAGTGCTTGGCGCTGGAAGGCCGGTGAATCTGGGTCGAGGTGGCTGGTTTTGACCTCTGATTCACGGTTGCCGCTGATGGAAATCTGCTCAGCGGCGGCGCCTTGAAGGCGGCCCGTGAAGTTATTGAAACCAGTCCAAGCGGCCGGCAAAGCCGGCCGTGGCTGCGCGTCTTGGCCTGGGCTGTTGATGACGCCATCGGCGTCTGCAGCCACGCCGGCGGCGTCCGCTGCCTGGGGCTTGTCCGTGCAGTGCGACCACGCGATGCGGCGGCTCACCAGCCAGTGGCCGCGTGCACGGCCTCGCTGAATCTCTACGCCGCGCACCGTGCCTGCGATGAGCGGGTCGCCGTACATATTGGTGGCCCCGGCCTTGGCGGCACGGCGGGCAGGGCGCAGCAGCCAGTCATAGCGCTTGCAGCTGTGGCCGCCCATGCATTCCATGAACATGCGCCAGTCCGCGCGTATGGCGTTCTCTCCGTCGCCGTGGCGGTGGCAGGCCTGATAGGCGCGCTGAATGCTGCGCTGAGTTTCGGGGCAGAACAGGTCAAGCTGCTGCGGCTGGTCTTTGCTCACGCGGCGCAGCTCGCGCCATACCGTCACACTGGGCATGCCAAAGGCCTGGAACTGGCGAATGCCCCAGGTTGCGGCCCATGCATCCACGCGGCGCTGGGCGGCCATACCATGGGTGTCGGTGGGCGCAGGCTGGTCGGGTTGGTCAAGGCCCAGGCGCATCTGGATTTCCTGGCCCATCGCCACATCCATATGCTCGGCCAGGGCGATGTGGCCCACGTTCTTGGCGATGTACTTGGCCACATAGCCCGCAGCGCCGCCGCGCTCCATGCGCTTCACATCCACGCGGTTTTCCTTGGCGCCGCGTTCGTTGCCGTCCTCGCTCAGCCAGTATTTGCGAATGGTGGCCACCAGGGCGCGCGCCTGGGCCTTGTCTTCTGTCCACACCAGCATGTGCCAGTGGGGCGTGCCGTCGTGGTGGGGCTCCACCACACGCAGGCCGTAGCGCTTGATGTGCAGACGGTCCAGCTTGGCCAGCACACGCTTCCACAGCGCAAGCATCCATTGCTGGCCCTCGCGAGGGTCGGCGCCGTTGAACTTGGGGTTGCGCTCGGCCCAGCGCTTTTCACCGCCGCCCACCAGCCGCATGGCGTGGTACTTGCTGGGCAGTGTCAGCGTCAGGAACAGGCCCACATGGCCATGGGCGTCGGCATATTCCTCGGCGCCGCGGATGCGCGTCATCAACTCGCCGCCACGAATGGCCGGGTTGGATGGCGACAGCGCCGACAGCTCAGCCAGGCTGTAATGCTGGCCCGCTTCATTCTTGTAATACGTGCGGCCCAAGGCATCGGCATTGCGTGCCAACTGGCCCTTGCGGCGGTGCAGCCCGCTGTGGCTCACATAGCCGCCGCTGTTCAGATGCACCAGCCCCATATGGATGGCTCCAGCCTCCACCACGCGGGCGATATGGCGGCGAAGGCGGCGGCGCCACCAGCGTGCACACTTGGCGCGCGCAATGTCTGATTCGCCCTTGATGGGCTTGCTGACCTCCACGCCCAGCATGTCCACAATGCGGCGCACGGCATTGATGCGGGCCTGCAAAGTGACTTCCGGGTCTGCCGGCTGCAACTTGGGAAAGCTCAGCGTAGTGCGGGCGTGCGCCTGCAGGCGGTTGTCGAACTCTTCCACATCCTCGGCCAGCTTTTTGGCCCAGGTGCAGATTTCGTCATCGCTCAGGTTCAGGCGCAGCGCATCACCATAGCGGTCTTCGTAGTCCGCCAGCTCTTGCAGGGCTGTCCAGGCCTGCTGCGTTTCGGTGGGCTGCCCCATCTCCCAACGTGCATAGGCCTCAGCGTCCAGCGCCACACCGGCAGGCGGGCAGGGTGCGGTCTTGACGAAGCGCGCACGAATGGCCCCTTGCCACTCCTTTGGCGCGGACTCGATGATCCGCTGCAGGTGCTGGTTGACGTGCGCCTGCTTGGGCAGATGGCGCAGCCACTCCCTAAAGTTGGTGGTGACGCGCTTGCGCGGGATGAGAGAGACAGCCATGGCGAACTACCAGAGGCTGGCCAGCGCGACGAGGCGGCCGGAATGTCGTTTGAGGGAGCGTGTCGCAGCCTTGATGGCTGCGCGCTCGGGCGGCGGTGTTTCGCGCCAGTCCCTGCCAACAAGGTCAGGCAGGTTGCCGCTCACCTGGGCCAGCAGCAGGATGACCATGCGCAGCTCTTCGGGCAGGCTGAACCACTCCTGGTTCTCTGCATCGATATAGCCCCGGCCTGATTGCTTGCGGTATTCCTTGCGCAGGGCTGCCCACTGCTTGCGCGTCTCCAGCGGCATGGGCACTGCATCGCTCTCACGCAGCGGGCCCCAGGCTTCCACAGTGATGCGCAGCAATTCAACCGCCCCAGGCAGCAGCGCACTCGGCTCCGCAGATGTATCGGGCAGTGGCTCTGCCACCAACACATCCGCAGGTGCCAGCTTGGGCGGCAGCATTACCAGAGCATTGCGCATCGGGGCGTTCATTCAGACCCTCACGCAGCTCATGAACCATGCAGCGCCATAGATACGCACTGCGCAATCCCTGGCCATGAGGTTATTGGGAGCACCGATCACCATGCGGCGGCGCACATGGTCCTTGTCGTAGTGAGTGATGGCAAAGTGGCTCATGCGATGGTCTTTCAGGTTTTTTGGGCGTGAAAAGGGCCGCAGGGCCAGCAAACTGGCTCTGTCAGCGGTGTGGAAAGCGGAAGGGGTTAGGGCGCTAGGTGCGCGGCGGGTCGGGCGGTATGCCTGCGAACAGGTCGCCCGTTACCGGCTCGGTGTGCTCGGGCACATGCTCTGCAGACCGCGCCACATCCATCTGGGTACGTACCAAGTCACGGCGCACATGGGTGGATATGGGCAGGTTCACCGCAGGGTCAGGGGTGGCGCTGGGGGAGATCGTGTAGTGAATCTCCATGACTGCCTTGAACGTATGGCCGCACTCGTAGTTGGTGCAGCAATAGATGAATGTGCGAGTCAGCGCGCTGGTTTCAAAGCTGGTGCGCGAGTTGCAAGGCGACTTGCAATGCGGGCAGCGCAGGCGCGTTCTGTCGCGCGGAATGCTCTTGGGCTTGCGGTCAAGGACCAGCGGCGGCTGCTTTTTGGCGGGTGCCTGAGCTTGCCCGTTCGCGGTGTTACAGCCTTGCCCGGTTTGTCCCACAGCTTGAGGCTCCACAACGCCCATGCTGACCTTACGCACGCCTACGCCCAGGGCAGCCTGCGCAAAACTACGATGCGCCTGCAGACCGGGCTCTGCATTGAAAGGATCGTTTTCGACCATGGGCACCTCACTCATAGCTGACAGCACCCACTGCGGGCGTGGCCACAGCGCGCTGCTGTATGCGTTGGCGGTAGATCGGCATGCCCATGCGAAACACGGCCCGCGCAAAGTTGCCAGGGCGGCGCGATTCGTTACGGGCCATTTCTTCCACATCGGCCTGCTCTGTGGAGTTCAGGCGCATGGCAATCGGCTTTTCATTGACCAGACCACTGGCCGCCTGCCAGCGGCTGCGGGCGGGCTGTGCCACATCGGCCTGCAGCGTCAAAAAGCCTTGCTCGCGGTACACGGCCAGACCCAGCAGGTAGACCATGCGGGCAAAGTTGCCCGCAGGCCTGTCCTCTGCGCGGGCCAAGCACAGCACCTCGTCCAGCTCTTGCTGGCCCAGGCGAATGGCAATGGGCTTGTTCACAGCCGATACGACCAGATGCGTAGGTGATGTGGTGGCCTGCAGGTTGTGGTTGGTGGTCATGTACGATGAGCTGGCTTGTTACAGCATGCAAATGAAACGGATAGCAGCCAATGCGCTACTCAACAGAGAAACTGATGTTCGCGGCCATGGTTCAGGAGCAGGCTGTCGCGCTTGCTAACGAGGCTTTTGAGCACGACAAGAAGAAAGCCTTTGGCACCCAAAGCAGTGATGGGGTGGAGTCTGGTGAATTCGATGCATGGCAAGCCACTTGGCGGGAAAGCCACCCTATCGAGACCTACCTGCAAGCGGCGCTTGACCGCATTGAGTCGGTTGCAGACTTCATTTTTCAAAGCCCACGGCACTAGCAGCCTTTGAGTCCTTGATATGTTGCAAATTGTTTTTTCGCCCTGTCTGGCGGCACAATGAAGCACCACAACATCAAAGCCGGAGGGGCAGAAATGCAGACAAAACTCCTGGATGGGATCGTTCCACGCATTGACGACCAGCTCATCATGGCCATGGTCGAAGTCCAAGCCCATTTTGAGTGGCGCGAAACGGGGAAGGACAGAGTTATTGGCCTTCGCAACGAGTCGGGTCAGATCTACCGGCACTTCGTTGCCAATGGCATGGGGGAGTTCATGCACCTGATATCTGTGCTGGAAACCCTCAATTTGCGGGAACAGGTGCTGGATACGTTCGGAATGCGTGAAGGCTGCGACACCATCTTTTCCTGAGCTGCCAGCCGCTGCACGCAATGCCTCAGGGCACAGCCATTTCCGCATGCACTTGAGGATGATGCGCACCACGGACGAACCAACGGTGCAGTGGATTCCTCGATTTGCGCAAGCATGGCCTGCCGGGACGGTGATGGTGGTCATGTACGATGAGAACTGAGATTTACAACGTACTAGGATTATTGAGCCTTATAAGGCTCAGTGTCAAGGATTTATTGTGCCTTTTGATACCAGTCATGGAGAGAGACTGACCGAGGAGCGCCAACGACTTGGCGTCTCACAGGTTGAGCTGGCTGATACGTGCGGGATCACTCGCACCATGCTTAGTCGCTACGAGCGAGCAGCTGCGGAGCCAGGATCGGGCTCATTGATAGCTCTAGCAAATGCCGGTGTTGATGTTCTGTATGTGCTGACTGGTCGGCGTGAAGGACAGTCTGAGGCAACGCTCAATGCAGATGAGCATGATTTACTGGATGCATGGCGAAGCGGAACACAAGAGGTGCGAGCTGCCTTACAAGCCGTGGCCAAGTTGGCTTCTTCTTATCAAGAGAAATAGGTAAGAAGCGACTTTCGGGCTGACAGTCCAGAGAGACTGCAGCTCATTAAAGAGGGGGAGTGCAATGCTGGTTTTAGAGAACAGCCGTTCAACGCGGCGAGGTCTTTTCACCGCCTTGGTCGCTGCAGCATTGGGTTTGCTCGTAGGTTGCTCTCAGCACGACGGCAGCAGCACCGCCGGGCCATCCCAACAAGCGCCGCGTGCGGCTCAGCTGGATGAGGCGGGAATGATCGCCGCTGTTGGCCGCCCTGTGGTCAGCGAAACCCGCCTTAACGATGGCAAGGGCTACAGCTTCCTTACCGACAAATGCGGCAGGAGTGTGTGCGGGCCGGATTTCGGCCTTGAATTCCGCCGCGGTCGCGTGAACGTGTATTGGGAGTTTTTCAGGGATGACGACGGCGAGACCTATGAAGTCAAGAACGCCGAAAACCTGCAGTTGGCCGCTCAGGTGTTGACCTACGCCCTTGGCGAAGACTCCGCACGCCAGTTGCTGGAAAGCGCCAAGAACGGCGACCCCGTGCGCGACGGCAAGTTTGCAGGCAAGCGCGTTGGGCTGTCCACCGGCCCCACTTCAACGCTAGTGCAGATTTTTCTCTGAATAGGTGACGCTATGTTTGCGCGCTTATTTTGGGCTACCTGCGCTTGCCTTGTATTGGCTACGACCGTTGCCCAGGCGAATGCTGCCAACTATCCATGCTCGGGCCGCAAGGGCGGTGTGTCGCATTGCCAGGGTGAGCTGTTCATCTGCAATGACGGCTCCGTCAGCATTTCAGAACGCAACCAACTTGGTGTAATTCTTTCCGGAGGATTATTTTCGGATTCAATACTTATATTTAATCTGAAAAAATCTTATAAAGAATAAAATTTCAACTTACATACTAAATCATCATGGTTTCAAGTGATATTAATTCTGTGAAGTTCTTGCACTTTAGTGACTTGCATTTTGGTTTGAAGCAGCAGGACTGGATGTGGCCGCGACTGAAAAATCAGTTATTCCATGATCTCAAAAGTCTGCATAATGATACGGGCCCGTGGGATTTAGTTATATTTTCTGGTGACTTGACTCAACAAGCAAGCAAAGAGGAATTTTCGGAACTGACGAAGACTCTTAAGGAGCTATGGGCGGAATTTAATAAACTAGGATCGAATCCTTCGCTTTTTGTTGTTCCTGGCAATCATGATTTAACCCGTCCGAGTGAAATAGACCCATCATCTATTGTTTTGAGTCAATGGTGGGATGTAGTGGGTGTTCAGGAAGACTTTTGGAAGTCTGATTCTTCTAAATATCGGAAATCTGTTGAGACCTGGTTTCAGAACTACGTGGATTGGTACGATTCTTTGACGGGCTCTATACCTTTGATTAGTGTGAATAGAGGCACACTACCCGGTGATGTGTCTGCAGTATTTGAAAAAGAAGGTATTAAGCTAGGTATTGCTGGTCTAAATTCTTCATGGCTGCAACATCGGGGTGGTAATCTAGAGGGGCAGCTTTGTGTGCATCCTCGCCAATTAATGTCTGTGATGAGTAATGATCCGGATAAATGGTGTGCAGAAAATGATTTCAATCTATTGGTTACTCATCATCCCGCGGAATGGCTACACTCCTCATCTTTGAATCTATGGGAAGCGGAAATTAATCCCCCTGGAAGATTCGATGCCCATCTTTTTGGGCATATGCATGAAGGTATATCTAAAACAGTATCTGTTTCTGGTGGGCTGGATCGTCTCACAATTCAAGCAGCATCTATTTTTGGCCTGGAGCATTTTGGAACTAACAGAGAGAGAAGAGATCACGGTTACTCTGTTATTAATATTTATAAAAAAGAGGAATCTCCGGTTATTAGAGTTTGGCCAAGAAAGTTAATAAAAAGGTCAGATAACTCAGCTAAGTTATGTGCTAATCAAGAGTGGAATCTTGTCGATGATCGTTATTGCGATATAGCAATTAATAAAGGTATTAGTTCCTTAGGAAATATTAAAAATGAGGAGAAATCCGATATATTGGTTGAAGTTGACTCCAAGGATGTCCTGAGTCGGCTGACATGTCCTGTAACCAATATTAACGCTCATATGGCAGTTCGCAAAGCGGAAAGAGCCGTATTCCTTGCAGCTCTCAAAGAAAAGAGAATGGCATGGCTTGTTGCAGATTGGGGGCAGGGAGGTAATGAGTTCGTTGCATGTGTAAAGCATCAGCTTTTAGATGATGCAGGTGATATTTTTTATCTGGATTTGCATAAATATAGGACAACTGAAGATATATTGGCTGGAGTGCCAGAGGTTCTCGGTTGCAGCTTTGAGAAGCTATGTCGTGATTTAGCCGAAAATGGCCCTGGATTCGTAGTTCTTGACGACATAAATATTGATCTTGATACAGAAAACTCTCTGTCGCATAAGATTCATAGCTTTATTAAAGTAATACTGGATTTTTGTCCTGAGATTAGTGTAATTGTTCTTTCTAGGGTGCAGCCTGCAGCTACTGAAATAAGAGTAGTTGAGCTTTCTCCATTAGATGAAGCTGACACTGCCCAATACATTATTGCTCATGAGCGTGGAGGGAAGAGATTTTCTATGTACGATGCAGTATCCCGATTGTATCGGCATACTGATGGTAATCCTTATCGAATAGATTCAGCTTTGAAGGACCTTCAAATAGTCGGGCTTCAAGGGCTTCATGAACTTGATTCTGACGTGTCAGGTAAAAGTGTTGCTAGTCGAGATATGGCATTACCTTTGAAAAGAGCAATCGACGATCTTGCTGAATCAGAAGATGAGGCCTGTCTTCGTGCATATGCTTTATTAAAAGTCCTATCAATTTTTCCTCAAGGTGAGCAATTCTCGAGGATTAGACGCTTTTATGGTGCGCGGGCATTTTACCCAAATCATGTTTCATTGCTTTTGGATAGAGCACTAATTGATGCAATGGATGTAACCTCGTTAGAGGTCAATAGTCTCATAAATAATAATGGGAAGGCATTGGTGGTTAGGCGCCCAATCAGAGAATATATAATTCAAGAGCTGTCTGAGGAAGAGCATCGAGAATTAAGTGAAAAAGCTTTATCTTTGTACTTTGGAGAAAGCTCAACTTGGGAGATTCGTGGTATCACACCTCCGTCTTACTTGAAATTTGAAGATTCAAGATGTGAACTCAGAGAAATTGGGAATGCCACAACCATGGTTCTGAGAGCAGCCAAAGCATCGATTGATTCTGGAGATAAAAAATCAATGCGTAGGGCCATCGCACTTGCTACATCATATGCGGCGAGTCTTAAGCAAGGTGGTCATTATCGTAGCATATCTAGTCTTTATGACGATTTTCTACCCCTATTTGAATGTGATCTTGAAGATTTAGATATTTCTCTGGCAAGAGAGCAATACGCGGAATCTCTGCGAATGATCGGAGAGCATGAGCGAGCACGTGAATTATTTATTCAGTGTGAGCCAATGGCGGTGTCAAACTCTAGAAAACAAAGTGTTCTATTAAGTCTGGCTTTGTGCTGTGAATCACTTAGCGATTATTCTGAGGAAGCAGTTGAGATTGCAAAGCGGTGTGAGAAGATTGCGCCGAAAACTAATTCCGCCCTTCAGGCTCGAAGTATTATTATTGCAAATGATCCAGCTTGCGAAATAGACCGTGATGAAAAGCTTGAGAAACTTCAGGCGCTTGCGATTAAAAGAAAGTCATTTGTCGTGGCAAATAATATTGCTCTTGATCGTGCTGCATCGGTTGAAAGTTCTTCTGAGAGGAAAAGTATATTGAACGACGTTGCGAGCATCGCGAAGAAAGAGAGCGATGCTTACAATTTTATTAGAAGCTCTCTTAAGTTGGCAAAAATTTCTCTAAAAGAAAATGGACAACTTAGTCGCGAGCAGATGTCGGAATGTACACAAGCTTATAGCTATATATACAATCAAAGAATTGATCCATTGTTTAGTGAATGCCATGAAATATTGTGGAACTCATTCTCAAACTCAGGTGATATTGAAAATCTGCTAAATCTATTTAGACATAGCTCCTTGATTTGGCGTCTCAGAGAAAATGTCAATAAAGAGAAAGAGTATATAGAACGTTTATTCCCTTTGCTTGGACAAAAACAAAATGAGGGTGTTCTTAATGCTAATCGAGGACTTCTTTATTTTCTTACAAGGAGTTTGGAATTCTCTACATCGACGCCAGAAGTGGCATCTGCAAAATCTCTTCTGAAACAAATAGACATTGATGAATGATTAATATATTCGCTCCGGTTTCTATCATTAGCTTAGTAGTAAAATATTTACATATTTGATCGTGAGCTATTATAAATCTGGAGCGAATAGTTAATAGAGAAAATTCCACTCAAAGTAAATTGATTGAAAAAATATTTGATAAGGACGTTCCTTTATTAAATAAAGCGTGCGCTTCGTTTGTACGGGGGCTGTGGTAGTTACTAATCATCTTTAACTTCATCCCCTCCGTCCACACCCTCGCTCTGCTGAGTCTCCAGCGTCAGCTGGCTGATGTAGCCACTGTTGCTCAGGCTGTGGCGCACGGCAGTGACCATCCACACGGTTTCATCAATCTGCTTTTTCCAGCCGCTGACTATCACCGGCCGCTGGGGCATGACATCGGCACGGCCATAGGCCAGGGTGATGTCAAAGGAGTAAATGCCGCGCTGAATGCGTAGCCATTCGGCACGGGCGGCGGCCAGGGCGTCCGCCTCGTTGGCATAAGTCTGGCGAAGAGTCTTGGCCCGACCGCTGATGCCCGCGACCACGCTGGAGCGGGTGCCGCGCTTGATGTTGTTATAGAAGGCCTTGACGCCGCTATACGAGTCACGGTCTGAGCGTGCCCAGCGGTGCTGGTCGCCGGCATCGCGGGTGATGGTGACGGGCGGCAGCTCTTTGCCGCTGGGCGTGCGGGCCTTGCGTGCCTGGCTAAAAAGCAGTGTGCCGTTTTTGATGTTGCACAGGCAATCCATCTGCCTCCCCAGGCGGCGCAGAAACGAGGCGTCGGACTCTTGCGCCTGATCGGCGTGGCCAATCTTGCGCAGCGCTATTTCCTTGTCGATGCTGACCTTGAGCTTGTTCTGCGCACCAATGCTGCGCACGATGGTGCCTACGGTGGTCTTGTGCCAGCTGCGGTCCTTGAGGGTGCGCAGCTCGTCCAGCATATTGGCCGCACGGCCGCGCAGGGTGATGGTGTCGGGTGCGCCGCTGTATTCCACGGCCTGGATGGTGTAGCTGCCCTTATCCACCAGCCCCAGGGGAAAGCCGCCCATTTCGTCGTCCGTTGGCGCCCGGTAGGGGCCGCTGCCAGGACTGAGCTGCCAGCCTATGGCCACGGTCATGGGGTCGCCGGTTTCGGGCAGCTCCACGGCGCCGTCATGGTCGCTGATGACGATTTCCACCTCATCGGCTTCGCCGTCGCGGTTGTCGGTGATGTTGAGGCTGACCAGACGCGGCGCAAAGCGGTCAGAAACGTCCTGGCCCTTGACCGTCACACGCCAGATGGGCGTGAGCTGCAGGAACAGGCGGCGGTTGCTGCTGCCCGTGGTGCTGGCCGTGGGCAGGGTGGCGCGGATGTCGGAAATATCGCTCATTGGCTTTCCCTTAACTCATGCTCACGGCGTCGGATGTTTCCAAGTCGCCCATTTCATCGGAGTAGCCGTCCTCGCCCTCATCGTCCTGGTCGATGCGGCGTAGGGTCAGGCTGAATTCAATCTTGCGGGCGGTGCCGTCCACCTCAAAGAAGGTTTTGGTTTCCTGCATTTCGGTGATGACGTAGGCGCCGTAGATGGTGCCGCTGCCTTCCACCAGTGCCCAGGCCAAGCCGGTGTTACCCATGCGGCGCAGCTCGTCCAGGCTGGCGGGCTTGCCTTTGAACTCCGGGACCATGCTGCCGCTCAGGGTGATGATGTCCTCGCCATAGCCCAGGTATTGCGAGGTATCGCGCCCGCCCACAATGCTCTGGGTGGGGTGCTTCCACGAGGTACGGCGCTGCAGCTCTTGATACGAGAGGGTATCGAGGCTGAAAACAAAGAGGCCGAGACACATTTGCATGACGGTCAATTCCAATCAATAGTCGGTAAAGCTGTTTTGCAGGCGTGCAGCTTTGGCGCGCTCGCGCCGTTCGATGACGCGCTCCACCTCCCGGCCAATGGCCTGCAGGTCCATGCCTGGGGCGGCGTGAATCTGGATGGTGATGGTGTCGCCGTGGATCACTGGGGCAGGGCGCGCAGCTGCAGGCGCCGGGGTGGCCAGCACCGGGCGGCGGTCAATCTGCACGGGTTCGGCCTGCATCGGCATGGCCTGCTGTGCAATCGCTGGCAGTTGCTGCAGAACGGGCAGCAGTGGCTGGGTGACGGCAGGCGGCGCTTGCTCCAGCACAGGCCGCAGAGGCATGATCTGCCGTGCGACTGGCGGCAGTTGCTGCAGCACAGGCGCCAGCTGCTGCGTGATTGCCGGTAAGGCTTGCGCCAGGACCGGCTGCACAGGCATGCGTTGCTGCAGCATGGGCTGCAGTTGTTGCATCAAGGGCTCCACCGGCCGGGTGAGTGCAGGCAGCGCCTGGGGCAGCACCGGCTGCAGCGGCATGGTCTGCCGCGTTACTGGTGGAACCTGGGGCGCTATGGCCTGCAACGGCACCGGCTGCGGCGCCACAGGGGCAACCTGGGCCACCGTGGCCTGCAAAGCCATTGGCTGCTGCAGCATGGGTTGAGCCTGGGCCACCACCGGCTGGGCGATGGGCGGCAGGACGGCGGGCAATGGCCGGGACGCGCGCGGCAACTCCTGAGAAATTGCGGGCGGTGTGGCTTGCTCCCATTGCGGCGCCGCGATGACCGGAGCCGCCAGAGAAACACCGGCCGCCATGGCCATGGCTGCAGCCGATTGGCGCACCATGCCCACAGTGCGATCAATGCCGATTGCTGCACCCTCAGCCACGTTGACGCCCGCTGCCATGAACACGCGGCTAGGACTGTGAATGCCCAGCTTTTCCTTGAACCAGCCAATGGCCGAATCGGCAGCACCGCCCACGGCTTCGCGCACCATGGACAGCTTGCTGGTGATCCCGTTGACAAGCCCCTGGATGATGTTGGCGCCGAACTCGCTGAATTTGGTGGGTAGCGCTACGCCGAAGTAGCTCATGACGCCCGCGAAGGCTTGGTAGAAGAGGGCCAGCGGGCTCCAGTTCATGATGGCCGCACCGATGTTTTGCAGCACCGCCGGGAAGGAACCACCCAAAGCAGCCCAGGCCGCGCGGGCACCCTCCACCATGGTGTTGATGGCACTCAGGAACAAGTCTTTCAGCGTGCCGCCAATGGACAGCACCGCATTGCGCAGCAGTCCGTACATGCCGAAGGTGACAGCGTTCAGCCCGGATTCAGCGGTTTGCCAGATGCCTGCAAACAGTGAGCCCCACTGGCCTGCGTTGAAATAGCCCTTGAACTCCTCCCAGCGCTGAGCCACGTTGTAAATGACCGTGCCAAAGCCCAGAAGCGCCGCAGTGATGGGGAAGGCGCGCATTGGCAGCGTAAGCAGGCGCAATGCGCCGGCCGCCGTACCGCGCAGCAAGCCCAGGGCGCCCGCCGCCGTGGTAAACGTCGCGCGCAGCCGCATGAAGATGCCCGCCGCGCCGCCCATGCCACGGAATGCGTTGCCCAGCGAACCCGACAGCACTGACGACAGGCCGCGCAGGGCCGTGGTGAATCCCATGGTCTGCATGCCCATCATTCGGAACAGAAAGCGCATCAGCAGGAACTTGCCCGCGATCAGAGCAAGCGGTACCAGCAGAGCGCCCAGCACAACCATCAGACCAGCCAACACGGCCACGGTGCGGGCGATGCCGGCAGTCAGCGCGGGGTGTTCTTTTATCCATCCGCCCACGCTGCTGGTGATGTCGCCAACGGCCTTGATGATGTCCTTTGCATCGCCCTTGATGGTGTCGCCGACTGCCGCCATGACATTGGTGAAGCCGCCTTGTGCGGAGTCCAGCACATTGGTCAGCGTTGCCAGTTGCTGATCCACACGCTTTTGAAGGTCGGCCTGGGCTTCCATTTTGGCCACAACTTCATCGTAGCCAGCCTTGCCCTTGCTGATCATTGTGTCCAGCGCCTGCATAGTTTCGCTGTCATCACCAAACAAGTCTTTAATGACAGAAAGCCGCTTTTCCGTGGTCAGTCCGTTGAGCTTGCTCAGCTCTTTGTACATCTGCTCGATCGAGCCAAACTCACCCTTGCCATTGGTGAAGTCCAGTTTCAGGCTGATGCCTTTTTCTATCTTCAGCCCGTCAGTGACTTTCTTGATCTTGTCGGTGTTCATGGCCGACTGGAAGATTTTGCGGAAGGCGTTGCCTGCGGCTTCGCCTTTCATGCCCGTCTGATCCATCATGACCAGCAGAGGGGCCAGCATCTTGCTGGCTTCCAGCCCGTCCTTGCGAATAACGTTCATGATGGGCGACATCTTGGTAAAGCCCTGCAGCATGTTCCCAGAGTCCACGCCCAGGTAGAAGGTGCGTTGGATCATGTCCATCAGGCCTAGCATGTCCTTCTCGGTGGTGCGCGTGGCGTCCTGCATCTTGGCCGCGAACTCAGCAGCCGCAGTCACCGGCATGCGCAGCTGCACGCCCAGCAGTGCGGCGGCCTCGCCCGTGCCGCCCAGAATGGATTGCGCAGACAGGCCCTGCCGTCGCAGCATGGTCATCATTTCGATGAAGTCAGCAGTTGTACCCGGCAAGCGATCACCCAGGCGTTTTGCCAGTGCATCGATCTGGGTGAATTCTGCCGACACACTGCCGTCGGATTGCATCATGCTTGCGCTCAGCTGGGTGGTGGCATCTTCCTGCTTGGAGAAAGCGCCCAGCGTGGCCTGCACCGGCTTGGCCAGGGTGCGGCCCTCGGCCACCATGCCCACGCCCAGACCCACGGCCATGCCTGCGTGCATCATTGACTTGGCGTGATTGGCCTTGAGCGCGGCCAGCTTGTCCTGCTGGACCTTGAGCTGGGCCAGTGCCTGCTTCTGGCGCTCCATAGCTGCAGTGGCTGCCTCGATCTGGGTTTTTTGATTGCGGGACTGCTGGCCCAGCTTGTCGGTGCTGATGCCCGCGCGCTCCAGGCGCTGCTGGTAGCCGATCAGGCGTTCCTTGCCGTTGTCAATCTTGCTGCTGAGCTGAGCAATGCCTGCCTCTGTGGTTTTGATCTGGGTGCGGTATTTGCTGAGCGTGGAGTTTGAGCGCTCATAGGCCGTCTGACTGCTCAGCAGCCGGATGCGGGCCATCTCCAGCTGGCGGCTGAATTCGGGCGTTGCCGTGGCTCCATCCTGCAATGCCCTGGTGAGCTTGCTGTGTGACTCGCGCGCTGTCTTGAGCGATGCGGCAATGTTCCTGTGCCGTTCGCGGTGCTCCACAAGGCTGGCATTGCTGCCTGCCAGCTTGCCCTGCAGGTCTTGCAGGTCGCGTTGCTGGCCACGCAGCTGGACGCGCGTTTTGCGCAGGCCGTCAATGTCTTGCTGGGCTTTTTCGAGGCCGCGCAGTTGGTCGCGGGTGGCCTTGAGTGCTGCGGCGGCATCCTTGCTGCCGGACTGAATGCCGCGCAGTGGAGCCAGGACCTTATCGCGCAGCTCCAGAATGAGGCGCAGGCGAGTGTCAGACATGGGCACCCCCTTGCGCCTGGGCGCGGGAGTGCAGAGGCGGAGTTAGTCCGTTTCGGCCAGCAGGCGCTCTATTTCGCGGGCCTGGGCGCGGTGGTCCTCGGCGCTGGTGTGCGCCCAAAGGCCAGTGGCAGCCATGATGGGTGCCAGGGCAAAGCCCAGCACGACCAGGGCGGCCAGTGCAAACAGCGCGTAGAGGAAGAAGTCGGGAGACATGGCCCATATATTACACACCCTGATGTTGGGCGCGAATGCGGGCACGTTCACGCCATTCCATGAGGTCGGCCAGCGTCATGTCATCCACATCTGCCGGCCGCCAATGAAAGACCATGGCCAAGTCGGCCATGGCGTCTTCTACGCAGTCAGATATTCCGCGCGGATACTCTTGCGCACGAAAAAACCCGCCACCTTGGTGCCCAGCTCGGTGATGTCGGCAGGGTCGAGCTGCGCGATTTCGTGGGGCAGCAGCGTGGGGGTGGTGATGCGGGGCAGGATCATCTGCACGGCGCCCACATCGAGCGACAGCAGCTCGGTGAGCTTGACGCCGCGCAGCTGGCCAGCCATCGGCTTGCGCAGGGTGATTGCCTTGACTTCGGTGTCACCGCGTTTGATGGGATAGTCCAGCGTGACAACTTCCACGCCTTCGACCACGGGAGTGGCGCCTGTGCTCAGGTCTTTGGTGTCGTTTTCGTTCATGGTGATTGGTTCTCAAATAAAAGGGGAATGAGGGGCGTCGGGTCACATACCGATAGCGCGGCGGATTTTGGAAAGTACGTCCTGGCCATCGACGTTGAAGACCATGCCGGGCATGTCAATCTCGATCACATCGCGGCCGTCCACGGTGAGCTTGTAGTAACTGACGCTGATGGTGTGGGTGTGCTCGGTGTCGTCGCCCGCCTTGGCGTCGCCGGGGTCGATTTCTCGCACGCGCCCGCTGACCAGAATTTCCACGGCCGTCACTACGGCGGTGCTGTCGTCTTCATAGGCGCCCGCAAACCGCCACTGGTTGGCGTTGTGGGTCTTGCCGCCGAAAGCGCGGTAGCCGTCCAGCAGGAAGCCGCCAGCCTTGAAAGACAGCTCCAGCTTTTCCAGTCCGAGGTCCACCTCGATGGGGCCATGCATGCCGCCGCCGCGCCACTCTTCGACCTTGCGGGTGAGCTTGGGCACAGTCACGCTGTCGATGAGCGCACGCCACACGTTGCCGTCGCCAAAGAGGTTGAAGTTTTTGAGTTTGGAAGGCAGTGCCATTGATTGGTGCTCCTATGGTTTCAGGCTCAGGCCTGGATGGCAGCCGCGAACTCGGCCAGAAAGTCGTCCGTGATGGATTGCTCAAAGATGAGGTTTTCCAGCGGCGGCACGGGCGTGTATCGGTAGCTGATGAGCAGGCGGCCCGCTGCCAGGTCTTCCTTGCTGTTGCGGTCGGGGTCAAAGTAGGCCTCGGCGCCGATCAGGTAGCCGCCAGTCTTGAGGTCACGGAAGCGGCTGTTGATATAGCCCAGCATGTCGCGCACCAAGCTGGGGTGCATGGGCTTGTCCACGAATGCAAAGTGCGCCTCGGCAATCGTGTCGGCCAGCACCTGGGCCGTGCGTGTGTAGTTCTCAAAGGAGAACTTGCCGCCTTGTTCCTCGCAGGTACGCGAGCCCCAGAAGCGGTAGCCGCTGCGGCGGATGATGGTGGTGACTTCCAGGGCGTTGAGGTAGCCCGCATCGCTGGCCGGGTTCTGCAGGTCGAAGAATACGGGCACGGTGATGCCCTCGGGGCCGTTGATGACGGCATTGCTGATGTTCTTGTGCCAGCCCACTTCCTGGTCCAGCTTGGCGCGCAGACCCAGGGCGTAGGCGGGGGCTGCCAGGGTGACGGCCGCGCCTGTGCCCTCGGCGCCGCCTGTGTTGTCCCAGGCCATGAAGTTGGGCCACAACACCATGACTTCGCGCTGGCCGAATTCCTTGCGGTAGTTGGTGGCTTCTTCCTTGGTCTTGGCATAGCCGCCCGTGGCATCGCGTGCCGCCACATAGGTGAAGGCGCGCAGAGACTGCGCAGCGGTGGCCAGAGCATTGGCCACGGCCTTGGTGTCCAGCTCGGGGGCGCCGATGATGCGGGGCTTCACGCCCAGCTCGGATTCCGCCGCCAGCAGTGCCTGGATGCCTGTGCGCTGGCCGGTGGCGGTTACGGTGCCGATGACGTTGGTGGTAGTGGCTGCAATGTCGGCGCCTTCTTCCACACGCACCACGATGGTCAGGGCGCGGGATTGGCCGCTGATGGCCGTCAGCGCTTTAGCCAAGGTTCCGCCCTTGCCAGCCTTGCCAATGCCGCCTGCAGGATTGGTGAGCAGCACAGGGGTGTTGATGGGGAATGCTTCGTCGTCGGCGTCCGGTGCCGTGGCCACCAGACCGATGACGGCCGTGGACACCACGCGGATGGCCGCGCCAGTGCCCGCAGTCTCGATGACACGGACGCCATGGTGATATTCAGTTGCAGCCATGTGGCTTCCTTTGAATGAAGGGGATGGAAGGGGTGAAGGTGCTCAGGCGGCAGCGTTGGCAGAGCCCTTGCCGCGCTTGCCCTTGGGCTGGCCGTTTGCTTCTTGGCTGGCACTTGCATCAGCCTCAGCGGGGGAATCGGCGCTCTCGACGCCTTGGGTATTCGCCTGGACTTGCACCTGGGCCTGCAGCTCATTGAGCAGAGGGGCCACTTGCTTGTAGGGACGATCTGCCACACAGCTCAGGATGAAGTGGGCGGCTTCTTCCGTGACGGTCAGCGTCACGATGTTGGGGTTTGTCGATTGAGACATGGGCTTTGCATAGGGGTGGGTTGCTGGTCCCCTATGGTTGCGCCCGGAGCCCGAATGAGCCAGCGCGGCCCGTTGTGGCGGCGACTGGCACGTAACTGGCCCGCACCCTGGGCCTGATTTCGCTACACCGCCACGCCTACGGCATAGACAAACAACTCATCCAGATCACTTTCCGAGAGCTGCAGCAGTTGGGCCATGGTCTGCATGGCTGGGCTGCCCCGCTCCCAGGTAGTCGCGCGTTGGTAGCCGATTTTTACGGTGTAGCGTTGCACCTCGTCGGGGATGTGAGCGATTGCCGCCAGCACATCGTCCTCGGTGATGCGCTTGATGGCGAAGAGTGCCACCAGACCCTGCGCAGGGCTGCAGACCTTTGGTTTTTCTGGTGGCGGGCTTTCGGGTGGCTTGGGGATGTCTTCGAGCTTCCAGGTTCCATCGACGCGCCGCCAGCAGGTTACGCCCGGTTCATTGCGGTCGGGCGGCTCATCCTCGTAGGCGCCCGCAGGGATGAGGAAGATATCTGGCTCAAGCGGGCTTTCATAGGCCTCGGTGATGCCGATGAAGTAACCCAGTTCGTTGGTTTGAAAGACAGGTTTGGTTTTCATGTCGATCCTTAGAGGTACTTGATAACGCCGAACAGGGCCACGTTTCGGGGGCGGGCCATATTGATAAAGCCAGCCGAAGAGGCCTCCACATACTGCAAGACAGCGCCGCTTGATGTGACGCGTGATGCATACATGGTCAGGGGATAGGTGCCAACCCATTTGTCAGCGATAGCATCCCAACTCAGATAGGTGCTATCGCCGAGGCTCACGATGTCGAAGCTCTCAGTACCGCCAAAGTCATCGTGTACTACTGGGGTGCCGGTTTGCCAGGAGCCGCAAGCCCGGCTTGGGTCAACACCGCGAGCGTCATCCCAGAAGCGCGGGAACTCGCCGCGCAGGTCAGGCAGGTTGAACGTGGTGCTGCCATTGCCCGCGCCATACAAGGTTCCAAGCACTGCAAACAGCTTGGCGTAGGTGGTGCGGCTGACCGCTGAGCCATCGCATTTCAGATACCCGGCGGGCAGCGCCGAGGTGGAAAACATGATGACCGTCCCCGTGGGAACGTGGTCGCTCAAGGTGTCCGCCAAGCCTTTAGGCGTTACCACTCGCACAAGATCGGTGCCTGCTTTGGCCTCTGCTGTAGTGGCCAGCTCGACAACGCCCGAGACAGTCTCCGTAGCTGCTGCCAGTTGGTGGGCATGACTGGTGGCTGTGACCGTGTTTGTGGTCGCCCCGCTCAGTGTGGTGGGGGTTCCCAGGGCCATCGTGCGGTCTGCAGTGAGGTTGCCACCGCCCGTCAGACCATTGCCCGCCACGATGTTGCGCGCGGCCAGTGCGCCGTCCGTGATGCCGTAACCGGCCAAGGTGGTGGGTTTTCCGGTGACGTTGGCCCACGCCGGCGTAACCGTGACAGCGCCCGCAGCAGTGAGGCGGCCTTGTGCATCGACCGTGAACGTGGACATGGCCGTGGCGCTGCCGTAGCTGCCTGCCGTCACTGTCGTGTTGGCCAGGGCAATCGTGCGGTCTGCGGTGAGGTTGCCGCCACCACTCAAACCCGTGCCCGTGTTGATGGCGCGGGCGGCCAGGGCGCCGTCCGTTATGCCGTAGCCCGCCAAGGTGGTGGGCTTGCCGGTGATGCTGCCCCAGGCCGGTGTGACGGTGACGCTACCGGCAGCCGTCAGTCGCCCCTGGGCATCGACGGTGAAGGTGGACATAGCCGTGGCGCTGCCGTAGCTGCCAGCGGTCACTGCCGTGTTGGCCAGCGCAATGGTGCGATTGGCAGAGAGGTCGCCGCCGCCCGTGAGGCCTGTGCCTGCGGTGATTGTGCGCTCGTCCGTCAGGCTCTTGCGCCATGCGCTCCAGCCGGTGTTATAGCGGGAGCGGGTCCACTGGTCGCCGTTGTTGTAATGGGTGTAGGTCTGCGTGCTGATGGACGCACCATCCCCAATGACCAGCAGCGTGCCAGCGGCAGCCACCGGGTAATTGGTGCCGCCCGTCGCATTGGCGTTGGTGCTTTGCGTGTAGATGCCTCGGCCCGTCAACGTGTTGAGGTCCACACCGCTACCGATGGCCGATGCCAGGGTGACGGCAGCACCGTCGCCCAGATCGGCCACGTTCAGGCTGACCAGATGGGTGTGGCTGGTGGTGCTGACTGCGTTGGTGCTGGTGCCGGTCAACGTGCCGGGCGTGCCCATGGTGAGCGTGCGGTCTGCGGTGAGATTGCCGCCGCCCGTCAGGCCATTGCCCGCCACGATGTTGCGCGCGGCCAGGGCACCGTCCGTGATGCCGTAGCCCGCCAGCGTGGTGGGCTTGCCGGTGACGCTGCCCCAGGCCGGCGTGACGGTGGCGGACCCGGCTGCCGTCAGCCGCCCCTGGGCATCGACGGTGAAGGTGGGGGCAGCCGTAGCACTGCCATAACTGCCAGCCGTCACTGCGGTGTTGGCCAGGGCAATGGTGCGGTCTGCAGTCAGGTTGCCGCCGCCGCTCAGCCCAGTGCCTGCGGTGATGGTGCGGGCCGCCAGGGCGCCGTCCGTGATGCCATAGCCTGCCAGCGTGGTGGGCTTGCCGGTGACACTGCCCCAGGCCGGGGTGACGGTGGCGCTACCGGCTGCCGTCAGCCGCCCCTGGGCATCGACGGTGAAGGTGGGGGCGGCCGTGGCACTGCCGTAGCTGCCCGCCGTCACTGTTGTGTTGGCCAGCGCAATGGTGCGATTGGCCGAGAGGTCGCCGCCACCCGTGAGGCCTGTGCCGGCAGTGATGGAGCGGGCAGCAAGGGCGGCGTCCGTGATGCCATAGCCTGCCAGGGTGGTGGGCTTGCCCGTGACATCGGCCCAGGCCGGGGTGATGGTTGCACTATCTGCCGCAGTCAAGCGGCCTTGAGCATCGACCGTGAACGTGGGCACCGTGGTTGCGCTGCCATAGCTGCCTGCCGTCACTGTGGTGTTGGCCAAGGCAATGGTGCGGTTTGCGGTGAGGTTGCCGCCACCCGTGAGGCCGGTGCCTGCTGTGATGGTCCGAGCGGCCAGGGCGGCGTCTGTGATGCCATAACCCGCCAAGGTGGTGGGCTTGCCGGTGACGCTGGCCCAGGCCGGGGTGACGGTGGCGCTACCGGCCGCCGTCAAGCGGCCTTGAGCATCGACCGTGAAGGTCGGCACTGCCGTGGCGCTACCGTAGCTGCCCGCCGTCACTGCCGTGTTGGCCAGGGTGATGGTGCGATTGGCAGCAAGGCTGCCGCCTCCTGTGAGGCCCACGCCTGCCGTGATGACCGTGGCGGCCAAGGCCCGCGCGTTGAAAAGCGTCTTGACGCTGGCCGCCGTGAGCGCACGGACAGCATCTGCCAGCCCGTTGGCCTCGGCTTCGGTGGCCAGCTCCACCACGCCCTGGCGGTCTGTGGTCGCCGGTGGGTTGATGAAATTGGTTTCCCCGAACTGCAGCGTACTGATGTTCACGGAGCCGTCCAGCACGCGCAGATCAGTGGACAGCAGGAAGATGGACGCCGCCGACTTTTCCAGAATCACAGCAGCTTGGCTATAGGTGCCCAGCAGCACGCCGTTATCGAGGTACAGGCCCAGGCCGCGCACGGTGTAGGTCTGATTGCCATCGTCGCGGATGGTGACGTGGATGGTGTCTTTTGCCACCACATCCCCGGCAATGGTGGTGATGCGCTTGATTTCGTTGGGAATGGTGGTCAATGCCTCGGTGGGCGTGAAGGCGGTGGCGGTCACGCCGACGCTGACCAAGGTGCGCGCCAAGATCCCGTTCTGGGCGGCGTTCACAAGCGCCTGCCGCCCTGCAGAGGTGAGTTTGAAGATGATGGCCATAGGGTGCGGTTGAGGTTGCCTTGAGGTCAGCCCACATCCATGTCAAGCCGCGTGTATGCCACGGGCCTGCCCACACATGCGAGCTGGATAGATGCCTGGGCACTGAGTCCCTGGATGAAGGTGAAATGGGAGCGCAGCGGCTTGACGCGCGAGACTTCGGCCATAACGTCCTGCACGAATGCGGCGCTGGCCTGCTCTCCGTCCTGGCCGGTCATGGTGAATACCAGCTCAAAGGTGTGCGGCGTGCCTTTGGGGGCGGTCTGCCACCATTCGCGAATGCTGATGGCGCCGCCGAAGCTGGCCACGGTGTCGCGCACGCTCTTGAGGGTGCCGCGTTGCCGCTGGACCTGAATGGCATTGCGGACCAGCGCCCGCTTGATTGCCTCAGGCCACTCGCTGCGCCAAGCCTCCACACCCATGGCCCAGGCGAGCCAGGGCAGAAACTCCAGCGGGCAGGTGTCGGGATTCCATAGTGCGCGGTGCGGCTGGTCGATGGCGTCAAGGTGCTTGACCATGACCGACTCTGCCGCTCTGTCCAGCGGCGTGGCGTTGGGTGGAAGCAGGGAATCAGCCAACGATGCCCCCGTGCGTTACGTTGATGGCGGTACACCAACTGGCCTGAGTTTCACCCACAACCACATCCGCGGTCGGGCTGGTCAGCTCTACACGGTCCACGCCCTCGATGTGCAGGGCGGCATAGATGCCGGACAGGGTGGGGCGCCGGCCGATGCGGTGCATGGATTCGGCATAGGCCGCCACGCGCTGCTGAGCGGTGGTCAGTACGCTGGACGAGTCCGGCCCCGGCAAGGTGTAAATCTTGGCGGCAATCTGGTAGTTGACGATGGTGGCCGCCTGGACGATCACCTCATCCGTGAGCGGGCGGATGTCGTCCGCATTGACTGCGGCCGACACGGCATTGAGCAGGGCTTGACTCGGCACGCCGCTACCCACACGGGAGAGCACAGAAACCACGACACGGCCCGGCGTGGGGCTGGTGGCCGCCGCGTCCAAGATTTGGCCGTCTGCGGTTTTGGCATGGAAGACATAGGCGCCCACAGGCCCGGCCACGCTGTAGCCGCGCGGGGCCAACTGGATGCGGGCGCGGAATGTTTCATCGTCCTCATAGACTGCCGCCACTGGGGGGATGGCTGCCGGGTTTGCTGGGGTGATGACCAGCCGCTGCACGCCATAGAAAACCGCAAGCTGATCCAGATCGCCTTTACGGGAATAGGCCAGCATGACGGCGTGGGCGCTGTCGTTTCTGTCGCTGCGCTCGACCACTAGCTGCATTGCCAGGCGCTCCAGCCACTTGGTCAATGGCTCGGACTCCAGGGCCAGGGTGTCGCTGACGGCAGAGCGGGCCTCTGCGGGCATGGCCGCCACAAGGTCGGCCTTGAGCGCGGCAAGAATGGTTTCAAACTCTGGCACCACCACCACGGCGGGAGCCGGCAGCTTGCTCATGTCAATGATTTGCGCATTGCTCATGTGCTGGCACCTTGGGCGGGTTGAATGCTCACTGCTTGGCGGCGTGTGGATGCCTGCCCACGGTCTTGGCGCTCCAACTGCAGCACGGCCCGGCCGCTGGCGTCAAAGCCGAGAAACGCACGGCGCAGGCGCGTGCGGGGCTCGTGTTTCATGATGGCCTGCGCTGTGGCCGCCTGCAGCCTCAGGATGTTGGCGGGCGTCATGGACTGGTCGATGAGCTGCGGGATGAAGCTGCCATAGCCCCGGCGCATGACGCGCGAGCCGATGGGCGTGGTGAGAATGTCCGTTATGGACTGGCTGATGTGCGCGGCGTAGTCGATGCTGCGGCCGGTGTTGACGTTCATCATGCTGCACCCCCGATAGGTCCGCCGCTGTTGCCGCTACCCGTCTGTACGCCACCATGCGGGTGGTAACGCAGGCTGACACCGCTGGCAATCACATCCTGAGTCGTGCGCAGCGTGCCCTGGATTTCCGCCGCACCGTTGGCGCCTGCAGCTGTCCCACTGCCGCGCATGCCGCCCTGATAAGTCAAAGAGCCTTTGACAAGACAGTGGCCGGTCATGGTGACTTGTGGGCTGTCGATGGTGACGCTATCCGGCGCCACCAGCTTGGCCGTACCGCCACCGGGCAGCGTGGCCACCAGAGCATGGGCCGCGTGGTCGTACTCGATCACGGCGCCGTCCGGGTATTTGGTGATGGTCTTATTGGGGTCGCTGCTGGGAGCTGGCTTGCCGGTGCTGTTGAGCCCGACGATCACCACGGCCGCGCCCAGGTCGCCGCTGGGGGACAGCACGGTGGCTTGTTCGCCCACGGTGGGCGGGTTCCATGTAGTGGTGCCACCCGCGCGGGCTTCGTGATAGGGGCGCCAGTCTGTGACCAGTTCACCCAGGGAGACACGCACCAGCGCAGGCTTGCCGGGGCTGCCGTGGTCCACGGAGTGAATGCTCCCCACGCGGATCATGTTGTGCAGCAAACGCTGCATGTCGCCAATGGCGAGGGCCGGATCGGAGTTCATGCACCGACTGTGCCGGGCAGCATGCGGGCGCGCGAGTGGCGGGCAGTGTGGCGGCAACCTGCACGCGAGGGAGCATCCTAACTGACCATTTTTACTCGCTTTGCTAACGCCCCATCTCAGTCATGCAGCTTTTGAGCATCCCGCTTCTCAGCCTTAAATAGCCCTCGGCGTCATTCGGAAGCGATGCCTGTCGTGCTCCACATGGAAGACAGGTATCCCTTTTTCAGCACAAATTTCCTTGATATCGGTCGCGTCTTGCTCTTTGATCAAAGAGCCGAGGTAGACAGCTTTGGGTGTGGGCATCCTGAATGGAGCACCATGTTCTTTAATAAATCCATGATCGAGTACCAGCCGCCACTCCTCTTCGTATTTCCAGTCTGCAGCTTTCACTAGGGCAATCTGAGTAGGCCGAAGATTGTTGTAGTGCTCTCCGGATTTCATGACAGTCGATGCATCAAAAACCTCGTCTTGATAAATGACGGGATACATAAACCGATTGCAGTAATCGGATGGCGGTAAATCACTCACCATGTACTCAATGCAGAAGCCCTTGTGCTGATCTGCGTAGTGTGACCACATCAACATTGAATCAAGGCGAGCAGAGAAGGAACAGGCTCTGTAAGAGTCTTTTAGCGTCTCTAAGTCCTTGCCAAACGCTCTATCGCACTCGGCAAGAAGCTCATCAAAAGCAGCCAGCTGCTCAGGAGACATTGCCTTTGACAATACTTCTCTAGCAGCCTTCAAAGGTCGCTCACCTGCAGCAACTCTGGCTTCCAGCAGTTCATAGATTGGCTTAGCAAACATATCCCGGAAATCGGGCGGCATGGATGTGCCACCAGCTTTGTCTGAATTGACAAAGATATGGCAGTCATATGGGTCATTGAAGCTAGAAGGATGGGCCAACCAAACGGTTCCATCTCTTAAGTTCTTTATTGAGTACCCATCCGCAGATCGATACTTAAAAAGCCGGCTGGGAATATGTTTGTGTTTTAAAGCGAAAGCATCCTCAATTCTCAAATTTCTGGAATCTTCTGGGAAAAGGTACTCACTAAACTCCTTGAACCACTCCATCATTCGCCTTTACTCATTTATTTAGCTGCGAATGATACCTTCCCCTCATAGGGACGGATTCTCGCCATAGGATGCCATTTGCTTAGGTCGTATGCTGCATAAGGATGTCCTCAATGTCCTTGATTTCCTGCTGCGTGTAGCCCAGCAGCTCGCGGCTTGCGTACCTCACGACAGGGCTGTTGCGGTCGCGGCGGTCTACCTTGTCGCGCAGGCCGTAGTGATGGACGCGGGCCACGTAGGACACGCGGGGATTCATGGCCACGCTGGCCATGTCTGCGGTGGCCTTGCGCTGCAGGTTGCGAGCCTTGCGCAGCCCCATGAACATTTGCCCACGAATGGCGCCCTGGCGCTTGGCCAACTGCTCGCGCGGGCGGCGTGGCTCATAAGGCGAGCCGTCCGGGTTGCGCTGGTCAGCGATGCGCTGGGCCTGACTTTTGCGCAGATAGGTGGCCACCTCCAGCATGGCGGCCTTGCGGCCTGCCGGCTCCATGCGCTGCAGCAATGGCGTGGCCCACTCTGCGAGCTGCTCCAGGGCGTCGGCCATCAGTCAAGCCCTTGTGTCTGGTGCCACTCTGCGCCGATCTTGCCGCCCAGGTAAAGGCTGTAGTCGCCGGTTGCGTAGGGCTTGGGGCTGTATATCTCGCCCCTGTGTTCTGCGGTCAGGCGCTGGCGGCCTTGGTCGTCCTTGTCTTCCTTGACGATGACTGTCTCGGTCAAGTCCACCTCGATCACAAGGTCCACTTTGTCGTTGGCCAGGACTTCCACATCAAAGCGCAGACCCTTGGCGGCCCTTTCCTTGTTCTGCAGCAGGTCCGGCTGGTAGCTGCTGAGCCAGGCCAGGATGGGAACCGCGAACAGATCCATATTGCCCGCGAAGTCCAGCATGATGAGGCGCACCGTGAAGCGGTATTCAAAGGAAAGCGTTTCGCCGCTGCGCGCCACCATGTTGCCGGACTCCACAAACATCTTGAGCCGCTGCGGGTCGGTCTGCAGCTCAGGGATGGCGCCCGCAAGGAAGTTGCGCAGTGATTGCGGCTTCTTCATGGCTGCCCCCCGTTGGCTTGGCGCATTACTTGGGCGTAGCCGTCAAGGCAGGTGTTGAGGTCCCTGATTGCGTTGTCGCCGTCTTCGGTGATGCGGACAAGAGCTGCAGCATCCGCTGGGTCAATGTCGGCTCTCGCTTGGACAGGCCCAGCGGCGGCACCGTGATTGCCTCCCGGCTGGGTGGCGGTGCGGACTGACAGGCGCAAAGCGCCACTGCGCAGGTCAGAGTCAAGGCGATCAAAGGCAATCTTTGCATCAGCTTTTTCCAGTTGGTTACGGTCCAGCAGTTGGCCGAGCTGCCCAGCAAGTTGGCCGCTGCGCTCGATGGAGAACTCCAGGCGCTGGACAGTGGCGGCGCTGTGCTGGGCCTGTGCCTTTTGTATGCCCCGTTCTTCCGCGCGCTGGTCCACGGCGTAGAGCAGAAGCAGCAGGGCGATGGGCACGACCAGCCGGGCGAGGGTGGTCATGATGCTGGCGGGCGTCATGCTGGCAGGAATGGTTTGCCGCCCAGGAATTCACCCAGGGCGCGATTGAGCTGCCAGCCGTATTGAAAGGCCTCGTCTTTGGGGCGGCGCTCGGCCAGCTCCTGCAAGTACACGGACTGGCGGGCAACGACCATGCCAAAGAGCACGCCACCGCCTTCACGCCCGCGCTTTTTGAGGAAAGCACGCAGGGCGGCCAGGGTGATGGTGCCGATTCGGCCATCATCTTCCAGGTCGTCATAGTCGGCCTGCTGGCGGTTGAGCACATTCAGCACCCGCTGCAACTGAGCTGCAGCAGTCTTCTGTCCGGCCAGGACGCCGAAGTCCAGCAGGCATTCCGCTAGAGCCGGGTAGACCTCATCGACCAGATGAAACTTTGGCTCCACCCAGTAGCGGCGCAGGTAGATGCTTTGCGCTGTGGCGTGAGGCAGGTCACGCATGGGGCCGGTGTAGCCGTAGGCGCGAGCCGTGGCCACGGTGATACCGAATTTGGTTTCGCCGCCCGAGTCCTTGGGGTCGTTGACGTAGCCGCCCTCACGCTCGATTAATTCATTGATGTAGGTGACGGCGCTCATTCGGCACCCCCCTTGCGGCCCGCAGCGCCATGGCCCGCAATGTCACCACGCAGCTGGTCGGCCATTTCGGTGATGGTCTGGCCTTCGCTGCGCTTGAGCCAGAGGAAGACGCCAGCGACGATCCACGGGCCAGGGATGGAGCAGACCACCAGCACGCAGCCGGTAATGATGAAAAAGCCCGCAATGGACGGTACGGCGGCCATGGTGGCAAGTCGCATCCCAGCCTCAAAGATGCCCGGCCAGTGCTGCATGAGCAGCACCAGCGCGGGCACGCCGAGCACAAAGCCGCTGACCAAGCAGGCCAGCACGCGGTTAAGCAGATCGCCGCGCGGGTCGGTGCTGCGAAGCGGCACGAAACGCAGGCCCAGCCAGAAGGCAATCAGGCTGGCAATGACCGGCAAGGAGAAGAGGGCGAGCTTGTAGCCCGCGAAGGTGCCGACAGCAGAGGTGGGTTCAGACATGGCAGTGAAGTGGTTTGGTTGAGTAGGCGTCAGTCCCACAGGGAAATGGTTTTAGGTGCGGTGGGGGCGGTTGGCGGGTCGGGCAGGATGACCCGCCGACCTAGTGGCAGAACGGGACCAAGCGCGGCAAGACCTGGGTTCAATGCATAGGTGGCTTCTGTCACCCCTGCAGTGGTGCCTAGTTGGCGAAGACAAAGCATGTCCACGGTGTCCCCTTGCTGTGCCTGGACGGTGATGGTCATGGCTAGATCAGCTCCGATTCCATGCGGGCCACGCCCAGGATGTCGCGCACGGCGCGCAATGCGTCAGCGCGGTAGTCGCTGGCCTGCAGCTCGCGGCGCTCATCGCCGGGCTCGGTGCGGCCGGTGGCGTCTGCGCCGGCGTAGCGCTCGATCAAGTCCGCCTTGGCATAGGCGTAAACAGCACGCTCAAAGCACAACACGTTGACGCTGGTGCCGTTGATGGCGATGGCCGGGACAGAGGAAAGCGCATCGAACCCGGCAGCAGCTTGCGCGGCGGCCCAGTTGCTCAGGTCCTTTATGACGCTAGCCAGGGCATTTGCAGCAGCGTGGGTGAGGCGGCCAGCAGTTACGGAGCCGTCCACGTCCACGCTGTCGCGCAGCTTGGCGAGGTCGATGTGAGGCCAGAAGCCGCCAGCGTCCAGCACCCCCGTAATGGGCGGCCTGCTGGGCGGGTCGGTCACGATGATGGGCGGCGCGTTGGCAATCATGGTCATGGTGCTGGGCTGGTGTGGTGCCAACGTAGTGGGCGGTGGTCGCAGGGCGTTGCGGTAGGCCAAAGCCTTCGCGCGGCCCTGCGAGCCGCCCAGCACGGGGGCTGTGCTCGGTGGGTTTAGCGCTTGCTCTTGGCTGCGGGCTTGGCGGGGGCGGCTCGTTTGCGTGGTGCAGGGGCAGCAGTGGCAGTTGCAGCTGCTGGTGCGGCGGGGGCCTCGGCGCCGTCTGCCTGGGGTGGTGCTGCCAGGGCGCGCAGCTTGCGCTCGATGCGCTCCATGTCCTTTTTGACGCCGCTTTGCGTGTCCAGCTTGAGAGCCTGGGCCAGCAGCGCCTGGACGCCGACCAGGGTTTCCTGGGGGATGTCGTCCAGCGCCGGTTCTTCGGCGGTCTGGACCTTGCCCAACATGGCATAGGCCGTGGCCTTGTAGAGCTTGGCGCGGGCTTGGTCGGGGGCATCCAGGCTTTGCGTGATGCCATCCACGGCCGTCAGGTGCTCGGCCGGGTGGGTGTCGTCCGGCACCATGCCGCTGGGGTCCGGCTTGATGGGATTCCACTGGCCGCCCAGGTAGGCGCCCGCAAACTCGTCCATGAGCAGGGCGGCCGTGCTGCGGTGGTACTGGTCGGGCAGGGGTAGCGTGTGCTGCACGGCATAGGCGGCCATGCGCAATGCCAGGCCGTAAGCCCCGGCGTCAATAGCCCAGACCATGGTGGTGGTGAGGACCAAATCCTTGGCGCCCTTGCCATTGGTCAATGCGCCCTCGATCCAGGGCAGGTAGTCGGGCAGCATGGCGGCCTTGGCTTGGCGCTTGAGCTGTACCGATTCCATATTCTTGAGCGTGCGCTTGTCTGTGGCCAGCTTGGCCATCATCAGCTCGTATTCGCTGCCCTGGACCTCGATGCCGAACGGACTTTCAGCCTGAGCCTTCGCAGCCAGCACGCGGGCGCGGTGGCGCTGTGCGGGGGTGAGTTGCATGATGCGTTTTCCGGTAGTTGCGGAGAGAGGCCGCCGCCTGATAGGGTCTTGCGGCGGCCCAGCTTGGCTTAGGCTTAGGGTTCTGTGCCTTCGACTTTCTGGGGTTCTACTATTTCGATGTTTTCGACCATGGACGCGAGGCCGATGTCTTCCACTACGTAGTCGTCATTGCTGGACTGGTAGTCCTCCACGCGGTTGCGCTTGGGGTTCTCCACGATGTAGCGGCGACGGCCGCCGCGCTGCCAGTACACGGACAGGTTGTCCAGCGTGGTGATGAGCAGGCCGTTCTCGGGGAAGAACGGCACTTGCACGGCCTGCAGACCGCCCACGCGCTTTTGGCTCATAACGATGTCTGCTGCCAGGGTTTCGCTGGGGGCCTGGGTGGTGTTGACCAGCGGGAAGTACTTGTCGTGCATCAGCTTGTCACCCAGGATGCAGACCAGCTGGGGATTGTTGCGATGCCAGGGGTCCAGCAACTGGCGGGCATCAAAGACCGCGGCGTCCAGATTCTTGAAGTCGCCATCAGGGCCGATGACAACCTTGCCCGCAACCTTGCCCTCGTTCATGACGCGCTCGGACGCTTCTTCACGTAGCTTCTGCAGCCAGCCCTTGTTCACATCCTGCAGCAAGGGATTTGCCGCAAGGTTGGTATCTGGCGAGATGGATACGCCGTTGAAGCCGATGCACATGCGATCCAGTGCTTGACGGTGGGCCAGCATGCGCGCAACACGGACCTGGAAGTCGGGGAACTTGGCCCAGGCGTCGATGAGCGCATATTTCAGGTGCGAGTCGTAGTTGGTCTGCTGGCAGTGGTAGCCGCGCGCGCTGATGCCGGTCAGGTCGCGCGTTTGGCGGTCCTTGTCGGCGGTGTTGGTGCGGCTGGCGATGGGGCCGGACAGGGACAGGCCGAGCTTTTCGCCTTGCATCTCATCCACGGGGACGATGTTGATGCGCTGCAGGAATTCGCTGGACTCCTGCATGGCGTTTTCCAGCTTTTGCTGGACGCTGGGGGCGACGGCAAAGGCCTTGTCGGTGTCGGCGGTGCTGACGCCGTTGAGTTGGGCCACACGGCCGAGAAATTCGTTATAGCTTTGGCGGCTTTCGTTGCGCATGAATGGTTCCTTGAAGTGGGACGGATTTGGCAGGTGGGTCAGAAATCGGTCTGTTGCTGACCGGCGCCGCCGCTGGCCACGGGGCGGCGGTTGGGGGCTTCGGTGTTGTCCAGCTTGGCGAACTGCTGCTTGAGCTTGTCGATGTCCGCGCTCATGGCCTGCAGCGATTGGTCTGTCTTGACCTGGGAGGCTTGTGCGGCCTGGACATGCTTGGAGAAGTTGTCGCCCAGCTCGCCAAAGCCATCAGCCACAGCTGCAAAACGGGCGTCGTCGGTGACTTCCTTGCCGGTGAACTTGGCCACGGCGGCGGCAATGCTGGCCTTGAAGCTGGCCACGATGCCGGCGCTTTCGTCTTCCAGCTCCAGAGCCAGAGGCTCGGCCACGGAAAACACATCGTCGGGTTGTTCCTTGCGGTGCTTGAAGGGGTTGGCGTCCGGGTTCTTGGCAGCGAACTCCAGCATTTCGGTGCCCAGGCTGGCGGGGTTGTCGGTGACGGCCAGACCGACCAGATAGGCCTCACCGCTATCGGCAAAGCTGGGGCGGACCTCGATAGAGGTGTAGAGCTTCTGGCGGCGCCTGTTCAGTTCGACCAGTTCATCGGTGGCATCGATCTGGGCGAGCAGAGCCAGCTTCTTCTGGCCGCCGATGTCCACCTCTTCGGTCTTGACGGCCAGCACATCGCCATAGGCGCGGAAGTCGCTGTTAGGGCCATAGCCGCGGATGTGCTCCATGTTGACGCGGGCGCCGTACACCTTGGGGTTGTAGTGCTTGGCGATCTGCAGCAGCCAGTCACGGTCGATGGTGCGGCCGTCAGAGGTGGCGCCTTCGACGGCGACGCGGAAGAAGCGGGATTTCTTGGACATGGATGGATGAGCCTCGCTGATGGGTTTGCCGGTGTCCGGCGATGAGTTAGCGGTGAGTTCTCATGGTGTCCAGCGGCCTGCGCCGCGTCACGCTGGTGTCGTTGTGGCGGCGCGGTGGACGTAATCGCGTGCTGGTTTAGATGGAGCCCGCCCGGAAAACTGCCTGCCATGGCACGAAAGAAACCGACCGGGGATGACTGCGCCCCATTTGCTGCAGGCGAGCAGCCACAGGCCAAAGCCGCCAAAAAGAAGGGCGCTGATTTCGGTGCGCTCGTGCTCGCCCAGGCTCAGGAGCAGGGCAGCGCCATGCAGGAGGCCGTGCTGGCCAATAGCTCGCAGCCCAAACAGGTGGCGCGGTATCTGTACTGGCAGGGCTGGCGGCCCAAGCTGATAGCGGAAAAGCTGGGCGTTCCGGCAACCACGCTTTACGGCTGGCGCGATGCGGAAGAGTGGGACAAGTTCACGCCGCTCGATCGCGTGAACGGCGCGCTTGAGCTGCGCATGGTGCAGCTCATCATGAAAGACGAGAAGACGGGCGGCGACTTCAAGGAAATTGACCTGCTCGGCCGCCAGCTGGAGCGCACCGCACGGGTGGAGCGCTACCAAGAAACCGGCAAGGAAGGGGACCTAAACCCCAACATTGCCCGCCGCAATGCCGCCCCGAAGCGCAAACCCAAGCGCAACGAGTTCACGCCCGAGCAGACAGAGCAGTTGCTTGAGATATTCCACGCGGGAAATTTTGGGTATCAAAACCGATGGTTTGAGGCCCAGAAGGAGCGCACGCGCATTCTGCTCAAGTCGCGCCAGATTGGAGCCACCTACTACTTTGCCCGCGAAGCCTTGATTCGTGCGGTGCTCGAAGGGCGCAATCAGATTTTTCTGTCCGCATCCAAGGCCCAGGCGCACCAGTTCAAAAACTACATGGTGGCTTTTGCCAATGAAGTGGGGGTAGACCTGGGCGGCGATCCCATGGTGCTGTGGAATGGCGCCGAGCTGCATTTCTTGGGCACCAATGCCAAGACGGCCCAGGGCCGCAGCGGGGATTTCTATTTCGATGAGTTCTTTTGGACGGGCAATTTCAAGGAACTCAACAAGGTGGCCAGCGCCATGGCCACGCATAAGCATTGGCGCAAGACCTATTTCAGCACTCCATCGGCAAAGAGCCATGAGGCCTATTCGTTCTGGACCGGCGAGGACCGCAACCGGGGGGCGGGACAAAGCCAAGCATGTGCAGATTGACCTGAGCCACAAGGCGCTGGCCAACGGCCTGCGCTGCGCTGATGGTCGATTCCGCCACATCGTGACTATTGATGACGCGCTGCGCCTGGGCTGCAATCTGTTTGACTTGGCCGAGCTGCTGGACGAGTACCCGGACGACGAGTTTGCCAATCTCTTCCGCTGCGAATTCATCGACGACAGCAATTCACAGTTCACGCTGCAGATGATGCAGGCGTGCATGGTGGATTCGTGGGAGGCATGGGCCGACGACTTCAAGCCTCTCGCCGCGCGCCCATTTGCGTGGCAGCCGGTGTGGGTTGGCTATGACCCCTCGTTTACCGGCGACACGGCCGCCCTGGTGGTGATTGCACCGCCCAAGGTGCCGGGCGGCAAGTTCCGTCTTCTGCACCGCCAGCAGTTCCGGGGCGCTGATTTTGAGGCCCAGGCCGAGTACATACGCAGCATTACTGAGAGGTACAACGTCACGTTCATGGGCATCGACACCACGGGCCTGGGCCAGGGCGTTTATCAGAACGTCATCAAGTTCTACCCGCAGGCGCGGGCCTATCACTACGACTTGGCGCTCAAGGCTCGGCTGGTGCTCAAGGCCAAACAGGTCATCAGCAAGGGCCGCCTGGAAATGGACGCCGACTGCACCGATGTGGCCGCCGCATTCATGGCCATCAAGAAGGTGCTGACGCCCAGCCAGCGCCATGTCACCTATCAGTCCGGCCGCTCGGACGACATCGGCCACGCCGATCTGGCCTGGGCGGTCATGCACGCACTGGATAACGAATCACTCGCCGGGGATGTCCACGGCGGCAGCTCATCTGTAGAGGTATACGAATGACCAAAAAGAATCCCACCCCCATGGCCAAGGCTGAAACACAGGGAGGGCAGGTAGAGGTTTTCTCCTTCGGGGACCCCGAGCCGGTCAGTCGGCTGCGCCTGCTGGACTACGTGGAAGCAATGTTTAACGGCCGCTGGTATGAGCCGCCGTTTCCGCTTGATGGGTTGGCCGATGCCTTCCGGGCATCGCCGCACCACAGCTCTGCGATCTACCTGAAACGCAACCTGTTGACATCGAGTTTTATCCCGCACCCGATGATGTCGCGCGAAACCTTCAAGGCCTGGGCCACGGACTTTCTAGTGTTCGGCAATGGATACCTTGAAGCACGCCGCGCGCTGTCCGGCCGCACCATGCGTTTTGAACATTCGCTGAGCCGGTACATGCGCCGGGGCCAGGAGAAGCGCTATTTCTACGTGCCCAACTGGCGCGAAGAGCATGAGTTTGTGCCTGGCTCCGTCTTCCATCTGCGCGAGCCTGACATTAATCAGGAGCTGTACGGCCTGCCCGAGTACCTGAGCGCGTTGCAGTCGGCGCTGCTGAATGAGTCGGCCACGGTCTTCCGGCGCCGCTACTACGAGAACGGCAGCCACGCTGGTTTCATCATGTACCTCAGCGACAGCGCGGTGAGCAATGGAGATGTGGAGAAGCTGCGCGAGCAGCTGCGCAAGTCCAAGGGGCCGGGCAACTTCCGCAATTTGTTTGTCCACGCCCCAGGCGGCAAGCCCGAAGGCCTCAAGCTGATACCCGTGAGCGAGATTGCCGCCAAGGATGATTTCAGCGCTATCAAGAACGCGAGCAAGGACGATGTGCTGGCCGCGCATCGCGTTCCGCCTGGACTGCTGGGCATCATCCCCAACAACACGGGCGGCTTCGGTAATGCCAGCCAGTCCCTGCAGGTGTTTTACGAGAATGAAATAGTCCCGCTGCAGGGGCTTTTTGAGACACTCAACGAGTGGGCAGGCATGGACATTGTGAGGTTTGCACCCCGGACGGGCAGCGAAACCTAAAGCCGATCCACCCCCGAGAGCATCAGGGCGCCTAGGCGCCCTTTTTTGCATCAGCACCCTGCCACCCCCTTGCATAGTCTCCCGCGCGCGCCCAGGCCGCGATTTGTGGCATTCCCGGCCCCGTTTCACCCATGACCCAGGCCTGCAGCCCAGACCCGAAGCCGCTCCCTCAACCCCGTGGCGCGCCATGACGCCCCCGCCGCGCCTGCCCGCTTCGTGGAGCGCAAATTACTACCGGGTCGATCCACCCCTAAGCCGCGCCAATGCACGCAATGCATGGCATCTAGGCTGCATTTTGTATTACGGGAAATTACGAGGTTTTCAGCACAAGCCGCGCATCTGCCGCAGTGCTTGCGACGACATCCAGCCGGCGAGCCATGGGCTTGAGGATTGCATGCACGCAGGCGGCGCTTACCTTGGCGTTCTGAGCGGCGGCAAGCAGTTCGCAAAGCGCCTGAACAGATGCGCTCACATCATCAATCTCATTCTGAAATTGCTCATTTGCTGAGTTCTTTGCCGCCATAGCTACCTAACAGATACTGTATGTGTGTACAGTATATTCCGCAGATTACTGTGTAAGCAAACGCTATCTTTTTTATATCAGGGCCATCTACAGGCGCCGCCTCATGGCGACGCGACTGCCAGAGCTGGGCAGAAGTCGGGACGAAAAAAAACGCAGCGCCGTTCAAGACGGCCTGCGTTTGTCAAAGTCTGAGGGTCAAAAGCGGGAAATGTCCCACTTATGTCCCGTTTCCACCAGGACTCATTAAAAATCAATGCGTTACTGGTCCCCCCGACAGGAATCGAACCTGTATCTGTCGCTTAGGAGGCGACCGTTCTATCCATTGAACTACGGGGAGGGACGCTGGATTCTACCTGCGTTACCAGCTTGCTGATTTCAACCGACGTATTTATGCCGGCTCTGTGCGGTTGACTTCGACAGAGACGTGGGTGAGTTCTTCGTGTACCGACAGCAGCTGGCGAATGTAGTCGGGGGTGACGGTGGCAGCGCCCTCGACTGCGATGATGCAGGCATAGTGATTCTTGCCCACGCGCCAGACATGAAGGTCAGTGATGTTGACGGGCTGCGGGCCTTGCGCGATGGCATCACGTACCTCTTGCACGACGGGGGCATCCATTTCGGCATCGAGCAGCACGCGGCTGCTATCGCGCAGCAGACTGAAGGCCCACGCAGCGACCATCACGGAGCCGACCAGGCCCATGACCGAATCCAGCCAGGCCAGCCCCAGCATCATGCCGCCCAGCAGGGCTGCGATAGCCATGACTGATGTGGCCGCGTCGGCAATCACATGCAGATAGGCCGAGCGCAGGTTCAGGTCGCCATGCGCATGGTCGTGTTCATGGTGATGATCGTGGTGGGACTCATGGCTGTGGCCGTGGTGATGGTGATGGCCATCCTTGAGCAGCCAGGCACAAGCCAGATTGACCAGCAGGCCAAGAGTTGCCACTCCTATGGCCTGCTGGTATTGAATGGTGGCCGGAGACAGCAGGCGCTGTATGGATTCAAAAGCCATCAGGGCGGCAACCAGCAGCAGGCAGATGGCGCTGGTGTATCCCGCCAGGATTTCTATCTTCCAGGTGCCGAAACTGAAGCGCCTGTCATTGGCCAGCTTGCGCGCCGCGGCATAGGCGCTGACGGACAGGCCCAGTGCCAGAGCGTGTGAACTCATATGCCAGCCATCGGCCAGCAGGGCCATGGAGTTGAGGTAATAGCCGGCGGTGATTTCCAGCACCATCATGGCCAGCGTCAGCAGCATCGCCAGCTTGGCATTTTTTTCGCCCAGCGGATTGCCCTGATCAAAGCTGTGGGAGTGTTGCCGGGATAAGGGGGAGTCGGTGCATGAGGTCATGATTGGCTTCTTTTCATATACTCTACCCCAGTATATTTTCCATGCCGGCATGAGAACTACAATTCCTGCATATGTCGCATACCGTTTCGAATCAAAAACCGTTGCTCGCGCGCATCCGCCGCATCAAGGGGCAGACGCAGGCTCTGGAGCGGGCTCTGGAAGAGGGGCAGGACTGTGGCGTGGTGCTGCAGCAATTGGCAGCCGTGCGCGGGGCCGTCAATGGCTTGATGCTGGAGGTGCTAGAAGGCCATATGCGCGAGCACCTGGGTGCCGAAGCTGCAACGGCCGAGCAGCGTGAACAGGACCTGGAGCTGGTCGTGAAGGTGCTGCGTTCCTACGTCAAATAAGGTGTGGAAACAGGCCGCTGAGGGCCTGAATAGATGGATCAGGACTGCACCAGTGCCGCCAGATCATTGACGAATGGCTGCACGCCAGGATGGCCGTGCAGCCATTGCCTGCCCAGAAATTCTTCGATCGACTGCTGCTGCAGCCCGAGGCCGGGCTGGCGGGCCGATGCGGCCAGCAGCAGGTCATGAGCACGGTTCATGACCTGCTCGCTGTCTGCGGCCGCAGGCTCGCCCAGCTCCTGCATCCATTCCTGCTGGATGCGAAGTATGAGCTTGCCAGCGGCTTGCTCTAGCGCAGTGCGGCTGCGTGGCATTTCAGAACTGATAGCTGTTATCGCTTACCAGTAAAGGGCTGGAGGCATATTTCATGCTTAATCCTTGCGAACGGTATAGACGATGTCCATGGCGCTGGTCATGCCGGTCTGAGCGCGCAAGGTGACGCTGCGAGACAGGTCGTAGAAGATGTAGATGATGCCCATGGCTCCCGACAGGCTCTGCTCGTAGGTCAGATAGAGCTTGTCCGAGATGCGCTTGCCCATGGTCAGCGCAGCGCCCGCTGCATCAGTGCCATCCCCGCCGCCTTTGAAGCCGACTTCATCGAGCCCCAGGCTGCCCGCAATCTTGCCGCTGGAGCTGTTGCCGCCAGCCAGCAAGGCCATGGCGGCCTGCTGAAGCAGGGCGCTGCTGGCCCCGCCGGAGGCAGGGTCACGGCCCATGACTACCCAGGAGAGTTTTTCCGCGTCGGGCAGGGCCGGGTCCGAGTACAGCAGCACGCGTGGCGCGCTGGCTGTGCCCAGCACCTGCACACCGGCCTTGACGGCAATATTCGGGCGCAGCGCTAGTATGTCCAGCGAGGGGTTGTTGTAGGGGCCGTTGAAGCGGATCAGCCCGGTTTCCACATTCAGCGACTGTCCCCAGGCGCGGTAGCGGCCTTCCTCGGTACGGATTTCTCCGGTCACGCTGGGCGGGCCGCCGATGTAGCTGGCACCTCGCACTTCAAGCTGGCCCAGCAGTCGCGTGGTGATGCCAAAGCCCTGCAGTGCAAAGTCACGTCCCATGTCGAGCTTGACGAGAATGTCTGGCACCTTGCGCGGCGTGGCGCGGGCCTGCTCCTTGCGGGCCTGTTGTTCGCTACGCTGGCGATCCTCCTCTTCGGCCTTGCGCGATGCCGCCGAGCGCACCACCACATCCTTGTCCAGCGATGGCGCGGATTCTTCGGGCAGGATGATGGAGGCTCTGTCGACCGTCAGGTCGCCGCGCAGCGTGAACTGGCCTTGCTCCAGCCGGGCCTGCAGATCGCCGGAGACGCTGACCTGACGGTCGGCGCGCACCAGGACTTGCAGCTTGCTGGCCTTGGCCTGCAGATTCATGCTCAGGCCCGATTCGGCCCCCGTACCCGGTGGTGTGAACTGGACATAGCCCGAGCCGTTCAGCTGGCCGCCGTCTTCGGGAGCTCGGGTCAGATTGCCGCTATAGCCCAAAATGCGCGCCTGGCTGCCCTTGCCGCCCTTGAGGCGCAGTTCGGTGATGTCCAGTCTGGTGCCTTGCAGCTTGGCGCGCAGAATGCCGTCGCGCAGGTCCACGCCATCGAGCAAGGACACGATGTTGAGCCCATCGGCCTTGATATCGCCCTGCCACTTGGGGTCCTGCAAGGTGCCGCTGATGCTGGCATCCGCAGCCAAGCTGCCCTGAATGCGCCAGCCTGGTGGCGCAAACAAGGACCATAGCCCCATGTCGGGCATGTTGGCGTGCAGCTGACCGGACAGAGGCGCTGTGGCGGGTAGCGTCCAGCCGTCTTGCTGGTAGCTGAGCTGGGTGCGCAGGTCGGCACTGAGCTTGCCTGCGCGCTCGCTGTCCCAAAGCAGTTTGGCGTTGACCTGGCTGCCCTGGGCCTGCACGTTGAGGCGCATGTCCTTGATGCGCGAGCGCATGCCTGCGCCGCCGATCTGGCGCGTGCGCGTGCCGCCGGCGCGTGTGGCAGTGGGGCCGGTGGTCTGGATGACGGTGGTGCTGGAGCCATCGTCCACCGCCAGCCGCAGATCGCCTGTGGCGCGCTCGACCGTGAGATCGGCCTTGAGATCCTTGCCCAGGGTGTCCAGGTTCCAGCGCGCGTTGAAGCTCAGGTCGCCGGAAATCCCAGCGGCTTCCAGTGGCGGATCGTCATCGCCCAGGCTGAAGGCATCGACCCAGGCCAGTGGAATTCCAAGTGCCTGCCCTGCGCTGCGCACACCCCATTGGCCGCTGCCGCTACGGGTGACGGAGTTCGCCTCCCATGTCAGCTGGGCGGGAGGCAGTGGCTCGCTGCTGGTACGCCTGAGGTCCAGTTTCGGAGGCGTGATCTGCAGCTTGCCGGCGCTGAGTTGGTAGACGGTGCTGAGTACCGTGCTGCCGCTGGTGCGCTGCTGGATCTGGACGGGGGCACCGGGCTGAAGCTGCACGACCCAGGGGCCGGGCTTGCTCTTGTCGGGGGTGAGCTGGGCCTGCAGCTTTTCCAGGCTGGCCTGCCAGTCCAGCGGGGCCATGCCCTTGCCGCTGGCCAGGCCGGCCTGCAAAGCGGTGTCGAGATGAATGCTCTTGCCGGCTTGCTGGGCCTGCGCGGTCAGGCCGACCTTGGCATTTTCGGGGCTGCCGTCAATGCTCAGTGCCAGCGCAGGCAGGACGGTGCTCTGCTCGGCTGCGGTGCCGACGGGCAGATAGCGGATTTTCTCGGCGCGCAGCTTGGCCTGAATCTGCAAGTCGCTGGCGGGAGTGGCCGCACCATGGGCGGCGCTCAGGCGCTTGAGCAGATTTTCCCAACCGCCCTTCAGGGCCAGTTGCAAATCTGCGCTGCCATCAAGCTGCGCACCGCCCAGCGGGTCCTTGACGCCCGGCAGCTTGCGCAGCCATTGCGTGAGCGTGCTCATGGAGCCGAGCTGCAGCTGGCTTTGGACAGCGCCGCTGGCCGGGCCCATCTGCCCTTCGATGCTCAGTTGCGCACCGGGAGCGACGACCTTGAGCCTGGCCTTGGCCTGCTGGGTTTCGGTATTGAACTCCACGGACCTGGCATCGACGCTGGCCTGCAGGGCTTGCAGCTGCAGCTTTTCCAGCTGCAACTGCGGGGCCTGCCACTGGCCGCTGGCAGCCAGGGTCTGAATGCGCAGCGCCCGGCTGTCGCGCTTGCTGCCTGCCGCCTGCAGGTTGGCGTCAAACACTATCTTGCTGGCTGCTGGATCGCTGCTGTCGACATCGGCCTGCACGGCCCTGGCACTGATCCGGCCCTGCAAGGGCGAGGCTTCCAGAGTGCTGTAGAGATCGGCCGGGTTGAGCTGTTCCACCGTGGCCAGGCCTTCGAACAACCGGGTGCTCGGAGTGAACTGACCGCCGAGTGCGATATGGCCCTTGCCAATCTGGATACGGGAGTCGCCAACCTGCCATTGCTGACCATCGAAATCGATTCGGGCTGTCAGCTCGGTCACGGGCAGGCGCTGCCTGTCCCAGGGGCCGGGCAGTGCGTTGCTGAAACGGGTGTTGAGCAGCCAGGGCTGCGCTTCCAGGTTCGCAGCTGTGGGAACGGTCTCGTCTGGGCCAGCCTGCAACTGGCCGGTCAACAGGGTGCGTGGCCCTTGAGGCCAGAAAGCCGAGACATCTAGATTCTGGAGCCGGACCTTGGCTGCCAGTAGCGGCTGGCTGCGCCAGGGCATGATGCTGGCCTCCACATCGGCCTGCATGGGGCTTGCCGCTGCCGTTGCTGCTTCGGGCGCCCCCCCGCTCCTGTCTTGCTTCGGCTTGGTTGCCTGCGGGTCTTGAGCTCCCGGGTCGGGGGCCGATGCTTCAGCGCTGGCATTGGCCTTGATCGCCAGTCTGGCCGCGTCGGTGGCCAGCGTGCCTTCGACCATCACCTTGGCCTGCACGGCAATGGTGCTGAGAGCGTCAGCGCTTTTGTCCAGCGGATTGGGCACTTGCACATCGCCTGTTGCTTCGGCCTGCAAGGCCATGGGGGCCGCCCCCTGCAGCTTCAGCTGGGCCTGGTAGGCGCCCTGGGCAAAACGCAGGCTGCTGACCTTGAGTTCATGGTCTGTGCCCGTGTATTCATAGCGACCGCGGAGGTCCTGAACCACGGCTTCAGGCGGGCCTTGCCAGATGATCTGATCGATCCTGAAGGGCAGCTCTATCTTCACCGGCAGGGTCAGCGACTGCAGTGGTTCGCTGGCGGGTTTGTCGGGGTCGGGGGTGCTGGCAATGCGCAACTCGGCGATATGGACTTCGCCCAGCTTGAGCGTACGGGACAGCAGCAAAGGTCTGAACTGCCAGCCGATCTGTGCTTCATTGACCTCGACCTGCATGGTCGGGCTTTGCCATTTCAGCCAGCCGATACGGCCGCCGTTCTTGACGCTGCCCGTGACCTCCTTGGCCACCAGGCTCTGGTCGGCGGGCAGCCAGCCCGCCACGCGCTGCAGCGTCTGGTTGAGGGAGTCATCCCTGCCAATCCACCACAGCAGGCTGCCAAGTGCCAGTGCCAGCGTGAGCAGGACAGCCGCAACCGCCCAGCCCAGTGCTCGCAACCAGCGGCGCCGTCTGGGGGTTGGGGAGGAGGTCTTGCCGCTGGGGGGTGTGTCTTGTTCTGCCATGCTTAAAACGTGAAGCCCAGGCGCAGGTGCAGGCGCAGTTGCTGCTCCTGAGCGCCCCAGGCGAGATCTGCTTGAATCGGACCGACCGGGCTTTTCCAGCGGATGCCGGTGCCAAAGCCGACGCGGGTGTAGAGCCGGTTGATATCGTCGCCGACCGTACCTGCATCGATAAAGACGGCGTGCTCGAAGTCCTGCGTATTGCCCTTGATGGTGATGGGCCGCTGCCACTCCACACTGCCCATGGCCAGATAGCGGCCGGCAATCACGCGGCCGTTGTCGGTGCGTGCGCCAATCGATTGATAGCCATAGCCGCGCACCGTGTTGTCGCCACCAGTGAGGAACATGATGGTGGTGGGCAGATCCACATCTTTCTTGGCCATGACGGCGCCCACTCCGGCCTTGATCTGCAGACGGCTGCGGCGCCTGGTTTCCTCGTCTCGCTCGCCCAGCGGTATCAGGCTGAGCCAGCGGCCCGTGAGGCGCCCGAACGGCGAGCGCTGCGGCGTCAGCGTGGTGCCTGCACCGGCTTCCAGGGCCAGACCAAAGCCCGAGGTCGGCAGCAGATTGTTGTCGAAATAGCGGGCCGTCCAGCCATAGTTGGCCAGCAACGAGGAGGCACCGGGCGGAGCGCCTGCACCCTGGGTCTTGGCATAGTCGTACTGCAGGTACATATTGCGTTCTATGCGGTCTTCGGCCTTGGAGCGGCCAAAGCGCATCTGCGCACTGTTGGTGTAGAAGTCGCCCGCAGGTGCGCGCTCGAGCTTGCCGCTGGCAAACCAGCGCCAGAGATCCTCGCCGGGAAGGCCGACCAGCTGGGTGGAGATCAGCGGGTTCTTCCTGTCCAGCTGCAGCTTGCTGACGGCACGCCAGTTCAGACCGGGCACCTTGTTGTAAGTGTGGTCGATGGACAGGCGCGGTCCGGTATCCGTGCTCAGGCCCACACCGAACACCCATTTCTGCAGCTTGGCTTCGCGCACCTTGGCAATCACGGGCGAGGTGATGGCTGCGCCCTGGCTCTTGCGCTGCTCGTCACGTTCAGCCTCGGTGGTGGCCTGTTGCGGGGAGTCGGCCAGAGAAAGAAATACCGAATCGTAATAGCCGCTGCTGACCAGGCGCTGCTGGGCATCGAGCATGCTTTGCAGATCGTATTCCTGGCCCTCGGGCAGGCGCGCGATGCGGGCCGTGCGCACCGGGTCGTAGCGCTCGGCGCCATCAATCTGCAGCGGACCGAAGGTATAGGCAGGGCCGGGGGCATAACTCACGCTGACCTGTGCCTTGTTGGTGTCGGCATCCACATCGGCCAGACTGGTATCTATGCGTGCCAGCGGGTAGCGGCGCTTTTGCAGCTCCTTGAGACCACCGCTCTTGGCGCTGCTCCAGGCCGATTGCGAGAATTGCTCGCCAGCCTGCAGCGGCCAGGTTTCCTCGATCTGCAGGCGCTGCGAGGTTCCCAGCTCGTCGCTGGCATTGACGCCGGTAAAACGCACCTCGGATTTTTCAATGATGGTGGGCGGGCCTGGGTCGACCTTGACCACCACTTTGCGTGGTGCCTCTTCCTCGGGGGTATCGGTCAGCTCGACAGTCACTGTGGGGCTGAAATAGCCCAGGGTGCCGATCAGCTCGCGCACATTGGCATCGGTTGCACCCAGCAAGCGTGTCAGCTCGCGGCGCTGCAGATCGGGCTGGTGGCGAAAACGCTTGAGTTCCAGATGCTGCTCCAGCAGCGTGCGGATCTGCTTGGGGGCATCGACTTCCAGTGTGAAGGCCGGCGGGCCGCTGGTATCGATACCCATGGCTTCGGCTTCTTTGTCTTTGGGGGCAAGCAGGCTGCAGCCGCTGAGGAGCAAGGCGGCTCCCAAAAGCAAAGCCGGCCTCAAGGCCGGCTTTTTCAAGGGCAAGGTCTGGGGCATGGCCCTATTTTGACAGCATGCGCATGGCGTCTTCCAAGCCTTTGAGCGACAAAGGGTACATGCGGTCGCCCATCAACTGCTGGATGATGCTGATGCTCTGGCGGTACTGCCATACGCCCTGGGGCTCCGGATTGATCCAGGCAAAGTGCGGGAAGGCATTCGTCAGGCGCTGCAGCCATTCGGCACCGGGCTCCTCGTTCATGTACTCGACCGAGCCGCCGGGCTGAAGGATTTCGTAGGGGCTCATGGTCGCATCGCCGACAAAGATCAGCTTGTAGTCCTTGTTGTACTTGCGAATGATGTCCCAGGTCGGAAACTTCTCGGCAAAGCGGCGGCGGTTGTTTTTCCACATGAAGTCGTAGACACAGTTGTGGAAGTAATAGAACTCCAGATGCTTGAGCTCGCTCTTCACGGCCGAGAAAAGCTCCTCCACACGCTGGATATGCTCGTCCATGGTGCCGCCCACGTCCATGAGCAGCAGCACTTTCACATTGTTGTGCCGCTCGGGAATCATCTTGATGTCGAGATAGCCCGCATTGGCTGCCGTGGAACGGATGGTGTCCGGCAGATCCAGCTCCAGCTCGCTGCCCTGGCGCGCAAACTTGCGCAGACGGCGTAGCGCGACCTTGATATTGCGCGTGCCCAGTTCCTGGGTGTCGTCATAGTCGCGGTAGGCGCGCTGCTCCCAGACCTTGACGGCACTCTTGTTGCGGCCCGGCCCGCCAATGCGTATGCCTGCTGGGTTGTAGCCGCCATGGCCGAAGGGGCTGGTACCGCCTGTCCCGATCCATTTGTTGCCGCCCTCGTGGCGCTCCTTCTGCTCTTCCAGGCGCTTCTTGAGCGTTTCCATCAGCTCGTCCCAGCCCATGGCTTCGATCTTGGCCTTGTCCTCGGGGCTGAGTTCGCGCTCCAGCAGCTTTTGCAGCCAGTCCTGCGGAATTTCCTTGGTCAGGTCGGCCAGCATCTCCACGCCCTTGAAATAGGCGGAAAAAGCGCGGTCGTACTTGTCGTAGTGCTTCTCGTCCTTGACCAGAATGGTTCGGCCCAGGTGGTAGAAGTCGTCCAGGCTCCAGCGATCCTCGCTCTTGGGGCCGATCAGGCCTGCGTCCAGGGCTTCCAGCAGGGCCAGAAACTCCTTGACCGACACAGGCAGCTTGGCTGCACGCAGGGTATAGAAAAAATCGATCAGCATGAAAAATGCCTCCAGCGCTTATGCAGCGGGTGCATGTTGCTCCAGAAGATACAGCAGTTGTGCACGGGCTTCAGGCCACTCGCCACTGCGCATGCTGTACATCACGGTGTCGCGAATCGTGCCGTCGCGGCGCAGCGCATGGCCGCGGATCACACCATCTTTCTTGGCACCCAGGCGCTCGATGGCGCGCTGGCTGGCGAAGTTGAAATTGTCCGTGCGCCAGCCCACCACATGGCACCCCAGCGTACCGAAGGCATGGGCCAGCAGCAGCAGCTTGGCCGAGGTGTTCACGTGAGTGCGCTGCACGCTTTTGGCATACCAGGTGTAGCCAATCTCCACGCGGCGAATGGCGGGAACAATGTCGTGATAGCTGGTCGTGCCCAGTACCTTGCCGCTGGCATCGTCGAGAACGGCGAATGCAAAGCGGTGGCCCTGGTCACGGCCCAGCAGCGCGGCCTCGATATAGCTGCGCACCTCGCCAGGCTCGGGCACGGAAGTCACGCGAATCTTCCACAGCTCTCCATCGGCAGCGGCTGCGGCCAGACCCGCCTCATGGCTCAGGGCCAGCGGCTCCAGCCGCACGCCGCGGTCGCGCAGGGTCACGGTTTCTACAAAAGTCATGGCTTGCTCACTCAAAGAGATTTGCGCTTGCTGCGCCAGAATCGGGCCAACTTGAGACCGAGGCCGCCACCGAGGCCCACCAAGGCGATGGCGGCAATGCTGCCGGCGCCATAACCCTGGGCGAACAGATCAAGGCCCAGTACATGGGACAGGCCCCAGCCCAGCAGGGCGCCGCCCACAAAGCCGACGGCGTCGGAGCCGCCTTCCAGCAGCAGTTGTTGTGCGGTGCTCATGGGCTGTGTCTCCTCGGCTTTTGATGTCGGCTCAGCGATTGCGCTGGTTCATGAAGACCAGCTTTTCGAACAGGCTCATGTCCTGTTCGTTCTTGAGCAGTGCACCCACCAGGGGTGGCACGCTGACCTTGCCTTCCTCGGACTGCAGGGCCGATGCGGGAATCTCCTCGGCGACCAGCAGCTTGAGCCAGTCGATCAGCTCGCTGGTCGAAGGCTTTTTCTTGAGGCCGGGCAGATTGCGCACATCGTAGAAGACCTTCATCGCGGCACTCAGCAGCTCACCCTGCAGCTTGGGGAAATGCACGGCCACGATCTGGCGCATGGTGTCGGCATCGGGGAACTTGATGTAGTGGAAAAAGCAGCGGCGCAAGAACGCGTCGGGCAGTTCCTTTTCGTTGTTCGAGGTGATAAAGACCAGCGGGCGGTGCTTGGCGCGGATCATCTCGTGGGTCTCGTAGCAATAGAACTCCATGCGATCGATTTCGCGCAGCAAGTCGTTGGGGAACTCGATGTCGGCCTTGTCGATTTCGTCGATCAGCAGGGCCACGGGGCGCTCCGCCGTGAAAGCCTGCCAGAGCACGCCCTTGACGATGTAGTTGTGAATGTCCTTGACGCGCTCGTCACCCAGTTGCGAATCGCGCAGGCGGCTCACGGCGTCGTACTCATACAGGCCTTGCTGGGCCTTGGTGGTGGACTTGATGTGCCACTGCAGCAGCGGCATGTCCAGCGCCTGCGCGACCTCCTCGGCCAGCATGGTCTTGCCCGTGCCGGGCTCGCCCTTGATGAGCAGAGGGCGCTGCAGGGTAGCGGCAGCGTTGACGGCCAGCATCAGATCTTGCGTGGCCACGTATTTGTCGGAACCTTGAAACTTCATGGGCGGTATCAGCGTAAGTATTGATAAGCGTGCGAAATTCTCACTGCCATAATCGTTTGCACTGCAGCAAGGCATTTGAGCACCCGTCTGAACTCTTGAAGGATTGTGCGCGCAAAATGATAAAAACTTGGACCACGGTATTGGCAGTAGTTGTCGCATCAGTGACCGGCGCGGCAAGCGCCCAGGCTGTCAAGGGCGATGCAAAGGCTGGCGCAGGCAAGATCGCCATGTGCATAGGCTGTCATGGCATCACCGGTTATCAGGCCAGCTTCCCTGAGGTATACAAAGTACCCATGATCGGTGGGCAGAACGAGGCCTATATCGTCTCGGCCCTGAACGCCTATAAGAAAGGCGAACGCAAACACCCCACCATGCGCGGCATTGCCGACTCGCTGAGCGAGCAGGACATGGCTGATGTGGCTGCCTACTATGCGGGGCATGCCAAGGCCAAGGACGGCAAGCCCAAGGAAGCGAACCCGGCCGTCACGGCGCTGCTGCAAAAAGGCGCCTGCTTCTCCTGCCATGGCGAAGGCTTTTCCAAGCCCATCGATCCGTCCTATCCCAAGGTGGCAGGGCAGTATTCGGACTATGTGTTCCGGGCCCTGCAGGCCTACAGGACCGAGGGCAATCCCATCATCGGGCGCAGCAATGGCGTGATGGCCGGCATTGCCAAACAGTTCAAGAACGACGAGTTGCAGCAGCTGGCCCGATACATAGGCAGTCTGGATAGCGAGATGCAGGTGGTGGTGCAGCCGCATTTCCGTCTGGGCCAGAAATAAACCAGCTTCGGCAAACACAAAGCCCGCCAAGGCGGGCTTTGTGTTTTTCAGAGGGCGCCTCAGAGGTTGCTTTTGAAACTGCCGTCGGTGGTGGCCAGACGCTGCACTCCGGCAACATAGGCCTCGCCATCGGGCGGGCGTCCCGAGCGCTGGCTTTCCCAGAGCATCTGGCCCAGGCATTCCATGGCGGCGTGATGGGCGTCATGCAGGTCACGCTTTCTGGTTAGCAGTTCCACGGCCTGGCGTATGCCGCGGGGCGAGTCGACGCTGCACTGCTCGCTGATGGACAGATGCATGGACAGGTGCAGAAACGGGTTGGTGCGCTCAGTCTCCGCATCGTAGTTGCGCGCCACGGCAACATCCACGTCGGAGAGCTCGTCGAAGTACTCGGGGTGCTCGTCTATCCACAGGCTGGCCAGCGTTTCGATGGCCTCCATGGGCGCGCCGCTGATCATCTTGGCACGCACACCGCAAAAAAATCGCCGTACGTCGGCTTGGCTGGGGTTGAACATGATGGCGCGCAGCGTATCACGGCTGCCGGGCATCAGCTGGACTGTGGTCTTGCTCGCTGGCCAGGGGCGTATCGGGTACATCTGCGTTGTCGGCCAGCAGATCGGCACGCTCCTTGGCCATCTGCTCCACCAGTTGCTGGCGGCCCTGCTTGGCCACTGCAATCAGCTGGTTCTTGTCCTTGTAGTGTGGGTACATGCGCTCGGCCAGCGCCAGATTGTGCTCCCTGAATCGTGCCGTGATGCGTTTGGCTTCGGCCGGACTCTGACCCAGCAGCTCCAGCACCGACTGGGCCGAGATAAGGCTGGATTCGAAGACTTCGCGCTGGGCATGCTCGACTCCGAGATCGCGCAGGCGGAACCAGTGATCCAGGTCTCGGGTACGGGCCACGATCTCGAGGTTGGGGAAATGCTTGCGCACCTGACTGGCTATCTTGAGGGACTGCTCGGTGGTGTCGACGGCAATCACCAGTACATGGGCCTGGGCCGCACCGGCGATGCGCAGCAGGTCCATGCGTGTGGCATCGCCGTAGAACACGCGGTGGCCGTAGATCTGCGCAGCCTCCAGCATTTCCACGCTATGGTCCAGGATGGTCGGGCGTATGCCCTGGGCCAGCAACACGCGGGCCACGATCTGGCCGTAGCGGCCGAAGCCGGCGATGATGATGGGCGATTCCTGAGGCTCGGAGATCTCTTTGGCCTTGTCGGAGCCGCATTCTTCATCCTTGATGGTGGAAAAGCGGCGCAGCAGCAGTTTGTCCAGCAGCACCAGCAGCAGCGGGCCCAGCAGCATCGACAGAGCCACGGCCGCGACCAGCATGGAAGAGACGCTGTGGCGGAATACCTTGTACTGCGCGGCTGTCTGGAACACCACAAAGGCGAATTCCCCGCCTTGCGCCAGCATCAGCGTGAACACCGGGCGTTCGCGCCAGGGAATCTGCATGAATCTGGCCAGACCGAAGATCATCACTGCCTTCAGCGCAATAAAGCCTGTCACCATGGCGGCCATGGTCCAGGGGGACTGGAGGATGACGCCAAAGTCGATGCTCATGCCCACAGCCATGAAAAACAGGCCCAGCAGCAGGCCTTTGAACGGCTCGATATTGGTTTCCAGCTCGCTGCGGTATTCGCTGTCGGCCAGCAGCACGCCGGCCAGGAAGGCGCCCAGCGCCATGGACAGGCCCACCTGCGTCATCAGCATGGCAATGCCCACGACCAGCAGCAGGGAGGTGGCGGTGAAGATCTCGGGGGTCTTGCTGCGCGCAATCCAGCGCAGCAGCGGTTGCAGCAGCAATCGGCCACCGATGATGACGGCGCCAATCGTGCCCACGGTCTTCAGAATGGCCAGCCAGACATGGCTGTCGCCGTGGCTGGCATGGGCGGCCTTGTAAGCGCCCAGAATCGGAATCAGCGCCAGGATGGGGATGGCCGCCACGTCCTGGAACAGTAGGATGGAGAAGGCGGCCTGTCCGCTGGGAGTGCGCATCAGATTGCGCTCGGCCATGATCTGCAGGCAGACGGCAGTGGATGACAGTGCCAGGCCCATGCCTGCGATCAGGCTGACGCGCCAGGACAGACCGAAGGCCCAGGCGGCCAGGAACAGAATGCCGGTGCAGACCACCATCTGGGCCATGCCCCAGCCGAAGATGGGGCGCCGCAGCTCCCAAAGGCGCTTGGGCTGCAGCTCAAGTCCGATCACGAACAGCATCAGCACCACGCCAAACTCGGCAAAGTGCAGGATGTCGTCCACATTGCGGACCAGGCCAAAGCCCCAGGGTCCCATGGCAATGCCGGCGCCCAGGTAGCCAATGATGGCTCCCAGGCCCAGGGCTCTGGCGATGGGGACGGCCAGAACTGCTGCCGTAAGATAAATGAAGCCGTAAGTCAGCCAGATGGGAGAGCCGTGTTCCATGGGAATGTTATGTGGTGTTAACCCTAGAGAGATTCCATTTTGGCACCCGCAGCCAAGCGTCAGATTTTTGACAGAAAGAAAAAGCAGATGAATGCGTACCTGGTGCTTATAGCGCCTGGTCAACCTTGCGTCTGCAAGTTGACAGCGCAACTTTTAAGATAGGCGCTTTGTGACTGGCGCTTTAGATCGGCGTTTGGAGTGAGTATGGATCTGCACACCTGGTTTGCTTTTTTTGTGGCCTCCTGGATCATCGCGGTCTCGCCGGGCTCGGGGGCTGTGCTGTCCATGAGTCATGGCCTGTCCTATGGCGTGCGCAAGACCAGCGCCACCATCATGGGTCTGCAGCTCGGGCTGCTGCTCATCTTGTTGATAGCAGGTGCCGGCGTGGGCTCGCTGCTCATGGCGTCCGAGTGGGCCTTCAATGCCGTCAAGATCGTGGGCGCGGGCTATCTCATCTATCTGGGCATCAGCCAGTGGCGTTCGGGCGGCTCGCCGCTGGCAGCGCAAGAGGCCGCGCCCGAGGCCAGTCTCAGAAAGCGCGTGCTGACGGGCTTTCTGACCAATGCCACCAATCCCAAGGGCATCATCTTCATGGTTGCCGTGCTGCCCCAGTTCATGACCACCAGCCGTCCCCTGGCTCCGCAGTTGGCGATTCTGGCCGTGACCATGCTGGCCGTGGACACCACGGTGATGCACAGCTATGCAGCAGGTGCCAGCGCCTTGCGCGGCCTGATGCGCAGCGCACGCGCCATGCGCAATCAGAACCGCGTGTTCGGCGGCCTGCTGATGGCCGTGGGTACAGGCCTGTTCTTTGTTCAGCGCTCCAGTGAAGCCTGAGCTGCTTCAAAAAGCATAGCTTTAGGCGCATTCCCATATTGGGCTGTCGGCATATTTGATCAAATAATCTAGGGTAAGCCCCTTGTCCCGCGTCAGACATGACATAGGGCAGGGGGCTTCTACATTGGGGGCATGAAAACCTTTCGCTCCTACTCCGAAGTGCTGGCCTCGATTGGGCAGGAAGTCGCCGTCAGCGACTGGATCACCATCACCCAGGCCCAGATTCAAATGTTTGCCGACGCCACGGGCGATCAGCAGTGGATTCATACTGATCCCGAGCGAGCTGCCCAGGGCCCGTTCGGCGCGCCGATTGCCCATGGCTTTCTCACGCTGTCCCTGCTGCCGAAGTTCTTCGAAGGCACTTTCAAGATCGAAGGCGCCAAGATGGGGGTGAACTACGGGCTCAACCGTGTGCGCTTCATGGCTCCCGTGCCTGTCAACAGCCGCTTGCGGGCGCGCATGACCTTGCAGGCGGCGGAACGCATCGAGCCTGAGGGGATTCAGATGACCTGGCTGGTGACGGTGGAGCGCGAAGGCAGCGACAAGCCTGTATGCGTGGCCGAGTCGCTGGCGCGCAGCTTTGGTGCGGCGGCCTGATTCGCAGCGTGATTTTCAAGCCATGAAAAAAGCCCCTTGGCTTGCGCCTTGGGGCTTTGTTATTGAGCCGCACCTCGCAAAGCAGGGTGCTGCGCAGAGTCCGTCATTCGCCATAGTTGTCCAGCAAACCGGCCTTGCCTGCGGCAATGGTTTCCTGGCGCACTTGCTCACGGCTGAGGTTGCTGGATTGCTGTTGCTGGGACAGGGGCAGATAGGCATCGCCAACGAGCTGCAGCTGGCCCTTGGCCATGGCGTCCTGCACCTGGGCATTGACTTGAGCACGGGTCAGGGTGGATTGACCTGCAACTTCGGGAGGGTAGTGATCGCCGGTGAAGTCAAAGCTTGCAGCCTGTGCAGCGGCGGCGGACATGGCCAGGGCGGCAACGATGGCAAAGCGGTTGGCGTATTTCATGATTCGTCCTTTGGTACGTCGGGCCTGCAGTCCTGGCGGATATCGTCGGTCGGCTGCAAGTCCATGAGTCGTACTTTAGGACGATCTAATCAGGAGAAAAACCCCCTGTTGCGCAACTTATTGTTCCGAAATTAGAGACAATAAGCGGGAACTTAAAGCGCAGTCTTGGGCTCTGCAAGGGCAGCACCCGCGAAACCCTGCTGGCGCCAGGCTTCAAACACCGTCACGGCCACGGCATTGGACAGGTTCAGGCTGCGTTGAGAGGCCAGCATGGGCAGGCGCAGTCGCTGCTCGTTGGGGAACTGGGCGCGTACCTCGGGCGGCAGACCCTTGCTTTCAGAGCCAAAGACCAGCCAGTCGCCCGCCTTGAATTCCATGGCATGGGCCGGACTGCTGCTGTGCGTGGTCATGGCAAACATGCGCTCGCGCCGGGGCTGGCAGCTGTCGATGAAGGCGTCCCAGCTGGCGTGGCGGGCCACATTGGCGTACTCGTGATAGTCAAGTCCGGCACGGCGCATATGCCGGTCTTCCATGGAAAAACCCAGTGGCTCGATCAGATGCAGGCTGCAACCCGTGTTGGCAGCCAGACGGATGACATTGCCCGTGTTGGGGGGAATCTCGGGTGCCACAAGAACGATATGAAACATGGGGCGCTATTGTGCCGCCCGGCTGTTAGCTGCGCTGCCGGCCCCGCAGTTCCAGACTGGCAGATATGGGTCAAGGCGTGCGCGCCAGCACGACGGCACTGACCGAGGCGGCACCCGCCGAAAGCAGGCAGCGGGCCAGTGCATCCAGCGTGGCGCCGGTAGTCATCACGTCGTCCAGCAGCAAGATCGCTTGCCCTTCAATCAGGGCCTTCCGGGCAGGGTCGAGGCTGAAGACATTGCGCAGCTGGCGCAGCCGCTGCTCCCGGCTGGAGGCATGCTGGGGTAGCTCCAGATGTCTGCGCTGCACGACCCCGCTCAGCAAGGGCAAGCAGGTGTCGTACTGCTCGCTGAGGGCGCGTGCCAGCAGCAGGCAGTGGTCAAAGCCACGCTCGCGCACGCGCTCATCGGAGGCCGGCATGGGCAGCAAGGCAGCGCAGGCCCGCAACTGCTCTCTGACTTCGGGGTGGCTGGCCATCAGCCTGCCCAGACTGCGCGCCAACCCCAGGTCGGCCTGAAATTTGTAGCGCGTGATGAGGTCCTGCCAGGGATAGGCATAGTCCAGCACGGAGGTACAGCGTTTGAGCCGGGGCGGCTGCTTGAGGCAGCTGCCGCAGAGGCTGACCAGGGAGGGCAGCGGCAGGGCGCAGCTATGGCAGCGGTGCTTTTGCCGGGCCCAGCGCGCCTGGCAGTCGTGGCAGATGCGTGGTCCGGGCCAGCGTCCGCAGACTGCGCACTGGCTGGGCAGCGCATCCAGCCAGCGCTGCTGCTGGCGGTGCAGGCGCGAAAGCCATGTCGCATGAAGGTCGGGCATGGAATCAATATACTCGCGCCGCATTGATCTTCTTTCCGGCAGCTGGTGAGCGGAACGCTTCTTCAACCATCTGCCCGCTCCTGTCTGCCCATGTCCCACGCCCTGCCACCCACAATTGACTCCATCGCTGCAAACCATTGGCAAATGGCCGCTCCGGCCGAATCTCCCTGGTTGCACGAGGAGGTGGCCAGCCGCATGCAGCAGCGCCTGGACTGGATCGTGAAGCCGCCAGAGACCTGGTGCCACTGGGAGCCGGTGCGGGGTGGCATGCAGGCACACCATCTGCTGCGCGAGCGCTATCCGCAGGCCGAATGCACGATCCATGAACCCGTGGCCCGCCGCGAGGCCGTGGCGCAGGACAAGCTCGGCAGCCGCTGGTGGCAGCTCTCGCGCTGGAAGGGGGCGGCAGTGCACGTGGCCGAGCCGGTTGACGGCAGCATGGACATGCTCTGGGCCAATATGCTGCTGCATACCGCAGCCGACCCGCAGACCCTGATCGAGCGCTGGCACAAGGCGCTCAAGGTCGATGGCTATGTCATGTTCTCCTGCCTCGGGCCGGATACCGTGCAGCAGCTGCACAGGCTCTACGCCGAACTCGGCTGGGGGCCGGCAGGTCATACGTTTACCGATATGCATGACTGGGGCGATATGCTGGTGCACTCCGGCTTTGCCGAACCGGTGATGGACATGGAGCGCATCACCCTGACCTTTGCCACGCCGCAGCGTCTGCTGCAGGAGCTGCGCGAACTGGGCCGCAATTTCCACCCCGGTCGTTTTGCCGGCCTGCGCGGTCGCGGCTGGAAGGCCGGGCTGCTGCAGAAAATAGAGCAGCACTGGGCCGACAAGCAGCCCGATGGACAGCTCTCGCTGACCTTCGAGATCGTCTATGGTCACGCCTACAAACCGCAGCCCAAGCTGCGTCTGGAAGCCAATAGCGCCGTGTCGCTGGAAGACATGAAGGCCATGCTCAAGCAGCCGCGCAACACGGGTTTGCGATAGCACATCTGTCGTTTTCCGGTCATTGATTCGACACAAAGCTGCCTACAATTTCTCCTAGTTACTTCATGGATAGCAGCAATCCTTCGGGCTTCTCTCCTGCCTGAAGGAAAACAGACAGTGCGGCCCAAGCCGCCAGGGGGGGATATCGGGTGTTTCGCTTTGCCAAGGGGACTGGCCAGCGGGTTCGACAGCGGCCGGTTTTCGCATTTCATCATCACCACAAGCCAGCCTCCTGCTGCGCTGATGCATCCCTGTGCCCGGCGGTGGCCGCGGTACAGCAGCGTCCCATCTCCCTTCTTCCTGTCCTGGCTGCCAGGCCAGTTTCAGCCATGTCCGGCGTTTGCCGTGAGGTGCGCTTGCCAGTACGAGTTTCAAGTCCGGTCAGGCTTGCCTGTGCAAGCCCGGTTGGCATGGGTTTCCGGTACATGCATTAGTGAATGCGCGCAGACAGTGCTATCAAATTCTGGGGCATGCTGCGTTGAAGTTCGCGAGGTAGTGTGAGTGTCACAGCCTTTCGGCCGGCAGCGGCGGAAGCGGTGTGAGCGAGTGGACAACTGAGGCTTTGAGGTAAGTGAAAACGATGAAAAACATTTCCACCAAGCTGGTTCCCTGGAGTTTGGCCTTGGCGGCGTGGGGCAGTTCCATGGCCTTTGCGGCGCAGGATCTGCCGGGAGGCCCTGCCGTCAACCAACTCAATCTGCATCCGCCTGTGACACGCATTGCCGTGGAGCAGCACTGGCTGCACTGGATGATGCTCATCATCTGCACGCTGATCTTCATCGCGGTGTTCGGGGTGATGTTCTATTCCATCTGGAAGCACCGCAAATCCCAGGGAGCCAAGGCCGCGAACTTCCATGAATCGGTCAAGGTGGAAGTGGCCTGGACGGTGGCTCCCTTCATCATCGTGATCCTGATGGCGCTGCCTGCCACCAAGGTGCTGGTGGCACAGAAAGACACGACCAACGCCGACCTCACGATCAAGGCCACCGGCTACCAGTGGAAATGGGGCTATGACTATCTGAGCGGCGAGGGCGAAGGCCTGGGCTTTGTGTCCACGCTGGATAACGCCCAGCGCCAGATGTCCAACAGCGGCGATGTGAGCAACGCGCCCAGCGACTACCTGCTGAGAGTCGACAACCCGCTGGTCGTGCCCGTGGGCAAGAAGGTGCGCATCATCACCACGGCCAACGATGTGATCCACTCCTTCATGGTGCCGGCCTTTGGCATCAAGCAGGACGCGATTCCCGGCTTTGTGCGCGACACCTGGTTCAAGGCCGAGAAGACCGGCGACTACTACGGTCAGTGTGCCGAGCTGTGCGGCAAGGAACATGCCTACATGCCCATCCATGTGAAGGTGCTGTCTGCCGAGGCTTACAGCGCCTGGGTGGGCGAAGAAAAGAAGAAGCTGGCTGCCAAGGCCGATGATCCGAACAAGGTCTGGGTACTGGCCGATCTGGTGGCACGTGGCGAAAAAGTCTATGCCGCCAACTGCGCAGCCTGCCACCAGGCCAATGGCAAGGGAGCCGGTCCCATCAAGCCGCTGGACGGCAGTCCCGTGGTGCTGGGCCCCACAGCCGACATGTTGCATGCGGTGCTCGAAGGCCGCGCCAACGGTGCCATGCCGGCCTGGAAGCAGCTGAGCGACACCGAGCTGGCCGCAGTGGTGACCTTTGCCAAGAACCACTGGAGCAACCAGACCGGCCAGTTGGTGCAGCCGGCCCAGTTTGTGGCTGCGCGCGGCGGCAAATTCCCTGAAGGCGGCGGAAGTGCGGCACCCGCAGCTGCGGCTGCCGACTCTGCCGCTCCTGCGCAAGGTGCAGCCGCTGCCGCCAGTGATGCAGGCCCTTATCAGGTCTTTTTCGAGACCGGCAAGAGCGCGCTCGACGATCAGGCTCAGGCTGCGGTGAAGAAGGCGGCCGAGTACTGGAAGGCCCACAAGGACGGCAAGATTGCCCTGTCGGGCTTTGTGGACTCCACCGGCAACGCCGACAAGAACGCGGAGCTGGCCAAGGAGCGAGCCAAGGCCGTGGCCAAGCTGCTGGAGGACAGCGGCATTGCGGGTGACCGCATCGAGCTGCGCAAGCCCGAGACCATCACGGCTGCGGCAGGCGCGGACCAGCAGGCACGCCGTGTTGACATCACGGCCGCGAAGTAAGCCCCGGGTATAGAGACCGATTGGAGAAAAGAATATGAGCGCCGTAGTTCCTCCCGTCCACACCCATGAGGGCCATGGTCACGACCATGGGCACGACGACCATCACCACGCCATGCCCTCGGGCTGGCGTCGCTGGCTGTTTGCCACCAATCACAAGGACATCGGCACGATGTACCTGCTGTTCTCCTTCACCATGCTGATGGTGGGAGGCATTCTGGCCATGCTGATCCGCGCCGAGCTGTTCGAGCCCGGCCTGCAGATCGTCAACCCCGAGCTGTTCAACCAGCTGACCACCATGCACGGCCTGATCATGGTGTTCGGTGCCATCATGCCGGCCTTCGTGGGCTTCGCGAACTGGATGCTGCCGCTGCAGATCGGTGCTTCAGACATGGCGTTTGCACGCATGAACAACTTCAGCTTCTGGCTGCTGATTCCTGCCGGCATCATGCTGGTGGGCTCGTTCTTCATGCCCGGCGGTGCGCCCGCGGCCGGCTGGACGCTGTATGCCCCGCTGACGCTGCAGATGGGTCCGTCCATGGACACCAGCATCTTTGCCATGCACATCATGGGCGCCAGCTCCATCATGGGCGCGATCAACATCATCGTCACCATCCTGAACATGCGCGCGCCCGGCATGACGCTGATGAAGATGCCGCTGTTTGCCTGGACCTGGCTGATCACCGCCTATCTGCTGATCGCCGTGATGCCGGTGCTGGCCGGCGCCATCACCATGACGCTGACCGACCGCCACTTCGGCACCAGCTTCTTCAACCCTGCAGGCGGTGGCGATCCGGTGATGTACCAGCACATCTTCTGGTTCTTCGGCCACCCCGAGGTCTACATCATGATCTTGCCGGCCTTCGGCATCGTCAGCCAGATCGTGCCAGCCTTCAGCCGCAAGAGGCTGTTTGGCTACACCTCCATGGTCTATGCCGTGGCGGCGATTGCCATCCTGTCCTTCATCGTCTGGGCGCACCACATGTTCACCACCGGCATGCCGGTCACGGGTCAGCTGTTCTTCATGTACGCGACCATGCTGATCTCCGTGCCCACGGCCGTGAAGGTGTTCAACTGGACGGCCACCATGTGGCGCGGCTCCATGAGCTTTGAAACCCCGATGCTGTTCGCCGTGGGCTTCATCTTCGTGTTCACCATGGGCGGCTTCACGGGACTGATCCTGTCCATGGCGCCCATCGACATCCAGTTGCAGGACACCTATTACGTGGTGGCCCACTTCCACTATGTGCTGGTAGCCGGTTCGCTGTTCTCCATGTTCGCCGGCTATTACTACTGGTCGCCCAAGTGGACGGGCGTGATGTATTCCGAAACGCGCGGCCGCATCCACTTCTGGGGCTCGCTGATCTTCTTCAACATCACCTTTTTCCCCATGCACTTCCTGGGTCTGGCCGGCATGCCGCGTCGCTATGCCGACTACCCCATGCAGTTCGCCGACTTCAACATGATTGCCTCCCTGGGCGGCTTTGGCTTCGGTCTGATGCAGGTGTATTTCTTCCTGTTCGTCGTCTGGCCCGCGATGCGCGGTCATGGCGAGAAGGCGCCGCAAAAGCCCTGGGAAGCGGCCGAAGGCCTGGAGTGGGAAGTGCCTTCTCCAGCTCCGTTCCACACCTTCGAGACGCCTCCCAAGCTCGATGAAACCGCCACCAAGGTGATCGGCTGAGGAGGCGCGCATGACGACACAGGCACAACGCAAGGCGAACCGGAGGCTGGGGCTGATCCTGGCCTCCACGGCTGCCGTGTTCTTTATCGGCTTTGTGGTGAAGATGGCCTAGCTGCATTGAGGCAGGCCGATGGCAACCGAGTGAAGGAGCTTGAGGTGAGCATAGCCAAGGAAAACGCGAAGATGGTGGGCAAGCTGGCGATCGTTGCCCTGGGCATGTTTGCGTTCGGCTATGTGCTCATTCCCATCTACAAGCATATCTGTGAGTTGACGGGCATCAACATCCTGTCGCTGTCCGAAAAGCAGGTACCCGGTGCCGGCGTGGCGGGCCGCGACGTGAAGCTTCCGCCCAACAGCCAGATCGACACCAGCCGTACCATCACCGTGGAGTTCGATGCCAATGCACGCGGGCCCTGGGACTTCAAGCCGGCCAAGCGTTCGGTGCAGGTCCATCCCGGCGAGCTGGCCACGGTGATGTACGAATTCCAGAACGTGCAGAACCGGCGCATGGCCGCCCAGGCCATCCCCAGCTATGCGCCGCGCCAGGCCACGGCCTTCTTCAACAAGATGGAGTGCTTCTGCTTTTCGCAGTACACGCTGGAGCCCGGCGAGAAGCGTGAGTGGCCGGTGGCCTTTGTCATCGATCCGCGCATCTCCAAGGATGTGAAGACCATCACGCTGTCCTACACCTTCTTCGAGGTGGGCGGCAAGACCCCCGCAGCGCCTGAAGGCAGCACGGCTGCAGTCATCACGCCCGGAGGCAGCTCATGACGCAGGACGCCAAGAAGACCGGTTTCTGGCGCAGCATCGTGGCCGTCGCCTGGGCCATGCTGGGCGTGCGCAAGGGCAAGGAGTACGAGAAGGATTTCGCCAGCATCACGCCGCTGCATGTGATTGCCGTGGGGCTGGTGGCGATTTTTGCCTTGGTATTAGCGTTGATATGGATCGTCAACCTGGTCGTTTAGCCTCTGGCTGAGGGCAGGTGTGGCGAATGCAGTGCCAGTGTTAGTGGAGCGTCGGTCAGAACAACGATCAACAGAGTCAGGAGCCGAGTGATGAGTGCAATCCCGCAGGGCGCAACCCCTTACTACTATGTGCCAGCCGAATCCAGCCACCCAGTGATGGCGGCCATCGGCCTGTTCTTCGTGATTCTGGGTGCCGGCACCTGGATCAACGGCCACGAATGGGGAATGTATTCCCTGTTCTTCGGCCTGGTCTGGTGGTTGGCCGTGCTGTTCGTCTGGTTCCGCGATGCGGCGCGCGAGAGCGAGGCCGGGCTCAACAGCCGCAAGATCGACCTGTCCTACCGCTGGAGCATGAGCTGGTTCATCTTCTCGGAGGTGATGTTTTTCGGCGCCTTCTTCACCGCGCTGTGGTGGGCGCGCGCGCACTCGGTGCCGGCACTGGGCAGTCTCGCCAACGAGCTACTGTGGCCCAATTTCCAGGCCGTGTGGCCCAGTGTGGCACCCGGTGCCACGGCGTCGCCCGCGAATATCGTCGAGCCGTTCAAGACCGTGGGGCCGTTCTGGCTGCCCACCATCAACACGGCGCTGCTGCTGACCTCGGGCGTGACGCTGACCATCGCCCACCATGCGCTGCAGGTCAACAACCGCGCGCGCTGCATCAGCTTCATGTGGATGACGGTGATTCTGGGCTTCGTCTTCCTCTGCGTGCAGGGCTACGAATACCACCATCTCTACAACGACTACAACCTCAAGCTCAACTCGGGCGTTTTCGGCTCCACCTTCTACATGCTGACGGGCTTTCACGGTTTCCACGTGCTGGTCGGCATGCTGATGCTGTTCTTCATCACCATCCGCCTGATGAAGGGGGACTTTACCGACAAGCACCATTTCGGCTTTGAAGGTGCGGCCTGGTACTGGCACTTTGTGGACGTGGTCTGGGTCTTCCTCTACATCCTGGTGTACTGGATGTAAGACTATCAAAAATAGAAGCGCCTTACGCAAGTCCAGCATTGATTTCAGCATCAAATAGCAATGAAATCAATGAATGGAAAGCGCAAGGTGCTTTTATTTTGATAGTGCCAAAAGGCGCTGCGCGCAACCGGCTATTGCCCAGGCTGCCAGCCCGTGGGCTGTATCCAGCCCAGCTTGGCTGCCATCAGAACGCAGAGAAACAGCGCAACCGACAAAGCCACACGCAGGGCCAGGGCGCGAAACATCTTGCGGCTGCGCTCGGCATCGTCGGCCTCCGAGCTTTCGCCGCCGTCGCCCCTGCGCATCATGAAGAACAGCGCACTGCCAAGGCTCGCCAAGATGGCGAGAAAGGCGAGAATGATCACGAATTTCATGAACGGATTATCTGGTGCGCATTTCCCGATTTCCAGACCTCTGGCGGTTTCTACTGATTTCTGCGGCGGCCCTGGCCTGCGTGGCCGTCACTGCATCGCTGGGCTTTTGGCAACTGAGCCGGGCAGCGCACAAGCAGGCTGTTTTCGATGCCATCGAGCGTCAGCAGGCGCTGGAGCCCTGGCACAACGCAGAGCTGGCCGCCGAGGTGGCTTTGGCAGCCGAATCCACCGGCGAGGCACAGAAGGCGACGCTGCTGCATAGACCCGTGCAACTGCAGGGCCAGTGGCTGGCCGAGCAGACCCTCTTTCTGGACAACCGGCAGATGCAGGGCCGGGCCGGCTTCTATGTGCTCACGCCGTTCAGGCTGAGTGCGCCTCACGCGAACAGGGTTGTCGTCGTGCAGCGCGGCTGGGCACCGCGCAACTTCATGGACCGCTCGGTCCTGCCAGAGGTGCAGACGCCCGCAGGCACGGTCAGCATCGAGGGCCGGCTGGAGGCGCCACCGTCCAGGCTGATGGAGCTGGAAACGGCTAATGGCGGGGCAGACCCTGATGAGCAACAGTCGCGCATCCGACAGAATGCAGACATTGCCCTGTGGGCGCAGCAAGGCGGCTTGCCGCTGCTGGCCCTGAGCGTGGTGCAAAGCGGCAGCGCCAGCGAAGGCTTGCTGCGCGACTGGCCGCAGATCAATGCCGGTGTGCAAAAGCACTACGGCTATGCTTTTCAGTGGTTCGGACTCAGTGTCTTGGTGGTGTTGCTCTATGTCTGGTTTCAACTCGTCCGACGCTTTTACCCCCGCCGCCGCGCAGCGCAGCCCGGGGGATGAGCCGCTGAGCTTTGCGGTCCACAGCCTGCCCGATCCCTCGCAGAGCCAGGCACGGCAGATGCAGGCGCGCAGCGGTCGCTGGAAGATGCTGGCCGTGCTGCTGGTCTGTGCGGCGCCGGTGCTGGCCTCCTACTTCACCTACTACGTGTTGCGTCCCTCGCAGCAGCGCAGCTATGGCGAGCTGATTGCCGAGCAGCCCGGCCTGCCCGATGTGCAGGTGCAGACGCTGGACGGGAGCAGCGTGAATCTGGGCAGCCTCAAGGGTCAGTGGTTGCTGATCAGCACCAGTGCCGGGGACTGTGGGCAACGCTGTCAGGATCATCTCTATCTGCAGCGCCAGCTGCGTGAAACCCTGGGCCGTGAAAAGGACCGGCTGGACTGGGTCTGGCTCATTGATGACCAGCAGCCCGTGCCCGAGGCCATCCTGCCCGCAGCCGAGCAGGCGACAACGCTGCGCGTGCCGGCTGCGGTCATCGGCAACTGGCTCAAGCCCGAGGCCGGCCATGCGCTGGACGAGCATCTGTATGTGGTCGATCCCCAGGGCCACTGGATGATGCGCTTTCCTGCCGATATGGGCAAAGCCACGGCCGGCAAGGCCAAGCGCGATCTGGAGCGGCTGCTGCGCGCCTCTGCCTCCTGGGATGAGGCCGGGCGATCCACGGCCGACACGGCGCAGAAATAGCTGTTGAAACCCGCGATAGCCGGCTTTCGCAAAGCGCTATCAGCGATCTGAATCATGGTCAGCGAGGAGGGCCGCATGCAGGCAGACATCTCGGAGTTGAAAGTGGTTGTTCCAGACGCCATGGCGGCTTCCTCGCGCTGGGCGCAGTACCACGCGCTGACCAAGCCCAAGGTGGTGCAGCTCATCGTCTTCTGCGCCTTCATCGGCATGGTGCTGGCTGTGCCTGGCGTTCCCAGCTGGCAGGACTGGGGCCGCATGCTGGCGGCCTGCACAGGCATCTGGCTGGTGGCCGCGGCGGCAGCGGCGTTCAACTGCCTGGTCGAGCGCAGTATCGATGCGCGCATGAAGCGCACGGCCTGGCGGCCCACGGCGCGCGGCGAGCTCTCGCATTCCCAGGCCCTGCTGTTTTCGGCCTTGCTGTGCGCCGCAGGTTCCGCCGTCTTGCTGCTGGCGGTGAATGTGCTCACGTTGTGGCTGACGCTGGCCACCTTCATCGGCTACGCCGTGATCTACACCCTGGTGCTCAAGCCCCTGACGCCGCAGAACATCGTCATCGGCGGGGCATCGGGCGCCATGCCGCCCGTGCTGGGCTGGGCGGCGATGACTGGACAGGTCGGCCATGAGGCCTTGCTGCTGTTTCTCATCATCTTCCTCTGGACGCCGCCGCATTTCTGGGCGCTGGCGCTGTACCGCGTGGAGGACTACCGCCGCGCAGGTCTGCCCATGCTGCCGGTCACGCATGGCAATGCCTTCACGCGGCTGCAAGTGTTTCTCTATACCCTGGTGCTGTTTGCCGGCTGTCTGCTGCCTTTTGTGGTGGGCATGAGCGGCTATCTCTACCTTTTTGCCGCAGTGATTCTGGGGTTGGGCTTTTGCGGTTATGGTTGGGCACTGCTGCGCAACTACTCGGATGCGCTGGCACGCAAGACCTTCCGCTTTTCACTGATCCACCTGAGCCTGCTGTTTGCCGCGCTGCTGGTGGATCACTACCTAGCCTGACCGACCATGGATAAACGAGCTGCGCTGCGCGCGATGGGCGCCGCAACACTGGCCTGCACGGCCGCATTCGCACTGACCGCCTGCAAGGACGATAGCAAGCCCAAATTTCAGGGCGTGGATGTGACGGGCGCAGACTACGCCAAGGACATTCCGCTGACCGATGTCGACGGAAAGAAGCGCAGCCTCAAGGACTTCTCGGGCAAGGTGGTGGCCGTGTTCTTCGGCTACACCCAGTGCCCCGATGTCTGCCCCACCACGCTGCAGGAACTGCTTGAGGTCAAGCAGGCGCTGGGCGCCGATGGCGACAAGCTGCAGGCCGTGTTTGTCTCGCTGGACCCCGAGCGTGACACACCGGAGGTGCTCAAGGCCTATCTGGCCAACTTCGACGAGAGCTTTGTGGGGCTGAGCGGTACGGCCGACGAAATTGCAGCCGTGGCCAAGGACTTCAAGATCTTCTTCAAGAAGGTGCCAGGCAAGGTCGAAGGCACCTACACCCTGGACCATTCGGCTGGCACCTATCTTTTCGATCCCCAGGGCCGCTTGCGCGTGTACGAGCGCTATGGCGCGGGACCGCAGCTGCTGACCCAGGACGTCAAGGCACTGCTGGGCTGAAGCAAAGCACCCAGGGCCGCATGGGCCACGGGTGCCGGAGTTTCTTGAAATCTGTTGTTACATGTTGGTGTTTGATATAGCGCAAGGGGAGCCCGTGATGCCGCGCGCATAGTGGGCGCCTTCAAACACTTGGCAAGGCTCGATCCGGCTTCCGGAAGCCGGGCATGCAGGCCGTGGATGCGGCATGGAGAGTGGCTGCACGCAGGAACGCCAGAGTGGATGTCTGGAGCTTGCGTATGGCCGAGTGCCCTTTTTCCTCGATGCTCAAACCCGTGTCTGAACTGGCGCTGGCGGATTGCCAGCGCCGTTTGGGACTAGCCATGTCGGCCCGGCAGGAGGGGGTGAGTCTTTCCGTCATGTTGAGCCGGCGCGAGCGCCAGGCGCTGGACGCCGCGCCCGACGGCATTTTGCTGGTGGAACGTGACGGGAAGATGGTGACGGCCAACGCCGCCATGCTGGCCATCTCCGGCTATGAGCGCGACGAGCTCGAAGGCCGGATGCTGGACATGCTGCTGCCGCCCGAGTTTCAGGCAGGGCATGGCCAGTATCTGAACAGCTATTTTTCCCGGCCATCGCGCCGGCCCATGGGTCTGGGCGGCGTGCTGTGGCTGCAGCGCAAGCAGGGCAATGCCGTGCCGGTGGACATTGCCCTGGGCTATTTCGGGGATGACGACAAAGGCCTGGCGATTGCCTTTGTGCGCGATGTGACCGAGCTGCATCAGATGCAGCAGCGCCTGAAGTTCCAGGCCACCAAGGACACCTTGACCGGACTCAACAATCGCTGGCAGTTCGGCCAGGAGCTGCAGGAGCAGCTCAAGCTGGCGCAGGCCGGGGGCGAGGCCCTGGCCCTGCTGCAGCTGGATCTCGACAATTTCAAGGCCATCAACGACGGCTACGGACATGCCGCTGGTGATCAACTGCTGAGAGAGGTCGCCAGGCGGCTGAAGTCCCAGTTGCGCAGCGAAGGCACTCTGGCGCGCCTGGGGGGTGACGAATTCATGGTGCTGCTGGTGGGCGAGAACGCGACCCGAGCCCGGTTCTGGAGCGAGCAGATACTGGCGGCGCTCTCCATCCCCTTCAGGCACGACGGGCTGGCACTGGATTTCGGTGCCAGCGTGGGCATTGCCCTCTATCCCGACAATGCGCAGACCGGCGACGACCTGATGCGCTTCGCCGATATGGCCATGTACAGCGCCAAGGCCCAGGGACGCGGCCACGCGGTGTTTTTCGAACCCGGCATGGGCAAGGAAATGGCCGAGCGTGTGCAACTGGCCGAGCGCTTGCGCATGGCGCTCAGCTATGGTGGCCTGCAGCTGCATTACCAACCCCAGGTCAAGGTCGAGGGCGCCACGGTGGTGGCGGTGGAGGCCTTGCTGCGCTGGCATGATCCGCTGCTGGGCAATGTCAGTCCGGCGCGCTTTATTCCGGTGGCCGAGGCTTCGGGCCAGATCGTGGCTCTGGGCAACTATGTGCTGGACGCCGCCTGCAAGCAGATCGCCCTGTGGCTCAAGGCTGGTACGCCGTTGCGGGTGGCGGTCAATCTCTCTGCCTATCAGCTGCGGCAGGTGAATCTGGTCGAGCAGGTCAGAAGCTGTCTGCAGCGCTATCAGGTGCCGCCGCAATGGCTGGAGCTGGAGGTGACCGAGTCCCAGGCCATGATCAATCCCGATCAGGGGTGTGAGGTGCTGCAGGGGCTGGCGCGGCTGGGGGTGACGATTGCACTGGATGATTTCGGCACCGGCCATTCTTCACTGGCCTATCTGCAGTATTTGCCGCTGCAGCGCGTCAAGCTGGGGCGGGAATTCCTGTTTCCCTCGCCCAGCCGTGACAGGTTGATGGGTGGCATTGTGCATATGGCCCATGCACTGGATCTGGAGGTGGTGGCCGAAGGCGTCGAAGAGGCCGATCAGCTGCAGCTGCTGCGCGATATCGGCTGCGAGTTTTTCCAGGGTTGGCTGCATTCGCGCGCCATGCCTGCCGAGCAGGTGCGGGACTGGCTGGCGGCGTGACGCAAAGAGTGTGGCTACTGCTTCCAGTCAGGCTCGGGAAAATGCTCGTTGGATGCGGTGACGATCAGGTCCAGTACCGGCTTGCCCTGCTTGTCGAGGCGCACACCGGGGCCCCAGCGTGCCTGCTGCCGCTGACCCGAAAACCAGAACAGCTTGCGCTCCCAGCTGCCGGGCTTGGGCGGCTTGCGGTTGGCCTGACTCAGATGCTCCTGTATGCGCTGCAGCCCGGCTGTGAGACGCCATGGTGCCAGTTGCAGAAGCGCCGCTTGCAGCTCTTGCACCCAAGGCTCTGGCACGGGCGAGAAGCGCTGGAATGACTGGCCTGCGGACAGTCTTCGCACGCGCTCGTGCAGCTCGACGCCATACAGTGCGCAGGCCTCGCTGATCCTGCCCTGCGCCATCAGCTGGCGTGCCTTGCGCTCCAGCGCGGCGTCCTTGGGGGCGTCTGCTGACGACCATAGCCAGCGGGCATCGCTCCATTGATGGCGGCAGTTGTAGAGAAATTCGGACGATAGAAGCAATTGCCAGCCGGGCATATTTGACTGCATCACCGATCGAGCCAGCAGGCAGGGCTGGCGCTTGCGGCTGGCGGGGCCATAGGCCGCGAGCACGGCGGTGGTGCGTGCCGCCAGTCGCCCGCGATCATCGCGCGGCCAGGATTGAAGCAGGCGCATGAGGTCGACAGCGGATACATCGGCCTTGAGCCGTTCAAGCGCCTGCTGGGAATCCGCGAGCTGGTCCAGCAGGCCGAGGTTCAGATCCTGACCCATTGACGGGGCACGGGCTGCAGTCTCCGCAAGAGATGGAGTGAAGGCCGTGGTCCGGATGGTGACTTGCGCCGGTGCCGCATCAGGTGCAGTGCGCCATTCGTGCAGCAGCTGTGCAAAGCGCCCGGGGTTGCAGCTGACTTCATGGTGGATGGCCTCTGTGGCAGCATCGCGCAGCGTGATCCAGGCATGCAGCCTGTGCTCGGCGCCAAGCTGCATGGCCTCCTCATAGCGGGTGGCCGAGAAGGCACCGTTGCCATTGCGGTGCACAAAAAACTCGACTTCCATGCAGCCGGCTACCACGCCGCTGGTAACGCGTGTTCTGGCCACGTCCTGGTGTTCGGCCCGGCAATCCGGCAGCTGCAGCCATTGCTGCGAAATCTCGGCAATAAAGTCGTGCATGAAGAAGATGAAAAAACGTCGAAACTGCGTCAGTCGTCAAAAAGGCCTATGTAGCGCAATCCGTTGTAGAGCTTGTCCGGCTCGGTGATTGGCTCGGTGGGGTCGGCATAGACAAACATGGCGTTGGCAGTCTCAATGCCCCGTGCCTCGCAGGCCTGCACGATGAGCGCGAGGGATGCGTCGGAGTCGAGAGTGCTGTGGCGCACCAAGGCGGCGACAGGAACAGGCTCGGGCAGCCAGATCATCAGCAGCAGGTCTTCGTCGAACAGAAACTTCCTGCCCAGATCCCGGCAGAAGCCGCAGCCCGTGACATCTTCGCGGCTGCTTTCGATACCTTCGACTTCCAGCTCCCAGTAGCTGTCTGCATAGTCGAAGTAGCGGCCAAACTCCGCCTCGCCCAGCGGCGTGTTGCCGATCCAGAAATGCAGTGCGGAAAAAGGCGCGGGCGGCGGTGTCGGACCCAGCTCCTCGACCCAGCCGAACAGGGTTCCGGGCTTGAGGCGGTGGCGCTTTTCCAGTTCCGGAAAGCCGCCGCCGGGTGTGCGGTTCAGCGCTTCGTCCACCAGAGCCTTGCGAAACGCCAGCGAATAGGTCTTGCCGGATTTGTTTTCAGATTTCATTGGGCGGGTCCGTAGTGCATGACCACCAGCTTGTTCAGGGGCTCCGGGTAGTCCCAGAAGGCTTCTTCCAGCTCCTGCAACTGCTCATGCTCGGCATCCGTCAGCAGTGCAGGCAGATCGGAGTAGTCCACATTTTCTGGCTCCTCCTGGAAGCGCTTGAGCACCGCAAACATGTCCTGCAGACACTGGCGCGTGATGGGCGCGCCTATGGCCTGCAGAGCCTCCAGGCTGAGCCGATGGTTGGCCAGCCCCCAGTTGCCCAGAAACTGCAGAAAGCCGCCGTTGTTGATATCGGCTTCCATGCGCCACAGAGCCACCAGCTCATGCTGGAGACGGGATATCCGGGTGATGTCCCATTGGGCGGCGAGCAGCGCGCCCATAGCCTGGTTGTAGAGACTGTCCTGATCCAGGTCCCAGACGCTGACCATGCCCGCTGCAGAGGGCTGCCACAGTGCCGGCCAGTTCAGACCGTGATCCTCATCGGTCAGAACCCAGTGCAGCCTTTGCTCGGGCGCGGCGCTTTTCAGGCGGATATGCCGTTTGATGGGCTCGGCCAGTTCACGTCCATCCGCGAGTGCAAGCCAGATGGTCTGCTCGTCGATGCGAACGCCTGTGATGCGGTTGCTTCGTGGGTCCATGGTTCAGCTTTGTGCGGCGGTCTGATCCATCACCGTCTCGGCGGCCCGGTGCATCTTGGCCAGCTCGCGCGCGGGAATGGGGTGCTCGCCGTTGGCCATGCGTGTCAGCAGCGAGTGCAGCATCTCGGTGGAGAGGCCGTGCAGCACCAGACGGTAGGCTGCATACAGGGTGGAAAGCGGCACCATGGGATGCTTGTTGTTGAGCAGCACCAGATGCTCGGGCGAGGCCAGGATCTTGGCGCAGTAGATGGCAACGGTTTCGTCGAGCTGTAGCGAGTTGCTGGCGCGCCAGAAGTCGTTGTCGGTCAGCAGCAACTGGTAGATGGGCGTGTAGAGCTCGATGGCGCTTTGCAGATCGATGACGTTGAAGCGCCCGCGCGGCATGTCTTCGAGCCTGAGATTGGGCTCGCGGATCATGGAGAAGTCGGGCTCGGCCACGGGCACCAGCTCCTGCCCGTTCTCGCGCAGTGCCTTGTTCAGGCGGATCACGAAGTTGAAGAGGTTGAGGTCGTGCTTGAGAAACAGCTCGTCCTTCACATCGTCGATTTCCATGGGCATCAAGGGTGCGGTGCTGACCTTGGTCGGGGCATTGGCTGCGACGAAGGCCAGTACCTGGGAGCCCAGATGAAAGTGGCGCATGATGAGCCAGTTGGCCTCCGGAGAGAGAAATTTCTTCATACCGAAGGCCAGCAGGCGGTGCAGCAGCATGGAGTGCGACCAGCGCTTGGGCAGAAAGATCTTCAGCGCCTGAATGATGATCATGGAAAGCCGCGCCAGCGGCCGCATGGCGGGCAGAAAGAACTGGCGCGAGCTGCTGCTGCAGTCGCGCAGCCAGGCGGCCTTGACGTCATCGGGCAAAGGCGTGCTCTGGTCGAGGTAGAGCGCCAGCCAGGGACTGGGGTCGCGCTCGTCCCAGACATGGTCGTTGAATTCGTTCTTCATGGCTCCTCGCGGTGCTTCTTGCTGTTTCTGTTTAGCGCTCGGTCAGCACATGCTGAAACTGCATCAGGTACATGGCTGCGGTGTTGCGTGCGGTCTGCAGTATGGCCTGCTGGGCCGTGCCTTCGCTGTCCAGCTCCAGTGCCATCTGCACGGCCAGCAGCCAGCGCTCCAGATGGTTCTCGTCGTTGGCGCCGTGGTACTCGAGAAAGCGGAAGGCATCGGGCGGCAGCGGCAGGCTCTGGCGCAGCAGGGGCAGCAGGCTCGGAACGATGCGCTGACCCGTGCCTTCGATGATGTAGATGGCGCCCAGCAGGCCGACCGGGTTGGGCGTGGCAGCCAGGCTGTGCAGATAGGCATTGAGCGCTTCGCCGCCGGGGTTGCGGCGCAGTCGGTTGATGTCGGTCTCGGTGCCGCCGGCCTTCAGATAGTCGCTGTGCAGAATCTTGAAGTCGTTCTGCTCCTCACCTGCATGCAGGTCGATCAGCGAGGCCAGCGTGGCGTAGTCTCCGGTCAGCGAGGCCGCGCCTTCTCGCATCCACAGACTGCCTTCGCGCACCTGGGGAATCCAGTGGCTCATCCAGCGCAGATAGTCGGTGATCTGCAACCGGCGCGTGCGCATGCGCTGCAGCAGGGGAGTGCGCCAGACATTGCTGCGGTAGTCCTGCCAGATGCTGGCCAGCTCGGTCAGCAGCGGCGCCAACTGCGCTGGAGCGGTGGCCGGGTCATGCGGTGCTGCGATGCCCGAAACATCTGGAAGCGCATCATCGGCTTGCGCCGGAGTCTGCACGGATTTTTGAGGGAAATTGACATCAATCGCTTTCTGCGTATGCGTATCAAGCTCTACTTCCCATAGCATGTAGCCTGCGGTGAAACGGCCCGACTCGGGGATGAAGCACAGTACGGTGTCGCCGGCTTTCAGGTGCTGGCCCTGTTTTTGCAGAAACTCCGACAGCATGATGAAGATGGAGGCGGCACCCGTGTTGCCGCGCCAGGCCAGATTGCTCCACCAGCGCTCGCGTGGAATGCTGAGCTGGGCCTTGCCCAGCAACTCGTCGACCACGGGAATGAAGCGCTCCGACGAGTAGTGGCAGAGAAAGTGGTCGATGCCGCGTTCGGGCACCCAGCCCTGGTGGGCCAGGGCTGCATATTCGTGAATGCAGACATCGAACAGATGCGGCAGCAGGCGAATGTCCTGGCGCAGTGCCAGAGCGCCTGCGGCCTCGGCATCGCTCCAGGCAGGGAAGTCCAGATGGCTTTTGCCGCGATCGGCCGTCATGCCCAGCTGCATGCACACGGGGTAGTCGCCGGCAAAGCTGCGCTGGTGCGTCCACCTGAGCTTGAGGCGCAGCCCGTTGGCCTGAGGCAGGGCCTTGGGGCCGCCCAGCAACACGGCGCCTGCGCCGTCGGACAGCATCCAGCGCAGAAAGTGGGCGTCAAAGTCGGTGTCATAGCCCTGGGCCGCAAAGCGTGAACGCTTGAACAGACGCGAAGGCATTTCGCTGGCCACCGACAGGGCCAGCGCATGGGCGCCGCTTTCCACGGCCATGGCTGCAGCTTGCATGGCACCCACACTGGCGGCGCAAACTCCATGCACGGACAGCGTTTCCATGGGCGGGGCGGCCATCTCGCCCTGAATCATGCTGGCAAAGCCGGGCATCAGTGCATCGCCCCCCGAGGAGCCACTGGACAGAAAGCCGATGTCGGAGAGCTTTTTGCCAGCCAGGGCCAGGGTCTCCTCGATCGCGCCGGCCGCCATGCGGGCGTTGCTGAAGACAGTCTGGCCTTCACCATCAATGGCGTAGTGGCGGGTCTGGATGCCGTTCTCGGCCAGGATGCGGCGCTTGATGCGCTCGGAGATGCGGTTCAGCGGTGCGACAAACGCATCCATGCCAGCGTTGTCCACCGGGGCGCCAGGCAGAAACATGCCGGCAGATTGCAGATAGACCTTGGAATAGGCGACGGGCATAGATCCTCAACAGGTTTTTACTTCACAGCGTCGGGCGGCATCTGCGGCTCGGTTCTTGCCGCGGGCCAGACCAGACCCAATACAAACACGCGTCCCATATAAGGCAGCAGGCCACCTTCGTTCAATGCGGGAGTGACCCGTTGGCGGTAAATGCGCTCATGCAGTCCGCTGAGCTCGGACCAATGGGCATGCGGGCATTCATGGTGCGCGGTGTGCAGGCCAATATTAAAAAGCAGGGGGTTGACCAGGCCTTCAAAGTTGCGCGCGTAGTTCAGCTCGATACCCGGAGTATTGCGCTGTGCTCTGGTCAGCGGCCTTCCATCGGCGTGGGCATGTTGAAGATAGTTGGTGGCCAGCAGCCAGTGCAGGCCGTGCAACTGGGGAACGATGATGAAAATCAGGGCCTTCTGCCAGTCCAGCCAGAGAAAAAAGCCCCAACTGCCCAGCCACAACAGGTATTGCCCCATGCAGTAGCGAAAGGCTCCGGGCCAGTGAAGACGCAGATTGTTCAGCCACCGAAAGAACAGCGGATACAGCACGAAAGCCGCCTGCACCGGGTGAATCAGGTAGCCCCACAGATGGTTGGTATCGCCACCCCATTCGGGCCGGTAGGTGCGCGCCAGATCGCGCGGTCCGTGGCGAAAGCGGTGGTGGTTGGCCACATGAGCGGGCCAGAACACAAAGGTGGGATGGCCTTGAAGCAAGGTCAGCCAGTAATCGGTCAGGCGGTTGGTCCGGCGCCCCCGCCACATGCGCGCATGGGTGTGGTTGTGGTGGATCACGCCCACACCCAGGGTCAGAAACAGCTCGACGCCGTAGAGAATGAAGCTGAAGCCCTGCGTCCATTGCCACCATACCAGCAGCGGCAGCAGCAGCATGTAGAGGACGGATTGCCAGTCGCGCCAATGACGCAGGGCGGGATAGCGGCGCCTGTTCATTCAGCGACGAGGGCCTTGGGGAGCGCTGTCCGTGACCCGCGTTCCCATGATCTGGTCCATGAAGGCCAGAGCAAAGCCATAGTTGCCGGCGGGGCGTGCGTGGTGCAGATGGTGACGGCGGCTGGCAGCCAGCGGGTGCGTGTCGGAGACCTCGGGGAAAAAATCATAGTTGGAATGGCCGATCAGATTCAGGATCAGACTCAGCACTGGTACCGAGGCCAGCGACCAGAAGTAGAAGTCATGCACCAGCATGGGCAGCAAGATGATGTTGCCCAGCATCAGAGCTTCGATGGGGTGGAAGCTGTAGGTGGACCAGGGCGTGGTCACCACGGAGCGATGATGGTCGCCGTGATAGCGCACCAGGCGGCGCGTGTGCAGCAGGCGGTGGTTGATCCAGAAGTGCACATCGTTCCAGATCAGCAAGGCAAAGATCTCCAGCGCAATGCGTCCGGCGCTGGCCGTGGGCGAGAGCTGGGCCCAGCCCAGCTGCAGCAGACCCCAGGGAACGATCATGCCGATGCCGAAGATCAGTATGGAATGAAAGGACTGGCGCCATTCACGCTTTAGCTGCTCGGGCTTGAGCGGGCGCGTGTCGAGCGGTCTGCCTGTGCCCGCGCGCGCGAGGGCCGCTGTCAGTGCCGCCATGAGCAGGCCGCCCAGCAGATAAATACCCCCGAAAAAAACCAGACCCAAGGCCATGACTTGCCAGGCATTGAGCTGCGTGAACCAGGTACCAGCGTCCATGAAGGCTCCAAAAGCGGTGGCGCTGCTCCAGAAACAACAATGCGCCCGACGGCATAGCGTAAACCCATGCCTGTCGGGCGCATGATAAAGGACGCTGCGGTAGCTCTCGTTGATACCCGGAGTAGCTTCAGCGTGTGGGATGGAGCAAAACTGGCGCACGTCATCTGCGTGACAGCGAGCAAGCGCCGCCGCGCAGCGAGGCTGTCGTCCCCCTTCGGGGGAAGCCGCAAAGCGGCTCAGGGGGGCGTGTTTACTGTGCCGTGATGCCCTGCTCGCGAATGATGGTGCCAAGGGCCTTCACATCCTGCTGGATGCGGTTGCTCAGGCCTTCGGGCGAACTGCCCACGGCTTGCCAGCCTTGCATGGACAGCTTCTGGCGCATTTCTGGCGTGCGCACGATCTCGCTGACGGCTGCCGCCAGCTTGTCCACATGGGCCTTGGGCATGGACTTGGGCGCTGCCACTGCGTTCCAGATTTCCAGGTCGAAGTTGTTGACGCCGAGTTCCTTGAGGCTGGGCAGGCCGGGAGCCAGCGGACTGCGTGCGGCAGAAGTCACGCCAATGCCATGCAGCTTGCCGGCCTGAATCTGCGCCATGGCCAGTGCCGGAGGCAGCATGGACAGCTTCAAATCGCCGCCCTGAATGCCGTTGAACACCTGTGGGTAGCCGGTATAGGGCACATGTACGGCCTTGATGGCCGATCGGCTCTTGAGCAATTCCATGCCCAGGTGGCCCACGGTGCCGACGCCGGGAGAGCCATAGCTCCATTTGTCGCCAGCCTTGGCGGCCGCTTCCATGAAGGCCTTGCCTTGCGGGGCCGATGACGGGGCCACCAGCACCAGCGGCGCCACGCCGATCAGGCTCACGGGCTGCAGATCCTTGATGGGGTCATAGCGCACAGCGGGGTTGAGCATCTTGGCAATGGTCATATTGCCGTTGATCATCACGCTGAAGGTGTAGCCGTCGGCCTTGGCCACGTATTCACCGGCGATATTGCCGCCTGCACCCACACGGTTTTCCACAATGATGGTCTGGCCCAGCTTTTTTTCCAGAGGCTCGGCCAGTGCGCGCGCGCTCAGATCGGGCGAGGAGCCGGCGGGGAATCCCACGATCAGGTGCAGGGGCTTGTCGGGCCAGTTGTCAGCCGCCATGGCGGCTGGAGCCATGGCAGTCGCCATCATGGTGACGCCTGCAGCAATCAGGCTGCGGCGGGACAGATTCTTCAGAATTTGCGAAGTGCGAATAGGCATGGCAGGTCTCTTTTGAATTTTTGATGGGTGATCGCTGTGCATGAAAACATGCATCGATTCCGAAAAATAAAAAACCCGGAAATTATCCGGGTTTGAGGTTCAACATTTCAGCCTTTTAAGGCCCTGGTGCGCAAGTTGGCGTTTACGCAAACTCGGCCAGCGCTTTTTTCATCTTTTTCATGGCGGCTACTTCAATCTGGCGAATGCGCTCGGCGCTCACGCCATATTCGGCAGCCAGCTCATGCAGCGTCATGCCGCCGGAGCCGTCGTCATTGACCTTGAGCCAGCGCTCTTCAACGATGCGGCGGCTGCGGTCATCCAGGCCCTCCAGGGCCATGACCAGACCATCGGTCGCCAGATGATCGCGCTGACGCGATTCAAGCATGGCGGTAGGCTCGTGGCTGGCGTCGGCCAGGTAGGCGATGGGGCCGAAGGCCTGCTCTCCGTCGTCGCTGGGAGAAGGATCCAGCAGCACATCGCCGCCGGCCAGACGGGTTTCCATCTCGATGACTTCCTCGCGCTTGACGTTGAGCTTGGCAGCGACAGCGTCAATTTCGTTCGAGGTCAGGGTTTCGCGCAGGGCCAGTTCATCGTCGGCCATGGCGGCATCGGACTTCAGCTCATGCTTCATCGAGCGCAGATTGAAGAACAGCTTGCGCTGGGCCTTGGTCGTGGCGACCTTGACCATGCGCCAGTTCTTCAGAATGTATTCGTGGATTTCCGCCTTGATCCAGTGCATGGCGTAGCTGACCAGACGCACACCCTGATCGGGGTCGAAGCGTTTGACAGCCTTCATCAGGCCCACATTGCCTTCCTGAATCAGGTCGCCGTGAGGCAGGCCATAGCCCAGGTACTGGCGCGAGATGGAGACGACCAGACGCAGGTGAGACATCACCAGACGCCCGGCGGCGTCCAGATCATTGTGTTCTTTGAGCTTGCGAGCGTAGTCCTGCTCTTCCTCAAGGGTGAGCATTGGCATACGATTGACCGCCGAGATATAGGCATCCAGGTTGCCCAGCGGAGGTACCAGCGCCCAGGGGTTCGCGGGCGCCAAGGCAGTAGCAATGGAGCCGGAGGCAGTTTTCATTGCAGGTTTCCTTTCTTCCATGATCTTCATATTAGCACTCCGTTAGAGAGAGTGCTAAAGACAAAGTTCCCACAGCTTTTGTTGGTTTTCTGATGGCGCTGGCGGTTTGTAGCGATTCATGGAGAATTTCTTACATTCCCTTCGATCTCTGTCTTTTCCGGCCTCCGGAGCGGTGCTCTAGCTGGAATGAGAGGCCAGGTTTTGCAGGCTCGCTCTGATTAATGTCTCTAATTTCCTAGCAGCCGAGCTTCGAGGTGCGTGGCGGCGCATCACTATGCCCAAAGGACGTTGAATTCCAGGGGCCGACAAGGGAATCTGCGCGAGGCGGTCGGCCTGTAGCAGCGATATGGCTGTTTCGGGTAGCGCGCTGATGCCCAGGCCCGCACTGACCAGAGCTCCTATGGTTGCTATATGGTCAACTTCAAAGACAGGAGCGAAATAAAGCCCTTTTGAGAGCAGATCCGCATCAATGTACTGGCGCACGCTGGCAGAGCTTGGCATGGAGACATGCGGGTAGTCCAGGGTGGTCTCGATCGGGATGGGACCTGCCTGCCTGGATAGAGGATGGTCATCGGGACAGATGATAAAGAACTGGTCTTCCATCAGTTGTTCATAGGCGAGGTCTTCCTGTTTGGGATCGGCTGCAGTGAGTGCAAAGTCGACCTTGCCATCACGAACAAGATCAAACGCTGCCCCCGACAAGGTATCAAGCAAGGCAAGGCGCACCCCGGGGTGAATCCGCGTGAATTCGGCAAAGACCTTTGGCAGCAGCGAGGCGGCCAGAGAGGGAAGTGCAGCAACCGTCACCGAACCAGTTCTGAGCTGTACGGTGTCCGTCACGGCGCGCAAGGCACGCTGCGTATCGCGCAAGATCTCCTGGGCATGGGCGATAAAGACATGGCCCGCATCGGTCAGCTCGACGGCGCGAGTAGTGCGCTCAAACAGTCTTGCTCCGATCTGGGCTTCTACACGCGCAATCAGGGCCGACAGCGCAGACTGCGAGAGGTGAACCTGGAGCGCGGCTTGGCCAAAGCTCTTGGTCTGGCTCAGAGCGACCACCGCCCTCAGGTCTTTGGTTGATAGATTGGCTTCCACCACAGCAGTATAGGTAGCGGAGCTGCAGCTTTTTGCAGCTCCGCCATCTGCGCTTATTCAGCCTTGATGTCGCTGTCTTTGATCAATTTGGCCCACTTGGCGTACTCGGCATTGATGATCTTGGCCGACTCTTCAGGCGTGTTGTAGGTGGCAATGGCGCCCTGGGCAAGCATGGAGTCCTTGACATCCTGCTTGGACAGAATCACTTTCAGCGCCGAATTGATCTTCTGAATGACTGCAACTGGCGTTCCTGCAGGAGCCGTGAGCGCAAACATGGAGCTGACCTGCATGTCTGGAAATCCGGCTTCCACCACGGTAGCGATATCTGGAACCGAGGCGACGCGTTCTTTGGTGGTGGTGGCCAGGGCTCGGAGCTTGCCTGCCTTGATCTGGCTTTGTGCGGCAGGAACGGTGTCAATCATGGCATTGATCTGACCGCCGAGCAGGTCGGAAAGAGCGGGGCCGCTGCCTTTGTAGGGTACATGCACGACTTCCACCTGCGTCTGGCGCTTGAACATCTCGATCGAGAGATGCTGGGGCGAGCCATTGCCTGCGGAAGCGAAGGTGACGCTGCCAGGGCTGGCCTTGGCGAGGGCGACCAGTTCCTTGACGGATTTCGCCTGAACATTGGGATTGACTACAAATACCAGCGGAACGCTGCCAACCACCGAGATGTGCGCGAAGCTCTTGTGGATGTCAAAAGGAGTCACCGCAGGCGTCAGTGCTGCATTGATGGTGTGGCTTGTGAAGGCGCCCATCAGCAAGGTGTAGCCATCGGCAGGTGATTTGGCAACTTGACCCGCCCCCAGACTGCCGCCAGCTCCGGCACGGTTATCGACGACGAACTGCTGCCCGAGCTGATCTGAAAGCTGTTTGGCGAGAACGCGGCCAATGACATCGGTCGCTCCGCCCGGCGCATAGGGAACCACCAGCCTCACGGGTTTGTTGGGGTAGTCGGTCTGCGCACTGGCTGCTCCCGATGCGCCGGCTGCAACGAGGGCGGTTGCAAGCAGGTTAACGAGCTTGCGGCGGTACATGCCCGGATTGACGGGGTCTGTGGGTTTCATGAAGTCTCCTTAGGGTTTTCAGGTATGCGCTTTCTTGTTCGAGCGCTCGATTTTTCTTTTAATCAATAATATTATTAATAATCAGTGCATCAACAATGGTTAACCCTTCCATGACGAACAAGCCAGACCAGCAAGCCACGATTCATCCGGAAGCCGCATCGAGCGGCATCTCCAAAGGACTCACCAACTACGGTGATCGCGGCTTTTCTCTTTTTTTGCGCAAGGCCTTCATCAAAGGAGCGGGCTATACCGACAAGGCGCTGGACAGGCCTGTGATCGGTATCACGAACACCGGCAGCTCCTACAACCCTTGTCACGGAAACATGCCGCAACTGATTGAGGCGGTGAAGCGCGGCATCCTGATGGCCGGCGGGCTGCCCATGGACTTCCCTACCATCTCCTTGCACGAGAGCTTTTCCCAGCCGACCAGCATGTATCTGCGCAACCTCATGTCCATGGACACAGAGGAGATGCTGCGAGCGCAGCCCATGGATGCGGTCGTGCTGATCGGGGGGTGTGACAAAACGGTGCCGGCCCAGCTGATGGGTGCGGCTTCGGTCGGACTGCCGGCGATTCAGCTGGTGACCGGCTCCATGCTCACCGGATCGCATCGAAGCGAAAGAGTGGGGGCCTGCACCGATTGCCGACGCTACTGGGGCAAATTCCGTGCCGAAGAAATTGATGCGGAGGAAATTTCCGACGTCAACAATCAGCTCGTTGCCAGTGTGGGCACCTGCTCGGTGGCGGGCACTGCCAGCACGATGGCTTGTATCGCAGAAGCTCTGGGAATTGGCCTTCCTGGCAGCGCGACCCCTCCAGCGGTCACTGCCGACCGAATCCGGGTTGCAGAGCGATCCGGTGAGGTGGCCGTGCACATGGCGCGTGCAGGATTGAGCATTGACAAGATTCTCACACCAGCTGCCTTCGAAAACGCCATGCGCGTGCTGCTGGCCATGGGAGGCTCGACCAATGCCATCGTGCATATGGCAGCGATCGCAGGTCGTTTGGGATACGAGCTGGATCTCAAGGCCTTGGATGTCATGAGCCGCAATACTCCGGTGTTGCTCGACCTCAAGCCGTCCGGCGACCACTACATGGAGGACTTTCATGCCGCAGGCGGCATGCATACCCTGCTTCGAGAGCTCAAGCCCCTGCTGCACCTCGATGCTCTGACCGTGACGGGGCGCACCCTGGGCGAGGAGCTGGAGGCGGCAGGTCCCGGCTTCAAGCAGCATGTGGTGAAGACTCTGGATGCTCCCTTGTATCCACAGGGCGGTATTGCCGTGCTGCACGGCAATCTTGCCCCGGCAGGAGCCATCATCAAGCAGTCCGCAGCCAACCCCGAGCTGATGGAGCATGAAGGGCGTGCCGTTGTCTTCGAGAATGCGGAGGATTTGGCCGCGCGTATCGACTCGCCCGAGCTGGATGTCCGGGCCGAGGATGTGCTGGTGCTCAAGAACATCGGCCCCAAAGGAGCGGCGATGCCGGAAGCGGGTTACCTGCCCATTCCCCAGAAACTCGCTGCCCAAGGCGTGAAAGACATGGTGCGTGTCTCCGATGGGCGTATGAGTGGCACTGCTTTCGGCACCATCGTCCTGCATGTGACGCCCGAGGCGGCAATTGGCGGGCCCTTGGCCTGGGTGCAAACCGGGGACAGAATTCGCCTGTCGGTGCGCGAGCGCTGTATTGAATGGCTGGTCAGTGAGGAAGAGCTGGCTATGCGTCAGAATGCCAAGCCTGTTCAAGTTCCTGCGGCAGAGCGTGGCTACGCGCATCTGTTCAAGAAAACTGTTTTGCAGGCTGATCGTGGCGCAGACTTTGATTTCTTGACTGCGACGCAGCGCAAGGGTTCGATTCCAAGGAGTTAAGTTCATATGCCGACGGGCGCTTTTGCCAAGGAGCGCCGTCCATCCGAGGACGGTGCATCCGTGATTGCCGCGACATTGGAGGAAGACATCGTTCTGGGCCTCTTGGCTCCCAGAGTGCGTCTTGTTGAAGACGAGCTGATGGAAAGATTCGCAGCCAAACGCCATGTGGTGCGAGACGCGCTGGCTCGGCTCGAAAGCGCTGGTCTGCTTGAGCGCAGGCGCAATATTGGCTCCATGGTGAAGGCCTTCAGCAGAGACGAGGTCATTCATCTCTACGAAATGAGAGAGCTGCTCGAGCTGGAGGCGATGCGCAGAATTGCGCTGCCTCTGGACCGTGATGCCCTGGAGCAGCTCAGGCGCATTCAGGCCGGGCACGACGCAGCGATCCAGCAACAGGAGCCGCGCGGCATTTTTCGGACCAACCAGGAGTTTCATCGGCTGTTGTTTGCGCAATGCGGCAATGTTTTCCTGTCGCAATCCATCGAAGACTTCGCCCGCCAAACGCATGCGATTCGATTTGGAACGCTGATGTCCAGAGAGCGTCAGCTGCAATCCCAACAGGAGCATCACGAGCTGCTGGCGGTACTGGCGCAGGGGGAGGGCTCGCGGGAGCGCCTGATCCGTCTGACGGCGGAGCATCTTGTGCCTCCAAGAGACCATTACCTGAAGACACAAGAGGCGCTGCGGCCTTGAAGTGCTGATCAGTTTAGGAACAGGCTTCGAATATCGTCGGCTGCGGCCAGCGGACGGCCCAGCGCTGCGGCCCCCTGGCAGACCTGGGCGACCAGGGCGGCATTGCTTGCCGCCGGCTCACCACTCTTCAGGAACAGGTTGTTCTCGAAGCCGACGCGTGCATGCCCTCCCAGGCTGGCTGCAGCCATCGCGCACGCATTTTCCTGAGGGCCGAAGGCGCACATTGCCCATGGATAGACATCGTCATGGGCATTCAGGAAAGGCAGCAGATCGATGGGCGAAGAGGTCTGACCGGCAGAGTAACGGCCCAGTACAAAAAGCAGAAACCATTTGTTTTCCGGGATGACGCCGCTTGCACGCAGGCGTTGCCAGGCCTGCACGTCCGCCACGTCATACAGGATGATCTGGGTCATCACATTGCTCTGCTTGAGCCATGTGAAGAAGGAGTGGATATCCGCTTCGGGAACTTCAGGTTTGAGTATCTCGCGCAAGCCGACGGAGATCGCTTCCGGCGCCGTTTCTCGTGCGACCCGCATCTGCTCGTGTGGCTGGTAGACCTGAGCCGCTTCGGTGGTGACCTGAACCACCAGTTCCTGGCCCACCGCTTTGCGCACTGCGGCAGTGGCTTCAAGGTAGGCGTGGGCATCGAGCAAATGCCTGCCGTCAGGCTTGCGCACATGCATATGAATCATGGACGCACCGCAGTCCAGGCATTCCTTGGCGGTCTGTGCCAGATCGGCGGCAGTCAATGGAACCTCGGGGTGCTGCTCCCTGGTCTTGTAGGCTCCGTTGGGGGCAACGGTGATGATCAGCGGTGTATTCATCATGCGCTTTCTTCTTGCTCGGCGGCATCGCCCACGGCAGGCAGTTCGCTTTTGAGAAGTTCGAGACCTGCCAGCAGTGTCCTCTGGTAGCGCTGTTTCTCTTGGGCGATGCTCTCCGGAGTCCACTTGAAAAAACCTTCTCCGGACTTCATGCCGAACTTGCCTTCAGCCACTCTTTGCGACAGGCATGGGCTAGGCTCCTTGTTGGCCGCCAGAGACGGGTACATCGTCGCTCCAGCGGCGCAGTGGACTTCCAGACCCGCATGGTCGCGCTGAAGCACGGGACCTGCTGCGAGAAAGCGGAATCCGAAGCCAAAGCGCACGGCTGCATCTACATCCTCGGCCGATGCAATGCCCGCTTCAATCAGTGCAAAAGCCTCGCGAGCCAGCGCGTGCTGAAGGCGGTTCGCCAGAAAGCCTGGCAAATCCTTCCTGACCAGCACCGGAACCATGCCGCACTGGTGCATGAAGGCATGAAGGTTCTCTGCGCATTCCATGCGGGACGCCTCGCCACACACCACTTCAACGAGAGGCGTCAGGTGCGCAGGCATGAAGAAATGCAGACCCAGCATGCGTTCCTGTGTTGGCAGGCCTTGTGCAATTGCGGTGATGGGAAAGCTCGAGCTGTTGCTGGCCAGCAATGCATCCTTGCGGGCGCGCTGCTCGAGTTGCCTGAAAAGCGCTTGCTTGATGTCCAAACGCTCCGGGATGCATTCGATCACCAGGTCCACAGAGTTCCAGTCAAGATCGTCCAAGGACGATACGACGGACAGCCGGGCAAGGTGCTGAGCCGCGCCCAGCTGGATCAATCCCTCACGGACTCGCTCAGGGACTTTGGCTGCCCGGTCGGCGTCGGGTTCGATCACCGTCGTTCTGCAAGCTCCGCGGCAAAGGACGACCGCGACATCGGCTCCCATTGTTCCGCCGCCAATAACCACAGCGTGTGAACGCGAGGGGCGGAAAAAATGCCCAGGCGCACTGAAAATCGTTTGCTTCAACGGGTGTCTCCAGGTTTCGTATGTCTTGAAGACAGTTTGGATGGCGGCAATAAATTTGATAAGCAAATTTATTGGGATGACTATCCTGTTTCTTGAATATATTGCTGTGCTTCCGCCGGCGTGACTAGGCAAGGCCACGGCGCAGTACGAGCGCGCCAGGGCCGTGCTGACACAGCAGCCGAAAGCCCTGGCCTTCGTTTGTCAGCATGTAACTGATGTGCGGTGGTCTGCGAGTCTTCTGGCCATCCGTGCACGCATTGCCGAGGCCCTTTGCCATGAGGAGCAGACGCCATAAGCCCCTGGCCTAATCGCCGGTGCTGGACGGCCCCAGAGCAGCTCCGAGGCCTTGATGTGTTCAACGTCCATGACGGTTTTGCATACCGCAAGCGTTGTATCTAACAGGCACGGCACTCATTCATCGATGCTTCGGGGTTGATGTGGCATGTGCCGGGAGCCGGGCCCTGGCGGCCAGTGCTTCCAGAGGACCGGGGTCTTTCACCGAACCTCAGCGGCCTTGGTCTGACGGTCTTGAAAAAGGGCCGCTTGTCACGACCGGCCACGCCACGCTTCAGGCTGCTGCATCGTGACGGTGCAGCAGATCCAGGAACATCTGTGCCGAGCGGCTGATGGGCCTGTCCTTGCGTACCAGGCTGCCGTAGGCCTCCAGACTGTGCTTGGTCCGATACGGCAGGATATGCAGCATGCCGTGGGCAGCATGAAGGTCCGCCACCGTGCGCGGAATCACGCCCACCATATTCGAGTTTCGCACCAGATTGATGGTGGTGAGTATGGAGCCGGTTTCGATCAGGCCGCGCGGCAGCGGCAGACTGTGCTCGCGGAACTCCTGCTCGATCAAGCTGCGCATGGGGCTGCCAGGCGGCTGCATCACCCAGCCATGCCCCTGCAAGGCCTGCAGACCGGGCCGCTGCAGCGACAGCAGAGGATGCTCCTTGCGCACGATGAAGGCCAGTTGCTCGTCGTCGATCGGGCAAAAGCGGCAATCGCTGCCCGCTTCATTGGTCATGCGCCCGACGACTACCTCCAGCACTCCTTCACGCAGCTGGGCCAGCAGGCGATCACTGGTGTCCACGGCCACTTCCAGCTCCAGCAGGGGCAACTGCTGCTTCAGCTCCAGCAGGGCCTGGGTGAGGCGCCCGGGTGAGGCGGCCATGATGCTGCCCACGGCCAGCCGTCCGGAGCTTCCCTGGCGCAGCTCGCCCAGTTCGCGATTCAGGGCCTCGATATTGCCGCGCAGCGAACGGAAATATTCCAGCACCCGCTCTCCTGCCGCATTGCGCTGCAGCCGGCGGCCCACGCGCTCGAACAGCCGCTGACCCAGGGCGTCTTCGAGCTCCTGCAGCATCTTGGTGGCTGCCGGCTGGGTCAGACCGAGTTCGGCCGCTGCTGCACGCAAGGTCTGGCGCTCGTCAATGGCCAGTATCAAGGCCACCTGACGCATGCGCAGCCGGTTCAGCAGCTGTGGCGTGTTGTCGCGTTTGTCGATTGATCCCATGGCATGGTTTCTTATTGCTTCAGGTTATCGATTAATCAATAACTTTCAGTTTACGCATATCAGCGGCTTCCCTAGGATCGGGCTGCGATGAAATAAAAAAGCCAAGGAGACAAATGTGCAAAGACGTCATCTACTTTCCATAGCCGCCCTGTGCGGCGCCGCCGCGCTGCCCTGGCAGGTCCAGGCACAGGACTCTGCGAACTGGCCCGTCAAGCCCGTGCGCATGCTGGTGGGTTCTGCGCCCGGAGGCGGCACCGATGCCATGGCCCGCGCCGTGGCCGACCGACTGGGGCCGCTGCTCAAGCAGCCGGTGATCGTGGAGAACCGGCCCGGCGTCTCCAATACGCTGGCCGTGGACATGACGGCCAAGGCCACGGATGGGCACACCATGGTCATGGGCGTGGTCACGGCCCATGCCATCGCACCGCATCTGCTCAAGCTGGGGTATGACAACAACCGGGATCTGGTTCCCGTGGCCTTTGTCGGCTCGGTGCCCAATGTGCTGGTGGTGGGCAACTCCGTTGCCGCCAACACCGTGGCGGAGCTGGTGGCCATGGCCAGGAAGAATCCCGGTCAGATCAATTTCGCCAGCAGCGGCACGGGCAGCACCCAGCATATCGCTGCCGAGGTGTTCAAGGATGCCGCAGGCATTCAGATCACCCACGTGCCCTACAAGGGCAGCGCCGCGGCCCTGGTCGATCTGGTCAGCGGCCAGGTGCAGATGAGCTTCGACACCATGCCCTCGGTCATAGGCCAGATCAAGGCCGGCAAGCTGCGCGCTCTGGCGGTCACTTCTCCCCAGCGCAACCCTCAGCTGCCCCAGGTGCCGACCATGGCCGAAGCGGGCCTGCGCGACGTGGAGATCAGCGCCTGGTACGGCATCTACATGCCGGCCTCCACGCCCAAGGCGGTTCAGCAGAAGGTGCATGACGAGGTCAACAAGGTCATCGCCATGCCCGAGACCAAGACCCGTCTCGAAGCCGTGGGTGCCGAGCTGCGGCCCATGGCCCAGGCCGACTTCGGCAGTTTTCACCTCGCCGAGTACAAACGCTTCGGCGACATCATTCGCAAGAACAACATCAAGCTGGACTGAGCATGAGCAAGGCTTCTCTTCCCGTTGTCGCCCTGACCCTGGGCGATCCTTCCGGCATCGGCGCCGAACTGATTGCACGTTTGCTGGCCAGGCCGCAAGCCACCGAGCAGGCGAACCTGGTGTTGATAGGCGATCCCTGGCTCTGGGAGCAGGGCCAGCGTATCGCCGGACTGCAGGTGGCAACCGCGGCGCTGGCCGGCCTGTCTGCCGCGCGCGAGCGTGCCGACACGCGGCTGCCGGCCTTTGTGGCCGTGGACACCATCGCCCAGGCCGATGTGGTGCAGGGGCAGGTGGGGGCGGCAGGCGGCCGCTCGGTACTGCAGGTGCTAGACCAATGCATGGATGCGGCCCTGGCCGGCGATATCGACGCCATCTGCTTTGCGCCCTTGAACAAGCAGGCCATGAAGCTGGGCGGCCTGCGCCACGAGGACGAGCTGCACCACTTTGCCGAGTACCTGGGCGTGACCGGCTACTTCTGCGAGTTCAACACGCTGGGCGATCTCTGGACCTCGCGCATTTCCTCCCACGTGCCGCTCAAGGATGTGGCCGGCTATCTGAGCCAGGAGCGCATCAGCCAGGCGGCCGAGCTGATCTACAACGCCTTGCGCGCCAGCGGCCTGGCTGCTCCCAAGGTGGCGATTGCCGGCTTCAACCCGCACAACGGCGATGGCGGAACCTGCGGTCGCGAGGAAATCGACATCATCGCGCCCGCCGTCCAGGCCCTGCAGGCGCGCGACTGGCCCAGCGATGCGCCGTTCCACGGCCCGTTCCCGGCCGACACCATCTTTCTCAAGGCCCAGGCCGGCGAGTACCAGGCCATCGTGACCATGTACCACGACCAGGGCCAGATCGCCATCAAGCTGCTGGGCTTCTCGCGCGGGGTGACGGTGCAGGGCGGCCTGCCGATTCCCATCACCACGCCGGCCCACGGCACGGCCTACGACATCGCGGGCCAGGGCAAGGCCAATGTGGAAGCCACCTGGCAGGCGCTGCAGATCGCCGCGCGCATGGGGGCCGCCCACCGCGATCGCCAGGTCGCCCCAACTGTCTGAGCCCATTTTCCGGGCGGCCTGGGCCGCCTGTCCTACCCACTCTTTGCTTCCGAGGTCTGTATGAAGATCAAGTCCGTCCGCGCCCGTGTCTATGAATGGAAGGGCAAGACCGTTCCGCCCCAGGGCAACTTCTGCTCCAACGCCATGGATCTGGTGTACTCCAACACCGAGTCCATGAGCACCTTCCGCTTCCATTCGTGGACCGTGGTCGAGATCGAAACCGATGACGGCATCATCGGTCTGGGCAACGTGGCCCTGGCGCCAAGAATAGCCAAGGCCATCATCGACGAGTACCTGGCGCCCCTGGTCATCGGCCAGGACCCCTGGGACTACGAATACCTGTGGCAGCGCATGTACCGCGCCACCCATGCCTGGGGCCGCAAGGGCGTGACCATGGCCGCCATCTCGGCTGTGGACCTGGCCATCTGGGACATCCTGGGCAAGAGCGTGAACAAGCCCGTGTTCAAGCTGCTGGGCGGGCGCACCAAGGAAAAGATTCCCTGCTACTACAGCAAGCTCTACCGCACCGACCTGAAAGAGATGCAGGACGAAGCACAGAAATTCCTGGATCAGGGCTTCAAGGCCTTCAAGATGCGCTTCGGCTACGGGCCCGCCCATTTGCAGGACGGTGTGAAGGAGAATCTCAAGTCCGTCGAAGCCATCCGTGAAGTGATCGGCTACGACACCGACCTGATGCTGGAGTGCTACATGGGCTGGAACCTGGAGTATGCCAAGCGCATGCTGCCCAAGCTGGCCAGGTTCGAGCCGCGCTGGCTGGAAGAGCCCGTGATCGCCGACGACATCGACGGCTACGCCGAGCTCAACGCCATGAACATCGTTCCCATCTCGGGCGGCGAGCACGAGTTTTCGCTCTACGGCTTCAAGCAGCTGCTGGACAGGAAGGCCGTCTCCGTCGTGCAGTACGACACCAACCGCGTGGGCGGCATCACGGCGGCGCACAAGATCAATGCCCTGTGCGAAGCCTATTCAGTGCCCGTGATCCCGCATGCCGGCCAGATGCACAACTACCACCTGACCATGAGCACGCTGGCTTCGCCCATGGCCGAGTACTTCCCCATCTTCGACGTGGAAGTCGGCAACGAGCTGTTCTGGTACATCTTCGACGGCGAACCGGTTGCCGACAACGGCTTCCTGCAACTGCGCGACGACGTGCCTGGCCTGGGCCTCACGCTCAAGACCGAGTATCTGGACCAGTTCCACATCATCGATTGAGGAGACGCAGCATGCCAGCACTCTCCAATCCCCGTTACCGGGGCATCTTCCCCGTCGTGCCCACCACCTTCCACGAGGACGGCACGCTGGACCTGACCAGCCAGAAGCGCTGCCTGGATTTCATGATCGACTCGGGCGTGGACGGCCTGTGCATCCTTGCCAACTTCTCCGAGCAGTTCCTGGTTTCGGACGAGGAGCGCGAAATCCTCACGCGCACGGCCCTGGAGCATGTGGGCGGCCGCGTTCCCGTGATCGTGACCACCACGCACACCAGTACCAAAATCTGCGCCGAGCGCAGCCGCCGTGCCCAGGACATGGGCGCCGCCATGGTCATGGTCATGCCGCCCTACCACGGCGCCACCTTCCGCTTCGGCGAAGCCCAGGTGCAGGCCTTCTACCAGGGCGTGTCCGACGCCATCGACATCCCCATCATGGTCCAGGACGCACCGGCCGCGGGCACGCCGCTGTCGCCGGCCTTTCTGGCCCGCATGGCCAGGGAGATAGCGCAGGTCAGCTACTTCAAGATGGAAACCGCCGGTGCGGCGGGCAAGCTGCGCGAACTGATCACCCTGGGCGGCGAAGCGATAGAAGGCCCCTGGGACGGCGAGGAAGCCATCACGCTGCTGGCCGACCTGGAGGCCGGCGCCACGGGCGCCATGACGGGCGGCGGCTTTGCCGACGGCATACGCCCCATCATCGAGGCGCACCGCGCAGGCGACAAGGACAAGGCCTTCGAGCAGTACCAGCGCTGGCTGCCGCTGATCAACCACGAAAACCGCCAGGCCGGCTTCCTCGCCGCCAAGGCGCTGATGAAGGAGGGCGGCGTGATCGCCTGCGATGCGCCGCGCTCGCCCTGGCCGCCCATGCACCCCGAGGTGCGACGCCAGTTGCTGGACATCGCCCGCCGGCTGGACCCGCTGGTGCTGCGCTGGGCCCGTTGAGACGACTATGAATACAGGAGCTGGTTGCGCTTTTTTATTAAGGAGTTCAGGTGCTTTTTATACTGAAATCTATGAATAGAAAGTGCAGCAAGCTCCTCTATCAAGAGCATATCCATGACCCAACACCACAACCTCATCAACGGCCAATGGACGGCTGCTGACAGCTATTGCCCCAACACCAACCCCAGCGACCTGTCCGACGTGATCGGCGAGTACGCCCAGGGGGGGGCCGAGGACGTGCAGGCGGCCGTGGCCGCCGCCGCTGCCGCTTTCCCAGTCTGGTCCACCTCGGGCATCCAGGCGCGCTCCGACGCCCTGGACAAGATAGCCACGGAGATCCTGGCGCGCAAGGCGGAGCTCGGCGAGCTGCTGGCCCGCGAAGAAGGCAAGACCCTGCCCGAAGCCATTGGCGAAGTCGGCCGCGCCGGCCAGATCTTCAAGTTCTTTGCCGGTGAATGCCTGCGCCTCACTGGCGAGACCGTGCCTTCGGTGCGCCCCGGCATCGGCGTGGAAATCACGCGCGAGCCCATCGGTGTGGTCGGCCTGATCACGCCCTGGAACTTCCCCATCGCCATCCCCGCCTGGAAGATCGCTCCGGCCCTGGCCAACGGCTGCTGCGTGGTGCTCAAGCCCGCCGACCTGGTGCCCGGCAGTGCCTGGGCCCTGGCCGACATCATCCACCGCTCAGGCATCCCCGCCGGTGTCTTCAACCTGGTCATGGGCCGCGGCCGCGTGATCGGTGAAGCCCTGGTCAACCACGCCGACGTGGCGGCGATCAGCTTCACGGGCTCGACGGGCGTGGGCCGTGGCATTGCCGAAGCCTGCGTGAAGAGCGGCAAGAAGGTGCAGCTGGAAATGGGCGGCAAGAATCCCCAGATCGTGCTGGACGATGCCGACCTGAACCAGGCCGTGGAACTGTCGGCCCAGAGCGGCTTCTACTCCAGCGGCCAGCGCTGCACGGCATCGAGCCGCCTGATCGTGACCGACAGGATCTACCCGGCCTTCATCGAGGCCCTGCAGGCGCGCATGGTCCAAATCAAGGTCGGTGACGCACGCGCCGCCGGCACCGACATGGGCCCCGTGGTCAGCCAGGCCCAGCTGGAGCAGGATCTGAGCTATGTGGAAATCGCCAAGGCCGAAGGCGCGCGCCTGGCCGCTGGCGGCGCCCGCGTGGCCTGCCACACGGGCAGCGGCAAGGATGGTTTCTACATGGCGCCCACGCTGTTTGTGGACACCGAAGCCGGCATGCGCATCAACCGCGAAGAAGTCTTCGGCCCCGTGGCCAGCGTGATCCGCGTCAAGGACTACGAAGAAGCCCTGGCCATGGCCAACGACACGCCGTTCGGCCTGTCGGCCGGCATTGCGACCACCAGCCTCAAGTACGCCACGCACTTCAAGCGCCACAGCCAGGCCGGCATGGTCATGGTCAACCTGCCCACGGCGGGGGTGGACTACCACGTGCCGTTCGGCGGTCGCAAGGGCAGCAGCTACGGCCCGCGCGAGCAGGGCCGCTATGCCCAGGAGTTCTACACCACGGTGAAGACGGCCTATACGCTGGCGTGAGCACGGCCCTTGAGGGTTCTCTGGTTTGCTGCATCTCTTTGCCGGGCCCTGGGCCCGGCTTTTTCATGGCGCGGTGGCGACCAGCCCAGCAGCGCCGCCCTGATGGTCTTGCCACCGTCGGCGTTGTCCCGGGCCCCTTCTTCCAGCACATCGTGAATGTGCTTGTCCAGCGTGGCAGCCACCTGCTCGCGCGTCTGCACGGCCTGGGGGCTGGCGTCCGGCACGATGCGCAAGGCGCTGGCCAGTGCCGTGATCTGGGCTGTGAGATTGACGACGGCGGTGTTGGAGCTCATGAGTCGGTCCTTGAAATGTCGATGAACAGGGCAGCTGGCATGGCGCGCAGTGCGGGGTGCCCAGCTGTCAACGGCCTTCAGTGTCGCGCGGGGGGATACTGCTGTTAACGTATCAACAATGAGCGGCGGCCGCGAAGATATCGCCTGGTTTCAAGGGGGCAAGGTCTTCAGATGCTTTACGGTAAAGCACCGGCAGCCACTGCTTTTTGAGAGTTCCATAAGACAGGAGAGACAAGAGCATGGGTCTGAAGAGAGTCTGTATCTACGGTGCCGGCGCCATTGGCGGCTGGCTGGGTGTGGCGCTGGCCAGGGCCGGCTGCGAGCTGAGCGCCGTGGCGCGGGGCCAGACGCTGGCTGCGCTGCAGCACAACGGCCTGACGCTGGTGCATGGAGAGGAGCGCGAGACCGTGGCCGTCAATGCGCAGCAGGACCCGGCCGCCCTGGGCGTGCAGGATGTGGTGGTGATTGCCGTCAAGGCGCCGTCCATGCCCGAGGTGGCCCGTGCCGTCGCACCGCTGATCGGCCCGCAGACCCTGGTGCTGACCGCCATGAACGGCGTTCCCTGGTGGTTTCTGGCTGGTGGCGTGGATGCCGGCTTGCGCGGCCTGCAGCTCAGGGCCGTGGACCCGCAGGGCGAGATTGCGCGTGCCATTCCCACCGGGCAGGTGCTCGGCTCGGTGGTGCATGCCAGCTGCTCTCTCGATGCGCCGGGGGTGGTGCGCCGTCATTTCGGCAACAGCCTCATCGTCGGCGAGCCCATGGCCCTGCCCGGCGATGCGCCCACGCCGCGTCTGCTGGCACTGACCGAGCTGCTGCGCGCGGGCGGCATCGAGGTCAGGCTCAGCGACAACATCCAGCGTGACGCCTGGTACAAGCTCTGGGGCAATATGACCATGAACCCCGTCAGTGCGATCACGGGCGCGACCACGGACAGGATTCTGGGCGATGAGCTGGTGCGCAACTTCATCACGGCCGTGATGCTGGAGGCCCGGGAAATCGGCGCGCGCATCGGCCTGCCGATTGCCGACAGCCCGCAGGACCGTCATCAGGTCACGCTCAAGCTGGGCGGCTTCAAGACCTCCATGCTCCAGGATGTGGAAGCCGGCAAGCCGGTGGAGCTGGACGCCCTGGTGGGCGCCGTGCGCGAGATGGGTGCCATGTGCGGCATGAGCACGCCGTTCACCGATGCCCTGCTGGGGCTGACGCGGCTGCGCGCGCAGCAGCTGGGTCTGTATCCGGCGTAAGGCAGTGGCGGGCAGGGCGGTCTTGGGCCTAGACTAGGCTGCATGAGCACCACATCTACCCAGACCGCCACTCTCAAGTCCGCGTCCGCGCAGGACAGTCATTGGGCCACGCTGTGCGTGGTGACGACCACCGTTGGGCATTCGGCCGAGGCCGAGGACATGGCGCGGGCGCTGGTCGCGGCCAAGGCTGCGGCCTGTGTGCAGACCGAGCGCATCACCTCGTATTACGAGTGGGACGGCGTGCTGCAGACCGCTCCCGAATGGCGCCTGACCTGCAAGACCCTGCCCGAGGCACTGCCACGGCTGACTGCGCTGCTGCGCAGCCATCACAGCTATGAAGTTCCCCAGATCACCATGCGCACCGAGCGCTGCCTGAACGACTATGCCAAGTGGATCAAGCAGCAGGTGCAGCTCTGAAGTCTGAATAAAAAAGGAGCGCCTTGCGCGCTCCTTCATTGGGTTTCAGTGCTGAATCTATCTGAAAACTCGATAGATAAATCGCTGGCAGCTATGGTTCTTGTGCTTCAGGACAGCAGGGCCTGGGCGAACTCGCGTGCGCTGAAGGTTTCCAGATCCTCGATCTTCTCGCCCACGCCGATGAAGTAGACGGGCACGGGGCGCTCCTGCGCAATCGCGGCCAGCACGCCGCCCTTGGCCGTGCCGTCGAGCTTGGTGACGATCAGGCCCGTGAGCTGCAGTGCATCGTCGAAGGCGCGCACCTGGGTCAGGGCGTTCTGGCCGGTGTTGCCGTCAATCACCAGCAGCACCTCGTGCGGCGCCGTGCCGTCGGCCTTGCTCACCACGCGCTTGATCTTCTTGAGCTCTTCCATCAGATGCAGCTGCGTGGGCAGGCGTCCGGCCGTATCGACCAGCACCACATCCTTTTTGCGCGCCTTGCCGGCGGAGACGGCATCGAAGCTCACGGCGGCGGGGTCGCCACCGTCCTGGCTGATGATTTCCACGGTGTTGCGATTGGCCCAGACGCCCAGCTGCTCACGCGCGGCGGCGCGGAAGGTGTCGGCGGCGGCCAGCAGCACGGACTGCTCGCCGTCGGCCAGATGCTTGGTCAGCTTGCCGATGGAAGTGGTCTTGCCCGCACCGTTGACGCCGGCCACCATGATGACGGTCGGTGTGTGCTCGCCGATGGTCAGCGGCTTCTCCAGCGGCCTGAGCAAATCGGTCAGCGCATCGGCCAGCAGTGCCTTGACGGCGGCGGGCTCGGTGGTCTTGGTTTCCTTGACGCGGCGCTTCAGGTCTTCCAGCAGATGCTGGGTGGCCTTGACGCCGGTGTCGGCCATCAGCAGCGCGTCCTCCAGCTCTTCATAGAGCCGGTCGTCGATCTGGGTGCCGGTAAAGACGGTGGCAATGCTGGAGCCGGTCTTGCGCAGACCGGCTTTCAGGCGTTCCATCCAGCTTTGACGGGAATTTGGGGCTTGCGGCTTTGCGGTAGGCTCGGGGGCTGCTACAAAATCCTGAGTAGCAGGCTGATCTTCGCCGGCCTTGGCCGTCGCGCCGCCGCCAAAGGGCTTGCGCCACCAGGAGCTGTTGCCATTTTCGGCAGGCGCAGCAGGCGTATCCTGTGAAGCGGGCCTGGTTGGCGCAGCAGACGCAGACGCAGGCGCCGCGGTTGTCTCGGCAGCGGGCGTGGTGTTCACCACATCGGGTGAATTGGGCTTTTTCTTGAAAAAACTGAACATTGGCGGGTTTTTAGAATCGCATCATTCTATGAAACATGTACGCGCACTCCCTGTACTGGGCTTAATGGCCTGTTTGAGCGCTGGGGCAGCCTTGGCTGCGCCGGGCGCATCGTCGCAACCTGTGCCTGCTGCTGCCACGGCGGCCGCGCCGCAAGTGCAGCAGTTCACGCTGAAGAACGGCATGCAGCTGATCGTGCTGCCCGACCGGCGCGCGCCCACGGCCGTGCACATGGTCTGGGTACGTGTGGGCTCCATGGACGAGGTCGACGGCACCACGGGCGTGGCCCATGCGCTGGAGCACATGATGTTCAAGGGCTCCAAAAGCGTCAAGCCCGGAGACTTCTCGCGTCGCGTGGCGGCGCTGGGTGGCCAGGAAAACGCGTTCACCTGGCGTGACTACACCGGCTATTACCAGCAGATTCCGTCCAACCGTCTGGAAGACGTGATGAAGCTGGAATCCGATCGTTTTGCCAACAACCAGTGGCCGGACTCCGAATTCAAGAAGGAAATCGAGGTCATCAAGGAAGAGCGCCGCATGCGCACCGACGACCAGCCGCGCGCCATGCTGATGGAGCAGCTGATGGCGGCCACCTTCATGGCCTCGCCCTATCGCCGCCCCGTGGTGGGCTGGATGAGCGATCTGGACTCCATGACGCCCGGAGATGTGCGCGACTTCCACAAGCGCTGGTATGTGCCGTCCAATGCCGCAGTGGTCGTGGTGGGGGATGTGAACGTCAACCAGGTGCGTGCCTGGGCCGAGAAGTATTACGGCAGCATTCCTGCGCGCGCCTTGCCGCAGCGCAAGCCGCAGACCGAACCCAGGCAGATCGGCGTGCGCCGTATCGAGGTCAAGCAGCCTGCCGAGCAGGCCTTTATCGCCATGGCCTATCGCACGCCCACCCTGAAGAGCGTGGACAAGCTTCAGGCCGAGGACAAGGATGCGCTGGCGCTGCTGGTGCTGTCCGCGGTGCTCGACGGTTATGACGGCGCCCGTCTGGAGCGCGCCCTGGTGCAGGGCGAAGGCCAGGCCAACGGCCGTGTGGCAGACAGCGCCGGCAGCTCGGCCAGCATTTTGGGGCGCGGGCCCAGCCTGTTCATGCTGACGGGCGTGCCGGCCCAGGGAAAGACCGTGGCCGATGTGGAAGCTGCCTTGCGGGCCCAGATCAAGAAGGTGGCCGAGGAGGGCGTGCAGGCTGACGAGCTGGACCGCGTCAAGACGCAGTGGATGGCCTCCAACGTCTATGAGCGCGATTCCGTCATGGGCCAGGCCCAGAACCTGGGCAATTACTGGATCCAGAACATGCCGCTGGATGCCGAGGACAAGCTGCTGGCCGAGCTGCAGAAAGTCACCTCCGACGATGTGAAGGCCGTGGCCGCCAAGTATTTCGGCGACGACCAGCTCACCGTCGGCACTCTGGTGCCCCAGCCGCTGCCCGCAGGCGCCAAGCCCCAGCGTCCCATGTCCGGCAAGGCCGATGCAGGCGGTTCGGTGCATTGATGAAACACCCCCTGAGCCGCTTTGCGTCTTCCCCCTCTCTCTACGCGCTGTGCGCTAAGGGAGGGGAACGCAGCCTTCGCTGCGGGGCTGCCCTTGCTCGGCTGCCCGCGTATGGTGCGCGCCCACGGTGGCGCAGCGTTGTGGAAATAGCTGCTTTGATGCAAACCCCCTTGAGCTGCTTGCCTGGGCGGCCCCGCGCCTTTCCTTCTCTCTACGCGCTGTGCGCCAGGGGAGGGGAACGCAGCCTTCGCTGCGGGGCGGCCCGTGCCGGGCTGCTTGCGCATGGGGCATGCCCTCGCTGATGCGGCGTCATGGAAAACAGAGGTTGAACACATGAAAACTATGAAGAAGATAGCTGCTGGCGCTTTTGTGGTGGGCGCTGGCATGGGTTTTCTGACCCAGTCCGCCTGGGCCTTGCTGCCGATAGAGCACTGGACCCAGCCCAGCGGTGCCCAGGTCTGGCTGGTGCAAAGTCCCGGCATTCCCATGGTGGATGTGCAGGTAGATTTTGACGCTGGCAGCCGCCGCGATCCCGAGGACAAGCTGGGCCTGGCGGCAGCCGTGGCCATGATGTCCTCCAAGGGCATCAAGGCGGCGGGCGATGCGCCTGCGCTGGATGAGAACGGCCTGGGCCAGGCCTGGGCCGACCTGGGCGCAAGCTTTGGCGCCAGCGCGGGGCGCGACAGCTTCAGCTTCGGCCTGCGCACGCTGACCGTGCCCGATCTGCAGCAGAAAGCCGTGGCCCTGGCGGCGCGCCAGATCGCGTCGCCAAGCTGGCCCGAGGCCGTGTGGCAGCGTGACCGCGAGCGCTGGAGCGCCTCCATCAAGGAAGCCGACACCCGTCCCGGTACCGTGGCCTCCAAGGCCTTGCGAAAGGCCGTGTTCGGCAGCTCGCCCTATGGCTATCAGACCACGGTCGACAGCCTGGGCCGGATCGATGTTTCGGCCATGCAGGACTTTCACCGCAAGCTGATTGCTGCCTGCCGCGCCAAGGTCAGCGTGGTGGGAGCGGTCAATCGCCAGCAGGCCGATGCCATGGTCAAGCAGTTGCTGGGGCCGCTGCAGGCCACCAATGGCAACGACTGCCCGCCGCTGCCTGCCGTGAGCAAGGTGGAGGACCTGAAGGAGGCCAAGGTCGAGAACATTCCGTTCGATTCGGCCCAGGCCCAGGTGCTCATAGGCCAGCCCGGCATTGCGCGCAACAATCCCGATTTTCTGGCCGTGATGGTGGGCAACCACATTCTGGGCGGCGGCGGCTTCACCTCGCGGCTGATGGAAGAAGTGCGTGAGAAGCGGGGCCTGACCTACGGGGTCTCCAGCGACTTCTCGCCGGGACTGGATCGCGGTGCCTTCATCATCGGCCTGCAGACCCGTCCCGATCAGGCGGCCGAGGCGCTCAAGGTCTCGCAGGACGTGTTGCGCAAATTCATTGCCGAAGGTCCTACCGACAAGGAACTCAAGGCGGCCAAGGACAACCTGATCGGCGGCTTTGCCCTGCGCATAGACAGCAACCGCAAGCTGCTGGGCAATGTGGCCAACATTGCCTGGAACGGGCTGCCGCTCGATTATCTGGAGCACTGGACCGATCGCGTTCAGGCGCTGACCACCAAGGACGCGAAGGAGGCGATGCAGCGCATGGTTCAGCCCGAGCGCATGGTCACCATCACTCTCGGAGCCAAGCCATGAGCCGCAGTGCCATCAAGCTACACACACCCGCAGGCCGCAAGGCGCTGGACAAGATGATTCACGAGTCCGAGCGCAAGGCGCAGGAGCTGGCGGCCAGCCGCCCGGCCCGTCCCGGAGCCAAGGCTGCCCAGCCTGCCGCCGCCAAGCCGGCGGCCACCGGGGCTGGTGAAATCCGCATCATCGGCGGGCAATGGCGCCGCACGCGTCTGGCCGTGGCGCAAAAGCCCGGTCTGCGGCCCACGCCCGATCGCGTGCGCGAGACCCTGTTCAACTGGCTGGGTCAGGACCTGAGCAACTGGAAATGCATCGATGCCTTCGCGGGCACGGGGGCGCTGGGCTTCGAGGCCGCATCGCGCGGCGCCAGCAGCGTCATCATGAACGAGCAGGATGCAGCCCTGGTGCAGCAGTTGCAGCGTCTTCAGCAAAAGCTCGATGCCAGGATGGTCAAGGTGCAGCGCGGCGATGCGCTGAGCTGCCTGAAGACCGTGGCGGGGCAGGATCTGATCTTGCTGGACCCGCCATTCGGTCAGACCGAGCTGTTCGAGCCCGCGCTCAAGGCCGCCACGGCGGCCTTGAATGATGGCGGCTTCATTTATCTGGAAGCTCCCGAAGCCTGGGCCGAGGACCGCCTGCTGGAAATGGGGCTGGAGCTGCACCGCTATCTGAAGGCCGGCGCCGTCCATGCGCATCTGCTGAAGAAGCAGTAAAGCCTTGCTGCCGAACCGGGAGCTGCTGGCGCTTCGAGCAGAGGCGTCAGCAGCTCCTTTTTGCATGGTTCAGCGCTGCGCAGGCCTGAATGCATAATCTCTTTACGCTGCACTGCAGCAGCCCTCACACTCATCAAGACCCGCAGGAGAGAGATAAGCCATGAGCCAAGACCTGATTGCTGTTTACCCCGGAACCTTTGACCCGATCACGCTGGGGCATGAAGATGTGGTGCGCCGGGCTGCACAGCTGTTTGGCAAGGTCATCGTGGCGGTGGCGGCAGGTCATCACAAAAAGACGCTGTTTTCGCTGGAGGAGCGCATTGCCATGGTGCGCGAGGCCTGCGCCAATTATCCGCAGGTACAGGTGGAGAGCTTTGACGGGCTGCTGGCGCATTTTGTGCTCGCACGTGGCGCCAAGGCCATGGTGCGCGGCCTGCGCGCGGTGACGGACTTTGACTATGAGTTCCAGCTTGCCGGCATGAACCGCACGCTGATGCCCGAAGTGGAAACCGTGTTCCTCACGCCCAGCGATCGCTATCAGTTCATCAGCTCCACCTTTGTGCGCGAGATTGCCACGCTCAACGGCGATGTGGACAAGTTTGTCTCCAAGGGCGTGCATGAGCGCCTGATGGCCAAGGTCGGCCGCGCGGCCTGAGCAGTCAGTCTCCCTGGCTGGGTGATCTGCTGCGATAGCTGCTGATGGTCTCGTGGACGAAGCGCAGCTTGTCCCAGGCCGGGCCGGAAATCGCAAACGGGTAGGCATCGCCATGGCCCAGGCTGCGGTTCAGGCTGTTGTGCAGCAGCGTGAGCGGCACCCACTGGGACTGCATCACCGAAAAGTCGGGCGGCACCGGCACGAGCGGGTTCTGAATGCGCTGCTGGCCTGCGGCGGGGATATCCGGAACGGTGATGCAGGTGCCGTAGCTGGCTGCGGTTTCCAGCAAATCCACCATGTGCAGATAGTGAGCCCAGGTTTCGGCCCAGTCTTCCCAGGGGTGCGAGGTGGCATAGGCGCTGATGAACTGATGGCGCCAGCTATTGTCCAGCGGGTCCTTGCCGTAATGGCGCTGCAGCGCCTGGGCATAGTCCTGGTTCTCATAGCCGAACAGCGCCCTGAAGCGCTCCAGATGCACGCTGTTGGCTATCAGCTGATCCCAGTAGAAATGGCCAGATTCGTGACGCAGATGCCCGATCAGCGTGCGATAGGGCTCGTGCAGGGCCTGGCGGCGTTTGGCGCGCTCGTCGTCGTCGGCCTCGACGACATTGAGCGTGATCATGCCGCTGGCATGGCCGGTCATGACGGGGCTCTGGCCGGGCAGATCCGCGAGCAGGGAAAAGCGCGGCTCGGCCACGCAGTGACCATGGGGATCCTGCAAACCCAGCCTGGCCAGGGTGTAGAACAGCCTGCGCTTGGCAACCTCGATCTTCGCCCAACGCAGCTCGTTGGCAGGATCGCCGCTGTCGGGCAGCCATTCGGTCTGGCGGCAGGAAACGCACAGCGGCTGCGGGTCTGAAGCCTCGATCGCAAAATTGCACAGGCTGATGTTGTATCGATGGGCGCAGGCGCGATAGCGTGCGGTGGGGCCTGCGTTCGGCGGCAGAATGCCGACGCGCAGCTGATCGGGCAGGAATGCCTGGATTGCACCGCAATGCACGCATTGCAGGCTTTCAAAATAGATCAGATGGCCGCAGGCCTCGCAGTTGAAAACTTGCATGAGGACACTTTAATGGCTAAGTACGCTGATCGGGGCAGGAAAAAACAAAGCCAGCTCGAAAGCTGGCTTTGGGCTGGAAGCGCAGCCCTCAGACAGAGGCTGGCTTCAGGTGCGCAACGTCAAGGCCTGACCACGATGCTGTTGCGCACTTCACGCACATGCTTGGTCGTGCGGGCGATTTCGCCGGCACGGGCTTTTTCCGCTTCGGATTTGGCAAAGCCCGACAGCTGCACGGTGCCGTTCATGGTTTCCACGCTGATGGCGGTTGCCGAGACGCTCTTGTCTTCGGCCATCTTGGCCTTCACTGCAGTGGTAATGCCGGCGTCATCCACATAGGAGCCCACAGTCTGCTGGTCACGAGCCACCGAACAGGCTGTGGTAGCCAGCACGGTCGTCGCAGCGACCAGACTGAAAGCCAAAGCACGAGTCAGATTTTTCATATGGTTCTCCCTTGGTTTTGAAAAGGCGCAAAGCACGCCTGCGAAAGCTGGGAACGTCTACACGTTCCAAGAGTTACTTCCTGCGCGAGCGGCCCAGAAAGAAGGCTGTCGCCAGGGCCGCGCCGGTCGCGGCGGCGATCAGCACGGAACGCCCGGGTTGTTCGGACACATACTTGGTGGTTGCATCCGCTGCGGTGTTGAACTGACGGCGTGCGCGGTGTGAGCTGTCGGCCCAGAAGTTGATGCTGCGCTCTGCCAGATCCTGAGCCCGGTTGGCCAGGTTGTCGATCAGCGGGTTCTCGCTGTCGTCGAGATTGCGTATATGGCGCCCTGTGGAGTCTATCGCCTCGGAGGCCGTGCGCCTTGCGCGGCGTGCGGTGTCCTCAACCTTGTCGGCAACATCCTCGGCCACGTCGCGTGCTTCATTGACCATCTTCTGGGCGGCCTGCTTGCCCGAGTCCACGGCGTCCTGCGCTGCGTCGGCCATCTTGTGCGCAGCATTCTGGGCAGATTGGGCGGCGTGCTTTGCCGTGTCCTTGACGTCAGCAGCCACATCCTTGGCGGCGCCCTTGAGGTCTTCAACCGTGTCCTTGGCGTCTTTTACGGCTTGGCTCATTGTTTGGAACTCCCTGAAATCTAAAAATTTTCGTGACAGCGTGCAGTAACGCCAGTCTGCGGAACTCTGCCTCGAGGAGGCAGAAGTTGAGAGTGATCATGGCGAATACTGCCGGTTTGTGCAATGTGGACGAACAAAGTTCTACACATTCGGTGCCGTTGCTATTTCTTCACCAGGCCCATCAGGAAAGTGATGACGGCCATGACCAGGAAGACAAAAAACAGGATCTTGGCAATGCCTACGGCGCTTGCCGCAATACCGCCGAAACCGAAAACTGCAGCGATCAAGGCAATCACCAGAAAGACAATGGCGTAGTGCAACATGATTTTCTCCTTTCGAATGCAGACCGACAGGCATTGCTGTGCGGCCATGTATTGACTGTAGAGAACTGAGCAGCCCGTGCCTGACGGTGAGCTTCTGCCACCTGGGTCGGGGTATTGAGAGACAGCCGTGTAGGACGACATCGACTTGCTCGGCCGAGCGCTACCCGGTTTCAGGCAGTTGCTATGCTCAGGGGAATGACTGCCGAGATGGTGGTGCCCTTGCCGGGTTGCGAGGCCACGGTGAGCCTGCCGCCAACGGCTTCGACACGGTGCTTCATGCCGGCCAGGCCATGGGAGTTGGGGCGCATGCTGGCGGGCTCGAACCCCTGGCCATCGTCTTGAATCTGCACGGCTACATAGGTGGGGTAGTTGTGCACCGTGACGATGACATGGCTGGCCCTGGCGTACTTGCCGATATTGGTCAGCGACTCCTGCACCACGCGATAGACCGTCAGCTGCGTGGACTCGGGCAGGTCCACCTGCTCCAGACTGCACTCCACCTCGATGTTGCTGCGATCGCCGAACTCCCGGGTCAGGATTTCCAGTGCCGTGGTCAGTCCCAGGTTGGAAAGCGAGGAAGGGCGAAGGTCCTCGATGATGCGACGCTTGAGTGCAATGCCGCTGTTGAGCGTCTCGATCAGATGGGTGACGCGCTCGGAGACCTCGGGTGCCGAAGTGTCGATCTTGGATTTGAGTCGCGCAACATCGAGTTTGGCTGCGGTCAGCAGCGAGCCAAGCTCATCATGCAGCTCGCGTGCCAGATGCGCCCGCTCGTCTTCGCGTACCTGCTGCAAATGGGTTGCCAGCTCGGTGAGCGCCGCTGTGCGGTCACGAACGACTTCCTCCAGGCGATTGCGCTCGTCGCGCTGGATCTCCTGCTCGCGCTGATGTGAGTGCTGCAGTGCATTGGCCTGTCGCAGATACATGAAGAAGCCCAGAATCCCGAGCGCCGTCACGGTCGCAATGCCCAGGCGCGACAGGCCCAGCGTCTGCTCGATGTCTGCGAGATTGGACTTGACGCGCTGGTCGATGCTGTCCATCAGGGTCTTGATGTGGCCCCGTATGGCATCCATGTTTTCCATGCCCACATCGGTGAACATCACAAAGCGCCATGCTTCGTCGTTGCCCTGGCGATAAAGGCGCAGGCTCAGCTCCATTTCGCCGGTCTTGCGCTCGACCTGGCGGGCCAGCGGTGTGAAGGTGGCCAGCTCCTTGGGATCCATGATGAAGATGCTGCGCAGCTCGTCCATGCTGCTGCTGATGGCGGCAGAAGCGGAGTTGTAGGGCTCGAGATAGCGCTCTTCTCCCGTCAGCAGATAGCCGCGCAGACCGGTTTCAGCGTCCAGCATCTGCTGCATCAGCAAGCTGAGCTTGGCTCTGGTGCTTTGTGTCTTGGTGAGCGTGTCCAGAGCCTGCAAGGAGCGCTTATAGCCTGCCTCATTAATGCTTACCATTAAGACTGCCGCAATGACTGCGATCGTCAAACTGACTGCAATTTTGCGGATATTGGTCCAGCGCATCTACATCCTCTCACCGACAAGGCAATTACCTGATATTCTGCATAACCGTAGCGTCAACGACTGACATCATAGTGCGGGTCTTAAAATGTTATGCGCCCTGGAGACGAGCGCGGTTTCATGAAAAGAGGTGTTCATGATAAAAGTAGGCATAGTGGATGACCATGCGATCGTTCGCTCGGGATTACGCCAATTCCTGTCGGAGCATGTGGATCTGAGGGTCGTGGGAGAAGCCGGCAATGGACGGGAAGCCATCGATCTGGTCCGGGAACATGAAATCGATGTGTTGCTGATGGACTTGTCCATGCCCGGGCAAAGCGGCATAGATGCCCTGGCCATGCTCAGGGCCAAGGCGCCCGACATGGGCATCCTGATACTGAGTGGATACCCTGAGGAGCATTACGCGATCAACCTGATTCGTCAGGGAGCCAGCGGCTATCTCAACAAGGAGTGCGATCCCCAGGATATCGCGGAGGCCATCCGCACCGTGGCTCTGGGAAGGCGCTATCTGACGCCCGCAGTGGCCGACCTCCTGGCCCAGCAGCTCAATCGCAAGGATGATGTGCCGGCGCACGAGCAATTGTCGGAGCGCGAGTTTCAGGTGTTTCTGAAGCTTGCTCGCGGCGAGACGGCCGGAGATATTGCCAAGTCGCTTTCCCTGAGTGTGAAAACAGTGAGTACTTACCGAACCAGGCTCATGGAAAAAATGGGGCTTTCCTCGAATAGCGATCTGACCTATTATGCGCTGAAAAACCGCCTCATTGATTAATGGGGCTCCAATAAAAAAGGCTTGAAAGATTCAAGCCTTTTTTTACTTTTTGTTATTATCAAGACTTGCTGGTATTCAAATCCATGCAGAAATCGATAAGCGCATCGATTTCATTGGATTTGTCAAATACGGCATCGGCATTGAGTTCCAGGCAGCGCTGGCGGATATCGGCAGTCGCATAATTGCTCAGCACCAGCAGCTTTTTCTGCCGCGGTCGCTGTTGAAAGCTGGTGACAATGCCGAGGCCGCTGCCCTCGCGCAGGAACAGGTCCACGATGACCAGATCCCAGGCGTCCGGGTTATGGCTGAGCCAGCGTACGGCATCGGCTTCGGTCTCTGCCACCCCCACAGCCTCGACATCGGCAAGCTCCGCCATCGTCGCAATCAGGTTGTCGCGAATCGTAGGGTTGTCTTCAACAAAAAAGGTACGCAGTTTCACGACGGTAGCAAGTTGAGGTAGATGCCATGGATCAAGCTGTGAGAGTCGTTCAATTCTCGGTATGGGGAATCAATTACGGCCTATGAAAAATCATTGTATTGATGTTTCTTGTGATTTGTGCTTGACGTTCCGCAGATATCACAGGTTTTAACCCTAGCAATTTTCATCCTACTCCACTCCATGGAACGTGCATCAAGCATTTGAAGTTGTCCGACAGAAGATCGGCCAAAACCGACAATCAGCTTCAGTGCTTCAGCTGCCTGCTGGGTTCCGATCAGTCCGACCAGCGGTGCAAAGACGCCCATGGTCGAGCACTGGACCTCTTCGAATTCAGCCTCTGGCGGAAAGACGCAGGCATAGCACGGGCTGTCGGGGTCGCGCGGATCAATGACCATCAACTGGCCATCGACACGGATGGCCGCTCCTTCGATCAGAGGTACGCCATGGCGTACGCAGGCCGCATTGATGGTCTGGCGGGTCTTGTAGTTGTCGGTGCAGTCCAGCACGATGCCGGCCTCGGGCAGCAACTCGTCGAGCAGGCTCTCGGTCGCACGCTGCTGGATGCAGCGAATCTCTATACCGGGGTTGATGGCATGCACGGCGGTGCGTATCGACTCCACCTTGGCCATGCCTATGCGCTCGGTCGTGTGGGCAATCTGGCGTTGCAGATTGGTCATGTCCACGACATCGTTGTCGACGATGGTGATCCGGCCCACACCTGCCGAGCCCAGATAGAGTGCGGCAGGCGAGCCCAAGCCGCCGGCTCCGATGATCACTGCATGCGTTGCCAGAATACGTTCCTGGCCTTCGATGCCGATCTCGTCGAGCATGATGTGACGGGAATAGCGCAGCAATTGATCGTCATTCATCGGTTTGCGTCCATGGTTCCAAGAAAAAAGCCGGGCAAGCCCGGCTGATTTTGAGCGGGTTTGACAACCCGGTGCTTATTTTTTGCTCTTGTCGGAGTCACCCTTTTCGGGGGCTTTCTTGTCAGCGGGCTTTTTGTCTGCAGCCGTCGCATCCCCGGGCTTTTCTTCGGCCTTGCGCTCTGTCAGGGTCTTGCTGACCTTGACGGGCTGGCCCTTGAGCTTGTTCAGCGCCTGTTGCAGCTGGAAGTCCTTGTCAGTTCCGAATTCCGGCAGGCGGCGTTCGGCGGCCGGCTTCTTCGCTTCCTCTTCCAGGCGTTTGCGGGCTTCCTCGCGCGCCTTTTCCAGGGCGTCATTCTTGACCTCGGCACCCTGTCCGCTGGACAGATGCTTCTCGAGATCCGCCTCGCGCATGCCCAGTGCGGCAAACAAGTCACCATCCGCCGTCTCGTCCACCATCACATCGGGCACGATGCCCTTGGCCTGAATGGACTTTCCGCTAGGCGTGTAGTAGCGCGCCGTCGTCAGCTTGAGAGCCGTATCGGGGCCCAGGGGACGCACGGTTTGCACCGACCCCTTGCCAAAGGACTGGCTGCCCATGACGGTGGCGCGCTTGTGATCCTGGAGCGCTCCGGCCACGATTTCACTGGCCGAGGCCGAGCCTTCGTTGACCAGAACCACCAGGGGCAGCTTTTTCAGGGCTGCAGGCAGGCGCTGCAAGGGATCGCCAAAGCCGCGCTGGGCATAGAACTCGGGCGATGCCTTGTAGACGGCCTTGCTTTCAGCCAGCTGGCCGTTGGTGGAAACCACGGGTACATCGGGTGGCAGGAAGGCGGCCGAGATGGCCACGGCTGCATCCAGCAGTCCGCCGGGATCGTTGCGCAGGTCCAGCACCAGGCCCTTGAGATTGGGTTCCTGCTTGTAGATTTCCTCGACCTTGCGCACAAAGTCGTCCACGGTGCGTTCCTGGAACTGGCTCAGGCGAATCCAGGCATAGCCGGGCTCGATCACCTTGCCCTTGACCGACTGGGTCTTGATCTCTTCGCGGGTGATGGTGACGGGGAAGCTGCGGCTTTCATCCTTGCGCAGGATGTTCAGGCGCACCTTGGTATTGGGTTCGCCGCGCATGCGCTTGACGGCGTCATTGAGCGTCAGGCCCTTGACGGCCGTGTCGTCGATCTTGGTGATCAGGTCGCCGGTCTTGAGGCCGGCGCGGAAAGCGGGCGAGCCTTCGATGGGAGAGACGATCTTGATCAGCCCATCTTCCATGGTGATCTCGATGCCGACGCCAACGAACTTGCCGGAAGTGCCTTCCTTGAATTCCTTGTAGGTCTTCTTGTCGAAGTACTGGGAGTGCGGGTCCAGGCTGGAGACCATGCCGGAGATGGCATCGGTGATCAGCTTCTTGTCGCTGACCTGCTCGACGTAATCGGTCTTGATCAGGCCGAAGACGGCCGACAACTGCTGGATTTCTTCAAGTGGCAGAGGTGTCACACCCCCGCGGGCCAGCGTCTGCAGGGATACGGTGGTCAACGCACCGGCGACCACGCCCACAGAGATCCAGCCTGCAATTTTGATTTTTTGACCCATAGCACCCCTTAAACCATTCGCAATATACACCTTCGACGGCAGAAGGCCCACGAGGTTCCGCAGGCCTTTTGCAGTGTCAGCCCGGTTCAGACTGCGTCAGCGATCCGAACCGGGGTGGTGCAAGGTCTCAGGCCTTTCCCTGGGCCGCGACGGCCGCTGCGGCCTTGGCTGCGGCTTCGGCATCGCCCAGGTAGTAGTGGCGGATGGGCTTGAGATCGGCGTCGAGCTCATAGACCAGAGGAATGCCATTGGGCACGTTCACGCCCACGATCTTGTCGTCGGCGATATTGTCCAGATACTTGATCAGGGCGCGGATGGAATTGCCGTGAGCGGCAACCACCACGCGCTTGCCGGCCTTGATGGCGGGGGCGATGGACTCGCTCCAGAACGGCACGACGCGCTCGACCGTGTCCTTGAGGCACTCGGTCAGCGGGATCTGCTCGGGCTGCAGCTTGGCGTAGCGGACATCGCTGCGTTCGCTGCGCGGGTCAGTGGCTTCCAGGGCTGGAGGCGGCACATCGTAGCTGCGGCGCCAGACCAGCACCTGCTCGTCGCCATACTGCTTGGCCATATCGGCCTTGTTCAGGCCTTGCAGGCCGCCATAGTGGCGCTCGTTGAGGCGCCAGCTATGCACCACGGGCAGCCAGGTGCGGTCCATTTCATCCTGCACATGCCACAGGGTACGGATGGCGCGCTTGAGCACGCTGGTGTAGGCCACATCGAAGTCATAGCCTTCTGCCTTGAGCAGTTGGCCGGCCTTCTTGGCCTGTTCGACGCCGGTGGCAGTCAGATCCACATCGGTCCAGCCGGTGAAGCGGTTTTCTAGGTTCCAGGTGGATTCACCGTGGCGGATCAGAACGAGCTTGTACATGGATTCTCTCAAAGTAGCAAAGCAGTAATGACACAAAGTCAAAAGCGTGCATTTTAGGGGCTGGGCTTTGTCCGGGCTTGAGGCAAGGAAAGCCGGACCGATCCGGCGCCGGCCGGCCTGCTATTCCTGTAGCGAGCTTCGGGGATTGTGCGCAGCGACCACTTGCGGCCCAGGGCGCGTCAACCGGGGCTATGGGCTTGCAGGCTGCAGGTCTGTGGCCCGCTGCTGCGGCCCGCAGGCTGGCCTGCCTCTAAAATCGTCCGGTTTGCCATCCCAAGGAATGACGTGAAATTCATCATTGATAACTGGTATTTGATCCTGATTGCCGTGGCTTCGGGTGTGATGCTGCTGCTGCCCGCGCTGCGCGGCGCGACCGGCGGTTCGCTGTCGGCAGCGGCTGCGGTGCATCTGATCAACCGCGAAAAAGCCGTGGTGCTGGACGTCTGCGAGCCCGAAGAGTTTGCCGCCGGCCATGTCAACGGCGCCAGGAACCTGCCGCTGAGCCAGTTGGAAGAAAAGCTGCCCACCACCGTCAAGAACAAGCAGCTGCCCGTGGTGCTGGTCTGTGCAACGGGCGCCCGCGCCGCGCGCGCCGAGGCGGTGGCCAAGAAGCTGGGTTACGAAAAGGCCCAGGCGCTGGCTGGCGGCATGAAGGCCTGGCGCGATGCTGGCTTGCCGGTTGAAAAAGCCTGATCCGGCCCCATCTGAGAACCCTGACGAATGCAGCGTTGCATGCTGCATTGCAAAAAACCAAGGAAGTTGCCCATGCAAGCCGTGAAGATGTACACCACCGCCGTCTGCCCCTACTGCATTCGTGCCAAGCAGATTCTCCAATCCAAGGGCGTGGAGCAGATCGAGGAGGTGCGCATCGACTTCGATACCGCCGCCCGCGAGCACATGATGCAGACCACGGGCCGCCGCACCGTGCCCCAGATCTTCATTGGCGACACCCATGTGGGAGGTTGTGACGATCTGATGGCGCTGGATGCCAAGGGCGGTCTGCTGCCCCTGCTGCAAGGCTGACGCAGCTGCGCCGCCCATGTTGTCCCAGGACATGAATTTGCACTTTGTGCCGGCTGCCAGGATGCAGCCATGGGCGGCCACTGCATAATGCCAAATGCTATTTTCTGGGAAATGCCTGCTGCGAGGATAGCTGCGTGCTGATTCTCCGTGCAGGCATTTTCATTTCCCTCTCAAGATTTTTCTGAAAGACCCAGCTCATCATGGCCGAACAAGACAACAGCCCCGTGTTCCAGATCCAGCGCGTGTATCTGAAGGACCTGTCCCTGGAGCAGCCCAACTCTCCCGCCATCCTGCTGGAGCAGGAGCAGCCCAGCGTGGACATCCAGCTGGGCGTGGAAGCCACCCCCGTGGCTGAAGGCGTCTACGAAGTGGCCGTGACCGCCACGGTTCAGACCAAGATTCAGGACAAGACCGTGTTCCTGGTCGAAGCCAAGCAGGCCGGCATCTTCGAGATCCGCAACGTGCCTGAAGACCAGATGGGCGGCGTGATCGGCATTGCCTGCCCCCAGATCATCTACCCCTATCTGCGCGGCAACGTGGCCGACGTGGTGACCCGCGCCGGTTTCCCTCCCGTGCACCTGGCCGAAATCAACTTCCAGGCCATGTACGAGCAGCAGCAAGCCGCCGCCGCTCAGACCGAAGGCCAGCTGCCCCAGTAAGCTGACGGCAGCTTCCGATTCCTGCGATGTGCAAGAATCGGCAGCCAGGCAAAAAAAGAGGCCCTAGAGGCCTCTTTTTATTGCGGGTTGTGCGCAAACTGCTATCAAAATTCAGGTATGAAAATTCTTGTCATCGGCGCTGGCGCCTGGGGTACGGCCATGGCCATCAGCGCGGCCACCCATCCGCAGCAGGGTAGCGTCAGCCTCTGGGCACGGGATCCGGCGCAGGCGCAGCTCATGCAGGCCGAGCGTGCCAACAGCCGCTATCTGCCCGGCATCCGCTTTCCGGATGCGCTCACGGTGGTCTGCGGCGATGTAATGGCTCATGTGGCGGATGCCGATCTGATTGTGCTGGGCACCCCCATGGCGGCGCTGCGCCAGTGGCTGGGCCAGCTCAAGGATTGCCGCCGGCCCGTGGTCTGGCTGTGCAAGGGTTTCGAGGCCGTGGCCGCCGATGCCCCTGCCGGCAGCTATGGGCTGATGGCGCATGAAGTCTGCCAGCAGGTCGCGCCGCAGCTGCAAAGCGGTGCGCTCAGCGGCCCCAGCTTCGCGGCCGAGGTGGCGCGCCAGCAGCCTACGGCTCTGGTGGCCGCCAGCGCCCATGAGGGCGTGAGCGAGCTGCTGGTGTCGGCCTTTCACGGCGAGGCCATGCGCGTCTATGCCAATCAGGACATCGTGGGCGTGGAAGTGGGCGGTGCCGTCAAGAATGTGCTGGCCATTGCCACGGGTCTTTGCGACGGCCTGCAGCTGGGGCTGAACGCGCGCGCGGCCCTTGTCACGCGTGGCCTGGCCGAGATGACGCGCCTGGGCGTGGCCCTGGGCGCGCGCGCCGAAACCTTCATGGGCCTGTCCGGCCTCGGCGATCTGGTGCTGACTGCGACCGGCGATCTCTCGCGCAACCGCAAGGTGGGCCTGTTGCTGGCCGAAGGCAAGAGCCTGGAGCAGGCCGTGACATCGCTGGGCCATGTGGCCGAGGGCGTGTACAGCGCCCGCACCGTGCTCGCCCGGGCACGCCAGGTCGGCGTGGAAATGCCCATCACCGAAACCGTGGTGGCCTTGCTGGACGGCCAGCTACCGGTCACCGAAGCCGTGCAGCATCTGATGGTGCGCGATCCGCGCGGCGAATAAGCCCATAAAACGATAGCTGTCAGCGCTTGATATTCATGGATTTCAGATACTTTTCTATCTGAAAATCAATGAATAAAGGCGGTGGCAGCTATTATTTTTTATGGCGCTGACCGGCGAATCCAGGCGCGCTACTTCGCCTCTCTGATGCTGAGCCAGGCACTCGCTGCCCCGCACAGCGCAATGACGACCATCCCCAGCACGGCCCATTGGTCGGGGATATGGCCATAGACCAGCCAGCCTGCCAGCAGCGCGCAGGGAATCTGGCTGTAGAGAAACGGCGTGATGGTCGCAGGCTCGGCTTTTTCATAGGCCTTGAGCAGCATCAGATGTCCCACGGCGCTGCCTGCGCCCATGGCAATCGCGGCCAGCCAGAGTGCGGCGCTATCCGGCAGTTGCCAGACCCAGGGCAGGGTCATGCAGGTCAGGCTCAGGGCCAGCAGGCTGGTGTAGATCTGCGTGGTCAGCGGGCGCTCCTTGCCCGCCATGCGGCTGCTCAGGATCTGATAGGCCGTGTTGGCCAGCAACTGCAGCGCAGGCCAGACCAGGGCCCAGCCGCTGAACTGGCCGCCGCCCGGCCGCAGGATGACCAGCGTGCCCGCAAGGCCCAGCGCCACCAGCACCCAGCGCAAGGGGCTGACCTGCTGGCCCAGCCAGAGCGCTGCCAGCAGGGTCAGGGCCAGCGGCGTCAGCGCCACGATGGCCGTGAACTCCGCCAGCGGCAGATAGCGCAGGCTGAGCATGGCCAGCGCATTGCTCAGGCAAAACAGAATGGCGCGCAGAAACTGAAAGCCCGGGCGCCGGGTGTGAAAAATCTCCAGCCCGTGTCTTGCCACTCCGAAGCCCACGGTCAGCACCGACTGCAGCGCATAGCGCAGCCACAGAGCCATCAGCAGCGGCAGCAGGGCGCCCGCATATTTGGAGCCCGTATCGAGTATCGAAAAACAGGCGCAGGCCAGCACCGTGAAGCCGATGCCCGTCAGCGTATGGCGATGGACCGAGGGGGCGGAGTGCTGTGACATGGACGAACTTACCGGGCACTGGGCGGTGCCGAGAGAAAAGATTTCAGGTGATTTTGGCCTGAAGCCCCTGATAACTAAGCGCTAGCTGCTATTGAATTCATGGCGTGAACTCAATCATGGGGCGTGACGCAAGAGACAGGCAGCAAGCAAGGGCCTAGCCGGCCGCACCGCCCCGCAGCTAGGGCTGCCCCAGCGATGCTGTCGTCCCCCTCCCTTAGCGCGCAGCGCGTAGAGAGAAGGGCGCCCGGCGAGAGGGGCGCCCGGCCAGGGGAAGGCGCGGGGCCGCCCAGGCAAGCGGCTCAGGGGGAATTACAAACCAATCTCCAGGGCCAGCAGTTCTTCCACCGTCTGGCGACGGCGAATCAGCTGGCTCTGTGCGCCATCGACCAGCACTTCGGCGGCCAGTGGGCGGGTGTTGTAGTTGCTGGACATGGAGCTGCCGTAGGCACCCGTGTCGTGGATCACCAGCAGGTCGCCCACGCTGGCGCCGGCCAGCGAGCGCGGCAGCACCACGCCGCCGTCGCCCTGGGTGAAGACATCGCCCGATTCGCACAGCGGGCCAGCCACCACGCTGTCCTGCGCGGGCAGGCTCTGGCCGTCGCGGCGCAGCACTTCCATGCCGTGGTAGCTGCCGTACATGCTGGGGCGCATCAGCTCGTTGAAGCCGGTATCGACCAGCACGAAGTGATTGCTGCCCGCATTCTTGGTGGCGCGCACGGTGCCCAGCAGCACGCCGGACTCGGCCACCAGGAAGCGGCCGGGCTCGAGCTCCAGGCCCAGCTTGTGGCCGACGATGGCCTCGGCCTGCTGGCGCGCCGCATCCCACAGGCCATGGTAGTGGTCGGTGTCGATGGTGGCATCGCCAGCACGATAGGGGATGGACAGGCCGCCGCCGGCACTGATGGCGTGCAGATCGACGCCAGCTGCCTTGGTGCGCTCGACCAGCTTGACCATGGCGCCGCAGACTTCCTGCAGATGGCCGTAGTCCACGCCCGAGCCGATATGCATGTGCAGGCCGGCCAGCACCAGGCCGCCGGTCTTGATGGCTTGCAGCGCCGCTTCGAGTTCGCTGTGCCAGATGCCGTGCTTGCTGTGCTCGCCGCCGGTGTTGGTCTTGTTGCTGTGACCGTGGCCGAAGCCGGGGTTGATGCGCAGCCAGACATGGTGGCCCCTGGACACGGCGGCCAGCTGGTGCAGCATGTCGATGGAGCCGGCGTTCACGGGCACCTTGTGCTCCACCACGGTGGCCAGCGTGGCCTCGTCCATCACATCGGCCGTGAAGACGATGTCGGCAGGCTCGCCAAAGCCGGGCGTGAAGCCCGCTGCCAGCGCACGCAGGACTTCGCCGCGCGAGACCGCATCCACCTTCACGCCCTGCTCGCGCATGAGCTTGAGGATGTGGATGTTGGAGCAGGCCTTCTGGGCAAAGCGCACGGTGTCGAAAGCCTTGAGCTGGGCAATGCGCTCGCGGATGGTGGCGGCGTCATACACCCACAGCGGCGTGCCGTACTGGTCGGCCAGGTTCCAGAGCTGTGCAGGAGAGAAGGGGTTTGCCATGGCGGTCTCTTGAAAGGGAATAGTTCCGCGCATCATGCACGGGGGTATCTATTCAGTCCAATAGCTTGATTTATGAAGATCATTCAATATTGATATGCTCTGCACATGACCGATTCAGAAGCTTCACAGCGCATCACCCACCGCCATATCGAGGTGTTCCGTGCCGTCATGACGGCCGGCAGCGTCACCGGCGCGGCGCAGCTGCTCTATACCTCCCAGCCCACGGTGAGCCGCGAGCTGGCGCGCATGGAGCAACTGCTGGGCTATGCGCTGTTCGAGCGTGTGCAGGGCCGGCTGCGTGCCAATGCACGTGCCTTGCTGCTCTGGGACGAGGTGCGGCGCAGCTGGCAGGGCCTGGAGCGCGTGATCGACCGCGCCGTGGAGCTGGGGCGCCCGCAAGGTGCGAGCATCAGCGTGCTGTGCCTGCCGGCACTCAGTCATGCCTTGCTGCCGGGCGCGCTGGCGCGTCTGCAGTCCCGTCACGGCGCGGTGGCCGTGAGCGTGAGCACCCAGGAGGCACCGCTGCTGCAGGAGTGGATGGCGGCCCAGCGCTTCGATCTGGGCCTGTCCGAGCTGGCCGATGCACCTCCGGGCACGCGCAGCCAGCCCTTGCCTGCCATGGATGAAGTGGCCGTGCTGCCTGCCAACCACCCACTGGCGCAGAAGGCGCTGCTGAGCGAGCGGGACTTTGAAGGCGAATCCTTCATCAGCCTGGCGCGCGACGACCCCTACCGGGCCCAGATCGATGCGGTGTTTGCCCGCGCCGGCGTGCAGCGCCGGCTGAGTCTGGAGACCGCCAGTGCCGTCGCCGTCTGCGCCATGGTGCAGCAGGGGCTGGGTCTGGCCATCGTCAACCCGCTGACGGCGCGGGCCTGCGCGGGCCCGCAGTTGGTGGTGCGGCCGCTGGCGTTCTCGATAGCGTTTCAGGTGCATATGCTGCTGCCGCTGCACCGGCCCGCGGATGCAGGCCTGTCCTGGCTGATCGCGGCGCTGGAGCAGGAGGCACTCAGCCTGCTGGATGGCAGGCCCTGAAGTTGCCGATAGGGCTATCGAAAGTGAGCTTGCGCAAACTTCTATGTTGCAGTGCACAATAAACATCTGCACCCAAGGAGTTACATATGCCTGAGTCCGCCATTCCCCATCGCACAGCCAGCGAACTGCTGGACATCAGCATGGCTGCACCTCAGGTCATCAACCACCGGCTCACGCGCATGGCGCTCAGCGGCCCGGTACTTTCTGCGCGCGATCAGAAGGAGTTCACCCGCATGGTGGTGGAAAAGCAGGTGGCCTTCAGCCAGGCCTGGCTGACCATGGGGGCCGAGATGTTCAAGGTGCAGCAGCAGCTGTGTCTGGCCTGGATGCGCAACCCCTGGACCATGGGCCAGAAGCTGCCCGTGGCCGCCGACAAGGTGGCGGCCAGGAGCCTGGCGCCGATTCGCCGCAAGGCCGTGGCCAATGCCAAGCGCCTGTCGCAGACCCGCCTGAAATAGGCAAGCTAGACCCGGATGCGCTCGATCAGCCGCTGACTGGCGTCATCCAGCCCCTTGAGCTCCACGCGGCAGCCATGCTGGCGCAGACGCTCCATGACCTTGTCCAGCGCGCCCACGGCGGTGATGTCCCAGAAATGCGCGCCGCTGACATCGATGCGGGCCTGCTTGCCAGCCACGGCACGCACGTCGAAGGCCTCGATCAGCGCATCGGCAGAGGCAAAAAACACCTGGCCGCTCACCGTCCAGGTATAGAGATCGCCAGCCTCGTTCAGGCTGCCCCGGACCTGCAGCATATTGGCCACCTTGAAGGTGAAGAACACGCCCGAGAGCAGCACGCCGGCCACCACGCCGGCGGCCAGATTGTGGGTGGCGATGGTGATGATCACCGTCACCAGCATCACCGAGCTGGACAGGCGCGGGTGGCGCACCAGATTGCCCAGCGACTTCCAGTCGAAGGTAGAGACCGACACCATGACCATGATGGCCACCAGAGCAATCACCGGCACCCGGGACACCCAGGGCTTGAGGGCGACCATCAGAATCAGCAGAAACACCCCGGCAAACAGGGTGGACAGGCGGCCGCGGCCGCCGTATTTCACATTGCCCACGGCCTGGCCTATCATGCCGCAGCCCGCAATGCCGCCGAACAGGCTGGCCGAGACATTGGCCAGGCCCAGGCCCGTGCATTCGCGGCTCTTGTTGCTGGGCGTGCCCGTCAGGTCATCCACCACGGCCGCCGTGAGCACGGACTCCAGCAGGCCCACCATGGCAATCGCCAGGGCCGGCAGGGCGATGATGCGCAGCGTCTCCAGGCTTGCGGGGATTTCGGGCAGGGCGAACAGCGGCAGGCTGTCCGGCAGATGGCCCAGATCGGCCACGGTCTTGAGCGGCAGACCCATGAGGCTGCCCAGCAGGGTCAGCACCAGCACGCAGATCAGTGGTGAGGGAATGGCGCCCAGCGCCTTGAGCTGCAGCCTCTGTCCCAGCCAGGGCAGGCCGTAGATCAGGGCCAGGCCCAGGGCCAGCATGGCCCAGGTGGCGGTGTTGGCGCCATGCAGATGCGGCAGCTGGGCAGAAAAGATCAGAATGGCCAGTGCATTGACAAAGCCCGTGCGCACCGAGCTGGAGACAAAGCGCACCAGGCTGCCCATCTTGCACAGGCCGAAAGCGATCTGCATGGCGCCGGCCAGCAGGCCTGCGGCCAGCAGATACTGCAGACCATGCGAGGCGACCAGCGGAGCTGCCACCAGGGCCACCGAGCCGGCCGCTGCCGAGACCATGGCCGGGCGTGCGCCGAACACGGCAATCACGATGCTGATGATGAAGGAGGCGTACAGCCCCACGGCCGGGTCCACGCCCGCGACAAAGGAAAAGGCAATGACCTCGGGAATCAGCGCAAACGTGGCGACGGCGCCGGCCAGCAGCTCACGCGGAACGCTGGGCGCCCATTCGGCGCGCCATCGGCTCAGGGAAAAATGGGGATTCATATCGCAGCAGCAAGTGAGGCGCTGCCCATGCAAAGCAGACAGCGCCGGTGGGCGATATTAAGCAGTGCCCAGGACTTTTGCTGCCTGAGGGTCAGGCCGGGCGCTTGAAGCACACCATCTTGGGCCTGAAGCGCTGCAGCACCTCGCCGCGCTGGTTCCTGGTGTGGGAGAGCACGCGCACCAGGGCCCGGTTGGGTTTGGACTGGGAGGGAATGATCTCCACGATTTCGGACTCCACCTGCAGCACGTCGCCGGGGCGCGTGGGCTGGGGCCAGGCCAGCTCTTCCATGCCGCCGCCGATCACGCCGTCGGCCAGGGGAATGCTTTGCGTCAGCAGCAGCATGCTGATGGAGGCTGTATGCCAGCCGCTGGCGGCCAGGCCCTGGAAGAAGGTGTGCTTGGCAGCTTCGGGGTCGAGGTGAAAGACCTGGGGGTCGAACTGCCTGGCATAGGCAATGATTTGCGCCTCATCCAGCGGATAGCCGTCGCTGACGAACTTCTGGCCTACGTACAGATCATCCAGATACAGTTTCTCGCTCATTGGCGTCCTCTTTCATGGCGGTGTATGGGGTGGCCGACAGTATGCGCGGCGGCGAACCCGGCCGCTGTTGCCAAGGTGCCAGAGCGCTATGCTTGGACGCATGAATTTCGAGTTTGAAGATTCCGAGGTCGCCGCGATCAGCCTGCAGGATGGAGCGTTGCAGATCCGCTTTTCCGCCGCCCGTGTGCATGACGGTGAGCGAGTCGGAACCGGCGAGGGGCTGTGGCAGCCGTTGCTATTGATATGCAAGCACATTGCGCAGACTGACGAAGCGCTGGAGGCTGATTTGGATCCAATCCTGGCCGCCTTGGGCCGTGTCCGGCAAGCGCAGCTGCATGTCGCCGGGCAGCGCCTGCACCGTCTGCCCCTGCCTTTTGCCAGCGATGCGGGTTTTGTGCTGGAGCTGGAAATGGGCGACGGCCTGTTTTGCCGGCTCAAGGGGCGGGGGCTTGCGCTGCAGGCTCTGCCCAGTCAATCGTCGGTGGACTCCTACCAGTGCTGATGGCGCTCCTTGCCTCTGTATCGTTCTTGACGCTGGACACCGGCGCGGCCTGAATCAGAGGCGCCGGGCAAGGGGCAGCATGCCCTTGCCCGGCGCCTAAGAGGGATGCGCAATCCTAGAACTCCAGATTGTCTATGAGTCGGGTGCTGCCCAGGCGTGCCGCGCCCAGGGCCACCAGCTCGCCGCTGCGCGCATCGGCAGGTGTCTGCAGATCGCTGCGCTGGCGCACGCTCAGATAGTCGGGCTCCCAGCCCTTGGCGCGCAGCGCGGCCATGGCCTGCGCTTCGAGATCGGCCAGATTGCCACCCTGGCGCGCAGCATCGGCCAGGGCCTTGAGCGCCCGGGACAGCGCCATGGCCTGCACGCGCTGTTCATCGCTGAGGTAGCCGTTGCGCGAGCTCAGGGCCAGGCCGCTGTCGGCGCGTGCCGTCGCGCAGCCGATGATCTCTATGGGCAGGGCGAACTGCTGCACCATGCGGCGGATCACCATCAGCTGCTGATAGTCCTTCTGTCCGAAAACGGCCGTGCCGCCGCCCGTGGTGGCAAACACGGCCTGGAACAGCTTCATGACCACGGTGCAGACGCCGGTGAAGAAACCGGGGCGGAAGTGGCCTTCCAGGATGTCGGCCAGCTGCGCATCGGGCTGGACCTTGAAGGTCTGCGGCTCGGGGTAGAGGTCTTTCTCCCTGGGGGCGAAGACGATGTCGCAGCCTTCGGCTTCCAGCTTGGCGCAGTCGGCATCGAAGGTGCGCGGGTAGCTGTCGAAGTCTTCGTGAGGCAGAAACTGCAGGCGGTTCACGAAGATGCTGGCCACGGTCACATCGCCGTGCTGGCGGGCCTGGCGCACGAGGCAGAGATGGCCTTCGTGCAGATTGCCCATGGTGGGTACGAAAGCAGGGCGACCGCGACCGGCCAGAGCGGCGCGCAGGTCGGCGATGGTGTGAACGATTTGCATGACTCGAACAGTGGGGGAAAACGAAAACAAAGGCCCGGGTTCACCAGGCGTGCAGCGCATTGTCAGGGAAGCTGCCATTCTTGACCGCTTGCACATAGGCTTCCATGGCGCCCTTGACGCTGCCTGCATCGGCCATGAAGTTGTGCACGAACTTGGCCATCTTGCCCAGATTCACGCCCAGCATGTCATGCAGCACCAGAACCTGGCCGGCCGTGCCATTGCCCGCGCCAATGCCGATGGTGTGGCACAGCGGCAGTTCCTCGGTCAGCTGGGCGGAGAGGGTTGCGGGCACCATCTCCAGCACCAGCATGGAGGCTCCGGCGTCCTGCAGCTCCAGCGCATGCTGGCGCAGCGTGGCCGCTGCCTGCTCGTCCTTGCCCTGTACGCGATAGCCGCCCAGTGCATGCACGGTCTGCGGCGTCAGTCCCAGGTGGGCGCAGACGGGCACGCCGCGGTCGACGAGAAAGCGCACGGTGGGAGCCGTCCAGCCGCCGCCTTCGAGCTTGACCATATGGGCACCGGCCTGCATCAGCTGGCAGGCGCTGCGCATGGCCTGCTCGGGACTTTCGGCATAGCTGCCGAAGGGCATGTCGGCAATCACCCAGGCCGTGGCCTGGGCGCGGTGCAGGCCACGCGTGACGCTGGCCGTGTGATAGGCCATATCCTGAAGCGTCACTCCCACGGTGCTGTGCAGTCCCTGGCAGACCATGCCCAGCGAGTCGCCGACCAGAATGCACTCCACACCGGCCGCGTCGGCCACGGCGGCAAACGTCGCGTCGTAGGCGGTCAGCATGGTGATTTTTTCACCGGCAGCGCGCATCTGGGTCAGTCGCGGCAGGCTGACGGGGCGGCGCTGGGGCTGGGGTGAAGAGGGGGGGATGGTGCCGTAAGGCGTGCCGGTAGCGGTCATGAGCTGTCTCCTGATATGTCTATGGCCTGGCCCCGCAGAAAAAGCCTGCAGGCAAATTTGCCCGCGAGTCTATGCGATGCTGCGCTGCAGCGCCACGTTAAAACAGGGTATGGCTGCTGTCGTCCGCCTTACTATGCTGTGGGCTCAGCTTCGCATGGCCCAGCGCTTTCCGGCCTTCCATTTCTTTTTGCACAAGGTTGTTCATGTCCATGCTCGAGTCCCTGCAGCCGTCGGTTTCAGCGCCTGTGTCAGCCGTGGCCTGGCAGGGTCTGCGCAGCGTGAGCTGGCTGGAGTCGCTGTCCGACGAGAGGCTGTCGGTGCTGGCGGGGCAATGCCTGTGGCACCGGCTGGAGGCGGGACAGGTGCTGCACGGCGCCTATACCGATCAACGCATGTACATGCTGATCAGCGGCCAGCTCAGTGTCGGCAGCTACAGCGCCAGCGGGCGGGCCATGATTCTGGGTTATCTGGAGCCTGGTTTCTTTTTTGGCGCGTTCGCGCCGCAGCCACCGGTGCGTCATGTCTCCGTGCAGGTGCAGGCCACGCATGAGAGCCTGGTTGCATCGCTATCGAATGCCGAGCTTGAGACGCTGATCATGAGCGATGTTCTGGTCATGCGGGCCGTGGTCCAGCGGCTCAGCGAACTGGCAGGGGTGCTGGCGCGGCGCGTGGTCAGCCTGGGAACCCTCACGGTGCGCGGCCGTCTGCATGCCCAGTTGCTGGAGCGTGCCGAGATGGCGGGAGTCGAGAACGACGAGGCACTGCTGTCGCCGGCTCCGCGCCAGAACGATCTGGCCCTGATGCTGGGCACCAGCCGCGAAGAGGTCGCACGCGAGATGTCGCGGCTCACGCGCCTGGGCTTGCTCAGGCGCGAGGGACGCAATCTGCGTCTTTGTCGTGTGGATGGTCTGCGGCTTCTGCTCGAGGAAGCACATTGATTTTCCGCAATGTGGAATGAGTTTTTGCGTGAGAAAACGCACAGACGGCCTGCGGGACCGGGAGCATAGTTCAGCCATACAGCAGCGAGACAGGTCCTCTTTCCGCTGCTGCGCCGTTGAAAGGATTGAAAAATGCGTTCCCTTACCCGTATCTTGACCGCCGCCGTGCTGACCGCCAGCGCCGCTGCGGCCATGGCTCAAGACCTCCCCCAAACTCCCGTAACCTCCAGCAAAAGCCGTGCCGAAGTGATGGCCGACCTCGAGATGTACCAGCGAGCCGGCCTGGGCTACATGCCCACGCCCGCAGCCTATGTCGAGACCGAGTTCAGCGCTGAATACCACAAGGCCTATGCCGAATACCAGCGCCTGCTGGCCAGCCCTGCTTACACGGCTGCCGTGACCAAGTACCAGTCGCAACTGGGCGGCAAGTAACAGAGTTCTCTCTTAGCCATCCGACAGAGGTGGCCCATTGGTGGATGCGCGCTGAGGGATTCCTTCAGCGCGTTTTTTTATGCCGGCAATGCCGGGCGGATGGATATAGCAAGTTTGATAGCATTCCGCGCATGTCGACAGTGCGCTTGCAGGTGATCTGACTTGAAAACCATTCTTGATTTCACCGCTCCCTGGCAGGCTGGAGCAGCCCGTCTGCAGCATGGCTTTGGCGTTCCCGAGCAAGTCTTGCAAGCGCATCGCCCCGAGGACGTGCCTGCCGTGCTGGAGGCCGTGCAGCAGGCTGCCGAGCAAGGCCTGTGGTGCGTGGGTTGGCTGGCCTACGAGGCGGCCGCAGCTTTTGACCGTGCCTATGCAGATGCTGTACATGGCTCCCCATCGGGTCAGCCGCTGGCCTGGTTCGGCCTGCATCGCGCGCCGCTGGCGATGGATGTGCCGCCCCGGCCGCAGCAGACCGCAGCGGTGCATTGGCAGACAGCGCTCAGCCGCGCGCAGTTCGATGCCCATGTGGCACGCATCCATGCGGCGATTGCGGCGGGCGACTGCTATCAGATCAATTACACGGCCCCCCTGACTGCCGAGCTTGGGGCGCTGCAGCATGGCGATGCCGGCGCACTGGCCCAGGCGCTGTTCGCAAGGCTGCAGCAGGCCCAGCCCGGCGGCTATGCGGCGTTGGTCGACAGCGGCGACATACAGGTGCTGTCGCTGTCACCCGAGCTATTTTTCGACTGGGATGGCGAGCGGATTCTGACCCGCCCCATGAAGGGCACCGCGGCGCGTGGCAAGACCCCGCAAGCCGATGCACAGGCTGCACAAACCATGCGCGAGTCGGTCAAGGAGCGGGCCGAGAACGTGATGATCGTGGATTTGCTGCGCAACGATCTGTCACGCATTGCGGTGCCGCACAGCGTGAAAGTGCCGCAGCTGTTTCAGGTCCAGGCGCTGCCGGCCGTCTGGCAGATGACTTCGGATGTGGTGGCTCGCACGCGCCCGGATGTGCGGTTGGTGGATGTGTTCGCAGCCCTGTTTCCCTGCGGCTCGATCACCGGGGCGCCCAAGCGTCAGGCCATGCGTCTGATTCGCGAGCTGGAGCCCGAGCCCCGAGGCGTCTACTGCGGCGCTCTGGGCGTGGTGCGGCCGGGGGCCGGGCCGAGGCGTATTCATGCCAGCTTCAATGTTCCCATTCGCACCGTGGTGCTCAAGAATGGGCGTCTGAGCTGCGGCATAGGCAGCGGCATCACGGCCAGCGCCAATGCGGCCGATGAATGGATGGAATGGCAACACAAGCAGGCTTTTCTGAAGGTGCTTGAACAAGGCGTCGGCGTATGAACACGAATCTTGAAATCCTCGAAACCCTGGCTCTCAAGGATGGCCGCTGGCAGAACTGGGCTTTGCACTGGGCCCGTTTGCAGATCACGGCGCAGCATTTTCGCTATCCGCTGATGCAGATGCAGCTGGAGTCCGATATGGAGCGCATAGCCAGTCAGACGCATTCCATGGGCGACTGGCGCGTGCGGCTGGCGCTTTCGGCCACGGGTGAGATGCAGATCACGGCCGAGCCCCTGCCGCCGACTGCTCAGCCCGTCGCGTTGCAGCTGGCGCATCGGCCCATCGCCAATGCGGTGGCGTACAGCGATGTGGTGCGTTTCAAAACCTCGGTACGTCAGCATTACGACGCTTTCAGACCCCAGAGCACCGGCATTTTCGATATCGTACTTTTCAACGAGGACGGCCAGATCACCGAAGGCACGCGCGGCAATATTGCCGTGCAGCTCGATGGGCGCTGGGTCACGCCGCCGCTGCAATGCGGCTTGCTTCCGGGCGTGGGGCGGGCGCTGGCCTTGTCGCAGGGACGGCTGACGGAGCAGGTGGTGACGCTGGAGCAGGCGCGTCATGCCGGCGGCTGGGCCTTCATCAATAGCCTGCGCGGCTGGCTGGATGCTCGTTTGATCACCTAGGGGTGGTTTGTTATTGTGCGGACGTAAGCAACCTGGAGGAGTCTCAGCCATGGATGACGACGACTTTGATGCCTTGTACCTGGACCTGATGAAGGAATTCCTGGCCACTGCGACACCACTGCAATGGCTGGCCGTGGTCACCACCATGAACTACGACAACGGCAGCGCCTTGCCCGACTGGATCAGCAAGCATCCCAAGCTGGAGCCCGCCGTTGCCAAGGCGCTGTACTGGTATCAGCAGCCGGGCTACTTCCAGCACTATGCCTCGCAGGACAAGGTGCCCGGCATCAACCGCGCGGGCTGGGCCCGCATACAGGCGCTGAGCCAGCGCTTCGAGCAGGGCAATCTGGCTCCCGCCACCATCGGCTGGGATCCGGCCAACGATCTGGCCTCGCCCACGGGCAATGAAAAACACCCGGGCTATGACTGGACCAGCGAAGCCGTCAAGGGCGATGAGGCCAAATGGCAGATTCCGGCCATCATGCTGCTGGCCGTGCCCGGAGAGCAACCCGATATCTATGCCTATGTCGACGAGCATGGCTGGGAAGACGGCATGCCGCCCCATGTCCAGGAAGAGCTCAATGCCGCCATGGATGGAGATGAAGTCGAGGACGAGGATTAGCGCCTGCGCGGTCGGACCGGTTCAGACGATGCTGTAGCTGACGAGCAAAACAGCTCTTTGGGTATCATTTTGCGATACCTTGTGAAGAAGGACTTGGCTTGAGCGAGCGGATTTTCTACTATCCGTTCACCACAACTTCCGAGACCCGCTCATGAACTCCCAAGCCATCACCAGCCACAAGCCTTCCTCCGCTTTTGTCGGCGCATCCTGGGCCGCCTTGCTGCTGGGCGTCGTCGCTTTCATGGCTGGCCTGTGGAATGCAGCCATGCAGCTCAACGAGAAAGGCTTTTACTTTGCCGTGCTGGTGCTGGGTCTTTACTCGGCCATTTCGCTGCAGAAAACCGTGCGCGACAAGCTCGAGGGTGTTTCCGTGACCGGCATCTACTACGGCATCAGCTGGGTGGCGCTGATCATCGCGGTGCTGCTGCTGGGCACAGGTCTCTTCAATGCCACATTGCAGCTCAGCGAAAAAGGTTTCTATGCCATGGCTTTTGCGCTGGCCCTGTTCGGTGCGATTGCCGTGCAGAAAAACACCCGCGACAGCCTGAGCGCCGACGATGGCTCGGCAGAGCGCAAGCGCGGCAAGAGTGAGCGCAACGGGCCCGCTCTGGTGGTGACCGATCCCGCCAAGTCCGCCGATGTGTCCGAGCAGGTGGCCAATAACCGCTGAGCCGGAAAACGGGTTGACCGCTGAATCTCAGGCGCCCCTTGGGGGCGCCTGATTGCATTGGCGCAGCTGCAGCTGCTGCGCCACAAACTGACTGAAGACTTCCTGCAGCACTGCATGGACCGTCGCATCCTGGGGCCGCTTCTGCAGCTGTGCCAGGGCCAGGGCCGCAGCCTCGAAGCTGGAGAGCTGTCCGGGCAGATGGGCCTTGCGGATGGCGTATCCGGAGTCCTCCACGCCGAGCAGGGGCAGGCGCGGCAGGGCCTGCAGTGCGGGATTGAGATAGAGCATCTTGCGGCTTTTGCGCCAGGTGCCGTCGATGATCACCAGCCGCAGACGCTCTGGCGGCTGCGGCCAGGGCAGAGGCAGGGGGGCGGCCGCAGCCAGCCCCAGGGCGGCATCCTGGTCTGCTGTATCGGGGTAGAGCAGCAGGCTGTGGCGGGGCGCACCATCGGTATCGGCCCAGCTGGCCGATCGGCCATGCAGCGCCGCTTCCAGCTCGGCGGCATCGAATTCCTCGCCCACCATGACCCGGCTGTGTGGCAGGCACAGATGCAGCAGATGCCCGGTGCCCTTGGCTTCGTGCACTTCCATGGGGTGCATGAGGATCAGCACTTCGACCTGGTGCGCGACCGGCCTGGCCAGCGCGCAGACGCAGGTGCGCAGCGCCCGGTGACAGCGGGGGCAGCGGGGGCGAGGCTCGGGTTTGCTCATGATTCAGGAGCTGCTTGCTCTTTTTGGGTAAGTGGTTGAGTCGATTTTTATCTCAAACCAAGGTCCCTGAAACAAAAACGCCCGCAAGCATGGCTGCGGGCGCTCTGGCTTGTGTGGCCGAGGGCTTACAGGCGACCCTTGAAGTAGGTGGCCTTGTCCATATCGGACACGTCCACGCTCAGCTGCACCATCACATCGGCAGGCTGGGGCACCAGACGACGCAGGACTTCGGCAATGCCGTCCGACATCTGCTTCTTGGCTTCGGTGCTGCGACCGGCCATCAGCTGCAGGTGCACATGGACGAAGCCACGGTTCTCGGGCTGGGTACCGATATAGACATGGTCCAGGTTCAGGCGGGCAATGCGGGCCTTGACATCGGCTTCATCGAGAACGGTAGGGTGGGAGCAGACCACGGCGTTGATGTCGCGCATCAGTTCGCGTTCGTTCAGGCCGGTCAGGTTGTCGGTGTATTCAATATGCAGATGAGGCATGGAGTTCTCTCGCTCGATTTTGGAGGCAAAAGCCGTTTTTACAGCATCTGGGTGGGCACTTTGTGGCGCAGCTCGACCTGTTTGTTGCTGTCGTCCACAAAGACCAGCTGCGGCTGGTGCTCGGCCACATCGCTCTCATGAACCTGGGCGAAGGCGGCAATGATGAGCAGGTCGCCCACGCTGGCCCGGCGAGCGGCCGAACCGTTGACGGAAATCATGCCCGTGCCGCGCTCGCCCTTGATGGCGTAGGTCACAAAGCGCTCGCCGTTGTCGATATTCCAGATATGGACTTGTTCGTTCTCAGCAATGTTGGCGGCATCCAGCAGATCCTCGTCGATGGCACAGGAGCCTTCGTAGTGCAGCTCGCATTGCGTGGTCTTGACGCGGTGGATCTTGGATTTGAGCAGGGTGCGGAACATGTTTGTCTCTCTGGGGCGCTTTGCGCGTTGCTGAAATGGGGCAGGCCTGTGCTTGCGAAAAATCACGCAAGTCTAAATGCGATCGGTAAAACCCATGTAGTTCATTGAGGGCATTGACAGGGAAATGCGGCGTCTGCGCATCCCTGCGGTGAAAGCTCTGCCGGTCGCTGATGTAGGACGATGTGACGATTGTCGTTGTGGTTGTTGTTTTGTTGAGAATTTAAGGGTTGTAACTAATGTTTCATTTTCACTTTGTTTAATGACTTCAGTCCCAGACGGGGCCCGTCCAAGGCAGGCCGTAGCCGTACTGCATGGGCTTTCTCATTTCTACAAACACAGTGAACAGCATGAAACGAACTCTTCTCGCCCTTGCCGCCCTGACCGTCTCCGCCGGCGCCCTGGCTCAATCCAGCGTTTCCGTCTTTGGCGTGGCCGACGTGTCGGTGGCCCACATCTCCACGACCGGCAAAAGCGTTTCCGGTCTGGCCAACGGTGGCAACTCCAGCAGCCGTCTGGGCTTCCGCGGTGTGGAAGATCTGGGCGGCGGCCTGAAGGCCGATTTCTGGCTGGAAGGCAGCCTCAGCGTGGACGACGGCACGGCTTCCGGCTTCAAGTTCGATCGCCGCTCCACCGTCAGCCTGCTGGGCAACTTCGGTGAAGTGCGCCTGGGTCGTGACAAGACCCCCGCCTACCAGAACCTGGAAACCTTCCATGCCTTCGGTGACACCGGCATGGGCGCCATCAACGGCCATAACCTGATCAGCGGCTCGGCTGCAGGCACCTCCGAAGGCTCCAACCCCAAGCGCAACTCCAACGCCATCAGCTATCTGCTGCCCAAGCTGGGCGGCGTCTATGGTCAGCTGACCCACAGCTTTGGCGAGCAGGCCGACGACCACAGCCTGGCCAGCTCCACTGGCCTGCGTCTGGGCTATGCCAACGGTCCCCTGAACGTTGCTGCAGCCTACGGCATCGCACGTGGCGGCACGGCTGCCGCTGGCGTGGACTACAAGACCATGAATCTGGGTGCTTCCTACAACTTCGGTGTTGTCACTCCCATGCTGCTGATCGCGTCCGATCGCGGCAACGGCAAGCGTGTCGATCTGTACAGCCTGGGCGTGAAAATGCCTCTGGGCGCCGGCGAACTGCGCGCCGCCTATACCTGGTACAAGGACAAGAAGCAAAGCGATGCGGACTCCCAGCGTCTGGCTCTGGGCTATGGCTACAAGCTGTCCAAGCGCACCGAAATCTATGCGGCCGTGGCACGCATGAGCAACGACGACAAGGCTTCCCGCAAGCTGGGTTCGTCGCTGAGCCCTACACCCGCTGTGGGCAAGAGCCTGACGGGTTACGAAATCGGCCTGCGCCACAATTTCTAAGAGCATGGGCAGCAAAGAGCTGCGGCGGCTGCCGCACTCCGCTGCCTGATGATCTTGCCGAGTTAGGCCTCCTGGTGGGAAAGCCGTCTGACTCTCAGCAAGCTGGCCCCGCAATAGCGGGGCCTTTTTTTGTTGCAGCTGTGCGCCTGTCCTCAGGACAGATCGAGCACGCAGCCGTCGCCGATGCTGTCGCGCCAGACGCGGATGCGGCTGGGCGCAGGCTCAAGGTCGGCCAGCGCGCTGGCGATGAAGAGACAGAGGTTTTCCAGCGTGGGCTTGCCCAGGCCCGGCACTTCATCGAGAAAGTGATGGTCTAGCTGATCGCGCAGCAGCTCCAGGCGCGCGCGCAGGTGGCCGAGGTCGATGACCATGCCGTTGTCCGGATTGCGCGGGCCGGTCACGCTGACTTCCGCCCAGTAAGTATGGCCGTGAATGCGGCGGCTGCTCTCGGTCTCGATAGCGCGCTCCAGGGTATGGGCGGCATCGAAGAAAAAACGCTGGTGAACGGTGAACTGCATATCAGTGATCGGTGACGCTGAGCATTGCCTTCGGCCTTTGAGCTGGGAACGGACCCCATGGCGGACGGCCAGCAAGGGCCGCCCCGCAGCAAAGGCCGTCGTCCCCCTGGGGGGAAGGCGCAAAGCGACTCAGGGGGGTCATCTAATTCCAGTGAGCTTGTGGGTTTGCAGGCTCAGGCGCCAGCCGGGGCGTTGCATGCATTGCTCGATACAGGCGGTAATATTGCCGCTCTGCTGGGCGTTGTCCATGGGCTGCAGAAAATAGTGCTGGAAATCGGTGCTGGCTTCAATGGCCGCCAGATCGAATGTGGGCTGAGGCCAGACCAGCTTGAGTTCCTGGCCGCTGCGCTGAATCCAGTCGGCGCCGGCCTTGGGGCTGATGCACAGCCAGTCTATGCCCTCGGGTGCGGCCACCGTGCCGTTGCTTTCCACCGAAATACGAAAACCGCGCGCATGCAGGGCGGCGATCAGGGCCTCATCGACCTGCAGCAAAGGCTCGCCGCCCGTCAGTACCACCATGCGGTGCAGGCTGTCGTCGGCAGGCCACTGGCTCAGAATGCGCTCGGCCAGCGCATCGGCGGTGGCGAACTTGCCGCCCAGGGTGCCGTCGGTGCCGACAAAATCGGTGTCGCAGAACTGGCAGATGGCATTGGGCCTGTCCTGCTCACGGCCCGTCCACAGATTGCAGCCCGCAAAGCGGCAGAACACGGCGGGCGTGCCGGCCTGGCCGCCTTCGCCCTGCAAGGTGTAGAAAATTTCTTTGACGCTGTATGTCATGTCGTATGTGTCGCGTCAAGGCGCGGTGGAACAGGAGGCTGGCGTGCTGCAGCCCGGGATGCGAATGTAAGCCCTTGCTGAACTTCTGGTGGGCCATAGGGTTACAAGGCGCTTGCCTTGCAGGCGGTCGCAGGCCTCACACCGGGGTATAGGCCAGGCGCACATAGATCGGTGCGTAGGCTTCCGCCTGGGTGATTTCGATCAGCGTTTCCTTGGCCAGCTCCAGCATGGCGATAAAGGTCACGACCAGCACGGTCGAGCCTTTTTCCGGATTGAAGATGCGCTCGAACTCCACGAAACGCTGGCCCTGCAGCTGCTTGAGGATCTGGCTCATGTATTCGCGCACCGATAGCTCTTCGCGCGTGATCTTGTGGCTTTGCACCAGCTTGGCACGCTTGAGGATGTCGCGCCAGGCCGCTTGCAGCTCGCCGATTTCCACATCCGGAAAGCGCGGTTGCAGGCTTTGCTCGATATAGACCGTGGCCTTGAGAAAGTCGCGTCCGTAGGTGGGCAGCTGCCCCAACTGCTGGGCGGCCAGCTTCATCTGCTCGTATTCGAGCAGGCGGCGCACCAGCTCGGCGCGCGGGTCCTCGGCTTCCTCGCCGTCCTCCTGCTTCTTGGGCGGCAGCAGCATGCGCGACTTGATCTCGATGAGCATGGCCGCCATCAGCAGATATTCGGCTGCCAGCTCCAGATTGCGGCTGCGCACCTCGTCCACATAGGTCATGTACTGGCGCGTCACGTCCAGCATGGGGATGTCGAGGATGTTGAAGTTCTGCTTGCGGATCAGATAGAGCAGCAAGTCCAGCGGGCCTTCAAAGGCTTCGAGAAAGACTTCCAGCGCATCGGGCGGGATATAGAGATCCTGGGGCAGCGCAAACAGCGGCTCGCCGTACAGGCGTGCCAGAGCTACCTGATCGACGACCGAAGGCGACGGGTCAGGGGCGTCCGGGTTCTGGCCCGGCAACAGGGTCTGTTCTTCAGCCTCGCTCATGGTCTGCTATGGATTGCAGAGCTGAGCGCGCTTGACGAGTAAGCGCTTGAGGCTGATTTCATCGAAAAGATCAGGAGTGGTTGGTCTGGTACACGTAGGGCTGTTGTTCCACGCGGCCGGCGCGCAGATCTTCCCAGACCTCATAGTTCACGTCCTTGTCCCACAGCAGGGCGCGACCGGCTTGCTGCTGCTTGTCCAGCTCGGGCTTTTGCTGCTTCAGGTCGTTGATGAAGTTGGTGGTGTCGGAACGGTAGTCGGGGCGACGGAAGAAAGACATATGTGTAAAACCTCTCAGAACAGCGGATTTTAGCCCGTCGCGGACGGCAGGCCCGCTGCGGGCTATTTCAGGTCCTTGAGACAGATCTGCGCGAACTCCTTGCAGTCGTCCGAGGCCAGGGGCGAATCGACGATCTTGCGCAGCACGGCGGCAAATTCGGCAGCTCCGACCGGGTTCGGGTCATTGCGCTGGAAGTCCTCGTCCACGCGCATGGTGCGGTCCAGCCAGCCCATCACCTGCACACTGGGTTGACGCTCCAGCGACGCCAGCAAGGCCGGGGTGTAGGTGGCCATGGGGTGTTCCTCGATCAGGCTGCCGAACGGGCCAGGGCCGCCATAGTCCAGCTCGGGATAGGTTTCGATCAGTGTCAGGATATGCGGCAGAACCTGCTCCAGTGCAGCTTCCTGCAGTGTCTCCAGGTGTTCGTAGACGGGGTCGATGATCAGCCATTTGTCCTGCTGATCCCGCGCCGCCTGCGCGGCGTTGGTGAATTGGGAAAACAGTTGCTCAAGGGTTGTGCTCACGAGGGATGGCTCCGTTTTGACAAGCGTTTGCAAAAGTGGCGCGCGTGCGCGGATGGCTTGCTGTCAGAATTCGCATTCTGTCTGGCAAGCATTGTGATTCAAGTCCATGAATATTTTTTCGCGTATGACGGCGGCCCTGGCGGCAGCTGCAATCAGCACCCTGGCGCTGCTGGGTTGCGACGAGCAGAAGATCAAGGAGCTGGAGGAAGGTCTGTCCACCGAGGCCGATGTGCGAGCGAAGTTTGGCGAGCCCGAACGCATCTGGAACGAACAGGATGGCTCGCGCACCTTGGAGTACAACCGCCAGCCGGCCGGTGCCAAGAACTACATGATCACCATAGGCGCGGATGGCAAGATGAGTGCGCTGCGCCAGGTGCTGGCTCCGCATGTGTTTGCGAGGATCGTGCCCGGCATGGAGGAAAACGAGGTGCGCCGCATGCTGGGCAAGCCTGCCAAGATGATGACTTACCAGCTCAAGCAGGAAACCGACTGGGACTGGAACTACATCGATCCGCCCACGCGCGAGATGCAGTTCACGGTGACCTTTGGCTCCGATGGCCGGGTGCTGCGCACGCTCAACCGCGAACGTCTGCCCGACGAGTCGCGCGGCTGAGCGGCCGCAAAGCGGCCGGATCTGCTCAAAGCCCTGCCTGCGATGGTGCAGTCAGGGCTTTTTTGCATCTGAGAGGCAAGCCTGCACGCATACGTTGGTGACGGGTGCGCTGTATCGCTTCTGAATTGATAGCTTGTAGTGCTTTAACCGTAAGCGATGGAGGCCAAAAAGCTCGAAATTCTTGATGGAGGTGCTTCCGAAATTCCCCTTCGGGATTTGTTGCGTTGCAGCAAATCATGTGCATACAGCATGAGTCCATCCGTAAAATTAAGGGGTTTCCCGGTGTTATCCGCATCGGCACGCCCCGGTCTTTATCGAGATCATGGGCATCAATCTTGCTGTCTTACCCGACATGTCCACACCGCTATCTTCTTCGGCCAGCTCCGCTCTGGCCGGCCGCATGGATGCTCCCGCTGCTGCTGCACCGGCCACTTCGGGCCTGCGCCATGGCCGCTTCGAGGACGCGCAGGCCCTGTTCACGGGCTCGCTGTTTGTCTCCATCACCATGATGCTGTTTGCGCAGGCGGGACTGCTCACGGGCAGCACGGCGGGCGTGGCCTTTTTGCTGCACTACGTGACGGGGCTGCCTTTCGGTGCCGTCTTCTTTGTCATCAATCTGCCGTTCTACTGGTTTGCCTGGAAGCGGATGGGCGCGGAGTTCACGGTCAAGACCTTTGTCTCGGTCGCCATGCTGGCACTGATGGCCGATGTGGGCCCGCGCTTCATCCATATCGACTACCTGAATCCGCTCTATGCGGCCGTGGCTGGCGGCTTGCTCATGGGATCGGGTTGCCTGTTCCTGGCACGGCATCGCTCCAGTCTGGGCGGGGCCACCATCGTCTCGCTCTATCTGCAGGACCGCTACGGCATTCGCGCCGGCAAGGTGCAGATGATGATCGATTGCAGCGTGGTGCTGCTGGCGCTGGCCATCGTGCCGCTGGAGCGCGTGGCGTACTCGGTGCTGGCGACGGTGATCATGAGCATGTTCCTGTGGATCAGCCATCGTCCCGGCCGCTATCAGGGCAACTGAGGTCTGTCATCCATGAAAAAGCCCCGCCCGGTTTGCACCGGGGCGGGGCTTTTTCATGTGTCTCGCCATCAGGCGACGCTGATCGTCTTCTGCGCACTCAGTGTCTGACCCTGCTCATCCTTCCACTGCATCTGCAGCTCGCCGCTTTCCCGGGCCACAAAGGTGAACTCGATATAGGGGTTCTGGGCAATCGAGATGCCGGGCTCCCAGCTGAACAGCAAGGCGTTGCCCAGCCGGGCTTCGAAACGGCTCACGATATTGCGCGGACGCACCTTGCCCGTGGCCGGGTCGGTGCGCAGACCGCTTTCCATGACATGTTCCATCTGCGCGCGCACGCGCAGCACTTCGCCTTTCTTGGGGTTGGCATTGCTGACCCAGACGCGGGGTGGTTTATTCATCAAAATTCCTTTCAGTTCAGGCATCTATCGTGAATGTGGATGCAGCTACGCCCCATACCAGAAGTGGGCCTGGGCCAGCAACCGCCGCGCAAAGGCCGCCCTGCCGCGCGGGCGGTGTCCCCCTCGGCCACGCAAAGCGTGGCACAACAGAGGGGGAGGGAGCGCAGCGACTCAGGGGGTGTTTACAGATTCACATGCCGCAGCCGCTGGCGGCCACGGTCGTCGCCTGTTTGGCGACCAGTATCTTGCCGCTTTTCATGCGTGCCAGGGCATGAACGGTCTGCGACTGGGACAGGCGTATGCGCACCGCCGCCTCGGCCGCTCCGGCCGCAGCCGTGAACTGCATGCGGCAGGCCAACGGCGAGGGGTTGAGTTCGGCCAGCACGATGATCTCCTCGCACCAGTCCTGCTCGGTGATGGGCAGCGTCACCTTGACCTTGACGGGAACGGCGCTGGGGTTGTCGGCCAGCACGGGCAGCTCCAGCTGCAGGCCTTCGGCCAGGCCGGGCTTGCTGCCCGTGAATTGCTCCATGATTTTCCTGAACTCGGCCGGGTTGGGGGCCAGCGGGCCGACCAACGGAGTCTTGGCCTGGGCGAGAGCAGAGGCGGGCAGGGCCAGGCTGGCGCCGGCTGCCGCCGCGCCCAGCACCAGACTTCTGCGGGAGGTGTGCTTGAACATTGCTTTTCTTCAATCCAATCAACAGAACTTTAAAACTCGCACCAGCTTCAGGCCAGAGCCGAGGGAGGGCGTCATCCGGCAGGGGGAAGCCGCATCGGCGGCTCAGGGAGAATGGCTAGACCCCCAGGAAATCTCCGAACTTGCCGTTGATCCAGGCAAAGTCCTCCTTGACCAGATCGGAGGTGCGCACATCCATGTCGATCTGGGTCTGGTTGACCTGGCCGCTGGCGTCCACCTCGTATTCGAACTTCACCGAAATTTCCTCCTGAGGGTCGCCGTTGACCATCATGTAGCAGAGGTTGTCGGGCAGCCGGGCCACGACCTCCTTGCCGGCCACGCGCTCTGCAATGTTCCGGGCGACGATCTTGCCGATGTAGTTGGCCACATGGCCGCTCTTGGGGTAGTGGCCGAACTGGGGCGAGATCGCGCCCATCAGATCGCCGACAAAATACACGCGGTCGTCACTTCTGGCATGGAACAGGCGGTTGTGCATATCGGCCCAGCCCGTGGGCTTGCCGGTGGCCGCATCCTTGCCGATCAGATCGGCCTTCCAGACCATGTCTGCGGCCTGGTGGGGCGGCATGAGGATGGCATCGTCAAACTTGAAGTCGCCTGCTGCGGTCTTGATCTGCTTGTTGAAGGGGTCCACTTCCTTGACGCTGGCATTGGGCACATGGGTGATGATGTCTGCGTACAGCTCCTCGAAAGCCTGCTTGTAGCCCACGCCGATAGGTGCGATCTTGGGCTTGGGGTCGAGAATCAGGATCTTGCCGGGAATCTTGTTCTTCTTGATATGCCAGGCGATCAGGCAGGCGCGCTCATAGGGCGAGGGCGGGCAGCGATGCGGCGGAGGCGGCAGCGTCATCACCAGCGTGCCGCCCTTGAAGTTCTTGACCTTGCTCTTGAGCGAGAGCATTTCCTGGTTGGGGATGTAGGCGTTGGGAAAGTGGGTGCGCGTGTACTCGATGGCGCGCTGGTCGTTGCCGAACCAGGCCTCGTAATCGTTGCGAATGCCGCCCGAGAGAATCAGGAAGTCGTACTCGATCAGGCCATGGGCCGTGCGCACCAGCTTTTTGTCGCGCTCGAAGCCCGTGACCTCGGTCTGCAGCAGCGTGTAGCCGTATTTGTTGGCCGGGTGCAGCATGTCGCGGTTCACGAAGTCCGTGCCAACGATGTCCACCAGCCACTTGTTGCTCATCGGGCCGGACCAGAAGGTCGGATTGCGCTCCAGCAGCACGACGTCGGAAGCGGGAATCAGCTCGCGCAGATAGCGTGCCGCCGTGAGGCCGCCCCAGCCGCCGCCGCAGATCACGATGCGTGGACCCTTGCCCTGGCGCGGCAGGATGGGCGACTGGCTGCTGATGATGGCGGGTGCAGCCATTGCCGGGCCGGCAGCAGCGCCCAGGGCGAGTGCGGGCGGAGTCCAGAGGAAATGGCGACGTTGCATGAGCATTGCTCCTGTAATGGGAATGGGGCCTGATCGAGGCCTCGGATTCGGGGAGGGGAAGCAAGCTTGGGCGCAGCGCGGCGGGATTGCCTCTCAGCCGACACGCGGCACAAGCAGAGCTGGTGGCTGGAGATTCTAGGAGCAGGCCCTGATCCGGGATCGTTGAATACCCAAGCGAAGCCAGCGCTATTGCTGGCGCAGCAGGCGCAGGCTGAGCAGCGTTCCGAGCAGGATGCCGGCAACGGCCACAAAGCTGGCCAGCGACAGCGTCGACAGCCCGCTCAGCCCCTGGCCGATGGAGCAGCCTGCGGCCAGCACGCCGCCAACGCCCATCAACAGGCCGCCACCGGCGCTGGCCGCCAGGCGGCTGGTGGAGTCAAAGCCTTCCCAGCGCGCCGTGCGGCTGCCAAGGGCTGCGAGAAAGGCACCGGCGAGCACGCCCGCAGTCAGCGCCAGGCCTATGCCGGGCTCGCGTCCCACGGACAGTTGCAGATAGAGCAGGGCCTCGGCAATCGGGCCGATAAAGCTCAGCGAGGTGAGGCGGGCCGGCTCGAACTCATCGACCCCGATATGCGCAGTCAGCCACCAGCCGGCAGCCACCAGCAGGCCTATGAGCAGCGCGCTGCCCCACTGCAGGTGGCTCTGGCGCAGGCCGGGGCGCAGCAAGGCATAGGCCAGCAGCAGCAGGGCCAGACCAAGCGTCAGCAGCCATGTATTCAAGGAAGACAGATAGGCGGGCAAGGTGGCGTGAGCCAGAGTGAGGGGAGTGAGGGCCTGCAGCCACAGGCGCAGAGGCGTCAGCACACCGGTCATGGCCAGTTGCGCGCCCAGCGCCAGAAACACCAGGGTGACCAGAGAGCGCAGATTGCCTCCTGCCAGCAGCACCAGAGAGCGCGCACCGCAGGCTCGTGCCAGCACCATACCGACGCCAAACAGCAAACCGCCAATCAGCACGCCAGCGATGGAAAAGCTGGGCCGCGCAATGGCGGCCTGGCTCAGATCGAGCATTCCCAGAGCCTGCAGCCCCTGCGAGGCCAGCAAGGCCACGGCCAATGCCAGGGCAAAGGCCTGCAATGCAGGAGCCTGACCGGGTGCGACTTCCGCATCCCGCCCTATTTGCTGGCGCAGCCCGCGCAGCAGACAGAAACGCCCCAGCCGCGCGGCGATGCCGAAGGCCATGCCCAGCAAGAAAACAGACCACAGCAACATATCAGTCGTTCAATAAAGCAGATGAGGGTGGGCGGCAGAGATTCACACCAGGAGCTTGAAGCGCGAAGCCGCGCTAGGGCTGGCGAGCAAGGGCTGTCCCGCAGCAAAGCCAGCGTCCCCAGTGTCGCGAGAGAAGGGGGAAGGCGCGTCAGCGCCTCAGGGCCAGCAAACCAACAGACCACAACAACATATCAGTCGTTCAATAAAGCAGATGAGGGTGGGCGGCAGAGATTCGCACCAGACGCATGATGCGTGAACCTTCGCTCGGGCTGGCGAGCAAGGGCTGTCCCACAGCAAAGCCAGCGTCCCCAGCGCCACGAGAGAAGGGGGAAAGCGCGTCAGCGCCTCAGGGGGAAGCCTCTATTCAACCACCCCAGATATCCGCGCTGATCGCCTTGTACCAGGCTGCGCCGTAGTCGGCCTCGGCCTTGCGGAAGGCGGCATCGCCGTTCAAGGGGCTCACGCCGCCGGAGTCGGGCACCTCGATCAGCTTGCCCGCAGCCGTGCGGTAGACGCCGGCCACGGAGATGCCGTAGTCGGTGCCGATCAGGCTGTAGCAGGTGTTGGCAAAGGCCGCTGCAGGCAGGGACTGGCCGCTCAGTTCGGCGGCAATCGCGGCAGCGGCCACCTTGCCTTGCGTATTGGCGGCAAAGCCGGACTTGGGCATGGGCGCGGCAATCGTGGCGTCGCCCAGCACATAGACATGCTGGACCTGGGTGGATTCAAAGGACTCGGGCTTGACCGGCACCCAGCCGCTGGCATTGGTCACGCCGGCACGGTCGGCGATAAAGCCGGCCTTCTGGGGCGGGATGACGTTGAGCACATCGGCCTTGTGCCTGGTGCCGAACGCGGTTTCCACTTCCAGGTTCTTGGCATCCACGCGTGCGACCTTGCCGTCATCGGCCTGCTTGACCCATTCGATCATGTCGCCGTAAAGCGCCTTCCAGCCCTGAATGAACAGGCCTTGCTTGGAGAAGGCATCCTTGTCGTCCAGCAGCAGAATCTTGGACCTGGGTTTGTGCTGCTTGAGGTAGTGGGCCACCATGGCCGCGCGCTCGTAGGGGCCGGGCGGGCAGCGGAAAGGGTTGGCAGGGATGACCATCACGAACTTGCCGCCATCGGGCATGGCTTCGAGCTGCTTCTTGAGCAGCTGGGTCTGCGCTCCGGCCTTCCAGGCATGGGGGGCAAGCTGGGCGGCTGCCTCGTCATAGCCTTCCAGCGCATTCCAGCGCATGTCGATGCCGGGCGAGAGCACCAGCTTGTCATAGCTCAGCGCCTGACCGTTGGACAGCAGCACGCGCCTGGAGTCGGTCAGGACCTGGTCGGCACGCGCATGGACCACGTTCACGCCGGCCTTGCGCAGACCGCCGTAGCCGTGGCCTATGCTGTCCCAGCTGCGCAGGCCGGCAAGGTACAGATTGGAGAAGGGGCAGGTATAGAAGCGCTCGGCCGGCTCCACCAGCGTGACCTGGATATGCGGCGCGAACTGGCGCAGATAGCGCGCGGCCGTGGCTCCGCCAAAGCCGCCGCCGATCACGACCACATGGGCCGAAGCTGCCTTGGCCTGCACGATGGCGGGCATGGCGAAGGTGGCTGCGCCGGCGGCGGCACCACCGAGAATTTGACGACGATTGATCTGCATTTACGGGCCCTTCTTGCTGAACCATTGGGCCAGCGCTTTGAGTTGCTCATCGTCGTAGCCCTTGGCCAGACGGGTCATGACGGTGGCGTCCTTGGCGGTGCCGGCCTTGAAGGCCTGCAGGCGCTGCAGCAGATGAGCCTCAGGCAGGCCGCGCAGCTGGGGAATGACGCCCGTGGAGCGGCCGTCCGGGCCGTGGCAGTTGGCGCAGCTGGCAGCCAGCACGGCCACATCCTGCACACGCAAGGAGGTGGCGGCAGAGCTGGCCAGGCCGGGCAGCGGCGCTGCCAGGGCAAAAGCCAGCCATAGCGCAGAGCGCGCTGAAGTGAGCAAGGGTTTCGATCGCATGGGGCCTCCCGTTGTCCCCACGCAAGGCCGCGTGGGGGATTTATGACCTCGATGCCTGAATGTGCGCGGCCTTTGTTATGTGTGGCGAATGTCGAGCATTCTTCTGGGCAGGGGCGGAGCAGGCAGAGCTGATGGAGTCGGATTCTAGGAAGCGGACCGGCTCTGACAAGCTCAATATCCCGGTGGTGTAACAGGAAGTTATTGGTTATTTAGTTATGCGCTGCGCTTGTGCTTGCGGGCGCGTGCCAGGGCATGAAAAAACCGCATTGTGCTATCTGATGTGTAGCGCAATGCGGTTTCTGTGAATGGATGCAGGCGGTTCGTCAGTATTGCGGCGGCAGTCCGTCAGAGGGCGCTGAGGGCGTGGGGTTGGCGGTCATTGCCGGCATTTCTGCTGCTGCGGGAGCGGTGGCGGACGGATCGCGGTAGCGAATATTCACGCCGCTGGTATCGGGTGGGTCGTCATCCATCAAGGCATCAGCGGCCTTGCCCACACCCTTGCCCACGATCTTGGCTGTGCCGATGGCGGCATCGGCGGCCAGGCCCACAGCTCCGGCCGTCACGCTGATGGCGGTACCGGTGACGGCGATCACGGTGCAGCCCGAGAGCGCAAGGCATAAAAAAGCTCCAGCCAGCCAGAAGCCGTAGGAGCCTGATGAGGCACGCCCCCGCGAGGAGACACCGAGCAAGAGCCGCCTCGCGGCGAAGGTGTCGTCCCCCCGGGGGGAAGGCGCCGAAGGCGACTCAGGGGGGATCATAGGTGGGATCAATGAATCCGCATGCCGGGCATGGCGCCGGGGAAGGGTTCCAGCACATAGATGCCGGGATGGGCCTTCTCGTCGGCGTGGCTGGCGGCCAGCACCATGCCTTCGGACAGGCCGAACTTCATCTTGCGCGGTGCCAGATTGGCGACCATCACCGTCAGCTTGCCCTGCAGCTGCTCGGGCTGGTACATGCTGCTGATGCCGCTGAACACATTGCGGGTCCTGGGCTGGCCCCTCTCGTCCTTCTCGCCCACATCCAGGGTCAGCTGCAGCAGCTTGGTCGAGCCTTCCACCGCCCTGCATTCCAAGATCCTGGCGATGCGCAGATCGACCTTGGCAAAGTCGTCGATGCTGATGGTCTCGGCCAGCGGCTCACCGCCGGGGGCATGGGGGTCGATCACGGGCTCGGCCTTCCTGGCAGCCTTTTTCTCGGCCTTGGAGGGTTCGGCGGCGGGGGCTGTCTGACCAGCGGGCGCTTCGAACAGGGCTTCGAGCTGCTTGGGATCGACGCGCTGCATCAGATGCTGGTAGACGCCGATCTGGTGGCCCGCGCCCAGGGGCTTGACCACGTCGGCAAAGCGCTCGGGCGGCACGATGAGGAAGTTGGCGACTTCTGCGGCCACGCCGGGCAGGATGGGGCTCAGGTAGATGGTCAGGATGCGGAAGGCTTCGATGCAGGTCGTGCACACATCGTGCAGGCGGGCATCCATGCCTTCCTTCTTGGCCAGCTCCCAGGGCTTGTTGGCGTCCACATAGCTGTTGACCTTGTCGCACAGCAGCATGATCTCGCGCGCAGCGCGGGCCGAGTCGCGGCCTTCGTAGGCGGCGACGATGGCGGCTTGCTGCTCGCGCAGCGCGGCCAGCAGGGTCTGGCCGTCTTCGCTGACCACGCCCAGCTTGCCGTCAAAGCGCTTGCTGATGAAGCCTGCTGCACGCGAAGCGATGTTGACGTACTTGCCGATCAGGTCGGAGTTGACGCGCAGCATGAAGTCTTCGGGATTGAAGTCGATGTCTTCGTTCTTGCCGTTGAGCTTGGCGCCCAGGTAGTAGCGCAGCCATTCGGGGTTCATCTTGAGCGACAGGTACTTGAGCGGATCGAGGCCGGTGCCGCGGCTCTTGCTCATTTTCTCGCCGTTGTTCACGGTCATGAAGCCGTGCACGCAGATCCTGGTTGGCGTCTTGCGACCGCTGAACTTGAGCATCGCAGGCCAGAACAGCGTGTGGAAGGTGATGATGTCCTTGCCGATGAAGTGGTACTGCTCCAGAGCTGGGTCGGCCATGTAGGCGTCGTAGTCTTCGCCACGGCGGTTGAGCAGTTCCTTGAGCGATGCCAGGTAGCCCACGGGCGCATCCAGCCAGACATAGAAGTACTTGCCCGGCGCATCGGGAATCTCGATGCCGAAATAGGGCGCGTCGCGGCTGATGTCCCAGTCGTCCAGGCCTTCGCTGGTCGAGCCGTCGGGGTTGGTGCGCACGCCGAACCATTCCTTGATCTTGGCCGCGACTTCGGGCTGAACATGCTTGCCGTTCTGCGTCCACTCGGTCAGGAACTCCACGGCGCGCGGGTCCGAGAGCTTGAAGAAGAAATGCTCGGAGGACTTCATCACCGGCGTGGCACCCGACAGGGCCGAGAACGGGTTGATGAGGTCGGTGGGCGCGTAGACCGAGCTGCAGACTTCGCAGTTGTCGCCGTACTGGTCCTTGGCGTGGCAGCGCGGGCATTCGCCCTTGATGAAGCGGTCGGGCAGGAACATGTTCTTCTCGGGGTCGAAGAACTGCTCGATGGTGCGGGTTTCGATGAAGCCGGCGGCCTTCAGGTCCAGATAGATCTGCTTGGACAGCTCGTGGTTTTCGGCGCTGTCGGTATTGCTCCAGTTGTCGAAGGCGATGTGGAAGCCGTCGAGGTACTGCTTGCGGCCGGCAGCGATGTCGGCCACGAACTGCTGGGGCGTCTTGCCGGCCTTTTCGGCGGCAATCATGATGGGCGCGCCGTGGGCGTCGTCGGCGCCCACGAAGTTGACCGCATTGCCCTGCATTCGCTGCGCACGCACCCAGGTGTCGGCCTGGATGTATTCCATGATGTGGCCGATGTGGAAGTTGCCGTTGGCGTACGGCAGGGCGGTGGTGACGAATAGTTTGCGTGCGGTCATGAGGAAACAGCTTTCACAGAGAACCCGTCATTCTAGAAGGGCTTGGCTCCAGGCTGCGGGCGCGGGTTTTGCGGCGGCAACCGGCAGGGTCGCTATCGATCGGTGATTGCTTCGATTTTTATAGCTTCTATCGTATTTAATATAATTATTTCAATAAGAAATATATATAAATTCAATGCAAATAAAGCGCTTAATGCTCCCGTATTGATAGCGGAAGCAGGAAGGCAGGCTATCGCAGCGAAGGCCCCTTGTTGCGGTACATGTCCTGGTCGGCGACCTTGAGCAGGCTTTGCGCATCCTGCGCATCCCTGGGATACAGGGCCTGACCCACCGATGCGCCCACGGTCACGGATTCGCCCTCGGGAATGCCCAGCAGCGTGGTCAGCGGCTGCTGCAGCGCATGCTCGATCTTGAGTCTCACGGCCTGTACCTGCTCCTCGTCGCTGACTCCGCGCAGTATGAGGATGAACTCGTCGCCGCCCAGGCGGGCAACGACATCGTCGGGGCGCAGCAGGTTGCGCAGGCGCAGGCTGATCTCGGCCAGCGCCAGATCGCCGTTGTCATGTCCCCAGCGGTCATTGAGTGGCTTGAAGCGGTCCAGGTCCACAAACAGCAGTGCAAACGGGGCAGCCATGCTCTGGCCGGGCAGGGGGCGGGTGAGCGTGGCCAGAATATGCTGCAGCGCGCTGCGATTGTTGGCGCCGGTCAGCGGATCGGTGAACAGGCTGTGGCGCATGCGATGGAAGTTGTGGGCCAGCTCGCCAATTTCATCGCGGCGCTGCACCTCGATGGGGGTGTCGATCTCGCCCTGGCCCACGCTGCGCACGGCGCGGGTCAGCGAGCGCATATCGTTGGCCACGGCGCCGAAGATGCGGGTGCCGATGACGACGGCCACGACCAGTGCCAGCAGACCCAGGCTGCCCACCAGCACCATATGGCGGTAGACGCCGGTCAGCATGTCCTTGTGCGGCACGGCCACCACGGCCATCCAGTCCTGGCCCGAGCCCAGGTTCAGGCGCCGGTAGGCGATGCGAATATTGCTGTGCCCGGCATCTTCCAGCAGGGCGGTGCCCGGAGCGGCGCCGGACTTCGAGGTCTGGAAGGCGCCCTGGATCTTGTCGTACACCGCCTGAATCAGCGGGTCCTGGCTGTTGGCGGCACTCATGCGCTCCAGCTGGCCGTCCTCACGGCGGTGGATATTGGGCATGCCGGTGGCGGCGATCAGGGAGCCGTCGGCCTCGATGATGAAGGCCCGGCCATGCTCGCTCAGGTGCAGCTGGTTGACGAATTCATTGAGCGCGCGCAAGGAGATATCGGTGGCCACCACGCCTTCGAGACGCCCCTTGCTGGAAAGAATGCGGCGCGCACGCGTCAGCACCAGATCCTTGGCGCTGAAGTCGATATAGGCAGGCGTCCAGATCACGTCGGCCGACTCCGCCGCAAGCTTGAACCAGGGGCGCTGGCGTGGCTCGAACAGATTGATTTCGGTGGACTCGTAGACCGGCTCGGCATGCATGCCGGCGACCTTGAAATAGCTGCGATGCTCGCTGGCCCGGGTCTTCAGGCGCAGCTGGCCCAGCTCCGGTGTCAGGCGCTTGAGGGCAATCCCTTGTCCCGCAACATTGGCGTAGTAGACATAGTCGTTGGGCTGGGTGTGCAGCGAGCTGGCCACCCACAGCCGCGAGATCAGTGCCGGGATATGGTCGCGGATATCGGCGGGCACCGATTCGCCGCTGGGAAACGCGGCCTCCAGCACGGCGCTGGACGGGTACAGGTGCCGGTCCACGATCAGCGCAATACGCTCGGCCTTCTCTTCCATCACCTGCTCGGACAAGGCGGACACCGCGTTGCTGCCGGTCCAGTACCAGAGCATGCCCAGGGCCGAGGTCAACAGCGCAATCAGGGCGACAAAAGGCAGGATCAGCGAGAGCTTGAGCGATTTGGAGGCGCGGACGGGCTGTGGAAGTGGAGTCACTAGGCTGTGGCAGTAAAGATGATGAAGGTCAAGCAAAGTGTCTCATGCATCATTTGTCCGGCTCCTTTCGCATCATTAACATTTGTTACATCAAAGCGGCCAGCCCAGGAAACGGCAAAGTTCCTCTCTTCGAGCCAGCGTGTCTTTGCGGCCCAGTGCTATCAGTTCACGGGTGTAGCCCTGCTCAAATAGCAGGTAGCTGGCCAGCGCGCCGTCGCGCACGGGGTTGCCCGTGCCGGCGCGCACGCCCAGCGTGGCCAGCAGGGTCCGCACCGGCCGCGGCAGCTTGTCGATATGGCGCGTGGCGATATCGTCGATGCGCTCGCTGGGGGTGATGGCCAGTACCTCGACAGGGCGCAGCCGGCTGTGGATGCGCTCGGCCGGCGAGATCAGGCTCAGCGTGTGATTGATGCGCTCGGCTCGCTCTATGTCTACGGCCAGCGTGTCCAGGAAGATGCTCGACAGCGCATGCCCGGCGACCTGGGCCAGGGTGGGGTAGCTGGCGTCGGCCAGCGGCTGGCTGCTCAGGGGCTCGTGGCGCCTGCCCGCGCCCACGACCAGCAGCTTGCTGGCGCCCAGATGGATGGCCGGGGCCAGGGGCGCAGTCTGGCGCATGGAGCCGTCGCCGAAATGCTCGAGATGCCCGTCCATGGGCAGCGGCATGGCCGGAAAGATGAAGGGCAGGGCCGACGAGGCCAGCAGGTGATCGGCGGTGAGCAGGGTCTGCACGGCCTTGCGCTGGTCGCGTATCCAGGGGCTCAGGGTTTCGCGGGTCTGGAAGAAAGTGATGTGCTGGCCGCTGCTGTAGCTCGATGCCGTGATGGTCAGTGCGTGCAGATGCCCGCTGGCGATCAGCTGCGGGATGCGCTCGAACGGCATGAGCTCGCTGTTCATCAGGCTTTTGAGCGGTGTGTTGTCCAGCAGAGAGCGCGGCCGCATGCGGCTCCAGCGGGCCACTGCCCAGCCCAGCGACAACAGCGTCAGCCAGCGCGCACCGCTGCGCAGCACGCTGAGCGAGTCGGCCCTGTAGATCTGCTCGGTATTCATATGGCCCCAGACATGGAGCATGCGTCGCACGGCGCTGTCAAAGGCATCGGCATGGCAGGCCAGGGCGGCGACATTGATGGCACCCGCCGAGGTGCCCGCCAGTACCGGAAAGGGATTGGGCCCGTGCTGCAGACCCCGGGCACGGCGCAGCTCGGCAATGGCGGCCAGCACGCCGACCTGGTAGGCGGCCCGGGCGCCGCCGCCGCTGAGCAACAGACCGGTCTGCCCGATGCTGGAGCTCGGGCCTGCGGAGTTTTGCCGGTCTGTCTCGGCAAGACTGGGAGGGAGGGTGGGTGAGAACTGCTCTGCCGCCATGGCTGCAGTGTGCCCGGATTGGGCCGCAGGCGGTAGGTGCGGGGGGCTGCGCGGCCCCGGTGACGGCCTGCGGTGGGCCTTAGCGCTTTTTCTGGTTCTTGGCGATCAGCGTGGCGATGGACTTGGCATCCAGCACCACCAGCTGATGCTGCGCGGCCCAGCTGGCGGCATTCTCGCCCAGTGGCTGCAGAGCCACGTAAACGCCGAGCTCGGCTTTCAGCCGGGCTTGCGCGGCCTGCAGCTCGCGCAGCGGCTCCACGCCATGGGCTGCGGCTTTCCAGCGGCGCGCGCCGACCACGCTGGTCTGGCCGTTGCGCGTCAGCAGCAGATCGGCCCCGGCCTGGTTCAGGCGCTGAACCTCATAGCCTTCGGCTTGCCAGGCCGTCTGCAGCTGGGCACTGAAGTCGGCCCAGGACTGCTCGGCAATCACCTGCTGGATCTGTTCCAGCCTGGCCGGGCTGGGGGCCCGCAGCTGCCTGTAGCAGGCGATGCAGCCCACGATGAAGAACGGGAAGGCGCCCAGGGCGGCAAAGGGCGAGATGTCCTTGGGAAACACCGCCAGCGACACCAGCACCACCGCAGCGCAGATCGCAAAGCTGATCCACCAGCGCGAGCGCATCAGGACTGCGAACAGGGAATTTTCGGCCATCTTCAGTTTCACGGGCTGTCTCTCAAATCTTGGGCAAAGGGCTGCATTGTCTCCTGTGCACAGGGGTTGGACAGCTTCGCTAGACTATCCGTCATTGAAGAAACCTCTGGAAAACTAAATCCAATGGCTGTTACTGAACAAGCGCTTCTGAGCGCGCTGGCCACGGTGCTTGATCCGCACACTGGCAAGGACTTTGTGAGCACGCGCGCCCTGCGCAATCTGCAGATTGCCGGTGACGACGTCTCGTTCGACGTGGAGATGGGCTATCCCGCCAGCAGTCTGCATCCTGCGCTGCGCAGCCAGTTCATCGCTGCGGCCAGGACGGTGGCCGGCGTGGGCAATGTCTCGATCAACATCTTCACCAAGGTGGCCTCGCATGCCGTGCAGCGCGGCGTGCAACTGCTGCCCGGCGTGAAGAACATCATCGCCATCTCGTCCGGCAAGGGCGGCGTGGGCAAGAGCACGACCACGGCCAATCTGGCACTGGCGCTGGCCGCCGAAGGTGCCCGCGTGGGCATTCTGGACGCCGACATCTACGGTCCCAGCCAGCCCATGATGATGGGCGTTTCGGGCAAGCCCGAAAGCCATGATGGCAAGACCATGGAGCCGCTGGAGAACCATGGCGTGCAGGTCATGTCCATCGGTCTGCTGGTCAACAACGACCAGGCCATGATCTGGCGCGGCCCCATGGCCACCCAGGCACTGGAGCAGATGCTGCGCCAGACCAACTGGAAGGATCTGGACTATCTGCTGGTCGACATGCCGCCCGGAACCGGTGACATCCAGCTGACGCTGTCCCAGCGCGTGCCCATGACGGGTGCCGTGGTGGTGACCACGCCCCAGGACATTGCCCTGATCGATGCCAAGAAGGGCATTCAGATGTTCGAGAAGGTCGGCGTGCCGATTCTCGGCCTGGTCGAAAACATGGCAGCCCATGTCTGCACCAACTGCGGCCATGTCGAACATATCTTTGGCGCCGACGGCGGCAAGAAGATGGCCGGCGAGCAGAACATCGACTATCTGGGGGCGTTGCCCCTGTCGCTGCAGATCCGCCTGCAGGCCGACAGCGGCAAGCCCACGGTGGTGGCCGAGCCCGAGAGCGAAGCCGCCCAGGTCTACAAAAAGGTGGCGCGCGATTTGGCCGTGAAGGTGGCTCTCAAGGCCAAGGACTTCTCCAGCAAGTTCCCCACGATCACGGTGAGCAGCAATACCTGATGAACCTTCTGACCTCCATGCGTTATCTGGTGGCGCTCAACGAGCACCGCCATTTCGCAAGGGCGGCGCAGGCCTGCCATATCACGCAGCCTGCACTGTCCAATGCGCTCAAGGCGCTGGAGGACGAGTTCGGGGCCGTCATCGTGCGCAGGGGGCGGTCGTTTGCAGGTTTCACGCCTGAGGGCGAGCAGGTGCTGGCTACGGCTCTGGCCATGCTGCGCGCGGAAGAAGGTTTGCGCCAGGAGCTGAGCGCTTCAGCAGGAGCGCTGCGCGGCCAGTTGCGCATGGCCGCCGTGCCCACGGCTATGCCCATGCTCACGCGCTTTGCGGCCATGCTGCGCCAGCGGCATCCCGGCATCACGCCCGTGGTGCTGTCCATGAGTTCGGCCGAGATAGAGACCGGACTCGAGGATCTGTCCCTGGATCTGGCTCTGGGCTACAGCGCCAGACTGCCGCGGCGTGGCCCGCGCCTGCAGTCCTGGCTGCAGTACCAGGAGCACTACTATCTGCTGAGCCGGGATGCGCAGTGCGACAGCCGCCCCTTTGCCTTTGGGGCAGACATCGCCTGGAGCGAGGTGGCAGCCCTGCCGCTGTGCCTGCTCACGCCCGACATGCACAACCGCACGGTGATCGACGAGGCCTTTGCTGCCGTGCAGCGCGAAGTGCAGCCCGCCATGGAAACCAATTCCGTGCTGAGTCTGGTCATGGCCGTGGCCGAATGCATCCCCGGGGATGAAAGCGCCATGGTCACCGTGCTGCCAGGCGCCATGGTGGCCACGGTACGTCACATGCCGGGCCTGATTGCACGGCCGCTGCGATCGCCCGAGTTGCTCACGCCCATAGGCTTCATGACCCAGCAGGGCATGGCGCCCACCCGGGCTCTGTTGGCTGCGCTGGAGCTGCAGGACGATGACGAGTGGCGCGTGCAGTGCCTGCGGCATGCGGGTGCGCTGAAGGAGTGAGAGCGGTCAGGCGGGCCGGTCCTGCCCGCGTTAGGGCGTGGCCTGCAGCGCGGCACGCACCGCATCGGGTGTGAACGGGGCCGCATAGAACCGCCGGCCCGTGGCATCGAACAGGGCATTGGCCAGGGCGGCGGGTCCTGGTACCGAGGCCGATTCGCCCGCGCCCATGGGCGGCTCCTCCTGGCGGGGCATCAGCACGACTTCGATGGGCGGCAGGTCGCGGAAGCCGATGATGGGGTAGCCGCCCCATTCGCGGCTGGCCACGCCATGGTCGTTGAAGGCCACCTTTTCCATCAGGCTGCGGCTCAGCGTTTGTATGACGTTGCCGTGGATCTGGTGGCGCACGCCATCGGGGTTGACCATCATTCCCGTGTCCTGGCCCACGACCAGGCGTTGCACGGCGATGCGTCCGCTGGCGGGGTCCACGGTGATGTCGATGACCCAGGCGGCCCAGGCTGCGCCAAAGCCGGGAAAGCGGCTGTGGATGTAGCGCGCATAGGCTACGCCGCGTCCGTGCAGCAGGCCGTCGGCGCCCGGCTGTCCCCGGCTTCCGCGATGGCCTGGCTGCCATTGCGCATGGCGGGCCGTGGCATGGATCAGCTCGACGGCGCGCGGGTCGTCCAGATGGCGAACGCGGTAGTCCACAGGGTCGGCATCGGCCGCATGGGCCAGCTCGTCGATCATGCAGTCGTGGGCAAAGGAGTTGGGCAGGGCAGAGACCCCGCGCAGCCATGACGAACGCACGATGGGCGCCATGTCATGACAGGCGATGCGCTGGTTGCCATAGCGGTAGGGGGGTACTGCTGTACGGTCGCCCATCTCCAAGGTGCGTGGCTGGCCCGGTATGCGGCCCGTGAGCAGCAGGGCCAGCAGTGGCGCGTCGTTGGAGGGGTAGCGCACGGCAAAATCGTAGGCCAGCAGCTCTCCCCGGGCGCCGATGGCCGCGCTCACGTCCATCAGCTGGGCAGTGCCCTTGGGCTCCCACTGGTGCTCCTGCTCACGCGTGAGCTGCACGCGCACGGGGGCGCCCACGGCCATGGACATCAGGGCGGCGTCGGCGCAGACATCGTCGGCACAGTTCCGTCCATAGCAGCCTGCGGCTTCCAGGCGCACGATCTCGATGCGCTCTTCGCCCAGTTGCAGCAGGCGGTCCAGGTCGGTGCGCAGCATGTGGGGGTTCTGCGTGCCGGCCCAGAGCCTGAGCCGTCCCTCGCTGAAATCGGCCACTGCACAGGAAGGGCCAATGGAGGCATGCATCTGGTAGGGCCAGAGATAGCTGCGGCGCAGCACGGTGGCTGCGCCGGCGAAGGCGTCATCCACGAGGCCTTGATCGACCAGGGCACGGTGCTGGGCGGGATTGGCGCGGATGGCCGCAGACAGGTCGGAAAGATCAGGCGCGGCCGGCGCGGCCTTCCACTGCACACGCAGCGCGCGCATGGCGGCAATGGCCTGTTCCTCGCGGTCTGCGACCACGCCGACGAAATCCCCTTCGATGACGACCTGAACATTGCCGGGCAGGTGGGCCACGGAGTCGCGTTCTACAGCCATCAGGCAGCGGCCAATGAAGTCGCCGCCGTCGCGGCCCGGATGCGGCGGGCGGATCACGCGGCCATGGCGCATGCCCGGCACGCGCACATCGTGGACAAAGCTGAGCTCGCCCGTGGCCTTGGCGGGAATGTCCACGCGAGCCGCTCCCCGGCCCACCAGCCGGTAGTCGCTGGCAGGCTTGAGCTTTACCTCCTGCTCGGGGGGGGCGCCAGTTGCAGCTGCAGTTGCTGGCCTCGCAGCAGCTCGCCATAGCCGATTTGGCGGGCATCGCTGCCGTCGGCAAAGCGCACAATACCGTCGCGTGCCCGGAGTCGGTCCGCCCTCGCGTTCCATTGCTGCGCGGCCAGCGCCAGCAACTGCTCGCGTGCCTGGGCGGCTGCGCGTCGCAGCGGAACGGCCGATATCTGGATGCTGGCGCTGGCAATGGTCGGCCCCTGGTTGGGGGCGGCGGCCGTGTGGCCCATCACCATTTCCAGGCGGTCCAGTGGCACTTCCAGTTCTTCGGCCACGATCTGCGCCAGCGCCGTGCGTATGCCCGTGCCCAGGTCTACATGGCCGTTGAAGGCCAAGGCGCGCCAGCCCTGCGGTGCATCTTCGTCGGCCAGCACGGCGACGAAGATTTCGGGGGTGGACTGCACGTAGTCGGTGGCCGTGCCGGGCTGGCCGGGCGCGGGGCGCGGCGGCGCCACGGGCTGGCGCACCACGAGCAGGGTGTCGGCGCGCGCGAGCAGCTGCGCGTGCTGGGCTTGGGGCTGGGGCAGGTTCATGAGAGCGAATGTAGGACAGGTTTGGCGAGCCGGCAGCAACGTTGTAGATCGGCTTGCCATTCCATGGTGTCAGCGAGGATGACCGCGCACGATTTGGCAGTGCCCAAGCGAGAGGCTCCGAGGAAGGGCCTACGCCGGCCGCGCCACCCCGCACCGAGGGTGCCGACCTCCTTGGGGTGTCGTGCAACGGGAAGCGGCGAAGCCGCTCAGGGGGGCAATCCATCCGTAGCAGCGATGGCTTGGCTCAGCGGCATCACGGCCGCGTACTTCTGGGCCATGTCGAACAGGTTGGCATCGTGCGGGCCCAGGGCGCGGTCGCCGCAGCAGTCGGCCACCACCAGCGGGCGAAAGCCCGACTGCATGGCATCGACCACGCTGGCACGCACGCAGCCGCTGGTCACGCAGCCGGCCACCACCAGGGTCTGCACGCCGCGCTGGGCCAGCCAGGGCGCGAGCATGGTGCCGAAGAAGGCCGAGGGCGTGCTCTTGCGCACCACATACTCCCCAGCGGCCGGGGCCAGTTCGGGCACGATGGCGCTGTGGTGGCTGTCTTCCTTCAGGGTCAGCATGCCGGGCACCTTCAGGCAGAAGATGTTGTGGTCGGCATCGTCGTCCGAGAACACGATGCGGCTGTGCGCCACAGGCCAGCCGCGCGCGCGGGCATGGGCCAGCAGCTGCCGCGTCTGGACGATGGCTTCTGGGATGTTGCCGCCACCGAATACGGCCGGGTCGGCAAAGCCGTTGACGAAGTCGATGATGAGCAGGCCGAAGGGGCCTTGAGCGGCAGCGGCGTGCCGAAGCCCTGGCGCGCGTAGGCGGAGATGTCGCCCTGCACTCCTTCGGTGGGCACGCTTTGCGCGCCGGTGGCCTGGCTGGCGGTGGTGTTTGTCATGCGATGTCCTTTCCTTGGCTTGCCCTTCTGGCGGCGCGCGCCAGTCCTTCCTCGTCCTGCACCACGCCGTGAATGACCGTGGGCTTGCCGTCCAGGGTCACCGTGCAATGGCGCATGGGAATGTCGATGTGGCAGGCCGTGGTACGGCTGCCCCCGGCCTCGTTGTTGGGGCCCATGGACCACAGGAAGTTGCCCTCGAAGGCACGCGCGTCCATGCCAATGTGGGTTTCCTTGTTGTAGTGGGCCAGCATGGACCAGTGAGCGCGTGGCTGCAGGCCCCAGCCGATGTGCGAGACCGCATAGGCCTCGGGGTCCTCGTAAGAGGCCATGTACTCCTTGAGGATGTCTGCCTGCAGGCCGCCGCTGATGCGCGTGACGTAGCCTTTTTCGATGATCAGCTCGATGGGGTCGGTCACGTAGTCCTTCATGGGCAGAAGGATGTCGCCTCGGTCCAGGATCACGCGGCCGTTGCTTTCGCCCTCGTCGGGCCAGGTCAGCACGAAGCCGCTTGGCCAATGGTCCCAGCGACCGGGTTGATCCACGAAGCCGTATTCGCAGATGGCTGGGAAGCTGCCCAGCCGGCAGTGCAGGTCGGTGCCCGCAGACGAGCCGATGTGCATCTGCCTGGCCGCCTCGATGCGCTTCGACGCGGCCTGCACGCGCGCACGGTCGGCCTCGGTGGGCACCAGGCGGCACAGCACCTCGGGCGGCTCCACGGCCAGCAGGATCTTGGTGCCGGTCTGCAGGATTTCGTGCTGCTCGGGCGAGAACAGCAGGGTCATCAGGTCCAGCACCAGGTCGCTGGCCTTGAGTGCAGCGATGGCGGCGGGGTTGCCGGTCAGCGGAGTCGTGCCCAGGTAGGCCAGGGAGTCGCGGCTCAGCGACTTTTCAGCATTGACGGGGGGCAGGTCCAGGCGATTGACGCGCGCGCCCATTTCGCTGGAGGCGGCGACGGCGCAGCGCAGCGTCTGCGGGTGCGTGTCGGCGCCCGTGAGCACGGTGACGGTCTGGCCGGCTTCGAGGCGGGACAGCGTGAGCACCTGTTTCCAGGCGTGGATCAGATCGATATCGCTGACGGACATGGTCGGCTCCTTGATTGACTGGGATATGGGTGGTGGGCGCGTGAATTTCGCCAGGGACACCAAGCAAGGGCCTGGGCCGGCCGCGCCGCCCCGCAGCGAGGGTGTCGTCGGCTGCCCGTACGCCCCCTGGGGGAAGCGGCGCAGCCGCTCAGGGGGGGGCATATGCTCGCACCCAGGAAATCGCCCAGGGCCTCATAGAACCCGGCCTCGTTGTCCCAGGGAATCATGTGGCCGGCACCGGGCACGCGCACGTGCTCGGTCTGGGGTGCCAGGCCCTGCCACTCAGCCACGTCCTCGTCGCGTACCACGTCGCCGCGCTCGGCCGTGACCAGCAGCAGCGGGTGCTGGATGCGGGGCAGGTCGGCATGGATGTCGTCACGGCCGAAGTCCTCGAAGCTCTGCACGATGGCAGGCTCATGGCAGGTGTGCAGCCATTGGGCACGCAACTGGCGCTGCTCTTCTGTCCAGGTGGGGCAGAAGTCGCGCATGGCTTCGGCATCCATGCCCAGCGCGGCCTGGCGGATGGAGTCCACATACCAGGGCAGGGCGGCCGGGTAGGCGCGACGGCCCGGGCCAGACACCGGCGGATCGACGATGACCAGGCGAGTGAGCCCGGTCGGCTGGCTGCGCGCGGCACGCACGGCAATGCGTCCGCCCATGGAGTGGCCGACCAACGCCCAGCGCGAAAGGCCCATTGCCTGGGCGAAGGCGGTCACGTCGGCGGCCTGGGCATCGAGTCCATAGTCCAGGCCCGGGCCGGACGAGGACAAACCACGGCCGCGCACGTCCAGCACATAGGTGTCGAACTGACGACCCAGGTGCTCGGCCACGAAGCCCCATGTCACGGCCGGGCTGGTGATGCCGGGGATCAGGATGACGGCGTCGCGCTGCGCGCGCTCGCCATCGGCGCCGCCGTAGCGCAGATAGTGCTGGCGTATGCCGTTGGCATGGACGTTGCCGCCGTAGAGGAATGTGCTGCTCATGCGGTTTCTCCTCAGGCCTCGGCCGCCGTGTCGTAGGGATAGGCACCCGACAGCAGCGCACCTGCACCCGGCACCACGGGGTCGAGGCCCAGTTCTTTGAGGATGGCGTAGGTGGTGGCAATGGAGGCGGTCAGCACGGGCTTGCCGGTTTCGGCCTCGACCTGGGCCACGGCCGGCAGCGAGGGCATCTGCACGCAGGCCGACAGCACGATCACGTCGGCGTCGGCGTAGTTCATGCCCGCCACGATGCCGGGCAGTTTGGCGGGGTCGTGGCGGCCCACGTCGAGGTTGTCGGGGATTTCCAGCGCACGCCAGTCCACCACCTCGAAGCCTTCGGCGGCGATGTAGTTCTTGACCAGCTCGGTCAGGGGGACCATGTAGGGGGCGACCAGGGCGATCTTCCTGGCGCCCATGACCTTCAGCGCCTCCACCAGAGCACCCGCGCTGGTTATCACGGGCGCGGTGGCGCCGTTGCTGGCCGTGCGCTCGGTCAGTCGGGCCTGCGAGACGCGGTGGTATCCCTGGCCCATGGCCATGATGGCCACGAGGCAGGCATAACCCAGCACATCCACGCGCGCATCGCTGAGTTCCAGCGCGCAGCGGTCGCTTTCGGCATCCATGGCGGCCAGCTCTTCCTTCACCACTTTCTTCATGCGCATGCGGCTGGAGTGGAAGGTGAAGCGGTCCTGGGGGCGCAGCGTGGAATGGGCCTGCAGCATGGCCGGCACTTCGGTTTCCATGGTGGTGTTGGAGCTGGGGACGATCTGGCCGATGCGGAACGTTTGGGTCATGGCTTGCCTTTGCAGAGTTTTGAGGGTTTCTGATCAGAATCAATTGAGTGTGTGCGCTTTATTCTTGCAAAAGATATGCCGACTTGCAAATGAGAGTTTGCTCGGTGTTTGTACTTATTTGGTGCGAAATTTGCACCAAAAATGTTGAATTTCAATTTATTCTGCCGCTCCATGGTGCATGCGTGATTTTGGAAATTTAAGTGCATACACCTGAATTAGATGTTTTGTTGCCTGGCACGCTTCCTGCTCTCAAGCATTCATGGACGCGCCGAAGCAACGCTTGCCCCGTCTGGCTTTCAACATTCCTGCAAGGAGAAAAACTGTGTCTCAATCCCCTCGAATCGCCGTTGTCGGTGCCGGTCTCGGCGGGGCCGCTGCTGCCAAGCTGCTGCTCCAGGAAGGCTTCAATGTCCGCGTCTATGAGCAGGCGCCCAGCTTCTCTCGCCTGGGAGCCGGCATCCACGTCGGTCCCAATGTGATGAAGATCCTGCGTCGCATCGGCATTGAGGACGCGCTCAACGAGCAGGGCTCCCACCCAGACTACTGGTACAGCCGCCACTGGCAGACGGGCGACGTGCTGGCCCAGATCCCGCTGGGCGACTACGCCGTCAAGGAATACGGTGCCAGCTACCTCACCGTGCACCGCGGCGACTTCCATGCGCTGCTGATCGAGGCCTTGCCCGACAGCGTGATGGCCTATGGCAAGTTCCTGACCAAGGTGGAGGATCGGGGCAACGTGGTGCTCATGCACTTCGCCGATGGCACGACCGAAGAGGCCGATATCGTCATCGGTGCCGATGGCGTGAACTCGCGCATCCGCGAAGAGCTGCTGGGCCCAGAGCTGCCCAAGTACGCCGGCTACCTGGCCCACCGCGCCGTATTCCCCACGCCCGAAGTCAAGGCCGGCATGCTGCCCTTCGACGCCTGCGTGAAGTGGTGGAGCGATGACCGCCACATGATGACCTACTTCGTCACCGGCAAGGCCGACGAGCTGTACTACGTGACCGGCGTTCCGGTCGAGAAGTGGGACCTCGACGACCGCTGGCTGCCCAGCAGCAAGGAAGAGATGCGCGAGGCCTTCTCGGGCTGGCACCCTACGGTGCAGGCGCTGATCGACGCCACCGTGGAAGTGACCAAATGGTCGCTGCTGGAGCGCGACCCGCTGCCGCTGTGGAGCCGTGGCCGCCTGGTGCTGCTGGGCGATGCCTGCCATCCCATGAAGCCCCACATGGCCCAGGGCGCGGCCATGGCCATCGAGGACGGCGCCATGCTGGCGCGCTGCCTCAAGGAAGTCGGTGCGCACAACCATGAGCTGGCCTTCGCGCTGTATGAGGCCAACCGTGCCGAACGCGCCAGCAAGGTGCAGCGCATCTCGCACGACAACACCTGGCTGCGCACCAACGAAGATCCGTCCTGGTGCTTCGGCTACGACGTGTTCAACGTGCCCCTGGTCGAACCCAGGGTCAAGGCCGCTGCCTGATACTCGCTGCCCTGCCGGACAGGGAATGGATATCCCCCTCCCGTCTGGCAGCAGAACGCCCACATCCTGAACCGCAGTTGCAAGAGCCTCGTCCCATGGGAATCCCAGTTCATTCAAGCAGTCCCTCCCACCTCATCTTCTTGCAGGTCAATGCACGGGCATGCGAGGTGCCGGCCGCTCCCGGGACGGCGCTGCTGCATGTGCTGCGCAATGACCTGGAGCTGAACGGGCCCAAATACGGCTGCGGCCTGGGTGAGTGCGGCGCCTGCACGGTGCTGATCGACGGTGTGGCCGCGCGTTCCTGCGTGATTCCCGTGAAGGCGGCAGTGGGCCGAGAAGTGACCACGCTGGAAGGCCTGGGATCGCGCCAGTGTCCGGGCCCCACGCAGCAGGCCTTCATTGACTGCCAGGCCGCCCAGTGCGGCTACTGTCTCAACGGCATGATCATGACGGCGGAGGCCTTGCTGCGCCGCAACCCGAACCCCACCGAGCAGGAACTGCGCAACGAGCTGCACCACAACCTGTGCCGCTGCGGCACGCATGTGGAAATCATGCAGGCGGCCCTGCGCGCCGTGCAGCTGCGTGCGGAACGGGCCACGCTGCAGGCACCCTCCGGCGTTCCATCTTCCAGCGCGGGCGAGGTCCAGCCATGAACACGGCTGACAACACCCCCGCCCTGCCTTGCGACCTGCTGCACGGGCTAACGTTGCGCCCGCCCGTCGCGGCCTGGGACGGGCTGCGCTACCAAGGCAGCGTGCCCGCCCATGCGCGGCTGGACCAGGCGCAGGCCATGTCCGGCGTGGTGGCCGCCGTGCAGCGCGAGCATTTTCTGGGCGTGGTGGCCGTGGCGCCCGTCCATGCGCGGCAGGCGCTTGCCAGCCTGGTGCCTGTATGGAAAGACGGGCAGGCGGCCTTGCAGGCTCGCCCCGTCTCTCACTCCCCCGGATCGCAGGAATCGTACGAGCCGATCGATACCGGTCGCTATGTCTGGCGCATGGCTGGTGCGAGCGCCGGTTCCGGCACGGCACGCGTGGCCGCGTGGTGCCTGGACGGTCATATCAGCCTCTGGCTGCCGCCGTGCGAAGCCGACGTACGCCAGATGATCGGTCGTGAACTGGTCGCGCTGCTGCAGTGCCAGGAATCCGCGCTGCGGCTGTTCAGCGTGCCTGCCATGGGCTATGGCAGCGTGCATCCGCTGGACCTCATGGATGCGGCCGCCGATGCGGCCCTGCTGTCCCATGCCGTGGGCCGGCCCGTCAGCGTGGCCTGCGAGGCCGGGACTGCGGGTACCGGCGCTGGCCGCGAGCTGGTGCTGCGCGTGGATGCGCAGCCTTCGCAGGCGCTTGAAGCCGGCACGATGGTGCAGTCCCATGAAGGCCATGCATCGCTGCAGCTCGACTTGCTGCTGTCCGACACCCCCTGGGCCGTGCGCCCCAGCATGGCGCGCCTGCTGAGCCAGCCCGGTTTGACGCGAGCCGCCGCTGTGGCCACCGTGCTCGATGCCGGCGAAGTGCGCGAGCGCAAGGTGGTGGCCAGCCTGCGGCATGCCGGTGTCGACGATCTGAATGCCGCCCAGGTCTTTGCCCGTGAAAGCCATTGGCATGAGCAGGCCCTGGGTCTGGGGCATGACCCACTGCAGTGGCGCCTGCAGCACTTGCCCGAAGGCCCGGTGCGCGATCTCGCGCAGCAGGTGGCCGAGCGTGCGCAGGTATCACCGCAAGACGACATTCCGCAAGACACCGATGGCCGCCTGCTGGGTCGAGGCTTTGCCACTGCCCAGCTGCAGACTCTGGATGCTCAGGGCGCCGACCTGCATGCCTGGAGCGCCTGGGTGGCCGAGGTGGCCGTGCATCCGCTCACCGGCGAGATTGAGGTGACCCGGGTGGTGGCCGGCCATGACAGTCGCAGCCTGCAAGCGGCCCAGGCGGCCAGAACGCGGCCCGAAATCGTGCAGCAGGACCCCCAGTTGCTGGCCGATGCGCGCCGGTTGCTGGGCACGGCTCCCGCCTTCGACGACTGGACTGGTTCCGCCGCTTCCGCTACCGGTTTCGATGTGATCGCCAGGCCTGGTTCCGATCTGGTGCAGCAGGCGCGCGGCGATGTCGGACCCATCCGCCAGGGCGGTCTGGCGCTGGACGGGGTGGCCACGCTGCCCGCCGCCGCCGCCATTGCCAACGCCATCCACCATGCAACGGGCGTGCGCCTGCGCGAAGTGCCCTTTCGGCCCGAACAACTGCGCCTGGCGCTGGCCGGCGAGGGCGCGGGCAAATCATCCATTGCCAAGTCCGGCCGTGGCTGGGGCTGGCTGGCTGCAGGCGCCGCGGGCCTTGCCGGCATGGCTGCCATGGCCTGGCCGCTGAAGCCGGCCCTGCCGCTGACGGACGGGCCAGACGTCTCCCTTTATTCGCCCCAGGCCCTGGAGCGCGGCCGTCTGGTGGCTGCCGCGGGCGACTGCGTGGTCTGCCACACGGCGCCGGGCGGTGTCTCCAATGCGGGAGGCTTGGGGCTGGAGACGCCGTTCGGCACCATCTACTCCACCAACATCACGCCCGACAACGAAACTGGCATCGGTCGCTGGTCCTATGCTGCCTTCGAGCGCGCCATGCGCCGCGGCATCCACCAGGATGGACGTCAGCTGTATCCGGCATTCCCGTACACGGCCTTCGCCAAGCTCAGCGATGGCGACCTGCAGGCCCTATATGGCTACCTGATGTCCCAGCCCGCCGTGAAGGCCAAGGCCCCCGAGACGCAACTGGCCTTTCCCTACAACCTGCGCCCGGCCATGGCCGGCTGGAATCTGCTGTTCCACGACGCCACGCCCTTCAAGGCCGACCCCGCGCGCAGCGCCGAATGGAACCGGGGTGCCTATCTGGTCGAAGGTGCGGGCCATTGCGCGGCCTGCCACTCGCCGCGCAATGCGCTGGGGGCCGAAAAGAGCGGCATCCGCTATCTGGGCGGCGGCGAGGCCGAAGGCTGGAGCGCCCCTGCGCTCAACCAGCTGGCCCGCGGCAAGTTGCCCTGGAGCCGCGAGGAGCTGTACCGGTACCTGCGCACGGGCTTCTCGGCCCGCCATGGCGTGGCGGCGGGGCCCATGGCGCCCGTCATCCACGGCTTGGCCCAGTTGCCTGAAGCCGATGTGCGCGCCATGGCCACGTATCTGATGGAACTCCCGGGCCAGGCCGCACAGGATGCGCACAACGCACCGGCCCAGGCCGCGCCCGTCGTTCCTCTGACTACAACAGTGGCAGCCCCTGTGGCCGCATCGGCCCCGGAGATGGTGCGCCAGGTCAACGGCGAGCGCATCTACCAGAACGCTTGCGCGGTCTGCCATGAGGCGGGCAGCGGGCCCACTCTGTTAGGCGTCAAGCCTCTGCTGGCCCTGAACACCAACCTGCATGCCGCAAGCCCGGACAACCTGCTCCAGGTCATCCTGAACGGCATCCAGACACCCGCCGACGATGCGCTGGGCTATATGCCCGGCTTCAGGGACAGCCTGGACGACAGGCAGATTGCGGACCTGATCGGATATTTGCGTCAACGATTTGCACCGGAGGAAAAAGCTTGGCCAGACGATACGAAGACGATTAAGCGGCTGCGAGCGCATGCGCCCTAGGGGCTGCGGCGGGCGGCGGCATGGGCGGTGCCGCGGATATGGATCTCTTGCCCTGGAATCTCTCCAGGGGCCGGGTCCGGACATCTGATGCTGGGGACAGGGGATGGACAGCCACGGACGGGCTATCGCTATGCCGACCGTACGGAATGTGCCCATCGCCTGGATGCAGATACCGACATCTGGAATCTTTTTCATCGGTCCATGGAAATGGCGCCGAGGGAGTGGTTCGCTCTGGATGTGTGATGGGTGGAAAGCACTGCACGAATAGGCCGAGGCCGAATGGCGGTGCTTGCGAGAAAGACAGATTCAACAATTGCGATGACTAAAAAAGGAGTCCCTGCATGTCATCTACATATATTTCAGTGGAAAAAGGCATCCAGACTGCGGGTGTGGGCAAGTTTCAGTACCGGCTGTTCGTGATCTTCGGCCTGGTCTGGCTGGCGGACGCCATGCAGGTGCTGTCCATTGGTTTCAGTGCGCCGTCCATTGCCAAGACTTTCGGCAAGACCGTGCCCGAGGCGCTGCAGACCGGCACCTTCTTCTTCATCGGCATGCTGATCGGTGCCTTCGTCTTCGGCAGACTGGCAGACCGCATAGGCCGCCGTCCGGTGCTGATGATGGCCGTGGTGATCGATGCCTTTGCGGGAGTGGCTTCGGCTTTTGCGCCCGAGTTCGCCTGGCTGCTGGTGCTTCGCTTCATCACTGGCATTGGCGTGGGCGGCACGTTGCCCGTGGACTACACCATGATGGCCGAGTTTCTGCCCAGCGACCGCCGTGGCCGCTGGCTGGTGCTGTTGGAGTCGTTCTGGGCTGTGGGCACCATCTTTCTGGCCATCCTGGCGCTGGTAGCCGTATATTGGGGCGAGGATGCCTGGCGCGTGATCTTTTTCGTGACCGGACTGCCGGCGCTGATCGGCGTGGTGCTGCGCTTCTATATCCCCGAATCGCCCATGTACCTGAACCGTAACGGCAAGTCCGAAGAGGCGCGCAAGGTGCTGCAACGGGTGGCCAAGGTCAACGGGAACACGGTCGACATCCCGGCCCTGCAGCCTGAAAAGCAGGAGCGCAAGTCTCTCTTCTCCCTGTTCTCGCAGGATCTGCGCCGTCGCAGCTTCTCGCTGTTCCTGGCCTGGGCGCTGATCTCCATCGCCTACTACGGCGTCTTTGTTTACCTGCCTGTCAAGCTCAGCAGCGAAGGCTTTGCCTTCATGCGTGGCCAGGTCTTCCTGGTGGTGCTGGCACTGGTGCAACTGCCCGGTTTTGCGCTGTCGGCCTACGGTGTGGAGCGCTGGGGCCGCAAGCCCACGCTGATCGGCTTTCTGCTGCTCAGCGCCGTGGGCTGCATGCTATACAGCCTGGGCTCTTCGCCCTTCGTGGTGATCGGATCGACGCTGCTGATGAGCTTCTCGCTGCTGGGTACCTGGGGCGCGTTGTATGCCTTCACGCCCGAGGTCTACCCGACCGATCTGCGTGCCAGCGGGATGGGCATGGCAGGTGCTGTGGCGCGTTTCGGCGGCCTGTTCGCCCCGGCCATCATCGCGCCCCTCATGGCCACCCATTTCACCATGGCCCTGGCCGTGCTGTCGGCGATGCTGGTCGGTGGTGCGCTGGCGATCTGGGCGGTGGACGTGGAGTTGCGCAACCGGGCGCTGGATTGATGACGGTCTGAGCGCCCGGCTCAGCAAAAAGGCCAGCAGGATTGCTCCTTCTGGCCTTTGCTTTTTTTGGGGCTGCAGCAACTCATTCGGAGTCGCTGCCTTCCAGCATTTTTCTGAGCAGGAAATCCAGCGCCAGACGCTCCGCGGGATTGAGCTTTCCGTAGGTGCTTTCGGTGATCTGCTTGGCAAAGGGCTCCATGTCGTGCACCAGATCCTGACCGGCTTCGGTGAGGTTGATGACGACCTTGCGCCGGTCCGTGCGGTCATGCTCCACATGTACCAGTTCGCGCTGCTTGAGCCGGTCCACCACGCCGCGTATGGTGGCCTGATCGATCACCGTGGCCTTGACGATGTCGGCGAGCGAGCTGCCTTTGTTGTCACGCACGGAGCACAGCACCACGAATTGTGCTGCCGTAAGCTGAGAGTCGGGAATGTACTGCTGGAAAAGCGCGGCATGCCTTTGATAGACGCGTCGCAGCAGGTGGCCGATCTGGTCCGAAAAGTGATAGCCATCTTGTGGCGTCAGGGCTGATGGCGGCTGCTGAATCATGGTTCGCGTGAGCTTACCAAAAATCACGCCAATTACCGTGATTTGCGGCAAGCCCGGTGCATGGACGAGACGCTGCGAAACTGCGTCAACGGAGAGCATCGGAGCTTGCAGGTAAATCGGCGCAGGGTGTCGGCTCATTTGCGCATTGAATGGCGCAATCAGGAATATGAATTTGACGGCTTGCCGCTCAGGGCTTGAAATGGCAGACGAGACAAAGCGCCTGCGGAGCATACCGCGCTGCTTCCACAATGAAAGCCAGTTGGGACACCCATGCCAGCCATTCAAGGGAAGATCATTCCCATCGCCTTCGACGGAGCCGCCAGTGCCGGTTCCGCACTCGGTGGCCATGAGCGCGAAGCTCTCGAGCACGCCATTGCCGACCATGCAGCGCGCCCTGGCTCTCTGATCGAGCTGCTGCACTCCCTGCAAAATGCGCTGGGCTTTATCCCGCGCGCTGCCGTGCCCGCCATTGCCCAGGCCCTGAATCTTTCGCGTGCCGAGGTCCATGGTGTTGTCAGCTATTACCCGCATTTGCGCGAGCAGCCGCATGGCAGGACGCTGATCCAGATCTGTCGGGCCGAAGCCTGCAAGTCGCGCGGTGCCGATGCATTGTTCGCCCATGCGCAAGCGACACTGGGCTGCCAGGCCCATGGCACGAGCGCCGATGGCAGCGTGACGCTGGAGCCTGTCTACTGCCTGGGGCTGTGCGCCCAGTCGCCGGCGGTGATGGTCGACGAGAGCGAAGTCCATGCACGGATGACTGCGGACCAGCTCGACGCCTTGCTGGCAGAAATACAGAAAAATCAGCTTGAAACCAACGAGGATAAAGCGCAGGCAGCTCTCGAAAATGAAGTTGTCGATGCCGCGCGCATCTATGTGCCGCGCGATGCCGCGGCCCTGGCCGTTGGCGCGAATGCGGTGGCCGAGGCGCTGCAGCGCGAGTGCGCGGCGCGAGGCCTGGCGGTGGTGCTGGTGCGCAACGGCTCGCGCGGCCTGCTGTGGCTGGAAACCCTGGTCGAAGTCGAGACTGCGCAGGGCCGCGTGGCCTACGGCCCGGTTCAGGCGGCTGACGTGCCGGGTCTGCTGGATGCCGGCATGCTGCAGGGCCGGCCGCATGTGCTATGTCATGGGCTGACCGAGCAGATGCCTTATCTGGCACGGCAGGAGCGTCTGACTTTTGCGCGCGTGGGCATCATCGATCCGCTGAGTCTGCGGGACTACGAGGCCCATGGCGGCTGGCAAGGCCTCAGGGCTGCTGCGGCCATGGCGCCCGAAGCCATCGTCCAGCAGGTGCTGGACTCCGGCCTGCGCGGTCGCGGCGGGGCGGCATTTCCTGCGGGGATCAAATGGAAGACCGTGGCGGCTGCAGAAAGTGCGGGAACAGGGCCGCAGAAATACATTGCCTGCAATGCCGACGAAGGCGATTCGGGCACGTTCGCCGACCGTCTGCTGATGGAGGGTGACCCGTTCTGCCTGATCGAGGGCATGGCGATCGCCGCTCTGGCCGTCGGTGCGACGCAGGGCTATATCTATGTGCGCAGCGAATATCCGCATGCGATTGCGGTGCTGAACGAGGCGATTGCACGTGCCAGTGCCGCAGGCTGGCTGGGCCGCAATGTGGCCGGCAGCGGCAAGGCGTTCCAGCTGCAGGTGCGAAAGGGTGCGGGCAGCTATGTCTGCGGCGAGGAGACCGCCATGCTGGAGAGTATCGAAGGCAGGCGCGGCATTGTGCGTGCCAAGCCTCCGTTGCCCGCGATCGAAGGCCTGTTCGGCAAGCCCACGGTCATCAACAATGTGATCACGCTGGCGACTGTGCCCATCATCCTGGCCAGGGGCGCGGCCTTCTATCAGGGCTATGGCATGGGCCGCTCGCGCGGCACGCTGCCGTTCCAGCTGGCGGGCAATATTGCGCAAGGCGGGCTGGTGGAAAAGGCCTTCGGCCTCACGTTGCGCGAGCTGGTGCAGGACTTCGGCGGCGGCACGGCCAGCGGCCGGCCCGTCAAGGCCATTCAGGTGGGCGGCCCGCTGGGCAGCTATGTGGCGCCCGAGGACTGGGATGATCCGCTGGACTATGAAACCTATGCCGCCAAGGGCAATGTGGTTGGCCATGGCGGTCTGGTCGTGCATGACGACGGCGCCGATATGGCCCAGCTGGCACGCTATGCCATGGAGTTCTGCGCCATCGAGTCCTGCGGCAAATGCACGCCCTGCCGCATCGGCTCCACGCGAGGGGTGGAGGTGATAGACCGCATCACGCGTCAAGGCGGCGCCGAGCATGCAGCCAATGTGGCGCTGCTGGAGAGCCTGTGCGACACCATGCAGCACGGTAGCCTGTGCGCCATGGGCGGCATGACTCCCTATCCGGTGCGCTCTGCACTGCAGCACTATCCGCAGGACTTCGGTATCGAGCCCGTGCAGACCGTGAACCCCGCCTGAGGAGAGAGCCATGCTGGAACATTTGAAGAACACCGATTGCGGAACGCCTGCCAGCCTGTCCGAGGAACTGGTCACGCTGCATATCGACGGCCGCGAAGTCACTGTGCCCAAGGGCACATCGCTGATGCGCGCCGCCGTCGATGGCGGCATCAAGGTGCCCAAGCTCTGTGCCACGGATTCGCTGGAGCCCTTTGGTTCCTGCCGGCTGTGTCTGGTGCAGGTCAAGGGGCGCAAGGGCTTTCCTGCGTCCTGCACCACCCCTGCCGAAGCAGGCATGAAGGTGCGCACCCAGAGTCCGCAGCTGCAGGAGCTGCGCAAGGGCGTGATGGAGCTCTATATCTCCGACCACCCGCTCGATTGCCTGACCTGCTCGTCCAACGGCGACTGCGAGCTGCAGGACATGGCCGGAGTGGTCGGTCTGCGCGAGGTGCGCTATGGCATGGATGGAGCCAACCACTTCAAGGGCGAAGCCAGGGCCGAGGTCGATACCTCCAATCCCTATTTCAGCTACGACCCCAGCAAGTGCATTGTCTGCAATCGCTGCGTGCGCGCCTGCGAGGAAACGCAGGGCACGTTTGCGCTGACGATCAGCGGACGCGGTTTCGAGTCGCGCATCACGGCAGGGCAGGGCGACGGCTTCATGGCCAGCGACTGCGTGAGCTGCGGTGCCTGCGTGCAGGCCTGCCCCACAGCCACCTTGCAGGAAAAGACCGTCGTCGAGCTGGGCCAGAGCGAGCACAGCGAGATCACCACCTGCGCCTACTGCGGCGTGGGCTGCGGCTTCAAGGCCGAGATGAAGGGTGAACAGGTGGTGCGCATGGTGCCCTGGAAGGATGGCAAGGCCAACGAAGGCCATGCCTGCGTCAAGGGGCGTTTTGCCTGGGGCTATGCCACGCACAAGGACCGCATCACCCAGCCCATGATCCGCGCCAAGATCACCGACCCCTGGCGCGAGGTGAGCTGGGAGGAGGCGATAGGCCATGCGGCCAGCGAATTCCGCCGCATCCAGGCCAGGCATGGCAGGGACTCGATTGGCGGCATCACCTCGTCGCGCTGCACCAACGAGGAAACCTATCTGGTGCAGAAGCTGATCCGCGCCGCCTTCGGCAACAACAATGTCGATACCTGTGCGCGTGTCTGTCACTCGCCGACGGGCTATGGCCTGGGCCAGACCTATGGCACGTCGGCAGGCACGCAGACCTTCAAGTCGGTCGAGCACTCCGATGTGATCATGGTCATCGGCGCCAATCCCACGGCGGCGCATCCGGTGTTCGGCTCGCGCATGAAAAAGCGGCTGCGTGGCGACGCCCGGCGTGCCGGCGCCGGTTTGATCGTGATCGATCCGCGCGAGATCGAACTCGTCAACTCGCCCCATGTCAAGGCCGACTATCACCTGCAGCTGAGGCCCGGCACCAATGTGGCCATGATCACGGCGCTGGCCCATGTGATCGTCACCGAGGGCTGGCTGGCCGATGCCTATATCGACGAGCGCTGCGACGCCAAGTCCTTTGCGCAATGGAAGGAGTTCGTTGCCAGGCCGGAGAACTCGCCCGAGGCCACGGCCGACATCACCGGCGTGGCTCCCGAGCTGGTGCGTGGTGCGGCGCGGCTGTATGCATTGGGCAGTGCGGATCATCCGCAGGGAAGGCAGGTCAACTCCGCCATCTACTACGGCCTGGGCGTGACCGAGCATGCGCAGGGCTCGACCATGGTCATGGGCATTGCCAATCTGGCCATGGCCACGGGCAATGTGGGGCGCGAAGGCGTGGGCGTGAATCCCCTGCGCGGCCAGAACAATGTCCAGGGCTCCTGCGACATGGGCAGCTTTCCGCATGAGCTGCCGGGCTATCGCCATATCTCGGACAGCATCACCCGAGCAGAATTTGAAGGCGCCTGGGGCGTGAAGCTCAGTCCCGAGCCGGGCTTGCGCATTCCGAATATGTTCGAGGCCGCGCTGGAAGGCAGCTTCATGGGTCTGTACTGCGAGGGCGAGGACATCGTGCAGTCCGACCCGAACACCCAGCATGTGACGGCAGCGCTTTCGGCCATGGAATGTGTGGTGGTGCAGGACATCTTCCTCAACGAAACCGCCAAGTACGCCCATGTGTTCCTGCCCGGATCTTCCTTCATGGAGAAAGATGGCACGTTCACCAATGCCGAGCGCCGCATCTCGCGCGTGACCCAGCTCATGCAGCCGCTGGCTGGTTATGCCGACTGGGAGGTGACGCAGCTTTTGTCCAATGCGCTGGGCTATCCCATGAACTACGGTCATCCGCGCGAGATCATGGCCGAGATCGCGGCCCTGACCCCCACTTTTGCGGGCGTGAGCTACGAGAAGATCGAGCGTCTGGGCAGCGTGCAGTGGCCCTGCAATGAAGGCACCGAAGAGGCGGGAACGTCCATCATGCACAAGGACAGGTTTGTGCGCGGCAAGGGCCGCTTCATCATCACCCAGTATGTGGCCACCGATGAAAAGGTCACGCAGCGCTTTCCACTGCTGCTGACCACGGGACGCATCCTGTCGCAGTACAACGTGGGTGCGCAGACGCGGCGCACGGCCAACAGCCAGTGGCATGGCGAGGACAGGCTCGAGATTCATCCGCATGACGCACAGGACCGTGGCATCCGCGATGGCGACTGGGTGGGCATTGAAAGCCGCTCCGGCCAGACGGTGTTGCGCGCCACGGTGACCGAGCGCATACAGCCTGGTGTGGTCTACACCACCTTCCATTTCCCCGAGTCGGGTGCGAATGTGATCACCACCGACAGTTCGGACTGGGCCACCAACTGCCCCGAGTACAAGGTGACGGCCGTGCAGGTATTGCCCGTGACTCAGCCCTCAAGCTGGCAGCAGGGCTACAGGCGTTTCAACGACCAGCAGCTCGGTCATCTGGCCGCGGCGCAGATGGAGATGGGAGGTCAATGATGGACGTGAACAACCTGATCCGCATGGCCAATCGCATAGCCGAGTTCTTCGAGGCCATGCCCGAGCATGACGAGGCGCTGGACGGTGTGGCCCAGCATATCCAGAAGTTCTGGGAGCCGCGCATGCGGCTTCGCATTCTGGCGGCCTTGAACGAGCCTTCCGAGGCCGCGCAGCTGCGGCCTCTGGTGCGCGACGCGTTGCACAAGCATGCCGCGCTGCTGGAGCCTGTGCAGGCATAGCGCGGTGCGCCAGACAGAAGCGCCATGCATCCATCCGGAATGTGTTGCGGGTATATTGGGTCTTTAGAGCGTGTTTACGATCTCCTCGCGCCGCGACAGAGGCTTTGCGGGCTAGGATGCCAGGGGGCGGCCCCCGCGCGCGATACCGCAGCAATAGCCGTGCTATTGCGAGGATTCGCGCGGCCGGCGAGGCAACGCCGCAGACCGCCCCTGACCGGGCGTGCGCAAAGCCGCTGTCCCGAAGGGGTGGCGCGAAATCGGGCGATTTGCTGCGCGCAGTCTCTTGCTTGCACCCCGGTGCAAGCGGCGAGCCATCGCTTCGAACTCATCCCGATTGCGCTCCAACGCGGCTGCGTAGAGATCGTAAACACGCTCTTGGATCCCTGATCTGCGCCGCTGCCCACGATCGAATGGCCGCGGCTTTTTTGTTGCCCATCTTCATGACTTCCGAATCCGTCAAAAGCTCTTTGATGAGCGCGCATCTGCGCCTTCTGGGCATGGCCCTGCTGTGGGGCGCTTCCTGGCCGGCAGGCCGCATTCTGGCGCTCAACATGCCGCCGCTGGCAGCATCGGCGCTGCGCTTTTTGCTGGCCGCAACCCTGTTGCTGCCCTGGCTGTATTTCTCAGGCGGGCTGGGTGCCCTCAGGCACTGGTCTGTCAAGACCTGGCTGGGCATGTTTGCCGCAGGCGGGACCGGGGTGTTCGGCTACGCCAGCTTTTTCCTCACCGGTCTGCAGCATCTGCCTGCGGGCAAGGCGGCGCTGCTCATCACGCTCAATCCGGTGGTCACGCTGGCTTTTGCCGTGTGGCTGTTCAAGGAACGCATCAACATCACCATTGCCCTGGGCATGTTGCTGGCGGCCTGCGGCGCTGTGGTGGTCATCTCGCATGGCAACCCCATGCAATTGCTCAACGGAACGGTGGGGGCGGGCGAGATGCTGATTCTGGGCTGCGTGGCCTGCTGGGTTTGCTACACGCTGATCGGCCGCGCCATGCTGGCAGGCGTGGATGCACTGGCTGCAACTACCGTGACTTCCCTTTTCGGCGCCGTGCTGCTGCTGGCCGCCAGCCTGGTTCTGGAAGGCCCGCAGGGGCTGGTTTCGGCATTTCAGGCCAGTGGCATGGCCTGGACCGCCATGGTCTTCATGGCCTATGGCTCCACGGCCCTGGCCTATGCCTGGTACTTCGCGGGCGTCAAATCGCTGGGCGCGGGCGCCGCCTCGGGCTATATCACGCTGGTGCCAGTGATCGGCGTGCTGCTTTCGGCCCTGCTGCTGGGAGAAAGCGTTGACGGCTCCATGCTGCTGGGTGGCGCCATGGCCGTGCTGGGCACGGGGGTGATGAACTGGGGGCGCAGACCTGTTCGGCGCATGGCGCTCAAGAAGGCGATCGAGTAGGCTCTGTGCCAGAGGCCCTTGCTCAGCGGCCCGGGCGCATGCGCTGCATCAGCCCATCCTTTAGCACGAACTGATGCCAGAGTGCGGCTGCCGCATGCAGGCCCACGGCGATGAAGACCAGGTTGGCGCCGAATTCGTGAATCTGCTTGAGGTTGCGGCCCAGCGGCATGTCGATCGCCATGGGCAAGGTCCAGGACGTACCGAAGAGAGGCACGGGCTTGCCCGACCAGCCCAGTGCCATCAAACCGAGAATCGGCATGGCCAGCATCAGCACATAGAGCGCGGCATGCATGGCATGCACGCTCATTTCCACCCAGTAGGAGCTGGCGGGTGGCGGAATTCTGCCCAAGGCTCGAACCATGAGGCGAAGCGTCATCAAGGCCAGCACGATGATGCCCAGGCTTTCATGGAGCATGCCCAGCTGTGCGCGCTCAGGCGTTCCCTTGGGGAAAAAGCCCTTGATCTCTATGGCCGCCACGGCCAGGGCCGCAGCCAGAAAAACGAGCCAGTGCAGCAGGATCAGGGGACGGGAATAGGAGGGGGAGCCTGTCATAGCGGAGCATGAAGTGGGTAAATATCTACCTTCAGTATCCGCAAACGGCTGCGCGCCCGCTTTGACGCTGCGCAGGCCATGACGCCCAGAAAAGAAAGACTCTCAGTCTGATGCCTGACTCAGAGACTGCAACAGATGGCTGCAGGCATCCTCGACCAGATCCAGCACATGCTCGAAGCCGCGCTCGCCACCGTAATAGGGGTCGGGCACTTCCTGGTCGCCGAAGCGCTGGCAGTAATCGGTCAGTCGATGCAGGCGCTCTTGCTGTGCCGGACTGGCAAGGCGGCGGGCGGCGGTTTCATTGGCGCTGTCCATCACCAGTACCAGATCGAAAGCGTCGAAATCCTGCTTCGTCAGCTGCCGCGCACGCTGCCCGCTGAGGTCATAGCCCCGGCGGCGTGCATGCTGCTGGCTGCGGGCATCGGGGGCCTCGCCCACGTGATAGCCGTGCGTGCCGGCGGAGTCCACCTGTACCCGATGCTGCAGACCCGCATCCGCGACCATTTTTTCCAGCACGCCATGGGCTGTGGGGCTGCGGCAGATGTTGCCGGTGCAGACCATCAGAACGCGAACGGGTTTGGCGGCAGTCATGGCTGATCTTTCACTGTGGCCTGTACCTCGGCCATCCTGGTTTCCAGTGTGCGGATCTGGGTCTTGAGCTGGCGCATGCTGCTTTGCATGGTCACTCCCAGCAGACGGCGCATGCCTTCGAAGAACAGCACCATGAAGAGCACCACAGGCAGAACGCCCCAGCGCAGCCAGGGCGAGGCCTGGTTGATCCAGGCTACTGCGCAGACCACCACAGCCATGGCCACGGCAAGATAGTTCCATTTCCTCGAGCTTTGCATCTTGCTCTCGTACTTCTGCGCAGTGGCCTCGAGCTGCTGTTCAGTGACTCTGAGCTTGGCAATGGACGCCTGAATCTCTTCAAGGCTGGCGGGCTTGTCTGACGGCATAGGGCAGATGATCGTTAAGAGAGGGGGCAGGTGTTATACCGGCCTGAATCGATTCTGATAGCTGAAAGCGCTTGAAGGGCAAGCGCTTTGGCAATATTTGTTTAGAAGTGGTGTGTGCGGCTCAATGCATCGAACTCGGCGCCCCACTGCTGGCGAAGGCTGCGCTTTTCGCTCTCGTCTATCCAGGCCGCATCGATGCCGTTGAGCATGAAGTCCCTGAGGTCGGCCACTGAAAAGCCGAAGTCGCAGACCATCTTGGTCCAGGCTCCCGTGGGGTTCACATGGTGCAGCGTGGGGTCGTCGGTGTTGGGGTGCACGCGAAGGCCCAGGCCGGGCATCTGGCGTATCGGGTGATCCAGCGCCCAGCGTTCGGGGGCCAGTGTGCGCAGATAGTAGGAGTTGGTCGGCACCACGGTGAACACAATGCCCAGATCGGCGCAGCGCCGGGCCAGTTCCGGGTTGTCGATGACGGTGTAGCCATGATCGACGCGATCCACCTTGAGAGTCTCGATGGCGGTCTGCAGATTGTTCCAGGGCAGGCCGAACTCGCTGGCATGGGCCGTAGTCTTGAGGCCGTTGCGACGCGCCAGCGCATAGGCTTCGACAAACAACTCGGGCGGGCGCTCGTTTTCGCGGTAGTCGATGCCGATGCCGGGCACATCGTCATGCCGGTTGTCCAGCATCCATTGCACCATCTGCACGGCGGCTTCGGCCGGGGCTTCGCGGTCGATGGACGGCACCAGGCGGCCACGTATGCCGCAATCCTCTTGCGCAGCTGCGGCGCCGGCCAGAATGGCTTGCTGGGCGACGGCATAGCTCATGCCCGAGCATTGCACCGTGCCCGTGGGGTTCCAGAAGAATTCGGCATAGCGCACGTTGTGGGTGGCGGCATCCTGCAGATATTCATAGGTAATGCGCTCCAGATCGGCCGGCGTCTGCAGCAGCCACGCGTCGAGTGCGCGCAGCACGCGCAGCACGCCCACGGGCTTTTCGCCGCGCGTGTAGAAGGCCTCTATCTCTTCGGGAGCCAGCGGCGCCTTGGCGCGCTGCACCAGTTCGATGAAAGTATTTTTTCTGACCGTGCCCAGCAGGTGGCAGTGCAACTCCATCTTGGGGATGGCATGGGCAAAGGCGGTCAGTTCAGGTGTGGGGGCAGTAGGCGCGGCATTCATGCCGCAGATGGTAGTGTCTTGCGATCAGCCTTGCCGTAGGCAGTTCTACGTTACGGTGCCAGGAATAGCCGCGGCACGGATGCCGCCAGCATGGCGATGCCCGAGCAGGTCAGCAGGCTCAGCACGATCTGGCGAAAGCGCGCATCGCTCACGCCCTTGTAGACGCGGGTGCCGAAGATCACGGGCACCAGCACGGCCGGGAGCACGATAGCGAACGAGGGCCACATGGCGGGCTTGACCAGGCCGGTGGCCAGATAGCTGGCCATGGTGACGGCCAGCACCGAGAGGTTGAAGTTCTGGATCACCGTGCGCTGCACATGACGCTCAAAGCCGCGCAGCGTGCACCACAGCGTGGGCACGGTGCCGCTGAAGCCGCCCAGTCCGCCCATGGCGCCACCGATCAGGCCCGCAACCGCATCGCTCAGGCGGGCCAGAAGGCCGCCGCCCAGCGTCAGCCGGGGCAGGCGGGCGCTCAGCAGCATGGTGGGGCACCAAAGCACCAGCAGGCAGCCCAGGCCGAGCTTGAACCAGTCCATATTGAGATGCGGCATCACGGCCACGCCCATGGGAATGCCGACCAGGCCCCCTGCGATGAAGGGCAGCAGCGACTTCCAGTGGAAATCGCGCCGCACTGTGAACGCCGCGATGATCTGGCCCGTGAGAGAGCCGAAGACCGAAAGCACGGCCGCCAGCTGCGGCTCCAGTACCCAGGCCCAGAACGACATGGCCACCATGCCGAAGGCAAAGCCCGAAAGCCCCTGCACAAACCCCGCCACAGCGGCCCCCAGGGCCACGATCAACATTGCTTCCACGTTCTGGTCTCCGTCCGATGGCATCGATTATCGTCTTCGGTCGGCAGGGAATTGCCATGCAGTTTTGGCATGGCTGCAGGCCGCTGCGCTATCGTGCAGACCATGCAAGCATCATCTGTCTGGATTCTGGGGCTGCGCAATCTCTGGCGCGATCTGCGCGCTGGCGAGCTGCGCCTGATCATCGTGGCCGTGCTGCTGGCCGTGGCGGCACTGAGCTCGGTGGGCTTTTTTGCCGACCGCCTGCAGGCCGGCCTGCAGCGCGACGCCCGTCAGCTGCTGGGCGGCGATGTGGTGGTGGTCAGCGACAACCCCGCCCCCGCGGTTTTTGTGCAGCAGGCACAGCAGCAGGGACTGCAGACCGTGGCCACGGCCAGCTTTCCGACCATGGCACGGGCCGCCCAGGAGCAGGGCGGAGCCAGCCGCCTGGTGGCGCTCAAAAGCGTGGACCCCGGCTACCCGTTGCGCGGCGTGCTGCACCTGAATCAGGGACCGGGCCAGCCAGACCTGGAAGTCAGGGCGATTCCTGAACGCGGCCATGCCTGGGTGGATGCGCCGCTGCTGGAGGCGCTGGGCCTGAAGCTCGGCGACCGACTGCTGCTGGGCGATGCGAGCTTTCATATCTCGCACATCATTGCCATCGAGCCCGATCGTGGCGCGGGCTTCATGAGCTTTGCCCCGCGCGTGATGATCAACAGCGCCGACCTGCCCGCAACGCGCCTGGTGCAGCCCGCCAGCCGCATCACCTATCGGCTGGCCGTGGCGGGGCAGGCAGACGCCGGGCGCGGCGCGCAGCGGGCCGCACAGGACTATCTGGGCTGGGCACAGGAACTGGCCAAGAGCCTGCATGGCGTGCGTGTGGAATCGCTGGAAAGCGGTCGCCCCGAAATGCGCCAGACCCTGGACAGGGCCGAGAAATTCCTGAGTCTGGTGGCGCTGCTTTCGGCGCTGCTATCGGCCGTAGCCGTGGCACTGGCCGCACGTGCCTTTGCCAACAGCCATCTCGATGCGTCGGCCATGCTGCGCGTGCTCGGCCAGAGTCAGCGCCGCATTGCCCTGGCCTATGTGGTGGAGTTCGTGAGCATTGCCCTGGCTGCCAGCGCGGCCGGCGTGCTGCTGGGCTGGGCCGTGCACCATGTGTTTGTCTGGCTGCTGGCCGGACTGGTCGAGTCTGCCCTGCCTGCGGCGAGCCTGTGGCCCGCATTGTTCGGCATGGGCATGGGGCTGACGCTGTTGCTGGCCTTTGGCCTGCCGCCCGTGCTGCAGCTGGCGCAGGTGCCGCCGCTGCGCGTGATGCGGCGCGATCTGGGGGCGCTCAAGCCAGCATCGTGGCTGGTGCTGGGTGTGGGTGTTACGGGTTTTGCGGCCTTGTTGATGGTCGCCAGCCGCGACATCAAGCTGGGCCTGATTGCCGTGGGCGGCTTTGCCGTCGCCGTGCTGTTGTTCGCGGGCCTGGCCTGGCTGGCCGTCAAGCTGCTGCGGCAGGTGGTCAATGAGAGCACGGCGCCGCGCTGGCTGGTCATGGCCACGCGCCAGGTCTCGGCCAAACCCGTGTATGCCGTGGTGCAGGTCAGCTCGCTGGCCGTGGGGCTGCTGGCCCTGGTGCTGCTGGTGCTGCTGCGCACCGACCTGATTGCCAGCTGGCGCAAGGCCACGCCGGCCAATGCGCCTGACCGCTTTGTCATCAATGTCCAGCCCGATCAGGCGCAGGACTTTCAGGCCGCGCTGAAAAAGGCCGGCGTGCGCAGCTATGACTGGTATCCCATGATTCGCGGCCGGCTGATTGCCGTCAATGGCAAGGCCGTCAGCTCCGAGGACTATGAGGAGGATCGCGCCAAGCGTCTGGTGGACCGGGAGTTCAATATCTCCACCGCCGAAACCATGCCCGATCACAACCAGATCGTGGGCGGCCGCTGGCAGGCCGGCGAGCAGGGCGCGATCAGCATGGAGGAAGGCATTGCCAAGACCCTGGGCCTGGAGCTGGGCGACACGCTGCGCTTCGATATCGGCGGTGAGCAGAGCGAGGCCCGCATCACCAGCCTGCGCAAGGTGGACTGGAGTTCCATGCGCGCCAACTTCTTTGTGATCTACCCCGTGCAGCATCTGGACAACGTGGCCGTGACCTATCTGGCGGCCTATCGTGCGCCCGACATCAAGGGCTTTGACAATGCGCTGGTCAATGAATTTCCGAACATCACCAATGTCGACCTGAGCAGCACGCTGGCCCAGGTGCAGCAGGTGATGGACCAGGTCATACGCGCTGTGGAGTTCCTGTTCGGCTTCACGCTGGTGGCGGGTCTGGTCGTGCTGTTTGCCTCCGTCACCGGAACGCGCGAGGAAAGAGCGCGCGAATACGCCATCATGCGCGCCGTGGGAGCCCGGTCGGGCCTGCTGCAGCAGGTGCAGAGTGCCGAGCTGGCCGGAGTGGGCCTGATGGCCGGCTTTCTGGCCAGCTGCGTTGCTTTGGCCGTGGGCTGGGCGCTGGCACGCTGGGTGTTTGATTTCGAGTGGAATGTGCTCTGGTGGGTGCCGCTGGTGGGCGCGCTGGCGGGCGCATTGCTGGCCTGGCTGGCCGGCTGGTGGGCGTTGCGCGAGGTAGTCAGCCGTCCCGTGATGATCACGCTGCGCCAGGCGGCGGAATAAGGCTAGCCCTTGAACAGCCGCGCGCTCGCAAAGTCCACGAAAGCCCGGACCTTGGGCGAGAGCTGGCGGCTGGAGGGCCAGAGCGCGGAGAACTGTCCGCTATGCGTGAGCTGCTGCGCCAGGACCTGCTGGAGCTCGCCACGCGCCAGTGCGTCGCGGGCCAGGAAGTCGGGCATATAGGCCAGGCCCAGGCCTGAGACGGCTGCGCCCAGCATGGCTTCCATGTTGTTGCAGACCAGGGAGATGGGCATGGCCGGCAGCCCGGGCAACGTCCACTCCTCAAGCTTGCCGCTGTTCAGAAAGCGATAGCGCAGGCTGGAGTGTCGGGCAAGGTCGGCGGGCGTCAGCGGCAGACCGCGCTCGGCCAGATAGGTCGGCGAGGCCGCGAGAATGAAGCGAAACGGTCCGAGTCGGCGCGCCACCAGCCGCGAATCGGCCAGCTCGCCGCTACGGATGACCACATCGAGGCCGGCTTCGACGACATCGACCAGATGGTCGTTGAAGTCCAGATCCAGCTCCACCTCGGGATAGCGGGCCTGGAATTCGGGCAGCACGGGCAGCAGAAAACGGTAGCCGATGGTGGGCAGGCTCACACGCAGCCGGCCGCGCGGTGCTTCTGCGGCGGCCTGCATGGCCGCGCGTGCATCATGCAGCTCGTCGAGGATGCGCCGGCAGCGTTCGTGAAACAGAGTCCCTTCCTGCGTCAGACGCACCTGGCGTGTGGTGCGATGGAACAGGCGCAGGCCCAGTTGCTGCTCCAGCCGCGCCACGTTCTTGCCCACGGCCGAGGCCGAGATGCCAAGCGCGCGGCCGGCCTCCGCAAAGCTCAGAAGATCGGCGGCACGTACAAAGGACTCTAGTCCGCTGAAGCTGTCCATGGTGATTGGCAACCTTGGGTTGGGATTGTTGGGAGTTCTAACGCTATTTTCGTTTGATTGGAGCGCTTTTATCGTTCATGTCTGATTGATTCACGAAGCCAGTCCTCCATGTCCTGCTCCACTTCTCCATCCTGCCCACGGGCGGATCTTCCGGTTTGCGCCCGCCGCGCATCGCCTGCCTGGGTGCTGCTGTCGGTCTGCCTGGCTGCCCTGGCCATGCCGCTGAGCTTTACCGGGCCGGCCGTGGCACTGCCGGCGCTGCGCGAGGCACTGGGCGGCGGCCCTCTGGCGCTGAACTGGGTCACCAATGCCTTCATGCTGAGCTTCGGCGCCACGCTGATGGCGGCAGGAGCACTGGCCGATGTCTACGGGCGGCGGCGCGTGTTTCTTGCGGGGCTGGCCGTCGTGGTGGGCAGCGTGCTGCTGCAGGTCTGCCTGCAAGGCAAGGGGGCCATCATCGGCTTCGATCTGTTGCGGGCGCTGCAGGGACTGGGCGCGGCCGCTGCGCTGGCGGCAGGCACGGCCGGCCTGGCCCAGGCCTACGATGGTGCCCGGCGTACCCGTGCCTTCAGTGTCGTGGGCACCTCCTTTGGTGTGGGACTGGCCTTCGGGCCCTTGCTGTCGGGGTGGTTGCTGCAGAGCTGGGGCTGGCGCAGCGTGATGCTCAGCGCGGCCGCAGCAGCATTTGCGGCACTGCTGCTGGGCCTGCGCCATATGCCGGAATCGCGCAATCCGCAGGCACAGCGGCTGGACCTGCCGGGCGCGCTGTCGTTCACGCTGGCGCTGGCTCTGTTGACCTGGGGCATGCTGCAAGTCCCGGAAACGGGCTGGTCGCATGGCCGCACATGGCTGCCCCTGGCGGCCGCCCTGCTGGCGGCAGCGGCCTTTGTGCAGATCGAGCGCCGCAGCGCCCACCCCATGCTGGACCTGTCGCTGTTCCGCTATTCGCGCTTTGTCGGTGTGCAGCTGCTGGCCGCAGCACCGGCCTATGCCTTTGTGGTGCTGCTGGTGCTGTTGCCGCTGCGCTTCATCGGCGTGGAAGGCCTGGCGCCGCTCGCGGCCGGGCAGCGCATGTTCGTGCTGTCGCTGCCCATGCTGTGCGTGCCGCTGCTGGCGGGCTGGCTTGCGCGCTGGCTGTCGGCCGCCCTGCTGTGCGGGGCGGGACTGCTGGTCTGTGCCATGGGCTTGCTGTGGCTGGGCCGCTGCGCCCCCGGCTCGGACCTGGCGCAGATGGCCGCGCCGCTGCTGCTGATCGGTCTGGGCATAGGCCTGCCCTGGGGGCTGATGGACGGACTTGCCGTGACCGTGGTGCCGCGCGAGCGCGCCGGCATGGCCACGGGCATCTTCAGCACCGTGCGTGTGGCGGGCGAAGGCATTGCCCTGGCCGTGGTCGGGGCAGCGCTGGCCGCGCTGCTGGCGCGGGAGCTGGCGGCTCTCTCTCCCTCCATGACGCAGGGCTCGGCCGTGGCCCAGATGCTGGTCACCGGCAATATGCAGGGAGCGCTGGCGCTGATGCAGGATGCGTCGGTCGCCGAGCTGCTCAAGGCCTATGGCCTGGCTTTTTCCAGCTTGCTCGATGTGCTGGCCGGCGTGACGGTGCTGACGGCTGTTGGGGTTTTCGCATTCCTGCGCTCGGGTACGGACATGCCGCATGTCCGACAATCGGGACTGACTCGCAAAGCCGCTACACATGCAGATTGAAGAAAAGCCCCCGTTTGATACCCCCTATGAATGGATAGGTGGTGAAGACAAAGTCCAGCAGCTGGTTGCCCGTTTCTATGACCTCATGGATCTGGAGCCCGGCTACAAGGAGCTGCGCGCCGCGCATGGCAGCACGCTCGACGACGCGCGCCAGAAGCTGTTCTGGTTTCTCTGCGGCTGGCTGGGCGGCCCCGACTATTACCAGGATCGTTTTGGTCATCCGCGTCTGCGCATGCGCCATATGCCGTTTTCCATCGGCATCCAGGAGCGCGACCAGTGGGTGGCCTGCATGGATCAGGCCATGGGCGAGACCGAGGTGCCCGAGGCCTTGCGCACGCGTCTCAAGGCCAGTTTCATGAACACGGCGGACTGGATGCGCAATCGCGGCGCCTGAGTTCCTGGGCCCGGTGGCAAAGCGTCAAATTTCCTTCATGACGCTGTAAAAAGCCCTGTGGACACTGCCTGTTTTTCAACAAGCAGGGTCAACCATGCAGGATTTCGATTTGCCTGGCGCAAAGCTGCGCTCGGGCGGTTTCTTCTCGGCATTGCAGCAACGCCGCCATGTGCTGACGGCCGTGGGCTGTGCCGCCTTGCTGGCCGCCTGCGGCGGCAGCGACGACAGCAGCACAACGCCTGTCACCGCGCAGCCTGCCACGGCGACGCTGGCCGTTCTGGAGACCACGGACCTGCACTTCAATGTGCGCAGCTATGACTATTTCAAGCTGGCCGAAGACAAGACCTATGGCTTCGAGCGCACGGCCACGCTGATCCGTGCGGCCCGCAAGGAATTTGCCAACACGCTGCTGGTGGACAACGGCGACACCATCCAGGGTACGGCCCTGGCCGACTACGAGGCCGAGATCAAGCCCATCGCCTGCACGCAGCAGCTGTCCATGTACAAGGCCATGGGCGCGCTGCGCTTTGATGCGGGCACGCTGGGCAATCACGAATTCAATTACGGTCTGCCCTTTCTCAACCAGGTGCTGGGTGGAGGCCTGGATGTGGACGGCGTGGACGCCAGCCAGAAATGCGCTGGCAACGGGTATCCGGCCGTGCTGGCCAATGTCTACAGCAGCAAGACCAGGAAGCCGCTGGTCCAGCCCTATGCCGTGCTGGAGCGCACCATGGTGGCTAAGGGCAGCGACGGCAAGGAAGTCAGGCTGCCCATCAAGATCGGCGTGATCGGCTTCACCACGCCGGGCATCATGAACTGGGACAAGCGCTATCTGGAAGGCAAGGTCTACACCGAGGGCGCGGTCGAGGCGGCGAGCAAATACGTGCCAGAGTTGCGTGCCAAGGGCGCCGATGTGGTGGTGGCGCTGCTGCATGGCGGTCTGGACGGCTCGGCCTACTCGGCGACCATGGAGAACCCCGGCCTGTATCTGTCCAAGGTCGCGGGCATCGACGCCATGGTCATGGGCCATCAGCACAGCGTGTTCCCTGATCTGTCGGCCAAGCCCGCCTACAGCCAGAGCGGCGTGGACAACCAGGCCGGCACCATCAACGGCGTGCCTGCGGTCATGGCCAGCTCCTGGGGCAAGGCGCTGGGCGTGATCCAGCTGCCGCTGCAATGGGACGGCAAGAAGTGGAGCGTGGCCAAGACCGGCAGCAAGAGCGAGCTGCGCAACATCCAGAACAAGGATGCAGCAGGTGCCTCGGTGTTTGTGGATGCCGATCCGGCCGTTGCGCCGCTGATCGAGGCACAGCATCAGGCGGCCATCAGCTATGTGAAGACGCCCATCGGCAGCACGGACTTCCGCATGAGCACGCTGTTTGCCGATGTGGGCGATCCCGGTGCGATCCAGATCGTCAACCAGGCCCAGCAGGCCTATGTGGCCAGCTACATCAAGGCCAATCTGCCCCAGTACGCCAGCCTGCCCGTGCTGTCGGTGAGTGCGCCGTTCAAGTCCGGCTTCCAGGGCGGCAAGGACTTCACCGATGTGGCTGCCGGCTCGCTCGCCATATACAACGCGGCTGACCTGTATCTCTACCCCAACACCGTGTACGCAGTGAAGGTCAACGGCGCCGACATCAAGAGCTGGCTGGAGGCTGCCGCCAAGCGCTTCAACCAGATCGATGTGAACAAGACGACCGAGCAGCCGTTGATCAGCAGCTTCCCGGGCTACAACTTCGACATGTTCACCACGGCCGATGTGCAGTACGAGATCGATGTCACCCAGCCTCTGGGCAGCCGCATCAAGAACCTGAGCTATCTGGGCAAGCCCATGGATACGGCGCAGGAGTTCGTGATCGCCACCAACAACTACCGTGCCACCAGCGGTGCCAGCTTCATCCCCAAGCTCGACGGCTCGTCGGCCATCTGGGCATCGCCCGATGCGAACCGCGATGTGGTGATTGGGTATGTGCGCCAGAATCCGCAGATCACCCGAGCTGCCAATGGCGCTGCCAAGAGCTGGCGCTTTACCAAGGTGACGACGGCCGGCCCGGTGGTGTTCAGCTCCGGCAGCAATGCCTTGAGCGTGGCCCAGGCCGCGGGCCTGACGGGAGTGTCCGTGCTGGCCGCGGATGACGGCCTGGGCAAGGGCATGAGCAAATATCAGCTCGATCTGTCCAGGTAGGCTGCGTTACCGCAACAACTGCCGCCGTGGCTGCAAAAGCCACGGCGGCTTTTTTCTGGGACTGGCTATGATGCGAGAAATTTTTCAGGGATAGGGGAGAGGGTATGACGGCATATATCGCGCTGGCAGTGGTGGTGGTGATCGTGATCTGGGCAATTGCCCTCTACAACCGCTTGCGCACGCACAAGAACCAGGTGGAGAACGCGTTTGCGCAGATCGATGTGCAGCTCAAGCGCCGCCATGACCTGATTCCCAATCTGGTGGAAGTCGCCCGCGGCTATATGCAGCACGAGGCCCAGACGCTGGAAGCCGTGATCCACGCGCGCGGCGAGGCCGTCAGCGCTGCCGACAAGGCGCGCCAGTCGCCGGGCAAAGCGCAAGTCATGGGGGCGCTCATGGCGGCGGAGCAGGTGCTGGGCGGCCAGATGGGCCGTCTGATGGCGCTGGCCGAGGCCTATCCCACGCTCAAGGCCGATGCCCGCATGCAGCAGCTCAGCGAAGAGATCACCAGCACCGAGAACCGCATCGGCTTTGCACGTCAGTCCTACAACGACGAGGTGCTGGACTTCAACAATCAGGCCGGACAGTTCCCGGACCTGATCGTGGCGCGGCTGGTGGGTTTTGTGCATCTGGACATGCTGGCTTCGACCCAGAGCGAGCAGGAGCGCGCCGTCCCTCAGGTCAGGTTCTGACGCATGCGTTTCTGGGAGCGACAGCGCGAAGCCAGGCGCAGCACGCGCTGGTTGCTGCTGGTGTTCGGCCTGTGCGTGCTGGCTGTGGTGGCATCGGTGCATCTGGGCCTGATGCTGGCCTGGTGGCTTGGCACTCTGGCATTCGGCGGCTGGGACTATCCCACGGGCTTTGCGACGGTGAATATCGGCGTGACCTTGCTGCTGGTGCTGGGCGGTTGCTGGATAGAGCTGGACCAGCTGCGCCACGGCGGGCGCAAGCTGGCCCAGCGCGTGGGAGCGCGCGAGGCCAGACCCGGCAGCTCGCTGGCCGAGCAGCAGTTGTGCAACATCGTCCATGAAATGTGCATCGCGGCGCACTGGCCTGCGCCCCAGGTCGCGGTGCTGGCGCGGACCGAGGCCATCAATGCCTTTGCAGCGGGCTGGGACGCGCAGGACGCCGTCATTGCCGTGACCCAGGGGGCGCTGGACCAGCTCAGCCGTGAGGAAATGCAGGGTCTGGTGGCGCATGAGCTGTCCCATCTGCGCGAGGGCGACACGCGGCTGAACATGCAGCTGGCCGGCATGGTCTACGGGCTGGAGCTGATTCACAACTTCGGCCAGAGCCTGCGCGAGCGCGACAGCATTCTTACGCAATGGTTTGGCCTCTTCATCCAGGCCGCGGGCTTTGTCGGCTGGCTCGGCGGCCAGTTGCTCAAGGCCGCCGTATCGCGCCAGCGCGAGTATCTGGCCGATGCGCGCGCCGTACAGTGGACGCGCAGCAAGGACGGCCTGGGCGGCGTTCTGCGCAAGGTGCTCACGCAGCGTGAGCTGGCCGAGGAGCAGTATGGCAGCTGGGAGCAGGACACGCGCAGCCACCAGGGGCTGGACAAGCGCATCGTGCAGCACATGCTGCTTGCCGAGACACCCCATGCCAGCCGCATCGAAGACTGGCTGGAATCCCACCCCACGGTGCCCGAGCGCATACGCCGCATTTACGGCCGCGATATGCGACCGCTGCCCTTGCCGCTCAACACCGTGCCGCAGGGAAGATAAGCCTTCGGGTTCGATCCCAGCGTAGATGAGCGCGAGCAGCTATCAGATCGGAAGGAAGGGGGCTCAGAACAGCTTGCGCTTGCCCGGCTGCAGCAGCACCACCAGCGCGCCCGCGCCTCCTTCGGCCGGGCGGGCCTGGACAAAGGCCAGAACCTCTTTCTTCTGCACCAGCCAGCGCTGCACCTTGCCCTTGAGCACGGGGGTGCGGCCCGGCGAGCCCAGGCCCTTGCCGTGCACGATGCGCACGCAGCGCACGCCGGTGCGGTGCGACAGCCGGATGAACTGGCCCAGCGCTTCGCGGGCTTCGTCCGAGCGCAGGCCGTGCAGGTCCAGCTGGCGCTGAATGCTCCAGTGGCCGCCACGCAGTTTGCGCGTCACGTCGAGACCGATACCGGGGCGGCGAAAGCTCAGCTGATCGTCCACGTCCAGCAGGGTGCTGACATCGAACTCGTCGCTCATGGCTTCGCGCAGCACATTCTGTTCGTCCAGCACCATCTGCAGCGGCAGCGGGGAGGGCGCCGGCTCCAGAAAGCTGACTTCGTTGCGCGAGCGCAGCGGCGTGACCTTGCCGACGCTGAGCGCAAACAGATTGCGTTCGCGTTCGCGCGCTGCACGCGCTTCGGCCTGGGCGAGGGCCAGGGCTTCGGCCTGTTCGCGCAGCTGCTTGAGATGGCGGGAGATGCCGGCCAGATCCTGCAGCGAGCGGTGTCCATGGCTCATAGCAGAGCCTCCTCGGCCATGGAGCAGGCGGCGCCCGGCCCGACGATGATGTGGTCGAGCACGCGCACATCGATCAAGGCCAGTGCGGCCTTGAGTGTGGCGGTCAGCGCACAGTCGGCGCTGCTGGGCTGCACGCTGCCGCTGGGGTGGTTGTGCGCGAGGATCACCGCGCCGGCATGATGGTGCAGGGCGCGCAGCACGACTTCACGAGGGTAGACGGAGGTTTGCGTCAAGGTACCGCGAAACATTTCTTCAAGAGCCAGCAAGCGGTTCTGACTGTCCAGAAACAGCACGGCAAACACCTCGTGCGGCCTGGCTGCCAGATGCAGCTGCAGATAGTGCTTGACGGCTTCGGGGGAGGAAAAGACTTCCCGCTCGCGCAGCTGCTGCGCCGTGGCACGGCGGGCCAGCTCCAGCACGGCCATCAGCTCGGCGCGCTTGGCCGGGCCCAGGCCTTTGACGGTTGCCAAAGCCTGGTAGTCGGCGGCCAGCAGTCCGGCCAGGCCGCCTGTTGCCTGGCGATCACCGGGCAGCTCCAGCAGCTCCTGCGCCATCTGCAGCACCGTCTTGCCAGCCATGCCGGTGCGCAGAATGACGGCCAGCAGCTCGGCATCTGAGAGCGCAGCCGCACCCCGCTGCGCGAGCTTTTCGCGCGGCTGGGCATCCAGGGGCAGGTCTTTGATGGGCATGGGTGTCAGTGCTTGCTCACACAAGGCGGGGAAGTCCAGGGCGGGCCGGCCATCTCAACGCAGGCTCGCAGAGGTTATAGGCTCGCTCTTACAATGCAGCCCAGTTTATCGGGACTTTCATGACCACAAGCGCAACCCCTTCGGATCTGCCCGTCGTGCAGGCAGGCTCTTTTCTCACGCTGCATTACCGCCTGGCGGGCCCTGCGGGCGATGTGATCAATACCTTCAACGAAAAGCCGGCGACGCTGTCGCTGGGGGCGGGCGAGCTGTCGCCGGCCATGGAAGACAAGCTGATCGGCCTGGCCGAGGGCACACACACGACTTTCGAGCTGCCCGCAGGCGAGGCTTTTGGCGAGCGCAACCCCGACATGATGCAGTGGGTGGCCCGCAAGCTCATGAACGAGCTCGGCGACCCGCATGAGCAATACACCGCGGGCGATGTGGTGCAGTTCCCCACACCCGACGGCAGCGGCAGCTACGCCGGCGCCGTGGTGCAGGTGCGCGAGGACGGCGCCGTGCTGTTCGACTTCAACCACCCGCTGGCCGGCCAGCCCGTGACGTTTGAAGTGAAGCTGATCGGGGTACTTTGAAATGACACACCCCCTGAGCTGCTGCGCAGCTTCCCCCTTCAAGGGGAACGACGGCCTTTGCTGCGGGGCGGCCCATGCTGCGGTCGGCCCGTGCCGCCGTCCCGCGCTTCAAGCGCGCCAGTGTCATGCCGTGCGAGTGGTGCGTAGCGCCAGGGGGTATTGAAATGGTGGGAGCCAAGGAAGTCCTGCTGGCCGAGCCACGCGGCTTTTGCGCCGGGGTGGATCGCGCCATCGAGATCGTGGAGCGGGCGCTGGCCAAGTTCGGCGCGCCCATCTACGTGCGCCACGAGATCGTGCACAACACCTTTGTGGTCAACGATCTCAAGGCCAAGGGCGCCATCTTCATCGAGGAGCTCGACGAGGTGCCGCCCGGCGCCACGCTGATCTTCTCGGCCCATGGCGTCTCCAAGGCCGTGCAGCAGGAGGCCGAGCGCCGCGGCTTTGCCATCTTCGATGCGACGTGCCCGCTGGTCACCAAGGTGCATGTGGAAGTCGCCAAGCTGGCCAAGGAAGGCTACGAATTCCTCATGATCGGCCACAAGGGCCATCCCGAGGTCGAAGGCACCATGGGCCAGCTCTCCGAAGGCATTCACCTGGTCGAGGACGAGGGCGATGTGGCCAAGGTGGCGCCACGCCAGACCGAAAAGCTGGCCGTGGTGACGCAGACCACGCTGTCGGTCGATGACGCCGCAGGCATCAAGGCCGCCATCAAGGCGCGTTTTCCGCAGGTGCGCGAGCCCAAGCAGCAGGACATCTGCTATGCCACGCAGAACCGCCAGGACGCCGTCAAGGTGCTGGCACCCCAGGTGGATCTGGTGATCGTCGTCGGCAGCCCGACCAGCTCCAACAGCAATCGCCTGCGCGAGCTGGCCGATCGCCTGGGCACGCCTGCCTATATGGTAGACAACGCGCTCGAGCTCAGGGAAGAGTGGTTTGCCGATGCGGCCCGCGTGGGCCTGACGGCCGGTGCCTCGGCGCCCGAAGTACTGGTCGACGAGGTCATCGCACGCATCCGGCAACTGGGCGCAGTCGCCGTGCGCAAGATGGACGGTATCGAGGAAACCATCAAGTTCCCGCTGCCCAAGGGGCTGAAGATCGATGCGGCCACGGGCCTGGAGATCGAAGTGCGCAAGGCGCCCGAGACCGGACATTGAACTCTGGCAAGCTGACTGCTTGTAACTTCATAGCGCCTTGCGCATGGGATTCAAAGACTTCAGATGGTTTCTATCTGAAAATCTATGAATAGCCTGCGCAAGGCGCTTTGCTTTTGATAGCTGACTGCTGCCATCCCCCGTGTATCGGCCGGGTGCGGCCAGTCGCTCTAAAATCCCCCTCTATGCTCGACATTCAACTTCTCCGCAAAGACCTGGATTCAGTCGTCGCCCGACTGCAAACCCGCAAGAACCCCCAAGCCTTCCTGAACGTGGAAGCCTTCAAGGCGCTGGAATCCGAACGCAAGTCCATCCAGACGCGCACGGAGGAGCTGCAGTCCAAGCGCAACCAGCTGTCCAAGCAGATCGGCATGTTGATGGGCAAGGGCGAAAAGGACGCCGCCGAAGCCGCCAAGGCCGAAGTGGCCGCCATGAAGACCGAGCTGGAACAATCGGCCACGCGCCTGGACCAGATCCAGACCGAGCTGCAGGCCATGCTGGCGGCCGTGCCCAATCTGCCTCATGAGTCCGTGCCCGTGGGTGCCGACGAAGAAGGCAATGTGGAAGTGCGCCGCTTCGGCACGCCGAGGAATTTCGACTTCGAGATCAAGGATCACGTCGATCTGGGCGCGCCCATCGGCCTGGACTTCGAAGCCGGCGTCAAGCTCTCCGGTGCCCGCTTTACCGTGATGCAGGGCCAGATCGCGCGCCTGCACCGTGCGCTGGCCCAGTTCATGCTGGATCTGCAGACCGAGCAGCATGGCTACACCGAATGCTATGTGCCTTACATCGTCAACAGCGATTCGCTCAAGGGCACGGGCCAGCTGCCCAAGTTCGAAGGCGATCTGTTTGCGGCCCAGAAGGGTGGCCAGGATGCCGAGCCCCTGCCCGACACTGCGGCTCTGTACCTGATTCCCACGGCCGAAGTGCCGCTGACGAATCTGGTGCGCGACGAAGTGCTGGCCGAAGATCGTCTGCCCATCAAGCTGACCGCACACAGCCCCTGCTTCCGTTCCGAAGCCGGCTCCGGCGGTCGCGACACGCGCGGTCTGATCCGCCAGCACCAGTTCGACAAGGTCGAGATGGTGCAGATCGTGCATCCCGAAAAGAGCTATGAAGCGCTGGAAGAGATGACCGGTCACGCCGAAGCCGTGCTGCAGAAGCTGGGTCTGCCGTACCGCGTGATGAGCCTGTGCACGGGCGACATGGGCTTTGGCGCTGCCAAGACCTATGACCTGGAAGTCTGGGTGCCGGCACAGGGCACCTACCGTGAAATCAGCTCGGTCTCCAACTGCGAAGCCTTCCAGGCGCGCCGCATGCAGGCCCGCTTCAAGAATGCGCAGGGCAGGAACGAACTGGTACACACGCTCAACGGTTCCGGCCTGGCCGTGGGCCGTACGCTGGTCGCCGTGCTGGAGAACTATCAGAACGCCGACGGCTCGATCACCGTGCCCGAAGCACTGGTTTCGTACATGGGTGGCAAAACTTTGCTGAAGGCCTGAATTTTTAGGCTACAATAGATGCTTCGACACAGGAGAGGTGGCAGAGTGGTCGAATGTACCTGACTCGAAATCAGGCGTACGTGCAAACGTACCGTGGGTTCGAATCCCACCCTCTCCGCCAATGCGGCTGTAGCTCAGCTGGATAGAGTACTTGGCTACGAACCAAGGGGTCGTGGGTTCGATTCCTGCCAGCCGCACCAAACGTTAAGCCTCAGAGTAGAAATACTCTGAGGCTTTTTCGTTTTTGGCGTCGGCGGGAGATCGGCGTTTGACAGAAAGGCCCGGCCACCGCAGTGTCCGGCAGGGCCTTGGCCAAGTCTTGCTCTATGCCTGCATCCCTGCGCTGGCCAGCACGGCCAGGGCGCAGGAGGCGATGCGACTGGCTACCGAGTCGGAGCGGCTGGTCAGCACGATGGGCACGCGCATGCCCAGCACCAGGCCTGCGCATTCGGCGTTGGCCATGTAGACCAGTTGCTTGTAGATCATGTTTCCAGCTTCGAGGCTGGGCGCCAGCAGAACATCGGGACGGCCTGCGACATCGGAGACGATGCCCTTGTTGTGCGCCGAATGCAGGGAGATGGCGTTGTCGTAGGCCAGCGGGCCGTCAAAGATGCCGCCCGTGATCTGGCCGCGCTCGGCCATCTTGCACAGGGCTGCCGCATCGATGGTGCCGGGAATGGCAGGGTTGACGGTTTCCACCGCCGACAGCAGGGCCACGCGCGGCTGGACTATGCCGATGGCCTGCGCCAGATCGACCGCGTTCTGGGCGATGTCGCGCTTTTCCATCAGGCTGGGGAAGATGTTGACCACGCAGTCGGTCATCAGCAGGGGGCGGTCATAGCCGGGGATGTCCATGATGAATACATGGCTGGCCCGCCGACTGCCGCGCAGACCGGCTTCGCGCGCCACGGCCGCTCCCAGCAGATCGTCGCTGTGCAGGCTGCCCTTCATCAGGGCCCGGGCCTGGCCATCGCGGCACAGGACTGCGGCCTGGGCCGCAGCGATGCGGGCGTCGTCGGCCGTGGAGTGGATCTCGGCGGCCGACAGATCCAGACCGGCAGAGCGAGCCGCAGCCTCGATGCGCTGGCGCGGGCCTATCAGCAGAGGCTTGATCAGGCCGGCTTCCGCCGCTTGCATGGCCGCCTGCAAAGAGCTGGCATCGCAGGGGTAGGCCACGGCCACGGGAATCGGGCCGCGGGCCCGGGCCTGGTCGATCAATTGCTGGAGATGGGGACGAGGCGTGGCGGGCGCATCGTCGGCGGCCACGGCAAGGGAGAGTGGGGGAGTCATGAAAGCTCCTGCGGGGAAGTACAAGGCCCGGCGCGAGCAACGCAGGGGGTCTGGGAGTCGGCTTTCGAGGGCCTTGCGCTTTACCCAAGGCGCATGAAACCGGCGCGGCCCAACCCAGGGACACCGAGGAAGGGCCTGGGCTGGCCGCGCCGCCCCGCACCGAGGGTGTCGTCCCCCTCCTCCGCGCAGCGGGTAGAGAGGGGAAGGCGCGCAGCGCCTCAGGGGGTGTCAGACGGTGTCAGACAAAGTCTTTGTACTTGTCCAGCATGCGCACGGGCTTGGACAAGGCATCGCGGCGGAAGGGATCGCCGAGCTCGCGGGTGCACATGATCTCGATCACGCAGGTCTTGCCTTCCTTCATCTGCATGTCGATGGCTTTTTGCAGTGCCGGGCCCACGTCCTCGATATGGTCCACCACGATGCCTTCGGCACCCATGGCCTTGGCGATGTCGGAGAAGCTTTCGCTCTCCAGCTCGCCCGCCACGAAACGGCGGTTGTAGAAGTCCACCTGGTTCTTCTTTTCTGCGCCCCACTGGCGGTTGTGGAACACCACGGCGGTCACGGGGATGTCGTGGCGCACGGCGGTCATGATTTCCATCATGCTCATGCCCCAGGCGCCGTCACCTGCATAGGCGATGGCCGGGCGATCGGGTGCTGCGCACTTGGCGCCGATGATGGTGGGCAGGGCATAGCCGCAGTTGCCGAAGCTCATGGGAGCGAAGAAGCTGCGCGGCTCGTCGAAGCGCAGATAGCTGTTGGCCACCGAATTGATATTGCCGATGTCGGTGGATACCATGACGCGCGCCGGCATGGCTTTCTCGAGTTCTCGCAGCACCTGGCGGGGATGCAGATAGCTGCCGCCGGTCGGCGTGCGTTCGCCCTTGGCCTCTTCGATCATGTCCAGGCTGTAGGGGTCGCGCTCGTGGGTCCAGCCGTCGAGCTCCTTCTCCCAGGCGGCCTTTTCCGTGGCGATGGTGTCGGCGCGTGCTGCCTTGGTGGCATCGCAGCCCAGCGTCACATCGGCCAGGCGCCTGCTCAGCTCGGCCGCCACGGCCTTGGCATCGCCGTTGATGCCCACTGCGATCTTCTTGACCAGGCCCAGGTTGGTGTGATCGGCCTCGATCTGGATGATCTTGGCCGTCTTGGGCCAGTAGTCCATGCCATGCTGGGGCAGGGTGCCGAAGGGACCCATGCGCGAGCCCAGCGCAATCACGACGTCGGCCTGGGCGATCAGCTTCATGGCGGCCTTGGAGCCCTGGTAGCCCAGAGGGCCGGCCCACAGCGGGTGCTTGGCGGGGAAGGCGTCGTTGCGCAGATAGCCCGTGGCCACGGGAGCGCCCAGGCGCTCGGCCAGCTGCCTGGCTTCCTCCACGGCATCGCCCATGACCACGCCGCCGCCGGCCAGGATCACCGGGAACTTGGCAGTCTTGAGCAGCTCCACGGCGGCCTGCAGGCTGGCTTCGCCGCCATGGCCGCGGTCCACGCGCATGGGCTTGGGAATCTCGCACTCGATCTCGCCGTAGAAGTAGTCACGCGGAATATTGAGCTGGGTCGGACCCATCTCGGACATGGCGCGGTCGAAGACGCGGCCCGTGAACTCGGCCATGCGCTTGGGGTTGCAGACATGGCCCTGGTACTTGGTGAACTCCTGGAACATGGGCAGCTGATTGGCTTCCTGGAAGCCGCCCAGGCCCATGCCCATGGTGCCGGTCTCGGGGGTCACGATCACCACCGGGCTGTGCGCCCAGTAGGCTGCGGCAATCCCGGTCACGCAGTTGCTGATGCCGGGGCCGTTCTGGCCGATCACCACGCCGTGGCGACCCGAGACGCGGGCATAGCCGTCGGCCATATGGGCCGCACCTTGCTCATGCACCACCGGGATCAGGCGAATGCCTGCGGGGGCGAAGATGTCCATGGCATCCATGAAGGCGGAACCCATGATGCCGAACATCTCGCTGACGCCATTGGCGACGCAGGTTTCCACGAATGCTTCCGAAGGGGTCATCTTGTGAACGCCTTCAACCACTTTACGATTGTCCGTTGCAGCCATCTCTGTCTCCTTGAAAATTTGAAACCTATGGTTCCGAAAAAAGAAATAACGATGTCAGTCTATGGCATTTTTTTGTTTTCGTGCAAATAAATTTCTTTTTATGGAATAAATTGACTCGAAAAATGGAAATTAATATGATCGACAACGATATGAAGCACAGCGAAGACACCCCCTCGGCTCGCCTGGACGGAGATACGCCCAATCTGCGTTTGTTCGCGCTGCTGGAAGCCGTGGCGCAGAAGAGCCAGCCCTTCACCTTGCAAACCATGGTGGAAGAGACAGGGTTGCCCAAGCCGACCATGCACCGCATGCTTGCGCAGCTGGAAAGCGCGGGAATCCTGCAAAGGGATGGCAACGGTCGCCACTACGGCACGGGCCAGCGGCTGATGCGGCTGGCGGAGAACGTGTTGCTCAACAACACCACGCATGGTGCGCGCCATGCGGTGCTGACCCAGCTGGTGCGCGAGCTCGGCGAGAGCTGCAACATCACCGCTTTCTCGGGCAGCGAGGTCTTGTATCTGGACCGCGTGGAGACGCCGGCGCCGCTGCGCTTTTATCTGCATCCGGGCTCGCGCGTGCCCGCGCACTGTTCGGCCACGGGCAAGCTGTTCCTGAGCCAGATGTCGCCCGCCCAGCGCCGCCGGCTGCTGGCCAATGTGCCGCTGGAAACGTTCACCGGCAATACGTTGACGACCTTCGAGGCGCTGGACCAGGAGCTCGATCAGGTGCGGGCGCAGGGCTACGCCTTCGACAACGAGGAGTTCCTGCCCGGGCTGCTGTGCCTTGGCGTGCTGGTGCCAGCGCCCCAGGGCAACTCCAATATGGGGCTTGCCGTGCAGGCACCCATCATGCGTTTTTCCAAGGAGAAGGCCTTGTCCTTTCTTCCCAAGCTGCAGGCGGCCGTCGCGGCGATCGCCCGCATTAACGATGACGTTCCACCGGAAGCCGATGATGACTGACCTGAGCCTGCTGCAGCCCACCCGCACCGTCAGCGTGCGCGATGTATTTGGCATCGACACGGACATGAGCGTGCCGGCTTTTGCCGAGCCGGGCGAGCATGTTCCCGCCATTGACAAGGCCTACCGCCTGAATCCGCAGGTGACGCAAGCCATCCTGGCGGGCTTCTCGCACAACCGGCGCGTCGTCATTCAGGGACTGCACGGCACGGGCAAATCCACACATATAGAGCAGGTGGCGGCGAGGCTGAACTGGCCCTGCGTGCGCGTGAATCTGGACGGTCATATCAGCCGCCTGGATCTGGTGGGCAAGGACAGCATCGTGCTGCAGGATGGCAAGCAGGTGACCCAGTTCCAGGAAGGCATCCTGCCCTGGGCGCTGCAGCGGCCCGTGGCCATGGTGTTTGACGAGTACGATGCCGGCCGCCCCGACGTGATGTTCGTCATCCAGCGGGTTCTGGAGCGTGAGGGCAGCTTTACCTTGCTCGATCAGAAGCGGGTGATTGAGCCGCATCCCTGCTTTCGGCTGTTTGCCACCATGAACACCCTGGGCCAGGGCAATCTCAACGGGCTCTATCACGGCACCCAGCAGCTCAACCATGCCCAGCTCGATCGCTGGAATCTGGTCACCAGCCTGAACTATCTGCCCCCGGCCGAGGAAGCGGCCATCGTGCTGGCGCGCGTGCCGGAACTGGCCACGGCCGACGGGCGCCGCAAGGTGGACGCCATGGTGGCGCTGGCCGGGCTGACGCGCAAGGGCTTTGCGGTGGGCGATCTGTCCTTGCTGATGTCTCCGCGTACGGTGATTAGCTGGGCCGAGAACATCACCATCTTCCACGACCTGAAGCTGGCCTTCGAGCTGTCTTTTCTCAACAAATGCGAGCCTGCCGAGCGTGCCGTCGTGCGCGAGTATTTCCAGCGCTGCTTCGCCCAGGAGCTGGCGCAGCCCGAAGAACCTGCACTGGCGTTGCTGGCATGAGCGCCGAGACCTCCGGCCCTGCCTCGCTGTCTCGCATGGAGGCCTGGGGCGGCGCCATGCTGCGCGCGATCACCGGCGACGCCAGCCTGCAGTGGAGTGGCCAGACGCTGTACCGCGGCACCACGCCCATACCCCAGGCGGCGGCCCACCATAGCCAGGTGCCGCTGCTGCAGACGGATCAGCGAGGCCTGCTCGACAGCATGGGGCTGCGTCTGCAGTGGAGCGACCAGGTCCTGTTTCAGGCGCATCTGCCTCAGGATCCGGTGGAGTGCATGGTGTTCGAGCTGCTCGAGCAGTTGCGCGTGGAGAGTCTGGTGCCCGAGGCCTGGCCCGGAGCGCGCGAGAACATGCGCCAGCGCTTTGTGAACTGGTGCCAGGCATTCGTGGATTCCGGCCTCACGGAAAGCAGTCTGGGCATCTTGCTGTTTGCGGTGGCCATCACGGCCTGGAGCCGGTTGACCGGACACGAGATACCTGAGCGCATGGCCGATCTGGTGGAGTCCACGCGGATGTCCATGGCTTGCCCGCTGGGCCGCCACTGGGATCGGCTGCGCCGCTTCAGAGACCGGCAGCAGCAGTTTGTCCAGCCTGCCCTGGCTGTCAGCCGCTGGGTCGGCATGGCGGTGCGTGCGGCGCAGGAGGATGCGCCGCGCGGTGCCGGCGGCCCCAGGCGGCGCAGCAGTTTTGCCCTGCCTCTGCACTTTGAATCCCAGAGTCAGGATGGCATGCCCGTGGCGCAAAGCGGCGACAGCCGGGCCTGGGCCGGAACCGCGCAAAGCTACCGGGTTTTCACGCGCGAGTTCGATAGGGAGGTGCAGGCCGGTGAGCTGATCCGTGCGCTGCAGCTGGCCCAGTTCCGGGAGCAGATGGACGAGGAGCTGGCGCGTTCGGGATGGCAGCAGGCCGGGCGGCTGGCGCGCTATCTGCAGCAGCGCCTGGCCAGCACGCAGCGCAACGGCTGGAACTTCGGGCTGGAGGAAGGCCATCTGGACGGCAGCCGTCTGTCCCTGCTGGTGACGGACCCGCAGCAGCGCGCGATTTTCAAGGACGAAATGCAGCGCCCCGTCAACGAGACCGCTGTCACTATTCTCATGGACTGCTCGGGTTCCATGAAAACCTTTGCCAGGCCCCTGTCGCTATTGCTCGATGTGCTGGGGCGGTCGCTGGAGATGGCTGGAGCGAGCGTGGAGATACTGGGTTTTTCCACCCAGGCCTGGAATGGCGGCAGAACGCGCCGCCGCTGGCAGCGCGCGGGCCAGCCCCAGTTTCCGGGGCGTCTCAACGAGCGCCTGCACATTGTCTTCAAGGACGGGGCCAAGCCCTGGCGTCATGCCCGGCACGGCATTGCGGCGCTGCGCAAGCCCGACATCTTTCGTGAAGGCATCGACGGCGAGGCTGTGGAATGGGCCTGCCAGAGGCTGCGTGCAAAGACCGCGCAGCGTCGCATCCTGCTTGTCGTCTCCGATGGCTGTCCCATGGACACTGCGACCCATCAGGCCAATGACGAGCATTATCTGGATCAGCATCTGCGGCAGGTTCTTGCCGCCCAGGAGCGCATGGGCGGCGTGAAGGTCTGCGCCCTGGGCGTCGGGCTGGATCTGGGGATCTTCTATCGTCAAAGACTTGCCGTCGATCTGCAGCACGATATCGACGAGGCCTTGCTGTTTTCGGTGGCCGAGATGCTGTGCCGGCGATGAGCGGTGTGGCGCTTGCGACAGATTCGCGCAAGGCCGGGCAAGCTCAGGCGACCAGCCGAAACAACGGAAAGCAGAAAAGCGGGAAGGCGCAATGCCTGCCCGCTGTCTGCTTGCCGCAGTCATCCCCGCCGGGGAGGCAGCCGGACTTACATGCGTCCCTTCCATGGAACCAGGCGCTTTTCGACCCAGCGCATGAACAGGTCGAACACATAGGCGATCATGCCGATGACGATGATGCCCATGATCACGATGTCGGTGCGCAGGAAGTTCGAGGCGTTGAGCACCATCTGACCCAGACCCACGTTCGCCGCCACCATTTCGGCGGCAACCAGAGTCGTCCAGCCGAAGCCGATGGCAATGCGCATGCCCACCAGAATGTCGGGCAGGGCCGCCGGCAAGATCACATGGCGGATCACCTGGAAATAGCTTGCTCCCATCGAATAGGCGGCATTGATCTGCTCCTGTGCTGCGCTGCGCATGCCCGAGCGGGCCGCCAGGGCCAAGGGGGCAAAGCAGCTCAGGAAGATCAGCAGAATCTTCGGCGTTTCATCGATGCCGAACCAGATGATGATCAGCGGCAGATAGGCCAGTGGCGGCAGGGGGCGGTAGAACTCGATGGGGGGGTCGAAGACGCCACGTGCGATGCGTGACATTCCCATCGCAATGCCCAGCGGAACGGCAATAATGAAGGCCAGCCAGAACGCGACGGTCACGCGCAGCAGACTTGCCGAGAAATGCTGCCACAGCGGTTTGTCGTTGGCCTGCCCGGTCAGGTATTCATAGAACTGCTGGAACACAGCCTGCGGGCTGGGCAGGAACAAGGGCTTGATCCAGCCGAGATTGGTGGCGGCGAACCACAGTGCCAGCAGCAAGGCCACGGTGACGATGCTGATGCCGAGGCTGGAGCCTTCTCCGGGGGTCTTGAAGCGACTGGTCTTCACCGGTCCCGACGCCTGTGGCGCAGGGGGCTTGGGCTGCACGCGCGCGGTGGTGGCGGGCAGATGGTTGATTTGGACTGCTTCAGACATTGGCAGGCTCCCGGTGGTGAATCAGACTCAGAACTTCTTCGCGCATCCTGATGAAGTCGGGGCGCGACTTGACGGCACGCGCATCGCCGGTGCGCAGGAACTCATGGCAGAACGGCATGTCGTCGTAGACATGGGAGATACGGCCCGGGCTGGGGCTCATGACGATCAGCCGGCTGGCGAGAAACAGTGCCTCTTCCACCGAATGGGTGATGAAGAACACCATCTTGTGGGTGGCATGCCAGACACGCAGCAGGATTTCCTGAACCTGCTCGCGCGTGAAGGCGTCCAGGGCACCCATGGGCTCGTCCATCAGCAGCAGTGCAGGATCGTTGGCCAGCGCACGGGCAATGCCGACACGTTGCTGCATGCCTCCAGACAGTTCATAGACGGCACGCCTGGCGTAGTCCTGCAAGCCCACGAGGCCCAGTTTCTCTTCGGCGATTTGCGTGCGCGTCTTCAGATCCATGCCGCGCATGCGCAGTCCCAGTGCGACGTTGTCGATCACATTGAGCCATGGCATCAGCGCATGCTTCTGAAACACCACACCCTGATTGGCTCCGGGGCCCTGAATGGGTTTCCCGTCCAGCAGGATCTGGCCGCTGGAAGGCGCCAGAAAACCTGCCATGCAGTTGAGCAGCGTGGTCTTGCCGCAGCCGGATGCCCCCAGCGCGACCACGAAGTCGCCTTCATGCATGGTCAGGTTGACGGGCGCCAGGGCCTGCAAGTGTCCGCCCTTGACCTCGTAATTGACGGTCAGGTCGCGTATATCCAGAGTCGGCATGACATTGCCCTCCTATGTGAAACAAAGCTGGGAGCCACGACGGGGCTGGCCGTCGTGGGCGGGCAGTCAGCGGCCGAGCGCCTGCTTGACATAGCTGCTGGTCACGTACGCGGCGTAGTCGGGCTTGACCTCCTGGATTCGTCCCTGCGACTTCAGAAACGTTGCGGTATTGGTCATTGCCTTGGCCGCACCGCCTTCGAGCCATTGCGCGCCAAGCTGCTCCTCGGCGCTGGGAAAGCGGTAAAGCGCCATGGCTGCGGGCACGTCCTTGGGGTCGGCCTTGCTCCATTTGGCAATCGCCTTGATCTCGGGCGAGTCTGCAGTCCACTTGGCCAGGTTGTCCCGCACCTGGGTACTTGCCCGATTCAGGGCCTTGATGAAAGCCACCATGAACTGGGGATTTTCCTGGGCGAACTTGCTGCTCACGGCAATGCCCTCGAAGGTGGGATAGCCCATCTGCGCAATGGAGCCGGAGGTCGCAATCACCTTGCCCTTTTGCTTGACCTTGGCCAGCACCGGATCCCAGACAAAGGTGGCATCGATATCGCCACGTTCCCAGGCCGCGGCAATTTCTGGCGGGCGCATGTTCATGATGTTGACCTTGCGCGCGTCAACGCCTTCCTTGCCCAGGGCCGCGACCAGCTGGTAGTGCGCGGTGGAGACGAACGGCACGCCTATGCGCTTGCCCTCCATGCTCTTGAAATTGCTGATGCCGCCGCCGTCGCGTGCCACCAGGGCTTCGGCACCGGCGATGTCCGCAGAGATCCAGAGCAGCTTGATGTCCTGCCCCTGGCTGGCGGCAGCGGTCAGAGGGCTGGAGCCCACCTCTCCCATCTGCACGTCGCCCGAGGCCATTGCCCGTATCACGTCGCCGCCGCCCGAGAACATGCGCCAGTTGATCTTGTAGCCCGTCTCCTTTTCCAACTCGCCCGATTCCATCACCAGGCGCAGAGGCACCAGCATGTCCTGGTTGGCGAAGGTCACGGTTTTCTGCTGCGCCAGCGCGAAGCCGGTCATCGCCAGTGCGGCTGTTGCGACACCCGCTTTCAGCACCCATCGTTTTTGCATTTTCATTGCCAATTTCTCCATGGTTAGAGCGATATCGGTGGAAGTCTTCGACCAGAGAACCCTTGCTGTGCTCACTCTTGCTGGCTTGCTTTCCCATTCCCGCTTCTGGCTGAACCGGTTGAAAGCCGCATCGCGAGGCTCAAAGAGCTTTCTCAGCGGATCGTAGTGAGCAACCTTGCGCAGCCTGTAGGGCCAGTTGATGTGAATCGTTAGGTCCAGTCGCGCACGGTCCTGGATGGTGCGCGCAGCATGGGTTGGCGTGCACCGCGACCGTGCATGGCAAAGCCTTGCAGGGCGCGGCTTGCGCGGGATATCTCAACCCTGGTGGAAGGCGCTTTTTCGGTGTCTGCATGGGCTTAGGTGTATTCACTGATCGCAGACAGAGGCGGAAGGATTGGGCTGTCCAGGAGGCATGAATGCTTGCGCAATATGTGTGCCAGAGGGGCGGATTTTTCCTGTGGCCGGGGCGCCCGGGGGGCGCTGCACCGCATCCGTGGATAGCATGAAAAAAAGCACCTTCCTGGTGGAAGGTGCTCTTCGTTGCGTGCGGCCGCACGGCGCCTGGAAGGGTCAGTTCTTCTCGTCGTTCATGTGATACCAGTGGTAGAGAAAGCGCTGGCCCATGCGGCGAAATGGTGCAAATGCCTCCGAGCGCACCATATTGAACACATTCGGATATTCGAGCGATGAGTTGTAGATTGGCAACTCGAAAGCCTTGTTCTTCTGGCCTGCGATGCGCTGCGCCATGCGCCGGCCTGCATGCGCAGAAAACGACACGCCATTGCCGCCATAGCCGACCGCATAGAAGACGTTCTCTGCGGGATCGGGCTGGGTGATGCGCGGCATCATGTCGTGGCTCACGTCGACCCAGCCCCACCAGGAGTAGTCGACCTGGATTCCCCTGAGGGCCGGGAACTTGTGGTGCAGGCCCTCGACCAGCTTGGCCATATGGACCGGATTGGGCGCATCGGCGCCGGTGATAGCGCTGCGGCTGCCGATCTGCACGCGGTTGTCGGGCAGCTTGCGGTAATAAAAGCGCAGGGTACGGGTGTCGGTGATGACCTGCGTGGTCTTGAAGTTGGTGGCTGCCAGCTCTTCTTCAGTCAGGGGCCGGGTGACCAGGGAGTTCGAGAGAATCGGCATGATCTTCGAGCGCAGGCTGGGGTGCAGGCCGTTGCTGGTATAGCCGCCGGTGGCAAAGCCGACGGCGCGTGCCTTGACCGTGCCGCCCGGTGTCCGGAGGTAGTGGACGCCGTTGCGTGTCTCCATGCCCAGCACCGGGCTGGCGGGGTGCACCTTCACTCCCAGCTCGCGGGCCTTGCGCAGATAGCCGAACGCCAGCTTGAGCGGATGCACGCCAATGCCGTCGGGCTCGTGCATCGCGCCACGGCAGTCGGCGTCGTCGACATAGTCGCGGCGCACGGCATCGACGCTGAGTATGCGGGCGTCATAGCCGAAGACTTCGCGCATGACGCGGGTCTCGTTGCGCAGAAAATCCATCTTTCTGTCTCGGTGGGCAATATACAGATGCCCTCCTGGCTGCGGCTCGCATTCGGGAAACTCGGCCACCAGGTTCTTGAAGGTGTCGAAGCCTTCACGGATTTCCGCGTCCAGCTTCAGGGCCACGTCCTTACCCCAGCGCTCTATCCATTGGGAGCGATAGAGGCGGCCGCTGGCATTCTGGCCCTGGCCGCCGTTGCGGCTGGTGCAGCCCCATGCGCTCTGGTTGGCTTCGAGAACCACCGCGCGGATGCCATGCTCGCGGGCGAGAAACAGGGCGGTGGACAGGCCCGTGAAGCCCGAGCCGACGATGACTACATCGGCTTCCATGTCGCCGCAGACCGGGCCATCGTCGTCGGGCGGCCGGCCTGCCGTCCCAACCCAGTAGGTCGGAGCGTAGCCAGCGCCATGTCCGGGATTTCGCGCAACCAGAGGGTCGTATTGCGGGTCGTACGGGTTCAGGTGGCTGGGGCGGATGTCCTCGGCTTTCATGGCGATCGTCTCCTGGTGTGGCTGCGTTTGACGCGGCGTTCTATGGCGATGGAATGGATGGACGCAAAGTCAATGCAGATGCCGTTGCAGGCCACTGCTTGCGGTGTCCAGAGCAGCATAGCCAGCCCCTTGCGCGGCTGGTTAGGGCCACGGCGCAGGTTTTGATGGAGCCAGCGCACCCACGGCTCATGCGATCCGAGCCCCGGGCACGGGAAGCGGATCTTCGGGCAGTCCGCTTTCGCGCCGCCGACTGCGATACCCCTGCAGCGACTGCCGGTGTTCTCCTATCGTTTTCACCTAACTGAAGCGGGATCAGAAGCGCTTGCCCATGGCTTGGGCCTGCATCCGCAAGCGCAGCGGCAGAGTGCTGCTTCCAGAGGAGAAACGGGTTCGTTCAGGGCAGCTGCCGCGCGCGCTGCCGTCGTTTCTCGAGGACCCAGCGCCGTGAAGCACCAAGGCCTTGGACTTAACGATTGCCGGTAACTGGTTCTACGAACCGGAGCCGGTGCTACCTACGATGAGCCATCGGAATTTCAGGCATTTTTCGATCCCGGGCGGCCGCTTCTGCAAGGGCCGGAACCCAAGAAATGACAGCAATCTGGAGAACCTATGAGCAAACAAGAATCCCAACCCGATGTCCAGTTCCTGGCGCGTTTTTCCGAGGCGTGGAATCGCCATGACATCGATGCACTGATGGACTTCATGGCCGATGAATGCGAGTTCCATGCCGTAGCCGGCCCCGATCTGATGGGCCGCAGTTTTGTGGGCCGTGAAGCCGTGCGCGAGGGCTTTCAGCTGGCCTGGCAGGCATTTCCCGATGCTGCCTGGGTGGATGGAGAGCATTTTGTCCAGGGAGCGCGCGGCGTTTCTGAAAGCACCTTCAAAGGCACCAAGGCCGACGGCCTGCGTGTGGAAGCTCGCATGGTCGATGTGTTCACGTTCCGCAACGGCAAGATCGCCGTCAAGAACGCCTACCGCAAGGATCGTCCTCCAGTGGCGCTTTCCTGACACACGGCGGGCCTGCGTGCGCACCTTCTTGCCTTACGGTGGGAGGCGTTGCACGCAGGGCTTCTCACGACAATTTTCAAGCAGATAACTGAACGACCACGGCAGCGGCCTGCACGAGCGGCAAGGCACGACCCGATACATAAAGCCGTGGCGACCGGTATTCCCATGCCGGCAAGACAGGAGACAAAAATGATTGGAAATCCGCATTCGTCGCCGGACGGGCTGTCGCACAGCCTCAAACAGCGGCACATGACCATGATTGCTCTGGGCGGCGTCATCGGAGCCGGGCTGTTCGTCGGCAGCGGCGTGGTCATCAAGTCGGCCGGGCCGGCAGCCGTCATCTCTTTTCTGATCACCGGCCTGCTGGTGGTGCTGGTGATGCGCATGCTGGGCGAGATGGCCTGCTCCATGACAGGCGGCTCGTTTTACGAGTACGCCCGTGAAGCCTGGCGCGACCGGCCTGCCGTGGGGCAGCTGGCGGGGTTTCTGACGGGCTGGATGTACTGGTATTTCTGGGTCATCGTCGTGGCCATCGAAGCGGTGGCGGGGGCCGAGCTGGTGCGCTACTGGCTGCCCGACGTGCCGGCCTGGAGCATCAGTCTTGTCCTGCTGGTCATGATGACGCTGACCAATCTGGTTTCGGTCAAATCCTTTGGCGAGTGCGAGTTCTGGCTGGCATCCGTGAAGGTGGCCGCCATCGTGGTGTTTCTGTTCATCGCCGGCGTCTATGTGCTGGGCCTGACACCGGGCGGCGGCGGAATGCATGTCGCCAATCTGAGCCAGAACGGCGGCTTCATGCCCAACGGCATTGTTCCGGTGCTCACGGGGGCCGTGGCCGCGACCGGCTTCTATTTCGGAGCGGAGATCGTGACGATTGCTGCGGCCGAGACTGCTGAGCCACAGAAGGCCGTGGCCAAGGCCACGAATTCGGTCATCCTGCGCGTGCTGGTGTTCTATGTGGGATCGGTGCTGCTGGTGGCCTGCCTGGTGCCGTGGAACTCCAACGGCATGTCCACGCCCTATGTCAGCGCTCTCGATGCCATGGGCGTGCCGGCGGCCGCCCAGATCATGAATGCCGTGGTGCTGACGGCCGTGCTGTCGGCGCTCAACTCCGGGCTTTATGCCTCTTCGCGCATGCTGTTTGCGCTGACGCGACGCGGCGATGCGCCCAAGGTGCTGGCCCAGGTCAGCCGCAACGGCGTGCCCGTGTACGCCATCCTGGTGGCCACCTTGTTCGGCTACGGCGCCATCGTCATGTCCTATCTGTCTCCCGACAAGGTATTCGCCTTTCTCGTGAACTCCTACGGCACGGTGGCCATCTTTGTCTACATCCTGATCGCGATCTCCCAGCTGCGCCTGCGCTCGCGTCTGGAGCGCGAAGCGCCGCATCTGCTCAAGGTGCGCATGTGGTGCTTTCCTTACCTGACCTGGCTGGCGATTGTGGGCATGCTGTCCATCGTGGTGGCCATGGGCTTTATCCCCGAGCAGCGCACGCCGCTGGCACTGGGAGTGGCCAGCCTGTGCATCCTGCTGATTGCCTATGGCGTGCGCCAGACGCTGCGGCGCGGGGTGAATCCCGAGAACCTGCTCGACGAGCTGGCACCGCCCAAGCTGCGCAAGAACTGAGGCTTCCGTCAAGCACAGCCCCGGACCGCAAGGCCGGGGCTTTTTGCATTCCTACATGCGCTGCATGGCCTGCGCCAGGGCCTTGATGCCCTGGGCGATCTGTGCCGCAGGAATGGACTGGTAGCCCAGGCGGATGAAGTTGCCCGTGTTGCGGGGAGAAGTGAAGAACACATCGCCGGGCTCGATCAGCACCCCATGCTCGGCGGCCTCGCGCGCCAGTGCCTGGGCGGGTATGTGGTCCGGCAGTTGCACCCAGCACGAGCCACCGCCACGCACGGGGGTGATGCGGCATTGGGGCAAGTGGCGGGCCATGGCCGTCGTCAGCTCGGCATGACGCTCCTTCTGGGCCTGGCCGAGGCGGCGCAGCTGGGCCTCGTAATGACCCAGCGAGATGAACATGGCCAATGTGCGCTGAATGAAGGTGGAAGGGTGGCGGATCATGAGGCGGCGCAGCGCGCGCAGTTCCTTGATCAGTTCGGGCGGAGCCACGATATAGCCCACGCGCAGGCCCGGTGCCAGGCATTTGGAGAGGCTGCCGATATAGATCACGCGGTTGTTGCGGTCCAGGCTTTTGAGCGCCGGGATGGGCTGTTCATCGAAGCTGCTTTCGCTTTCGTAGTCGTCCTCGATGATGATGAGATCGTGCTTTTGTGCGGCCTCCAGCAAGGCTTCGCGCCGCTCCAGCGGCATGGTGACGCCGGTGGGGCACTGGTGGCTGGGCGTGACGTAGAGGTACTCGAGCTTGCGCATGGCCGGGACGATGGGCAGTCCATCGCCATCCACGCCGATAGCAATGACCTGCGAGGTGCGGCTGCTGAAGATATTGCGCGCATCGGGGTAGCAGGGGTCCTCGATGCCGACGCAGGTGCCTTCGCGCATCAGCAGATCGGCCACCATGTACAGCGCATGCTGGGCGCCGACGGTGATGATGATCTCGTCGGGCGAGGCCCAGACGCCGCGGCGCGGCAGGATCTTGGTCTGCACCTGCTGGATGAGGCTGTCGTCGTCGCGCGTGATGTGATCGGGTGCCCACATGCGGATGTCCAGCACGCCCAGGGACTTGAGGCAGCACTCGCGCCAGGCGGCCGTGGGAAACAAGTCCTTGTCGAACTGGCCGTAGAGAAATGGATAGGGAAACCGCTGCCAGTCGTCTTCCTTGACGATGCTGCGCTGCTGGCTGGGACGCAGCCACAGGCGGCGCGACCAGTCGGTATGCGCCTCGGCGTCCGAGCTCCTGCCGCCTCCCGGCATGCGTTCGGCCGTGCGGCCCTGCAGCACGTCGGGATGGATGAAATGGCCTTTTCTCTCGCGGCTCAGCAAGAAGGCCTCCTCGGTCAGCTGCTGGTAGGCCATGACCACGGTGATGCGGCCCACGCCCAGCAGCTTGGCCAGCTCGCGACTCGATGGAACGGCGTCGCCAGGCGCGAGAATGCCGGTCAGGATGGCATCGACCAGCATCTCGCGAATCTGACCCTGAAGGCTCAGGGAGGGCCTGGCACTGCGGCGAAACAGCTGCTCCCACATGGCCACGGATGGAGGAATGGAAGGCGATGCCGGTTGTCTGTCTGTCGTCATTGATGGTTCTGAATGCACTGCCGCAGCGCGCGGCGACCGGCTGCCCCGATGCGCGGGGTCTGGTTCTTCGGGGCCCATGAACGCGGCATCGCAGGGGCCGCCAGCAGCTTGCTGGCACCCGGCTTCAACGCCCAAGATTAGCGCATATGCATTTGCTTGGAATCAGGCTTTTCATGTGGTTGCAGTCCCGAAGCAGCGCGCGGGATCTGAAATTTCTGGAAGACTTTTCCACAGGCCTGAAAATAAGTATATAATTCGAGGCTTAGCGGCTGTAGCTCAGCTGGATAGAGTACTTGGCTACGAACCAAGGGGTCGTGGGTTCGATTCCTGCCAGCCGCACCAAACGACAAGCCTCAGAACTGAAAGGTTCTGAGGCTTTTTCGTTTCTGCCTTGCCTGTGGCGGCAGGATTGCCGGTGCTGGATGTCTTTGAAGAAAAATCCGGGTTTCCACCGAGCGGCTCCTAAATCTGTATATAATTCGAGGCTTAGCGGCTGTAGCTCAGCTGGATAGAGTACTTGGCTACGAACCAAGGGGTCGTGGGTTCGATTCCTGCCAGCCGCACCAAACGACAAGCCTCAGAACTGCAAAGTTCTGAGGCTTTTTCGTTTTCGGACTTTGACAGGGGCTGGCCAAGGCAGGCGCGGATCTGTGTGAAGATCGGCCTCATGAGCAAGGCTTTCACCAAAGAATCGGACGGCGACGACGATGACGACGTCGGCGCTCTGCCGCCATTGCCCACCGGCGGCAAGAACTACATCACGCCTCAGGGCTACCAGCGCATCAAGGACGAGCTGCTGGATCTGATCGACAACGAGCGCCCCAAGATCGTGGAGATCGTGCACTGGGCAGCCAGCAACGGCGACCGCTCAGAGAACGGCGACTATCTCTACGGTAAAAAGCGTCTGCGCGAGATCGACCGCCGCATCCGCTTTCTCACCAAGAGACTGGAAATCGCCGAGGTGGTCGATCCTGCCGTGCATGCGGGCAGCGACCAGGTCTTTTTCGGCGCCACGGTCAGCTATGTCGATGATGAGGGCGTGGAGCGCACCATCACCATCATGGGCATTGACGAGGCGGACAGCGCGCAGAACCAGGTCAGCTGGATTGCACCGGTTTCGCGCGCGCTGCTCAAGGCGCGCGTGGGCGACGAGGTGGCCTTGCCCACGCCGGCCGGTGTGCGCATGCTGGAGATTCTGGACGTCAGCTATCCGCAGCCTGCAGCACGTTCCTGAGTGCACGAGCTGCAAAAAAGCGCGGCTTCCGATGTGGATGCCGCGCTTTTGTTTTGTGAGCTGCACTCACTTGAGGTTCAATGATTTCAGATGGTTTTGGTATTGAATTCGTTGATCATCAAGCGCTAAACGCTATTGTTTTTGAGATAGGTTGCCAGCCTGCAGGCGTTGCAGCAGCTCCAGCGTGGGGTAGCCGTCTGCCACCAGGCCCTCGCTTTGCTGGTATTGGCGCAGCCCGGCCCGGGTGGCTGGACCCATCACGCCGTCGGCGGTGCCGGTGGCAAAGCCGCGCTGGGTGAGTGCGGTCTGCAGCGCCTTGGTCTGCTCCCGCGTCAGGGCGCCGAGCTCGCGCGGCCACTCGGCGTTGACGCCGCCATTGCCTGCCAGCTGCGAGGCGAGCAGGCTCACGGCCAGCGCATAGTTGGTGGAGTTGTTGTAGCGCAGGATGGCGCGGAAGTTGCTGCCCACCATGAAGGCCGGGCCGCGAGCGCCGGCCGGCGCGATGATGCTGGCGCCGGCCATGGCGGGCAAGGCCTGGCCGTTCACGGCCTGCACGCCTTCTGCGGCCCAGGCCGGGCTGTTCTGGCGCGTGGCGAGTTCGGCGCGCGCGTAGTCGAAATTGGCCGGCAGGCGCACTTCGATCCCCCAGGGCTCGCTGGCGTTCCAGCCCGCGCTGGCCAGATAGTTGGCCGTGGATGCGGCCACGTCGGCCATGGAGCCCCAGATGTCGCGGCGGCCGTCTCCGTCGGCATCCACGGCATATTGCAGGAATACCGAGGGCAGGAACTGGGTGTTGCCCATGGCGCCCGCCCAGGAGCTGATCATGTGAGCGGCGTCGATATCGCCGTTGTCGATGATGCGCAGCGCGGCAATCAGCTCTTTTTGTGCCCACTCGGCACGGCGGCCGTCGAAGGCCAGAGTGGCCAGCGCATCCACGGCCGAGAAGCTGCCGAAGTTGCTGCCGTAATTGCTTTCCATGCCCCAGATGGCGGCAATCACCGGTGCTGGCACGCCATAGCGCTGGCTGGCCGCCTGCAGGCTGGCGCCGTGTTCCTGCATCTTGAGCTTGCCGGTCTTGATGCGCTGTGCGGAGACGGCGCTATCCAGGTATTGCCAGGGCGTGCGTGTGAACTCGGGCTGGGAGCGGTCGAGCTTGACGATGCTGGGCTGCAGCTTGGCGCCGGCCAGGGCACTGCCAAGCGTGCGTTCCGAAATGCCCGCGGCGCGTGCTCGCGGGGCGAATTCCTGCTTCCAGTGCGCGAAGTTGCGGGCCTGTATGGGGTTTTCCGCTGCTGCCGGCTCGCCCGAGGCTTGCTCTGCCTTGGCGGCGATCACCGGCTCGGGCGCGGCCGCAGCAGGAGGTTCGGGCCGGGTGGCGCAGCCTGCGAGCAGGGCTGCCGCAATGGCGGCGATCAGCAGCTGCTGGCGGGCATTCAGGAGCGAAGGTGCGGTTTGGAGCATGAATGCCATTGTCGCCTGCTGTCGTGGCCGGCAGGCCCTTGCAGGGCGCGATGGCGCGCGCAGAATGCAACAAAATCTTTCACCCATGAAAAAGGCCGCCCGAGGCGGCCTTGTGGAGCATGTAAGAGATCAGGCCATGACGCGGCTGGCGCGGATCACCGAATGCAGGCGGCGCAGATTGCGCAGCGCATTCTCCAGCTGCACGCTGTTCTGCACGGAGATGACAAAGCGCAGATCGGTGGTGCCGATCGCTGCTTCGTCGGTCATCTCGACGCGCACGATATCGGCTTCGGCATTCGAGAGCTCGGCCGCCACGCGGGCCAGCACGCCCTTGTTGTTCTGCACCGTGACCACGATGCCGGCCTCGAACAGGCGCGTGATGTCGTCGGACCAGTCCACGGTGATGAAGCGGTCGGCATCCTTTTCGCGCAGCTTGATGGCATTGTTGCAATGGGCGTGGTGCACGACCAGGCCCTGGCCGCCGAGGTAGCCCAGAATCGGATCGCCCGGCACGGGGCGGCAGCAGTGCGAGTAGTAGACCGAGCTGCTCTCGTCGCCGTTGAGCGTGACCGCGCCCTGGAAGGGGCGGTTGTGCGTGTTGAAGCGCTCCTGTGTGATGAGCAGCGCATCGGGGCGCACGCCTTGCTTGGTCATGAAGCTGGTCATGCGCGCGGCCACCAGGGAGGCGATGCGGCGGCCCATGCCGATATCGACCATGAGGTCTGCCGGCGTGCGGTTGCCCGTGATGCGCAGGATTTCGTCCCAGACGCCCCTGTTGGCATCGTCCTGCGACGGCACGCTGTCAATGCCTTCGGCGCGCAGGGCCTGGGCCAGCAGCGACTCTCCGAGCTGGCCGGCTTCGGTCTGGGCCGCATTCTTGAGGTAGGAGCGAATCTTGGAGCGCGCGCGCCCGGTTTTCACAAAGCTCAGCCAGGCCGGGTTGGGCGTGGAGGTTTCGGAGGTGATGATCTGCACCACATCGCCGCTCTTGAGCTCGGTGCGCAGCGGCACTTCCTCGTCATTGATCTTGGCCGCCGTGGTGCGATGCCCGATCTTGCTGTGGATGGCGTAGGCAAAGTCCACCACCGTGGCGCCGCGCGGCATGGCCATGATCTCGCTTTTGGGCGTGAACACGTACACGGCATCGGGAAAGAGATCCACCTTGACGTGATCCCAGAACTCCGCCGCGTCGCGGGTCTCGTTCTGGATATCGAGCAGGGACTGCAGCCACTGGGTGGACAGATGCTCGGAGTCATGGCCCTGCTGGGCCTTGTACAGCCAGTGGGCCGCGACGCCGGCCTCGGCCACGATGTTCATCTCTTCCGTGCGAATCTGGAATTCGATGCTGACGCTGGAGGGGCCGACCAGCGTGGTGTGCAGCGACTGGTAGCCATTGCTCTTGGCAATGGCGATGTAGTCCTTGAAGCGCCCCGGCATGGGCTTGTACTTCTGGTGCAGCACACCGAGGGCGGTGTAGCAGTCCAGCGTCTTGGGGACGATGATGCGAAAGCCGTAGATGTCGGTGACCTTGGCAAAGCTCAGCTGGTTCTTCTGCATGCGCTGGTACAGCGAATACAGCGTGCTCTCGCGGCCCAGCAGCCGCACCGCCAGGCTGTGCGTGGCAAAGGCGGTGCTGACTTCGTCCTGCACGCGCTGCACCAGATCGCGGCGGCGCGTGCGCGAGCGGCCTATGGCTTTTTCCAGCGTGGCATAGCGCCAGGGATGCAGATGCTTGAACGACAGGTCCTGCAGCTCGCGATAGGTCTGGTTCAGACCCAGGCGGTGCGCGATGGGCGCATAGATCTCCAGCGTTTCGGACGAGATGCGGCCCCACTTGCTGCGCGGCATGTCGCTCATGGTGCGCATGTTGTGGGTGCGGTCGGCCAGCTTGATCAGGATGACGCGCACATCGCGCGCCATGGCCAGCAGCATCTTGCGAAAGGATTCGGCCTGGTTTTCCTCGCGGGTATTGAACTGCAGCTTGTCCAGCTTGGTCAGCCCGTCCACCAGCTCGGCCACATCCTCGCCGAAGCGCTCCTTCAGATCCAGCTTGGTGATGCCGCAATCCTCCATGGAGTCATGCAGCAGGGCCGCCATCAGGGCAGGGGCGTCGAGCTTCCAGTTGGCGCAGATTCCCGTGACCGCGATGGGGTGGGTGATATAGGGGTCTCCACTGCTGCGCCACTGATCGGTATGTGCTTGGTCTGCGTAGACATAGGCCTGGCGCACGCGCTCGGCGCTGTCGGCATCCAGATAGCCCAGATGCTCCATCAACCCGTCAAAAGCAGCAGCCGACACCCGTGCAGCCTGTTCAGCGGGCATGCGCTGAGGCTTGGCCGGTGCCGTAGAAGAAGGTGCAATCGTCGAGTTCTGGGCCGCTGTCATATTCCTTAAATGTAGCCTGCAAGTACCGAGTGCAAGGTGATAGGTACAAAAAAGCACCGACGAGCGGTGCTTAATTGTCTGTTTTGGTGCTGCGATGCAACAGCTTAACCCGGCACCTTCTTCAGCATTTCCAGGCCTACCTTGCCGTCTGCGATTTCACGCAGGGCGGTAACGCTGGCCTTGTTCTTGGTTTCAATCTTGGGGGTGTGGCCTTGATTGAGCATGCGGGCGCGGTAAGTCGCGGCCAAAACGAGCTGGAAGCGGTTGGGGATCTGCTCCAGGCTATCTTCAACAGTAATGCGTGCCATCAGGAACTCCGGGAACGGTCAGTTGGATTCAGGGATATTGAGCGACTCGAAGGTGTCGGCGCGAAGGCGCCGCTGGGCCGCATATTTGAGGCGTTGCGCGTGAATGATCGCCTTGAGATCAAAGAGCGCACTCTCAAACAGTTCGTTGATTATAACGAAGTCGAATTTTGCGACCTGCGCCATTTCCTCTTCGGCGTTCTTCAGGCGCATCTCAATGACTTCGGGTGCATCCTCGCCGCGATTTTCCAGGCGCGCGCGCAGCTCGTCCCAGCTGGGCGGCAGGATGAAGATCAGCACGGCATTGGGAAAGGCCTGCTTGACCTGCAGGGCACCCTGGTAGTCGATCTCGAGCAGCACATCGGTGCCGCTCTGGATGCGCTCTTCCAGAGACCTCTTGGCCGTGCCGTAGCGGCGGCTGTGCACATTGGCCCATTCGACAAAGCCGTTGTTGGCGACCATGGCGTCGAACTCGGCGTCCGAGATGAAGTAGTACTCACGGCCATGCTTTTCCTGGCCGCGCGGCGCGCGCGTGGTGTGAGAGACGGAGGGGTAGACGCGTGCGTCGAATTCACGCAGGGCGCGTACCAGGGAGGATTTGCCGGCACCGCTGGGTGCCGACACGACAAATAGATTTCCGGGATGGTCCATGACTTTGGGCATGACTTTGGGCACGAATCGAGCGTACGGTGTGGGTACGCCCAGGGCTTGCTTACTCGATGTTCTGCACTTGTTCGCGCATTTGCTCGATCAGCACCTTCATGTCGACGCTGATGCGGGTCAGCTCCAGCGTGGCTGATTTGGAGCCAAGCGTGTTGGCTTCGCGGTGCAGTTCCTGGATCAGGAAGTCCAGACGCTTGCCGATGTCGCCGCCCTTTTTGAGCAGACGCTCGATTTCGTCGAGGTGAGAGCCCAGACGCGTGACTTCTTCGGCCACATCGATGCGGATGGCAAAGGCCGTGGCTTCGGCTAGGGCGCGATCCCGGGCGGCCTCGGGGGCCACCGAGCCTTCGCCCAGGGCCATGGCTTCCTTCCAGCGCTCCAGAAACTTCTGGCGCTGCTGCTCCACCAGCTGCGGCACCAGAGGCACGGCGGTCTTGGCCAGCGCGCGCAGCTGCTTGATGCGGTCGAGCAGCATGTCGGCCAGGCGTTCGCCCTCGCGGGCACGAGCTGCGAGCAGGTCGGTGATGGCCTGTTCGGCCAGGGCCGGAGCGATTTCGCTCCAGTCCGTGGTGGCTGCACCGGTGCCGCTGCACAGACGCAGCGCGTCGGCCACGGACAGGTCACGTGCCTTGGGCAGCCAGGCCTGGACGGCGTCCTGCAGGCTCAGCAGGCGTTGCAGCTGAGAGGCAGCAGGAAGGGGGAGGGATTGGTTGCTGGAGACGTCGATGGCGGCACGCACTTCGACCTTGCCGCGCTTGAGGCGCGCAGTGAGCAAGGAGCGCAGGGCCGGCTCAAGGGCGCGCAGTTCGTCGGGAAGGCGGAAGGACAAATCCAGAAAGCGGCTATTGACCGCGCGGATCTCAAGGCCCAGACGGCTGTTGGACTGGGACTCTTGACCACCCTCAGCGGATGCGCTGTGCTGGGCACTGGCGTATCCGGTCATGCTGTAAACTGGCATTGGACTTTTGATGGATGCTTGCAATTTCCCGATTATCCGGGTTTCGAATCATCCTTGAGGTTTACCGGTAAAAAATGTCTACTAAAAACAAGCCAGCGCCCCTACCGCCGGGCAGCACCATAGGCGGATACCGGGTGGTACGCAGGATTTCCTCGGGGGGGTTCGGGATTGTCTACCTGGCTCTGGATGGCGATGGCCAGCAGGTAGCGATCAAGGAGTATCTGCCTGCTTCGCTTGCCACTCGGGCGCCCGCCGAACTGCAGCCCGTCGTGGCGCCAGAGAAGTTGTCCCTGTATCGCCTCGGGCTCAAGAGCTTTTTCGAGGAAGGGCGCTCGCTGGCGCAGATCTCGCACGCCTCCGTGGTGAGCGTGCTGAATTTCTTTCGCGAAAACGAAACCGTCTACATGGTGATGAACTACCTGGAAGGGGCGACCCTGCAGGAGTTCATCGTCACGGCGCGCGAGCTCAAGGCCGAGAAGGTCTTCAGAGAGTCGACCATCCGCTCCCTGTTTGACGAGGTGCTGCGCGGCCTGCGCATCGTGCATCAGCACAAGATGCTGCACCTGGACATCAAGCCCGCCAATATCTTCATCACCAATGACGACAAGGCCGTGCTGATCGATTTCGGCGCGGCGCGCGAAGTGCTGTCGAAAGAGGGAAACTTCATTCGTCCCATGTACACCCCTGGCTTTGCCGCCCCGGAGATGTATCGGCGCGACTCCCAGCTGGGTCCCTGGACCGATATCTACGCCATTGGCGCCTGCATCTATGCCTGCATGCAGGGCATACCGCCCAACGAAGCACCGCAGCGTCAGGACAAGGACCGCCTGGCCCTGGCCCTGAACAAGCTGCGCGGCGTGTATTCGGACAATCTGATCGAGGTGGTGGAATGGTGCATGGCCATGGACCCGCTCTCGCGCCCGCAGTCGGTGTTTGCCCTGCAAAAAGAGCTGAGCCGCGAGGGCGAGCGTCGCTATACCAAGCTCAGCGTGCAGGAGCGCATGCGCATGCAGTTCGACAATATGGTGCATGACGCCAGGAAGAATCTTCAGAAACTCGGCGGCTCCGAACGTGGAGCGGTGACCGACAGCAATCGCAAACCATGAAATTTTCCGTCTTCCAGCTCAGCCGCCGCGGAGGCCGTGCCCTCAACGAAGACCGCATGGGCTACTGCTACACGCGAGAGGCGGCGCTGTTCGTGCTGGCGGACGGGATGGGCGGGCATCCGGACGGCGAGGTGGCCGCGCAGATTGCACTGCAGGTGGTTTCCACGTTGTTTCAGCAGAAGGCCAGGCCACTGGTGGAAGATCCGGCCGCGTTCCTGGAAGAGGCGCTGCTGCTGGCCCATCGCCAGATCCTGCGCTATGCCAGCACCAAGGGCATGATGGACACGCCGCGCACCACGCTGGTGGCGGCGGTGCTGCAGGAAGGCAAGGTGACCTGGATTCATTGCGGCGACTCGCGCCTGTACTGGGTGCGCGAGGGGCAGCTCGTGGAGCGCACGCGCGACCACTCGTACACCGAGATGCGCAAGGTCTCGACCGTGCTCGCCCAGGCCAACCGCAATGTGCTGTTCACCTGCCTGGGCTCGCCCTCCAAGCCCATCTTCGATGTGAGCGAGACCAGGCGGCTGGAGGAGGGCGATCAGCTGATGCTGTGCTCGGACGGACTCTGGGGATCGGTGCCGACGCCGGAAATTCTCCAGATCATGAACGGCAAGGCCGTGGCCCACTTTGTGCCCATGCTGGTCGACACCGCTCTCAAACGCGCCGGGGACAGCAGCGACAATGTCACCGTGCTGGCACTGGTATGGGAAACACCGAATAATTTCGAACCGTCCTCCATCTCCACCCAGGAGATCGAGGATCAGGGCTTTGAGTCCACGATACAGGTGGGGCCGCTCGAAGACTGCGAGGATGAGCTCGACGACGCGGCCATCGAGCGATCGATCGCCGAAATCAACGAGGCCATACGCCGCTCGGCACAGCGCCAGAAAGCCAAGACCTGAATCGGGTTGCAGGCTGCAGCAGGCCTGGGCTTGAAACTACTGAATCAATAGCTGATTGCGCAATCGCCACAAGCGTTTGCATGGATTTTTATGATGAAAATTGTGCTGGCATCCAACAACCGCGGCAAGCTCGTCGAGTTGCAGGCCATGTTTGCCCCGCTGGGCGTGGAGCTGATTCGCCAGGGCGATCTGTTCGAAGGCGAAGCTCCCGAGCCCTATGGCACGTTTGTCGAGAATGCGCTGTCCAAGGCGCGCTTTGCGGCCGAGAAGACCGGCTTGCCTGCCATTGCCGATGACGCCGGCATGTGCGTGGATCATTTCGGCGGTCTGCCCGGCGTAGATACGGCCTACTATTGCACCCAGTTCGGCTACGAGAAAAGCGACGACAACAATGTGCGCGCGCTGCTCGAGCAGATGCAGGGCGTGGTCAATCGCCGTGCCGCCATGGTCAGCACCCTGGTAGGCGTGCGCTCGCCCAAGGACCCCGAGCCGCTGATTGCCGTGGGGCGTGTGCAGGCCCTGCTCACGACCGAGCGCCGTGGCAGCAATGGCTTCGGCTTTGACCCGGTACTGCTGATCCCCGAGCTGGGCCTGACCTTTGCCGAGATGACGCCCGAACTCAAGCATGCCCACAGCCATCGTGGTCGTTCTTCGCGCACCATGATCGAGATGGTGAAAGAGCGCTGGCTGTAACCCCCTGAGGCGCTCTGCCTAGACGGCCCCGCGCCTTCCCCCTAGCCGGGCGCCCCTTTCTCTACGCGCTGTGCGCTATGGAAGGGGGACGATGCCCTCTCTGGGGGCGGCCCTTGCCAGGCATCTCTGAGCTGGGGCTGTGCCAGTTTTAGCGGCGTCGGTTTTGTTTGCGCTAGAAAAGCATATTTCCCATGATCCCCATTCAGCCTCAAACAGAGACTGCCGAAGCGGCGGTGCAGCGCGATATTCAGCATTACATGCGGCCTGGCACGCTGCAGCTGGGCAGCCTGCCGCCGCTGTCGCTGTATGTGCATCTGCCCTGGTGTCTCAAGAAATGCCCGTATTGCGACTTCAACTCGCATGCCTGGGCCAAGGGGGATGCCCTGCCCGAGGACCGCTATATCGATGCCCTGATGGCCGATCTGGAGAGCGCACTGCCGCTGATCTGGGGGCGCACGGTGCACAGCGTCTTCATGGGCGGGGGCACGCCCAGCCTGTTCTCGCCCGAGTCCATAGACAAGCTGATTGCCGGTCTGCGTGCGCGTCTGCGCATGGAGCCCGATTGCGAGATCACGATGGAGGCCAACCCCGGCACCTTCGAGAAGGACCGCTTCAAGGCTTTCCGGGCGGCCGGTGTGAACCGTCTGTCCATAGGGGTGCAGAGCTTTGACGACCGCTATCTGCAGGCCGTGGGCCGCGTGCACGACGCCGCGCAGGCCCAGGCGGCAGTGCGCGAGGCAGCCGACAATTTCGAGACCTTCAATATCGACCTGATGTATGCGCTGCCCGGCCAGAGTCTTGCCGATCTGCAGCGCGATGTGGACACCGCGCTGGCGTTTGCGCCGCCGCATCTGTCGATCTATCACCTGACTATCGAGCCCAACACCTATTTCGCCAAATACCCGCCCCTGGTGCCCGAGGACGATACGGCCTATGAGATGCTGGACCTGATCACGGCCAGCACCCTGGGAGCCGGCATGCAGCGCTACGAAGTCTCGGCCTATGCCAAGGAAGGCCACCAGTGCTTTCACAATAGCAACTACTGGCAGTTCGGCGACTATCTGGGCATTGGCGCGGGTGCGCACAGCAAGCTGAGCTTTGCCCATCGCATCGTGCGTCAGGTGCGTTTCCGCGATCCGGCTCGCTATATGGACATGGCGCTGGCCGGCACGCCGCTGGCGCAGGACAACGAGGTCAAGCGCGCAGAGCTGCCGTTCGAATACATGCTCAACGCGTTGCGCCTGCGCGGCGGTTTCGCGCTGCAGGAGTTCATGGAGCGCACGGGCCTGCCCATGTCAGCCATCGCCAAGGGACTGGATCAGGCGCAGGCCAAGGGCCTGATCACGCGCGACCTGGGCCGTGTGGTGCCGACCGAGCGTGGCTTCGACTTCCTCAGCGACCTGCAGGAAATGTTCCTGTAGGCCCGGCAAGGAGAATCAGCCGCAGCGCAGCGCCGTGATCTTGCCAGCGTCATTGGTGATGACGTTCAGGCGCTCCTGGTTGTAGTCCATGGTGGCGGGCTGACCTTCGCGCAGCACGCGCAGCAGGTAAGAGCCGGACTTCTGGCGGATGGTTTCCAGCGTCGACGCCACGGTGTTGTGGCCCAGATAGATCTGTACCGGTTCGGCATGGCATACCTGCAGCTGGCGTGCAGGCGGCGCGCGCGTGCCGTCGGTGGCTGCGCCATGGCTGGCGCAGCCGGCCATCAGCAAGGCCGCAGTGGCACCGGTCAGGCCCAGCAAGGCGCGGGTGGAAATTGGCAAAGGAGTGGTTCGATGCTTCATGCCCCACACCATAGCGCCCCCAGGTACCCGCGCCTGCCAGACCAGGCCCCGATATGCAAGCGGGTGCAACAAGGTGGTTATCGAAATTGATAGCTGTAAGCGCAATACCATCAAAGGATTGAAGGTGTTTTTGCATCAATTTCTGGCGTGCTTACGTCTGGCCTATGGCTTGTGGGTTCCGTCCGCACTCTGAAAGATGCCTGCCTCGATATTCGCTGCCTGCAGCTTGCGCGCGGCCTTTTCGGCGCGCTTGCGGCTTTCGAAGGGGCCGCTGCGTACCCGGATGACTTCGCCTTTGTTGCTGGCCATCTTCTGCGTCAGTGCGGGCAGCTTGGACTGGTTCAGCTGGGCCACGATCTTCTCGGCATTGCGGGCCTCCGAGTAGACGCCCAGATTCAGATAGAACTTGCCTGCAACCAGATCCGTGCCGGTTTGCGGCACTTCTTTTGACGCGGCTTTTACGGGCTGCTCTTTGGGCTCCGCCGCAGGCTTGGCGGCGGGCTTGTCAGCCGGTGTTGCCGGCGGTTTTTCGCTGGGCTCGGCTTGGGCCGCTGTCTTGTCTGGCACCAGGGCAGGGGCTTGGGGCGCCGCTTTGCCGGCGCTGGCGCCCGTCTCGGCTGCTGCGGTGGACGCCGGCTCTGGCGGGCGGGACTCGGGTTGGGTGGCAGCGGCGGCAGGAGCTGCCGGGACCGGGCTTGCCATGGTGCGAGGGGCGGCGGCGCTGGTGGCGCTGTCGGCTGCGGGCCTGGTGATGGCTGCAGGTTCCGCGTTTGGCAGCGGTGCCGGATTTTCGGCGGGCAGCAGTGCCATGCCTGCGCCTGCGGCTGCGGCCACAGGCAGGGCCAGAACCAGCATGGCGGCAGTCCTGTTGCGCGGCGCTGCAGCCTGCTCCTGCAGGTTGGCATGGGCTGCGGCCATATTGGGCGCGTCCGTGATCGCCTGCAGCGTCTGGGCCCTGATCTTGCGCCAGTACCAGCCATTGCCCAGCAGGCCGGGCACGGCCACGGCGACCAGCCACAGCGCAATGCCCAGGCCCAGAGCCATGGCCTCGGGCAGGGCAGGACGCAGGCCGAACCACCAGATCAGCGCGGCTGCCGTGACGGCTGCGAAGTATTTGGCAGCCTCGCGCCACAGGCCGTGCAGGCTGCACCATGCCAGGGTCAGCAAGGCGGCCGCCATATTCCAGCTGGGCAGGCTGCGGTCCAGGGCGTCAAAGCGCTTGAACTGGGCCAGGTAGAAGTCGCGCGAGCGCGGGTTCAGGCGGCTGGCATAGAGCTGAGGCAGCAGACCGCTGTCCTCCTCTTCGGGCGCAGCGGTCTGCCCGGCCTCGTGCTGCAGGCTGTGCTGCATGGAATAGGCCGCTGCTGCAAAGGCTCCGGCGATGGAGGCAGGCAGGGGGCTGGCGTCCGAGCGCAGAGGCTGGTCCAGCACAGGTTCCTGGCGCGGGTTCCGGCCAGTGGGGGCGAGCGCAGGGGTGGGGGTGTCCGAAGCGGAAGGCATGGCTGCAATTGTGTCATGGCGTTACGAACAGGCCGAGGGCAGATTCCCAACAAAAAACCGGCGCCAGGCCGGTTCTTTGCGGGATGGTCAAGGCGCTCAGGCCTGGTGCGCGGGCAGCACGGTGGCGCGGCATTCGCCAAAGCCGATGCGCGCGGCACCGGGCTTTTCGCACCAGCCGGTAAAGACCACGGCGTCGCCGTCGAGCAGGAAGGTGCGGGTTTCGCCGTTGCTCAGGCTCAGGGGCTTTTTGCCGCCTTCGGTGATTTCCAGCAGGGCGCCGGCTTGGTCCATGGTGGGGCCGGACAGCGTGCCCGTGCCCAGCAGGTCGCCGGGCTGCAGATCGCAGCCGTTGACGGTGTGGTGGGCAATCAGCTGGGCCATGGTCCAGTAGGCGTGGCGATAGCTGGTCCGGGTGATCTGCTCGGCGGCCTTGCCTTCGGCGCGCATCTTCTCGGTCTGGATGGCGACCGTGAGCTGCACATCGAGCGCTCCGCGCTGCGAGTTGGCTTCGGAGCTGAGGTAGGGTAGGGGCTGCGGGTCGTCGGACGGGCGCACGAATGCCGTGCGATAGGGCTCCAGTGCTTCCAGCGTCACGATCCAGGGCGAGATGCTGGTGGCGAAGTTCTTGGACAGGAATGGGCCCAGCGGCTGGTATTCCCAGGCCTGCACGTCGCGGGCCGACCAGTCGTTGAGCAGGCACAGGCCGAAGATATGTCGGTCGGCATCCTCGATGTCGACAGCCTCGCCCCAGGCATTGGCCGTGCCTGCGTAAATGCCCATCTCCAGCTCATAGTCGAGACGGTTGCAGGGCTTGAGCACGGGGTCGACATCGGGGGCCTTGAGCTGGCCGTTGGGGCGCTTGAAGTCCACGCCCGAGATGCGGATGCTGGAGGCGCGACCGTGGTAGCCGATGGGCACCCACTTGTAGTTTTCCATCAGCGGGTTGGTGGGGCGAAACAGCTTTCCCACATTGGTGGCGTGATGCACGGAGGTGTAGAAGTCCGTGTAGTCGCCGACCTGGGCCGGTACGCTGTACTCCACATCGGCCTGGGGCACGAGGCAGGCCTTGAGAGCGGCTTCCCGCGCAGCGCCGGCACGCAGGGCGCGCGACAGGGCCAGGCGCAGGGCCGACCATGCCTCAGGGCCCATGGCCATCAAGCTGTTGAGCTGGCCCTGCGCCGCTGCTGCGACCTGGGCCTGCACATCGGCGTCCAGTGCCTTGGCATCGCGAACGGCCGCCATATCCAGCACCTGATCGCCAATCGCCACGCCGCCGCGGAAGGCTTCGCTGCTGTTCTTGCGGCGAAAGACGGCAAACGGCAGGTTCTGGATGGGAAAGTCGCTGCTGCCGGTGTTGGCGCTGGCGACCCAGCTTTGCAGGCCGGCGTCGTGGGTTTCGTTCAATGCCATGTTCATCTCCTTGGAACGATTTGAATAAAACACGACTTACGCAAAACCGGTTCAGGCAAGGCGACTGCCTCAGGAGGCTGGCCGATGATGCATTCCTGCTTGCGTAAGTCCTACTAAACAGGCTGTAGCGCTTATCTGCCCAGCGCCATCAGCCGTGAATGGGTGACCGATAGATGGAGTCTTGCCGATGCCGCACTCAAGCGGCGGTGAAGCCCCCGTCCATATTCCACTGTGCGCCACGTACCTGGGCGGCGTTGTCGCTGGCGAGAAAGCCGACCAGGGCCGCCACCTGCTCCACCGTCACAAAGGCCCGCGAAGGCTGCTTGGCGCCCAGCAGCCTGGCACGGGCTGCCGCCTCGTCCAGCTGCTCGCGCTGCGCCAGTGCATCGACCTGGGCCTGGACCAGCGGCGTCAGCACCCAGCCGGGGCAGATGGCATTGCAGGTCACGGGCGTGGTGGCCAGCTCCAGTGCCACGGATTTGGTCAGGCCCAGCAGGCCATGCTTGCTGGCCACATAGGCAGGCTTGTGGGCCACGCCGACCAGACCGCTGACGGAGGCCATATTGATGATGCGCCCCCAGCCGCGCTCCAGCATGGCCGGCGTGCAGGCCTGTATGGTGTGAAACGGTGCGCTCAGGTTGACGGCCAGCATGGTGTTCCATCGGTCTGGCGGAAAGCTGAGCACGGATTCCACATGCTGCATGCCGGCGTTGTTGACCAGAATGTCCACCGCACCCAGCTCGGCGGCGATGCGCCGGGCCAGGGGCGCAATGGCCTGGCCGTCGCTCAGATCCAGCGGGTAATAGCGGGCGGCCACGCCCAGTGCGTGCAGCTCGGCCAGCTGGGCATCGGTGCCGGCAGACGCCTGGGCGCTGCCATGCAGGGCAATGGCGGCGCCTTCGCTGGCCAGCTGCCTGGCAACGGCCCAGCCTATGCCGCTGGTGGAGCCGGTGATCCAGGCCACACGACCGGCATGGGGTTTGGACAGGGGCGGGTTCAGCGGCAGGACGGCGGTCATTTGAGCAAGTCCATTTCCATGTGCACGTATTCGCTGATGAAGCGCACCTTGGCCCAGTAGACGACCAGGCCCTGGGGGTTGCGGGCCCAGCGCAGCGCCTGCATCAGCGGCGTGCCCAGCGGCACGCCCAGGTGCTCGGCAATCAGCTCGTCGGCCGGGGCCACGCTCAGGTACTGGCGCGCTGCAGCGATCTGCGCGGGGTCATTGCCCAGCGCCTGCGCCAGCGTGGCGCGCTCCAGCTGCTCCTGCAGCCTGGGATAGAGGTTCTGCTCCAGGTACAGCTCGGACAGGCAAAAGCGTGCCTCGCCATGTCTGTGCACGCGCAGAAAATAGGTATAGGCCGGGGCCAGTTCGCCAGGGCAGGGAAAGCCGGCCGGAATCGGCGGCACGCAGTCATTGGCCTGCTGCAGCGTGGTCTGCTGAATCTGCTCGCCAAATGCCACGAGCTCCCGCCAGCTGGTGGGCAGCAGAAAGGACGGCGGCTTGCAGGGCTGGCTCACCACCCTGGTGCCGCCGCGCTTGCGGGTCTCCAGCAGGCCTTCGTCGACCAGCGCATGCACGGCCATGCGCACCGTGGTGCGCGAGACGCTGTGCAGCGCCTCCAGCTCTTCGACCGTGGGAATGCTGTGTCCGAGCGCCCATTCGCCGGTCGCGATCTTGTTGCGGAACAGCCGGGCCAGCTGCAGGTGCAGCTTGTCGCGGGATTGGGAGGCGGTGGACACAGCAGTCATGGGCGCGGATTGGACGGGGTCAGTGTAGCAAATAAAGTATCTAAATAAATACTTTATTAAGAGGGGCACGTAGGCGCCCGGAATGGATCAATGAGAAAGAGACCTGCAGTGCACTTGGCCGTGCGCAGCGCAAGAGTTCACAAATGTCACCATTCTGTAGGTGCAAATGACTTTTAAACTCCAAGCTTTTGATAGCGGACAGTGCAAGCAGCCATTGGTTGCAATGCGCTTTGATAGGGGGAGATCCCCCGCCAGGGAGTTGGTAGTTTCATGCACAAGCAGTACGAGTGGCAGTTTTTCCGCGCCGGCGAGGTGGACCAGGTGGTCATTCGCACGGGCCAGGACATTGCCCATATTGGTGAGCTGGATCAGAAGCTGTGGGTGGCCCTGGCCTGTCCCACACGCGGCATCGAGTTCGACGGCGCGACGCTGGATCTGATCGACGAGAGCAAGGACGGCCGGATCCGTCCCCCCGAGCTGGTGGCTGCCTGTGAATGGGCCGTGGCCAGAGTGCGTGACCCGCAGGTGCTGGCCGATGGCGGCGATGTGCTGCAGCTGGGCAGCATCAATGATGCGACGCCAGAAGGTGCGCTGCTGCTGGCCGAAGCCAGGCGCGTGCTGGAACTCGCGGGCCTGCCCGATGCCGCAGCCATCACGCTGACCCAGGTGCAGGAGCGCATGGCCTCGCTGCAGGCCCTGCGCTTCAATGGCGACGGCATCGTCGGTGCGGCCACGGCCGAAGGCGACGAGGCGCTGGCCGCTCTGATTGCGCGCATTCAGGAGCTGTACGGTGCCGTGGACGGCAGCGATGGCGTGCCCGGCATCGATCGCAGCAAGGCCGAGGCCTTCTGGGAGGACCTGCAAGCCCTGCAGACCTGGTTTGCCCAGGCGGACGAGCTGGGCTGCCATCTGCAGCCGCGTGCACTGGCACTGGCGGCGGCCGAGGCCGTGAACGCCGTGCAGGCCAAGGTCGATGACTTTTTTGCGCGCACGCGACTGGTGGAGTTCGACGCCAATGCGCGGGCACCGCTCAACCCCACGGAAGAAGGCTATGCGGCTCTGGGTGCGCAGGTACTCAGCAATGCCTCGGAGTCTCTGGCGGCGTTGCCGCTGGCCGCCGTCACCGGCGAGCGCAGCCTGCCGCTGGTGCATGGCGTCAACCCGGCCTGGGCGGCGGCCCTGCAGACCCTGCGCGAGCAGGCCGTGCAGCCCGTGTTCGGCGAGGCTCTGAGCGCATTGACCGAGGCGCAGTGGGATCAACTCAAGACCATGCTGGCCCACTGCCAGCAATGGCTGGCGGAGTGCCCGGCCACGCCGCTGGGAGCGATCGGCGAGGCCGAGGTGCAGCAACTGCTGGCCAGCGGCCTGAAGGACGCGCTGATGCAGCTGCTGGACCAGGACGATGCCGAGAAGGAGCACGCCGTGCAGGCCATGGCCCTGGAAAAGCTGATCCGGCTGCAGCGCGATCTGCTGCCTTTGCTCAATAACTTTGTCTCTTTCTCCAGCTTCTATCGCCGCGAAGGCGCGGCCTTCCAGGCCGGAACCTTGTTCCTGGACGGCCGCAGCTGCGATCTGACCGTGGAGGTGGCCGATGCCGCCGCCCACTCGGTGCTGGCCGCCATGGCGAAAACCTATCTGGCCTATTGCGAGTGCAAGCGCGAGGGGCAGAAGAAAATCATCGTCGCGGCCTTCACGGCAGGCGATGTGGATTTCCTGTTCGTGGGGCGCAACGGCGTGTTCTACGACCGTGCGGGCCAGGACTGGGATGCGACCATCGTCAAGCTCATCGACAACCCGACCAGCATCGGCCAGGCCTTCTTCTCGCCCTACAAGAAGTTCCTGCGCATGATCGAGGAGCAGGTCGCCAAGCATGCAGCGGCCAAGAACGATGTGGTGAACACCAGCCTCGGCGACAACGCGACCAAGCTGGTGACGGCGCCCAAGGAGCTGACCGCAGCGTCGGCTGCCGCAGCACCGGCTGCCGCCGCCACGCGCAAGACCGATGTGGGCACGGTGGCCGCCATCGGCGTGGCGCTGGGTTCGCTGAGCGCCGTGATCGTCGGCATCTTCGGCAAGTTCATCGAGCTGGGGCCCTGGATTCCGGTGGCCATTCTGGGCCTGATCCTGGCCATCTCCGGCCCCAGCATGCTGATTGCCTGGCTCAAGCTGCGCCAGCGTAGCCTGGGACCGATTCTGGATGCCAGCGGCTGGGCCATCAATGGCCGCATGAACATCAATCTGGGTCTGGGTCGCAGCCTGTCGCAGACGGCCAGGGTGCCGGTCAATGCCAAGCGCAACTTTGCCGACCCCTATGCCGACAGCCATGGCCTGCGCAACAGCCTGTGCCTGCTGGCGCTGCTGACCGTTACCGTGCTGCTGGCCTGGCGCATGCACTGGCTGGACGCCGTGCTGCCCGCCAGCTGGCAGCATGTCCCGGCGGCGACCAGCGCGCCAGCGGTCACCGCTCCGGCAGCGGCCGCAGCAGAGTCTGCTGTCAGGTAAGCCAGAGGCGTGCGCCGTCTGCAGAGGCTGGCGGCAGGCCCATCGCTTGGCTGCACCACCCAATACCGCTTGCATGGGTGCGGTATTGGGGGCTGGAGCCGGAATCTGTCCTAGAGTGCTGTTCTGTACTCACCGAAGCATCTTGGATGTGCATGCATTCAAGGTGCTTTTTCATTGCATTTGATGACAGGAGCAAGCCATGGGACGTGCCATCCATTCCGCGCATGAACTTCTCGCCACCAATGAGCGTGAGCTCTACGATCTTTCCCAGTCCGATGCGGCCCTGGTCAGGCTGAGCCCGGCCCAGCGCCGCCTGCAACTGCAGCGCGCCCGCGCCATGCGCGACCGGGCACGTGCGCTGTACCGCCGGCAGGTCGGCCATACGCTGCACCACACGGCCACCAAGCGTGGCTTCACGGGCATGGCCAATGAGCGCACCCGCCAGAAGGCCCAGGTGCTGTCCGAGGTGGTGCGCCGGCTGGCGGGCGAGCCGGCCTGAGTTCCCCGCGATCTCTGTGGAGCTTTTTTGCTATTTAAAAGTGAGCGTCTTACGCTCGCAATTCATGGATTTCAATATCAAATACCATTGAAATCATTGAATCAATTGCGTAGTAAGCTCATTTTTTATGCGTGGGGCAGATGCACGGCCGACAGCAGCGGCATGCCGGTGCGGCGCGTGAACTCCTCGTAGCTGATGGGCGGGCCCATGCGGGTGTCGGCGCTGTTGGCCTGCCAGTACACCCAGCTCTTGCCGGTGCTGGCGCCATAGACCAGCTTGAAGAGGTGGCAGGGCACATGACCTTGCCCGTCCCGATGTTGAGCGGCTGCCCGTCGAATACCGGGCCGGTGAAGACGTAGACATCGCTCTTGGCGCGCTGGGCGTAGCGGCGCCTGTCCTGCTCGACCTTGCTCCAGACGCCGCCGTTGTGGGTCTGGTTCTGCGGAAGTCAGGATTCGATTCGACCAAGCCACAAGAAGACGGAGATCATCGAGTGGCCGGCCTGGATGACCAGTCAACCCTCATGATTTTTCTGAGCGATGAGATCTTCCCAGTCACCTGGGCGCTGATCCTCTCCGCGCGAGTGCCACTACTCATCATTGTTGGGATTGCATTGATTTGCATGGTTGTCGTTGTCGGCTTTGCTGGGCTTGGTCGCTCTCCTTGATGGATGTGTCAGGAATTTCATTCCTGCTTTTTTGCGATGGCTTGTTGCATTCGATCAACATACGAGCCCTTGGGCACGCTACCTCCGGTCTTGATTGCAACAGCGCCTTGAATACGGGAAACCGCCGTTTGGGTAACGGGGGATTCGGGTTGGCTGCCGGGCGCAGGGGCACTACGGCGAACGGATGGCTTGGTCATGGAGTCTCCAATGAAGTTGAGAACGTGGCATTTTTCAGTGCCACGCAGGCACTGTCATCGATCAGTTCAATGGAGTTCATCCAGAAATATTCACTCTGGCATGGGCGTGTACGGTACAGGGCAAGTTTTTGGAGGTACCCACGTCCGGCACAGGGTGCGGTCTATGCCAAAGCGGGACGGCAGGCACGTTATCCAAGGAATGTTTGCGTTTTAGATAAGTGATTGCTAAAGTGTTGCCATGCCCGAAAACGACATCTTCAAGGCCCTGGCCGACCCCACGCGCCGCTCCATCTTCGAGAAGCTGGCCGCTGGCAGCATGCATGCCAGCGCACTGCGCGAGGGGAAGGAGATCAGCCAGTCGGCCATGTCCCAGCATCTGGCCGTGCTGCGCAATGCGGGGCTGGTGAGCGAGCAGCGCCAGGGGCGCTTCGTGCATTACGAGGTCGATCCCGAAGGGCTGGCGCTGATTGCGGGCTGGCTGGCGAAGTACCGCGCCTACTGGCCGCAGCGTGTGGATGCCCTCAAGGGCCTGCTCAAGGACATGGACCAATGAACGATATGGACAACGACGATGCGGCCTGCGAACTGGTGCAGGAGTACGCGCTGGACGCCCCGCCCGAGAAGGTCTGGCGCGCGCTGAGCATTCCCGAGTTGCGCGCGCAGTGGCTGCCGGGCACCGAGCATGCCGAGCCGTTGAGCGAGGTGCCGCAGCAGGCGCTGAGCCTGCGGCTGCGCGAGGCCGAGCCGCCCTTTCTGGAAAGCACGGTGGACCTGAAGATCAGCCCCGCTGCCGACGGCGGCACGCTGCTGCGCATCGTCCATGTGCTGACCGATGCGCGGGCGCAGACCGCCAGGGAGGCGGCCAACGATGGCGGCTTCCTGATGTACGCGACCTGAGGCGCTGCCCTGGCAACGGGGCATGCGGCGCAGGGCTGCAGCCCTTTCTTTTTCACCACCACACACAGGAGTTCGCCCATGCGCGAATCGATGATGCTCGTCCCCATGGTTGTCGAACAGTCGGCGCGCGGAGAGCGGTCCTTCGACATCTACTCGCGCCTGCTGCGCGACCGCGTGATCTTTCTCAACGGCGAGGTGAACGACGCGGTCTCTGCCCTGGTCTGCGCGCAACTGCTGTTCCTGGAGGCGGAGAACCCGGACAAGCCCATTCACCTCTACATCAACTCGCCGGGCGGGGTCATCACCAGCGGGCTGGCCATGTACGACACCATGCAGTTCATCAAGTCACCCGTGCACACGCTGTGCATGGGCACGGCGCGGTCCATGGGCTCCTTCCTGCTCATGGCCGGCGAGCCCGGCCACCGCATGGCCCTGCCCAACGCCAGCCTGCACGTGCACCAGCCGCTGGGCGGCGTGCAGGGCCAGGCCTCCGACATCCGCATCCATGCCGAGGAAATGCTGCGCACCAAGGACCGCGTGACGCGCCTGTACGCCCAGCACTGCGGGCGCAGCTACCAGGAGGTGGAACGCGACCTGGACCGCGACCGCTTCATGACCGCCAAAGAGGCCCGCGAATGGGGCCTGATAGACAAGGTTCTGGACCGGCGCACGGCAACCCTCTGAGCCGCAGCGCCAGCAGCGCGCTTCCCTTCTCCCCACCCCCGTAACCGCCACGACGCAGGTTGCCCGCAGCGAAGCGGAGGGTCGCGGACATTCGGGTCGCCTTTTCTTGGCCTACGTTCTTTTAGCGAAGCAAAAGAAGGTAGGTCGGCCGCCGGGCCGAGACCCGGCCTCTAAAAACAACCACCCGGCAGGGGCAAAGACGGCCTCCTGGCCCACGCCAGAAGGCTAACCGTGACCCTGCATCACCCCCGCCAACAACGGCATCCCAGTCCTCCGAGTGAACTCCTCATAACTGATGGGCGCACTCATCCGCGTATCCGCACTGTTGGCCTGCCAGTACACCCAGCTCTTGCCGGTGCTGGCGTCATAGACCAGCTTGAAGAGGTGGTCGGGCACCGCCACCTTGCTCTCGCCGATGGTGGCGGCGTTCTTGTTGAAGACAGGGCCGGTGAAGACAAAGACATCACCCCGGGCGCGCAGCGCATATTTGCGCGTGGCCTGTTCCACCTGGCTCCAGGCGCCCGCGTTGTGCACCTGGTTCTGCGGCACCATGTTCGCGAGGCTGAAGCTCTGGGCCATGGCCTCGGGCGTGCTCATGTCGGCCGCCGGAGCCATATGGCCGCGCGAGAAGCCGGAGCGTTTGTAGTCGTCTAGCTCGGAGCGCTCGGCGCGCGGCAGGCGGGCGTCGGCATAGAACTTGTCGCTGCGCTGCAAGCCCTGGGCCTGCTGCAGCACCTGGCGATTCAGGCGCTCGGCGACGAATACCGGGGTCTTGGTGCTGCCGTTGTGCAGCACGGCAAAACCCGAAAAACACAGCTCGCGCTCGCGGGGATGAAGCTGCAGGGCCGGAGCCTTGCCGCGGGGGAAGAACTGGGGGCAGCGGGCAAAGTGCGTGGGCAGGGCCGTGGCCGTGACATCTGCCTTGTCCACCTTGCCACCCACGCTGGGCGTGTGGGCGCCGGAGCCGGAACCGGAGCGCAGACCATCCAGATCCGGCCAGCCGTTCTTGCGAAAGGCCTGCAGGGTCTGGCCGAGCGCATCGAGTGCGGGGATATGCAGGGTTGCCAGCGCCTGGCCCAGCAGTTTCTCGGCGGAGACGCTGGGGTTGAAGCTGCAACTGGCAATCTGGAAGCTGGCCAGTGCCGCAGCGCCCGCAGACAGGGCAAAGCGCCTGATGCGGGAGAAGCTGTAGCCGGCAGTCCTGGAAGCGGTGCCGCGCTTGCGCGCAGGCGTTTTCTTTTTCTTGGCGGTCGTCATTCAGGCGGCAATGGTACGCCGCCTGAATGCTGCTTGAGGCGTGATGCGGGCCGCCGGCCGTACTTTGTGTGTCCGGCAATGAAACCGTATGTGAACTGTCGGTCGAGAGGCCGGCGATTCAGGGGCAGCCTGCATGCTCCAGGCCATGATGCTGCCGATATTGTCCCGGCGTCAGTCCCAGGTGTTTGCGAAACAGCTGCCCCATATGCGACTGGTGGTTGAAGCCGCAGTCCAGTGCGATCTGCGCCAAGGGCAGATCGGCACTTCGCATCATGGCGCGCGCAGCCTGCAGCCGGGTCTCCGTGATCCAGGCATGCGGCGTCATGCCTGTGAGCCGTGTGAACTCACGCAGAAAGCGCAAGGGACTGGTGTCCACCATGGAGGACAGATCGGCAATGCTCAGCGGCCGCTCGAACTCGGCGGCAATGCGGTCCAGCACGCGTCCATAGCCGGTGCCGGGGCGGGCGTTGGCCTTGCTGGCGCTGCCTTCCTGGCAGGCCATGAACCGCAACGCAGTCTGCTCGATGGCCAGAGCGTCCGGCTGGGGGCCGAGCAGCAGCAGGCGCAGATGCAGTGCAATCTGCAATGCCGAGCGCTGGCCATGTTGCGAGATGCGCTGTGGCGGCCTCGGCGCGTCAGCCTCATGGGCGGCATAGCGCAGCACCAGATATTCGCCGCCGGTGGCCGACTCGGAAAAGACCTCCACGCCCGGCGGCGTATAGCTCAGGGTGCCAGGCCAGGTGTCGAAGTCCTCGCGCCTGTCGGAGGCAATGGCGTGCACGCCTTGCTGTCTTTGCAGCGCAATGCCCAGCGCATGCATGCGCACCGGGTCGCGGCTGCTGTAGGGGGCGCGGCCGAGCAAATGGATCTGCACGGATGGCGTATCGGTTGCCGAAGGCTGAATCAGGTGGGTCTTCATGGCGGGCTGAAATTTCATGATAGACGATGGCGGCCGGCCGGCCCACACTGCTGCTCATGAATCAAGACCTGCAAACAAGCTCCGGGCCACATCGCGTCATAGGCCTGATCGGCGGCATGAGCTGGGAGTCCAGCGCCGAGTACTACCGCCTGATCAACCAGGGTGTCCGGGAGCGTCTGGGTGCGTTGCGCTCGGCCAGGCTGCTGATGTACAGCGTGGACTTCGGCCCTGTCGAGCAGGCCCAGCATGAAGGCCGCTGGGACGACGCGGCGGCGCTGCTGGCCGATGCTGCCCGGCGCCTGCAAGCCGGAGGCGCCGACTGTGTGCTGCTTTGCACCAACACCATGCACAAGGTGGCGGATCAGGTGGCGGCAGCCGTGTCGATTCCGTTTGTGCACATAGCCGATCCGGTCGGGGCGGCTGCGCGTGCAGCCGGTGTGCAGGTGCTGGGGCTGCTGGGAACGCGCTTCACCATGGAGCAGCCGTTCATGCGCGAGAGGCTGGAGCAGCAGTTCGGCCTGAAGGTGCTGGTGCCAGGCGAGGCCGAGCGCACGCAGGTGCATCGCATCATCTATGAGGAGCTTTGCGCGGGGCAGATCAGCGATGTGTCGCGCAAGCTCTATCAGAGAGCCATCGAGTCATTGGCGGCCCGTGGCGCGCAGGCCGTGGTGCTGGGATGCACGGAGATCGGCTTGCTCATCAAGCCCCAAGACAGCGTGCTGCCGGTGCTGGACACCACGGCCTTGCACGCTGCAGCGGCCGTGGATTTTGCGCTGCAGGCCTGAGCTGACGGATCTCAGTGCGCCGAGCCCGGCTGGAGAATTTCCGGAATGGCGCAATGCGTGCTGGCCTCGTTCATGGCGATGTCATGCTCGTGCTTGGCCACTTCCACCGACATGGCTTGCGGCAGCGGCACGGCGTTCTTCACGGCCAGAATCTCGGCCATCACGCTCACGGCGATCTCTGCCGGAGTCTTGCTGCCGATATAGAGGCCGATGGGGCCGCGCAGCCTGGCCAGCGAGGCTTCGGTCTCGCCGAAGTGCTCCATCATGCGCTCGCGCCTGGAGTGGTTGTTGCGGCGCGAGCCGATGGCGCCCACATAGAAGGCCGGGCTGTGCAGGGCTTCGAGCAGGGCCAGGTCATCGAGCTTGGGGTCGTGGGTGAGGGCGACGATGCAGCTGCGCGCATCGGGCTTGAAGGCCGTGACCGCATCGTCCGGCATGTCGGTGACGGTGTTGACCTGGGGCACCGACCAGCTGCCCATGTATTCCTCGCGCGGGTCGCAGACGGTGACCGTGAAGCCGTTGAACAAGGCCATGGTGGCCAGGTATTCGGCCAGGGCCCCCGCACCGATCAGCAGCATGCGGTAGCCGGGGCCCAGGTGGTTGACGAGTTGCTGGCCGTCAAACTCCAGCGCGTCGGGGTGCTCGGCCGTCTGCAGGCGGACTTCGCCGCTGCCGCAGTCGACGCTGCGTTTCACCAGTGATCCGGCTTCCAGCTCGGTCACCAGTTGCTGCAGGCTGGCCGCATCGGGGTTGAATTCCAGCAGCAGCTCCAGCGTTCCGCCGCAGGGCAGGCCGAAGCGGTGGGCCTCGTCGGCGCTCACGCCGTAACGCACCAGCTGCGGCGGGCTGTCCGGAATGCCCAGGTTCTGGTTCAGGGCCTTGGTGTGTCGGGCGATCAAGTCGTCCTCGATGCAGCCGCCGGATACCGAGCCAATGGCACGTCCGTCCTCGCGCAAGGCCATCATGGAGCCCACGGGGCGCGGGGATGAGCCCCAGGTACGCACCACGGTGGCCAGCAAGGCGTGCTGGCCGGCCGAGCGCCAGTCACGCAGTGCCTTGAGTACCAAGACGTCGATATTGTCCATTGCTTGCTTTCTCTGTTTCTCTCGCTCGCTGCAATTTTGAAGCATCAGGCGGGCACCGGGTAGCGGCGCTACCCGTAAATGATCACCCGCAAAAAGGCCTTCCGAGGCCTGAAGGACAGGGAAGGCCGGCTTGTGCAGAGCAGTGCAGCGCTTTGGCAGCGCCTGCTGTCAATGCGCCTGGGTCTGCTTGCGCAGCTGGCCTACCTTGGCAGGCAGGTCCTTCCACTCGTCTCCGCCGTACTGGACACGCATGGTGTTGAGCAGGGTGGCGATCTGTGCATCGCTGAGCGCATGGCGGAAGGCCGGCATGGTGCCCAGGTCGGCATGGGCCGGATGTTGCACGCCTTCAAGCACGGCCATGATGGCGTTGTCGGGTGATGCGGAGTGCAGGCTGGTGCTCAGGGCCAGCTGGGGTCGCACGCCGAAGCTGCTGCCCGAGGGGTCTGCCTTGTGGCAGGCCATGCAGGCGCCCTGGTACAGGCGGTAGCCTTCGGCATCGAGTGCCAGCTTGGGCTTGGCGGTCTTCTCTTCGATGAGTGCCTTGGCATCGCCAGGGGCGGCGTCGGCCTTGCGGTAGCTCATCAGATAGGTGGCAATGGCGTCGAGGTCGGCATCGCTTTGCTGCGACAGGCCGTGGGCCACGGGAGCCATGGGGCCGGCTGCCACACTGTGGCGGGCCGAGAAGCCGGTCTTCATATAGTCGACCAGATCCTGCTTGGTCCAGGGCAGGGGCGAGGCCGTCTTGTCCGTCAGAGCGGGAGCATCCCAGCCTTCGGCGCTGCCGCCGGTCAGGTGGAACTCACCCGTTTTCTCGGCGGCCAGGCCGTTGCGCGGTGTGTGGCAGGCGCTGCAGTGACCCAGGCCTTCGACCAGGTAGGCACCGCGATTCCACTCGGGAGCCTGCTTTTCATCGTCCTTGACGACGCCGGGCTTGAGGTAGAGCCAGTTCCAGGCCGCAATGCCGCGGCGCACGTTGTAGGGGAAGTTCAGCGCCGTCTTGGGCGCCTCGTTCTCCACGGCAGGCTCGCTCATCAGGAAGGCGTACAAGGCCTTCATGTCCTCATCCGTTACGCGGCTGAAGGCCGTGTAGGGGAAGGCGGGGTAGAGGTACTGGCCTTCGCGGTCCACGCCGTGGCGCATGGCGCGCTCGAAGGCTTCATAGCTCCAGCTGCCGATGCCGGTCTGCAGATCGGGCGTGATGTTGCTGGTGTAGATGGTGCCGAAGGGGCTGGGCATGGCCAGACCGCCCGCGTTGGTCTTGCCGTTGGCTGCCGTGTGGCAGACGGCGCAGTCGCCCATGGCGGCCAGCAGCCTGCCCTTGGCAATCTGCTGGGGCGTGAAGTCGGCAGCGGGAATGGCTGACTGGGGCGCAATCTCGCCCTGATGGGTGAGAGCCAGGCCGGCGGCAGCCAGCACGACCACTACAGCCGCACCGCCCGCCAGAATCTTTTGGAACGTTCGCATATCTATGTTCTTTATCGGTGGAGTCACTTGGACGAGGCGGCGCTGCTCTTGGCTGCCTTGAGCGCGGCCAGCACGCGGCTGGGCGTGAACGGCACTTCCAGCAGGCGCACGCCGGTGGCGTCAAAGATGGCGTTGGCCACGGCGGCGGCGCTGGGCACGGAAGCCGATTCGCCGGCGCCCATGGGCGCCTCGTTGGGGCGCTCGACCAGCAGCGAGTCGATCTCGGGCAGCTCGTCAAAGCGCAGGATGGGGTAGCCGCCCCATTCCACGGAGGTGACGCCGCTCTTGTCGAAGGTGACGAACTCCTTGAGCACGCGGCTGGTGGACTGCACCACGTTGCCGTGCACCTGATGACGCACGCCTGCGGGGTTGACCATGGCGCCGGTGTCCTGGGCGACAAAGACCTTGTCGACCTTGACTTCGCCGGTTTCGCGGTCCACGGTCACGTCGACCACCCAGGTTGCCCAGGCCGCACCATAGCCGGGGAACTTGCTGTGGAAGTAGCGGGCGTAGGCAAAGCCACGACCCTTGACCAGGCGCTGATCGTCAGCTGCCGCATTGCGGCGGGCCGGGCCTTCCTGCCAGTTGCACTGCTTCTTGGCTTCGGCAATCAGCGCCACGGCACGCGGGTCCTTGAGGTAGCGCAGACGGTATTCGATGGGGTCGGCCTTGGCGAGGTAGGCGCATTCGTCGATCCAGGACTCATGGGCGAACACATTGGGCAAGGCGGAGACGCCGCGCATCCACGAGGCGCGCACGATGGGCACGGCGTCCTGGGAGATCACGCGCATCTTTGGGTACTCGTACTGCGGGATGGCCGTGCGGTCGCCCATTTGCTGGGCCTCGATCTTGGCGGACACCTTGCCCGTGAGGATCAGGGCCAGCGCGGTGGCGTTGTTCGAGGGATAGCAGGTGCGCAGCTCGTAGGCGGCCACATTGTTTTGCTCATCCAGGCCGCCGCGCACGCGAATCAGCTGGCCCGTGCCCTTGGGCTCCCAGCCGGCTTCCTGCTCGCGCATCAGCTGCACGCGCACGGGCTTGCCCACGGCGGCCGACATCAGCACGGCGTCCGAGCAGACGTCGTCCGCGCAGTTGCGGCCGTAGCAGCCAGAAGCCTCGAGGCGGGTGACGTTGATGTTGTCGGCATTCACGTCCATGAGCTTGGCAATGTCCTTGCACACGTCGTGAGGGTTTTGCGAGCCGGTCCAGACCTGGATCTGGCCGTTGCCCACTTCGGCAATCGCACAGGACGGGCCGATGGAGCCATGAGCGTGATAGGGCCAGACATAGTCGCGGGTCAGCGCAGTCTTGACCTGCTCGATGGCCTGCAGCGCGCCTTCGTCTTCCTGCAGCACGCGGTCGGTCTTGGCATGGTCCACCAGGGTCTGGTGCAGGCCGCTCAGCGACATATCGGGCAGGCCGTCCCATTCCTTCCAGGTGACCTTGAGCTGGCGCATGGCAGCGATGGCCTGCTCTTCGCGCTCGGCCACCACGCCCACGAAGTCGCCCTTGACCACGACCTTGACGATGCCGGGCAGATGGGCGATGGACTTCTCGTCCACCGACACCAAGCTGGAGCCAAGGGGCGCCGTGGCATCGGCGCCGGTGTAGGGAGGACGGATCACGCGGCCGTGCAGCATGCCGGGCACGCGCAGGTCGTGGATATAGGTCAGAGCGCCCAGCACCTTGTTGGGGATGTCCACGCGCTGCACCGATTTGCCGATGTACTCGAAGCCGGACTTGCGCAGCTCGATCTTGTCGTCGACCTCGATCTGCAGATCCTGGCCCTGAACCAGTTCGCCATAGCCGTAGCGCTTGCCGCCGGCGATGACAAAGCCTTTCTGGGTGGTGATGCGGTCAGCGGGAACACCGGATTTTTCGCTGGCCAGCTTGATCAGCAGCTGGCGCACCTGCGCTGCGGCATGGCGCATGGGCAGGGACGACACCTGGATGGTGTTGCTGGCAATGGTGGGGCCCAGGTCCGGGGTGCGGGCAGTGTGGCCCAGCACCATGGTCACGGCGGCAAAGTCCACATACAGCTCGTCGGCCACCAGCTGGCCCAGAGCCGTGCGCACGCCCGTGCCCAGGTCCACGTGGCCGTTGTAGGCGGTGACGGAGCCGTCGGCGCCAATCGCGATGAAGCTGTCCACCAGCTTGGCCGAGGGAATGGGGAAAGCGCCCTTGGCAGCCGCTTCGGGGGCGGTCTGGGCCATCAGCAGATGGCCGCCTGCCACGGAGCCGACCATCAGCATGCCGCCGGCCTTGAGCAACTGGCGACGGGTGAGTTGAGCGTGATTGTCTTTGGTGAAGAATTTCATGATCAGGCAGCCTTTGCGGTGGTGGATGCGCCGGCGGCGGGGAGGGCCGGGTTGTGGCCCTTGGCAATCAGCTCGCGGGCGCGGGCGGCGGCCTGCATGATTTCCACATGGGTGCCACAGCGGCACAGATGGCCGGACAGGGCGTGCCTGATTTCTTCGTCGCTGGCCTTGGGCTGCTGGTTGAACAGGGCGACCAGCGCCATGATCATTCCGTTGGTGCAGTAGCCGCACTGCGCAGCCTGTGCATCGACAAAGGCTTGCTGCACCACATGCAGGGTGTAGGTGCGTGGAGTGGCAGGCGCCTGTGTCTCGGCGGCGCTGACATCCAGGACGGCGCGGTCCTGCAGGGCCTGCGCGTTGGCGGCTTTGCTGGCGTCAGGCGACAGGCCTTCCAGCGTGGTGACTTTCTTGCCGTCGACTGCCTTCAGGGGCACGGAGCAGGAGCGCGCCACCTTGCCGTCGATCAGCACGGCGCAGGCACCGCATTCGCCCAGGCCGCAGCCGAACTTGGGGCCGTTGAGCTGCATGTCATTGCGCAGCACATACAAAAGAGGTGTATCGGCAGTGGCGCTTTGCGCGTCCACTTCCTGGCCGTTCAGAGTGAATTTCATGACGTAGGTTTCAAGAGTCAGTCTTATATATGTGTAGTCAATTATATGACTAGACAAAAATAAAAGTGCCTGGCTTGATATAAAGCAGATTCGATTGCTCTGGTGTGCGCTAGCGAGGGGGCAAGCAGACCGGTGCCGAGCGGCGGCTTCAGCGTTCCGGTGTGTGGCCCCAGGGCCAGGCAGGGCGCGCGTGGTTCCGCATGCGGCCCCGAGCGCACCGAAACCGTCCGGGCCACAGCCGTGGTGAGAGCCGGACTGCCAGGCTGTTTGGCAGGGGATGGCCCTGCGCTCCTGATAGGGGGATTGAAGTGCTGGGGAAATGCGGCTTCAATGCACAGACGCCGAAAGCCGCCAGTGCATCGACGCATCGGCGCACCGGTGCCTCGATAGAGAGGGGCCCGCGGTCTGCGGGTTTGCAGACATTCATCCGTCCCTGTTCAGGAGAGCCAAGATGGTCAGCAAAAACACGATTTGTCTCTGGTACGAAGGCGAGGCCCTGGAAGCCGCCAGGTTCTACGCCCAGACTTTTCCTGATAGCGCCGTGGGCGCGGTCCACCACGCACCGGGCGACTATCCGTGCGGCAAACAGGGCGATGTGTTGACGGTCGAATTCACGGTCATGGGCATTCCCTGCCTGGGTCTGAATGGCGGCCCTGTCTTCAAGCACAACGAGGCGTTTTCGTTTCAGGTCGCGACGGACGATCAGGAGGAAACGGACCGGCTTTGGAATGCCATCGTCGGCAACGGCGGCCAGGAAAGCCAGTGCGGGTGGTGCAAGGACCGCTGGGGGCTGTCCTGGCAGATCACGCCGCGCGTGCTGACCACAGCCATTGCCGACCCGGACCGCGCCGCCGCCAGACGGGCTTTTGAAGCCATGATGGAGATGAGGAAGATCGATATCGCCGCCATCGAGGCAGCCTGGCGCGGCTAGGCGGCCGGTGGCAATAGCAGGCAGCAGGGCGGGGCCGCATTCATCCTCGCGGCCCAGTCGAGTCGCGCCGGCCCGGTGCAAGAGCGCATCGGGGCGCCCGCGTGCTCTGGCGCACTTTGCCAAGACTCGAACGTCTTAGGGCAAACGCTTTGCGGACAGCTCTCCTACAGTGAAATTGCTTTCAATTTCGACGATCCGGTACCTGCCGGCCGGTGTTGCCCATGTCTTTTGAATGCCTGGCGGCATTGCACAGGGCGGGCAAGCCGCGCCCGTGGCTGTGCGTCGAAGCCTGCATTCACTTGGAGACATGTCATGAACTTTCTCGACGGCCATCTATTCCCTGAAAACCAGCAGCCCCTGATCATCACGGCGGCGCCCTATGCCCCAGGCTGGCTGCCTTCGGATTTTCCCGAAGACATTCCCGTCAGCATGGAGGCGCAGATCCAGAAAGCAGTGGACTGCTATAACGCGGGCGCCACGGTGCTGCATCTGCATGTGCGCGAGCTGGACGGCAAGGGCAGCAAACGCCTGTCCAAGTTCAACGAGCTGATTTCCGGCGTGCGCAAGGCCGTGCCCGAGATGATCATCCAGGTCGGCGGCTCCATCAGCTTTGCGCCCGAGGACGAAGGTCAGGCGGCCAAGTGGCTTTCCGACGACACCCGCCACATGCTGGCCGAGCTGGACCCGGTGCCCGATCAGGTGACCGTGACGGTGAACACCTCGCAGATGAACGTGACCGATCAGGCCGAAGACGCGGACTTTGCAGGCACCTCGCGCGCCAATCCCACGCTGTTCAATGCCTACAAGGAAATGACCGTGCCCGCCCAGCCGGGCTGGGTGGAGGAGCATGTGCGCCGTCTGACCAAGGCCGGCATCCAGAGCGCCTTCCAGTGCTACAACCTGAATAGCTTCGAGTCGGTGGAGCGCCTGATGCGCCGCGGCTTCTACATGGGCCCGCTGGTCATGAACTGGGTGGCGATTGCCGGTGGCATGGACACGCCCAGCCTGTACAGCCTGGCCAACTTTGTGCGTGCCGTGCCCGATGGCGCCGTGCTGACCGTGGAAAGCAATGTGCGCAATGTGCTGCCCGTGAACATGTGGGGCATTGCCGCCGGCCTGCATGTGCGCTGCGGCACCGAGGACTGCCTGTGGAACCAGGCGCGCACCGAGAAGGCCAGCACGGTCTCGCAGATCGAGCAGCTGGTGCGCATCTCCCGCGAATTCGGTCGTCCTGTCGCCACTGCCAGGCAGGCGCGCGAGATCAGCAAGATCGGCGTGTTCTACGACAGCGTGGAGGAGAGTCTGGCCGCCAACGGCTTTGCCCCCAACCGGCCCGGCGCCAACCAGGGTTTCCTCAGGAAGACCTGCTGATCCTGCGGGTCTGGCTTTGCCGAATCTGAACCGACATGCGCAAGAGGCCTCCATCGGGAGGCCTTTTTCATGTCCGGATGATGGTGGGCAGGCCCGCAAGAATGGCTGCGGCAAGGTCGGTGCAGGGCCCGATGCCGGTTCCCGCAAGCGCCTGGGCCGGGTCAGGCGCAGTCAACCGGAAGGGGCACGGCATGCGTGCCAGGCGCCATGGTGCGGTCGACGCAAGACAGAGCCGGTCAGGGGCTGGCGAGCCGCGCATTCAGGCTGTCGGAGATGAAGGGAAAAATAATAGCTGCCTGCGCTTGTTTTCAAAGCGTTTCAGGCAGCTATGGCTTTGCTTTCTATGGTAAGCAAGCGATGTCAGCCATTGTTTCTGTGCAGCACCGCTGTGCGACGGCGCCGGAGGCTGGCATGGCTGGTCAGAAAGGCGGCTCAGATAGCTCGCTCAAAAAGGCTTGTCGCCGATGATGGCTGCACGCTCCATCTTGCGCGCCGCGGGCCAGTAGTCCTGCACGGCGTAATGCTGGGTGCAGCGGTTGTCCCACATGGCGACGCTGCCGGGCTTCCAGCGAAAGCGCACCTGGTACTCGGGGATGGCTGCCTGGCTGATCAGATAGTTCAGCAGCATGCTGGCGCCGGGCGTCTTGTCCTGGCCGTAGCGCACGTTCTCGGGCGTGTGGTAGTTGGCAAAGTGGGTGGTGAAGCTGCAGACGTAGAGAACTTTCTCGCCGGTTTCGGGGTGGGTACGCACCACGGGATGCTCGACCGGAGGATGCTGGCGGCCCAGCTCCAGGCGCTTGTCTTCGGGCATGACGGCACCGAAGCCATGCTCGATGCTGGACTTGGCCTTGAGGCCGTCGATCTTCAGCTTGATGTCCTCGGGCAGGTTGCGGTAGGCCTCGGCCATATTGACCCAGATGGTGTCGCCGCCGACGGCCGGGCCTTCGATGCAGCGCAGCACGCAGCCCATGGTCGGGTTCTCGCGCCACTGGCCGTCGCTGTGATAGGTGTTCTCGTAGTTTTCGCGCTTTTCGCTGCGGTAGATCTGCACCAGGCCGGGGTGCTCGGGGTCGCTGCCGGCCACGGGGTGGTCTTCCAGATCGCCGAAGTGGCGGGCAAAGCCCACATGCTCGGCCCGCGTGATGTCCTGATCGCGGAAGAACAGCACCTTGTGCTGCAGCAGCAGGGCGCGAATCTCCTCGGCCAGGCCCTTGTCGCGGGACGCGTCGCCGAGGTGGATGTCGGAAACCTCAGCACCGATGCTGCAGGTCAGTTGTTCGACTTTCATGGTCTTCTCCTAAGTTCCCGGCAAGGCCTTGATGCTGGGCGCCGCCGTCTGATGGAAAAATTCTCGGCGCAGCAACAGCACCGGGGCTTGACCGATCGCGTCAGCTTGTTGCCCTCTTGGGTGGGTCCAAGGAAAACCCTAGGCAGCGACAGAGAGCGTCATGAGTCGGGGGCATCGGCATGCCGGGCGCTTCCAACGGTCGTGATCTACTGGTATCCATCGATTGACCAGTCATTCTGATATTGATAAATATCAATGTCCGAAATTGCAGGTTGCCCCAGGTCCTGTTTCCCTTCATGAAATCCGGGCCTGTCGCGCAGGACCCGGGTCAACCGTTTTCCAGGTCACGATGAAGCCCCGTATCCGAAGTGTCAGCCTGTGCAAATACGCCAAGGTGGCGAACGAGCTCGGCATCGACCCGCTGCGCATGTTCCGCCAGGTGGGGCTGGATCACAGCTGTCTGAGCTCTCCCGATCTCATGGTTCCCGAAGCGGCGTTTGCGCAGTTGCTCGAGGCGTCGTCCGCCCAGGCCGGCCAGGCGTCGCTGGGTCTGCTCATGGGCTCGCACTGGCGTCTGTCCGACTTCGGGCCGATCAGCCTGCTGCTGCAGCACCAGGCCAGCCTCTCCAGCATGCTCAATACCTTCAAGGACTATGACCACATGATCAGCACCACCGTGGGCACCGAGGTGGTGACCCAGGGGCGTTATTCCATCATTCAGCTGAACCTGGATACCGAGCGCGAGAATCCGGGGCGCCACCCGGTGGAGCTGGGCATCACGGCGCTGATGAGCCTGTGCCGCTATCAGCTGGGCAAGCACTGGAGCCCGGCCAGCATCCACTTCTCGCACAGCGCACCGGGCAGCACCCTGAACCATCGCCGCGTGCTGGGCAGCGAGATCGTGTTCGGCTCGGACTTCGATGGCATCGTGGTGAGCAACGAGGATCTGGAGGCCGTCGATGCCGATCACGACAGCCTCATGGAGGGTCACGCCCGCAGCCTGATGGAGAGCCATGCACCGCGGCCCATGGCCCGGTCGCTGGAGCAGCAGGTGCGCAGCACCTTGCAGTCGCTGCTGCCCCACGGGCGCCACAGCATCGCCCACGTGGCCGGTGCGCTTGGGTACACGGCCCGCTCGCTGCAGCGGCACCTCGAAACCCAGAACACCAGCTTTCAGGAAACCCTGGATGCCGTGCGCAGCCAGGCCGCGCTGCGTGCGCTGCAGAATCCGCAGCTGTCGGTGAGCGAAGCGGCAGCGCAGGCCGGCTTTGCCGAGAACAGCTCGTTCACGCGCTGGTTCAGCAAGCATTTTCAGCAAAGTCCCAGCAGCTGGCGTCAGCAGAATCTGAGCCCCAGGCTGTCCTGAGAACGCAAACACGTTCCAAGACTTCCTTCCGAATGAAGACGCCAGCCTGCGCGCTGGCGTTTTGCGTGGTGGCTCAGGGCTGGGGCGTCACGGCCAGCCGGCTGGCTTCAGGCTGGGCCTTGGCCAGCAGAAAATCGATACAGGTGCGCACGGCCTTGGTCTGGTGCCGGTTGGGCAGGTAGAGCAGATACATATGGGTGCCGAAGATACTGAGCCGGTACTCGTCCAGCGTGCTCAGCACCTCGCCCGTGGCCAGCTTGTCCTGCACCACATAGTCGGGCACCAGGCCCACGCCCAGACCGGCCAGGATGCCGTCGCGCAGAAAAGGGAAATGCTCGGAGATCATGGTGGGCTCCAGCATCACCTCGTGGCGTTCGGCACCCAGGTAGGCAGCCAATCGCAGTTGCCGTCCCGTGACGCCGGCGGTGATCAGCGGGCTGGCGCGCAAGGCATGCAGGGTTCTGGGCAGGCCGTGGATCTGGGCGTATTCGCGCGAGGCACAGGCCAGGTAGCGCACCGTGCCCATGCTGCGCGCCACCAGGGACAGGGGCGGCTCCTGGATCACGCGCACGATGATGTCCACATCGTCGCGCAGATTGTCGGCCCGGTTCTCGAACAGCACATCGAGCACGATGCCCGGGTACAGGCGCTTGAACTCGATCAGCCATTCGCTCATCACGATCTGGCCGTAGCCGCTGGGCACGCTGATGCCCACGCGACCCTGCAGGCTCTGGCCCAGCGCCGTGATGGCCTCGCGTGCGGCCAGCATTTCGTTGTGGATGTTGCGCCCGTGCTCATACAGGCGCATGCCGATCTCCGTGGGCTCCACGCGGCGCGTGGTGCGCTTGACCAGTTGCACGCCCGCTGCCTTTTCCAGCTGGGTCAGGTGATAGCTCACATTGGCACGCGTCATCTTGAGCTTGCGCGCGGCCTGGCTGAGATTGCCGCTATCAATGATTTCGACCAGCAGGGTCAGCGATTGGGAGTCCATGGCGTGTTTGTCTAATTTTCTTTGACAGTCTGTCAATGATTCATGGGATTGTTAGAAAACATTGTCGTCGTAAAAATAAAGCCCATTCCATAAAGAGATTCAGGAGACACGCATGACCGCCGAAGCCAGCACTTCTGTCGTTGAACTCAAGCAAGACGGTGACGTCCTGCTCGTCAGCGTCAACAATCCGCCCGTCAATGCGCTGGGCGCTGCCGTGCGCCAGGGTCTGATGGCGGCCATGGAGCAGGCCGATGCCAGCGCCGCGGTCAAGGCCGTGGTCATCGTGGGTCAGGGCAAGGCTTTCATCGCCGGTGCCGATATCCGCGAATTCGGCAAGCCTCCGGTCCAGCCTTTCCTGCCCGATGTCTGCAACCGTATCGAGGCCTGCAGCAAGCCCGTGGTGGCCGTGATTCATGGCGCGGCACTGGGTGGCGGTCTGGAGATCGCCATGTCGGCGCATTACCGCCTGGCGCTGCCTGGCGCGAAGCTGGGTCTGCCCGAAGTCTCTCTGGGTCTGGTGCCCGGCGCCGGCGGCACCCAGCGTGCACCGCGCCTGATGGGGGTGAAGGCCGCAACCGAGCTGATGCTCAGCGGCCAGCAGATCGGCGCCAAGGCCGGACTGGCAGCCGGTCTGGTGGACAAGCTGGACGATGGCGCGGACCCCGTCGTCGCGGGCCTCGCCTATGCGCGTGAGTTGCTGGCACAGGGCGCGCCGCTGCGTCCCGTCAGCGCCACGCCGGGTCGTCTGGCCGACAAGGCCGCCGCCCAGGCGGAACTCGATGCGCTGCGTGCCGACACCGCCAAGAAGTCGCGCGGCCTGTTCTCGCCCCTGAAGATCATCGATTGCGTACAGGCCGCTCTGGATCTGCCGTTTGCCGAAGGCCTGAAGTTCGAGCGTGCCCAGTTTCTGGCCTGTATCGACAGTCCGCAGCGCGCCGGCCTGATCCACGCCTTCTTTGCCGAGCGCGAGACGGCCAAGATTCCCGAAGCCCGTGCCGCACAGCCGCGCGCCTTCAGCAAGATTGCCATCATCGGCGGCGGCACCATGGGCGCGGGCATCACCGTCTCTGCGCTGGATGCCGGCCTGGTCGTGACCATGATCGAGCGCGATGCCGAATCCATCGCACGCGGCCAGGCCAATGTGGAGAAGGTCTACAACGGCCTGATCGCCAAGGGCCGCATGAGCGAAGAGGCCAAGGCCGCCATCATGGCGCGCTATACGCCCTCGACCCGCTATGACGACATTGCCGATGTGGATCTGGTGATCGAGGCGGTCTTCGAAGACCTGGAGGTCAAGAAGGCCGTGTTCAAGGAACTGGACCGCGTCTGCAAGCGCGGTGCCGTGCTGGCCACCAACACCTCGTATCTGGACATCGACGCGATTGCCGCCGTCACCAGCCGTCCGCAGGACGTGATCGGTCTGCACTTCTTCAGCCCGGCCAACATCATGAAGCTGCTGGAGATCGTCGTGCCCGCCAAGGTGGCCCCCGATGTGGTGACCACGGCCTTCGAGCTGGCCAAGAAGATGAAGAAGGTGCCCGTGCGCGCCGGCGTCTGCGATGGCTTTATCGGCAACCGCATTCTGGCCACCTACAAGCAGGCCGCCGACTACCTGATGGAAGACGGTGCCAGCCCCTACGAGATTGACGAAGCCGTGCGCGGCTTCGGCTTTGCCATGGGCCCCTTCCAGGTCACCGACCTGGCCGGCGGCGATATCGGCTGGGCCACGCGCAAGCGCCGCGCCGCCACGCGCGACCCCAAGGCCCGCTATGTGGAGATTGCCGACCGCATCTGCGAGCAGGGCTGGTTCGGCCAGAAGACGGGCCGCGGCTTTTATCTCTATCCACAAGGCGCGCGCATCGGTCAGCCCGACCCCGAAGTACTGGCGATTGTGGATGCCGAGCGCGCCAAGAAGGGCGTGGCACCGCGCCCGTTCACGGCCGAGGAAATCATGCGCCGCTACATGGCCGCCATGGTCAACGAAGGCGCCAAGGTGGTGGGCGAGGGCATTGCGCTGCGCCCGCTGGATGTGGACGTGACCTTTATCTCCGGCTACGGCTTTCCGCGCCACCGCGGCGGCCCCATGAAATGGGCCGATATGCAGGGCCTTCCCAAGGTGCTGGCCGATATCGAAGCCTTTGCCAAGGAAGACGCGCTGTTCTGGAAGCCTGCGCCGCTGCTGCAGAAGCTGGTGGCCGAGGGAAAGAACTTCGAGAGTTTGAACAAGTAACCCCCTGAGGCGCTGCGCCTGGGCGGCTCCGCGCCTTTGCCCAAGGGGGACGACGCCTTTGCCTGGGCGGCCCCGCCGCGAGGCGGCTCTTGCTCGGCGTCTCGCCGGTTGGAGCGCGTCAGTTCTTACGGTTAATTTATAAAAATAAGAGCTGTTAGCGCTTGATTTGTATTGGTTTCAGTATGAAAAGTATCTGAAAACAATGAATGACAAGCGAATACAGCTATCAAAATAATTTTTCAACATTCACAGAGACAAGCACCATGCGTGAAGCCGTTATCGTTTCCACTGCCCGCACACCGCTGACCAAGTCGCATCGCGGCGAGTTCAACGTTACTCCCGCCGCCCAGCTGGCTGCCTTCTCCGTCAAGGCGGCGGTGGAGCGCTCGGGTGTCGATCCCGAAATGATCGAGGATCTGATTCTGGGCTGCGGCAATCCCGACGGTTTCCAGGGCCGCAATCTGGGTCGCCAGACCGTGTTGCGCGCCGGGCTGCCGCTGTCGATCGCCGGCACCACGATCACGCGTTTTTGCGCCTCGGGTCTGCAATCCATCGCCATCGCGGCGGGTCGCGTCGTGGCCGAGGGCGTGGACGTGATGCTGGCCGGCGGTATCGAAACCATCTCCGGCATCCGAGCCGGCAACAACCTGCCCACCGACATGGACCCCTGGCTGGTGGAGCACAAGCCCGAGCTGTACATGGCCATGATCGACACCGCCGATGTGGTCGCCAAGCGCTACGGCATCACGCGTGAAGACCAGGATGCGTTCTCGCTGCAAAGCCAGCAGCGCACGGCAGCGGCCCAGGCCGCCGATCTGTTCAAGGACGAGATCATTGCCTGCTCCACACGCATGATGGAGAAGAACAAGGAAACCGGCGAAGTCACCTACCGCGACGTGGTCGCCACCCAGGACAACTGCAACCGCGCCAGCACCACGCTGGAGGGGCTGGCCAAGCTGGAGCCGGTGAAGGGCCCTGGCAACTTCATCACGGCCGGCAATGCCTCGCAGCTGTCCGACGGCTCCAGCGCCTGCGTGGTGATGGAAGCCAGGCTGGCAGAGCGTCTGGGCCTCAAGCCCCTGGGCGCTTTCCGCGGCTTCGCCGTGGCCGGCTGCGAGCCTGACGAGATGGGCATTGGCCCCGTGTTTGCCGTGCCCAAGCTGCTCAAGCGCCATGGACTGACCGTGGATGACATCGACCTCTGGGAACTGAACGAAGCCTTTGCCTCGCAGGCCCTGTATTGCCAGCGTCAGCTGGGCATTCCCAACGAGCGTCTGAATGTCAACGGCGGCGCGATTTCCATCGGCCACCCCTTCGGCATGACGGGCGCACGCCTGACCGGCCACATCCTGCTCGAAGGCCAGCGCCGCAAGGCTCGCAACCCCAAGGTCAAGTACGGCGTGGTGACCATGTGCATTGCCGGCGGCATGGGTGCTGCTGGCCTCTTCGAGATTTACTAAGACCCCCTGAGGCGCTGCGCGCCTTCCCCCAAAGGGGGACGACAGCCTCGCTGCGGGGCGGCCCTTGCTCGCTGTCTCTGGCGTGGGCCGCGCGGTTTGCAAGGCGGAGTGCGCTGCGCCATGGATTACCAGGAAATAGCAATGGATTTGCAATTCACCCCCCAGGAAGAGGCGTTTCGCGCCGAGGTGCAGACTTTTCTCAAGGAGAAGCTGCCCACGCATATTTCGCTCAAGATCAAGGCTGGCCAGCGTCTGAGCAAGGCCGATCAGGACGAGTGGCATGCCATCCTCAACGAGCGCGGCTGGTATGCGAATCACTGGCCCCAGGAGCATGGCGGTCCGGGCTGGGGAGCGGTCGAGAAGTTCATCTTCGACACCGAATGCGCGCTGGCCGGCGGCCCGCGCATCGTGCCCTTCGGCGTGAACATGCTGGGGCCGGTGCTGATCAAGTACGGCAGCGAGCAGCAAAAGAAGTACTGGCTGCCGCGCATTCTGAGCGGGCAGGACTGGTGGTGCCAGGGCTATTCCGAGCCCGGCGCGGGCTCCGATCTGGCATCGGTGAAGACCACGGCCGTGCGCGATGGAGACTTCTACATCGTCAACGGCCAGAAGACCTGGACCACCCAGGGCCAGCACGCCAACATGATCTTCTGCCTGGTGCGCACCAACCGCGAGGCCAAGGCCCAGGCCGGCATCAGCTTTTTGCTGGTGGACATGAACAGCCCCGGCGTGGAACTGCGTCCCATCCGCACGCTGGACGGCGACAAGGAAGTCAACGAAGTCTTCTTCACCGATGTGAAGGTGCCGGTCGAAAATCTGGTGGGCGAGGAAAACAGGGGCTGGACCTATGCCAAGTATCTGCTGACCTACGAGCGCACCGGCATTGCGGGCGTGGGCTTTTGCATCTCGGCCCTGGCCAAGCTCAAGGTCATCGCCGCCAAGGTGCACAAGAACGGCCAGCCGCTGAACCAGGACCCGCTGTTCGCCGCCCGCATGGCCCGTGTCGAGATCGACCTGGAGAACATGAAGACCACCAATCTGCGCGTGATCGCTGCCGTTGCCGGTGGCGGCGTGCCCGGTGCGGAAAGCTCCATGCTGAAAATCCGCGGCACCGAGATCCGCCAGGAGATCCTGTCGCTGATCCGCCGCGCCATGGGCGTGTATGCCGTGCCCTATATCGACGAGGCCCAGTACGAAGGTTATGACCAGGCGCCGCTGGGCGGCATCGACGAAGCCGCCACGGCCTCGGCCAACTACTTCAACTACCGCAAGCTGTCGATCTTCGGTGGCTCCAACGAAATTCAGAAGAACATCATCTCCAAGATGATTCTGGGCTTGTGAACCTGTAACCCCCTGAGTCGCTTCGCCTGGGCGGCCCCGCACCTTCCCCCCAAGGGGGACGACACCCTTGCTGCGAGGCGGCTCTTGCTCGGTGTCTCCCTCGAAAGCGGTGATGCCGAGCGATCTGGATAGATGACCTGTTGGGTAGAGAGAATTTGTCATGAACTTCACACACACCGAAGACCGCCGCATGCTGGCGGACAGCCTGAACCGCTTTGTGGCCGAGCAGTACGGCATCGAGCAGCGCAACCATTTGGCCTATGGCGCAGAAGGTCACAGCCCCGCGCTGTATGCGCAATTTGCCGAGCTGGGTGCGATCGGCGCGCTGTTTCCCGAAGCGGTGGGCGGCTTTGGCGGCTCGGGCTTTGACATCAGCGTGGTGTTCGAGGCACTGGGTCGCGGCCTGGTAGCCGAGCCGCTGCTGGGCGCGCTGGTCGTGGGCCAGGCCCTGATTGCGGCCGGCACCGAAGCGCAGATGCGCCAGCTGGATGACATCATCGCGGGCAGCGCGATCGCCGCTCTGGCGCACGACGAACCAGGCAGCCACTACGAGCTCAACAAGGTCACGACCACGGCGGTCAGGACCGCCACGGGCTGGGTGCTCAACGGCGCCAAGAGCGTGGTCGCCTTTGGCGAAAAAGCCGATCTGCTGCTGGTGTCCGCGCGCACCGCAGGCGGCATGTTCGATACTGCCGGCATCAGCCTGTTCCTGGTCGACGGCAAGGCCGCCGGCATCGCCAAGCGCGGCTATAGCCGCATGGAAGGCGGCCGCGCCGCCGAGCTGATCTTCGAGAATGTGCTGCTGGCCGAGGATGCGCTGCTGGGTGCCAAGGGCCAGGGCCATGGCGTGCTCGAGCATATTCAGGGCTTTGCGTTGCTGGCGCTGGCTGCCGAGGCGCTGGGCGCCATGGATGTGGCCAAGCAGAACACGCTGGAGTATCTGCAGACGCGCAAGCAGTTCGGCGTGGCCATCGGCAGCTTCCAGGCGCTGCAGCACCGCATGGCCGATCTGCTGCTGGAGGTGGAGCAGGTGCGTTCCACCGTCATCAATGCGGCCGATGCCATCGACAACGCCCAGGGCACGCAGCGCGAGAAGATGCTGTCTGCGGCCAAGTACACCGTGGGCTCCGTGGGGACCCTGGTGGCCGAGGAAAGCATACAGATGCATGGCGGCATCGGCATGACCTGGGAGCTGCCGCTGGCGCATTACGCCAAGCGACTGATCATGATCGACCACCAGTTTGGCGACGAGGACCATCACCTGGCGCGTTTCATGGCCCTGGGCTGAAATGAGCTACCCCCTGAGTCGCTTCGCGCCTTCCCCCTGGAAGGGGGCATACGGGCAGCCGGCGACAGCCTCGCTGCGGGGCGGCGCGGCCGGCGTAGGCCCTTGCTGGCTGTCCCTGGCGGAGTGGGCCGTCTACAGACGGGAAGTGCTGCCTAAAACTGGAGAACGAAGATGAGTGAAGTCCTGCTGACCCGCCGCGAAGGTGCCGTGCTGGTGCTGAGCAATAACAACCCGGCTGCGCGCAATGCGTTGTCGCCCGCGTTCTACGCGGCCGTCACGACCGCGCTGGTGGATGCTGCGGCTGACGCCAGTGTGGGCGCGGTCGTGCTCACGGGCGAGGGCGGTCATTTTTGCGCCGGTGGCGATCTGCGCCAGCTGGCCGGACGCCGGGAGCTGCCATTGGAG